>CAZRTB010000024.1:0-1588 GCA_964602915.1 uncultured Gammaproteobacteria bacterium | reverse complement strand
TTTTGGTAGAACCTTAGGAGGTAAAGAGGAAATTATCAGTCCACCTATACCCGCAGATCCTTCTTCTAATAATGTGATAAATTTAGAATTATTAAACTAATGAAAAATCCAAGAAAAATATTTAGTGATAATACAAAATTTACAAGCAAGGAAGATCCTGTTAGTTTCCTTAAAGACATATATGATACTGTCCCTGGTTCAGTACACGAACATGTTGAAGAATGTAATATTGGAGCTGTAAAATTCCTGTACGATAGTATTCATAATAGAGGTTTGAAAAATAGATATATAAAAGGGATTGTCGAGTTAATCTCAGATCCAGAGTATGCTAAATGTGCTATTCCTACGGCTTCAGAACTTTATCTTCCTGAAGCATTGAGTTTCTTTAAAAATCTAAGCACTAGACCTTTAGAAGAAATTAGAGAAATAAAAGTTTGTAGATATACTAATGCTTTATATTGTTTAATTAATTATTCATCTAAAAATATAGATCATTTTTTTAACTTTTTAAAAGACATTATTAGCACCTCAAGCGTTTCACATGAACGTTGTCGATCTATAGATATACTCTCTGACACTAAAACAGACTATGTTTTAGAAAACAATGAATTCCTTTTCTCTAGAGCTTTTAATCTAGATACTAAGTTACCAAATAAACTAACAGCAATTAAATTCTTGAACAGCGGTATATTAAAGAAGCATGGAGATTCTTATTCCATTGATCTAGCAAAAAGATATAAATCATCACTTTCTAGAGAAAACCAGATTCTATATGTAAAAGCTCTAGAAGAATTTACTAATGGTAGATTTGATAACTATTTACCAGAGATAAAAAGAATCTTAGAGGTTGAGTAGCTACTCCCCAGAAGTATTTCCTGCTGAGGGGATTTGTGCTAATGCTCTTTCAAGAGGGGTTCTTTTATCTAATCTTTCAATTTGTTCAGGTGTTAAATTTTGCTCTTTTGGTTTAGAAAAAGATCTTCTTACTGCTTCTGGTAATTGTGCTCTCATTTCTGCAATTGTTAAAGGTTTAATCATAATTGCTTAAATTATATCCAGTCTTTAAATTTATCAAGGGTAAAATCTTGTATTTCTTTAATAAAGTTAACGTTTAATTTCTTAACCTTTTTAATTCTTTCAGAGAGAAAACCCTAGTTTTCCTTGTTTTCATTTCGGGTATATCCCTATCAAATAATGAAAATAGAAAATTTTAAGTCAAAGAATCTTTACTATGACCAGTTATTAGCCTGGAGAAAAAACAGATTTTCTGGAAGAGAACTCAGTGAATCTTTCGAGCCTATAGAAAGCAAGTGGGGTTCTGGAAATGTTACAGCTAGTGATATTTTTGAAGATCCTACTGAAGATGAAAATAAAAAATTTGATAAGTTTTGGATAAATAGAGTTAGTAATGGAACAGTATTAAGTGAAGATTATTCAGACTATTTAAAAAAAACTAGTACAAATGATGTAACAGTAAGAGAGGTTATTGATTCAGCTTTTGTAATGAAAGAAAATCTAAAACATTGGTCCTGTGCAAATGAATCCCTCGGAAAAGAAGCTACTCAGTATGCAGTGCTTTCACTGGTGA
>CAZRTB010000023.1:0-1733 GCA_964602915.1 uncultured Gammaproteobacteria bacterium | reverse complement strand
CAGTCACCAGTGAAAGCACTGCATACTGAGTAGCTTCTTTTCCGAGGGATTCATTTGCGCAGGACCAGGTAGCCGCGCGGAAGGCATTCTTTCGTGATTCATTAATAATTTCATTAGCTACTTCAATATCAAATCCATTTTTTACTAATGTAAGTAAAAAACTGTTTTCAAATTCTTCATTAATAAAAGATTGTCTAACCCATTTAATTCCAAATTTACTTCTTAAATTGGAATTATTATTATCAATAAAAATATTTTTAGATAGTGTGTGATCTCCACCCCAACTATTTTCTAAAGGTTCAAATGCCTCTCTAAATTTAGAAGCATTAATTTTTCTAGTTTCCTCTAGCCAAGGATATTGGTAAGAGTGAAATTTGTTTTCTCTGTGAAAATTAGATATTTTAATAGGCATAAATAGTTACTTGAAAGGGATATACCCATGCAATTCACTGTAAAAACTAAGGTTTTCTCTTTGAAGAAGTTAAGAGATTAAGAAAATAAATGTAAATTTTCTTAATGAAATACAATATTTTATCTCTGACTAAGTTAAGATTATTAATTAAATGACTAGAATAAATACTAATCCAGCAAGCCAAAGAATAGCAGTAGCTAATCTAAGAACAGATGCTTTAGTAAAGAAACTTAAAAGTGGTGAACTTACACTTGAAGATTTAGAAAAAAGATCAAAAGACCCAACTTTAGAACAACCAAAAACAGTAGCAGATTTATTAAGTGAAGCAACTGCGCCTTTTAAAGTCTCTGGGTGGTAACTTTAAAAATCTTTTAATTATTCAGCTTCCAAGATTTCTTGTTATCTCTACGAAATAAGTTAACTTTTAAATGCATAATTAATTTTTTTTCTCAACTCTTCTCTCAAAGGTGAATGTCTATTTTCAGGATTTGGTAAGTTATAGAAATCCTTTTCCATCCAAATAATAAAAGGTTTAGAATTAATTCTTTTAGGTATTTTTTTTTCTAGAAGAATAGCTAGGTCTAGTAAGTCAAAACAATAATTCCCAAAAGGCTGTTTATTTATCAAAATATCTTCTTCAATAAGCATATTTAGAGATTCAATTACCTTACTTTTTTGTTCATCAGAGAGGTTGTCCCAAACGCAATCAATAAAAAAATATGATTCTGACCAGTCCCTATCAAAACGCGAAGCCTTAAATTTCTTTCCTTGTAAAATGTCTTTCAACCATTCCTTTGTAATTGATTCTGAAATTAAAGTATTAACAAGAGCAACAATCCTTAGATCTAAGATATCTTCTAGTTTCGTCACTTATTAATTAGCTGGTGTTATAAGTATGTTTTGATTAGGTAAATTAAATTCTTTCATTACATACTCTTTAAATCCAGCACCTCCAGTATTTATATCTAATGTTTTACCATAGTTTTCTTGACTAGTATTATACCTAAAGTAATCATTAAAGTTACTATCTTTCGGAGTAGGTTTGTACAAGCTTATATTACTTTGAAAAGTATTCACTTCGACTATATTTAAATTTCCACTTAGTCTAGTTGGATTGACTCCCAACCTCTGAATAAAAGTAAGCCTGTTGAATTGTAATTGATTCTTGACATTATTTACACTTAATCCATCGTCTGAGAAAGTAAATACCGCACCAGATGTGGGTCCTGCTAGCATGGTTAATGGATTAAAGTCTTGAATGATCCTATATGTTTTAATAATAGCTATATGAGTATAGGGTTACAAAGCATTAGAATTACTC
>CAZRTB010000022.1:0-1765 GCA_964602915.1 uncultured Gammaproteobacteria bacterium | reverse complement strand
AATCACCGCCGCCGAGCAATTCGTGCGACAACTGGTTATGGGGGTGCAATCGTGAACGAGCAAGAGTTGGAACGACGCAGGCCAGTAGTTGGTGCGTCGGAAGTCGGTCTGTTATTCGGGCTGCCGTCATTCGGAGGTCGGACTGTATCAGACCTGTGGTATGAGAAAAAGTATGGTGTCGTTTATGGCGGTGCTGGAAACGCATCGACGCGACTCGGCCAGAAGTTGGAACCAGTTGTTCTGGAATTCGCCGAAGAACGTATCGGGCAACCAATCGTGGACCGCCAGAAATGGGTCATGGTCGGCAACAACGGCGCGACACTCGACGGACGAGTTATCAACGATGGTCCAGTCGTAGAAGCAAAAACTTCCGGCGTCTTGTGGCGTGCTGACGATTCATGGGGTCTCGATGGATCGGATGAAGTCCCGGAAAATTACCTGCTGCAAGTGCAGGCTCAAATGTTGGTCACTGGCGCGGAGTTGGCGTACCTGGCAGCACTAATCGGCGGGCGCGGGTTCGCCATGTTCGAGATTGCACGTCACGGCGGTCTACAGAATGCGATTCGTGATAAGTCTGAAGAGTTCATCTCGTCTCTTGCTGGCGATGTACCACCAGAGAACCCGCCGCAATTGGAGACACTGAAGCGGCTTCGACGCCAGCCGAACAAGGTTCTGCCACGGTCGGACGAGTTCGAGGAACTTCGGCTGCAACTGGAGGAAGCCACGGCGACGGCGAAAGAGGCTGACAGCCACGCCGTCGAGTTGAAACAGCGATTGCTGGCAATGTTCGGCGATGCGGAAGCGGTGGAGTGCAGCGGCGGGCTGATGACGTTCTACGAGCAGCACAGAAAAGAGTCGGTTGTCAAAGCAAGTTCGTTCCGAGTTCTACGTTTTGCAAAGGGAAAGTAATGAGTACAGCGACAGCAACAAAACAGACGGCTGCAGTTCAGGCAGCGGCACAGCAGGGGGCGATCACGAAGCCTCCAGAAACGACGATCACGTATGTTCCGCTCGGCGAGACAGAGGCCATCCACCTGACTCTTGCGAGGGTCAAGCAGTTTTTGTGCATCCCGACGAAATCGGGGCGAATGCCGACCGATGAGCAGGTCGTCAAATACATGATGCTCTGCAAGGCTCAGTCTCTTAATCCGTGGGTTAACGACGCCTACCTGGTTGGCTATGACGGCAAGGACGGGCCACAGTTCAGCCTGATCACGGCGCACCAGTCATTCCTAAAGCGTGCAGAAGCATCGCCAGAATTTGACGGAATTGAATCTGGCGTCATCGTCGCTCGTGGTGAAACGATCACGGAGCGACAGGGCGACTTGGTGCTGAATGGCGAAGTCCTGGTGGGAGCGTGGGCGCGAGTGCATCGCCGAGACAGGTCTGTGCCAAGTTACGACGCCTTGAATCTGAAGACGTTTGACACTGGCCGCTCACGATGGGCAGCGGACCCAGCAGGGATGATCGTCAAATGCGCGGAGGCGTCTGCATTGCGAAAGGCGTTTCCGTCAACGCTGGCGGCAATGTACTGCAAGGAGGAGATGGACCGGCAGCGAGACTCTGTGCCAGAGGTTCATGTCGAAGTGAAGCCGAAGGTTGAACGCATGGCAGAACGACTACTGGCAACGTCAACGCCAGCGGCGGCAATCGCTGAACAGCCAGAAACCCCAAAACCAGACGCCACCGACCTGAACGAGCAGCATTCAGCATACTCGTCACTGCACCAGCGAATCATGGCAGGACCATCGCGAACGGACGGCGC
>CAZRTB010000021.1:0-1798 GCA_964602915.1 uncultured Gammaproteobacteria bacterium | reverse complement strand
ACGCAGGTCTCCAACACCTGATGTCGTGGGTTCAAGTCCTACAGGGCGCGCCATTAAAAAATAAAGGAGGGTATTTATACCCTCCTTTATTTTTTGTTGATGTACCTAAAGAAACTTAATCCAGGTTCACCGAAATCTATGATTTCTATGCGTGGGTTAGCAAGAAAGGTCTAAACGACCTTTCTTGCGCTTTCAATGTAAACGAGAATCACCTAATATTACTTTGAAAAGTGAACTGTGGAGACGAGGCTCCTAGTTAGTCCGAACTGCTGGGCATGTATGAAATATTTAAGTATGGTTTGATTTTATTAGATTTTGAGTGATTTGTAGGTGATTTATGAAACTATACGAAACCAATCTCTTAAACTCAACTCTAATCTCATAACTTCATCTTCTGCAAGTGGTGTGCAATGAGCAATCGGATTTCTAAGTGAATTCAGGTTGCTCATTACTTTTTCTACAGCTTTTATGTCTTGAAATATACTACCACCAAATAATGACCAATTAGATTTGATTATTTCCCCAAGCTCCCCAAATGTTGTGTAATCAATTGGATTGTCTGAGCGAGGTGTAATGGCAGATTCTTTTTCTTTTTTTATACTTTTACTAACGTTTTTTCTTACTTCTTCAGGTACGCAATTGTCCCACCAGTTTTCTTCTGCAGAGGCTTCAAAAACGTCAATAATTAATTCTCTTATAGTTCTTTCAAGACAGTAAAATATTTCATAGTATTGAGCCATTTTCTTTGCTTCAGCTCTAAGGTCTGCAGAGAATTGTGGAAAGTATGTACCTTCCACATTTTGATTTTTTTTTCGCCTATTTAAATCAATCTGGTATCTTTTTTCGACACTATCAAGCTCGGATTCCAAGAGCATATTAGCCATAACGAATGATTTTAAGTTTAAAAAGTTACTCATGATTACTCTTGTAGAATGTGTTCTTTTAGACTTTTGAAAATTGAATTGTAGACTTCTATGTCAGTGGTTACAGGTAAATTTAAGTTTATTGTATACGAAAGATTCAAACCGCTTGAGGCAGAACCATTGTTTCCAATGTTGTTTAAGTTAAAGCTGGTAGGTGAATCATCTTCTTTGCCCTTAAGATTCGGATTGTCATCTTCTTTTTCTTTAGGATTGTCTTTTTTTGAAGTTAAAGATTTGAAATCGGCAATATCTCTTAAAGTTTTAAAAGTGGCAAAAGTTTTTTGGACTGGATTAGAGTTAGCTTCTGCTCCAGTGTATTCAATAATCAATTCTTTTAATTTACCATTATCGAGAGTATGAACATTCTCATTTATTTCAAATAGTTCAGAAAAGACTTCCCTTACTGCTTCAGCAACGGCAAGTCCAGACTTTGCTGGATTCCTAAATTCTTTATATCTCTGAGTTGGTGTTCCGTCTATACTCACGAACCCCATTTTTTTAATAAATGGGATTATTGATCGAGAAGTCCCTCCCTTCATCTGTAATTTCTTTGCAACAAAATCCTGGGAAAAATTATCTGGAACAGAAGCCTCTTTAATTTTTTCGAGCATTTTTTCAAGTGTTCCTGCTTGTTGTGCGTATGGTAAATTTGGCATCGTAATAATTATAATTGATTCGTTAGATTAACGCTTAGGATTTTTTGGTTTTCAGAATAAGCTAGTTTTACTGCTTTGTTCTCACTCCGTGGTACAACACTAAGGTCCTGAGAGTTATTAGATATTCGTAACATGATTGATAGTTACTTAGTCACCTAGCTTGTGTGCCTAAAAGCATTTTCCATTCTTGATATCTCTGTTTTAGAGAATGATTTCTCT
>CAZRTB010000020.1:0-1863 GCA_964602915.1 uncultured Gammaproteobacteria bacterium | reverse complement strand
CAGTCACCAGTGAAAGCACTGCATACTGAGTAGCTTCTTTTCCGAGGGATTCATTGTGTTTAGACCAGGTGGCGGCGCGGAAGGCGTTGGTAATAGACTGATCTACAATGTTTAAAGCATCTTCTTTAAATTCTTTTTCTAGAGCTAATAAATATTTATTAGATTTTTCAGACTCCTTATTAAAGCAATATTTTCTTATCCACTTTCTATCAAACAGCTTTACTACAGTATCAATAGGATTAAAAAAAATATTCTTAGCTAAAGTATGATCTCCTCCCCAGCTACTTTCTAAAGGTTCAAATGCCTCTTTAAATTTAGAAGTACCTTTGTGCTTTTCTAACCATGGATATTGGTAAGAATAAAAGTTATTTTCTCTGTGAAAATTAGATATTTTAATAGGCATAAATCTCTTACAAAGGGATATGCCCAAAATTAAAAATTAGAAAACTAAGGTTTCATCTCTGAAAAAGTTAAGAGATTAAGAAAAGAAATGTAAATCTTCTTAATGAAATACAATACTTTACCCGTGATTTAGTTAAGAGATATGTTTTAATAATAGCTATATGAGTATAGGGTTACAAAGCATTAGAATTACTCCTGCACAAGAAGCAATAAAAGCTTCAGCAATGAGTCGTACAAAAGAACTTCTTGAGAAAATAAGAAAAGGTGAAGAGCTACAACACGATCAAAATTTAGAAGAACCTAAGCCAAAAACAGTTGCAGATCTTCTTCAAGAAGTAACATCCGGATTTGGTGTTTCTGGGTGGTAGACTTTAAGAATTATGGTTAAGCCCTTATCGCTAGATCAAATGATTGCTCAAGTACCTAAGGTAGTAAGGGAAACTTTTGCAAAACCAAAAAATCAATTAGAGCCAAAAGAAGAAAAGTCTGATACAAGACCTCTCGCCCAAAGACAATATGAAGATCATAACTTTGGTGGATGTTCGGGAACTGAGTAATTCATCAACTATTAACTTTTAAAAACAGTTCTTCCCCATTTTTCTATGGGGTTCCTGTTACATTTAATGTTTTGATTAATCAAATAGTCTAGAATTTCTTTCTTTTCTTTTGATATTTTATTTTCATTAAAAAGTTTATTTACTAAATCTTTTGCTAGATCAAAGTTATATTCACCTAACAACTCTTCAAGATATTTCAGATATTGATCATCTGCTTTAATAGCATTATAGATTTCACTGATTCCATCTTCATTCCACAAAGATGCAAGCATATAAAGTGCTGTTAATCGCTTTCTAAAATTACATTCTCTTTCTCCCACCAAAGACTTTAATTCAGAAGCAGTGTAAAATTTTGCATCATTAACAATTTTGTCAAAGAATATTGAATCCCCCAAATGACTGGGATTTATATATTCATCAATAGGTTTAATATCCATAAGTTATTAGTATCTTCCTATCTCAAACGTAGAAGCATTGTCTAGCAATAATTCATCCGGATAAGCAAATTGATTTCTATATTTTGGATCTACATACATTTTATTAGTGTTAATCAAATCAAGATACGATTCAGTACTTTGAATTCTTAATTGATCCTCTCTTTCTTCACTTATTTTAATTAACTTTAAATCATCAAGAGAAGAAGTGTTTAGTATACGCAATATTTTTGCTATTGATTGCCTAATACTTAGATTTATTGGTTTTAAATTTAAATCCGTTAAATAAGTAGCCGCACCAATTGGAGGCAAGACATTATACAGATCACCATAAGATGAAATCTTGATTTTATCTTCTAAAAGAATACTATCAATTTTAGCCACTGTCCCATAATGTCTAAAAACCCCACCCATGTGCTGAATAATTTTAGATTCACCAGGGATTAAAGTAATATTGGGGTTTTTAATAG
>CAZRTB010000019.1:0-1937 GCA_964602915.1 uncultured Gammaproteobacteria bacterium | reverse complement strand
AAGTTGGGTTTAACTGTAATATCCCAAAATCCTTAAAAACCTGCTTTTCTTTTCCGAGGGATTCATTTGCGCAGGACCAGCTCATAAGATTTTTTTTACACTTCATTGAACTGATTTTTATTTGATTAATTTCAGACTCATTAAAACATTTCTTTTCTAAATAATTAGAAATTTCTTTTAAGCTTGATTCTCCATTACTAATTCTATTCAGCCAATATTTATTAAATTTTTTAATCTCTTTTTCTGTTGGGCTTTCAAAAATATCACTAGCTGTAACATTTCCAGAACCCCATTTGCTTTCTATAGGTTCAAAAGACTCACTAAGTTCTCTTTCAGAAAGTCTATTTTTTCTCCAGTTTAAAAGCTGGTCATAGTAAAGATTTCTAGACTTAAAATTTTCTATTTTCATTATTTGATAGGGATATACCCGAAATGAAAACAAGGAAAACTAAGGTTTTCTCTCTGAAAAAATTAAAAAGATTAAGAAAAGAAATGTAAATCTTCTTAAAGAAACACAAGATTTTATCTGTGATTAAGTTAAGGATTAACGTATAATTCTAGCTATTATGGCTGGTGAAATTAAAGTAAATCCATTTGACATGCTAAGAAGGCAATTAGCAGTTTCTACTCAAAGACTTAAACAATTACCTTCTGAAGAGTTAGAAAAACCTCTTTCTGCTGAAAGATTAGCAAGAATGGAGTCATCAACCCCTCTTGAAAGAGCATTAGCAGAAATCCCCTCAGCAGGAAATACTTCTGGGGAGTAATCCCAAATAGCGTTTCTAAAGTTTAATAGAAAATATATTTATGAAGATCCAATGAGTTGGGATGTTGATAAAAATAATTTCTGAAGAAGTTATAGATTCTTCTCCCTTTCTTCTGGGGGAATTGCGCGTTTTACCGGAGCAGTTCTACGATTTTTCCTTATACAAAATTCTAACAACTCTTCAGTTTCATCAAAATATGTTGAAATAAAGGGGTAATCCAATTTGATTTTTTTTATGAAATCTAATAACAGCTTTCTGTCTGGGAATTCTACGTTATTAAAGGTTTGTCTTATTAGTTTTAGTACCAATTTACCTGGAAAATTCTTTAAAATAGCTTCATAACTATTTAAAGAAGTCTTATCATATGTAACGATAAGACTTCTAACTAAATTAGAAAAACCTAAAACTTCATCTGAAAATGGATCTGCTTTGATTTCAGAATAATCATTCTTTTTAAAAAAAGGATGATTTACTATACAATAAATTATTTCAGAATTTTTATAGTTTTCTCTAAACGGCACTAAAACATCATAATTTATTCCTAATGAAGCACCAATGTCTGTTAATGCTTCTTTTTTTGGTACTACCTTTAAAAGACTATTAGTCATTCATTATCCTTTATATAGAAAACACTATTGTTATCAAATCTAATACCATAATTTCCAGTAAAGTTATCTACTGGTCTAGGTGGTTGAGGATAAATATATTGTCTATCTAAACACTGTAACCATTCAGGATGATTGATTACACTTGGAGTTTCTTCTGCACTTAAAATATTTAATTTTGAAGCATTGATTAATAAATCAATAAATCCATTCTTATGAAGATAAAATTCATTACTATCATCAGCAGGTCCAAGAATCATATCTTCGTCACATGGCTTTGGATTTAGAAGAGTGATCAAGCTACCATCCATTGCAGGCAATCCCGTTTTAATAAGTCTTAGTTCTTTTGCAATAATAGTCTGATTCTCCAGTGTAGGAAATAAGTTTAAGTCTGTAAAATATACACCATATCCTAAGTCTCCTTCGTAAGAAGTACTAATTAAAAAACCTTTTGATCTTATAATGGAGATATTGTCTTTATCATGATAACTTCTAAAAACCCCACCTTTATGCTGAATAATTTTAGATTCACCAGGGATTAAAGTAATATTGGGGTTTTTAATAG
>CAZRTB010000018.1:0-2116 GCA_964602915.1 uncultured Gammaproteobacteria bacterium | reverse complement strand
TACCGCTCTCTGAAAGAAAGAATCCATCTTTTTCCGAAAGATCGGAGTGATCTATTGGACATACTAGATTTTCTTTAAACCAGGGGTCTAGGCTCATAATTTAAATGATTAAATAATTTAAGATTTGTTTCAAAGCTAAAGCAAATAATTAAATACATTTTTTAACCTGCTTTTTATTTAGTCTATCAATTAACTTAATTCAGTAACTTACGTCTGAAAATCTGGAATTAATGAATATACTTGGAATAAATGCATATCATGGTGACTCATCTGCTTGTCTGGTAGTGGATGGTAAGGTCATTAATGCTATAGAAGAAGAAAGAATTAGAAGAATTAAACATTGGGCTGGACTTCCAAGTGAAGCTATTAAATGGTGTTTAAAATCTGCTGGTCTGGAAATCTCTGATATTGATTATATAGGAATCTCTAGAAATCCTTCAGCACATATTCATAAAAAACTTTTAAGAGTTTTAAGTAAAACACCTTCATTGGACTTTTTAAAAAATAGACTTTCTAATGTTTCAAAAATTGGTGATTTAAAATCAGAAATAGCAAAAGCTCTAAATATAGACCATTCTAAGATAAAAGCAAAGATAGAAAACATAGAACATCATCTGGCACATATGGGAAGCTCTTTTTATGTCTCTCCATTTAAAGAATCCGCTTGTGTAACTATCGATGGGTTTGGTGATTTTGTAAGTACTATGAGAGGTATTGGCAAGGACAACTCTATAAAAATTACTGACTGGGTAGAGTTTCCACATTCATTGGGAGTGTTCTATAGTGCATTTACTCAGTTTTTAGGATTTCCTCATTATGGAGATGAATATAAAGTGATGGGGCTTTCTGCATATGGAAAACCTGTTTATCTGGATAAACTAAGAAAAATTATAAAGCTAAAAAATGATGGGTTATTTGAATTAGATACTTCTTATTTTCTCCATGATAAAGAAGGTGTGGAAATGATCTGGGAGAATGGTAGTCCATCTTTTGGGAATTTATATTCAGAAAAAATGAGAGAGCTTTTTGGTAATCCCAGAGCAAAGGATGAGTCAGTAAATGAGCACTTTAAAAATCTAGCTTCTTCTATTCAGGCTATGTATGAAGAAACATTTTTCTATTTATTAAATGATACTTTTAAAAAATTTAGATTAGATAAGATTTCTCTTTCTGGCGGCTGTATTCAAAACTCTTTAGCAAATGGAATGATCTTAGAAAAAACCCCTTTTAAAGAAGTTTTTATACCACCTGCTTCATATGATGCAGGTACTGCTATTGGTTCTGCTATGGCAGTTTGGTATGAAGTATGTAATCAGCCTAGAAATTTTATTATGGAAAATCCATATTTAGGTCCAGAATTTTCAAATGAAGAAATAAAAAATGAATTGAATAAAAATAATGACTCTCTGGGGAGTTACACTATAAGTTTTATAGAAAGTGAAGATGAATTATGTAAAATGATAGCTAGATATATTTCTGAAGAAAAAATCATAGGATGGTTTCAGGGTAAAACTGAATTTGGACCAAGAGCATTAGGAAATAGAAGTATTTTAGCTGATCCTAGAAGTCCTGAGATGAAGAGCATTCTAAACGCCAGAATTAAAAGAAGAGAAAATTTTCGTCCATTTGCACCGTCTATCTTAGAAGAAAAAGTCGGTGAGTGGTTCAAAAGTGATAGCCTCGTTCCATTTATGGAAAAAGTGTATGAAATTAAAGAAGAGAAAAGAAATTTAATACCTGCAGTATGTCATGAAGATGGAACTGGAAGACTTCAGACTGTTTCAAGAAAAATAAATCTTAGATATCATAAACTGATAAGCGAATTTGAAAAACTCACTAATGTGCCAATGGTTTTAAATACTTCATTTAATGATAACGAACCTATTGTTAACACTCCACAAGAAGCACTAAATTGTTTTTTAAATACAAAGATGGATATTCTTGTTTTGGGGTCATATGTTATTCAGGGGAAATGATTTTCTGTCTAGTTCAAACAAGTTGAACCTTCAGTCTTTAACTTCCTGCTACTTGACCGGATTTACCGAATAAACCAGACAAATCCCCTAATCCACAAACTCCGGATTTTCCACTCTAAACTGATAACCCATTACATGCC
>CAZRTB010000017.1:0-4498 GCA_964602915.1 uncultured Gammaproteobacteria bacterium | reverse complement strand
AGTACATCTTCATCTAAGGATTTACCATGGTGTTTTAAATAGATTTGAAGTTTTTCTAAATAAAATGTTTGCCCTTTTACAGGGAATTGATTCTCTAATACTCCTCTAGGCTTAAGTCGCCAGAATATAGGCTCTAAGCCTTTTTCAACCCAGGCTTTATGATTATTTAAAGTGGTGGTGTCAATTTCACTACCATCATCAGTAATCTTATTTTCTGAATCATCAGATAAATTGCCTTGTCCACTCTTCGCAATACCTTCTCCTGAATCAGATGAATTTGCTTCTCCACTTTTCGCAATGTCTTCTCCTGAATCATCAGATAGATTAGTTTCTCCATTATCAGTAGTAGCGCTATCTCCTAAACCTGAATTTATATCATCACTATCTCCCGAATCAGCATTGGAACCTGAGAAAAATCCTCCCCAACCATGATCTTGCTCAGTAGTGTCATCAATAAGAGTTGTCTTAATCCCGTCAGCAGGACTCTGAACAATCATCGGGATACCTTCATCTACTTCTGATATATGTACACCATCATCTTGAAAAATAATGTCTATCGGTGCTAATGCTTCAGGCAATGGATCAGGTTCCAATTGCACAAATTTATTAATTAACTCAGCTAAGTCTTTATCTAGTTGGCTAAAGGCTTTAAGTTGAATTTCAAGTTTTTTCTCTGTTGCTGCAGTGATTGGCTTTCCAGATAAATATTCTCGTGAAAAAATTCCATCTAATAACCGAAATAAACTTTCATGGGCTGCTAGGCGCTCTTTATATTCTTCGATATCAGCTGAAGATTCTGATAAATGCCATAATTGTCTTTGTTCATCACTAAGTGAAGCGAAATCTGTAGGTATTTGTTGAGAGCCTGTAGATTGTCCCAAAGTCACAGTAATCTTTTTTTGTAAAAGCTTGATCTTTTCTTGTAACTCTTGCTTTAAAGGGTTAAATTGTAAATTCTGCATATTATCACTAACTACAATGCCAAAGATAGCATATTATTTTGTAATAGTCTATACTTATTGCATATTACCGTGAATCTTATTTACTTTCTCAAATCAAGTAAAGTTCTCACCCGATCTTCCATTCACCATTAACTAATCCTAGTTGGGATAAAGGCTTATCCGATGCCTCTTCTCCAGCTTTGTTTATTTGACAATAGCCTACACCATCAGTAAAAATCTTATATCGCTCTGCCTTAAGATGTATTAAGAAGGCAGGTGGTTCTTCCTCAAAAATTTTATTAATTATCGAACATATTTGCGCATATTCTAGATCTAGAGATATTGATGTTAGAGGAGAGCCAACAGATCTTCCAAGACTCGAAAAACCATTAGGCAAAATTTCAGTAAAATGATTCTCTGAGAAACTCAGAGCTTTTAAAAGTTGTGGCACTTCTATTTCTATTGATAATCTTTCCAGTTGCTGTTTAAAACACTCAACTTCTTTATTAAGCTGGTTTAGTACATTTGTTTCCCAAAACTTTCTTCCTTGCATTTTAATTACCATAATTGCTGCAATTGCTTTTTCTGCTGAAGCTTGATCTATAACTGGAGTCTCAGTGCTTTCTGTTAATTTCTCATTTTCAAGTCCTAAAATTTCTCTCAAAGACTCATCGTTATCCATTTCCGCAAAACCAGGATAAGTTCTTGCCGCAAACCTTATAAACTCTTTCAATTGAGACAGCTGAGATTTAGGATCATCTTTAGGATTGGGGATTTCTCCCCAAATAGCTCTGTTAAGTTTAGCAAGCTCGGCAATAAATTCCCCAGAACATGAAAAATCACCGTTAGGTAATTTTATATTAAATATGGCTTCCTTGTTAGGATATTTGAAATCATAAAAATCATTTCTAAGTTTCCTGTGCACTAACCTGGCAGAAGAACGTGGAATTTTTTCAGATGATTCTATAATTTCTAAAAATTTTTCGAAAAGTTTTTTATTAGCTCTTACAGTGTTTTCAGTTAAGACGAAAAACGAATTATAAACTTGATTAATCCAAGATTTTTTATTATCGTCAAAACAAGAATTAGACTGATATTGCAGTTTAGAACTTCCAGTACCAGTATGATAAATTAGAACTTCAAAAGCGTTTTTCTCAATGGTGAGCTCTAAGGCCATATCATTTTTGCCTGGAACAATCAAAGAAGCTTTAAGATTTTCAGCATATTGAGGGAATAATTCAAAAGTCGTTATTAAGGTTATTAATTCTGAAATTGAATCACTATCTTTTTGAATATTTGTCCAAACTGAAGCTATTCTTGCCATTTTCTCTGTCATAAAGCCTGCAGAATAGTGATTTTCAATTGTTTGATACCCTGGCCACTCCTTTATTGCATCAATGTCCAAGCCGGCTTCCTGAAGTACAATTGTTTTAACTATTTCATTTAATTTTTTTCTTGATTTAGCTGGATCTTTAATATCAAAGCCTAATTTGATTAATTTTGTTTCTGGATATTTTTTATCAGTAAGAATTTTTAATTCATCAAAATTTCTTACCCCAGTTAATTTCGGAAATTCCGCAATTGCATCATTTAACTTTATTTTTTCTTGTTTTTCTAAATGATTAATCCAATCTCTAAATATTTGCTGATTCCTGTCCTTATCAGCTTCAATGACGGCTTCATCGCCACACAAAATTGCATAAATTCTCGCTTTATAACTTGCTCTTTTCTCTTGAGAACTCAAAGCCTTATATTCATCTCTACTTGTAATAAATTGATCCATTGAGCTGAGCAAATTTAAGGAAGATGAATCATGTGCGGCTAATAGTATTTCAAACCAAGCTTGATTTCTATTAAAAGGATCTAAAATTTTAGCTGGATCCTCAGTAAATAAAGGTGCTGTAAATTCAACGGCAGCTTCTTGCCAAGCACCATTGACATAATCACAAGAAATTTTCAGTAAAGTTTTTTCACCCTGTTTAAAATCACAAACTATTCTTTCAGGCAATATTTGCACAATCGCCTCTCTATCATTTTCTTTAGATTTAAAAATATTAAAGATTCCTTTTTGCTGTTTCTGTTCGTTTTTATAACTATAGTTCTCTTGCCATACAGTTTTAAAAAGGTCTCTGGCTAAAATTACTTTTCTTTGATCATGGCTTAGAGATATCTCTTTTTCTAAAACAACTATATTTGATCTATCTTTAATAGCTGCATTAATTCGGGACAAAGGTTCTGCATAAAATTGCTCTGGATCTTTTAATTGAGCATGCGCTGCCATTTCCTTCAAAGTCAAACCTAGCTTAGATTCCAATATCTCAATTTGTTTTAAAGTATTTTCATCAGACCTTGCTTTTTTATTTTCTGTAAGATCTTCAACTCTAAGATTAGTTTTTATTGCAGCAATTAATTCTTCTTTCTTAATTCCTCCAGTTAATAATGGGAAATCTAATACAGTCTGTATATGGTTTTCGTCAGGTAAGGCAATAAATTCCAGAAATTCTCTAACTAATTTTTGTGATTCAACTTTATGAGTATCATCAAAAAATTCTGGATCACCTACAAGGATTTTTACTTTCTTGGTTAATTCATTCTTGTCATTTACAGCTGATTGGTGTTTCTCAAAAATAAAGTTAGCAATAGATAAAGTTAGATCTTCTAAGTTAGTCGCTCTTTGCAAATGCGCTTGCCATTTAATATCAGCATTAGTAATGCCAGGTAAAATTTCTGCTTCTAGAAGCAACCATAATTCTTCATAATTTTGCGGTTTGATTAAATCAGATACAGGTGTTTCATTATTATTAATTTCATCAGTCCCTAATTCTTTGTCAATCATAGATGAAGACTCATTTAGTTTTGATTCATCATCAAATGAATTCGCATCTGAACCAAAAAATCCTCCCCAACCATAATCATGATCAACTTCATCATTCTTATTTGAGTCTGCCTCTATTAGGTCGAAACTCTGAACTGGAAGACTGTCTTGAACATCGTTTGGAACAGTTTCTGAAATATCTACTTCTGATACGTGTACACCACCATCTTGGAAAAAAATGTCTATCGGTGCTAATACTTCAGGCAATGGATCAGATTCTAACTGCACAAATTTATCAATCAATGTAAGTAAATCTGGATCTAATTGACGAAAAAATCGAAGCCCCAGCTCAAGTTTTTCATCTACAGTAATTTCTATGGTTGGCTTTTCTAAATATTGTGGTGAAAAAATTCCATTTAATAAACGAAATAAACTTTCATGCGCCGCTAGGCTTTGTTCAAGTTCAGGTAAAGTTTTATGTTCTTGGACATTCCGTTGGCGCTGCTTTTCACTAAGTGAAGTAAAATCTACTGGCGTTTGTTGCAAACTTGTAGACTGCATTAAAGCCGTTGTCGACTCTTGCAAAAGCTTGATCTTTTCTTGTAGTTCTTGCTTTAAAGGTTTAAATTGTAAATTCCGCAGCATGTTATTACAGATTGCCAAGCCAAAGATAGCATATTATTTTGTAATAGTCTAGACTTATTTGCATATTATTATTATAATGTATAGACTATGCGTTCAA
>CAZRTB010000016.1:0-5844 GCA_964602915.1 uncultured Gammaproteobacteria bacterium | reverse complement strand
CTTATCCTAAGCCGATAGTCAGATTTGAACTGACGACCTACGGTTTACAAAACCGGTGCTCTACCCCTGAGCTATATCGGCATAGCGTTAAATATTTTAACAAATATCTAGCTTTTCCTTAAGTATTTCTTTTACTTCATTATGTAATACCTCAATAGATTTTGTCCCATCTAAAACTATATATCTATTTTTATATAGCTTAGAAAGCTCATCATACCCTTCTATTACGTGTTTATAGAACTCTGTTTTAGAGCTTTCTATTTTATCTTTAGATGCCTTTTGATTAGTCCTGTATATAAAGGTATCTATATCAATCCTAAATAAAAAAGTTAAGTTTGGTTCTGGTAAGTTACATATATCAACAAGATTTATCATTCTTTTTATATCTAATTTTCTTCCAAACCCTTGATATGCAATAGTAGAGTCATAATATCTGTCACAAAGAACTACTTTATCCTGAGAGACTGCAGGCAAAACTATTTTTTCATAGTTATCTTGAATTCCTGTAAAAAATAAAAGCATCTCATTTGTTTCAGAAAGCCTTAAATTAATTCTGTGTAAGAGAATCTTTCTGAGTTCTTTACCTAACTGAGTTTCTCCAGGGTTTGAAGTAAAGATTATATTTTTTCTACTCTTAAAATATTTTTTTAAAAGATCTATTTGTGTAGTTTTACCTGATGAATCAATTCCTTCAAAAGTAATAAAAGTCATTTATTTACTCATCAGTGTTTGAACATATGAATGTAATGCTGAAAATTGACTACTATCAGCAGTAATATTTTTATATTTTGGCATTGGGGCTGGAGGATTTTCCAAAAAAGCTTTAAATGCTTCAGCAGATTTGATTTTTAATGAACCAACTACTGGCTTGCTTGGCTTTATAGCATTCCCACCATTTAAATGGCATCCTGAACAATTAGCTTTAAATACTCTCTCTCCAAGATTATCTTCTGCAGAAGCTTTTCTACAAGTCGAATAGATAAAAGCGTATCCAACATAAAGCACTAAAATAATCATTGATACTTTAATAAATGTTGGAATCTTATCCATTGTTATTTTATTTTTTATTCTTCGCCTTTAATTACAACTTTTACTTCGGTAGAAACTTCAGGATGCAATTTTATTTTAATCATGAATTCCCCTACATCAGTAATCGCTCTTTTTAATTGAACTTGTTTTTTGTCTATTTTCAATTCTTCACTTAATTTTTCATTAATCTTCGCTGTAATATCTTTAACAGTAATTGAACCAAATAATTTACCAGCTTCGCCTGCTTTAGTGGAAATTACAAGATCACCAATTTCTGTAATACTTTTAACAATTTCTTCTGCTTTTACTTGTGCTTCTTTATAGAGTTTTATGATTTGTTCTTTTTTCTTTTCTACCTGTCTCATTTCTCCGATACTAGGAATGGTAGCGAGACCTTGTGGTAATAAAAAATTTCTTGCATAACCAGGTTTAACTGAAACAATTTCCCCGATGTCACCAAGTTTTTCTACATTATCTTTGAGTAATACTTTTACGTTAGGCATTTTCTTTTTCCTTAATTGATTAGGTGAAATATTCTATCATTTTTATAGTGCTAAATTATGTATAGCGCAAAATACGATTATCGCTTTTACCTATCAATGATTGCATTGTAATAAGTCTATTATCAGAATGAAATACGTAAATTTACTCTACCGCTGAAAGTCTCACGTATTTTGCCTCTAAAATACCTTCTACTTTACCTACCTGGGCTACTAGTTCATTTGGTACTGGATCATCAAGATTCAAAACCATTACGGACATTTCCCTTGGGCCTTTTCTACCTACATGCATTGAACTGATATTAATATTTCCTTTCCAAAGAATAGTGGATACCTGAGCAATCATTCCTGGTTTATCCTGATGGTGTGTAACAAGCATGTGTTCTGCAAGTGTTGCACTCATCAAATAATTATCAATCTGAACAATTGCAGGTGTATCCTGAGTTACAAGAGTACCAGAAACAACTTTCTTTCCTTTATCTGTTTTTATAGTAACTGTAAGTTCTTCTACATAATCTCCTGTTTCCTGAGATCTAGATTCAATAATTTTAATACCCCTTGCTTTTGCAATTATTGGAGCATTTACAAAATTCACTCCTTCAACAATCTGAGAAAGAGTTCCTTTTAAAATAGATACGGTAAGAGGTTCAATATTTTTCTTAGCAAGTTCTCCTTTTGCTTCAACTAAAATCTCTTGAATAGCACCTACTGAAAGCTGACTAGCAACTGCACCAATACTTTGAGCAAGACTCATAAATGGTTTTACCTGTGCAATGGTTTCAGAACGCATAGCAGGAAGATTAACTGCACTACGTGCAAGACCACCACTTAAAACATCTCTTATTTGTTCTGCTACATCTAAAGCAACATTTAATTGTGCTTCTTCAGTACTCGCTCCAAGATGTGGAGTTAAAACAATTTTATTTCCTAATTCTAAAAGCGGATTTTCAGGTTTTATGGGCTCATCACTAAAAACATCGAAAGCGGATCCACCTACATATCCAGATTTTATAGCTTCTGCAAGTGCATTCTCATCAACGATCCCACCTCTTGCACAATTGACAATCCTGACTCCTTTTTTACACTTTTTTATAGTTTCTGCATTTAAAAGATTTGTTGTCTCTTTTGTTTTAGGAACGTGAAAAGTAATAACATCAGATCTTTTCCAGATCTCATCCAATGAAACTAGCTCAAATCCCAATTTTTTTACTGCTTCTTCATTTACAAATGGATCATAAGCTAAAACCTTCATACCAAGAGCAATTCCAGCTTTTCCTACTCTGCTTCCAATCTTTCCAAGACCAACAATTCCCAATGTTTTATTAAACATTTCAAAACCCATAAAATCAGATCTTTTCCACTCTTTTTTCTTCATAGAAAAATCTGCAGGTGCAATTTGCCTAGCCATGCTCATCATCATGGCTATAGTGTGTTCTGCGGCCGCAGTAGTATTTCCTTCTGGAGAATTAACTACAATAATTCCTTTTTCTGTGGCAGATTCAAGATCGATATTATCCACTCCAACACCAGCACGACCAATAATTTTCATATTTGGAGAGCAAGCAGAGATTATTTCTTTAGTAACAATGGTCTGACTTCTAACTAAAAGGGCACTGTAATCTTTAATAATTTTTTTTAATTCATCTGCAGAAATCCCTGGTTTATAATCGACTTCTGCTACTTGTCTCAAAATCTCAAGACCAGATTCATTTAATTTGTCTGAGACTAATACTTTTGGCATTCCTTTTTTTTCCATTGATTTCATCGATTCCTTTTCTAAAGTAGACTTCATAAGATAATTTCACTTTCTAATTTTAAATTTAAAATACTAAAATCTTACACAGACTATTTTACTTTAAATTTAAAAATGCGTGCTATTCCTCTATGAAATTAAAGAAAAACACAATTTGTCAAACGAAATCAGGGATTAAAATTAATCTTATAATGTAACCTACGGTTACAAAAATCTTCACTTCTTAATTTTGTCAGCGGTCTTTATCTAGCCTTGCTCCAAAAGCTGGGAGGTTTTACCTGGTAGTTCTTTGGTTAACAGCAAACTGTAATTTTGTCGAATTTTTGAAAGAAAACTAAGAGAAGTCCTAGGTGACACATAAAATTATTGATTACAGTCTAATCAAATGTAAGCAATAAAAGAATATCCTAAGGAGGATTTATGAATATGAACTGGAAACAAATATTTCCCATCGCTGTTTTATGCATAAGCATTTCAGGTAATACTGCACAGGCTTGTCCTGGTGAAAAAGGCGGATTTCATGGTAAAGGTGATTTCAAAGAAAGAAAAGCAGAACACTTGGATTCTAAGTTAGATCTTACTGATGAGCAAAAAACAAAGGTAGACTCTATCCTTGAATCAAAACATGAGCAAGCAAAAGCAATTTTTCAAGAGTCACATCCAAAGCTAGAAGCTCTTAAAAAATCTACTGATCAAGAAATAAGAGCAATTTTAACTCCAGAGCAACAAGTCAAATTTGATAAGTTGGCTCAAGAAAAAGAAGAAAAACATAAAGAGTGGAAAGCTAAAAAAGGTCAATAATCAGTAATTTGCAAACAGTAAATTAAACTTGGAGTTTAATCGATAAGCTCCGAGTCTTTTTATTCCCATGTAACTCTTAGTTATATTTTTTATATTTATAAAACCATCTTCTTAATTCAATCAGAGATTTTACCTGATAGATTTTCACATAACAATAAACTATAATTTCTTTCATGATTTCAGGACGAGATTATAGGTCGGAAATATTTAAAATAGCTGGATTTGGGTTTATGTCTCCATTAGAAAAATATATTCTTAGTATTCTAGACTATGGACTTGAAGTGGCTTCTTTGAAAGGAGTATTCTTTCTATGTCTATCGCTAGTTTTTGGCTATTTTGGTATAATATTAATTAATAGGGGACTTGAAATTGCTGATGGTAAAAACTAATGTCAGATGATTTGAAAATTATCCTAGTAGAATTTATTTCTTTTGGTGCTACTCTTTTAGGTGGTTTATACTTATACAATAAAATGAGTTATCCTAAAGTAAAAGAAAAGAAAGACTAATCCATAAACTCCGGGTTCTCTATCCTAAACTGATAACCCATTATATGCCTTCTGTTTGAGAAGAAGAGGTTTGTCATATTACATGCTATTTCATCGATTAAGCCTGAGATTTTACCTATTCCTTCTTTTTTATCCCCCATTGTTTTTCCTACTAGATTTACTGTGTGGAGGAAAAAAGATCCTAGACCAATACCTGAGACTATCTTTCTTTTCTGTAGTAGTTTTTCCATTTCTTCTTTCTTACTTTCATAATCCTCTGATTCTATGATTTCTTTGCTTTTTAGTAACTTTCCTATCATTCTGGTTTCTGCTAGAAATGGAATCATTATTTTAGGTAAGTAAATCATCTGCTGTGAGTAGATAGAGGAGGCTTGGATAAGGTTAGAGATTTTAGAGAGTGTATTCTCTACATTAAAAAATCTAAAAAGCGCACTGGCTGTATTTCCAAGTGCGCTAGTAAAAAAACCATACATACCAAGAGATGGTGCTATAAACTCACCGAGTCTTCTACCTGCCTCCATTTGTTTAGTGGGGTCTTTATTAAATAGCTGAGTTGATGTTTCTAAAAGCTTACGAGTAAGTGAAGCTTCTTTGTCATTGCGAACCCATGCAATGGGTGAAGCAATCTTACTATCCACTAACTCATTATGAGATTGCTTTGGGCTTTCTGCCCTTGCAATGACACTAGCATTTTCTTTATGCCTTCTAACAAAATAGCTCCATCTTAGATTTCCTCTTTTCTCTATTTCCAGGATCTCTTTTTTACTATCTCTAAATACTACAGAAAGAGGTTTATGGAGAATATATCTAAGGAAGTCAGTAAAGAACTCCTGGTTTATATATGCTGGCATACGAGCACGCCACCAGAGGGAAGCAGGAAGTGAGGCTAGCTTTCTAATACTTTCACCTATATGTTTAGGTAAAAACTCAGATACAGGAAGAAGGAGTGGGTTAATTTTCGTTTCCATAAAAGTAGAAGCTTCAGCTAGTGTCCCTGCTATCTTATTTCCATAAACATCAGCCTGATAGACATTCATAGCAGAATCATCATCAGGGAGAGAGTACATAGTGTACTGGTAGTAGTTACGCTGAGAGCGAAATAGGCTATTTATGACGTTAAAGGACTTACGGATCACGTCATTTTGAGAAGACGAAGCAATCTCACTATCCTTATCAAGGAGTAACTGCCTAACCACCCCAGTCACCAGTGAAAGCACTGCATACTGAGTAGCTTCTTTTCCGAGGGATTCATT
>CAZRTB010000015.1:0-7948 GCA_964602915.1 uncultured Gammaproteobacteria bacterium | reverse complement strand
GCTTCCTAATAAAAAAGCCCCATCGTTAGACAGGGCTTTGATTTATATGGCTCCCCCTGCGGGACGCGTTTCGCAACAGAAAAATTGATTTTGGCATAGAAACCAAGCTTTTACAGAAGTTCTTCCGCGCGGTACGCAACGAACTCTAGTGTTGCAAACTGGGGCAAAACTCACGCCACTGGTGCGATAAATAACGTAGAATATGCAGTCGAAATCTGCAGAAGCTAAATCTTCAACTGATAATTGGAGATTTATCCTAGGGTATAGTAAATACAAAATCTACTCTGTAAATCGAAAATTTTATAATTTTGATCTGAAAAAACTATAATTATCGAAGTTAAATTATGAAATACCTCACAAATATTTTATTTACGCTTTTCTGTCTTGCCTTAGCTGCACTACATTATTTCCTGAAATTAGATATTCTCACCATGAGTATTTTATTTTTAGGACTTTTACCTTGGTTTAAAGGCATATTTCATACAATAGAGCTTAATTCAACTGGTATAAAAATCACCTACCAAGATCTTAAAACAGTAGGTAGTGATTTGAAGAACTCAGGTTTATTAAAATCCAAAAAGCCCATTCAAGCATCTAAACAAAAACCTTTATACTACGAAGGGGACAATTCACGAGATGCATTCCTTCTGTTACGTGTTGATCTAGAACGGAAATTAAACACTTTAGCAATCAAGTATGGAATTAAAAATAAACAATCAGCATCAGCTTTAATAAGAAACCTTTTTAAAGTCAAAGTTTTCAATCAGGATGAAATAAATAGTTTAAACAAATTTCTTGAAATAACAAATAAAGCTATTCATAATATTGAACAGGACCCTCAAATATTAGATTGGGTGAATACAACTGGATATCAGATTTTAGCTGGATTGGATGAAAGAATTGGAGCTAGAAGGGTTAATATTGGATCTTCTCAAGGCGATGATGAAATTCATCACATAGACTCCATGTATGAAGCTGAACAATATTCCTGGAAGAGTACAGCTGACTGGCATGATCTCAATAACAAATATATAGATTTGTGGGAAGCTGAACAGAATAATTTGATTAAAGGTATGCAAAATATCCTAGATGCTGATAAATTCAAATGTCTGGAGGATAATCAAACAAAATGGAAAGCTTACATCGAATCCATAGGGAATTTTCTTCGTACTTCTGTTGATTTTAGTAAGTGGGGTTCAGTTACTGGAGGCTACTTAGGAGAACATTTTTTGAAGCAAGCTAGAACAAGAGCTCTTGAATTAGAACAGTTTCATACATGGGTTTCAACTAAATTTCCTGATATTGATTAATATAAATAATTTCATATGGGTCAAAGAAAAAAACCTAAAAAAGAGACTTTGAAAAAACTATTTAATAGTGCTGGGAATCAATGTGCTTTTCCAGAATGTAGCCATCCATTAATAGACGAGGATGATTTATTTATAGGTCAGATTTGTCACATAGAGTCACCAAAAGAAGGGGGACCCAGGCATAACGTCCAGACAACTGATGATTACAAACGTTCGTATGAAAATCTAATTTTGCTATGTTATAGACATCACAGAAAAGTAGATAGGTTTACAACAATATATTCCATTGAAGCTCTAAAAGGAATTAAAAAGATCCACGAAGAAAACAATGCTGGCAGTTATCAAATCAAAGAAAAAGTCTTAGACAATATTTATGCTGAAATCAATGCCTACTGGAATGAAATAGAAGACTTAAATACAACAAAACATCTTATACAAGATTTTGCAATGAAAATAAATACTAATCTTGATATTCAATCACTTCATTTAGAATGCATTACTAGTCTTGAATATCTTGAAAATATCATGAGAGACTGTGATGAATATATGGATAATAATTGGGATAACATTCTCAGTTTTCTCAAAGAATATAAAATTAATACAACAGAAATCGAGCAAATACTTTATTACAAGAATCCTTTTATTAGCCCTTTATGGGAATCTAGGAAACTAGGTATAAACAATTGGTTACAAAAATTCAAATTGGATTTTTTAACTTTAATAATAAAAAGCTTAGAGCAAGAATTAATTCAAAATCCTCAAAATATTCGAGTCCAAGAATATTTAGATAAACTCAGAGAAGACCTGAAGAAAGTTGCAGACAATGTTTGTCATGCTGATTAACCACAGCTAAATTTAAAAATGTTCTTTTACCTTTACAGAGAAACTTGAATGTTTTCTTTGACCATCTTTCCATAAGTCAACTAATAAGAAATGATCAAAACTCTGAATGGTTCTAAAATTGTTCTTTAAAGTCTTCAAGCAATCTACTCAGATAATCTACATATTGTAAAAACGTAAGAATCGCAGATTTTTACAGTATATAAAATTCATTAGGATCCAATCATTGTGCTGAAAATAAACTATCAATTTTAGCTTCATGTGCTTCATACGAATCACTATTAGAGCTATATTTGTTTGAGCTATCATACTCAATATCATCATCATAACCATCTGGAGGTAAATTTTCTTCAATCGTACTCGTATAATCTTCTTCTAAAACTCCGTAATTAAAATCTATATCAACATCCCATCCATATAGGCAATCGTTTATTTCACTACAAATAGATCGCATAATGTCATGCGCTTCTTCAACGGAATGGCTACCTCTTGTATATTCTTTTATTGCTTCTTTCGTTAAATATTCTATATATGAATTTATTGTTTCTAATAACTCAGGATCATTAGAATATTGAGACGTAAAGCTTTTAAAGTCTGTATCAAATAAGCCTAACAGCTCTGAGCATTTTTCTTCAACATCTCCAATTTCATTACAAGTATTAATAAAATAGCAAACTATTTTTTTGAGCTGAAATTCAATTAAAATTTTCAGTTCTTCATTTGTTTTTAGCTTAGAACATATATATAATATCTCTGGTGACTGATCTCTCCCATTATAATCAAAGCTAGTTCTATTAATCAGCATACGAATAATGCTTGAACTTGGTTCAAAAGTAATAGCTTCATAATTAATATCAAGCAATAATTTCAAACCAGAGACGTTAATATCCCGATTTTCTGATATAGATTCGAGTGTGTCAATACTCCTTAATCTATTAATAAGTGCCAGATATATTTTTTCTGTTACCTTATGCTTCTGATTACTTAGCAATTCTTGAATTTGTTCAAAGAATAAGCTTGAAGCGATAATAGAAATTATTCCGGCTTCGTCTCCAGAGAGTTCTTTAATAAGAAAATCTTTAATTGAAGGATTAAAGAAGCTAATAAAAACTTCTTCATCAGAAAAAAAATATTTTTTTACATTTTTCCTGTTTAAAAAACTACCCAAGAGTTTCTTAAGACCTAAATTATAATAATTGGATGGCTTATCAAAACTAGAAGCTGAAACTTCAAATTCTAATCTAGAGCTAATTGCTTCTTTGAAATGAAGCTCACTAATTTCAGTATTAGGAAAAGAGAGTAATGTATAAAGAAAGAATTGTAAAAATTTCTCAGAATTTCTAAATGGAGTTTCCCATATTAAATTTGGGTTTTCTAATTTATCATTTATAAATTCCAGATACTGAGATGACTCTATTTCAGTTAAATTATCAGGTGTTGTTATATATTCTATAAGTCTTGGATTAAAATTTCTATGCTCAATGATTTTCCTATAGAACTTATTTTTTCGTATGCTATCAAATAAACAGTCATCTTCCAAATTGTAGTATAAATGGTTGTATAAGATATGCGCTCTTGAAAGGTAATCATAATGACGAACATTGACTTCGTATTCTGAGCTAGAGAATTGATTATCGCGAAGACGAGAGATTTTATTTTTTGCTTCGTTTAAAATATTAGTCCTAGAAGTTAAAATTACAAACTTATTTTTTATTTTTGTTACTCTCTTAATAAACTTAATAATCTCAGAATCATAATTACTTGATTTTATATCTAAGTAATTTGATCCTAAGAAATCATCTATATAAAAAACCTGTCTAATATCTTTGGATTCAGAGTCAAGATGTCGATATGCACCATGGATATCATCCTGCAAAACTTCAATTAATTCAGCACCTTTTGCTAACACGTGGTAGATAATCGCTTTTGCCAAAAACGTTTTACCTATACCTGGTTCACCTTTAATAATAATGTATTTTCTTTTGTTTAATTTTTTAATAGCCTCATTGAAAGATTTTGTTTTAACAAAAATCTTCATCTCATCAAATATTTCTTCTTTAAGAAAGACTGTACTTATAAAATTACTTTTATTTATAATAGTTTCTAAAATATTAGTGCTTGTAATCCAAAGCTTATAATGGCTTCTTTCTACATCTGGATAATCATTGATTAAATTATTTAACAAATTAGAATCATAGATATCGTTTGTAGACTGAATAAAACCATCAAACAGAGTAAGAATCTTTTCTTTTTGACCTTTTGAGCATTCTACAGAAGTTGAAAGTATATATCTTTTAGGATTGATTTTTTTTACTTTCTCCAGCTCTGAATCTTTAAGATTACGATATAACTGACTAAAACCACTCTTAGAGTAATGCTTTGCTTGTACTATTAAAGTATTCTCCTCTTCAGGTTTTGAATATCTTAGATCAATGCCCCCATCACTTCCTATCTTGAAATTTTCTAGCCTAATCTTAAGTTCCTTTTGCAAAAGATCCCGAGATAATAACTCAAAATCATGCCAGTTTAAACTATTGAAATCATATCTGTTCATAATTAGTCCGTATTAGTGCCATTTAGTTTAAATGTGCATATAACTTATTTAGCTCCTCTGTAGTTTGTTCTAAAATCGATCTAAAACAATCAATGCAATACCTTTTCTGCCCAAATGTTCCTGTACTATTAATATCAAAGCACTTTTCTCCTGTAGAAATATCATTGCTACATCTTTTACACTTACTTTTCTTTTTAGCCTTAACTATATGAACTTTTCCGCTAGTTCCTGAAAGTAATGATGGTATTTTACCTCTAGGCTTTTTCATCTTGTTTGTATTCCTTTTTCTTATCTTCAAGTAGCTTGCTAATACCAAAAGCTATATTCTCCAATTCTTTAATTCCTTGTAAAAACTCCTCTTCAGTCCATTGCTCTCGTTCTTTAGAGGATATTTTGTCATTAAGCTTCTTACTTATCATCGCAATGACAGAAACCAAATTATTATTAGCACTGCTAATTTTATATTTCAATGTAATCTCCTTGGACATAGGTTTTAAGCCTACTTTAACTAACACTTGATTTGCAGTGGATTTCGTTTTTTCTACCAATCTCTTTTTTAATTCTTTCCATCTCTGTTGAGGGGTGACAGAAAATGCTTCAGAGCTTGGTAATAGTTTTGAATCAGTAATTTCTTTTTGCTTATTTTGCAAATATGTTTGCCTAGCGAGAGAAGGATCCATTCCATAGTCTCTAAATTTTTGCTCTAAATCTTTAATAATAGCCTCATCATCCAAAGTAATGAAATCTTCTTCAAAAAGACCTTCAAGAATTTCATCTTCAATAATAGGAGTAGTAAGATCTCTAATCCTAGAAATTTTACTATTTGTTTCATGATTAAGATCTCGTGCTGGTGATGGTTCTGAACCAGAGATCACTTTATCCCAAAAGGCTTGATCATCATTTTCGAAAGCTCTAAACTCTTTCAATCTTTGATCCAAATTCATCCCAATATGAGTCACTATGTAACCATAGTTATCTGGGTGGCTTGGATCATTTTGTACAATTACTCTTAAAATTCTTCCAACAAATTGAATATAAGGAGCCAAACTTCTGAAAGGTCTAAAAATTGCTGCTACGCTCAATTTGGGATGATCAAATCCTTCACCCAATATTTGTACTTGAACTATGCAATCTAAATTACCACTCTTAAGCTTAAGTAAAATTTGTTCTCTTTCTTCTTCAGTTAAGTAACTATGAATCACTTCAGCCGAATATCCACGCTCAGCATACAAAGACCTAATCTGCTTAGCATGATCAATATTGCAAGCAACAGCAATCAATTGATGCTTTGTACCAGTTTGTCTTAATTCTTCCAGCTTACTTAGGCTATTATCAACGATATTTTTATTACAAACTTCAGAAAGAGAAATTCCTCTACTAAAAGAATCGTTTTCTTTCAGCTTAAGTACCTGCTCTAAGGTATAAACTTTTTTTGTATCCTGCGATGATTTGAAAGATAGTTGTACTTGAGAAGGCATTACGTAACTAGCTTTAAGTTTTTTTATGAATCCTTTAATGCAAGCACTATTAAAGGAATAACGATAAATGAGTTCTCCTTCAATTTCCTGTTCATCACTTCTAAAAGGCGTTGCTGTTAAATGAATTATTTTTGCATTAGCAAATTTACTAAAAACTTTTTGCCAACTGTCTGCAGCACTATGATGACCTTCGTCAACGATAATCAAATCAAAGAAGTTATCAGGGAATTTATTAAGCCATTTATCAACATTAGTACTAAGTTGATGAATGTTCGTTACGATGATGTGAGATTTTTCACATATTGATAAATTACCTGAATTTAAATTACAAACAAATGGTCCATGCAAAAAAACTTTTTCTGCTAAGATTCTTGCTTTTCTCCAAAAACATTTAGCTCTATTGGAAATATCAAGGGTTTCGGATAAACCATCTTTAATAGTTAGACTTGGTGAAATTACCAATACTCTTCCTTCTGCAATACCAAAAGGAAGGATAGCGGCAAGCCCTGATTTCCCACAGCCAACTGGCAGTTGTATTATTGCCTGCTTACCACCCTTTTTAAAAAATTCATATGCAGCAGAATGTGCATCAATCTGTGGCTCTCTTAACAGTAGATTTCCTTCAATTTCATATTCAACCCGCTGAAAAAAAGATTCTACAGGAATAGCTCCTCCTATCCATTCATCTAGTATGTTTTGATCGAAAATCCATTTCCCTTTCCGTTTACTAGCAGGCAACTTATTATCTCTGGCCAATTGATATAAACTTGTTTTACCAAGACCAATATATTTAGCAGCTTCTTCAAGGTCCATCCATTTACTTATCATATACTATCAAATGCTATCATATGATAAGTTATAAAATCAACCTACCTGTGAAAATAAATTTGGAGCTTAGCTTGATTCCCTCTCTAAATAAGACTATTCTTACTTGTGGAGCTAGAAATAGCTCTGGGGTTTTATCGCCTCACGTTAAGTGGTCACAGAGATGTATGTCCAGAGCTTTGGCTTAAAGATTACAGTAGTCGTCTATCGGCGATTGATAAACTCCCGGTTACTTCATTGTGAGTAACTTAAAAAATCTCTCTTAATCGAGAGATTTTTGCTTTGTAGCGATAAAGGGAGTATTGAAATGGAAATGTTAGATGGATTAGGAAGAGGTTTACAAGCACTGATTACAATTGGTATCGTAATCGGCATTTTATTTGGTTTACTACATCTAGTTTTATGGTTTGTATTAAAACAGATAGAAGCAGCTGGTGGATTACCAGTAAGAGTTATAAAAGTAGAAGAGCCTAAGAAAGAAAATCAAAAGGTGGCAACTCGTGAGTAATCGTAATAAAGTCATTGGTCGAGTTCTTTTAGTGCTGTTATTTATTATAGGTTTTATTGTAGCTAAGCCAGATTTCTCAAATTCATCATCAAATTCGTCGTGGTCTAATGATGATGTTCTTAAATCTCGAGGTGTATCATCTTCAACAAACTTACCAAAGTTCGATATCCTAGAGACCACATTAGGAACTGCAAATGAAAAAATTGCCTTTGATCTAAGAGTTTATGAAATCTTAGAAGAGGATGATATTAGAAGAATCGCTTATTACTTTAGAAATAAATATCCTCAATACAAACGGGTATTCATACTTTATTACCTGCCTAATATGCCTGTTGATGAAGGAGCATGGGCAATAAGTCATTTTGAACCAGAGTTACATCTTCAAATCTTAGGTATTACTAAAGCAGATGAGAATAAAACTGATTCACTAATA
>CAZRTB010000014.1:0-13029 GCA_964602915.1 uncultured Gammaproteobacteria bacterium | reverse complement strand
TCTTTTATAATGGTGCGTCCGGAAGGATTTGAACCTTCGACCAATCGGTTAAAAGGCGTGATGTGCCCATCTAAAGCCCTGTTGGTGACTGCATTATAGATTTTTATAGCTTCGAAAAAACGTATATCCCAATATACCGCTCCTGTCATCAAAGGAGTTAAAAATGTCTTGTTTATCAACAGCGGAAATGGCTAAAGATTTAGGCTTAGCCAGAATTACAGTACAAAAATATTGCCAAAGTGGTTTTTTGCCAGCAAAGCAAGAGTGGATCAATGGTAGCCCTGTCTATCACATTGATTCTATAGAGTATTTAAAGTGGAAATATAAGCACTTTAGAGGCCTTAAGAAAGGTCAAATCAAGAAAAGTACCAGGAAGGATAAAGAAATGAGCTTAGAAGGCCTTAGATCGGCCTCTCGTGAATGGTTAGACTGGTGTGCCAAAGGCAAACTCAATGGCAGATCCATAGCACCTAGAACTATTGAGATTTATACTCTCTACTTTGAACAATTCCTAACCAAGCTAGGCAAATATCCACCTAAACCAATACTATCTGTAAATAATGTTAGAAATGTACTTGGTTCAATACCTGTCAAAAGCTACAGTACAAAGAGAAATATATTTGATGCTCTGATGAGCTTCTCTAAGTATTTGATCGAAGTAGAGCTATTAGATAAAGATTTTAGAGACAAGCTTAAAATACTAAGACCGAAGAGATTCTTACCAGCGAGAAAAACGTCTCTTAGCTCAAAACAATTAGAGCAACTGATTCAGGCAATAGATGATTTTAGATGCGGCTCAAGTTTTCAAGACAAACTGACTACTAAAACCATAATTATTACTCTTGCTAGTACTGGGCTAAGGTCTGCTGAGCTATGCAAGTTACAATTAAGGGATCTAGATCTACCTAATAAGAAAATTTTTGTACGACTTGGAAAAGGAAATAAGAATAGAGCTATAGGGATCAATGAAGAATGCTATCAAGCCTTAATGTGGTACATGAACTATAGACTTAATTTTGATACAGAAAATGAGAATGTTTTTCTAGGTAGAAACTTATTACCCTATGACAATAAATCCTTAGCTAAGAAGATTGGAAGACTAGCTAAAAAAGCTAATCTAGACATTAGTCCTCATGGGCTGCGTAGAACTTTTGCATCCATTAACTCTGCAAAGGGTAGACCCTTGAACCATTTACGAATAGCACTGGGACATAGCAACCTGTCTACAACCCAAAGCTATATTATGACCACTGAAGATGAGGTTATTGAGGCGATGTGGGAATGGTAAGTTGAATTTGCTATAATTTTATGTTATGAGCAATTGGGGAAATGTGGGAAGGTTACCATCTAAAGACTATATATGTGGATATTGTTCTACAGAGATTGCTTCAGAGACTGGATGGTCAGATGATGTTAGGCAAAGCCATATTTATTTTTGCCATAAATGTCAACAACCTACCTTCTTTAACACATTAAAACAAACTCCTGGTGCAACTTATGGTTCACCAGTTTTAAATATAGACGATAAGAACGTGTTGAGTTTATATAATGAAGCACGAAGATGTATAAGCTCTAATTCTTTTACAGCATCGGTACTATGTTGCAGGAAATTATTAATGCATATTGCTGTTCATAAAGGAGCTAAAGAAGGATTAAATTTCATTGAATACGTTGAATATTTATCTACAAACAATTTCATACCACCAGATGCTAAAGATTGGGTAGATATAATAAGACAGAAAGGTAATGAAGCTAATCACCAAATTAATTTAGCTAGTGAGTCAGATGCAAAAGATTTAATTGACTTCTCGGAATTATTATTAAAGCTTATATATGAATATCCAGCTAAAGTTCGAATGAAAGTTGTCTCTAAGTGACAAATCTTAATTAGTGAGAATTTAACAATGGTTTTTAAAACAAGCTTTTTCAAATATGTAACTGAGGATAGTGCTATCAAAATACTTGAAAGTTCACATATTAAATTTTCTAGTCCAGCAGAACTTAATGATCCATTTGATATGTCAATCGACTCTATATTTGCGTATGACCCCATTGAACAATTACATGAGATGGAGCAAGCTTTTGGTGCTTTCTTGTTTGGTAATTCTCATATTGAACTTGATGATAAACCAGAATATGGAATTAAAGAGAAGACTAAATTGATACAAGAAACTATTGCCTCTCTTTCTGAAAGTAAGAGAAACGAAATGTATTCTCATTTTCAGAATCACAGGAACACTTCTTATGATGTTAATAGATTACAAAACACTCATAAAGAAGTGTTAGAGGAAATACAGCTACAATTTGCTTCAGATGCTATCTTTTGTGCATCTCTTGATCCTAGCAATTTATTACTTTGGTCACATTACGCTAATCAACATAGTGGGGTAGTTTTAGAATTTAAGCCTAATATTGATAAGGATTCAATTTTTACCCTTTTGAGAAATGTTCAGTACAGCAATAAGCGTCCAGTTCTCTACGAATCACCTTCAGACTTCGTATATAAAGCATTGGGTGCTAGAAAAAATGATGTAATAAGAAAGTACCTTAATGAATGTACTTTTACTAAAAGTCCTGAGTGGGAATATGAGAAAGAAGTAAGAGTATCTATTGCTGCGTTTTTGCCTAAAAATTGCAAATATAAATTACTACGTTTTCACGAAGATGAGTTAGTGGGTTTATATTTTGGATGCAGAACTAATGTCGATGCTAAAGAAAAATTACTTAAGCTTGCAAATATGAAATATCCTCAAATAAAAAAGTTTACTATGGCGAAGCATTCTCTTGATTTTAGATTGAATATAATGCCCTGTTGATCTATATGAAGGTCTTTTCCGTAATTTAGCTTGCTTAATACTATTTCCCCATGATGTTTTCTCGTAAAAGTACTTTTTTAATTTTTTCAAACTTTTTTTATCTGTTTTAACAACAATATATTTAGGGTCACCAGGTTCACGAGAATTTAATTTCTTTTTGAATAAATTGCCTAACAAAACATTTTGAATTTCAATTCTTAGATCATAAACAACAGTAGCTATATTTAATAAAACTGAGTTATAGTTTTTGGCTAATCTTTCTATTTTTTTTAATTCATCAATGTTTGGCAAAGGTCTTTTGATAAAATTTATTTGATTCACATTTTCATACTTGATATCAATTGGAATAAATTTACATGCCTCTGAGTGTAAAGCGTTGAATGGTTTATAAATATCGTAAACAGTAGCATTTAAAGCAGTAATAAAAATTCTTATTTCAGGTTTAATGATCTCATACTGTTCAATAACTAACATCAGTTTATTTACGCAATTGCTTACCTTGAAGTTTAATTCAGCAAATTTGGTACAGTCTTCTTGGATATTGAACTCTACCCCCATTTTTGACAGTGAGCATTTTGACTGTAGAGCAGAATAAATTTTATGAGCATAGCTTGATGCTTTTAATTGAGCATTAGAAAGTTTCACCAGCTTTTCTTCTATCTGACTATGTAGTGTTCTTTCAAGATCATTTTTTATCGTTTCTTGCTGTAATTGAAAGTTAGCTCTATTTTGACTATTAACTTGCCAAATAATAACTAAGGTACTCATTAGCGTGACTACAATTTGGATTGCAGGTGAAAGCCATTCTTTAATAGGAATACTATTTAAGGCATCAATTAGATGCCCACTCAATTGTAAATAAGATTGATGAATGTTAATAAGAATACTTGTTAATGTGCCTAATAAACTCTGCATATTGATTTAATTACCAATAATGATACAACATGCAGAACAAGTATTTTTATTAAGCTATTTACACTACACAGTCCATTGGTATTCTTGATCAGAGCCAAGACCTATACTAAGCATAGAAAACCCATCCCTCTTTGCTTACCACTACATTTGTTTTATTTGCAAAGGGGTTGATTAGTTTGAATTAAGTTGCTTTTCGAACAGTTCATCACGTAAAGGTGTATTGCCTGGGAGTTCCATACAGGACAATCCTAGAATGTTACCAATGGCGTTATCAATGTTTTTGTCTTCATCTGGAATCATATATGCAGTAGGTTCCAATCTATCATGGATCGTTATCACATCGTGATGTCGAGCCTCCACTGATCGATAAAGACCATAAAATTCAACTTCCAATGATAGCCTCCTAATAGCTTTCTCTGAAATAACTCTATATAGAAGGGAAGCTTCGTCTTGTGTTAGTAGTAAAGTTATAAAACTTTTGCATCGTTCCTCTCCGTAAACATCCTCTGATATATGTTGAGTTACAATTGCATTGCCTATAGCTTCCTCTCTATAATCCTTATGATGTAAATCTAATGGCTCAAATTCGGTCTTATCAACAATCTTAATTCTGAAATCAAGAAGAGAAGAAATAAAGTCAGTACCTGCAACTCCCATACCTTTAGAATTATTAAGTACAGCTTTTCCTATTACTGAAAAATTGGGCTCAATGCAAAATTTTGCATGATCGAAAATTTTATGTACTACTTCAATATCTTTGATTTCAAAAAATAAAGTTTTGAAACCAAATTGTTCAAAAGATTTACCGTTAATAATACAAATTTCATTATCATACTTGTCTTTCTTCCTCTCTATTTTTAATTTTTTGTCTTCCGTTTTATCGTTCATTAATGGACTCCTTTTAAATAAAAAATCTCTCGTACTGAGAGATTTTATTTAGCTACTCAAAGAAGTAGCCGGGAGTTTATCAATCGTTCTTAGAGCGACTACCATAACCTTTAAGCTCGAAAGCTCTGGACATGATGTTAAGGTCTCCCGGCTAAAAACCGGGAGATGTCGTAATTTAACGGTCAGACATCTCTGAGACCGCTAAGAAAGAGGTGATAAAACCCCAGAGCTATTACTAGCTCCATAGGTAAGATTAAAGGTTTTGAACGTTAAAAGCAAGGCAATGAATACGAGTATTTACCGTTTTAGCTTTTGCAAGATTCTAATTGTCATAGTGATAAAATGAACGCTGAATATAGGTTTAAGGAGAAATTTTATGAAGAATACTGTCTTAAATCAGGCTAAAAGAATTTTCGAAATATAATAAGCTAAAAAACACTATGAGAACTGGGTTATGAATATACAAGAGAACGGTGATTTTGAAGCCAATAGAATTGCAGCTTACATAGAAGCCTTTTCTACGTTGAGTGAAGATAAAGCGAAATTTATTCTTGAGAAAGTAGAATTGAAATTGTCTAATTCTGCTAAAACATTTGATGATATTGAAAATAAAATTTTTAAAGTTCTTGCATTTCAAGGAATATATTTATTCGGACTGATTAATATTATAAAAAATGATCTCGGTAATATTACCTCAATGAGTCTAATGTACCCTCTATTTTTTTCTATTGTCTTTATTGGTACTTCTATTTATAACTCTTTAAGAGGCTTTATTTGCTGTAAATTTGGTGTAACTGGTAGCGAGTCAAATCAATTCATTTATGAAGGGTCGTGCCCTGAAGATTGCTTCAATATTTTGTTAGGATATTATTGTCTTAATGCAGATAAAGACCTTTCTGAAAACATTACTGCTTGTGAAGAGAAAAGTAAACTTTTACATAATTCTATAGATTTACTTTTGGGGAGCATTGTTTCATTATCAATAATAATATTAATAAAACTATTTTGTTCCACCCCTGGATAGTCTTTGTCTTGGTTGTGGCGGCGGTGGCGGCGGTGGCGGCGGTTTCTTTTTCTCGTCAGGCATACTTATATTCTAACAAGTCAATTTATAAGAACTCTTTTAAATTAATTTTGGAAAACTGCATATAAGGTAGTAACATTAACTTTGGTACTGCTATTTAGACCAATGACTATATGTATGCATGATATGTATTTAAATCCTGGAAAATACTATTACACTGGAGAGATAAGATGCTCAATCCCAGTAAACAAGGCATAGATTGGCCCCATTGAGCCATTTCAGTTCAAGATAACTTAAGATTATGTTGACTCGCACCTAGTAAATTACCGTAATCATTGAAAAATGTCTTGGTTGATTGGGGTTTTGTTAGTGAGCTTGAGTATGCCTAAGCTATCAATAATTAGTCTCGTGTGCATTAGGCGGTTTAAAAGCGTAAGCCCTGCCATGCAGGAGATTTGGATAGTTTGAGGGTAGCAGTTGAGAAATTTGGATTAGGTAGGACGCCCAGTAAATTTCCAAGCAAAGATTTACTTGTTGATATTTTATAGTCATTTTGAGATAGATGCAATGTAATATGTCCGTCTGATCTGGTACTAAATACTTTTCTTTCCTTATCACCATAGAGGACACCTTGAGTCTTAGTTCTATACCATTCAGTAGTGTTTTGTGTGTCGTAAATTATGTTCTTGTCAGAAATTATAGTTATGTCAGGCTTGCAGTATTTGAAGACTTCCTCACAGCAGCCATTATCACGTCCATGATGTGAAGCAACAAAGATATTTACATCCCTTAATTCACTCTGTACGTCTGGGTTCTCTAATAATTTAAGCCAACCTGCACGTAGAATGTCACCAGGAAAGACGATCTTGGTGCTACCAAAGCTCACAAATGTAACTAGACTTAAATTATTTGTATCTGTAAAATCTGGATATAAGTTATGGCAAGATGCAATTCTCAAGCCACCGTAATCAAAGAAACTTCCATCAAGTGTAGTCGTGTATGTTCTTATAACATGGAACATAGCTTCTATACCTGAGCTGTATGGAGCTTTTTTCATTCTCTTAAAAGCATCCTCAGTTATACTTGGGTTCTTGCGAATCCAAAAAGGAAGACCCATATGCTGCTTTAGATTTGCCAGACCACTTAAATGGTCATCATCTTTGTTGGAAATAATAAGTAAGTCTACTAGAGAGATTTGTTTACTTTGCAAGTATTTAGTTGGACAAAAGTCTGGACTACTCCCTACATCAATTAAAATGTTTTTCTGGTTTGGTGTAACAATATGGCTGAAAAACCCATGTTCAACATCAAGAATATTTATAGTCACTGAGCTGTTTTGCAATAATTAAATTATATCTTTAATTGATTTTGTTTGCTTGACTTAATTTAAGTAATAGAGACAAGAACTTCATGGGTGTATAGTCTGTAAAACTTTAAAAATCTATAGAACATAATCACAGAAATAATCCCCGAAATTATACTTAGAACACCATGATAAAAAATAACAACTCCTATTAATAGTGCTAAAGCCATGTTCCTTGCAAACCCATATAAATTTAGGAAATTGTCAGTTCTACTTTTATCGCTTTTGCTTGCTTTATAGTCTGCCCAAGCCCATTTAAAAAACTGTCTAGGTTTCGTTACATCAATATTGTCTTTCTTTGCCCTCTTCACTATTGTATCTTTAAAATTCGAGGGTAATGGTTCGCTATATTCACTGAAAAATATACAAATAAACCAATTAGGTTTTTTCAATCCGATTAATAAATCTGTTGGGTCACCTAATAGTTGATTTGCCAGTAACTTCTCAAAAATTAGCTTTGATATAGCTGCGTTAGCATGTCCAAGAATATATGAACAGCAAACAACCAGTAAAAATCCTATTGTAGATAAGTCTGTTGCATAGAGAAACTCTAACCCTTTGGAACCCCAGAATGCAAAGGACAGGATGAACATTAATATCAATCCAGAGGTCAAATACGAAAAAAAGTCGTATACATTAAATGGTAGTTTGTCCATAAGGTAATTTTATCAAGACAATAGAGTATCAGTCTAAAAAGTTATTCTTATCTTCAAAAAACTCTTCGCATCTTTTCTTCGTCATTCTATATGGGTAGCTATCAAAAACAATTAGTTTAAAACAGTATAAAAACTCTGAATAGCCGCTTTTATCATAGTTGGCAAATCGTCTAGGTATTCTCATATCAAGACAGTTGTATCTTATAAATTTCGCATAGCCAATATGAACTGGATCTTCAGCTTTAACTTTCATCATAGTCCAAAAAAAATGGTCATCTGGATGGAGTACAACATCTATTGCGTACAGCCCATCTTCATTGTTGGGTATTTTAACTCTTGAAGCACGCTTATATAGTAAGGTTGCTTCTTGATCTAATGCTACATTATTTGCAAAACAATTATTCTTGATAGCCCAAAAGAACCAATCTGGATCTTTAAATAGAATTTGAGGTAACGTTTTACGACGATACTTACCAAAATTAACCTTTGTCCATGTTTCCAAAATTATCTTCTCCTTTTATATGTCATTGTTTGTTTACCTCTATGCTTATAGTTCTTTCGCATTATTTTTGTCATTCTTCTGAAAATCGTAAGGCTGATAACCCTTTACTGATAAGCTTTTAAGCTGTTTTCTCACGATATTACGTTTATTTTCTACTCTAAAGAAAGAATCTCTTTATATTGATGTGTTGTAAAAAAACATCAATATACTATTAGATATGTAAAATTATCGTAAGATCGTAATAATTGGCTATAACCCAGTTATTAAGATGCTTTTAAACTCACGAAGTATCACTTTGCATTATTGATCCCCCCTTGCATTTGCTTGGTAAAGCTAAAGCCTTTAATTCCTCGTAGAGTTTTCCTTTCCAGTGAAGAATAATGACTATCTATTTTGTAACCTTCGATTTTATTAACCTGAGTTGCAAATTGCTTTGGATTAAGCTTAGGAAGCTCTATATCAGAGATTAAACGTTTGTTTCTAGCTATTTGATAAGCAGTGTAAAGAGATTCATTAGTAATTAAATCCCCCTGATTTGAGTCTTTTACTAAAGCAAATTCAAGGAATTGGTAAATAGGGTCATTATCCCTCTGATACTCTACTAATGCTTCTTTAGAAGAATCAGACTCGGTAAATATATAGCCTCGCTTAACTAGGTTTGAGTATGCTTGAATGGATTTTGCGACTATACCAGGTATCTCATTTCTTAATTTATCTAATAGCTCAGGATCTTGTTTCTCGATAGGTATAGTATTCTCAAATCTGAGCATCAAGATTCTTTCAAATGAGGCTCCTGATAAGTCATCAATACGAGGAAGTTTGTTCGCCAAAATTAGAAGCTTGCAAACCAAAATCTCACTTTGTTGATGAGCATTCTTTTTATTAATTTCGATCCTAGGATTAGAACCTACTATCATTTTTAATGAACTTTCGTCTAGAGGTTTATTGCCTATGACCTTTGGTTCATCATCAATGTTTACAAGTTTATCTGGTAAATTGGCACTACCAAATTCATCATTGAATTTATGAATTTTAGTATTAGAAACAAATTCATATCCAATAATTGCTGTTAATAAACTACCAATCAAGCTTTTGCCTGTATTAGGTTCACCAACACAGATTAAGCATTTCTTGAGAGCTGCTTTATGAGTTAAGCAGTAGCCAATATATTCATGTAAAAGATTAACCTTATCTAAATCCAGTTCACCATTTTTACTAAACCAATCACTTAAGCAAGCATCCCAAAATGGAGATTTCGCATCTGGCTCGTAATTACAATGTTCTATATGATTCTTCAAATAGAACTCTGGTTTATATTCAATCCTGTAATCGTTTTTACAGTCCAAAATATAGTCTTTAAGAGGTATGTGGTCTTGGCTTATATTACGCCAATTTATGTCCTCTTTATAGCTTGCTGTTTTAAGATCAATATAGACTTCTTGACATTTCCTCGGGTTGCTATGAATGTCATAGTCATTACGTACCATCTGCTTTATTGGAAGCTGTGGAACCTCTTTCCAAACCTTACCATCGAATTTCCTTAAGATCTCAGTACCTAAATGATAATGAGTTAAAAATAGGTGATCATTTCGCAAAGCTTCTGTAATTTCTCTAACTGATTTACCATCAGTAGAATGTTTTTCTTTCCAGTGTTTGTTAACACTATTAAAGACAGACTCGACTTCTCTATTCTCTAATGGGGGATCGAATATCGTTTTATTAATTGACTGTGCTAATGTCTTAAGTTCGTCACCTAAGATACCTTTCTGTGCATATGCACTCAAATTATTAAACAAGGTACTATTTCTTTCACCCTCTTGAATGAGCAGGGTATCAGTGCCTATAAGCTCCGTATTTGGCTTTTTACTCGTGGATTGAGAGCCATGGTCACTAATAAGCTTATTAACAACGGTATCTGTCAGCAGCCCCTCTAATATAATCGGATTAGATCCTTTTGAGCCATAAAAGAATCTAATGCTATCTTTACATTGACTATCAGCTTGTGGAAATTTATCTAATAGGGCTAAGAGTAGATCTTTAAAAAGAGAACCATCTTCTATAATAGTCTCTAATTCAAAAATAACCCTGAATCTGTCCTTCCCATTCTTGCCATGACTAGGTGTTGTGTAAATGATTGCAGCATGTTTTTTAATAAACTCATCGTTTAAAGCCTCTTCTAGAGCCCAATCCCCATCAAAATCCAAGGCTATATATCCCGCTTTAACAAAGTTTTCTTGTGTTCTTGAACCTTTAAAGACTGTACAAAAGGCAAAGCCTTGGTTTAGTTGCTCCCCTAATCCTTGTCGTGTTAAATTATCATAGACAAAATTACTATTAAATAATCCACGGGTAGTCTCGTCAGCCTTATTGATAAATTTGCTGTTAATTGAAACAGGTTTAGGTAGATATTGTTCATTATTTTTATTCTCGTTATATAAATTCATACACATTCCTTGAAGGCTCTAACGGGGCCTTCTTTTTTTTCTATTACCAAACATTCCTCATTGCATTTAAAACAGCTTGATGATCTTGCTTTATATAGTGCATAGTGGTTTGAATTGATGCATGTCCGAGAACCAATTGAATATCAGTAACTGGGATATTTCTCGCCGCATAATAACTAGCAAAGCCTCTTCTAAATTGGTGACAACCGCCCTCCAATCCTGCTTTATCTGTTAAGTTTTTAATCCTTTTTTCTACTCTGTCTCTAGTGAGAACTCCACCACCTGGAAGGAGAAAGACATTCTTATTGTCTGAGCTTGGTCTTTTGTTATTAATGTAGTCTTGCAAGTAAGGAAAAAGATCTTTAATAATTGATATTTGCCTTGATTTGCCGCCCTTTGACCAAATAATGGATATAGTCCGCTCTTCAAGATCTATATCTTCAATATTGAGCTTTACAACCTCACTCACCCGACAGCCGGTACCGAACATGAATCGAACAATGATTTCATCTAGATCTTTACTAGCTTGCTCTCTTCTATCATCGGCTTCAATAATTTCGAGTATCTTTTTGAAATCTGCTTCTCTAATTACTGGTGTATGCGGATCTCTTGTACGTCTGATCTTTATCTCTTTAAGACTATTTAAAACTGATTTATCAATTTCGCCATGATAAAGAAGGCTTTTTGCGTGGCTAATAGAAGCATCTCTAATATTCTCTCTAAGAGCACTTTGATGAATACCACATGATTCAATACCCTTATCAACAGCTTTAGGATAGTTACTGAGATTGCCTTTTAAGTGTGGCAAAACATGATTGACAATAGCGTTAAGATTGATACGCTGATTATTGATGCTATTAGGCTTGGTATAGCAAGTGGCTCCTCGTTCCATATCTGGCTGCCAAATGTCATTAACATGCCACCTATGTTGATTAGGTACTTTTTCTAATAACCTTGTTACCGCATTTTCTTCGACCATAATAGTCCTCCCCTGATATTTAAATAACGAGTTTTCTACTACCTAGAATCGCATCGGTTTTTTTAATACTGTTTTTATAATTCAGCAAGAAAAAATGATGCTATTCCAAAACTACAGATATAAGCCAAAACTCAAGGATTAGCTCTGTAACAGGTAATATAAGGACTTTTCAGACATGGGTTAAGTCGGTCTGGAAGTGTGGCTATTGCCTGTAATGAATAATATAACGAGAATAAAAAAGGACGTTTTTTGAAGAGTCTTTTTAAGTACCTCTTAGTTGTAAAATTTTATTCGTAGATCATAAAGGAGCTTTGCTTATCACCAAGTCGTTCTGAAACCTTTGTTTCTCTAAATTGATAAGAATTTGAGTCTAAGTCAAATTTGTCTCTGGAAATTATTGTTTTATCTGCATTCTCGATCACTCTCTTATTAATCTCCCTAACTCGATCTTCAGAGCTGAGTTCTTGATATATGCTTTCTCTTTTACCATGACTAATACATAGGCATATCTTGGGACTTAAAGGAAAATATACTTCAGCTTTGTTTGATGATAGGATACCGTGCCCATGCCCAGGTATAGGCTTGTAGTTTGGATTAAATATAGTTACAGGGTTGTCTGTTGTAACAAAGGGGAATTGAGTTTGATTTTGCAAAAAAGTCCATGTCCTTCCTTGAAGGAATAGATTAGCAGTCTCCAAAACAACATCTGATGTAAGGAACTGTAGAACCCCAGGTCTTTTAATTGATATATTCAAATCTTCTGCCTTTTCATAGGGGAGTATTTTTTCCACATAAGTTTTATTCTCTATTAGTGGGTGTAATGCAACAGGTATTTTACTGGGATCGTTGGAATTTCTTCTTAAATTATTTATATGTAAATCTATTCTTTGCTTATGTGAGACTTTCAACATCAATTCAATACGTTTTAGGCTTTTAGGTGTTCTAAGGTTCATAAGAGCAATGAATATGGCTAGGTTTGACTCCTCTTCTGCACTAATAGCCTGGCTTGACCAGATCTTTTGAAGAACTAAAGATGTATCCCTCTCATTTTTTGAGAGCGTTACTTCTAAGATATTTTTATTTTCATCTGGTAAATGGTCGAGTGAGTAAAAGTTCAGTTCAGCTGCTAGTTTTCTAACGTGCTTAGGTTTCAGCCATTTATTTTGCTCAATATCAAAGGCATTGCAAAAGTTCCTACTATCAAAAGCAAACTTCCTCAGTAAAAATTGAGGTACATAATGGTGATTTTGGTTTTCTATAGTCATAGTTAAGCTATTTAGCTATAATTCTAATCTGTATAGAGCGATATAAGCGATATATGAAATTTAGAAGCCTGAAATCTATAATGCCTTAAAAAGAAAAAGCCAGGACTTTCATCCTGACTTTATTTTAATGGTGCGTCCGGAAGGATTTGAACCTTCGACCAATCGGTTAAAAGCCGA
>CAZRTB010000013.1:0-24619 GCA_964602915.1 uncultured Gammaproteobacteria bacterium | reverse complement strand
GACCAGTGAGCTGTTACGCACTCTTTTAAGGGTGGCTGCTTCTAAGCCAACCTCCTGGTTGTCTATGTAATTCCACCTCCTTTGTCACTTAGCATTAACTTAGGGACCTTAGATGGTGGTCTGGGCTGTTCCCCTCTCGACAATGGATCTTATCACCCACTGTCTCAGTGCCAGGTATCACTTTAATGGCATTCGGAGTTTAACTCGATTTGGTATGGTTATTCACCACCCTTACCGAACTAGTGCTCTACCTCCACAAAGCTTTAACCTGACCCTGTACCTCAATACATTTCGGGGAGAACCAGCTAGCTCCTGGTTCGATTGGCATTTCACCCCTAACCACAACTCATCCAGTAGTTTTTCAACACTAATTGGTTCGGTCCTCCACGCAATGTTACTTGCGCTTCAACCTGGTCATGGTTAGATCACCAGGGTTCGGGTCTAATATGTCTAATTATATGCGCCCTATTCAGACTCGCTTTCGCTATGGCTCCGGAAATTACTCCTTAACCAACTAGACACACTAACTCGCCGGCTCATTCTTCAACAGGCACGCCATCACTCGCTAAACGAGCTCTGACTGCTTGTAAGCATACGGTTTCATATTCTATTTCACTCCCCTCCCGGGGTTCTTTTCACCTTTCCATCACTGTACTTGTTCACTATCGGTCATCATTCAGTATTTAGCCTTACCAAGATGGTCCTGGTAGCTTCAATCAGGGTTTCCCGTGCCCCGACTTACTCAGGATACTGCTCGCTTTGCTAGACTTTCACTTACAGGACTATCACCTTCTTTGGTCAAGTTTTCCAACTTAGTTCAATTAGTTTTGCAAATGCTAAATGCAGTCCTACAACCCCGAATGGCAAGCCATTCGGTTTAGGCTGTTCCCCGTTCACTCGCCGCTACTAAGGGAATCACTGATTTGTTTTCTTTTCTTCGAGTTACTGAGATGTTTCACTTCTCTCGCTTACCTTCGTTAACCTATGAATTCAGTTAACGATACCTCAAGATGAATTGAGGTGGGTTGTCCCATTCGGAGACTTGCGGGTCATAGCTTGTTAGCAGCTTACCGCAATTTTTCGTAGCTTACTACGTCCTTCATCGGCTGATGATGCCAAGGTATCCACCGTATGCCCTTTGTAGTTTTTTTTATAATCTTCTAGACTACAAAAAGATCTATTTTGTTTTGTTCTCTATACGCATGCTATTACATTTTAGGGTTGCCCCTTTTATGTCTTAGCATTAAGTATATCGGCATTTATCTATCTATCTATTTATTAGCTTTTTTGGCTATTCAAAGTTAGTTTTAAATTAACTTTGAAAAATAAAAAATCAGATTTTTAACTAATCATTGATATGCAGTTTTCAGAGTTCAGTGGCCTATCTTTTTACAGGCCGTGCTACATAAGAAGAAAAGAATAAAACTTTTTTAAAATTCATTTTTTCTTCTTTTTAATTAACCCTTATCGCACTTTGGAGATAAGGAAATTAAATAGCGGACTAATACTCTATCAAGGTGATCTGACTTGGTCAAGGAATTACAAATCACTTTTTGTTATAAATATTTTTCCTAGTGTAATATTGGCAATAATACATATTTTTTTAACACATTTAGTAGGGGTATACGTGTTCTATTTGTATGGCTTAAGACTTTTTTTAGAATCGATAAAGATAATTTCTTGATAAAAGATTTAGGCTTTTAATAGTAAAGTACCAAGTCTTCTTTTTGCAACTTCTTCTTCAACAGAAGCTCCAGTAGAAAGAGGAAAGTTAATTACTCCAATGAATCCAGATTTTCCTACTTCTTGTTTAATTCTGTCTAAAGCAGATCTATTAATTTCTTGTCCAATCAAAGCAACAGTCTTTGCCTTGTTTGGCATTTCAATAATTGCAATCTTTAGCTCATTGATATTACTTACAGTTCTAATTCTTGATTGATCAAAATCATACTCTGCTTTTTTATTTGTATAGTAGCTACCATCTGGAAGAATTAAACTAACATCTTTTCCGTTAATCTCTTGCCTTGTTGTTCTAATGTCTGGGTTTGGACAATTCGTAATAGTTTTTGATATTTCTTCTGCTACAAGTTTTAAAGCACTTTTTGTAATTTCAACAAGCTTGTTGCTATCTAAATCTTTTGATGAAATAGATGATGGTCTTTTTGTTTGTGGAACTGTTGATGGTGTTATTGCTTGAACAGATGTCATTTTAAGTCTCCTATAATTTCGATTTTATATTTTATAGGAAATACATTGTATGAACCAGATTAAATTTATTTAATCTGATCAAACTCATCAATATTAATTTGCTTTTTCTCTTCAACCAAATGTTCTTTTGCTTTTGAAATCTCCGATTGAATTTTGTAAAGAACATTTAATTGCTCCTGGATTGCATTAGCCAGAATTGCATTTCGATTAAGTACTGCATTGCCGAGAGCTGTATTTAAATCCGCGACCTCTTTATTAATATCATCTGAAAGCTCTTTGATCTCTTTTGATTGTTCTGGTGAAAATTTAATTTTTCTTTTTGGTAATCCCAGTGCTTCATTGCATATATCATTTGTTTTTTTTAAAGCTAGTATTGATTTTTTGAAAGATTCAGTCTTGGTATCATCTTTGTCAAATAAGCTCTGAAAGAGCTTGTTGTAAAGCTCTGATAAATCTTTTGGGAAAGTCTCTTTCAGCCTTTCTAATGCAAGCGTTGTTTTCTTATCAATTAAAGGATTTTTGCCTTCTCTAATCCCCATCCTGCTTTTAAAATCATCAATCTGTGTTCTAATTTTCTTAGATTTATCATCGCTCTCTAATAAAAGGTTGCGAGTGAGATCTATATACAACTCAGACATTTTTTTAATATCTTCTTCTCTAAATTTTTCTGATATTGGAGCAAATACAAATAAATCCTTATTTAATGGTTCGTCTGAGATGCCTGAATCTCTATTGTTTTGCTTTTCAAGCTTAAGAGATATATCTTCTCTTGGTTCTGTCTTTTTATTTAAATTCAGTAATGTTAATGAATTAAGCATATCAGCTCCTTTTTTTAGCCACGCAAATTTCTTAGCAATAGCAGATTATGAAGTCTTTAAAAAGGATCTTTGATTTAGATTAAATCTTTTTTAACATCGACTCACTAATTTCTCCGCAAGTTTTACTCAGCATTGTCGTTATATAAAAAGTTCTGTTTATAAAGAATAGGAAAACAGTTAGTGGCAAAAGTAAAATTGTTAAAAACAATTTTAGTATTAGTAATAAAGGAATATTAAAGAGTTTAATTTCAAGTAGTAGAATCTCAAAAACTGGTGGAAGTTTGTTTGAAATAAATCCTTCTATCCCTAGTATTGGTTTTTTGTTTTCATTTAGAAGTCTTCCAGAATTTTTTACAAGATAAAGTGATTTCCCGAGATTAAAATACCACTTGTGTAAATAACCTAAAGTAATTCTGTCTGGGAAAACAGGATGGTATAGTACAGCATAAGGCCAATATAAAATCTTAAAACCTTTTGATACTGCATACCAGAAAAATTCTGTGTCTTCACAAACCCCGCTCTGACCTGCACCTAAATCTTCTCTAAAAGGACCGAGGTCTTCAAAGACCTCTTTCTTTACTAAAAACCCGCCACCGATAGGATTTTTTGCCATTCTGTTTGGGTACTGTAAAATCTCAACACCTAAATCATGTACCGGTAAAAAACTTTGGATTATATTAAAGGGTTTTTTAAATGTTAGCCAGAATGGCTTTTTTATACTTTCATGCCACTCGGGTAAAATCCTATAACCAAATATTTGAAACTCCGGATATTCCTCCAAACCAATCATAATGTTACTTAAAAACTCACGAGGAATAATGACATCGTCATCTATAAAAAGTAAATATGAACCTTTAGAAGTAAGCACTCCAATATTTCGGGCAAATGATAAGCCAGTTCTAGGCTCAAATATGTAATTAACTTTTAAGTTGCTACCCTCACAAAATGCATATGCAACTTCTTTAGTGTTGTCATTTGAGTTATTGTCAACTATAATTATTTCCCACTTTAGTTTTTCAATGTTTATCTGAGATCCTAAGCATTGAAATAATGTGGCTAATTTTCGTGCACGGTTCCTTGTGCAAACAATAACTGAAAGTTCAATTTGTGATTTTTCAAAATTCATGCAAGATGTTTTATATAAACTAGAATCATATAACTATTCTCTTCCAAAAGAGTTAATTGCACAATATCCCTGTGATAAACGTGATGAGTCCAGACTCCTTTCTTATGATAAAGATAAAAATGAAATATCTCATCATGTCTTTTATGAATTAATTGACTTTTTAAATAAAGATGATGTACTTGTTTTAAATAATACAAAAGTATTGCAGGCTAGATTTTTTGTTCAAATAGAAAATAAAAAAACTGAGATTCTTTTAATTAAACCGGAAAGTCCTGACAACCTAACTTGGAAAGTTTTTGCTAAGCCAAGTAAAAATTTGAAAGCTGGAGTCTGTGTTATTGTGAGGAGTGAAAGCGACGAAGCAATCTCATTGCGTAAGCAGATTGCCACGTCGACTCCTTCAGAGTCTCCTCGCAATGACGTGAAGGTTGAAATAATAGATGCAGAAACTGTGAAATTTAAATCTCATGATGATTTAAAAAAGATTTTAAATGAAATTGGAGAAATGCCTTTACCCCCATATATTAAAAGAGATGAAGAGCCTTTGTCTCTTGATGTGGAGCGCTATCAAACAGTGTTTGCAAAAGAACCTGGTGCAGTCGCGGCACCGACAGCATCGCTTCATTTCACTCCAGAGCTATTAAAAAAAATTGAAGAGAAAGGAGTTGAGATCGTTTATCTTACACTTCATGTAGGACCAGGTACGTTTCTTCCGGTGAGAACTGATGATGTGAGAGATCATGTGCTAATCTCGGAAAAATTTCAAATAGAAAAAAATGTTTGGGAAAAGATTTTAAGTGCTAAAAAAAATGGAAGAAGAATTGTTGCTTGTGGTACTACTGTAACAAGAACGTTGGAGTATTTAGGAAGTTGTCATTCTCAACTTGATCGGGAATCCAGCCTTGTCATTCCGAGTCAGGCAAAGCCTGACAAAGGAATCTCACAGGCAGTTATCGATCAAGAAAGATTGCTTCACCCTTCCAGGGTTCGCAATGACAAAGCTCTGGATTCCCATTTGCATGGGAATGACAATGTTATTTCAGGAATGAATGATCTTTATATTACACCAGGGTTTAATTTTAAAATTGTTGATACTATGATTACAAATTTCCATCTTCCAAAATCAAGCCTTTTGTTATTAGTAAGTGCATTTATTGGCTGGGAGAATCTAAGAAATATTTACGAAACAGCTATTAAAGAAAAATACAGGTTCTTTAGTTATGGCGATGCAATGATTATAAGTTAGGTTACTAATAAAGCTTTAATATTCAGGGATTTCCAAACTGTAATTCGATTTTAACTTTTCGACGTTAGAAATTCTGTAAAATTAGTGATTAGTAATATCTTTTAAATTATGACTAATATCATCAATTCTGGGTTAGGTGCAAGAATGGTTTCTAGGCCAGCGATAACTAATTCTAATCATAGCAATGGGTCTAATGGTGAGGTGAAGTCTAGGACTGGTGATTTAAATCCAGTTCTTGCCAGAATTATGGCTCCTGTACCAAGAATTGAAAGTATTATTTCAGATTCGATTTCTAGAAATGGTCATGAGGATTCTGTAGATAAAAAAGATGAAACCCCAGAAATTAAATTTAAGCATTTCAGTCATGGGATACCTGGGAAAGCAAAAGTTTATTTAAGAGGTATGGGTGATAGTAGCTCTGCACATTTAGAGCTAGATTATAATCCAGATAGTATTCCAGATCCATTGAAAATCCCAAGAGATCAAATTAAATTAAATGGGATAAACCCAAGAATTTTAAAACAAGCAAGAGTAATGTCCAGATTAATTCTTGAAGAGTGGAAAAAAGCTAAGATCTTAAGAGCTGAAATTAGAGAATTAAACAAAAGCTATCAAGAAGAAATAAAGAAATCAATTAAATCTGTTAAGGTTGAAGGAGAAAGAAAAAAAATAAGACATGAGCCTACCCCTGAAAAAAGTTCTCTTAGAGAAGAACTCCAGAGCTTGAAAAAGATTGCAAGTCAAAATCCTTTCTTCTCTCTCTATAACAATCAGAGCAAAACAAGTAATGAAACTTTCACTCAGGTCTTTAATGAAAAGATGTCTTACCTTGTGTCTAATAGTCAGGTTGAGTCTTCTCTTCTGGGTGATGAAGGATTTAAATCTTTAGTTGCTTATCTATGCATCAGAAAAGATAAGAAAAATGGATTTAATTGTCTCCCTGATGGATTCTTTAATTATGATGATCCAGATGTTCTAGAAAGAGTGAGAACTCTTGGTAGGTATCTTGTCGTTGATCAGTTAGGATTAGATAGAGCAAGTAAAGTAGAAGAGTTTGATGTATGGTCAAAAGCATTCTCATCTTCAAAGCTTAATGGTATAACTTCTTTAGTCTCAGTCTCAGAATTAATGAAGCTCTTATTCCCAGGATATTTAGATGGTGGAAATCCTCCGATAAGAGAGTGGATGATCTCTGGTACAAATAAATGGCAGGGAGAAAATCTGGACGAAGACATAGTCTGGTCAAATGCAATTAGAGCATGCAAGCAAGTAGTTTTAGATCAGGGAGTTGTAAATCTAAGTACGGGTGATATTGACTTTGAAAAATTAGAACAAGTAGACTGGGGAACTACATTTCACGATAAAAAATATGGACTTAGAGGTGCTATTGGTATTTGTGATTTTTTAACTGGAGCTTGTGATGCGCTGGAACTAGCTATTCCTGGACTATTTAAAGTTTTCCCTAAGTATAAATTGAAATATCCAAATAAATGGACAGGTGAAAATGGTCTTAAGCTCATTGATGAAATTACAAAAAACATTGTAGAAAAAAAATTGAAACTTTTAGATGATGAGGGTAATCTTTGTAGAGAAAAAGTTAAAGCTATAAATGATTGGGCAAGGCAATTTGATGAAGAATGTACAGGATGTCTTAAACGTTCTGGAGTTGGGAATGCTTATGAAGCATTAAAAAGACTGTATCCTCAAAGTTTTGGATGGGGAGAAGGTCAGATTAATCCGGGTGAAATTAGATTTTCTGGAATGTGGGACGATAAAGAAGGCGTAAAGCTTTTTAAACTTAGATTTGCAAAAAGCATTTATGATGTTTTCAGGCAATTAAAAAGTCAGGGAGTAAAAGGATTTATAGGTAGTGATGTAGATTTCTTCCCTGGGTTTGAACCGCCGATTAGGTTAAATAGAAAAGACTTTATAACTTTAAAAGATTACTATTATTGTAAAAACATAAAGTGGTATGAGCATATGCTTGCTTTTAATTTAACAGCAGGGTTTTCAGATGTTGCAAACTCAAATACAGAAAAAGCTTTTGAAATACTTTTAGGTCCTGTAAATGCAAAAACAGGTTGTTATGGTATTTCGAAAATTAAACCTGAAGATGTTACAGCACTAAACGCTGGTGAGACTTCTTTAATTACAGAGTTACTTTGTGATCTTGATGATGTCTACCATGGTGGGGATTTCTCTATAACAGGATTTAAGCGTTCAGAAAAAGATCCTGTAGGTATAGTCGGTACCCCATTTGAAAGATATCTAGAAGAAAGACCTGAGTATGATGTCTTGGAGTGCACGAATTCTTTATACCAAGCTTTTTCTATTTCTGTTCTATCATCTGAGACTAAAGATGATTCTTCAGGATCAAAAACTAATGATAGAAACACGGCTCTTGAAAAAATAATAATATCAGAAGAATTTTCAAACTCACGACTTAAAACTTTTTTTAGGTTTATTAGAGATGAAGTCATTGATAGTACTGACTTAAATAAAGTAGTTAAAGAGAGAATGAAAGAACTCATATCAAAACTTCTGAAAATTAAAAAGTCGTCTGATATGAGAGATGTGCTTTTGAATGCTATTAATTCTAATAGAAAATATTCTCATAATAATAATGCTTGTGAAATTATAAGTCAGCTGGTTGAAAAAGTCTTAACTGTTTTAGCTATTAATGAAATCTGGACTTTAAAAATAAGACAATCACACACGTCAAATTTTGATAGATTTTTAGGACATATTAAATTAAAAGATGAAGAGTCTGTTGAGGAAGGATCTGATACTGAAGAAGAAATTACTGATGATCTCCTCCTTTGGGCTAATACTGCTGAGGGCGATGATTTAATTCCAGATGAAATAACAAAAGAAATACTCGCTGAATATGATGAGTCAGTGTGTCAAGCTATAGACTCAAAAGAACTTGAAGGACTTAGGACTGAGACACTTAGAATCTTTAGAGGATTAATTTCAGAACAGGAATCTGTTACTAAAGCTTTGGTCGAGTGTTCTAGAGATACAAGAAAAAAGGTAGATCTGATCTTAAGTGGTATTGAAATATGTAACTTATCTCTTGTTTCTTATGTCTTAAACCAAATTCAAGAACGTTCCAGGGGAAGAGCTGGTGATAGATATAACTACTCATCGTTAAGAGTGAGGGAGTTACCGACTCATTACATAGAAGAAATAATAGGAAATCAGGAAAATAATATTCTTGATCTGGAAAAGATAGATAAAGATATTTTTCAATGTATTCCTCCCTGGTGGCCTGGTAGTATATCTAAACCAAAAGCAATTCCAGTTTTATACTATAACAATGTTTTAGAGGTTATGATTCCACCTGATTATGATAAAGCCATTGAAAAACAAATCACTGACAATCTTAAAGATGTAGAAGTTGAATTTAAAGTCCTGAAATCTGATCAATGGCTTAAGCTCGTAGGTGATTTTAGGAAGAATGCAAATATAAGAGTTTTTAATGAGGAACTGCCTCCGCTGAATCAGTTTATCCTTCCTAAAGAAGAAGCTCTTTTAATTAAAACTATTTTTGATTTAAGAGTGGCTATAAAGGGGACTGTTAAATAGTTAAGCATCATGTCAGGTGAAATTAAAAAAATTGCTCCAAGAATCATTCCTTCTTTTCCAGATGTAAGTAATGGGGCTCTTAACCACTTGCCTGAATCCCAGATCCTAGACTCTGATAATGGACAAGTTTATCAAGATCCTAAATTACTTAGATTAGCCTCTTTTCCGATTTTATCAATGAGTGAAGGGTTGAAAGATGTTAGAGAAGAGCCCTTGGAACATGATAAAGACAGAGAGCTAAGGCTTGAAAAAGTAAGCCAAGCAAAAGTGATTGTAGGTGAACTGTTTGCTGAGATTAAAAGAATTGAATCTCTGGAGAGAGATTATAAACATGTGAAGTCTGCCACTTTGAATAGAAAGCTTCAGGAAAAACAATTACTACTTGAAAATGGGATTAGTGATGCTAGTACTGATTCTATTTTTAAAGAGATTCAAGTTTTAAATGAAGTATTAAAAATAAAAAAAATAAAAGCAGATGGTGGAAAGCTCACTAGATCAGATGTTAAAAGAACTACATATGAAAATTTCCTTGCTGTTTTAACTTATTATGCTCAAAAGCATGAAAAGGAAGATATTCTTCAGGATAAAGAATTGCTCTCTCTTGTTCTTTATTACTATACTGTGAATCACTTTGGAGCAATTCCTGATAGAGCTATAGAGCACTTACCTGAAATGAAAGAAGTTATGGCTAAGCATTATTTCTTTGATATGGAAAAGAAAAGTTCTGCTTATGATTTTGAGTCTTTAAGCGGTTTGCATAAAAAGCTCTCCAGTGTAAAGCTCGGACCTGTTTTTGATGGTTTAAGTCTTCCGGAAGTCGCAGAGCTTGTTTCACTAGGCTCCACTAAAGGGAGTAATCCTCTTATTCGTGATTGGTTTTTATCAGAATGTAATATGTGGCAAGGAGAAAAAGGGAAGGACAGAGCAAAAAGAGCTATGGTCTGGGTTTTGGAACATGCAGAACAAGTTTATGATAGAGAAAAAAATCAAATTGATCTAGAGAAAATTAAAAAAGTAAATTGGGCTATAAAGCTTTCTAGTGAATATGGTTTAAAAGGAATGCTAGCTCTTTGTCCATATGCTGATGATACTTTAAAGGCTTTGAGATTAGGACTTGAAGCTTTAGGTGGAATAGGGCTGGCTAATAAACTCCCCAGATATTATATAACTCGTAGTCATATGTGGGATGAAAAAGAAAAAGATGGAAGAAGGCTTATAGATGATGTAACTGATGACTTGATTTCATTACTTAGAACTTCTCATCCTGATTTGTTTGAAAGAGAAAAGATCGAAAATGATAAAAAGATTGGTGAGGGTAATTTAATCGCATCAAAAGTGAAAAGGTTTGATGCATGGACGGAATCTTATAATAGTCTTGCTGGTGATTGCCTTCGTGGTTCTGAAATGACAGTATATGAAGCGTTAAAGAGAAGATGTTCTTATCTCTGTGGATGGAATCCTGATCAAATTAAAGAGTGGGAAATGAGATATAAAGGAATGTGGGAAGGAAAAAATGGAAAGGTACTGTTTAAGAAAGCTCTTGCATACTATATGGGTGTTTCAGGTCTAGGAAAATTTAATATTACTGATGAAAAACTTTCTCTTTCATTTACAGTTACTGATATCGATGAGTGGTATGAAAGTGTAATAAATGTAGGAAATGATAATAATTTCAGAAAATTTATGTACAAAAAAAATCTTTCAGGAGGTTTGAAATATTCTGTCTGTAAGGATAAAATCTCTGGTGCTGTAAGAGTTCTTTTTGATGTACCAGGAAAAGATCCTCTTCCTGTTCCTACAAAACCAGACGGAAGCCCAGTAAGGAGATCAAATCTAACCAAAGAAATTATGAAGGCTCTTGTAAGTGCAAAAGGAGGGACTTACATAATAGAATTAGGAAAAGCAAAGGGTGAAAGTATTAGTGCTGAAGAAATTCAACAAAGAACAATTGATGTGATTAGAGCTCTTCAGGGAGAAATGGAAAATCCATTTATTTCAGGCAGTCTTACTTTTGTTAATCGTCAAGAAGATGAAATTGATAGAGTTATTAGATCTGAAGGAGGGGTTATTCCTTACCGCTATGATTCATTTGATATTCGTGGAACAGGAATAGGTAAGATCTTAAATAATCCAGAATCTTCGAAAGCAAAGCTTCTAAGAAAAATAAGAACAAAATTAACATTGAACGATATAGATACAATTCTTATGAAAGGTGATTTGTCGCAATGTGAAATAAGGGAATTCCTTAGAATCGTTAGAGATGATTTGCTGGATTATATCAATGTTAAAAATACTATAAAACCAAAAGTTAAAAAGCTTATAAATGTAATGCTTACTACAAGAAAGGGTCTTATTACTGAAGAGCTGGATACAAAAAAAATTGTTTGTGAAATCTATAAATCATATGGTAGAAGTACAGATATAAGAACTTTAAAGTGTGCTGAGGTCTTGAATAAGATATTTGATTTTCTTAAAACAGTTTTACTTAGAAACATTTAAATTTAGAATCTTAGTCTCCATTGATTTTGCCAAGAGCAAAAATTACATCTTTCTTTAATATATTTAAACTTCTGTAACCTTGGTCATATAAGCCTTTTACTCCTCTTAGAAGTACTAACTTTCTTTCTGGATTAATGCTGGAGCTTGAAAGACTTATACCTGAGAAATATTCTTTTGCAAACTCAATAGCCTTTTCTTTGTCTAAAGGGATCTCTGGAATATGACTAATGTCGAAGCTTGGAGAACTATTCACAAGTTCTTCTAAATCTTTTGTGAAAGATCTTAAGGCTTCATTGTAAGCTGTCATGTTTGCGGCTTCGAGCTTATCGAGCTGTTCTTTAAATAACTCAGATGTATCAAGATGATCTATGTATTTCTTGCCCTCATTTCCAATCTGCCATGCAGCAAGTCTAGATAAAATACTTGACCTGAAATCTGAAGCTTTGCTACCTGGAATGCTAAATACATTGTTTTCTGTTTGGCTCATGAAGCTTTCATCAGGCTTCTCTTCATTTGACGAGACTCTCCACTCTTTTGGTACTGATTGTTTCTGTGAATAAGCCTTAACATGCATTAAATATCTTGTGAAATCAGTAAGAATATCTTTCCTTGATTTTAATAGTCCTGTTGCTTTTCTGACTTCATAACTTACTCTTTTCATGGAGTGGTTTTTTACTAATGCAAGTAGTCCTGCAGAATTAGTAAATGGATTTTCTTTTACTTCTTTTATGATTTTCTTTTCTTTAAGCTGAGTGAATAGCGCTGGTAATTCACTCTCATATTCAAATCCAAGCTTGCATTTGCTCTCTAAAACTCTAAAAAGATCTATCAAAGTAAAAGAACCATCAGGTTTTTCGCAAACTGAATCAAGCACTGCATCAGCAACCATCTTTTCAATATATCTAGGAGGTATTCCAATTACTCCTTCATAAAGATATAAACCATCATCTGCTGATCCCAACACATATTCATCATGAATTTCAGAAGTGTGGTCATAAAGTATTTTCAAGGCTTCCGTATTAAATTTAAACTTTTTAGGATCGGTTTCGTATGAATCAAGCTTTTCATCCTCGTATAGTAAAACTTTTTCAAGTGGTGTTAGCTTCGAAACTAAATTCTTTAGTTTTTCTTTAATATCGTCTGATGCTTTTAATCCATTATAGTAATTTTCTCTAAGACAAGGGAAAACATAGGTCATTGAGGTAAAGAGAGAAAGTGCATAAATTACATTTGGAGAGACCTGATTAAATTCCTCTTCAGTTATCAATGTTCTGAGTTTTTTGTTTAAGAATTCTTCAATATCTCTAAATAAAGGCTGGTATCCAACATCAACCTTTTCACCTCTAGTCATTAAATTTGAAAATGTAACAGGATCAATCTTTTCAGTGACTCTTAAGACTGAGTCATTTGCAGTGCCACATACCATAATATTTGTTTGAACTACTTTTGAAGATGTTCTGTTTGGAGTAGAAACATGTGCTTTTGCCTTTTCAGCTAGACTTAAAAGATAGGTATAATCATCAAGCCTGTGGTGAGGATCAACATCTGCAAACATATCATCATAGTATAAAACCTGAGCAGAGTTTAAGTAACCTTCTAAAGCTTCTAATTTAGCGCCAGAAATGATACTTATAAATTCAGATGGAAGATCTTCCCATGGAATCTCTGGTATTATCGGTTTTAAGTATGTCCCTGGAGCTGAGCTGGGTTGAAGTCTGATAATGCCATCTCCATTAGTACAGGACATGTACCATCTGTTTATTCTAATGTGGTCTAGGACTTGCTCTGGAAGCTCATTTCCTTTATTACCATCTTCTTTATATAATTCAATAAGTCCATTTAGTATTCTTTGAGATACATCGTCTATTTTATAAAGCTTTGCAAAGCTTGTATTAAAGTCTTTACTAAGCAACCCTAATCTAGTGATTTCATCTAGTTTTTTTAATCTTTCTTTTAAATCAAATAAGAAAAAAGGATTTGTTCTTTGGTTCGATGGGATTTGAGCGGCAATATCTTTTTGAAGTGGTAATCTTCTTTTTTCTTCTCCTTTACAGCTTTCATGATTCCTTTTTATAATGCCTTGAAGTCCAAAGTCTTCATGTGATCTTTTGTTTGGAAATATGAATTCAGTAGAGTAAAGAGCGCCTTCTTCTGTCTGTGAATATTCTGATAACAATTCAAAAAGAGCATCAAATCCTATAGATTTACCAGTAGAGGTAGGTCCATGAAATAAAATGAAATTATTAGGAAATGCATATCTCTCAAAAGAAAGTAATTTTTTATAAAATCTATTCCAGGGCAATAGCTGACCATATAATGCATCTCTGTTTCCTATTTCAGAAGGTCTCCATGGTAATTTTGAAAAAGCAAAGTCTTTAAGATCTTTTCCAAATTTTCTTACAGTTCTTGATCCATATTTTTTATCTGCCCAGTCTATAGCATCTCTAGTATATTGAGAAATAGAGCGAAGCTGAAGTTTTGGATTTCTATAGAAAATTTCCCAGTAATCATCAAGAGTAATTTTATTTCTTTCTTCAGCAAGTTGTTGTGATCTTACTTCTACTAGTCCTCTTGATGCAGATCTGGCAAGCTTAGAAATCTCTTCCGGAGATAGTGCTTGTTGTGCCACACTGTTTCCCTTAAGATCAAATCTTTGCGCTGGAATTTCTACAGCACCATTCTCACTAGGCTTAATTCCTGCAGGTTTTCCATTCCCTGATGGTGTTAGTGCTACTGGTGTTACTAGACCGATTGAACCCACAAATACTCCTAATTTAATTTCAAATTAATATAAAAGACTTAAACATTATTTATTAGTTAGAAATACTACACTAAAACAGTTCTTAATTTCAACTATTATTTTTTACAGTTTATACTTATCTGTCATTATCTGATTAAGGTGTGAGTGGAAAAATTTGAGGTAGAATGTAAAAATGTTAACAATGAAAACTGAAGCACTTTATACTCCAACATTAAAAGACATTGAATCTGCAAGAAATAGAATATCTAAATACATTTCAAAAACTCCACTTAGATATTCTTCTTTCTTTAGTAAGCTAACTTCTGCTGAGGTTTATATAAAGTATGAGAATTGTAATCCCACATGCGCTTTTAAAGTAAGAGGAGGAATTAATTTAGTCTTGAAACTAGTTGAGTCTTTAGGTATAGATTCTTTGCGTTCAATGAGTCTTCTGGCGGGGTCTACAGGAAATCATGGTCAGTCTATTGCATATGCAGGAAAACTTTTTAATATTCCAGTAACTATAGTAGTTCCTGAATATGCCAATTCCGCTAAAGTAAGTGCTATGCAGGATTTAGGTGCTGATGTGGTCTTTTATGGTAAAGATGTTTTTGAATCATGGAAACATTGTGAAGAGTTGTCAAAAGATAAAAAATATTTCTATGTTCATTCAGTAGAACAGCCAGAGCTTTTTGAAGGAGTAGGTACTGTTGGCCTGGAAGTGTATGAAGATCTTCCAGAGGTCGACTGCTTTATAACATCAGTCGGTGGTGGTAGTGGAGTGTGTGGTTCATCTATAGCATTAAAATCTAAAAATCCGAAAATTAAAATTTATGGTGTTCAATCATCTGGAGCTCCTGCTCTACATGATAGCTTTAAGCAAAAGAAAATAGTTTCACACCCTTCTCTAAATACGTTTGCTGAAGGACTTGCTACTAGAAATGTTTTTCCTTATGCATTAAATATTCTTGAGAAAAATATAGACGATATATTCTTGGTTGACGATGATGAATTAAAAAAAACTATAGTACTTCTTTTAGAAAATACTAGAAATATGGCTGAAGGCGCAGGATCAGCATCAATAGCTGGACTTATAAAAAACAAAGAAATTTTTAAAAATAAAAAAGTAGTCTGTGTCTTAACAGGTGGAAACCTTCAACTAACAGTTTTAAAAGATATTTTAAATAATTATAGTTTATAATTATTACTACTCTATATATGGTTTTATCAATTAACTCAAACCTAGCTAATGCTACTGGGAGAGCCCCATTAGTAAGATCTTTTCATTGTCTCGATAATAAGAACTTTAGATTTCCTTTTAATCCGGCATATGATTATTTCCCTTCAAATGTTTTTGATACTTTTGATAGAGGACAAATCCTGTCAATCTTAGGTTCAAATGAAAATAAAATTTTAGATGAGATTTCTTTAAAGTCTCTTACCCCAAGATTAAAACACCCTGTTGCAAAAGCTACTCTTCAAGAAAACAGTTGTATGCCTTTTATTTTTGCAAATAACTCTCCTGAGACTGTTAGAGATGAATTGTATCTTCCTGTTATAGGTGAAGATGTAAAGAAAAAAGCACTGAAAGTTACTGAAAATATTTTACCGTTAATTAAATCAAAAAGAATTATTTATCCTAATTTTTCCAGACTTGTTAAAAGCTTTAGCTCTGATTGTGATGTTGAAACTGAGACTTTAACAGCGCTTATGTGTATAAAATCAGAATCTGGTGCAGGTGTTCTTTCTGGACTTCCGATAGGAATGATAAGTGAAAATGACCAAAACTTTTTATCTAGAGCAAGAACAATAATTAGATATGCATTAGAAAGAAAAGGTATAAGGACTGCAAAAGATATAGAAGATTTTAGTGGATGGGTGAAACTTTTTGGTGGTCCGGGAATCTCTGCAGTAACAACGAATCTAAGTGTTGTTGAAACTATTCAGGTAGCATATCCTGGAATCTTTTCAAATTTTGACCCACCAGTAAGAATGTGGAAATTGAGAATAGACAGAAATGCTAATGATGTTGGTGGACGAGAATTGAAAAGACATGGCTGTTGCTGGGTCTTTGCTATTGGTACAAATGCTTTTAATATGAATAAGATGACTTTTGATCCTTTTAATGTGAGACAAGTTGACTGGTTTAGAACTTTTCCTAAGTATGGAATTGAGCTTTCCTATACTCGTGATAATGATATAAATTCTTTGGAAGATACTTTTTTATTAGCAGGTGAAGGCTTTGGATTGAAGAAAATATTTGGGTCTGATGTGGAAAATGGTGAGATTCCAAGATGGTTTGTTACAAGAAGTGATATGTGGAAAGAAGTCTCAGATGATGGACGCCGATTAATAGATGATGTGTCAGAATTTTTAATTACGAAATATTTACCAGCTAAATATCCAGAGATGTTTGATAGTGATGGAAAGTTTATTTTATCTAAGTTTCATCAGGTGAAATGGTCTCAGGAATATGAAGAACTTTCTTCAAATGCTGTAAAAAGATCAGGAATAAAAGTTTATTCTGCATTGAATAGAGTTAGACCACAGTGGTTTGGTTATGGAGAAGGACAGGTAAAGCCTGAGTCGCTTCGTATTGCAGGTAAATGGCAAGGTGAGAATAAAAGTTTTAATTTTAGAAAGGTTCTGGTTTTTAAACTTATTGAGGAAGGATTAAATTGTACTTTGAGTGAAGATGGTAGTTATGTTTCTCTTAAAATAAGCGATTTTATTAATTGGCATAATACATTTTTTAATAGTGAAAACAGTTCTTGGAAAGTAATTTTTAAAGATAAAAGACTTGTTTCTGCTCTGAGACATGGGACTACAGATGATTTGTCTGAAAATTGTAGTATGGGAAGTGGAATATCAATTTTATTTGGAAAGAAAGAAAAAGTCTCTTTAAAAGGGAAGGACTCACTCTCTAACATTATAAAAAAACTAAAGTTAAATGATGCTGATGAAATTAAAATCCCTCTCTTAGAGCCGCCAGAAACTAAATGTGAACTCCCCATCTTGAATTATCCTCAGCATGCACCTGTCATAATCGCTCCTGTAAAGATTGATACTGCGAAAACAAATCCAGATGCTGGGATTCGGATTATTAGATGGATAAGATCTTTAGGTGTAGCAATGAATGAGACTTATTTTAAATCTTGTGTAGGAGTTTTTAAGCAGGGTTGTTTAGATGTTTGTGTCTGTGAAAATATAATTAAAGATCCTTATGAAAATATGGAAGAGTATGAAAAATTAAGAAAATATTTTGTTTTAAACAATTCGCAGATGGGATTTGTTTTAGCTAAAATGCTTGCATTCTCTAATACTTATAAATCAAAGTATTCTAAAGCATGTCCTGTCTTGTGTAGTGAAACGTTTCCTGTTGACTGTTAAATTTGATAGTATTAATAATTGAATTATGGAAAAGAAAATTCTAATTTTTGGTGCTGGTGCTGTAGGCGGATATTATGGTGGTATGTTAGCAAAACATGGGTATGATGTTACTTTTATTGCTCGAGGAGAAAATTATAAAGCTTTAAAAAATAATGGGTTAACCATAATTCGTGATAAGGAAGAAGATAAAATTCCTATAAAAGTATTTGATTCTGTGACTGGACTTGAGGACTTTGATTATGTAATTATTTGTACAAAGTCTCATAACACAAGAGAGGTTTGTAATAGCGTTAAAGAAATTATAGGAGAAAATACTACTGTTGCTTCATTTCAAAATGGTGTTGAAAATGAAGATATTATTTGTGAATGTTTTGGGAGAAAGAGAACAATAGGTGCACTTGCATTTGTAGCAAGTAAGCAGATTAAACCTGGGGTGGTTTATCAGTTTGGTTATAATGGTGGATTTGTTGGAGAGTTTGATAAGACTGAGTCTGAAAGAGTTAAATATCTTTCTAATGCTTTTCAAAAATCAGGGGTTGATGTAAAAGTATCTAAAGACATCATGGCTGATTTATGGAATAAGCTGGTTTGGAATGCTTCTTTTAATCCTATAAGTGTTGTTACTGAAAAAACTGTTGATCAAATTTTAGAAAATGAAGAAACTTATGACTTGTTGAAATCTGTTATGAATGAAGTTAAAGAGACAGCGTTAGCACATGGAATAAATATAAGACCTGATACTGTTCAATATAATATAGACCGTTCATACTACTATAAAGGATTTAAAACCTCTATGCTTCAGGACTATGAAGCTAGAAGACCTATAGAACTGGAAGGTATAGTAGGAATAGTTTTAAAAAAAGCAAAAGAAAAAAATGTTGCTACTCCAAAAATAAGTAAAATTTATTATGATATACAAGAAAAGTTATCATTGAAGAAGAGCTAATTATATAAATATTCTTTTAGTTTATTTGCAACTTCTGGACTTCTGAGTTTCTTCAAAGCACTGGCTTGAAGCTGTCTTGCTCTGGTGTATGTTATACCAAGCTCATCCCCAACCTCTTTCAAAGTTCTTTTTTCTCCGTCGTTTAATCCATAATGTAGTTCAACTACACTTTTTTCTTTAGGGTTTAATCTTACAAGACTATCTTGAATATCTAACTTCAACTCTTTATTTAAGAGCACTTGAATATTTTCAAGAATTGAATTGTCTTCAATTATTTCATGTAATTCCCCATCTTCATTATTTCCTATTGGAGTGTCGGTTGAAATAGGAATCTGTATAGAATTTAAAACGTCTTGGACATGTTGAGTATCAGTATTTAATAAGAGAGCAATTTCTTCATCGTTAGGTTTTCTTCCAATTAACTGTGTAAGATCTTTAGTGGCTTTTTTAACCTTATTAATAGTTTCAATAATGTGGACTGGGATTCTAATTGTTCTGGATTTGTCTGAAAGTGCTCTTGTAATTCCTTGTCTAATCCACCAAGTAGCATATGTGGAAAATTTGAATCCTCTTTCCGGATCAAATTTTTCTGAGGCTTTAATAAGACCTAGGTTGCCTTCCTGAACTAAGTCTAAGAATGTTAGACCTTGATTAACATATTTTTTTGCAATTGATACAACCAGTCTCAAGTTCCTTTTAACAAGCGTTTGCTTTGCGTTAAGATCTCCATTCTTAATTTTCTTAGCTAATTCAATTTCTTCTTCATGCTTTAAAAGAGAGATATTTGTTAACTGCTTTAAGTAATATTTGATAGAATCATCATCTTCTTTAGATATAGATTTCTTATTCTCTTTTTCGTTGTCATACTCAAATTCAACGTCACAATAAGGATTCTCAAAAAAAACATTTTGAGAATCGTCTATATTATCATCGTATTCACTTGTATATTTTGTTGTTTTATTTCTCATTGTTTTCTCTTCTTAAGGCTTAGTGTGATTGCCTTCTAAACCTTATTTTATTACATTTTAAACCCACTTGTACGATTATGTATTGACCGGTGAGTCTACTCCTTTAACTTAGTAGACTTTAATCAAGGTTATTTTATTCGTAAAAGATTATGTGAGAATTAACATGATTATTTGCATATATACTGCTTCTTTGAAATTTTATAAGGAATTTAAGCGTTAATTCTTTAATAAAGAAAAAAATGTTAATTTTGTAAAATCTAATGATGAAACTTCTGCATCAAATTTAGCAGTTCTCCTAAGAATTACTGAAATAATAATCTAAACAATAAAAATCTTTTGTTAAATTTCTTTGATATTTTTTGAAGATTCTCGCTGGTTTCTCTAGCTTTTTTTGCTGTGACTTTTATATCATCCTGAAATCTTTCATCACCTACTACATTATTAAGTTCTCCAGTAAGTTTGTCTAATTTTTCTGAAAGAGAATTTAAATTTGATACGGTTTTTGGAAATTCCAATTCTTTTTGTGTTTGTCTTAAATCTTTAACAAAGCTAGAAAGTTCAGTAGAAGTCTCTTTTGCGGTTTGACTTATTTCTGAGATTTCTTTTGCAAGCCCTTTCTCATCTAAAAGCTTTGCTACTTCAGTAGTTATAACATTTAGTGACATTGATGTGGATTTAATATCACTTCTAATTTGATCATCGCCGATGATTTTATTTATGTTTTCACCTACCTGAACAACACTTGTTGAAAGCTGATTTGAACTGGTAGCAAGAAGATCAAGCTTTTCACTAGTAGTACCTAAAAGAACTCCAGCATTATCAACAAGCTTATTTACGTTTTGGACAACGCTTCTTACATCTTCTACGGTAGCAAGAAGTAATTTTAAATCTTCATCTTGTAAAAGCTTATTTATTTTTGTTATTGCGTCTCTAAATGCTTCTGAGGACTCAATGTTTGCTTTTAAGAACCTTTCAAATCTAATAGGTTCTCTTGTTATAAATAATGGTTTGTAATCTAAAACAGACTCGCTTTTATTTATAAATGGGCTGATTTCTACGTATTGCTCACCGATAAATCCTGTTGGGACTATGCTTACGACAGACAAAGGTCCAAAAGGGATATTCTTTTCAGTAATAGTTATTGTTACTTCAACGTGATTCTTGGCTTCTTTTTCTTTTTGATCTTCTAGTGCTACACCTTGTTTAGTGTGGATTTCAAAACTCTCTTTTAATATTTGAGATTTCTTCTCTAAATTATCTATAGCTTTCTTGTCTGAAACCTTTTCTGCTTTAAGTGCATTTAACTTTGTATCCAAATCCTCAATTTGCTTTAATTCTTTTTCACTCTTTTCAATTAAGTCATTTTTAAATTCTTTTTTTGCTTTTGAAGTGTTTCTTAAGACTGGATTTATTTTTTCAACAACACCAACTCTTAATCCACTCCATCTAACAATTGCACCTTCTTCAAGACCGCTAACATCTTCAAAGCTAACTTTAATTTTTTGTTCATTGTAAAGTTTGTATCCCTTTAACCAAAATAAACTAAAAATTAAAATTGATAAACCAAGAATAGTTACTATTGATACTTTTGTAAGGTCTTTATCATTTGACATAACAATACTTTTGACATGTATTTGAAATGTATAGTTCCATAGTTTGAGGGTGTAAAGATAAGTCTTTTCTTCATTAAATTAATAAAGGCTTAAATAGGTTAAAATTAACCATGTTATATATCATTTTGAATAGGAGTTATAAATGTCAACAGATCTAATTAAACCTCATGGTGGAAAATTAATTAATTGTTTTGTGAATGGTAGCGAATTGAATGAGTTAAAAGCGGAATCACAAAAATTAAAATCTATAAAAGTATCAAAAAAAACTCAGTGTGATTTAGAAATGATTGGAATAGGGGCATTTTCACCTTTAAATGGTTTCGTTTCAAAGAAAGACCATGAATCTATTGTAAATGAGATGAGGCTTTCAAATGGTTTAGTCTGGCCTATACCAATAGCCCTTCAAATAAAAAAAGAAGAATATGAAATCATCAAAAATGAAAAGAAAATTGCACTTATAGATGACTCAAATCAAATATCAGCGATACTGTTAATAAGTGAAATCTATCAGCCAGATCAAAATAAAGAAGCACAAAATGTGTATAAAACTACTGATCCAGCTCATCCTGGAGTTAAATATCTTATGGAAGCTGGTAATTATTACGTTTCTGGAGAAGTAAAGCTTTTAAAGCATTTATATGATGAGTTCCCGGAATTTAATCTTGGTTGTGAGGGTACAAGAAAAGTGTTTTCAGAAAGAAAATGGAAAAAGACAGTAGCATTTCAAACAAGAAATCCTGTTCATAGAGCACATGAATATCTTTTAAAAGTTGCTTTAGAGACAGTTGATGGTTTATTACTTCACCCTACAATGGGAGAAACTAAAGGTGATGATATTTCAGCTGATATAAGAATGAAGTGCTATCAAAAAACACTTGAATTCTTTCCTGAAGGAAGAACCCTCTTGTGTGTAATGCCAGCTAGTATGAGATATGCTGGTCCTAAAGAAGCTATTCTTCATGCCATTATCAGACAAAATTATGGTTGTACACACTTTATTGTTGGACGTGATCATGCTGGTGTGGGAAATTATTATGGTACATATGAAGCTCAGGAAATCTTTAATCAGCTTAAAGATGGTGATTTAAAGATTCAAACTATATTCTTTGAGCATAGTTTCTTCTGTAAGTCATGTAATGATATGGCATCATTTAAAACATGTCCTCATGACAAGTCAAATCATGTGGTTTTAAGTGGTACCAAGGTTAGGGAAATGTTGAAAAATGGAGAGGTACCACCTGTAGAATTCACAAGACCAGAAGTTGCAAAGATTTTAATTGATAGTATGAAAGAAGCCGTTAAGGTATAAGTTCTTTTATTTATATAAGCTCAACTTGTCTTGAGCTATAATGAAAAAGTGAACGTTTTGGAAGAAATAATTGCTTATAAAAAAACTGAAGTAGAGCAGTTGAGTAGTGTTTTTCCTATTGAAGTAATTAAAAAGAAGGCACTTTCTAAAACAATAAGAAAAAGGTCTTTCCATTTAAGTATTTCTGAGAAATCAAAGAAAAAAGAAATTGCTTTGATTGCAGAAGTAAAAAAAGCCTCTCCTTCTAAGGGAATTATAAGAGAAGATTTCAATCATATTGAAATTGCTAAGTCTTATGAAAATGGTGGAGCTATCTGTATCTCTGTGCTTACTGACAGTAAATATTTTATGGGAGATAAAAAATATTTATCTGAAATAAAAAATAATGTTTCAGTTCCGCTCCTTAGGAAAGACTTTATAATCGACCCATATCAGGTATATGAGTCGATTGATCTTGAAGCGGACTGTATTTTACTAATAGTTTCTGCTCTTGATAAAAACTTATTTTCTGATCTTTTAGAATTGTCTAATGAAAATAACTTAGATGTATTGATTGAAATTCATGATGAAAGAGAAATGGAAATTGCTTTAGAGGTTGTTGGTAAAGTAAAAGCTAATCCACTTATTGGGATAAATAATAGAAATCTAAAGACTTTTGAAGTCTCTTTAGATATCGCTAAAAATTTGGTTAGAAAATATAAAAAGGATCTATTGAATAAGTGTGTAGTCAGTGAATCTGGTATATATTCGAATCTGGATATTAAGTTATTAACTCAGTATGATGTTTATGCTTTTCTTGTGGGAGAAAGCTTGATGAGAGAAGATGATGTAGTAAAGGCTACGAAAACTTTAATATGTGGATAAATTAGAAAGATAGCTTTAAATTGTTTAAGGAGTCTAGATGTGTTCATATACTAATAAAAAAAATCTTTTACTAGTAATAGTTCTAGCTTTTTACTTATGGACTATGCCAAGTTTAGAGTTTAAATTAAGGTCATCTGACTATTATAATTTTATAACCACATCTTTCTTACATAAACATGTTTATTTGGAAATTACTCCGTCAGATAAATTCCTTTCGCTTTCAGATTATTATGATCCATATAAAAGGGGTGGATATAATGACAAAGTTCATGATTTATCTTTCTATAAGGGGAAATTCTATTTTCCTTATGGAATTGCTCCGGTATTAACCTTATTCTTACCATATAGATTATTGTTTGGAAAACCTCTTTTTGAAGGAATAGCATGTTTAATATTTATTTTTGGAGCATTCTTATTTTCCATGAAAATAGTTGAAAATATTAGGAATGAGTATTTTAAAGAAGTACCAGAATGGATGCTTATTCTCTCTTATCTAACACTGGCTATTTGTAATGTTGGTCCATATATTTTGCGTGGAGAAGTACCTTGGTTTTATGGTGTAGCAATTACTTCAGGGAGTTTTTTCTTAACAGGAGGACTTTATTTCTTCTTTCAAAGTTTAAAAAATAAAGCAAATAAAAATATTTTTCTTACTAGCTTATTTATCTGCCTAGCTTTTTGCTCAAGATTTCATTTCATTTTTTCTATTTGGCTTTTGTTATACCTTTTAAAATATTTGTATGATGAAAACAAATCCTTATTAAACAAAAAATACTTATATGTTGTAATGCCTGTGATTATTACACTTGGTTTGTTAGCATATTACAATTACTCTAGATTTAATTCTATTTTTGATTTTGGTTCTAAATACCAAATTGGTTTAATAAACTATATGAAAATAAGCCCTATTGGACTAAATAATATTTCTGAGAATGTATATTTATACCTATTGAGACCTGTTAAATTCTTAAGCCAATTTCCATTTGTAGAGGCTCCTTTCTGGGCTCCTGCAATTGTTGAAAAAAAATGGCAATATGAAAGAATGGCAGGGATCTTTTATGCTTTCCCATTTGTTTTTATTTTATTAGGTTTCTTTCCTTTTTTTGTTTTTAAGGGAATTGAAAAATTCCCAAAAGTTGAATTTAAGGTGCTTTCTTTAATAACAATTCAAAACCTTTCGATTTTACTTCTATATCACTATCAAACTTTTAGATATTATATGGATTTTATTTTTGTTTTAATTATTTTAAGTGTAATTTCCTGGTTCTCTATATATGTTGAGCTAGTAAATAAAAAGAAACCAT
>CAZRTB010000012.1:0-25834 GCA_964602915.1 uncultured Gammaproteobacteria bacterium | reverse complement strand
GGCATGTAATGGGTTATCAGTTTAGAGTGGAAAATCCGGAGTTTGTGGATTAGGGAGCTGATTTATTTTTTTAACAAGACACAAGTAGTAGTTGTGAATCTTTTTTTATAGTTAAGAGGGGTTTTATTAAATAAATTTTCAATAGAAAAAACAAATCCTTCTGGTAGTAGCTTAAGTAAGTGGTTTAATTTAATGTGTCCATTTGTTAATGGATTAGTTATAGTATCTAGTTTTATTATTTTAAGATTAGATTTTTGAGCTATATCTTGAATCTCTTCTAAGTACAGAGCAAAAATATGCCCATCAGAATTGGGTTTAAATTGAATAGACTCATATACAGAAGGATCTTTACAATCAGAAAATTTAGGTAGAGAATTCTTAAAATAGTGCCCATTTGGAGTAGTCATTATTACAAAACCATTTACTTTAACTAAATTTGAGATCTTTTTTAAAAATTCATCAGGATGAGCTACATGCTCTATAACTTCTGTAATAACAATGGCATCAAATTGTTTATCTGGATTTAATTCAAATATGTTGTTTGGCAGGAATGAGATATCACCCTTTTCATATTTCAGTTTTACATACTCAATTAATTCTTCTCTAAGATCATTCCAATAAACCTTATAGCCTAATTCAGCTAAAGTTAATGAAAAGTTGCCTTGAGCCGCGGCTACATCTAATATTTCAGATCCTTTAGGAAGATTTAATTGTATGAGGTCTATGACAGTATTAAATCTGTTCTTATATGCATATTTATATCCATAATTTGTACCAGAATTATAAATCTCTTCTAAGTCATATTTATAGACCCTTTTCCAAGTGTCAGACCAATCAGAGTTGTATTCTAAGTTTTTCAATCTCTCTCTATTTTCTATCTATATAGTCTACTGTAGTTTCTTACCCAACTAAAATAAATCAACAACCTTATACTGTTTAAATATTAAGAATTATTAGAGAAATGAAGGATTCTTATCTTGATTACATTAATTGGACTATTAAAAAGCCAGGCTAATATTTAAGTGCTACATTGAGTAAATAATTCATGAGGGTATAATCATCTGGTAAAGCTATTGCAAGTTGATGAATTCACTCTAAGAGAATTAAGAACATGAGAATAAAAGGCTTAGATACTTTAAGATTTATATGTGCTTTTATAGTATTAGTAGGACATTGTGGAATACCAAAAGTTTATAATAATATTACAGACTACATTGTTTATAAATTTACCTCTCTTTGCTTTGAAGGTGCACCAGCGGTAATAATATTTTTTATAATTTCAGGTTTTTGCATTCACTATTCAAGACTTCAATCTAAGAATTTTTCATTAGCTAATTATTATTTAAGTAGATATATAAGAATATTATTACCAATGTATGTAGCAATATTAATAGCTCGTATCTTTGGTTATGAATACTCACTGTTTAATACTGCTGTACTTTGGAGTCTTATTTGTGAATTAATTTACTATACAATTTATCCAATAGTTTTAAATATCGCTAAAATCTTTGGATGGAAAAAGACTGTAATATTTTTTTATGTGGTTTCATTTATTACTTCTTATAGCTTCTTTCCCAACAAAATGTCTTTAAATGAATATCCTCATGAACCAAATTGGCTAATAGGGCTACCCGTTTGGTTAATTGGATGTCTTCTTGCAGAAGATGTATTTAAGAAGCAATCCTCATATTTAACATCCAGAAAAATCTTTTGTATTAGACTTACAGTACTAATACAAAGTGTATTTTGTTTAATTTTATTATATTATGCAAATGTCAGCTTGTTAATTTCTTTAAACTTATTTTCTTTACTTGGTTATTATTGGATTAAAAATGAGATATATTACTGGCAAAGTAGAAATGAAATAAAAGTGCTGGAGTTCTTTGGATCCTGGAGCTACTCATTGTATCTGCTACATCCTATTCTAATAAATGCATGGAAAGAATTTGTTTTATATCCAACTTTTTTTGAATGGATTATATTTATAACAACCACTCTTTATTTATCGTTTGTGTTTTACTTATTAGTTGAATTACCATCTCATAAATTTGCTCAAAGGCTTAAAAAGCAAAGCTCATAGAATTTTTGAATTGTTAAGAGGATCAAGATAATATTCAAAGCTGTAATTAGACTACTAATTTACGAGGGTATAATCACCTAGTAATAAAAAACATGTGTAGAATTGCTGGAATAATAGATTTTAATAATAGCCTTGGTCATGAATTAGAACCTAATTTGATAAAGATTAGAGATTCTATGATTCATGGTGGACCGGACGATGCTGGAATCTTTGTCAGTGAAGATAGAAAAGTGTCTTTTGCACACAGAAGATTATCAATAATTGATTTATCTCCATTAGGTCACCAGCCTATGGCAAATAAAGAAAAGACCATCTGGATAACTTTTAATGGTGAGATATACAATTTTCAAGAGTTAAAGAAAGAATTAGTTTTTTATGGATATAATTTTATTTCAAAAACTGACACTGAAGTTTTAATTTATGGCTATGAGAAATGGGGTATTGAAGGGCTTCTTTCTAAACTAAGAGGAATGTTTGCATTTGCTATTTATGATGAGAGAAAGAAAAAAGTAGTTATAGCTAAAGATCGTTTTGGTATTAAGCCACTTTATTATTATAAAGATAGTGAAAAGTTTATTTTTTCATCTGAAGTTAAAGGATTTAGAAATTGTAGTTATATTCCGAATGAAAAAAATAGATCTGCTCTTCTTGAATTCTTACTTCTAGGCTCTGTACCAAGTCCTCAAACAACTATAAAAAATGTTTTTTCTTTACCTAGTGCTCACTATATAGAAATAGATGGAAATGGTTTTAAGATCAAGAAATACTGGGATATAAACAGTAATTTTAATAAGAAAGAAAATGTTTCATTAAACGAGGCTACTGAAAAAATAAAATATCTTTTAGAAGATTCTATAAAGCTTCATATGATAAGTGATGTACCATTAGGTGTATTTTTAAGTGGTGGTATAGATTCTTCAGCACTTACTGCTTTGGCTAGTGAAAGAATAACCATTGAAAACCAATTAAATACTTTATCCATTGTTTTTGCAGAAGAAGAATATTGCGAGACACCATTTGCAAGAATAGTAGCAAATAGATATAGTGCTAATTTCAAGGCAATACTTCTTAAAAAGATTGATTTTATAAATGAGCTCCCAAAAATATTCTCAGCAATGGATGAGCCTACTACAGATGGAGTTAATGGATATTTTGTCTCTAAAGCGGCTAAGGAAGCTGGACTAACAGTCGTCTTGTCAGGGATAGGAGGAGATGAACTCTTTCTTGGTTATGATTATTATAAAAAAATAAATTTTTTAAACTACATTCATAACACTCTTAAAATGCTTTCACCGACTTTACAAAAATCTTTAATTAATAACCTCACTAAACTAAAGAAGATTTCGAGAAGAAGTTTTGATAAATTATCTTATTTAGAGAACCCTAATAACTCAAACACCTATCTAATGTTCAGGGGGCTTATGAGTAGAAATCAAGTCGCTGAGCTTATAAATAGCAGTGAAGATGAAGTAAATAGCCTGAATCTTTTCCCGAAATTTACTGAAAGCTCATTATTGCATGACTTAAACACATTAGATTTTAACCACTATCTGCAAAATCAGATTTTAAAGGATATTGACTTTATGAGCATGACTCACTCTTTAGAAATTAGGGTTCCATTTCTGGAAAATAATTTATTTGATTATGTTTCTAGTCTTCCATCAAATCTTAAATTTTCAGATGAAATGAATAAGCCTCTTTTAGTTAAATCACTAGGAAATGACTTCCCGAAAGAAGTATGGAATAGAAAAAAAATGGGCTTTACTTTCCCTTTTCAATCATGGATAAAAAGTGAATATAAAATCTTTAAGGATATGTCTATGGAGAGCGATCTGTTTGATAAAAGAATAGTTGAAAATATGTGGGCTATGTTTTTAAATGACAGATTGCACTGGTCAAGGATATGGGCTTTGGTTGTAGCATCGAGGAAGTTTTAGATAAATTATTATGAAGTCACAATAAGAAATATATCCAAAGATATTTTAAAAGTAAAGTTTTTATATAAATATGATCTGATGTTTGTTATAAAGTGGTAAAAAGGAAATAGAGGACAATAATAATGAAAAAAGCACTAATAACAGGAATAACTGGACAAGATGGATCTTACCTGGCTGAATTATTACTTGCAAAAGGATATGAAGTGCATGGAATAGTAAGAAGAGTAGCTATAGAAGATCCAGAACATAGACTTTGGCGAATTAAGCACCTGTTAGATAAAATTACATTGCATTCAGCATCCCTTGAAAGTTTTGCAAGTATTTTCAATGTTGTTGATAAAGTGCAACCAGATGAATGCTATCACTTAGCCGCTCAAAGTTATGTTAGCTATTCTTTTGAAGATGAATTTTCAACCATTAATATTAATGTTAATGGTACTCATTATGTACTTGCCGCCGTTAAATCCAGAGCCCCTCATTGTAAGTTTTACTTTGCTGGTTCAAGTGAAATGTTTGGAATCGTTAATCAAACACCTCAAAATGAACAAACAGCATTTCATCCAAGGTCCCCCTATGGGATATCAAAGGTAGCAGGGTTTGACTTAACTAGAAACTATAGAGAATCTTATAACATTTTTGCTCTTAGTGGAATACTTTTTAATCATGAATCACCAAGAAGAGGGTTTGAATTCGTTACTAGAAAAATTACTAGCTCTGTTGCAAAAATTAAACTTGGACTAGCAAAAGAGCTAAGATTAGGGAATGTTGATGCAAAAAGAGATTGGGGTTTTGCAAAGGATTATGTCGAAGCAATGTGGTTAATGTTACAACAAAATAATCCTGAAGATTTCATTATCTCTACTGGAGAATCACACTCTGTAAAAGATTTTATTAAACTTGCTTTTGACTATGTAAATCTGGATTGGGAAAAGTATGTAGTTATCGACGAAAATCTATACAGACCAGCTGAGATTTTTGAATTAAGAGGGGACTGCTCAAAAGCACGTAAAAAATTGAATTGGGGTCCCAGATTAACATTTGATGAGTTAGTAAAAAATATGGTTGATTTTGATATAGCACTACTCAAAGGAAAGTCTACAGTTAGTCTATGAAAAACAAGATGTTAGTTTTGTTGCCAGATTTGTTTAACTGTGTAGGTGGTATTCAGACCTTTAACAGATGTTTAGTTAAAGCTTTGAGTGAACTATCAATAAAACATAAATTTGAATTAGTACTTAATGTTTTAAACGACAACAAAGATTATTATCATCAAAATAGTTATATCGACAGTGCTAAAATTAAGGTTTCTTGTTTTAAGAGGAATAAAGCTACTTTTATTTTATCTAGTATCTTTAATGGGCTTGCTTGTAATTGGATAATACTAGGGCATATAAATTTTTTACCTATAACAATGGCACTTCATAAAAATCTATCTTTAATAGTATATGGTGTGGATGTGTGGGAAAAGCTTAGTTGGTTAAAAAAAGTTGCCATTTTGAAAATTAGTAATATTGTTTCAATTAGCAACTTTACAAAGAACAAGATGCAATTCTTTAATAAGACTCCTGATAGCAAATTTAAATTATTGCCATGTACCCTAGACCCTTTTTATGCTCAAAACATTAAATTAAAATCCAGAGAAGAATTAAACCTTCCTAATGGGAAAATAATACTAACAGTTTCTAGGTTAGGCATCGGTGATGAGTATAAGAATATTCACTTGATCATTGAATCAATGCCTGAAATATTAAAAGCTGTTCCTGATTCATTTTTAGTAATTGTGGGTGATGGAAATGATAAAAAAAGGTTAGAAGATCTTGCTCTAACGCTAAATTTAAAAGATAAGATCATTTTTACAGGAAGAGTGAGTGATGATTTACTTCCATCTTATTACAATGCATGCGATATATTTTCTCTTCCTAGCTTAAAAGAAGGATTTGGAATAGTTTTTCTGGAAGCTATGTATTTTAATAAACCTTGTGTAGGTGCTAATGCTGGTGGAATTCCGGAAGTAATAGAACATGGAAAAACAGGTTTTTTAGCTATACCAAATGATACTGAAAGCCTAACAAAATATTTAATTACACTATTAAAGGATAATGATTTAAGAAATAAAATGGGGAAATCAGGTAAAGAAAGACTAGAGAAGGAATTCTCTTTTGACTGTTTTAAGAATAGATTAGAGAAGATTTTAATTAATAGTCTTTATTTAAGATAATATTCTTAAGCCTTGGTTTTTTAATATTTTGTAGGGGTATAATCTGTTTGGTGAGATTTATGAAAAAAGCATTAATAACAGGAATTACAGGACAAGATGGAACCTATCTTACTGAACTTTTGCTTAGTAAAGGTTATGAAGTTCATGGGATAAAAAGACGCTCTTCTACATTTAATACTCAAAGAATAGATCACTTATATAAAGATCCACATGAAAATAATAATAATTTATTTCTGCATTATGGTGATGTTACAGATCCCTTAAACATTTTAAAACTAATAGAAGAAATAAAACCGCATGAAATATATAATCTAGCGGCTCAGAGTCATGTTCAGGTATCATTCCAAAATCCTATTTATACTGCTCAGGTGGACGCTATAGGCACATTGAATGTTTTAGAAGCTATTAGGTCTTTAAAGCTGGAAAAAAAAGTTAAATTTTATCAGGCAAGCAGTTCAGAAATGTTTGGGTTGGTTCAGGAAATACCACAGAGCGAGAAAACATATTTCTATCCAAGATCACCATATGGAGTTTCTAAACTTTTTGGTTACTGGATTACTGTGAATTATAGAGAGGCTTATAATGTTTTTGCATGTAATGGAATACTGTTTAATCATGAATCTCCACACAGAGGAGAAACTTTTGCTAGTAGAAAAATAACTCGTGGTGTAACAAGAATAGTTTTGGGTTTGGATAAAAAGCTATATCTTGGAAATCTAGATGCTAAGCGTGATTGGGGACATGCTAAAGATTATGTATATGGCATGTGGCTCATGCTTCAACATAAGAAACCAGATGATTATGTTTTGGCTACTGGGGAAACTGTAACTGTTAGAAAATTTGCTCAACTGGCTTTTAAGGAAGTAGGAATAAACATAACCTGGACTGGCAAAGGTGAGAAAGAAAAAGGAGTTGTAAGTAGCTTTACTGAAAGGTCTTCAGATATTTTAAAAGCACGAATCAAAAAAGGAGACGTTCTTATAGAAGTAGATCCTAAATATTTCAGACCTACAGAAGTAGACCTTCTTATAGGGGATTCAAGTAAAGCAGAAAAAATATTGAAATGGAAAAGGAAGTATGATTTAAAAGATCTTGTTAAAGAAATGATAGAGTCAGACTTAGAATTAGCAAATAAAGAATCTTATTTAAAAAAAGGTGGTTATAAAACAAGAAATCTAATCGACTGGTAAAATGGATAAAAAATCAAAAATATATGTAGCTGGACATAGAGGGCTTGTAGGCTCTGCAATCGTTCGTGAACTTAGAGAAGAAGGATTCTCAAATCTTATATTAAAAACTCACAATGAATTAGATCTTCTAGACTCTGCCAAAGTGCAAGAATTCTTTTTCAATGAAAACCCAGAATATGTTTTTTTGAGTGCAGCAAAGGTAGGTGGCATAGTAGCAAACTATACTTACCCTGCTGATTTTATATATGAAAATCTTCAGATACAAAATAATATTATTCACAATTCCTATCTCAACGGTGTAGAAAAACTGCTTTTTCTCGGGTCTTCATGTATCTATCCAAGGCTTTGTCCTCAACCTATAAAAGAAGAATATTTACTTTCTAGTGAGTTAGAAAAAACAAATGAACCCTATGCTATAGCAAAAATCGCAGGGATAAAAATGTGTGAAAGCTATAATAAGCAGTATAAAACAAATTTTATTTCAGTAATGCCTACGAATATCTATGGACCAGGAGACAATTTTCATCCTGAAAATAGTCATGTAATTCCAGGTCTGATTTATAAGATTGATAAAGCAAAAAAGGAGAATGCTAAAGAAGTTATTTTATGGGGCACTGGTAATCCTCGAAGAGAGTTTTTGTATGTAGAGGATTTAGCAAAAGCTTGTATATTTCTTTTAAAGAATTATAATGAAAATAAAATAATAAATGTAGGCACAGGTTCTGATTTGTCGATAATAGAGCTTTCAGAAATTATTTGTTCTGTGATTGGTTTTAATGGGAAAATAAAGTTTGACTCTTCAAAGCCTGATGGCACTCCAAGAAAACTTTTAGATGTAAGTCGTATAAAATACTTAGGCTGGAGTCCAAAAATAGATTTAAAAACAGGACTGAAATTAACTTATGATTGGTATTTAAAAAATGCACATTCTTTTTCTAAATAGATCTTTTTATCCTGACATAGAAGCTACGGGTCAGCTCACTGCTGATCTTTGTGAAGCTTTACATGAAAAAGGATATGAAGTATCAATTATATGTGGGAAAAGCTTACACGAAAATGAGATGGAAGACAAAAAAGGTCTAAATAAAAAAATAAATGTTATCAGAGTTTCTGGGACTACATTTCCTAAAAAACTTCTCTTTCTAAGACTTATAAATCTTGGAACGTATTATTTATCTGCAATTTGTGCAGGATTTTTCCTGAAAAAAAAACCAGACATTATTGTTTCTCAAACTGACCCACCGCTATTAGGTTTGTTGGGAATTCTTTTTTCGATAATTTACAGAGCAAAATTTATTTATTATTGTCAGGATATTTATCCAGATGTAGGAATTATCACTGGGAGATTAAGAAATCCGATTTTAAATTCAATTCTCACTATTTCAAATATGCTCTCTTATAAATTTTCTAATAAGATAATAGTTATTGGTGAATCAATGAAAAAGTTATTAATCAAGAAAAATATAGATAAAGAGAAGATATCAGTTATTCATAACTGGGCTGACATGAAAAATGTTCAGCCTGTAGAAAAGAGAAATAATCCATTTTTACTCACTCACGACCTGGAAAAGTCTTTTGTAGTTATGTATTCTGGAAATCTAGGACTCACGCAGAATCTCGAAGGCGTTTTAGCTATTGCAAAAGAGCTTTCTGATTATGGCGATATAAAATTTATTTTCATCGGAGATGGAGTTTATAAATCTAGGCTTGAAAAAATATCTAATGATAATAATCTTAAAAATGTAACTTTTTTACCCTATCAAAATTTAGATAAAATTAAATACTCTTTAAATTCTGCAGATATCCATCTGGTACCTTTTCAGAAAGGTTTATCAGGAGTTTTAGTGCCTAGTAAAGTTTATAATATTTTGGCTTGTGGAAAACCATTTATAGGATGGATAGATTCTGATAGCGAAATCTCTGATATTGCAAAAAAATACAACTGTGGGGTTATTGCTACTCCTGGAAATGTAGACTCTTTAAGAGAGTCCATTCTGTGGGCTTACAAAAACAAAGAAAAGCTTGATGAAATGGGAAAAAACGGATTGAAAGCTATAAGTGGGAATTTTGATTTAGAAACTTCTGTTAATCGATTTATTCAGGTATTAAAATAAGTCAAAGAAGGTTAATATATTATATGATCTTATAAATTCTCCTAATGAATATGATTTTATTAAACAACAAAATATTTTTAAGATTGGTTTTAATATTCATAATTCTTATTGCTTATATATTAATGCCTATAATTGATAGGCTCTCTCAAATAAAAACAAAATATCAATCTGCCTCAAATTACATATCATCTTATAGTAATGAAACTCGCTATAATCAGCTTGCAGATTCTTTTCTTTCAGGTCAGTTAAATCTAAAATTAGAACCACCTGCCAAATTGTTAGCTTTACCAGATCCATATGATCCAAAAGCAAACTTTCCATTTAGATTAAATGGATTTAGTGATGTCTCTTTATATAAAGGTAAGCTATATCTATATTTTGGGTTAACGCCAGTGATAACTTTATATATCCCTTATAAGCTACTTACAAATAAAAAATTACCAGATAGGTTGGCGACTCTTATTTTTACATTTGGGGCTTTAACATGGTCTATCCTAATACTTCTTTATATTCAAAATCAATTTTTTAAACAAATTCCAGAATGGATGATACTCCTATCTATAGGAGTACTAGGATTTGCTAATTTAGGACTTTTTCTTATGAGAGATGCTAAATCCTATCAACTTACCATTTCTTGTGGCAATTTCTTTTTAATGGGTTCTATTTTTCTTCTTCTCTACATAGAGAATTTAAAGACTTTTAAATGGTGGACATTTTACTTATTAGGTTCTTTTTTAGGATTGTTAGCAGGTTCAAAGCCACATTATATATTTTCTACACTTGCACTTTTCTTAATTTCCATCCTTCTGGTTTTGAAAAGTAACTTTAAATCCTCAGTTAAATTAAAGTCTTTGTTTTTTATAATTACTCCACTTGCACTCTGCTTAACAACTATTGCTTTATATAATTATTTACGTTTTGAAGATATAGCAGAATTCGGATTTAGATATCAATTCAGCTGGAACAATTCTCCATTGCTCCATCAAACATTGTATAGTTTTACCTATATAATTGAAAACCTTTCTTTTTATTTATTTAAACCTGGCATAGGATTAATTATTTATAACCCATTAACAATACTTTCATTGTTAATCCTCTTTATAGATTTAGCATTGAAGCAAAATAATCTGTTTTTTCAAAAAAGCAATGTAAAATTCCCTACACAGCCATTTCTAATTATCTTGATACCAGGATGTATAAGTTTTATTTTTCTTCTCTTATTTTCTATAACAAGCTATAGATTTCCAGCTGATTTCTTATGTCCCTTGCTCCTAGCAAATCTCATCTTTTGGTTTTATTCCTATTGTAGATTTGGAAATAACTTAAAAGTTCGTAAATTATTACAAGTGATAGGAGGTATCCTGGGTATTGTAAGTATTTATTGGGGAATATCGCTGACATATGTTAAATTTTCGTGAGCTTGTATTTAATGAATATTATTAACATTTTAAAAAAGATAAAAAGCAAAATCTTGATTCCTGAATTAAACCAATTAAAAAATTTAATACTTAAATTAGAACTTATTTTTAAGCTATCATTTATTTTAAGAGGGTGTTCACTTTCTCCCAGACAAGAAAGTATTTATGATTCTCATTAATAAAAAATCAATCATTTAAAACTATTTTAAAACTGAAAATAAATATATTGACTAATAGGTCTTAGAAAGACAAAAACTAATGAAACAATTACAGTGTAAAAACCTATTTCTAACACAAAATATAATAATAAATATTGTTTTATAGCCGGAATAAATTTCACTTTCAAGAAGTAGCTTGAAATAATAAAAACAAGCATTGTAAATGCAATTAAGTAATCATTCTCTCTAAGCCCCATCCATGTATAATTTCTAAGATCTAGAAGTTTAGAATACATTAAAAATGCTTGAGATAGACTAGTTGCTCTGAAGAATATCCAGCCAAGCATTATAGAAATAATGGTGCCCCCCCAATTTAAAATACTTACGGATAATGATTTATAAGAGTCTTTTAGAAAAAGAAAATTTAACCTATATAGAAATATTAGTGTTGCATGCCATAGTCCCCAAAATACGAAAGTCCAATTTGCTCCATGCCATAATCCCATAATCCCCCAGGTTAAAAATAAAGCTTTAATGTCATTAAGTGAGGTCTTTGTATGGGTTTGACTTATAGACAAACCACCTTTTGAAACATCTAATACCTTTTCACCTTTTAATGGCAAATATAAATAGTCTCTTATCCAGCTGGAAAGAGAGATGTGCCATCTGCGCCAAAAATCTCTAGGAGAAGTTGATAGGTAGGGAAAATCAAAATTTTCAGGCAAGATTATTCCCATCAATTTAGCTGAACCAATAGCTATATGAGAATAAGCACTAAAATCAAAGTATATTTGATATCCAAAAAGAAATGCTAAAACAAGAACATCTAAAGCACTTAATGCATCTACAGAAGTGCTAAATCCAGAGTCTACTAGTGGTGCGATGTTGTCAGCCATTACTACTTTAAGAAATAAACCTATAAGAATCCTTCTTAATCCATAGCCAAAATCTTCTGATTTAAATTTTGGTCTTTCATCTATCTGGCTAACTAATTCATTTGGTCTAACGATAGGTCCAGCTATCAACTGTGGAAAGAATATTACAAAGTTTGAATAAATTAAAAGATTTCGTTCTGGCTTACAAAATCCTCTATAAACATCTATGGTATAACTCATACTTTGAAATGTGTGAAAACTAATTCCTAAAGGTAAAAGAACTTCTTTTACAGGTATTTGAAAAGCGACTCCAAATAAACTAAATATCAAGTTAATATTGTTTTCAAAAAAAATTAAATACTTGAAATAGGCAAGAAGTCCTAAGTTTGCAATTAAGCTTACTCCTAAAAAGAACTTCTTTTTAAATGTATTGTTTTCATTATGTATAAAAATAGCAGCGAAATAATCTATTAATATTAATATAATAAGAATCCAAATATATTCATAACGCCAGAATCCATAAAAGACTAGGCTACTTATCAATATAAGAATAAGCCTAGGAACTCTTGGTACAGACCAATATAAAATAAGAAACAATAGAAGAAACAAAATATACGTTACAGAGTTAAATATCATAATCCATTCTCATTTAAGGATCTTATTATATTGAATAATCTACTAGCTAATAACTTATGTCCTTCATATTTAAAGTGCATATAGTCTATTTCACTTTTTCCTGTTAAATTAGTACTCCCCTTTTCCCCCCATAAGCTATTTGGCACAATTCTTTCTAGATTATAGAATCTGCCATTATTATTTTTCACGATACTCTCTACTTCAGATTTAAAACTATTATATTCATTCATTTCATAAGGGAGTGTAATATCCCACCTTATCGGAACTATATAAGCAATTACATTTATATTCTTTTGTTTTGCAGAAATTAGGATTTCTTTTAGCGCAGAAATATTAGCCAAATATCTGCCTTTGATAATTCTTCTTTTAGACTCTGGTTTTATAGAAAATATAGAGTTTCTAAGCTGGTATAGCAAAAGAAAAACATTTCCTCTTGCCTCTTCGCGAATACTCCATAACATAAAATTCTTTTGTAACCAATTGTTTATAGATTTTTCAATATTTTCTTGAAGTGTCATTTTAAGTCCAGAAAAATCTGAATTATCAGACCTAATCTTAGAGTTCTCTTCCAGAATGAGTTTCCCTATGTTAGTTTGATTTAAAGATCTTACTGTATCTAAATCTATTAGAGCAGGTGTTATAAAATTTCTTATACCGGTTTCTCTTGTATCATCAAAGACTAAAGGTAATATTAAACAATTTAATTTTATTTTACTAGAGATATATTCAAACAGCACATAGTGCTCCTGAAGACTAGCATTAGGTTCACTAAAAGTAATTAAATCTATATTTTTTTTTATTAATATTTCATGCAGAAGTATTGCAACATTTCTTTGACCATTATTAAATTGGTTAATAGCGTCTATTTGAGAATTACCCAACCATAAGATTTTCTTATCTATCGCTCTATTTGAAACACCATCAATACAGTTCTTTGCATCTCTAACATCCTTACAATAATAACTTTGAGAATTGTATAAATCATGAATAGAAATTGTATTTTCGTTGAGAGTTGTATTTTCAAAATTTGTCTTATTTGATTTAAGTAAATTTGAAAGTAGAAAGAAAGCAAATAAAAATGCGATAAACAAGCTTAGAATAGATAAATGTTTAAACTTATTTTCATTAGAATTTAGTATCATAATTTAATTCTTTAACTTTTATTTAGTATATCTTAAGACTTGCTATATTTGCTTACATAAATCCAACAAAAGCCAATAGATAAGCTAAATTAATTATTTAAATGTTCTTTTTTCTTATTTAAATCCAATTTTGGCAGAATATATAGAAAACTACTTAAAAGCCAGAAAAATATACTAGATGTATTATCAAAAAATAAATATGCAATTCCAAATAAATACTTTAATTGGAATATTATACAGATGGCAGATAGTAATCTTAATCCAGGATTTCTAAGTTTTATAAATAAAATAAAAAAATTATAAATGATTAAAAATCTTATAAAATAAGCGAGTATGAATCCTATTATTCCAACCTCAAGAACAATTCTTTCTGGCTCTTCTTCATATCCACCACTTAGCTGGCTTAACATTAATGCCTTTTTAGAAAAGGATAAAGTCCCTTGATATGTACCTCCTATTCCGAATCCAGATAAACCTGAGAATTTTGTGAACTCTAAAGCATCAAAAACAGTATGCTGCAATCTTCCTCCTATATCTTTATTTTCTATAAATCTTTCATAGATAGGAAGGTATAGAGATTCAGAAAGACTAGAAGAAGAAAATGATAAAGCTAAAACAGTAATACCAAGTATAGAGAATTCTAATAGTAACTTCTTAAAAACCTTAATATTTACTGAAAATAAGAAAATGAAGTATATAAAAACAGAAATTAAAGCATATAATAATGCACCTCTTGAACCATTCATACACAGACTTAAAAAGCTTAACGTGAGCATAGTATACAAGAAAAATTTATATGGTTTATTATTAACATTAATAGTAATTAAATACAAAATAACTAGAATCAATAAATCCAAAAAAGTAGCATAGCCAGAGATGTAAGAGAAAGTTCCAGTGATTCTAGGATGAGTTCCTACAAAAGCTATAGATTCAATATCCTTAGATGAGTATTTATTTATAGGACTACTAGCAGGGCTGAAGTACTGTATAAAACCTAGTATTAAAATAGGCAGACTAAGTATAATTATTTTTTTAAAAAACAAATTTATATCATTATATGAAATCTTTAAATTCGGTAAGATGTAAGAGATCGGTACATTGTAAAAATAAAGTATTAAACCGATAATTAAAATTAAAATATTATCGAGCTGAAAAAATGAGGTTAAAGCACACCAAATAAAAAAAACCATGTGTATAAAATTCATAAATTTAATACTTCCTGTTTCGTTTGATGGAATTGTTTTTCCGCTTTTCAAATTCTTAAGTAAAAATCCTATATATATTCCAGTAATCATAAGCTGGCTAAAGAAAAAGACTATATCTGTCTGTCCAGGGAAAACCCATTTTCTGAAAGCACCAGAAATAACTGTCCAGAGAAAAATATACAGTAAGGCTTTTTCCCAAAACAATACAGAAAGTAGAATAATAAATATTGTAGAAATAACACCAAAAAAAATCTTTGTAATTCCATAGACAGCCACTACGGAAAGTAAGGTCACTAGAACCAATACTAATATTGATACAAGTAGCTTTAACGCTAAACTATCACTATTAATTATTTTTAGCTGACTCACAGATTTCTTTAAATTTCTTGCTAATTATTTCCCAGTCCAAATTATTCTTATAAAAGATTTTAGCACCTTTAGAAAGATTCACCCTTAATGAATCGTTTTTAATTAAAGCTAAAATTGCATTCTTTATTTCTTTTTCATTCATAGCTTCTATGAAATAAACATTTCCCAGATGTTTAAAGCATGGATCAGTAAGCTTTCCAGATGTACTAATAATAGGCAAGCCAGCACAATAAGCTGAAGCTATAGAACCACTTTTTAAACTTATCCCACCTCTTACATCTGTACTTAACATTATGAATAAATCACTAACTGATAAATGTTTATAAGCATTTTCATGGTCTAAGAATTCTGTAAAATATATATCTCTTATCAAATTTCTATCTTTAATACAGTTGTTATTCCCTAGCCCCCCTATAATTAAGAATTTTACTTTTCTTTCTGAAGTTAGATTAATGTTATTTATTGCTTTTAGAATGAGACTATCATTTTTATATGAATCATTAAATCCTATTGTTGATATTATAAATTCATTATTTGGTGCTATAAGATTTCTTAATGAAGATCTTTCATCTTCTGACATGGATACAGGAAGGAAATTACTACCTATAGGAATAATTTCTATTTTTGATTTAAAAAGAGATAGCATGGATCTCCAGTAAGAAATAGAAACAATGATTTTTTGGGAGAAAATGCATATAAAAAGATTTATTATTCTCTGTATAATAGCGATTAACCAATATTTAGGGTTTTTACTAAATACTATAGCAACTTCATGGAAAGTGGTTATAGTTAGTATCTTTTTAATCCTTAGTAAGAATAAGAGAAGTGGAATCCATAGTGGAATACCATGATAGTTATAAGCATAACTTACAAACTGAAGACTAAAAACATCAGGCTTGATCTCTTCTATTTTATTAAGAATGACCTTTATACATGAAAAATCCCATTTATCAATAATAGGAAATATTTTTATACCATCATAATCATTTATGACTTTCTTATTTTTAGACGTGATAACGTATACATTAACTCCAAGCTTAGATAACCCATCTGATAAGTTTTTACAATAATCTGATACTCCACCAGGTACATTAGAAAAATCTTTAGTTAAGATTAATAGTTTCATTTGCATAGATCATTATATCCAAATGTTTGCTTTATCTCTTCTACTATTTTAGGATATTAAATATTTGCTACTAGCTATCACACTATCTAACATATTCCTTGACTCCACTTTACTAACGGAGAAGAAGATGAAATAATTTATCTATGGAAAAAATTGTTATTGCTCATCCAGGTACACAGCACTCAGCAGAGCTTGCATATGCTTTAAAAGAGAAGGGTCTTCTCTATAAGTTTTATACATCTATTTTTTATAGTAGTAGTAGCAAATTATACTCAGTTATTAAATTCTTGCCTAGAAAAATGAAAAATAGGATTGAAAAACTTTTAAGTACAAGATCATCTAAATATGAACTGGACGAGTATGTAGAAGAAGATCCTGTAATTAGTTCTTTTTGCTTGTTTATATCTAGAATATTTAAGAATAAATTAATTAGCAAATATTTAAATTTTTTTACTGATAGATATTTTGATCAGCAAGTCTCAAAAAAGATAAAAAATCTTAATATTCAATTCTTTATAGGGTATGAAACTTCTTGCTTGAGAAGTTTTTCTATTTGTAAAGCAAAAGGAGTAAGATGCATTCTGGATTTAGCTGGATTGCACTGGAGTTTTCAAGACAAATACGACCAAAACAATTACTCAAACAATATTTTTTTAAATAAGCTGAATCTGGATTTAAATAATAATATAACTAATATCAAAAATAAGGAGTTAGGATTAGCAGATATTATAATCGTTCCATCAGCCTTATCAAAAGATCTTTTAATTAATAATGGAATAAGTGCCGAAAAACTAAGATTAGTACCATATGGAGTAGACATAAATTTTTATAACTTTTTAAATAGATCTAAGACAATAAACAAAATTAAAATTTTATATGTGGGTGGGCTTAATGTTAATAAAGGGATATTTTATTTATTAAAAGCCTTTGAAGATTTAGATCCTGACAAGTTTGAACTTATATTAGTTGGGAATTGTACTTTTAATATTAATAATATTCTTGAAAAGAATAAAAATAATATCAGATTTTTAGGTTTTAAAAACAAAGATGAACTTAAAGAGATTTACCAATCTTCTGATATTTTTATACTCCCTTCATTAATAGATAGCTTTGGACTAGTAGTATTAGAAGCCATGGCATCTGGACTACCTGTAATAGTTACAGAAAATGTAGGTGCTAAGGATATAGTTATAGATGGATATAATGGCTTTATTATTAAAGCTAAAGATGAAGAAGCTATTAAAGAAAAAATAATGTATTTTTATAATCATAGAGAAAGAATTAAAGAAATGGGGCTAAATGCCAGAGAAACTGCTGAGAAATACACATGGGAAAATTATAGAAAAAATATTATAAAAGCTATTTTAAGCTAGGAGTAAATGTTTGTGAAAATACTTTTTATAACACCTTCATATTTCCCAGCCATAAAATATGGTGGACCCATAGAATCCATCCATAATTTATGCAAAGCTTTAGTCCAGAAAGGATTTTTAGTTTCAGTTCTGACGACAAATGCGGGGATTGAAAAAGATATAGAACTAAACAAATGGCATGATATAGACGGGGTAAAAGTTAAGTATTTAAAATATTACTTCTATGAACATTTTACATTTTCACCAAGATTATTTTTAGAAGCTTGTAAAATAGTGAAGGATTTTGATGTAGTATATATCTTTCCAGTATGGAATTTTACAGTGCTGGCTGGAGCTTTATCATGTATCATAAATAAAAAACCATTCATTGTTTCACCTAGAGGAACACTGTATAGAGAAACAATTGAATTAAAGTCAAAACTAATAAAGCAATTTTATCTGAATTCGTTTAAGTGGATTATTCTGGATAAAGCTTCTGCTATTCACTTTACTTCTGAAGATGAAAAAGTAAAAGTATTTGAGTATTTAAAGCTAAAGAATAAATGTTTTGTTATTCCTAATGGGATTGATTTAGATACTTTTAAGCAGGCAGAAAATAAGGAGTTGTTTATAAAAAAATATCCACTGTTAAATGAAAAAGAATATATCCTGTTTTTAGGAAGGATATCTAAAAAGAAAGGCTTAGATATTTTAATTCCTGCATTTAGTAAATTAAGTGGTGAGGTGAAAGATCTGTACTTAGTAATAGCAGGGACAGATAATGATGGTTATAAAAAAGAATTAGACAAACTTATAGAGAAAGAAGGCATAAAGGATAAGGTCTTATTTACTGGCTTATTATCTGGAGGTGATAAGTTTTCTGCTTACAGAAATGCAGAAATGTTTGTTTTATCTTCTTATAGTGAAAACTTTGGTATGTCAGTAGTAGAAGCTATGGCATGTGACACTCCAGTAGTAGTTTCAGATAAAGTAGCCTTATCTAAAGATATTATTAAATACAATGCTGGAATTGTTACAGAAATAGATCCTGAAAGCTTATATCTGGGTATGAAAAGAATGTTAGATAACGATAAGAGAATATATGTCAAAAATGCAAGAAATCTTTTAAATGAAACTTTCTCTATAGACAAAGTTACTGAAGATATTATAGAAAGGTTTAAAGAGTTGAGACATGAATAATGAGTCTTCAATGCAGTGGAATATAAATTATTGGTTGAAAAAAAATGGAATATTAATAATAACAACTCCATATCATGGATATCTAAAAAATTTCCTTATAGCCTTGTTTAATGGATTTGATAAACATGCTAATCCTTTAGATATATGTGGTCATATAAGATTCTTTTCTAAGAAAACTATCTCAATTCTTTTAGAACAAAATGGGTTTAAAGTTTTGGATTTCCTAGGAGCTGGAAGGATGCCTTATTTGTGGAAATCTATGATAATAATAGCAAGAAAAAAATGAAACTCCCTATAGCAACAATAATTCTTACCTATAATGAAGAAGGAAACATAGAAAACTGTTTAAAAAGTGTTTTTGATTTTTCTGATGAAATATTTGTAGTTGATTCATTTTCTACTGATAGGACTTTAGAGATAGTGAAGAAATATACGAATAAGGTCTTTCAGCACGAGTTTGAAAATTACGGGAAACAAAGAAACTGGGCTCTAGAAAATCTCCCCATAAAAAATGAGTGGGTCTTGAATCTTGATGCTGATCATAGAGTGACTAATGCTCTAAAAGAGAGTATAGAAAAAAGTTTTTCTTCTGGATTATTTGATAAATATAATGGATTTATGGTCTCCAGAAAAACCATCTTTATGAATAGGTGGATAAAACATGGAGGACACTATCCTAGCTATCATAATGTTTTATTTAAGAGAAATTATGGCAGGTGCGAAGATACTTTATATGATCAGCATTTTAAAGTAGATAGTAATGTAGGTATTCTTCATGGTGATATAGAAGATATTATAGGTGAAAGCATTTCTAAATTTACTGAGAGACATAATAAATGGAGTACATTAGAAGCAGAACAATCTTTTTCTCAAAGTAAAAGTAATATTTATATTAAGGGTAAGCTGTCTGAAAATCCTATAGAAAGAAAAAGATATTTCAAAGATTTATATTTAAATAGCCCCTTATTTATTAGATCATTAATCTATTTTTTCTATAGGTACTTTTTAAAAGCTGGATTTTTAGATGGAAAAGAAGGGTTGATCTTCCATTTCTTACAAGGATTTTGGTTTAGATTTTTAGTGGATGCTAAGATTTATGAATCTATAATACAATCTAAAAAATAGATCTTAGATATTACTCTTTGATTTCAGATTCCGTTTTTTGAAGTAGTGTTAAAATCTCATCAAATCTAATTATGCATCTATAAGAAGCCACGTATAGTTTTTTTCTTTCTAATAAATCTTCTAATATAGAATTGACTTTTTCTATAGAAACTGATTTTGTAATCTCTCTTTTAAGATTTAGACTATTTGCTTTACTAATGTCTAGTTTATTGTTAATTTTATCTTTTATTACTGATAACACTTTGTCTATTGCCATCCTGTGAACTCTTAACTCATCTCTTTTTAATTCGGTAGTAAGTAAGTATTGAGTTATGCCACCCGTATTACATAATGGCAATCCCATAAATATCCAAGAGACTTGGATATTTTCATTTTCACCTAAATACCATTCTTTTTCTGAAACTGTATCTCTCAAGATGTCTGGCAATAATAAATTCTTATCATAAATGTCACGGGGGAAGCCTTTAAGAACATGATCTGGTATTTTGTTAGTTTTAATTTCTTTTAAAAATATCTCTGAGATAATGCCACCTTTATAAATCTTTCCATTGTTATAAGGATAAATCTTGATAACTGAATCTATAAAATTATCTTTATCTATAGCTTCGTTTAAATATTTTTGACATAAATCCTTTATAGCTATTTTCTCTTCTTGTTTCGGGACAGGTGCATTATCTATAGATTCTAATAAATCTTTAACGCTAGATTTAAAGAAAGACTCTGAAGGAGTTCGGAAAAAATAAACCATAGGAACTTTTAAATATTTCTCTGAAATATAATTTACAAGTTTTTCTGTGTACCCTTTACTCTTCATCTGAGATATAGCTTCAAAGGTTTTATTTATTCTTTCCTTTTCATCAGAAGTAGTCCAGATATCTTTTAACCCATACCTCTCATCAATCTCTTTCATCTCACTATGAACCTGAGCTTTTACTTGTTCAGTTAGCTTTACTGGATCAGCATAGTTATCAGCCATAAGTGTTAGCTTAGCTTTGCAGATTTCTAATAAATCTTGATTGTTTAACTTCTCTAAAACAGTCTTCATAATACCTTCATCGGTTTGATTCCATACCGTTACAGGAAGTTTATATTTCTCACATAAATCTTTATTTGTTTTATCTAAAGCAGGTTTTGAAGATGCTAAATATTTCTTTTCTTCAGCATTTATTTTTATTATTTCATTAATTAGTTGTTCTTTTTCTTTAGCTAATTCACCAGGATCTCTTTCTACCTTTGAAACATGATCAGGTCCATTAATTTCCCCTTTCCCGCCATCTCCATTACCTGTTAAATGTCTTGCCCCAAATATAGCGGCCGCTATGGAAAGTACTACAGTACCACCACCAGCTAACCATAGCCAACTTCTTCTTGTCCTTCCAGCTTTAGTGGGTATCGGTGTTGATCCTGTTGTATCTATATTTGCAAAATCAAATTGAGTTGCTGGAGCGGGTGTTCTTGCCGCAGGACTTTGAGCTGGTGAGGGAGGAGAAGGGGTTCTTTGTGCTAATGTCCTTGGAGCTGGTGTTTGTGAGCTCGCTGTTGTTGTATCTGCAGGTTTAGTAACAGGTCTTTGAGCGGGTTGAGGTGGGGTCGGTCGTTCTGCAACCATTTTTCTAGCCTCTACAACACTCTTGGCAGAATTAGGATTGAAAGAAAGTCTTGAATCATTATTAGCTAGAGATTTTATACATTCTACCTCTAAATTGAAGGCTTTATCAAAATCAGTTAAAATTTTGTTTATTGAATGTCCGACTAACTGTTCAGTATGGGATCCTTTCCTTCTTATTTGTTCTCTAGGTGACTCATCAAATCTTCTTATAATTTCATCTAGTGCTTCTGAAAGCAGATTTGGCCAGCGACCCTCATGTTTTTTACATCTAATCTCTACTGATTTATAAAAACACATCTCATTTAAGCTTGCAACTGCTAATCTAAAACCTTCTGGGCTTGTTTCGTAGAGATCTTTAATCTCTGAATATAAAGAATTATTGTCATCACTAGAATCATTTGATTGATTTATTCTTCGAAACAAATCAGGACAAGTAATTAAATCGATAGCTCCGGGATATTGTTTATTTAGCCTTAAAATGTTTTTTACAATTAAAAGACTTTGCTTTATTTCCCCGGAATCATCTAGATCTCTAATACCAGACTCATTCCCACTACCAGCTCGTAATTCTAATAATTCTCTTAAAATATCATCGATTTTTAATTCATCTTTGTATTTTGAGAGTACCGAATTTATATCAAAGTATAGTCTTTGTAAAAAAGCTTCAAGTGTTAAGTCTTTCAATTTTTTTCTGTATAATTCTAGGTATCTTTGTGGATTATAACTACATACAGCAAGAGCGTACTTTCTAAGCTCTTGAATATCTGACCCTTGGGATGGCTTAACAATTTCTTTTTTAGTTGCTGGATCTAACAGTATTGAAGGAAAGGTTTGTGATTCTAAGTCCAGCAAACTAAACTCATTAATTGCATTTATTTGTAATGCTTCATGAATTTTATTGGCTTTGATTTCATCTGTATATGTATAAGGATAACTTGTAGCATTTGGAACCAAAATTTCTGCAATTTTAGTCCTAGGATCTGTGATTTTGGTATCTGACTGACCTGATGCTGTTTCGTTTAACTTAAAGTCTCTAAAGTAAGAAGTCGATACCCCTGGAGCTAAAACATGAGTATGGCTAAGTGACAATTCACCAGTACCAATATCTACAATTACACTTCTATTAGTTACTTTCATAATCTATATACTATGATGGTCTATTAAATATATTGTTCTTGAAAAAATATCAATTAAAGAAAGTATATAGCTTTTCAATAAAAAAATACTTAAAAAAAAATTAATCTATTATTTGGCTTTAACTTATAAATCAATTAAATACGTTAAACATTGCTCTTTATTAAAAACACTACTGTATTTACTTGTAGAAACCAGTCTTCTTCTTAAGTAGATTCAACTTTCTCTAGATAAGAAGTAAAAATAATCTGTTTAGCCTATTGCTAATAGGAAAAAAGTATTATATTTTTTTAATAATTCTTCTTAAATAAGACACAAATAGTATATGTCATATATTACAATTGGTAGTATATCTTTCCATCATATAGTTCAGATATTTATTGAATGTCTTGCAGATAGAATAGATAAAAAAATATGAGTACAATACAAAATATTAAACCAGGACAAAGTCAACCTGCAATTATTCCAGCAGACAAAGATCAAACTGTTGTATATCAAGGAGATACACCTTTACATGATTCTAATGATTCTGATGCTAGTGTTGATCGTAAGCTTTTATCACCTGCAGAATCTGCAGGTAGAGCAAGAGAATCGTCTGTATCGAAACTTGTAGCTGGTGCTGATCCTCTAGAAGTAAAACTTCCGCCTAGAAATCTAGTAGGACAAAGGATTACAGGAAGATCTGGAGAAGTCTACATAGTTACTGAATTGATAGGTAATGGAGGAATGGGGCAGGTTTATAAAGCAAAAAATAAGCTTGGTGAATTTGTAGCAATTAAAGTCTTAAAACCAGATACAGATTCTGATCTGTTAGAAAATGCAGCAAAAAGATTTGATCAGGAAAAAGAAGCATGGAGAGGTATTACTCAAATAAGAGAAAAAATACTTGCTAAAGGAAAAACAGAAAATAGTTCTGAATATATAGGTGCAAAAGCGACTGTACCACTATTAGATGAAGATAATCCAAAAGACAATAGCTTTTCATTTATGGTAATGCCATATATTGATGGACCAGATGGTAAAGTTTGCGATCTTGAAGCGTATGGAAATGAAGCTTCTGTAAAATTTAAAGAAAGAATAAAATTAGCGATAACAATCCTTAGGCAATTACAGTTCTTACATAATCTAGGGATTATTCACAGAGATATAAAACCTTCAAATGTTTTGATAGATACTGAAGGAAATCCATATGTTACAGACTTTGGATTAAATAAAGCTTACTCTCCGATAGATCGTACATTATTAGAACTAACCAGACAACAAGGTATTACTAGACCAGGAGGAGTAGCAGGAACACCTCGTTATCTTTCTCCAGAACAGGCTAGAACAAAAGAAGAGATATTAAAAGGAACGGTTACAAATAAAAGTATAATCGGTCCAAAATCTGATGTTTTCTCTGCTGGAATAGTGATTTATCAATTGTTAATGGGTAGACATCCGTTTGAAAGGACAGGAGATGATGGATGGGAATTAATGGGAAGAATTAAAAATTGTGATAGGCCCGAAAACAGACCTTTACCTATAAAAATGCCTGGTGTAATTGGGTCATTTAATGGTTTATTAAATTTCATCATTATTGACCAAATGTTAGTGAAAGATCCTATAAAAAGAGCAACGATGATTAAAAATCCTGAAGGTATTGCTGGTGGATTAGCAAATGTTATTGAGCTATTGATTTCTCCAAATAAAGAGCTTGATACTGAAGTACCGCATTTAATACAAAGACCAAGAGTAGCATAAAAGATCTCTGTAACTCTTTTTGTATGATTTAAACAAGTTTTCTAAATAAGATTATTGTTGATGGAATGCTTGTAAAAAATGTTAAAGAGTGAGTAAGATTTAACGATATCGTACAACCTCAATATGTAGCTGGGTACTTGCAGATTTTATTCAGACTTTTGTCTCTCCAAATGAGGGATTGGATCTTGAAATGTCACATTTAAGAAATCGATCAAAAGTGGCTTTTTATAAACTTCCCTTCTTAATTGACTTAAAAAAAATACTATCTGCAAAATAAGTCAAAGGTTTAATTTTATTAGATACTCTCTTTAAAGCTTCAGATAGAGTTATTATTATTTTATAATTTAATGGCATTAATTCAATATCGCTACTTTGCATTCCCAGACCAAAGAAACAATCAACAAAAGTATCTGTTTTTCCTATTTTATTTTCAAAGTCTCTCTTTATAAATTCTAAACTCCAATATCTAATCTCAAAATCTTTAGCTTTTTTAAAGCCTCTTTTAGACTGATGATACAGTGCTAATAATCCTGTTTTATTAGGTAATTGAATAATGCTTTGTCCATTGATAGCTAAAACTCGACTTATTTCATCTATAGAAGTTTGTAAGTCTTCATAGCTCATATGTTGCAGAACACTATAAGAAAAAACAGTATCAAAACTATTAGATTTAAATGGTAAGTATCTAGAGTCACCAACAATAAAAATGGGATTTAGACCTAATTGGCTTGCAACTCTTTTTGCTGCTAAGACAGCCCCTAATGAGGGATCTAATCCAACACATTTAAACCCTTTTTTAGATGCAGATAATGACCACCGACCCCAATTACATCCAATATCTAAAAAAAGATCTTGTGTAGGACTGGAAGGTAAAAAATCTGTTTTAGGAATAGGATACGAATCCAACTTGCCAATTAAATGTTTATAAGCGATTCCATTTGTTGCACCAACTATCACAGAAACAACAGGATCTATTTTAGTTTTATTTATTAAATTTCTTATAGTTTGTTTTTGATCTTCATCTATACCAAGTGTTTCAATATATAGATTTGACTCGTCAATAGTATTATCTTTCTTTTGGGTTGAAAGAAGTGTTTTTTCTGCGACATGCAAGGTGTGTTTTCTATTCTTGCATAACATAATAGGTATATTTTCTATAATTGGATAGCGATTACCGCTCTCTGAAAGCAAGAATCCATCTTTTTC
>CAZRTB010000011.1:0-28704 GCA_964602915.1 uncultured Gammaproteobacteria bacterium | reverse complement strand
AAGTTGGGTTTAACTGTAATATCCCAAAATCCTTAAAAACCTGCTTTTCTTTTCCTGGTGGATTTATTCTAATACTAGTTGTTGCAGAGTTATATGTAGAGTAAATGACTTTAACACTTTCTCCTGGTTGAACAATTTCTTTAGTTACAAAACAAGTAGCTAAAGGTGCTATTTTGTAATCTAAATCCCCAGCAGGCTGTGCAGAAAGACCTGCTTCTAGTATCCATAAAGGAATTGAACCTTTAACTGCTTCTAAAGCAATGGGAGCACCATATATCTTAATAGTACCTTTAAGTCCTTTCCAAACCTCGCTAAAAGTTTTTCCTGATTTCAATGCAATTTCTTTTACTTTTTCAATTAAGTCTTTTAATTGCTCAGCAGTAAGTTTGATGTTTCCCAGATTTGCATTTGTCCCTTGAGTAAATGGACCAGGCTTAGTTGTAGTGAAAGAGGTTAATGGAGTCATTGAGGTACTATCATAGATTTCAGTTATAACATGCACATCTTGAACTGTTTCTGTAATCTCTGCTGTGAGTGAAAATCCAACTTCAGTAGGAGTGCCTAAGGTATCAAGAGTAGTGCTGAAAATTACAGAAGCATTTTTATTTATATTATTTAAAGGATTACTTGTCTTTTCACAAAAACTTGCACTACCAAAAAGTTTATTTGGCTCTATGAGTTCTTGCTCAGTAAGAAGCTGATACTGAATGAGAGTGTTTTTAATATTTTCATTAAATGTTTGAGTTTGAAGTTCTAAGATTAGATTTTTTCTTCCACTATCGTCAGTAGTGAGGGAATATAATTGGTCATTATCTGGAGTTTATGCATACATTAAAGAATGTCTTATGTAACCCACATTGGTTTAGGGTTTTAAATTATTTATCTAATAAAACTTTTGCTCTTCCCAGAGTTCATAGAATAAGCTTTTTTTAGAAATAAGTTCATTTAGATTTCCTTCTTCTTTTACAGTTCCATCAGAGATTACTATTATTTTATCTGCATTTTTAATGGTGGATAGTCTGTGAGCTATAACTATAGTGGTTCTTTCTTTAGAAGCTTCATGTAATGCACTCTGAATTTCTCTTTCACTTACAGAATCAAGAGAACTAGTAGCCTCATCCATAATTAATATTTCTGCATTCTTTAGTATGGTTCTAGCTATGGATACTTTTTGCTTTTCACCACCTGAGAGCTTTACTCCTCTATCTCCTATCTGTGTATTTAATCCATCTGGAAGTTTATTTAATAAGGATTCTAGATTTGCTTTTTTTATAGCTTCTAAAATATCTTTCTCTGATCTTTCTCCTAGTCCATAGATAAGATTGTTTTTCAACGTATCATTGAAAAGATATGCTTCCTGGCTTATGTAAGCAATTTTTGAAAGGTATGATTTTAGGGAAAAATCTTTTATCGATTTATTATCTAAGAGTATTTCACCATCTTTATAGTCATAAAATCTAAGTAGAAGATTGATAATAGTACTTTTTCCTGCACCACTAGGTCCCACGATGGCTGTAACTTTATTTTTCTCTATAGAAAGATTCACCCTTTTTAAAACACTGGTTTTACCAGGGAATGAAAATGACAAATCTTTTAATTCTATTTTGTCTTTTAATCCTTTAAACTCTTTATCACCTGACTTTACAAAGAATTTATTTTCATCATTAAAGATGGTTTTTATTTCACTAATAGGTCCTGAAATAGCATTTAAGATAGACTGAAATCTACTGACAGCGGAAAAGGCTCCCATTGACCTTCTAAGCAAGAGGAAAAATACCATAAAACTGGATACTTCTCCTTCTTTTTTGATATATAGAAGAAATGCCATTATTCCTATAAGAACGATTATTAAACACATAACCATGATCTCACTAAGCGGTGAAATTAACTCTCTTTTTTTATCTATGCTAAATTCGTTAGACTCTACTCTGTCACTATCCTTATTAAATTTTTCTTTTTCAAACTCTTCACATGAATAGCTTTTTATTAAGGGGATACAGAGAAGAGAGTTTGAAAGGTTTTTAAGTAGTGAGTTGTAGTTAATAATATAAGATTCAGAGCTAAGTTTAATTTTATGAACCAGAGTATTTAAAGAAAAGTAAAAGACTGGAGATATTATAAAAATAAGAAGTGTAAGTTTCCATGAGATTTTTACCATTATAAAAAGATAAACAATAAGTGTTAACAGCATAAATATAGTAGAGTTTGCATCTCTTAGCTGAAGGGAAATCTGCCTGGTATATCCTGTAAGAAGCTCATGAAGTCTGCCTATATTATTCTGATCAAAATAAAGCTTTCCAAAGCTTAAATACTTTTCAAAAATCCTTTTTCGTAAATTGTTTGAGAAATGCCAGACCTGAAATGAGGAGGATATAGAAGTAAGATATGAAAACAGATTCTTTAACACTACAGAAATAAATGTTAGCAAAACTAAAATAGCAAATATTTTAATGCTTCTATCTTTAAATTCTAAGGGTAAAATAGAAAAGAAAGTCTTTAAATAGGGCATGTCTTTTACAAAGTGTGTGTTTCCTTCTATAATGCCTTTTACTGTAGGAATTAAAAGAGCAAAACTAGATCCTTCAAAAAGTGCTCCACAAAAACCTAAAAATATCGGTAAGACAAAAATGGTTAGTTTAAGGTCAATCTCTGAAAGAAAATCTTTAAATTCTTGAAATCTAATTTTTACTTTTTGAACCATATTTAACTAATAATAAATCCTTTCTTTTAACTCTTTGACTTAAATGGCTTTTCTATAAAGAAGTGTAAGATATAAGAGATAAATAAACAAAAAACAACACCAAATGTAACCCAATGAAAATTCCTTGGCAAAGTTACATTATTATGGATAAGATAACCACTTAAAAAATATAAGATGGGGAAGTGGATTACGTAATTTGTATAGGATATATCACCAATACATTTAAGTTTAGATAAAAGCTTTAAACCACTTCCTTTTTTTTCTTTAATATAAAAACATATTGATATAAGTCCAGTAAATCCTAAGCCACAAAATAAGTCATAAACTAAGGTATTACTCACGTGAAAAAGACTAATAATAGGAAAAGACAAAATTAAAAATGATAAGTATGAAAAATTTACTTTTATTCTTCTGCTATAAATATCAGCCAAAATTACGCCGAACCACCAAATTATCATCATTGATAAAACTTGGTATAAAAAAAAATCACTCATAAAATTTAAGATTTTCATAATAAATAAAGTAAATAAAATAATAGGCATAACAATTATCGACTTAATATTTATTTTCAAACATGCTGGATATAAAACATAAAACCACCATTCATACATTAAAGACCATAAAGGAGCGTTGCTTCCAAAAGCTGGAACAACTGAACTCATTAAGAAAAAGAGGTTTCCAATTAAGGTTTTTAAGGAATGATCATTGTTCACATTCTGATTTATTAAAGTGTAAGTGGTATTGTGCGAGTAGTTTTCAAAACCTAAGAGCATACCAAAAGAGTCAAAAATAAAAGTTATAAATAATGCTACTAAAAGAGGTGGGTATAGCCTCCTAATTCTTCTTATAAAGTAATCTTTGGGATTAAATATAAATTCTTTTTTTTCTTCAATGATTTTTTTTGAGTATCTTAGGTGAATACAAAATCCAGAAATTACGAAGAATAACATTACTGCTTCATGACCAAATTTAAACAATGAAAAAAAATACATTAAAACAGTATCTAAAATTGAATACTCAGATCTGTGATTTAAAAATCCTGCATGGTATCCTTCCCAAAGTAAACTTCTTGCATGACCAACTAAAACAACTAATGCCGCAAGTCCTCTCAATCCATCAATAAAATCAAGATTATCGTTCGTATTTTTCTTACTTTCTAACCCCATATAAGACTTATTCCACAAATGAATTTTCAAAACTTTTTTATACTTAAGATCCTTATAGAATGTTAAATAAAGTTACATTAAGTATTAGAAGTGATTTCAAAAATCCTGATAATACTCACCTTTAGTTTTAAATTCATGCTTTTAGTAGTAAATTTAGAGTTTTTATCATATAAATCCGGGGTATATCTAGAGTATAATTCTGGAGAAACCTATGAGATTTAACAAAATCATAACTTTAACTTTGTTCTTTACTTTTTTATCTTTTAACTTAAATTCTTATTCACAGACTACTGACACTCCTGCTGTAGCAGATCCACCAGCAGAACATGTTCCTGTTCAGGAAGCACCTGCACAAAATCCACAAGCAGAAAGTGCTCCAGCTCCTGAGATACCAGCTCCTACCCAGGAAGTACCTGCACAAAATCCACAAGTAGAAAATGCTCCAGCTTCTGAAGTGCCTACCCATGTTCCAACAGGGAATTCAATTATTAAAAGTAATTGTAATAAAAATGATTGTAGTGGATGTAGTTCAAGCAAAGAACTATCAGATAGATTAGGTTCTATATTTAAAGCATGCTGTGCCGCTAGCAAAAATAAAGCTATAGGTTGTTCTAGCAATTAATCTTTTAGAATTTGTTCTCTTAAAGAGAGGATCTCGTAGGGCTAATAAAATTATCTAGAGATTGCTTCGCTTTGCTCGCAATGACAGAGGATTGAAGCTGTATGTGAGATTGCTTTGTTTCTAATGATAAAGCTATAGGTTGTGAATTAAATCACTAACCTTCTTCTGTTGTTATATTTTCTACAGTATTTTCTACAACAACTTTCTTTTTCCTTGGTTTTGAATTTCCATTGCCGTTTTCATTATCAACAATACGGTCTAAGTGAGTTTTGAATGGCTTTAACACCCAAAGTAAAATAAGAGACATTAAAGTTATGACTGAAGCTAAAACAAACATTCCAGTTCCACATGCCATTCCTATTGCTGCAGATACCCAGAGAGCGGCCGCAGTAGTAAGCCCTTTAGTAACATAACCTTTATGTAAAATTGCTCCAGCGCCTAAAAAACCTACACCACTAACAACCTGCGCCGCTATACGTGAGGTGTCAACATCTTCAAATCCATAAATTGAAATTAAAGTAAAACATGTAGAACCTACACAGACTAGCGATATTGTTCTAAACCCAATTGTTTTGTGACTCATTCCTCTTTCAATACCAATAATTACACCAAGAATTAATGAAATTAATACTCTAAGTATTATTATTTGTGCTACATGTAAATCTGTAGTTAGTGTTTCCATAGTTTAGATTTTAATTATAGAGCTTTGGCCATTTATATACCCAGAGATATAAGATTACTCACAATATTTAGCTTCAAGAAAAAAAGATATAAACTATTATCTTTTAAAGTCACTGCCTACTTGTTCTATAGCCCAAAGCACAATCTCTTTAGCAAGAGGTTTTCCCGTAAATCTTTCAATTTCCTGAAGTCCAGTTGGGCTAGTTACATTTACTTCAGTTAAATAGCCACCGATTACATCTATTCCAGCAAAGTACAGTCCATCTTTTTGAAGATATGGCTTTAATGCTGAACAAATTTCATAATCTTTTTTTGTAAGCTTTGCTGGCTTTACACTGGCACCACGACTCATATTTGCTCTGAGTTCTCCCTTTTTAGGTACTCTTAGCATTGCTCCAATAGGATTACCATTTAAAAGAATTATTCTTTTATCACCACTAAGAACTTCAGGAATATATTTTTGGATAAGTGAGGCTCTGCTTCCGTCTTCAGTGCTTGCTTCTATAATGGCATCTGCATTTTGAATATTTTTATTTAAATAAAATACTCCTCCTCCAGCCTTATCAAATAAGGGTTTAATGACAGCCTCTTTATGTTTATCTAAAAAATCTCTTATTTTTTCTTTATTACTTGTAACCATAGTAGGAGGAATTAAGTTCGGGAAATTTAAAGCATAGAGTTTTTCATTTGCTTTTAAAATGCCAATCGGACTATTTATTATTAGAGATTTTTTCTTTGAAGAGTCGATTAAAGAAAGTATTTGAGCATAAGAAATAAAATTTTCATTTATTGGTGGATCTTTTCTTGCAAAAATAATATTAAAACTATCTAGCGGTAATATATCTGTTTCTAATACGTTGACATGCTTGTCAGGTATCTGTTTTACGCTAACTTTATCAAACTTAGCAAAAACTTTATTTTTAATAATTTCTAAATTTTTCGATTCTGTAAGAAAAACATCAATATTAAGATCTTTACATGCAAGCATTAAGGCAAAGCTAGAATCGTGAAAAATATCATTTTTTGAAAAGTTTTTTACACCATCAGCAATAAAAGCAATTTTTACATTGTTTTTTTTAACTTTCTTATTTATATATTTTTTTAACATTTTAATACCTGATACTGACATCAATCTCCATTTTAATTATTAACGAAATTTTATTTTGCCACTTAATTTTGTAATTGTATAATCGCTATAGCTTACTTGATTAAACAAATCATAACAAATGAGATTCAAAAGTATTAAGTAAGACAATAAAGAGATTAACAAAAGGAGACTTATGGCACTAAAGGATTTCTTTAAAAACAGACAGCTTAAAAAAGCCGCTAAACAACAAAATGGAATCCCAAGCAGTGAATTAAAATCTGCCCCATCAGATGAAACTTTATGTTCACTCTGGAATAAATGCGAAAATTGCAAACAACTTTTATATACAAGTGAGCTAAAAAAAGAATTGTCCGTATGCAGGCACTGTCAGCACCATCATAGACTTACTGCTATGGAAAGAATTGAACAGTTAATTGACTATGGTACTTTTATTGAAATTGATGAAGATATCCTACCTGATGATCCACTTAACTTCTCAGACTTAAAACCTTATAAAGATCGTTTAAAAGATGCAGAAAAGTCTACAGGATCAAAAGAAGCTATAGTTACAGGAATAGCTACTGTAGACAATCAGCCATATGCAATTGCATCAATGGAGTTTCAGTACATAGGTGGAAGTATGGGATCTGTAGTAGGTGAAAAAATCACCAGGCTAATAGAAAGGGCTGTTAGAAACAGTCTTCCCGTAGTAATAGTATCCAGTTCTGGTGGAGCAAGAATGCATGAAGGAATTCTTAGTCTTATGCAAATGGCAAAAACTTCAAGTGCATTAAAAGATCTCCATGATGCAGGACTTCTTTATATTTCACTTTTAACTGAGCCTACATTCGGAGGAGTTACTGCTAGCTTTGCAATGTTAGGAGATATTATTATCGCTGAACCTAAAGCTAGAATTGGTTTTGCTGGAAGACGTGTTATTGAAGAAACTATTAGACAGAAACTGCCAAAGGATTTTCAAACTGCAGAATATCTTTTAGAGAATGGGCAGATTGATATGGTTGTACATAGAAAAGATCTAAAGAAAACCATTTCTGATCTAATTAAGCTTCATACTCCCAGGCAAATAGCAGAAGATGCTTTTAAGGCAGAATTAAAAAGCATAAGTAAAATTCCTATTTTAGTTTAATTCAAAGATGAAAAGGTAAAAGAAAAATGAAACAAGAAGTAGTTCCACTCGATTTTGAAAAACCATTGCATACATTAAATAAGCAAATTACAGAGCTTGAAAACAAATCCATTTTAAATGGAAATACAAAAGTTCTGGACGATTTAAAGCAGGAATATGAAAAAACAAAAAAGGAAATTTATAAGAATCTTTCTCCTATTGATAGAGTAAAAATTGCTAGACACCCGCAAAGACCTTATGCTGTTGACTATATCTCATGCATTAGTCCTACATGGTATGAACTTCATGGAGACAGATCTGGTAAAGATGACTCAGCTATTATAGGTGGCTTAGGTGAAATAGATGGTCAGACTGTAATGATTATTGCTACTCAAAAAGGTAGAAACATAAAAGAAAATCAAAAGAGAAATTTTGGTATGCCATCGCCAGAAGGGTATAGAAAAGCGCTTAGGCTTTTTAATCATGCTGAAAAATTTAATATGCCTGTTATAACATTTATAGATACACCTGGTGCATATCCAGGATTAGAAGCTGAAGCTCATAATCAAAGCCAGGCAATTGCTATGAATTTAAGAGAGTTGGCAGGATTAAAAGTCCCTGTTATTTCTGTAGTTTATGGGGAAGGTGGTTCTGGTGGAGCTCTTGCAGTAGGAGTTGCAAATAGAATCTTAATGCTTGAGAATTCTGTTTATTCAGTTATTTCGCCAGAAGGCTGTGCTGCAATCCTCTGGAGAACAAGAGATAAATCAGCAGAAGCGGCAAATGCTTTAAAAATTACAGCGAAAGATTTATATGAACTTGGAATTGCAGATGAAGTAATTTCAGAACCTCTTGGCGGAGCACACTATAACACAGATGAAACATGTAAAAGTGTATTAGAAACTATAAAAAAACACCTTTCAGAACTTAATAAACTTTCTCCTGAAGAAGTTAAAAATGACAGACAGGAAAAATTTAGAAAAATGGGCAAGTTTATTGCTGTTTAAAAACTATTGTTTTACTGATTAGCACAAGTCTTGGCTTTATTTTATAATTTACATCATGCTTAAAGGTAAATCAGCATTAGTTACTGGGTCTTCATGTGGCATTGGCAAAGCTATCTTAAATGCCTTGGCAAATGAAGGGTGTAATGTAATAGTTCATTACCACAAAGATTTAAAAGAGATAAAAGGATTAAAGAAAGAAATTGATCCAAAAGTAAAATCATTATTTCTAAAAGCTGATCTTACAAAAGAAAAAGAAGTAAAAGCATTGTTTGGAAAAATTAAAAATGAGTTTGGGAAATTAGATATTTTAGTTAACAATGTAGGAAACTATTTAAAAAAAGACCTTAACAAGCTTGAGATTAAAGAATGGCATGAGATATTAAACAGTAATTTAAATCAAACTTTTTATTGTACAAAGTATGGATTGCCCCTTATTAGGAAGAGTAAGTTAGGGAGGATTATAAATATTGGATATGCATCAACTGGTCAAATGGTAGCAAAACCAGGCATCTTACCTTATCAAATTGCTAAAACTGGAGTTCTTCTACTTACAAAAGCTTATGCAAAGGAAGAAGCAAAAAACAATATTCTTATAAATATGATTTCACCAGGAGTAATGGAAAATAGTTTAAGTAAGCCATATGAAATGATTCCATTAAAAAGGCTTGGAAAGCTAAAAGGTATATCAGAACTGGTTATCCAAACTATTAAAAGTGATTACATGACAGGTGCACATATAGAATATGCAGGCGGCTTTAATCTATGAGTATTGAGAATGAAAATAAAAGCATAGCAAAAGTTGCTGTAGATCTCCCCCTAGGATTAAAAAATGATGATTTCTTTTTCTACAGTATTCCTGAAGAACTAAAAACTGATATTAAGTCTGGGTCAATCGTTAAAATCCCCTTTGGAAATCAAGAGTTAAATGGATATGTTCTTGAAACTTCAAAAGAAGAAAATCTTGGATTTAATTTAAAATCCATATATGAAATTGTTTTTAAAGATCAAATATGGGACAAGAAGTATATAGAGTTTGCAAATTGGCTTAGCAAATACTATATGACAAACATTGGCACTGTTCTTTCTGCATCAATTATTTCAGATGTTTTAGATGAAGCAAAGAAAGAAGTAGAGTTTGATACTAGCTTCAGCAATATAGATTCGTTGTCTAAAGAAGAATCTTTTATAGTAAGTAAATTCTTAAAGAGTAAGAGTTCAAGCCTTTCATATAAATTTCTACTTCAAAAATCAAATCTAACAAAACAAAAGTTTTACAAAATAATAAATAATCTGAAATCAAAAGGAGTCATTTGGAATAAGATTCAAAAGAAAAAACAAGTAAAGAAAGAATCTTCATACAGAGAAGTGCCTATTGAAAAGTCAAACAATATAAATAAAATTGTTTTAAACAGTTACCAGGAAGATGCTTTTAATAAGGTGAAGGAATCTTTAGATAAAAGAAATAAGAATAATTTATTTCTTCTGCATGGAGTGACTGGCTCTGGAAAAACTGAGGTTTATATAAGACTTATAGAAGAGGCTATTAAAAATGGAAAAAATGTAATTTACCTTTTGCCTGAGATTTATCTTGTTCCTCAGATCTACCAAAGGCTTGTAGAAAGGTTTGATTCAAAAAATATAATAATCTGGCACAGCTCAATTACGAAACAAGACAGAGTGAATAATTTTGAGAGACTGATTAATAATGATGCGAAAATTATTTTGGGAGCAAGATCAGCATCATTAGTACCCATGAAAAATCTCGGATTAATTGTTATAGATGAAGCTCATGATGCTTCTTATAAACAGGCTTCACCTGCTCCAAGGTACGATGCCATAAAAGCCTGTATAAAGAGAGGGGAAATTGAAGATTGTCCTGTACTTTTAGGAACAGCAACACCAAATATTTCTGAATATTATGATTGCTTGAAAAATGGAACATTATTAGAATTACCACATAGAGTTCAGGATCTTCCAATGCCAAAAGTTTATATAACTGACTTAAGAAGAGAGATTGGAGGAGGAGGTAGGAATATTATTTCTACAGTTTTGCGTACTGCTATAAATGAGACGCTAAGCAGAAAAGAGCAAGTTATACTGCTTTTAAATAGAAGAGGTTATTCAAGTCATATTTTTTGTAGAGCCTGTGGATACATACAATACTGTAGTAATTGCTCAGTACCTCTAACTTTTCACAAAAACCCAGCTACTATGGTTTGCCATCATTGTGGTTATATAAAAAGTATAAATCTTAATTTTGCACAGGATTGTCCGGAGTGTAAAAGTCCTCATTTTAAATTCTTTGGAGTAGGGACAGAGCAATTAGAAGAAGAAGTTAAAAGAACTTTTCAATCAGCAAAAGTACTTAGGGTAGACAGTGATAAACTAAAAGGAAAAGATCAATATATTAATTACTGGAAAGAATTTTCATCGGGAAATGCTGACATTTTAATAGGAACTCAGATTGTAGCTAAAGGCTTAGACTTACCAAATGTAACTCTTGTTGGAGTTGTTATGGCTGATACAATGTTTAATTTTCCTGACTACATTTCTCATGAAAGAGCATTTCAACTGCTTACGCAGGTTTCAGGAAGAGCTGGGAGAAGTGAAAAATTAGGAAGAGTTTTCATTCAAACATATCAGGCTGATAATCCAGTTTTCAGATTCATTGAAAAACATAATTATAAAGACTTTTATGAAAATGAAATTAAAGAGAGAGAATCTCTAAGTTATCCACCATTTACAAACTTAATAAGAATAATCTTTCAATCTCAGGATGAAAAAGAATGTCTGAGTTATGCTGATGAAGTTTTAAAAGAATTAAACAGTATACAATCCTCATCCTCTCAGTCTTCTTCTTTCCTTGGTCCTGCTCCATGCTTCTTTTCAAAGATTCAGAACAAATACAGGCACCACATTTTATGTAAAATAAAAGATCAGGAAGCAAAAGACTATATTTTCAACAATTTATTTAATAAAATTAAGAAAAATGCTAAAGTAGACATAATCCTCGATGTAGACTCGGTAAATCTTCTATGACAGTTTTTCTGGATGAATCAGTACAAAATTATATATCCTGGTTAAAGGATGTAAAGAAATCTCCATATCATACTTTTAGAGCTTATCAGGTAGACTTACTCCATTTTTTAAAATATTTTTTAAGATTGGAAATTAATACTATTCCCAGCAAAGAGCAGATGGAAGAATATATTGAAGAGATTAAAAAAAAATATAACTATGCTTCATTTAGAAGAAAAATTACCGTTCTTAGGAATTTTATAAGCTACTTGGTGGACTCAGGAATCAATGTTCCTGACCCGCTTATATCTATATCACTACCTATGCCAGGTATAGATTTTAATTTATCTGCAAAATATGAAGAAGTTCTTGATTTCATAAATAGTATGCCTGAGAGTAACTTTCAAGAGATTAGAGATAAGATTATTTTTTCTCTGATAGCGAAATCTGGTTTAACTGTAAAACAAGTTCTATCTTTAAAAATAAAAGATATTAACCTTGCAAATAGCCAAATCATTATTTCGAAAAATCAATTGACATTCATAGACAAAAAAACACTTACATTAACAGAGAAATTAATAGGAAGATTAAATGCTGAATCTCCTATAACTTTAGATGATTTCTTAATATCAAAAACCTTAAGAGAAAATAATACTAGAATTCCTTTATCTACAAGAACAATAAATCTTATCATTGACAGAACCGCTAGAAAAATGAGATTTGGATCAAGACTTTCACCCACAGTTCTAAGGCGATTATTTGCTAAAAGCTTAACGGAAAAAAATATTAATCAGTCAATCAAAGAACTTATTTTTGGTAAGAAATCTAGACTTGTTAGCTAATTAATTCTTTTACCGCTTGAACAGGTCTGCTGAGTGAAGATGGAGAGGTTTTACTTTCACTTAAAGCAGACTTATTTAGAAAATCTAAATAACTTCTTTTAATATTAAATTTCATATTAAAGTGATTAGGATTAACCTTTAGGCAAGTCTCATTACTTTTAATTAAATAGACACTTCTCAAATGGTTTCCTATAGCCATTACTCCAGGACTTCCAAATCCTGTATAAGGCAAGACAATGCTTGAAATGTTTTTATATGTTTTATTGTTTTTAGATTCTATTTTAGAAATTTCTGGAGCATATCTTAGTCCATTTATAACTGAGGGTAAAAAAGTATCAGCTACATATTCAGCGGAAGCTAGTGGAGAAATTGTTTTGTGGTTTGTCTTTTCACCTGAGGCTAAAACTGGGGCATGGGCACATACTAATCCTGTGTATGCAGAGACGATGTGAGATAAAATTGATTCAATTCCGCCAATGGGATCGATACCTGAACCAGAAATATATTTTGGATTTAAATTACTATCCTTTATTTTAGTGCAGATAGCTAAGGTAGTGGCCCCTTTTCTTTTTAAGAATTTTGCTTTTTCAATTAAAGAATCAATATTTTGAATCTCACCAGATGAAAACCCCAATTTATTTACTTTAATTTTTACATTTAATGGTTTATTAGTAATTGAATATCCAACAATATCTGCTCCATAAAAAGCTTTTGTGGCATTTAAAACATTGATTTCATAATCAAGCCTAGAAGATTTTATAGACTTATCAAAAATTACTCCAATCTTATTTTTATAATTTAGGTTTAAGCCACATTGACCCATTAGAAATTGATTTAAAAAATATCCTTCAAGATAAATCATATTTTCAGGTGGATTGCTAAAAACAGCACCATTAACTACATTTGGATTAGTTAAAAGATATTTATTAGTCTTTGAAAATGCATTGGCTAATGGGTTTGCATCGCCAGCGTACCCCCCGATGCTGGCACCGATTCCGGTTGGAATGACTAAAACTGAGATATCCTTTATAGTGTTTTGATTGGAAATCTTTATGTTTGATCTATAAGGATTATTTATAAAAGTCTTAAATCTGCTGTCCTTCATGTAAATCAAATGAAAATAAAGCTTAGAAAAAGAAGATTTAACCAGGTTAATTTTAACTATCTGATCAGAATCAATCTTGACTTTTTTTAAAATAGTATTAAGTATCTCATTCCAAATGATTATTTTGGGATTATCGATTTCTACTACTTCTTCTTTTAAGAACAATTTTTACTGTTTATAACTGGCTGTTTCTTTCATGCCATTTTAATGCTCTCTTCTTTAAGAAAGCAATTTCTTTAACCGCACTATGATTTTTATCTTCATAGTAGAACTTTTTCTTGTCTACATTGTTTGTGTACCACTGTAATGCATTCTTCTTTAAGAAAGCAATTTCTTTATCTGCCGTATGATTTTTATTTTCATAGTAGAACTTTTTCTTGTCTACATTGTTTGTGTACCACTGTAATGCATCTTTTTTCTTAAAATCGATTGCTGATTTTGTAGTATGGGGTAAATACGTTGGATCAAACCCTGTATTGTCTGCATACTTTGCTACTGCTTTTAAATTTGCAATTGAAAAAATTGAAATTAAGGCTAAAATTAAAACTGTGTCTTTTCTCATTGTTCCACCCTCATGCGAAGTATTCACTTAATTTAACATATACTTCTACTTAATGCTTACCCGCTAAGAGTATATTTATAAACATATATATGAATAACAAAAAAAGTTATATTAATAAGATTAAGAATAATAATCCAAGAAGAATTGCTCTTATAGGATCTGCAGGAGTTGGAAAAACTACACTATTAAATAAACTTAAAGATAATGTAGATTTACAGATAATAGAAGAGCAAGCAAGAGTTATCTGTAAGGAGTTAGGCTATAAAAATATTTACGATATTAAAGATCCTACAAAATTTAGATTTTTAGTTTTGAAAAAACAAATTGAAGCTGAAGAGAAATTAAATCAGTTTATTTCCGATCGTTCAACTATTGATTGTTGGATATATTTTCTGAGATGGAGCTATCAGGAAGTTAAAACTTACGAAGCTGAAAAATATTACAACTTATCATTCAATCAATCAAAAAAATATTCAGACATAATTTATATACCTAGAATGTTTAGAACAAAAGATGACAATTTTAGATGGGCAGATAATGATTATCAAAATCAAATTGACAGACTTATAAGAGAGACTCTGAGAGAATGGGGACTCATGAAGAGAACCTATATAGTTCAATCAAAGGATTTAAAAGAAAGAGTGAAAGAAGTCAAAGACTATTTAAATAATTGCTAAAGTTTTTATTGGTTTAGCATGTACATAGTTTTCTGTAAGCTTATTCTCAGACTTTAAAAGTCTTTTTGCTTCATTGATAGTTAAAGAATAAATATAAGGTGAAACTCTTTGCCCGAAAGCTTTTAAGAGCATGTCTCTGATCTCTAAAGATTTTTTTTCACCCTCTGACATTTACCACCCATAGTACTTTTTATCTATAATCCCTGTTTGTTATATTGATTTCAGGGATATCCCTATGGGCATAAAACAATCAACTAAACAGCTTAAATCCTTTTATTTATCCATAGCGACAAATCAGATACTATTTTTTCAAGATCTTCTTCAATGAAAAGATCATGGTAAGAGCTTTCGTAAATAATTTTAGTTTTATCTTCTGAAGAATTCGATTCAAAGAATCTATCCATAGCAGAATTAGAACAAACCAGATCTTCTCCAGCTTCTAGCAATATAAACTTCTCTTTAAAATCCTTCCCTGTTTGTATCGCTGACTTAGCCATAAAATTAACTTCTTTTAGAAGTCTTGCAGTAGGGTTTGTAACTCTTAAATCATCCCTTTTAATTTTCATTTGAGTATCTTTATTTTTAGTTATAAGTTCAGGGCCAAAAGGCATAATTACGGTTTCCTCTGGTTTTAAAATAGCTTTTGTTAGGATAGGCAAAACTACATCAAAAAAAGGCCAGGTTTTAGCATTGCCTCCAAATCCTGGAACAGACAAAATCCAACCATTAGCTTTTACCTTTTTTGATAGCAAAAGGGCTATTAATGCACCCATGCTATGACCAAGGACAAAAACAGGCTCTTTTACGTTAAATTGGAGTAAAAATTTTTCAATGACCTCTCTGCTTACATCAATCCATTCATTGTACGAATTTATAGAACCTCTTTGGTATTTGCTCTGTCCAAAAGCAGGAAGATCAAATGAAAAAAAATTTATATTTTGTTTGTTAAAGAGCTTTGCTGTATTATCAAACCAGACACAATGTCCACCAAGTCCATGTATAGCAAAAATATTTGCACAGGGATTTTCAACACTAAAATAGCGATAGTAAGCTTTGTCTATATATCCATATTTAAACATTAACTTATCCTGAAATACTTTTATTAAGTTTAACTTTAAACCTTCATCATAACCAATTATAATGGTAATGATGAGTAAAAAACCTAATATAAACTTGCTTGATTTGTTTTTGATTTTAACAGTAGCTTTATCAGTTACTGGCTTTATGCTTGCAAAGGCTGAGAAGACTGGATTAAATAATGTCATTGAAGGTAAAGAAAAAATTGCTATTGAGCTCTTAATTTCTGATGTTAACACTGGAAGCAAGGATAAAAATGAAGATATTTTTAAAATAGGAGATAAAACAGCTATTACCATTAGAAATAGACCATATACAAAATTAGATATTATAAAAGTAGAACATAAACCTAAAATTCTTATAATTCCAGATTTTCATGGATCATTTAAAACTCCTCTAGATCCTACAAGAACAAATATTAAAGATTACACTGTAACAGTCTCTGATACAGCACTAAAAACTTTTGATGGCTATGTAATTGGTGGAAATAAAATAAAGATAGGGAATCAGATAGACCTAGAAGGATTCAATTATAGGCTAAGTGGAAAAGTTATTAATATTTATCCGTTGAAATAAAGGAATAAATTGTCTATAGAAAAAGTTAATATTGAGCTAGATTCATTTTGTAATAAGACAATTAAATCTTCATTTGTTGGATTGATGACTAAAAGCTTTTTTACATATTGTTTTAATTTTACGACTGGCTTATCTAAGTATTCTAAGCTATTAAACAATGTGTTAATTGTCTCAATCCTGGCTCTTCTCTCATCGTTAGCACTCCCTCAATTTGCCAGTGACAGATTTGGAATCGGGCTAATCATCATTATTTGTTTTATTGTTTTTTCTTTAAATGTACTCTGTAAAAATATTAAAGTTTTTTCTTTTAATTCACTAGACTTTCTAATCATGGTCTTCCTTCTTCTTTGTTTCATAAGCACTTTTTCGTCATATTTTTTTAAAGAAAGTCTTACTGGACTTCTAAAATATGCAATTTTCTTTTCAGGCTACTTTCTAATAAAACAAACTCTACTTAACTCAAATTCCAACATTCTTAAATTAATTCTTTATACACTATTTGTTACAGGATTAATAGTTTCACTGATTGGTGTTTATCAGTACATTATAGGAGTGGAACCACTGGCTACATGGGAAGATCCTAATGCAGAAGATATTCACACCAGAGTTTATTCCACACTAGGGAATCCGAATTTGTTAGCTGGGTATTTGCTTCTTATCCTCCCGTTAGGCTTATGTATTCCATTTGAATTTAAGTTAAATAATTTCTTGAAACTATTTTTCTTAGCAGGTTCACTTGTAATTATTGTAAGTATTATTTTCACCGGATCAAGAGCTGGTTATATAGCTCTTTTTAGCCAAATACTTATATCTATTTTTGTACTTACAAGCAATTTCATAAGTACAAAAAAAAGTAAAATAAATCCTTACTTATTGATCCTTATCTTAGGGCTAATTGTGATTTTGGCATTTTCAATCCTTGTAGTTTTGTTCCCCGTTATTAAGGAAAGAATATTAACAATTTTTACGTTCAGAGAGCATAGCAGTAACAGTTATAGATTAAATGTTTGGCAATCATGTTTTGAAATGCTTAAAGACAACTTTTTTATAGGAATTGGACCTGGTAATTCAACTTTTAGACTTGCTTATGGAATATATATGGTTAGCGGTTTCGATGCTTTAGCCGCATACAATATTTTCTTAGAATTTGCAGTAGAAATAGGGTTTTTAGGCTTTTTTATTTCAATATTGGTTTTCTTAATCTCTTTTTTAAAATTACATTTTATATTTTGGAAATATAAAAGTTTTCTTTCATTAGGGATTTTTATTTCATTAATAGGAGTCTTAATACAAGGAATGTTTGATACTGTATTTTTCCGTCCTCAAATTTTTATTCCCTACTGGCTTTTAATAGGACTAATTGCTAAACTAGAAGAAAGAGGTAACTTGATTGAAAGCAAAAATTAACACTAAAAAGACTACAAGTTCAAATAAAAAAACAAATTCAATTAAAGATTCAGAAGTATTACCATACGTATATTTAGCGGCAAATGCAATAGAAGAGAAAAAGGGTGAGAATATAGTTCTCTTAGATGTAAGCAAATTAACAGTTCTTTCAGATTATTTCATTGTTACCACTGCTAATTCCTCAGTTCAAATACAAGCAATTGCGAAATATGTAGAAGAAACTTTAAGAGAATCAGGTGTTAGGCTGGTTTCTAAAGAAGGTTTTGTTCAAAGTAATTGGGTGGTTTTAGATTTTGGTAATTTAGTAGTTCATGTAATGAGTGAAAAAGAAAGAGAATTTTACAAACTAGAAAGGTTCTGGGGTAATGCCATTGTTATTGAAAACAAAAAATGGAAAAAGGCTTCGTAAAGAAAAAAAACAAGTGGTTATTGATTTCACTTGTAAAGATTTTAAGAGATTTGATCAGTCAGTAATATCTAAAATTAATAAGGCAAAAGATCAGATTTTGATAATTGATTATGTTTATCCTTTAGCAACTTTAAGTAAAAAATCTTATAGCATTTCAGATCATGTAAATCTTTCTGGAGAAAATCCATTAAAAGGCCCGATCTTTATTCCTCTTGCTAATGTTTATAATTCAAAAAAAGGAATTAAGGTAGCAGGACTTTTAGAAGGTACGTATCCCAATGAAAAGGAAAAAAAGATACTACTAAAAAATGACATAAAAGCTTATTGTTATAACACTGTACCTACAGTCATATTTTCAGTTTCAAAAGGCTTAAAAGCAAAAGTTATAGGTAAAGTCAGATATACTGCTGAGTAGTTACATCTTATATAATAATATAGCTAATTAACCATGAAGAATACACCTTTAACACTGGTAATTATGGACGGCTGGGGAGTAAGCAAACCCTCTGATGGTAATGCTATTTCAAAAGCGGAGCTTCCAGTTTTTACATCCTTATTAAAACAGTATCCAAGCACTGTTCTAAACACATGTGGAGAAGCTGTTGGGCTTCCAAAGGGAGTAATGGGTAATTCTGAAGTTGGTCATGAAAATATTGGTGGGGGAAGAATAGTAATTCAAAAGCTGACTTTAATTTCTGATTCAGTAAGAGACGGGTCATTTTTTAAAAACAATGTTTTGCTAAATGCTATAAATCATGTACAAAAAAACAAATCAAAACTACATATAATGGGTTTAATTAGTGAAGGAGATGTACATAGTCATTTGGGGCATTTATATGCATTGTTTGATCTGGCAAAAAGAAACAATGTTAAAGATGTCTACCTTCATGCTATTACTGATGGTAGAGATGATCCACCAACAAGTGGGGTTGATTTAATTAAAAAAGTAGAAAATAAAATTAAAGACTTTAATGGAAAAATCGCTACAGTCTGTGGGCGTTTCTATGCAATGGATAGAGATAACAGGTGGCAAAGAGTTAAAAAATATTATGATCTAGTAACAAAAGGAATTGGATATACTGAAAAGTCTGCTGAATTAGCTATAAAATCTGGATATAAAAGAGGAGAAAATAAAGATAGCTATGACAAAGATACACCAGCGGAAGTTTCTGATGAGTTTATCTTACCTACATTAATTACTGACAAAAGTAATTTAATTTCAGACAACGATGCTGTTATATTCTTTAACTTTAGACCTGATAGAGCAAGAGAAATTACTACAGCACTTACACAAATTAATTTTAAAGAATTTGAAAGAGAAATATTTCCAAAGAATCTTTATTATGCTTGCTTAACAGAATACGATTCAAGTCTTCATTCGAAAGATACAGCAAATCCAGTAGTACCTACTGCCTTTACAAAAAATGAACTTAAAGAGGTAAATAAATCAAACTCTATAGGAGAAATCATTTCAAACTTAAAGAAAAAACAAGTTAGAATAGCTGAAACTGAAAAATTTAGACATGTAACTAGTTTCTTTAATATGGGTAGAGAGAAAGAATTTGAAGGTGAGGACAGGATTCTTATTCCATCTCCAAAAGTAACTACTTATGATTTAAAACCTGAAATGAGTGCACCTGAGGTGTCTGAAAAAACGATATCTTCAATAAAGTCAAAAGAATATTCGTTGATAGTTGTAAATTTTGCAAATGCTGATATGGTTGGGCATACAGGAATTATTCCATCAGCGGTTAAAGCTGTTGAAGCAGTTGATAAATGCTTAGGGGATATATTACAGGCTACTTTTTCAGTAAATGGTACTTTAATTGTTACAGCTGACCATGGAAATGCAGATCAAATGATTAATGATGATGGGTCAATAAGAACTGCTCATAGCTTAAATCCTGTACCATTTATCTTAATTAATAATGAGCTTAAAAATATAAAATTAAAAGTCAGTGGTAAATTGGCTGATATTGCTCCAACACTTTTAGAAGTAATGGGAGTTGAAAAGCCTAAGGAAATGAATGGTGAAAGTTTAATTGATAGAGGGAATTCTGAGAATCATAAAAAAGATTTAGCAGAATCAGCAAAATAATAAAGAGGAAAACATGAAAAAAGACTTACAAGTAGAAGAAAGAACAAATCAAATTATAAAAAACTATATGACTCATGCTGAGAAATATATTTTAGAAAACAAAAAAGATTTTTCATCAATGAGTACGATATATCATAAATTTATAAAGAAGGATAAGGTTGATCCTGCTTTTGACTACACTAAAGAAATTATAAAAAGATTAGAAAGAGATAAGCTCAGCTCACAAACAGCAATGCAAATAGCTGAAGTCCTTATGCCTGCAATGCAAGGGATAAAAAAAGATGTTCTAATTATGGGAATCCCTATGGTTATTGGTCTTCTGGGTCTAATTACACTTTCATTACTCTTAATTTTCAGTACCCCTTTAAGTTTTAGTAATCCTTATGTGATTGGATATGTTGCTGGGATTTTTATTAGTTCAATACTATTTGGTTTTGGTTTTATGCAAAGAACTAAAGTGAAATTAAAAACATTAACTAATATGATGTTATTCCAGGCTTGTACTGCATATGGAGCAGCTAAAATGCAAGGACAAGGGAGCTTTGGAGCTTTTAGACTTTTAGAAGAAATGAAAACAAAACAAGGGAAAGAATTACAAATTAGAGTTAATCAACCAAAAGTAATGTACAAGTAGTTTTATTAGTTTTCGCTTGCCAGACAATCAACATCTGCAAAGCGAAATGAATTTTGTTCTGACTGAAGATCTTGAAGTTCTTTAATAAAATCATCTACGCTTTTGAATTGTCTATAAACAGAGGCGAATCTTACATATGCAACTTGGTCTAATTCTTTTAATTCTGCTAAAACAAGCTTACCTAAAACACTACTATTTACTTCTCTTTTAGCTTGCTTAGCTAATTCATTTTCAATATTTTCAATAGCATTATCTATTTGTCCAGCTGTAATAGAAGTCTTTTCACAAGCTCTAATAATTCCACCTCTAAGCTTTTCTCTGGAATAAGGCTCTCTTTCACCAGAACGTTTAACAACTAATACAGGCATTACTTCAATTCTTTCGTAAGTAGTAAATCTTTTAGCGCAGTCTGGATTCTCGCATTCTCTGCGCCTTCTAATACTGGCGGCTTCTTCTGTCGTTCTTGACTCCAGAACTCTACTGTTTGGTAAATTACAAAAAGGACATAACATAAGATTTAATAAATTCCTCTTAAAAATTATACCGTATGAATAGATGTATTAAGCAAAACATCATTGCGAGGAAGAGCTTTAGCTCTGACGAAACAATCCGTTAACGTACCATGTAATAAGATTGCCACGCCTAACTTTGTTCAGCTCGCAATGACATTTATCCGGGAAAATTAATATACTACGATGAAATACATATGATTATAAAACAGTTTGATTGTATATGTTTTATGAGTGATAATTAAAGCTATGAGTGAAATTTATGATGTAGCTATAATCGGCAGTGGAATAATAGGTAATTCTATAGCAACACATTTGGCCACAAGTAATAAGAACTTAAAAATTGCTGTTATAGATCCAAATAGTCTTGGAATACCTGCGTCGATAGCTTCAGCAGGGATGATTCAAGTTCAATTTAACGAACTGGAAAACCCACTGTTGAAAAGATTTTGTCTCGAATCTTTTGATTACTTTAAATCCTTTATTAGTACTTTTCTAAACAATGAGTTATTGGAAAATATTGATTTAGGATATAGGGAAACTGGTTCTTTTGGATTGGTTTTTAGTGATTATGAGCTAGAAGAAAAAAGAGATGAAGAGATTGAATTAAGAAAACATTTTAAAGATATTACATATGTAGACGGAAATAATCTTAGAAGAATAGAACCGCTATTAACCGATGATTTAAAAGGTGCATTTCATTACCCACATGAAGCATTTATAAACAATATTAAATTTACCAAAGCTCTTATTTCTTTCAACCAATCAAAAAATGTAACTTACCTAAATACTAAAGTAGAAAGTTTTACACTTAGTAAGAATAGAATTGAAGAGTTAATCTTAGCTGATGGGAAAAAAATTTCCGCAAAACAATTCATTCTAAGCAATGGAGTCTGGGCTAACAGTTTTCTAAAATCTATATTTAAAACAGAGAGGAATTTAATTAAAGCTATTAAAGGGGAAATAATACAATTTAAGACAAGTAATATTCCTTCAGATTTAAATAAGATCATATTATTTCATGGTGGATATATCTTACCGAGAGTAGCTACAAACAGTCTTGAGGAATCATCAATAATCGTAGGTAGTACTCTTGATGAGGTTAACATTGAAAATGCTAATGGATTATTTGATAACACTCCAAATGGGATTTCAAACTTAATAACTTCACTAAAAAGAGCAATTCCAATTAGCAGAGATTTTAAAATGATTAATCAATGGGTAGGATTAAGACCAAAGACATATGATGGATTGCCAATAATAGGTAGAAGTAACCTATTTGAAAATATTCTATTTGCCTTAGGACACTATAGAAATGGAATACTAATGGCACCGATAACAGGAAAAATCATTAGTAATTTAATCCTTGAAAATAAATCTGAACATAATATAAGTGATTTTAATATTGATAGGTTTTTTATAGAAGATTTATCTGCAGAACATTCTAGAGAACTTTTTATTTAAGCATTCAGTTTCATTCTCTTCTGTTACAAGTTTTTTTGCCGCAATAACTAAAACATTGTAATGGTAACAGCTTGGATATTCTCTATTTCTAATTTTTAGATTAAAGTATCTAGATTCGTCACTTCTTAAGTATGTATCTTCATATGGAGGGACTTCATAATCTAAGAAATTTTTTTCAAAGACTGGTTCTTCCTGAATAATATCTTCTACTTTTGCAAGTCCATATGCCATATAAGATAAATTTCGGGAAAAAGGTTAAAATAAGAACTGTTAAGATATCATCTTTTTGAAGGATAAAAGCTTAAAAATAAGGGAGAAATCAGTGCTAACACTAAAGAAAACATGTCTTCTCGATGAGCATAAAAGTGCTTCTGCTAAAATTGTCCCTTTTGCAGGATTTGAAATGCCTGTTCAGTACAAAGGGATTATTGCTGAACATACTATAGTTAGGACAAATGTAGGAGTATTTGATGTCTCTCACATGGGTGAATTTATTGTTTCTGGAAAAGATGCAGTTTCCTATTTAAATTTCTTAGTCCCAAACGATATTTCAAAAATTAATGAGCCTGGAAAAGGACTTTATACACAAATATGTAATAAAAATGGTGGTACCGTTGACGATTTAATTATTTATAATCTTGGAGACAAGTTTCTAGTAGTAGTAAATGCTTCTAATATTGATAAAGATTGGGATTGGTTTAATGAAAACAAAATAGGATTTTCTATCTCATTAGAGAATAAATCAGACTATTATTCTTTACTTGCAGTTCAAGGACCAAAAGCAGAAGAAACTTTAAGTAAAGTATTAAGCATAGATTTAAATACTTTAAAGTTACATAAATATTTTGAGATTAAAAAATATAATAATTTACTTATTGCACGAACTGGTTATACTGGGGAAGATGGGTTTGAGATTTTTACAGAGAGTGAAAAAGATACTATTAAATTATGGCAAGATCTTTTAAATGCAGGTGTTGCTCCTTGTGGACTTGGAGCAAGAGACACTTTAAGGCTGGAAGTTGCTTATCCATTATATGGACATGAACTGGATGATGAAACCTCCCCTTTAGAAGCAGGTTTAGGATGGACAGTGAAGCTTGATAAAGTTTCAGACTTTATCGGGAAAAATATTTTGGTAAAGCAAAAACAAGAAGGTTTAAAGAAAAAATTGATTTGTCTTAGAATAAATGACAAATTAATAGCTAGACAAGGATACAAAGTCTTTAATAAGGAAAATAAAGAAATTGGAATTGTAGTAAGTGGATCTCAGGGAATTACCGTGGGTTTCCCTATTGCAACTGCTTATATCTCACCTGAGTATAGCGAAGTAGGTAAAGAGCTTCTAGTAAATATCCGAGATAAAATGATTTCAGCTACAATAGTACAAAGACCCTTTTATAAGAGATAAGCTGTACTTTTACTTCACACAGTCATTACTTCTTTTTCTTTTGAAGCAACGGCTTCATCAACTTCTTTTGTATATTTATCCGTAAGTTTCTGAACTAAATCTTGTTGCTTTTTGGCTTCATCTTCTGAGATTTCAACCTTTTTCAATCCTTCCAAACCATCTCTACGAGCATTTCTGATATGAACCTTAGCATCTTCTGCAACTTTTTTAACTTGCTTAACTAAATCTTTTCTTCTTTCTTCTGTTAATGCTGGGACTACTATTCTGATTACATTTCCATCATTATTAGGTGTTAATCCAACATCTGCTTTATTTATAGCAGATTCAATTTCTTTAAGTGCACCTTTATCATATGGCTGAATTACAAGGCATCTTCCATCTGGTGTCGAGATATTTGAAAGCTGTTTTAAAGGTGTTGGAGCACCATAATAATCAACTACTACTTTATCTAAAAGTCCTGGATTAGCTCTTCCTGTTCTAACAGATGAAAGTTCTTTCTGGAGACGAGTAACTCCATTTTTCATTTCTTCTTCTACACTTTTTAAAACATCAACTGCTTGCATATATCCTCCATGTAATGAAATCTATTATAGAACATAGTTACACTAGTTTGTTAACTAGTTAACAATAAAATTTGTGAGATATGCCAGCTCTAAACAATTAGCCCCTTATAACTCAGATAAATTATTATTAATCCCAAAATCACCCTATAACCTACAAATAAATACGTTTTATGGTCTTTTAAATATTTGATTAAAAAGTCAATAGAGAAATATCCAGAAATAAAAGCAGAGATTGTACCTAAAATTACATTTATCCATATGACCTGCTCTTCTCCAGCTTTAATGGTTTCAAGCATTGTTTTTAGTTCTAACAAGCCACTCAAAACTACAGCGGGAACGCTTAATAAAAAAGAGAATCTCGCAGAATCATCTCTCTTTAATCCTATAAGAAGAGCAGAAAGAATAGTAATTCCTGACCTGGAAACACCAGGGATTAAAGCTAGGCTTTGTGCAAAACCAATCCATAAGACATCAAAGAAATTTAGATCTTTTAAAGACTTATTTTGTTTTGATATCTTTTCAACAATTAGAAGCAATATCCCAACAATTATTAGAGAAAAGGCAATAACTTTTAAGTCTCTTATGAGTCCACTTTCCAAAGCATTTTTAAATAATAGTCCAAAAAAACAAATTGGTATAGTTCCAAATAGTATCCAAAAGCCAAGCTTAGAATCGAAAGATTTAAGAGGTCTTTTATCCAAACCACTTTTCAAAATATCTTTCAGATCACTAATAAGTGATCCGTAGATTTTTTTTAAATCACTATAAAAATAAAATATTACAGCAAGTACTGTCCCCAGCTGAATTACGGCAGAGAAGGCAGTGCCTGGATCCTGCCATGATAATAATGAAGGCACAATCCGTAAGTGAGCGGTACTGCTCACAGGTAAGAATTCTGTTAATCCCTGTACAATTCCTAAAATTATTGCCTGAAAAATGTTCACAAAATTATTATATGTCATCCTAAGCATTATCAAAGGATCTATAAATTATTTTAAAAGGTCTGGTCTGTTCTTTTCAGTCTTAAGTCTGGCTTGTTCACTTCTCCACTTTTCAACTTCACCATGATGACCACTTAATAACACGTCAGGAACTTTTAAATTATTAAATTCCTGAGGGCGAGTATATTGTGGATATTCTAATAATCCATTACTAAAAGATTCTATGTCATGGGTTTCTTCTTTCCTTAAAACTCCTGGAATTAGTCTGGAAACTGAATCAATAACAGTTAATGCACAAAGCTCTCCACCACTTAAAATGAAGTCTCCCATACAAACTTCTTCATCTACATAGTTTAAGATTCTTTCATCATAACCTTCATATCTTCCACAAATAATTATTATTTGTTCTTCACTCCTAAACTTCTCGGCAGATTTTTGATCCCATTTCTTTCCGCTTGCTGATGTAATTAAAACTTTCGATTTTGATTTTCTATTAATGCTTTGAAGAGCCTTATACAAAGGCTCTAACATTAAAATTAATCCTACACCACCACCATAGGCCAAATCATCTACTTGATTATGTTTGCCAAGTCCAAAAGGTCTGAGATCAACTTCATTTACTGTAATAAGTCCTTCTTTATGACCACGACCAACTATACCTAAACTACAATAGGTTTTAATAATGTCAGGAAATAGTGTGATAACGTCAAATTGCATATCTTTAACAGTATAGCGCCAGATTTAAATCGTATCTAGTATTAAGATTTTAAGAAATTTAAAAATCAAGTTATACTTAGCTATATGCTGATTTTAGGTATTGAAACAAGTTGTGATGATACTGCATGTGCCATAGTGGAAAATGGTAGAAAAGTCATTGTAAGTAATATAATCTCACAGATTGAAAAGCATTCTGAATTTGGAGGAGTAAAGCCAAGTGTTGCAAAATTAGCACATGAAGAAGTGATAGATGATCTGATAGAAAAAACATTAAAAGATGCAAGTCTAACAATTGAAAAAATAGATGCAATTGCAGTAACTATAGGACCTGGGTTAGTAATTTCACTGTTGGTAGGCTTTAAAAAAGCAAAAGAATTAGCATTAAAGCATAATAAAAAACTAATAGGAGTAAATCATCTTTTTGGACATATTTGCTCTACATACTTAGAGTCAGACCTTGAACCTCCATTTATTTGCCTTTTAGCAAGTGGTGGTCATACGCAAATAATCAACGTTAAAACCTTTACTGATTATGAAATAATTGGAACCACTCTGGATGATGCTTGTGGAGAGGCTTTTGACAAGGTTGGCAGACTCCTGGGACTCCCCTATCCTGGTGGACCAAATCTGGAAAAACTTGCTGTGGGTGGAAATATAAATGCTTTTACTCTCCCTGAAGGAAAAGTAGGTGCTTACGACTTTAGTTTTAGTGGTTTAAAAACTGCTGTTTTAAGACTAATTGAAAAATTACCAGAAGACTATAATAAATCAGATTTAGCGGCTACTTTTCAAAATAATGTTACAAACACTCTTATAAAAAAAATTACCCAATCAGCTAAAGACTATAAATCAGATAAAGTTGTTATCGCTGGTGGAGTCTCTGCAAATCAAACTTTAAGGAAAAAACTTTTAGAAACAGGATTAAAATCTTTTATGCCTCAGCTTAAGTTTTGCACTGATAATGCTGCAATGATTGCATGTGCAGGATACTACTTAAAAGATATTCCTCAGGATTTAGAAAGCATGGATGTATTTGCCAGAGACCCATCTTCAATTAAGCTAAAAACTCTATCCAGGGCATCACTATAATCTAGCCTATCTAAATAAATCCAGTTAATGTTTTTATTTGCTCTAAACCAAGTCATCTGTCTTTTTACTAACTGTCTGGTATTTTGAGTAATTTTACTAATAGTATCTTCTAAAGAATAAATATTATTTAAAAAATCTAAAACCTCAGAATAGCCTATTGTCTTTTTAAAAAGTTCGAGCTCTCCATACTTTTCAATAAGTCCTTTAACTTCTTCTATTAAGCCATTTCCGCAGAAACCAAATGCTCTTCTTCTAATTAGCTCTTCATGGAAATCTCTATTTTCATAGGAAAGTCCAATCCAAAAAACCTCAAAAGGAAGTTCTCTCATTGTTTTTAATTCTGAAAAAAGTTTATTGGTTTTATAAATAACTTCAAGCGCTCTAATCGTTCTAAAATTATCATTTTTATGAATAATTTCACATGCTTTCGGGTCAAGAGATAAAAGTCTTTTATAAAGCTCTTCCTGAGTTATTTCCTTTAATTGCCTTCTAAAGCTAGAGTCTGGTTTTACTTCAGGAATGGAAAGCCCTAGTAAGACAGAATTTAAATAAAGTCCTGTCCCTCCAACAAAAAGAGGAATTTTATTTCTTTTAAAAATATCCTCTATTCTTTCTTCGCAAGTATTTTTATACATTGAAACAGAGTATTCAATATCAGGATTTACAATATCAATTAAATAGTGAGGAATGCCTTTTCTTTCTTCTAAGGAAGACTTTGCAGTACCAATATTCATTCCTTTATATACAAGCCTTGAATCTGCGGAGATAATTTCAAATGGATATTTTTGTGCTAGTTCAATGCTGATTGCTGTCTTGTAAGTGCATGATGGACCAACAATTGCGAAGATCTTTTTTTTCATAATACTTTTCTTTTAACAAATTGGTTTTACTGTATGTACTTTTACTATAAAGGATTTGCTTGGTTCACCCAGCAAATCCAATAAGTTGAATTTAATTTGTATTCAGAAACTCCAGACAATCTGGAGTAATCTAATTAATGAAATGGGCAGCGCTGGGTTCGAACCAGCGTAGACTTGCGTCAGCAGATTTACAGTCTGCCCCCTTTAGCCACTCGGGCAGCTGCCCCCGTTTTAGGAGTTTAATAAAATAAAGACTGAGATGAGGATTTTTTTATTTTCCTCTTTACTCAGTCTTTATTTTTCCTTATCCTAAGCCGATAGTCAGATTTGAACTGACGACCTACGGTTTACAAAACCG
>CAZRTB010000010.1:0-58115 GCA_964602915.1 uncultured Gammaproteobacteria bacterium | reverse complement strand
TTAGAACGCATGCCTGTCACGCATGAGGTCGCGAGTTCGAGTCTCGTCGGCCCCGAATCGTTAAATCAATATTTCCATTAGGATAAATTATTTTCCCCGTCTCTTTTATTTCACGAATAAAAGAACCAATAGGACTTTCAGTATCATTTTCAAAAGATTCTCTTGCAAAAGGTACTAATTGAAGCTCTGGATCGTATTCCATCTTAGACTTTTCCAAGATTAGCTCTATATTTTGCCATCTTGCAAGCTTTGGATCTATATCCTCTGAGACTAAAGCAATATCTATATCACTGTATTCATGAGGATTACCTTTAGCATATGAACCAAAAAGTATGATTTGATCAATATTGATAGTATTCGTTACACTCTTAATAAAGTCTTTTAATTTATCTTCTAATTCTACTTCTGTATATTTTTTTCCAGACATTTGAATACCTCCTTAACTTTGGACAAAATTATGCTTACTATTTCTTTTGGTAAAGATGCTTGTAACGCATCAATATCTTCAGGATATCTGACCGCAATATACTTGATGTCTAATTCTTTAAACAACTCTTGTATATTACTCTCTAAATTTTCAATCAATGTCATGCTAACAAGCCTTAGTAAACTATGGATTTTAGGTGGATTTTCATTTTTCTGATCAACAATAATACCTTTTAGTAATTTCTCTAATGCCGCATGGCTATGTTCTATTACATTTAAATATAAACCATCTTTAAAAAGTTCTTCAGCAACTTTTAAATCATTCTTTGCGATCTTTAACCAATTTTCTGTCTCTTTTTTCATCTGAAGTTAATTATATAACATGTAAAAATTTATACTGTTTTAGAGGCTGAAATAACTAATGTGGTCATGATGATTTTTGGTGGCTGTGGTAATTTAGGTATATTAATATACCCTTTATACTCTTGTATTGCTGTCCTAACTTTATCTATCGTGTTCCGTTTTTTTAAAAGCTCCAGACAAGCTGGAGCTTCCGTCTGTCAAGCATAATCGTTTGACCGGATTTGTCGAATGAATCGGACAAATCCTTTTAGATGTGATTAGTTCGCTCAAAATATTTAAGAGAGCCCGTTTCTTCGGAAATGGACTTTTTTTATTTCTATCCTAAAATGTCCGAATCTTGAAATCAACCATTTGAAAAGTTCATCACCAACTTAATTATGGTTTCTTTTTGCTCTGGATTACTTTCAGGAATTAAAAAGGCTAGAGCTATAAGTGCATTGTCATTTATCTTTTTTTACCAGCAAGATTTTATGTAAATTTTCACACAACTATAGCGGAATATTTAAAGTAATTAAATAAGTTTTAAGTAATTTCTCTAATATCTAAAAATTCCCAGATCAAGAACTCGCAGGTGGGAAAGTATTGATTCTATATCAAATTCACTTTTTGCTTCTTTGGCATTTATAGCCTCACCACCAAAATAATCAACATTAAACATTCTATCTTTAGGATCACCAAATGTGCTTATTACAAGATGGTGTGATTCACCATAGTGTTTAGCCATTGCTGAGGCAACACCAATGTCACCACGTACTGCTACTCCATATCGACTTCCCTTTATATCCCAGCTTGGTCCATTGTTTGTTCCTTGACCTTTTATAAATGGGTGTGTATGGAAAAGAAATAAATGTGGTTCTTTAAAAGAGTCGTCGGGAAATAAATAGTTTGCAGAAAATTGTGGGGAGTTAATCCCAGTTGAAGCATTTGGAAGTGCTTTAAAGTGTACCTTTCCTTCTTTTATTAATACAAGTCCACCGGCTTCTTCATTCTCTTTTGCTGAATCCATAATTTTTCCAAGATCTTTAACTAAGTCACCATTTAAAAGACCATCCATAAGAATAGAAATTCTTAAGAGTTGGCTTTTTGATAAATGATCTATAACCTCAGGCTTACTGTTATGTTCTATTGGAGCTTCGCTGTGAGCATGTTTTTGAGCTTTTATCGTTTCTTTTAGCTTTATTCTTAATCTTTCAGTCTCATCGATTAAGGGGTCTATATTTGTTCTTTTCATTAATTCTTTTGCAAGATAAGCATTATTTAAATTAATGAGTTTATGAGCGTCTTTGTCTGTAGTAGGTAAAAACTTTTCTATCGCTGATTTTCTTTCTTCAGGCGTTTTTTCCGGTTTGTTTTCATCAGCAAGTGTAACTGCTAGCGGTACAAGCAGGATTGGACTGTAGAGTATCTTCTTGATAGTAAGCATTAAATTGGATTTATTATAGCTTAAATGTTCTGTAATTGCCTAATCTATTATTGTTGTTGTATTATTAATATTTGGTTTTAAGGAGAGTTAATATGAAAAATAAAACAATTTTTTATCTGTTATTTGTTGCATTGATTTTGAATCTAAATTCTTTGCCTGGTGAGTGTGTCGTGAAGATTAAATCTGGATCTATTACTTTCACATCGCTGGATGAGTCAGTTATACTCCCCATAACAGATACTTCTATTTCTGTGTCTTTTGGAGAAGATCGTGGAGGTAGAGTGGTAGCTGTTAATCTTATATTTCAGGATATAGCAGATATGATAACTACTGGTGCTGAATTTGATATAGCTACTGGTATAGATGGTGAATCGGGAAAAGTAGTCTTAAATTTTACGGACCAGGATAATTCTAGCAATGAGAAGGTCAGAATCTTAACTTCTGACTCCTTTTCTAAGTCCAGAGGAAAAATTAAAATCTTAGAAGCAAATGAAGATGGTAGTTTCTCGTTTTCTATAAAAAACACACTGACTAATCTTTTAATTCAAACAGAAGAAGGGTTTTCTAAGAAAAGATTTCATGGGAAGATTAAAATGAATGGAACTATACTTGCCAAAAAAGTTTTAGAATAAATCATAGTTTCAGTATTGTTTAAAGTAACTTTGTTTATTATTAGAGAATTTTTTTCTTACTGAAAATTCTTCCTACACTTTTTGATGCCTCTATTTATGCACTTTGAATCTCTACTGTTAGCTACAATACAGCTTTTACAGATGTTTTGAAGTTCTTCTGGTGTATAGTCCTGAAGGATTCCCTCTATATAGGCTTCCAGATCGTCATCATCATCAGGTGGTAAATATTCGTTTTCTTCTAAAGCTTGTATGCTTGTGCATTCATCCAATACTCTTGGACACGATAATCTTTTAAGACGAATGTTTTCATTCATAGCAAATACTGGATAGCTTAATGTAGAAAATACAAAAACTAACAGGATTGATAATGTTTTTTTCATGCTTTTCTCCTTGATCCATCGATAAAGAACTTACTGTTTGGACATGTCAGAAATTATATCATTCTGATAAATCCTTAAGAGATTCTAAATTATAAATTTAAAGAATTATAAATTAAACAAGTTTATAGTAAAAGATAAATCAGCTGTTTAACTAAAAACTCGCACTAGAAACCAGGAGAACGGTTGCTTTGATATTAAATCTTTATTAAAATAAAAGACTTTGAATTGTTTTCTTCTTAAACTAGATCTTATGATAAATGATGTGCATTGTTATCCTTTGGCTGTTAGCATAATACATGGTATTAAAGCTTTTCCACAAAGAAGGATTACTAAAGAAGAAATCCCGGTAATATTAGAAGAAAGAGATTTTTCATTTCAATGGTTAAAAGATGCTATTAAACAAATTCATTTACAATATACCTTACCAGATGATGGTGGAAAAAGAACTATAATAAGGCGTGATATGCAGAATACTGCTTTAAGAAGTCATCCTGCCATAGGATTAGTAATAATTCATGCTGTGAAGGTACAAAGCTTGCTTTCTCAGTTAGAATCCTTAGATGTGGGTAGAGATTTGGTGGAGAAACGTTTAATTGCAGAATATGACTCATTGTGTCAGACGGCAAAAACAGCAGAGATTTTTTAGTAGGGATAAGACTAAAACTGTTAATAATTATTCTTTAGGGGTACATAAACCCTGGTAATAAAGTTAGTGAAGAGAGATTATTTCATGAATCCTAAATCAACAATAATAGTTTTATTTTTTTTAATATTAGCACTAGTGGCAGGTGGAATTTTCTTTTTTATAAATCAGAATTCTAACTCTTCAAAACCTGTTGCAAAGAAAGAGGTTAAGGTACCGGTTGAAGTGGTAGAAGAAAAGTCTGAAGAACTTGCGTCTCAAACGCCTAAAAAAGTGAAAGAGGACACTTTGACAAAGCCTTTTAAATTAAATGTTCATCTACATGATTTTGATGAAGACTTTTTATGCTCTGCAGGTGAGGAAAGTGTTTATCTCTGTAAAAATAAAGATAAAACCCTAGATCTTAAACTCGCTCTTATTAAACTTATTCCAAATGGTAAATTCTCTGTTCATCAGAACGGTAGTGTAATTATCGAGGGAAATTATATTCATGGATTTGTTAATGGAGAAGTTACCCAGTACTCTTCAGATGGTAAGGTTAAAATTGTTGAAAATTATAAGAGTGGGCTTTTGGATGGAGTTAGGAATGTTTATAGGCTTAATAATGAAGAATCTATATTAAGGCAGGAGCAAGTTTGGAAAGATGGACTTCCTGATGGAGTCTTTGTCAAGAATGATTTAACTGGTGCTTTAATTAGAAAAGTTAAATTTACTAACGGTGAATTTAATGGTGAGATCTAATGATCCATAGGTGGTAAAGTAAGAATGTAGGAGTCTCTTTGATCAGTCCTTGTAAGCAAGAGACCTCCTCCTTGTAGCATTTCAAGAACAGAACCATATCTAACCATTTCAATTTGACCATCATCTCTCAAAACGGGAAGTTCTTCGGCCTTTTTTAACTCACAATATTGAAGAATGCTTTCACATGCTAGTTCAGCAGGAACGACCTTATCTCTTTTAGTTAAAGCATTTGGTATGTTTTTAATTGTTATTAGTTTAGTCTTATGGATTTTCATATTTATAACTCAATAGGGACCCCATCCTTATTGTTACTTCCTTAAATATAATTAGAATATATGTTAGCAAAGGTTTTATCTTAATTAAATATGTAATATTGTACAATTTAGCTCTTTAATCTATATCCGGTTTTAAAGATCCATCTAATAGTAAAAATACAGGTAAAAAGAAAAACCGTAACCATAAAGAGGCTTAATCTTAAGCTTACATCTGCTTTTTCATAAAAGCTCCATCGAAAGCCACTGATCAGATAAACTACAGGGTTAAATAAAGAAATTTTTTGCCAGAATGAGGGAAGCATATTTATGGTGTAAAAACTACCACCGAGAAATGTTAAAGGGGTAATAATAAGTGCTGGTATGATTTGTAGTTTTTCGAATCCATCTGCCCAGATGCCGATAATAAAACCAAACATGCAAAATGTAATTGAAGTTAAAACTAAAAAAAATAACATTACAAAAGGGTGTTTGATTTCGAGAGGCACAAAAAAACTTGCTGTACTTAAAATCATTAATCCTAAAATAATTGATTTTGTTGTTGCTGCTCCTACATAACCTAGTAAAATCTCTATGTAAGAAATCGGTGCTGAGAGTACTTCGTAAATGCTCCCTGTGAATCTAGGAAAATAAATCCCAAAAGAAGCATTGGAAATACTCTCTGTTAGTACTGCTAGCATGACTAAACCAGGAACGATAAATGATCCATAACTAATTCCTTCAACTTCGGTAATTCTGGATCCTATGGCTGAACCAAAAACGACAAAATAAAGGGTGGTTGAAATTACTGGTGAAAGAATGCTCTGTGCTACTGTACGCCACCAGCGTGCCATCTCAAAGTTATAAATAGAAATTACAGCATTTAAATTCATTAGGATTTCACCAACTTAATAAATATATCTTCAAGAGAGCTTTGTTTCGTGTGGATATCATTAAAGGATATCCCAGAATTAGAAAGGGAAACTAATAGGTCGGGTATTTTATTTTCTTGTTTGTTGGAATTATAGGTATAAATTAGTTTTGTTTTGTCTTCGCTTAATTTCATTTCCCATTTTGATAGTGAATCTGGGATTGTGTTTAATGAGTCTCTTAAATCTAGAATTAACTGTTTCTGTCCAAGTTTTTTCATTAAATCGTTTTTATTTTCTGTAACAATAATTTCACCATTATTTATAACACCAATTCTATCTGCCATTTCTTCTGCTTCTTCTATGTAGTGTGTGGTTAGAATGATAGTTACTCCACTTTCCTGAAGAGTACGTACTTGTTTCCACATATCTTGTCTTAAGCTAACATCTACGCCTGCAGTAGGCTCATCTAAAAATAGAATCTTTGGCTCATGTGAAAGTGCTTTGGCTATCATCACTCGTCTTTTCATTCCTCCAGACAGAGTCATCATTTTATTGTCTTTTTTATCCCACAATGAGAGCTGTTTGATAATTCTTTCTGTATAATCATAATCTTTGACTTTACCAAATAATCCTCTGCTGAAGTTCACCGTATGCCACACAGTTTCAAAAGCTTCGGCTACTAGTTCTTGTGGAACAAGCCCAATTAAAGATCTTGCCTGACGAAAGTCTTTTATGATGTCATGTCCATCTACTAAAATCTCACCATCAGAAGGATTTACAATGCCACAAATGATGTTTATAAGTGTGGTTTTTCCTGCTCCATTTGGTCCAAGTAGAGCAAATATTTCTCCTTTGTTTATTTCAAGATTAATATTTTTTAGCGCTTTAAATCCACCGCTATAAACTTTGTTTAAATTCTTGACAGATAAAATTGTACTCATAAGAATATACTACTGTAATATAATTCTTTTGTCTTAATTCCTATAATATAATTGTGAATGATTGGAGATTCTTTGAAAGAATGTTTTATATTTTCGTTTCTTGGAATAATGCTTTTTTTGGAAACTAAAATCCCCTTATTTCCTCTTAAATCTGACAGGTGGCATCATGCTACGCAAAATATTGCTATTAAGTTTTTTAACATATCCACGGTTTATATCCTTTTTTTTATAGGAAAAAGTATTGGTTTTGTACAAAATTTTAACTCTGGTTTATTAACCAAGTTAAATCTGCCTTTTTGGAGTGAAGCCATGATAATCTTTTTTATTTGTGATTTTGTTATGTATGTATCTCATGTAATACATCATAAAATCAGCTTTTTATGGAGGATTCATAGGGTTCATCATTCTGATCTGTCTGTTGATGCTACAACTGCCTATAGGACTCACATCGGGGAGACTCTTATCTCCAATATATTAATTCTCTTTTTAGTTTTTCCTACTTTTGGAGTTTCACTGAAAAGCTATTTTGCTTATCAAATTATATTTGCTTTAATAACAATTTTTCATCATAGTAATATCTCTATGCCAAAAAGACTGGATGACTTTTTAAAGATTATTATAGTTACTCCGAATATGCATCGGTTACATCATTCAAATGTAAATATTGAAACTGATTCTAATTATGGAAGTGTATTTTCTTTCTGGGATAGGCTCTTTAAAACTTACAGAGTAAAAGATCCGAAAGATGTGATCTATGGGCTTAAAGAATTTAAAGAATCTAAATGGCAGGATTTTACTGGTCTATTAGTTATGCCATTTGCTAATCCTGTTAAGGATTAATTAGTTCTTTTCTTTAAATCTTTTCAGAGCAATAGCAGTTAAAACTATTCCACTGGTAATGATTGGTCCAAAACCTGCTGGAATCTCTGGCGCACCTGCACCTGCATATGAAGGACTGATCAATAGGATGCTAAATAGTACAATCAGAAGTATTGAATTAATTATCATTTTTTTTGTTTAACTCCTAAAATTGTTATTTTAGATTTTTTTCTCTAAAGCTTTTAATAGTAACAACAGATAAAACTATTCCACTAACTACGATTGGTCCAAATCCTGCTGGAATCTCTGGCGCACCTTCTGTTGCATAAGATGGTGCAACAATAATAATTACAAATAATAAAATTACTACAATTAAATCAATTATTTTTTTTACTTTCATTTCTGTTTCCTTATTTAGTTTAGTTCTGAGCAATTCGTATAGTATAACAATAATCATTTTAAGTATATATTGTATGGTCCGTTATCCCTAGAAAATGTAACAATTTTTTTTGAAACATTAGGGAATGTATTTAAAAAATTGTAGATTCTATAAATATGGAAGAAAAATACTTTAAACAACTATTTAGATACTTATTTCCGTTTTTGATGTTTTCTGTTTTTTCAGGTATCGAATATATTGTTAACGATGAATTAAAATCAATTATTTATACTTTTAAAATATTTTCAATATTGTTACTCTTTTTAGTACTATTTAAAAACTATTTAAATGAAATAGAGGGTAACTTTGATATTGTCTCAATTCTTCCTGGTATTCTTGTGCTAATCATATGGTTAGTTAAAGAAAGTTTTTATCATAGTACTGGCTATAAATCCTCTGTTTTGTCAGAATCTTTTATGATTACCTCTCTTTATATGAATTTTATCGGTCCTGTTATTGCTATCCCACTGCTTGAGGAAGTTTTCTTTCGATCCTTTTTAATGAGATTTTTAGTTAATAGTGATTTTCTCTCTGTAAAGCTAGGAACTTACACGAACTTCTCATTCTTTCTTTCTGCATTGGTATTTGCTTTGGTCCATGATAGAGGTGAGTGGATTGTTGCTTTTATTGCTGGAATTATTTATGGTGCATATTTAGTTAAAACTAAAAATTTGAAAGGTTGTATTCTTGCTCATTCTATTACTAATTTAGGATTGTTTATAAACTCAATTATAAGGTAAGCTGTTGTTGTATGAATATTTTTTTAATTTTCTTTCTTCCAGTTATCGAAGTGATTTTTCTTGGCTATATTACAGCTCCTAATTATGTCTTGGATTTCAATTATTTAATTCCTTGTTTCATAGGCTTTTATGCCTTATTGAGTAATTTAAGCAAAGCGAATAAAATAATTTTTAAAACTAATAGAAGAATTATTTCTTTCAATCTATTTCTCTTAGCATCTTATATAATAATTATTTTAATGGTTTATAAATATTTGTCATTAATAAGTTCTTTGCCTATAAGATTTTTGCTTATGATCCTTGGCGTCCTGACTATATTTACAAGTCTTATTGCTTTTATAGATTTAAGTATTTTTAAAAAATATAAATTGCAATGTTTAATATTTTTTCCACTATCTTTTACTGTTATTACCTATCCAGCTCTAAATTCAATTTTGTGGACATACTTATCTTCTAGTATCTGTAAAATTGTTGGTAAAGCTATTACACTTCTTGGATATGAAAATATATTTTTAATAGGAAGCTATACTTTAAAGAGCCCTTATTTTAAAATTTCAATTCATTCGCCTTGTAGCGGACTTGAAGGTATATTAATGTTTATAACGGTATTTTCAGTTCTTTTTATGCTTCGAAATGATGAATCGTTAAAGCCTAGTTTTGTTTTTATTTCTTTTATTGTAGGTATTTTCTATATGTATACTTTAAATATTATTAGAATTGTTAGTTATTTTCTTTATGGGATGTCTGTCGCTAGTAATTCTACCTCTGCAGAAGGTGCTAAGCGATCTATTGAACTTTTTCACTCTAACGTAGGTTGGATTCTATATTTTATTGGAATAGCTATATTTATAATTGTTTGGATAAAGGTTTCTAAGAGATTTAAGTCTGCTTTTTGATGTACACCTTAAATCTGAACTAATCCAAGATCTGGTTCAGTTGTTAAATATCTTTGATTTGTATTGGTTTCATAATCTTTAAAAGTTTTGTCAGTTGTAGCTTTGGTGGTGTTGACGTAATAGTAGTTAGCAAAATTATTCATTCCCATACTAAAGTGGGATAGCGTATGAGATATATCAGTAGGTGTAAAGGATTTTGTTACATCTAATACTGATACTGCTCCATAGAAAATAGCAGAGATTTTATTATTTATGTCTGGGTGAATTAACTTAGCCCAGTCACAGCCGATCCCGCCAGCATTACGGATGACTGCGGCAAATTTGCCTAAAGGACTGTGATGATCAGATCCTGCAAGCATGCCAGATATTGCTCCTATAAGATTACCCCAGGCAGAGAAAAACATTGTATGTCCACCTTTTTTCTCTTTTTCTATAGAGAGAAATATCTTGCGATCTTCTCCCCATAATCCTGAAAATGTTTCATGGCACATTGTTCCAAATGCTTTTGAGTTTTCTTTTAAGTCTTCAAAAATTGAGCTTGGACTTCCTTGTGGTGATTCTTTTGTTGCATTTTTGTATTTTATTTTGTGCCTTTGAGCCTGTTCAAACATGGTAAAACCACTGCTTACTCCTGAGTGTGTGAAAACAGATTCAAGTGGTACCCATGGTACTACTGCAGAGTATGCTAGTCTGGAAATTCCTTCCCAGGCACGCTTACCTATGATGGCTTCAAAGCCTTTGTATGTGTAGTTTGAAACATTTACAAGCTTTGAAAATTTCAATGCATAATTATCAAGAAATTCTGTTACCTGTAATGGAATAACATCAGATAATTTCCCAATTCCTGCTATGAAATGACCGGCTGATGCCGCTATATATGAAATTGCTGGTAATTTTTCTCTTACAAAACTCTTTACGGTTTTAGGCTCTGGAGTTGGTACTCCTTCCATGCAGTCATATGAAATAGCAGTATTTTTATCTTGAAGCTTAGATAGTAAATTAAATTCTTCTTTCTCTTTGTTTTTAATAGCTGAATTAGCAGGAAGATTTCTGCTGTTTAAATGTCGTAATCCTACTGGGCTTGTTTCTATTGGCATATAAACCAGATTAACATATTTAAGCTAAGTTTTCTATCTTATTTAAGGTCTTAATTCCTATGTTTTTTCTTGTTTTTTCAATAAATAATTAATGAAAAATAAAGTAATTATTAAAGCTCTTGAAAATTGTTAAGGATTTGAGGGTTCTATTTTTAGATTGAAGCTTTCCGCAAAAGTGTTGTTGTTGGCTGAAGTTTTATATCTAACTTTAATTTCTAAATTTATGGTTTTATCTTCTATATACTCACTTAATTCATCTTTTGAAGGTATTCTAATCGAAAACTGCTTTATAATTTCTTGCCCTTCCATACATTGAATATTATTTTCTTCTATATTTATAAATTCTTTTTCTTTCCTCGAAGTGATAGCTCCTTCTTTTTTTATAAATTTCTTTCCATTAAGTTCAATATTAAATCTTTCAAGGATTAGATCTTTTTTAAATGTTTGAAAGTAAGTAGCTTTAATTTCATTCCCAGGTTTTATAATATCCAGATCTATAGTTAACTTTGGTCTTTTGCTAATGAAAAAATAAGCTGTATCCTGTATAAATGCCATTATGGTTATAAATATTAAAAAAATACCTACCAGAACAAATGGAATTGCAAAAACTAAATATAAGATTTTAAATAAGGTAAATCCAGTTTTAGTTAGCTTTAAGGAGATTATGAAAAATATAAGAAAACCATTCCAAGACGTTGTAAAAAGTAAAAGAACTAGATTTCCCATTAAGGACCTGGATGATGTTGGATTTAAAGTTTGCATATAGGTATTATAAGGCTTATATTTATTCTTGTATTCTATAATTTATAAATATGAACATTATTTGCCTTTGTGGAAGTGAAAAGTTGTATAAAGATTGTTGTGGCTTTTTCCATGCCAAATCTGGATACCCGATTACGGCAGAAGCTTTAATGCGTTCACGTTATTCTGCATATGTTTTAAAGAATGAAAAATATTTATTTTATACATGGCATAAATCACAAAGACCAGAATCGTTAAATCTAAAACTAAATGGGGTCAGATGGTTAGGGTTGCAAATAATTGATAAAAAAGATGGTGGAGAAAATGACTTTACTGGAGTTGTAGAGTTTATGGCAAGATATTTGAATGGTTCTAAAGAAGGTACAGTCCATGAAATTAGTAATTTCCTAAAAGAGGATAATAAATGGTTTTATGTAGATGGAAAAATTATGAGTGATTAATTAATACACTACTAAAGATAAAAATAGAATATAAATTTTAACGATATTAACTCAGGTATGCTAACATTGACATTTCATAATTTTACGAGTGATTTAAGGGATAAAAATGTTAGAAACTCATAGTCTTTCATATTACGTAGGTGGAAGAGTGCTCTTTGATAATGTGAGCATTATGTTCACTGATGAAAATTGCTATGGGATTATAGGTGCTAATGGATCTGGGAAGTCTACCTTTCTGAAAATATTATCAGGTGAGATTTTGCCGACTAGTGGAAAAGTAACAAAAGGTCCGAAAGATAGAATTGCAGTGCTTAAGCAAAATCATTTTGAATATGATGAATTCCCTGTCATTAAAACAGTTCTTATGGGACACCAGCATCTTTATAAAGTAATGGAAGAAAAAGAAGCACTTTATAAAAAAATGGAAACTGAATTCACTGATGAAGATGGTATTTTATTGGGAAGATTAGAATCTGATTTTGCTGAGATGAATGGCTGGGAAGCAGAATCAGAAGCGGCAATCTTGTTAAATGGTCTTGGAATCGCTAATAAATTACACCATAAATTAATGAAAGAACTTTTAGACAGTGAAAAAGTGAAAGTATTATTAGCGCAAGCTCTTTTTGGGAATCCTGAGATTTTACTTCTAGATGAACCTACAAACCATTTAGATGCCAAATCCATTACATGGTTAGAGAATTTTATTTCTGAATATAAATCAACTGTTTTAGTGGTTTCTCATGACAGGCATTTTTTAAATAAAGTTTGTACTCATACTGCAGATATTGATCGTGAGGAGATAAAACTATATGTAGGAAATTATGATTTTTATAAAGAGTCTAGTGATCTGGCTTTAAAAATGATAGAAGAGTCTAATAAGACTAAAGAAGAGAAGATTAAAGAATTAGAAGATTTTGTTAGAAGATTTAGTGCAAATGCTTCAAAATCTAAACAAGCTACATCTAGAAAAAAACAAATTGAGAAAATAACACTTGAAGATATAAAACCTTCTTCCAGAAAGTATCCTTTTATTCGTTTTGAGCCTTTGAGAGATGTAGGAAAAGAAATCTTAACTGTAAAAGGATTAACTAAAATTATAGAAAAAGACAAAGGAATTAAAGACTTTGATTTGACAATTGTACCTGGTGAAAAAATTGCTCTTGTTGGACAGTATGACTTAGCAAAAACTGCATTTTTAGATATTTTATCTGGTGAAGCAAAGCCAGATAGTGGAGTCTTTACTTGGGGACAGACTACTAGTATTGGTTATTTGCCGAAAGATAATAGTAAATTCTTTGATGGATGCAGTCTAACATTAATAGATTGGCTCAGGCAGTTTTCTGAAGAGCAAACTTCTGTTTTTCTTAGAGGATTTTTGGGTAGGATGTTGTTCTCTGGTGAAGATGCTGAAAAAAGAGTGAATGTGCTTTCTGGTGGAGAGAAGATGCGTCTTATGTATTCTCGCTTAATGCTAACTAAGGCAAACGTTATTTTACTGGATGGACCTACTGATCATTTAGATTTAGAATCTATTGATGCTGTGAATAAATCACTTCAGGAATTTAAAGGGATTGTTCTAGTGAATTCTCATGACCATAACTTGCTTAATTCTGTTTGTAATAGAATTATTGAATTTACTCCTAATGGAGTAGTAGATAAAAAAATGACTTATGATGAGTATTTAGAAGCTGATCAAATCCAAAACCAGTTAGAGCTAATGTATCAAGTGTAATTTAAGTACTTGTTGAACTCTCTTTTATTTTTGCATTATCTTCCATTATTAATTTAAGTGCACTTGTTTGTCCGTCCGGAGTCTCAAGTCTTGCTAAGAGGGTTTTATCTTCATCTTTATCACTTGTTCGCAATCTGGCTTTAAATCCTTCAAGTTGTTGTTTTGCTGGTAGTAATGCTCTTAAGTAAGCTTCTTCTCTCCCTGAAACAACAAGTAAATTCATTTGAATGAAGTGAATTGGTCTGCTCCCCTGTAAAGTTCTTGATGCTTCTCTTCCATCTTTTACATAAATAAATTCTTCATACCCATCTAATGCTTTTAACACTTCTTCTGCTGTGCTATGTTCTTCTCTTGAAAACCCTACAATTAATGCAGTCTTTTTATATGGACTTATGGCTATACTCATTTTTTAATCTCCATCTCTTGTAAATTAATATTAAAATCTGAAATAAAATTTCTTATAGTATCTTCTTCTGGTTTTATAGAAGTAACTTGCTCGAAAATTGAATGTAAATCATTATAATTAGCAGATCTGGTTTCCTGTAATTTTTTTAGTTTTTGTAAAATAATTATATTATGATAGTCGGCGAGTCTTTCCAGTAGTAATTCTACAGTTACAGGATAGAGTCTAAAAATTTTTCCAAAAAAAGATTCTTTTGGTTCGGTAAATATAGCATGTGCTATTTCCATGGCTGACTTTCTGTTAGGGATTCTTTCTGTCTCTGGATTTTCAACTAATTCTATCAACTCATCTCTTTTTATGTTATTTAATAGTGATATGTCATCATTAGGTGCTTTGTATCCAAGTAATGGAGCTAATTCTTTAACTACATCTTCTGGTCTTAGATCCTCGCTATCTATTAATTGAAAATGATTTGTTATAGAAGTAGGGCTTAAAATCCAACCATTAGTATTTATAATCTTTTTATCGCTGTTTCTCTTTGCATCAATTACCCATAGTAATTTTGCGCTGAGAGATCTTTTGGTTTTTAAAACTTCATCTTCAGACAGTTCCCACACTTCTTGAAGTCTTTGATTGTTTGGTGGAAGGCTATACTCTGATTCTCCTCCTCTTATTTGTTTGATTTTTCTTCTGTCTTCTTTAGGAAGTAATTCTAATGCATGTGAAATAAATTTATAATCATTTTGTGAAAAATCTATCTTTAAATGACAAGAATTGCTTGCTAAAAGTTTAAATAAGGGGTCTGAAAGTTCTCTTGATAAGTGTTCTGGTGGTATTCCACTGCTGAGAGTTAATCTCTGTGATTTCAATCTTGATTTTAGCTCTGAAAACTTTTGTGAAACTCTTGATTCTGATAGGTTTAACAGTTCTCCTATTTCTTTCATTGTCTTTTTGTGATCAGGAGAAGTGAATCCGTAGTATAAATCTAAAATTATCATCTCTTCTTGATTTAATAGCCCTCCAAGCTGGTAAATCATATGATCTGAAGTCGGGAATCGACAGTCTTTAAGTGGGCAGTCATTAATAGGGGATAAGTTTAGATTACTTTCGCCAGTAAGGTCTTTTATTAGCTCTACTTTCTCTCCATTATCACTCTCGTATCTTGATGATGATAGTGATAGTTGTCCTCTTAAGTTTAATATCCCTCTTAATCTTACTCTTTCTTTTCTTAAAGCTTTAACTCTATCTTTTACATCAGGCTTAACTTTCCCCTCTGCAAATTCATAAACAATATCATCTGAAACTAATTCACTTAAATCTTTGCTTTTGAGTTGTGATTGATCACGAGTTTTTATTTTCATTTTATGTAGAATTGTTTGGTCGCCTCTGCTTAATCCATATGCCTGTTTCATTCTTTCTCTAATTTCATCGATCATTGCACCTGTGATTCTACTTCCAGCATAAGTTAAGAATTTAGTTCTTCTAAAATCAAATTTCTTAGCCTTATCAAGAAGTGCAAGATTTCCAGCTTGAACTAGCTCGTCTTGAGTCACTCCAGCTTCATTATTAATATAACCATATGCTTTTCCTGCTATAAAACTATGGAATAAATCAGTTAGCTCTTTAGCAGAGTCGTTGCTGCCTGTTGTCTGATATTCAGAGATTAAATCTCTTACGTGATTTTCGCTATCTCCGTTATGAATAATCGCAAAAGTAGGCTTATGTATGATTGTTGAAATTGCTGTCATGAAAATTGTTTATTAAAATAGCATATAAATGGATGTTAATCTATTCTTTTTGGGACTATTCAAAATATTGTTTTAATGAAACCCATATATCTATTTACATGAAGCTAGCTTAATTAACTCTAGCTTTTTACTTTTACTAAGTTTTTTTATTTCTATTTCTCTTTTAGTGGCTAAAGATCTATTTCCATATCTTTCTATAAAAACTATACTTTTAGGCTTTTCAGTTCTGAAATACTTAGCCCCTTTTTTATTTTGATGTTCTTTTAATCTTCTCTCAATGTTTGTAGTTATTCCTGTATACAGTTTTCCCGATTCTGTTTGAATAATGTAGACATGCCAATCTTTATGTTTTTTCATTTAATTATTATATTTCAAATTTTTTGTTTTAATATCTTGTTAAGCCACCAGTAATTGTCATTAATATATAGATGTTAATTAATATCCCTACAACAAGAAGAGCTTTAATTGTCATTTCATAGGTATTATTTCTTTTTAGTGATATGCCATATAAAATTGTTTGAGGTAACCAAATCCAGGCAACATATCTAAACCCAAACAATGAAATTAGTATTGTTTTGTAGCGAATAGTATTAAATAAATTAATTATTATTCCAATTAAAATAAAAATTACACATAGCTTGTATGAAATACCTTTGTGAGGATTTATTAGTGCTAAAACAAAAAGGAATAAATTTATTAATAAAATTATTCTAAACACTACCATGCTTGGTTTTGAGTAAAGATTTTCCCCGATGATAGAATCTATGAAAAAAAATGAAAAGAAGTCGGTTTTATTTGTTTTAAACACTTCTGCATCTGCTGTGCGTCCATAGCAAAACGGGTGTTTCCACTCGTTTTTATCTGGCAACTTTAAAACTTCTGTTAGTGTCTTCCATTTGCCTTTGATGTCATCACCTTTGTGTGTTAGATAATCAAGGTTTTCAGGGAAATATTTCTTTGTATGTTTGTAATTATGAAAATATAACCATGGTATCAGGCTTAGTAGAGAAGAAAGTAACACCAATATTAATTTCTTTGATGTCGCTGATTTTTTCTTTTTGTAAAACTCATATGCTTTAATTGAAGTTGCTATTGCAATAATGCACCCAGTGCATGAATATTTTACATGTAGTCCTATTGCACAGATTAAAAATAATAATATTGAAAGGTCTTTTGAATCTTTAAAATACAGTTTATAACTTAGCCAAATTATTGTGAAGCAAATAAAAGTGGAAAGAGAATCATTGTTATATGTCGTGAATAAGAATAGAAATTTTGGTGTAGTTGTTATAAATCCTAGTACTAAAAGCTTGGAAAATGTTGATATTTGTAGCTTATTTATAAACCATGCAAGTATAGCAATAGAACCTAATCCATAAAGTATTGAAAAAGATCGAACTCCTTTAATGTGTGGGGCGATATCACCTTTTTTTACTAACTCTTTTTCTATATTACTATTAATAATATAATAGACTGGTGGATGAAAAGTCTCCCACCCTTCATAGGGTAAGGCAAGTCTATTTTGATTTATTAATATTAGTGTGTAGTTTATATGCCCATTAATATCGTGAGTTCTATGGTCATGTGGTGTTCTCTCTAGGTAGTTCATTGCTAGCACTAACCAAAAAAACAAAAATATCCCATATAAGCGTAGTTTTTTGCTCTCTAAATTTTGCCAGAAATCTTTATTTATGTTTAGCATTGATTTGCATTGTCATATTTAATAATAAGCATATTTGTTATTTTTTTTTAGATATTTAAAGTTTATGTCATAATTTACTTGGAAATTTATTAAGTGGGAGTTCTTATGAGAAAAAAATATGAAAATTTAAAATTTATAGTCTTTGTTTCTTTCTTATTCATTTTTTGTTTTGCTGGAATATCATATGCAGTAAATCAGTCCAGTTCTGTGAGAATAAATAATGTTAATTATCCTCAGGGAATGGCATTAGGTAGCAATCCGGCTGTTGGTTGCATCTTATCTCCTACGGATTCTGGTACAAGTATTTCTCTGTCTTTTGTTAGTGGTAAAAGAGGAGTAAAAAATGCATTCGCTTCTTTAAACTTTATTCTTTCTCCAGATGAATATAATAATTTAATGGCTGGAGATACATTAAATCTTGAACATGGAAATAATCCTTTAAGCTTTTTAGATAAAAAAGTTTTTCTTATATTTTCAGAAGGTAGTGCCAGAAAAACCAGAGCAAAACTGGTTTCTACATCACTAGGAACACCAACTTCTACAAGTGATAGTTACTTAGTCATGGGAACGGTAGAAATCTTAAACAAAAGAGAAGATGGGTGTATTGATGTTAGTTTTACTGCTGTAGCACAAAATGCTAGCCTTACTAGAAGTACTACAAATTTTGACACTATGAACAATAATTGTATAAGGGATACGATGTCAGAAACTCTAATGACTGTTCCAAGTACAAATATCTCTGGAAGATTATATCCGGAAAAATTTACACCGAGTGAAGTAAATAGTAGCAGTGGTTCGACTTTATGTAATCCACCTTCAAGTACTTCTTCTACAAGTTCAAGTACTTCTTCTACGAGTTCAAGCACATCAGGTACTATTCCTGATTTTGGTAGCTCTTCTGGATTTACAATTCCTGGATTTGGAAGTTCTGGATTTACAATTCCCGGATTTGGAAGTTCTGGATTTACTATTCCTTCTGGTACTGATACTGGGGATGGTTCAGATACCTTATAAATCTGCTTGTTGTAATTTAAAGTTAACTACTGTTAAGTAAAATCATTTATACAATGAAATGAAATATCTTCTTGTTAAATACTCTCATTTAACAAAAAGCTTTAAATTCTTACTTTAATGTTTGTACCTTGTCCATTTCTCGTAAGCTTTTCTTTTCTTTGAAAATTTGAAGTATTCACTTCGTATGGAATTTATATTCTCTTACATAGATTAATTTTTTTTGTCTCATTGAGAAAAATCTAAAAAATTAAATTTCTATTAAGATTAGTCTTAAGTATTAATCAAATAAATATTTGCATAAGAGCTTTTATTCTTCTGATGGTTCTTTTGCAATATTAAAAAGGAGAATGTAAATTTATGGTAAGACCAGTAGGTAGAGTCGGATCTGGTAATTCAACGTTTAAGGTTGTGGGTGAGCCAGAATTAGAAACCCAAGCAAATGAATCTCGTATCCCAAAAACTAAAAAATCAGCTAAATTACCAGAGCCTGGAAAGATTGAATTAAGAGTTGTAAGCCCTGATCCTATAGATGAACCTCTTCCTGCAGATAAAGGCTCACATTCGAAACCAGAGCCTCCAAAAAGAACTTCTAATTGGTTGGCTTATACCTTAAGTGTTTTATTTGGTGCAGGTCTTGTTGGTAATACTATAAATGATCACTATGAAAATATGTCTCATGATAGACATGTAATATCCTTAAATAATGATTTAAATCTAGCAAAGTCACAAGTATTTGATCTTGATAAATCTTTAAAGTCTGTTCAGGACCTTAGTTCAAAGCAATCAGGGATGATTGATCGGTTAAAATCTGAATTAAATTCAAAAGTAACATTAGATAGAATTCAGGATATTGTAAAAAAAGTAAGTCCGTCTACTGTTTTGGTAGAGGGGCAGGTTACTGATCCTTTTACAAAAGAAGTTTTTTCTGTCCATGGATCAGGTGTTATTCTTACTTTAGCAGATGGTAGTAAGGCTATTTTAACTAATGGTCATGTAACTCAGTCCAGTGGTATTTTGCGTGAAAATGCAGAAGATCATGTCTACCATATTAAAATCTATAATGGTAGTGATTATACTAAGCCCATTGAGTTTGATACTTCTCCAATCATTTTAAGTAATGGTAAGAGAGCTTATTCCCCTCCAGAAGAGCATGATCTTGCTTTGCTTCATATTCCAATTGATGTAAAACTTCCTAAAGAGTTAGGTGTTAAAGTTCGAGACATTTCTAAGAATCCATTACAGGTAGGAGAATCTGTTATTGCTATTGGAAGTCCGTTCTCTGAGAGGGATTCTGTAACTTTTGGAATTATGAGTAATATAGACAGAGAATCTGGAATTAATAAGAATCATCATATTCAAACTGATGCCGCTATTAATCCAGGAAATTCTGGAGGTCCATTATTAGATATGAATGGTGAGCTTGTAGGAATAAATACATGGACAATTAGAGGTGCTAGTAGTATTGGTGGTTCAATAAGAATAGATGAAATTATAAAAGTCCTATCTGGATGGGGTGCTAACGTTAGCTAGAAATTGATTAATTGAAGTGGCTGTTGTTCTTCCTTCATTTATTGCCCATACTACGAGTGATTGACCACGAGCCATATCTCCACAGGAGAAGACCCCTTCAATATTTGTCATTTTATTAATGTTCGTTTTTACATTCCCTCTTTCAGTAAGTTCAATCCCTAATTCTTCAATCATTCCATTTTTAACTGGTCCTTGAAATCCCATTGCCAGTAATAAAAGATCACATTCTAATTCAAACTCTGAACCTAAAATCTCTTTCATTGCTGGACGTCCTGTTTTAGGATCTTTTTCACCAAACTCTAATCTGACCCCATGAAGTTTTTTTAGTATATTGTTTTCTCCAGAGAGCTTTTTAGTCATAACTGCATAATCTCTTTCAACACCTTCCTCCTGTGATGTAGAAGTTCTTTTTATATATGCCCATTGAGGCCATGGGTTTTCAGGATTCCTTAAAGAAGGAGGCTCGCTTAATAATTCTAGTTGTCTGATGGATTTTGCTCCTTGTCTATTAGCCGTTCCTATACAGTCCGAACCCGTATCTCCACCACCCAAAACAATTACATTTTTTCCTTTAGCTGAAATTACTTTTTTATTTTTTATATCCAAATTCATGTTCAATCTGTTTTGTTGTGTTAAATATTCCATAGCAAAGTATGTGCCTTCTAAATCTCTGCCGGGTATTTTTAAGTCATTTGGATTCTCTGCGCCGCCAGCTAAGACTAGAATATCGTATTTGTTTTTAAGTTCTTTTGCACTTATATCTTTTCCTACATTAACCCCTGTTTTGAAAACAATTCCTTCTTCTTTCATAATGTTTATTCTTCTTTGAACAACAGATTTCTCAAGCTTAAAATCTGGAATACCAAGTGTTAGTAACCCACCAGGGACTTCGTTCTTTTCATAGACTGTTACAGAATGCCCAGATTTGTTTAGTTGATCTGCACATGACAATCCTGCTGGTCCAGATCCTATAATCGCTACTGTCTTTCCTGTTCTATTTTTAGGTGGATTTGGTTTTATCCAGCCTTCGCTATATCCCTTTTCAATAATTGAAACTTCAATATTTTTTATGGTAACAGCTTTATCATTAATAGCTAGTACGCATGAATCTTCGCATGGAGCTGGACATATTCTCCCTGTAAATTCTGGGAAGTTATTTGTTCTTAAAAGTCTTTCTAGAGCAGACTTATAGTCATTTTTATATACTAAGTCATTCCAGTCTGGAATAATATTTCCGATAGGACATCCTGACTGGCAAAAGGGTACTCCACAGTCCATACATCTGGCTCCCTGAAGCTTTAGCTTTTCTTCGGGAAGATGAATGTGAAATTCGCTCCAGTGATTTAATCTTTCTTTCACTGGTTCTTTTGGAAAATCTTCTCTGGTATATTTTTTAAAACCTGTTACATCACCCATAGACTGCCTCTTTGATTTTGTTTTTAGACTTAGATTCTTCAATTACTCTTTTGTAATCTCTTGGATAAACTTTTAGAAATTGTTTTACAGTAGTATCCCAGTTTTTTAGAATGTAATCTGCCACACTACTTTTTGTGTAGGAGTGATGTTTTGTGATTAAATCTTTTAGTTCACTAATGTCTTCACTCTCTTCAATAGGTAATAAATCTGCCATTTCACTATTAAAGTTCTTTACGAAATTTTGTTCTTTATCCCAGATGTAAGCTATACCACCACTCATACCAGCAGCAAAATTTCTTCCAGTAGGACCCAGCACTACGACTCTTCCTCCTGTCATATATTCACAGGCATGATCACCTACAGATTCAACCACTGCATTTGCACCGCTGTTTCTGACACAAAATCTTTCTCCAGCTTTTCCCCTGATGTATACCTCTCCAGAAATTGCACCATATAATAAAACATTCCCTACAATAATATTTTCTTCAGGAGTAAATAATGCTGACTTGTCAGGATATACAATTATTTTTCCACCTGATATTCCTTTCCCAAGGTAATCATTTGAATCTCCTTCCAGGGTAAAGGTCATACCGTTAGATAGAAATGCTCCAAAACTTTGACCAGCAGAGCCTCTAAATTTTATATTTATAGTGTCTTCAGGCAATCCTTTTAAGCCATGTAACTTAGCAATTTCACTACTTATAATGGTTCCTACTGTTCTATTTATATTTCTTATAGGATATTCTAAATTTATTGGTTTTTTATTTTTAATTGATTCATTGCACTTTTTAAGTATTTGATAGTCTAAGGTGTTTATTAAATCGTGTTCTTGTTTTGAAACATTTCTAATTGCAATCTCTTCAGGCATATCAATTTTATGTAAAATATTTGAAATGTCTAGTTTCTTTGCTTTCCAGTGTTTAATATCTCTTTCAGCTTCTAGTAAATCTACTCTTCCAATTACATCATCAAGCCTTTTTAATCCTAGTTCTGCAAGTATTTCTCTAACTTCCTCAGCTACATACATAAAGAAGTTAATTATGTGTTCTGGTTGCCCTTTAAATTTTTTTCTTAGTTCTGGGTCTTGTGTTGCTATTCCTACAGAGCAGGTATTTAGGTGGCATTTCCTGAGCATGATGCAACCGCTTGATATCAGTGCAGATGTTGAAAATCCAAATTCGTCTGCTCCAAGCATTGCACCTATAACAATATCTTGACCTGTTTTAAATTGTCCGTCTACCTGAACTTTAATCCTTCCTCTTAAATCATTTAGTACAAGTGTTTGCTGTGTTTCTGAAAGTCCTAGCTCCCAAGGAAGACCAGCATGTCTAATTGATGTTAATGGTGATGCACCTGTACCACCATCATAGCCGGAAATTAGAACATGATCTGCTTTTCCTTTTGCTACACCTGCCGCTACAGTGCCTACTCCAACCTCAGAAACAAGTTTTACGCTGATATCTGCTTTGGTGTTTGCATTCTTTAAATCATAGATTAACTGTGCTAAATCTTCTATAGAATAGATGTCATGATGAGGCGGTGGTGATATTAAACCTACTCCAGGAGTTGTATACCTTGTTTTTGCAATTTCATTTGAAACCTTATGTCCTGGTAGTTGCCCACCTTCGCCTGGTTTTGCTCCTTGCGCCATTTTTATTTGAATTTGATCAGCATTTACTAAATATTCAATTGTAACGCCAAAGCGTCCTTGTGCTACTTGTTTTATTCTACTTGACTTTGAGTCCCCGTTTGAGAGAGGAATAAATCTTTCTGGATCTTCACCACCTTCTCCAGTATTTGAGAACCCACCCAGTCTATTCATTGCAATTGCTAATGTTTCATGCATCTCTTTTGAGATTGAGCCATAAGACATTGCACCAGTAGCAAAGCGTTTAACAATTTCTTTTGCAGGTTCTACTTCATCGATTGGAATGCTTTTTCTTTTTTTTAACTTTAGCAATCCACGAATTGTACAGCCTTCTTTAGCTTGTTCATTTATAAGTGATGAGAACTTCTTAAAGATAGTATAGTCTCCAGATCTTACAGCATGTTGAAGGAGAGCAATTGTTTCTGGATTGTACTGGTGGTATTCCTCGCCTTTTCTCCATTGATAGTCCCCACCTGTTTCAATAGATGGTATTTCAGAAAATGCTTTTTTAAAACGTTCTAATGTTTCAGCTTCTATTTCAGAAATCCCTATTCCACTTATTCTTGATGCTGTATCCGTAAAATATTTATCGATTAATTCATTCCCAAGTCCTATTGCTTCAAAAATTTGTGCACCACAATAGGATTGAATCGTGGATATTCCCATCTTTGAAATTATTTTAAACAAACCTTTTTTACAAGCTTTAATGAAATTAAATTTTGCATCTTCTATGCTTAGTTCAGATGCTAAAGTATTTTTTGAAAATTCATCTTCAATCAGGTCAAAAATCAAATAGGGATTTATTGCATTTGCACCATAACCAATTAATAAAGCAAAATGATGCATTTCTCTGGCTTCACCAGTTTCAACAATAATACTTACTTTAGTTCTTTTACCTTTTCTTATTAAATGGTGATGGAGTCCTGCACACGCTAGTAAAGAGGGTATCGGTGCTTTCTCTTTGTTAACACCCCTGTCTGATAATATTAAAATTGTTATTCCATTCTCTATGGCTTTATCTGCTTCCATAAACAATGTTTCAAGTCTTTTTTCTAGATTTCCTTCTTTTGGTGTAAATAAGGTGCTTAAATAATGGTGTTTTAAACCTGCAGTGTTAAGTTCAACAACTTTTTCTAAATCCTCATTTGAAAGAATAGGATTAGTTAGCTTTAGTCTTTTACAATGGTCTTTACTTTCTTCCAGTAAATTACCTTCACTACCTAGCATTATGTCACTGGACATTATTAATTCTTCTCTTATTGCGTCTACTGGTGGGTTTGTTACTTGTGCAAATAGTTGTTTGAAATAATTAAATAGCAGTTGAGGTCTTTTTGATAGTACAGCTAGTGGTATATCTGTTCCCATAGAACCAGTAGCTTCTTGTCCTTCTATGAATGTCGGTTGTATTAGTAGTTTCTTTTCTTCAATTGTATATCCAAAGACAATTTGTTTCTGCTCCAGGGAAGATTCTTTTTCTCTCTTTATTTGCTTAGATTTAGGTAGAGAAGATAATGAAATGATATTTGACTTTACCCAGTCTTTGTAAGGCTTACTTGTAGATATTTTGCTCTTTAACTCAGCGTCATTTACTATTCTTCCTTCTTGAAGATCAATTAGAAACATTTTTCCAGGTTGAAGTCTGCCTTTTTCAAGGATGTTATTTTGTGGAATATCAAGAACTCCTGTTTCAGATGCCATTATTGCAAATCCATCTTTTGTTATAGAGTATCTTGAAGGTCTGAGCCCATTTCTGTCTAATATAGAACCAATGTATCTTCCATCTGTAAAGGTAATTGAAGCTGGTCCATCCCAAGGTTCCATTAAACATGAATGATATTCATAAAATGCTTTTTTATCTTCATCCATTTCTTTATGATTGCTGAATGCTTCTGGAACCATCATCATTACAGCATGTGGCAGTGATCTCCCTGATAGTGTTAATAGTTCTAGCACATTGTCAAAAACAGAGGAGTCGCTGTTCCCTGGTGTTATTAACGGGAATATTTTTTCAAAATCTGTACCAAGTATTTTTTTATCAAATAATCTTTCGCGTGCATTCATCCAGTTAACATTTCCTCTAAGGGTATTAATTTCACCGTTATGAGCAATATATCTATAAGGGTGAGCTAGTTTCCAGCTTGGGAAAGTATTTGTACTATATCTAGAATGTACCATTGCAAATGCACTTAGTACATCTGGAATGTTTAAGTCATTGTAAAATCTCCCCAACTGAGTTGCCATTAGTTGACCTTTGTATACAAATATCTTTGATGAAAGGCTACATATGTAGAAAAATATTTTCTGATCAATGTTTGATTTTAATATTTTATAGCCAACTCTCCTTCTTATTACATAGAGCTTTCTTTCAAATTCTTCCTGAGTTTTTATTTCTTTTCCCTTACCAATAAATATTTGTTTAATCGTAGGTTTAACTAAGAGTGCTCCTTTTCCAACAGCAGATACATCATAAGGAATATCTCTCCATCCAAGAAAAATTTGTCCTTCTTCATTAATAGTTTTTTCAAACCATTCTTCACAAAGGTTTAACTCTTTATAATTTGTGGGTAGAAAAATTAAACCTGTTCCATAATCACCATAGTCTGGTAAGTCTATGTTTAGCTTGTTGCATTCTTGTCTAAAAAATTCATCTGGTATTTGAAGTAATATTCCTGCTCCATCGCCAGTTAATGGATCACATCCACAGGCTCCTCTATGTGCTAAATTCTCTAATATCTGAATCGATTTTTGAACTATATCATGAGATTTAATTCCTTTGATATTACAAATAAATCCAACTCCACAACTATCCTTCTCAAATCTGGAATCATAGAGTCCTTGTTTTTGTGGATATTCAGACAATTGCATTAACGTCATCTCTTACCAGAAAACGTCTTTGTGTCCGGTTTAATATATTCTTATTTTATTATAACAAAACCCTATTATTTGGTTTTATCTTCTTTCTTAATCTTGGCTTCAATTCTTTCCTTAATTCTTAAGATCTCGGAAAGAATCATGTTTGCTCTGGTTACTGCAGTTGTTAGCTCACCATTTGTTATGCTAGGCTCTATATCTTTAAATGGTTCAAGAGCCATTATGGCTTCATTATCACCAGATATAACTTCGTCTATCTTTGACTGAATGGAAGCCATTGCAATCATTGCATCACTGTCTGAGAGTCTGTTACTTAAGTCCTGTAAAGATGAAATTGATGACATTAAATCATCTAATGCCATTGATACTGAAAAGCCACTTCCACCCATTGCTAAATCTTTTAAGCTAATTGATTTTTTCGCACTCTTTTCAGTAGATATTGCTGAGGAAATTACTTGCCCATCTGTTAGAACTATACCAGAACTTGAAACTGTTCCCGATGAGGTTACAGAACCTGAAGATGATGTTGTTGAACCTGATGATGATGCTACTGTTCCACTTGTAGATGTGCTTGTTGATGACATTCCATCATCACAGTTAATGGTAGTTTCAATCATTAAAAGAACACTTCCTGGAAATCCTGATCCAGGAACTATAGATAAACCTAAAATATCACCCATGGAAGGATCAAAAGGACTTAGAGTATTAGGATTTGTTAGTGGGAAAGAGGCTTCTGTAAAAATTAAGTTTCCATTCGGATCAAATACTAGAATATCTCTACTTCCTGTTTCAAAACCGTTTGCGGCTGGACCTACTTCTAACGTAGTGCCAGATAAAGATGGTGGACCGTCAAATAAAAACGTTGTATTTGAACAACCTTGCTGGTTGAAAATGTCTACTACATTTTGACTGTTTGAAAAAGGGAAGAAATTAGGACCAGTTACTGTTTGATCTGTCGGAAATGCTGAATCATCAATTGTAAAAGTATTAGCATTGTTTTTATTAAATAGATTTCCAAAAATAAATAAAAATGAGAAACATAAAATTATTATTTTTAGTGATTTTGTTGATTTAGAGTTATTCATAACTTCCCCTTTTTTTTCTTTATAAACATAATTATAAATATCTATTTTAATGTTTTAAAACCGTTTTTTGTAAATCATCTTAATTGTAATAATTCTTATTTTTACATTTATATTCTTATTTTCAATTGAACTGTTAATATGTAAATCTTAAGATAATCATTTTAACTTTGTTTATTTGCTGGTCTTTTGTGGAAATTATATTGCAGGTGAATAATGATCAATTACTTATCCATAAATGAAAAAGATTTAACAAGTATTATAAAAATTACTGGAAATATTACTGAAGAGTATTCAAAAGTATTGTCTGTATCAGCATTATCATTTTTGGTTAAACTTGTTAACAAATTTTCAGATAGAAGAATTGATCTTTTATCAAGCCGTTTAACTAAACAAATAAAAATTAATAATGGTGAAAAATTCGCTTTTTTAAAAGAGACTGAAAGTATAAGAAAATCTGATTGGAAAGTAAGCCCTATTCCTAAAGATATTGAAAATAGAAAAGTAGAAATTACTGGACCTGTCGATAGAAAAATGATAATTAATGCTCTTAATTCCGGAGCAAATGTGTTTATGGCTGATTTTGAAGATTCAAATACTCCAACCTGGGATAATTGTATTCAAGGGCAAATAAATTTAATAGATGCTGTAAATAAAACAATATCTTATATATCTCCAGATGGAAAAAGTTATAAGTTGACAGATAAAACGGCTGTTTTATTTGTTAGACCAAGAGGATTACATTTAAATGAAAAACATATACTCATTAATGATAGTGTAATTTCAGCTTCACTTTTTGATTTTGCTCTTTATTTATTTCATAATGCAAAAAATCTTCTTAAAAATGGGTCTGCTCCATATTTTTATATTCCAAAGTTGGAAAGTCATTTAGAAGCAAGATTTTGGAATGATGTTTTTAATTTCTCTGAGGATGAATTGGGTCTTAAAAGAGGAACGATTAAAGCTACTGTTCTGATTGAAACTATTAATGCGGCTTTTGAAATGGATGAAATCTTGTATGAGCTTAGAGAACATTCTGCTGGTTTGAATTGTGGAAGATGGGATTACATCTTTAGTTTTATTAAAAAGTTTAGAAATAAAAAAGAATTTATTCTTCCTGATCGTGATCAGGTTAATATGGAAAAGCATTTTTTAAAGTCATATGTTGAATTGCTTATAAAAACTTGTCACAAAAGAGGCATTCATGCCATGGGAGGTATGGCGGCTCAAATACCTATAAAAAATGATGAAGAAGCTAACTTAAAAGCTATTGAAAAGGTGAAAAGTGATAAGCTTCGTGAAGTTAAAGCTGGTCATGATGGTACATGGGTCGCTCACCCTGGTTTAGTAAAAATTGCTTTAGAGATCTTTGACTCTCATATCCCTGGATCTAATCAAATTGGAAAAAAACTAGAAGTTAATATTTTAGATGAAGATTTAATTAAGATCCCGGAGGGAGAAATTACTGAAGGTGGATTAAGAAAAAATATTAATGTGGGGATTCTATATATTGAATCCTGGCTTAGAGGTGTTGGATGTGTTCCTATCTATAACATGATGGAAGATGCTGCTACTGCTGAAATCTGTAGAACACAAGTTTGGCAGTGGATAAAACATTCGGCAAAACTTTCTAATGGTACTTTAATTGATAAATCTTTAGTGAAGGGATTTATTAAAGAAGAGTTAGAAAAAATAAAAAATGATTTTTCTCTGAGTGAAAAGACTCTTTACCTCTCAGCAAAAATCTTTGAGGAATTAGTTTTTGATGATGAATTTGTTGATTTTCTAACACTAAAAACCTATTCATTTATCGATTAAGGAGGAAATGATGTCATCTAATAGTAATTTTAAGAGCTTTCTTGAAGGATGGAAAAATTCAAGTAGGTGGAATGGAATTATTCGACCATATTCTGAAAATAGTGTTTTAAAACTAAAAGGTAATATTCATTGTGAACACTCCATAGCAAAATATGGGTGTGAAAAACTTTGGAAGCTACTACATGAAAAAGAGGCTGTTAGGACACTGAGTGCAGTAACTGGAAATCAGGCTATTGAACAGGTGAAAGCTGGGTTAAAAGCTATTTACATAAGTGGCTGGCAAGTAGCGGCTGATATGAATAATTCTATGAGTATGTACCCTGATCAAAGTCTTTATACGGCTGATAGTGTTCCAGCTTTAGTAAAGAGAATAAATAATTCTTTTATAAGGGCTGATCAAATTAGTCATCTTAAGGGTGATAATAAAACTGATTGGCTTGTACCTTTAGTTGCTGATGCTGAAGCAGGTTTTGGTGGGATCTTAAACGCTTTTGAGCTTGTGAAATTTATGATTGAGTCAGGTGCCAGTGGTGTTCACTTTGAAGATCAATTAGCATCTGCTAAAAAATGTGGACATCTTGGTGGAAAAGTTCTTGTACCCACTAAAGAATTTGTCTCAAAACTTATTTCAGCTAGACTATCTGCAGATATTTGTGGTGTGGAAACTATTATTATTGGCAGGACAGATGCAGAAAGTGCAGGATTGCTTACTAGTGATATTGATCCTAATGACCAGGAATTTATTCATGGTAAAAGAACCTCAGAAGGCTTTTATCAGGTTAAAGCTGGATTGGATCAAGCAATATCTAGAGCATTAGCTTATGCTCCATATGCTGACTTATTATGGTTTGAAACTTCACATCCGGATTTAAGTCAAGCAAAAACATTTGCTAATGCAATCCACTCTAAGTATCCTGGAAAACTGTTAGCTTATAATTGCTCTCCATCATTTAATTGGAAAGCTAATCTTGATGAAAAAGCAATTAGAAATTTTCAAGAAGAGTTAAATCAGTTAAATTACAAATTTCAGTTTGTTACTTTATCTGGATTTCATTCGCTAAATTATGCAATGTTTGAACTGGCTAGAGATTACAAAGAAACAGGAATGTCTGCTTACTCTAAGCTTCAGAATGCAGAGTTCTCTGCTGAGAAAGATGGTTATACTGCAGTTAAGCATCAAAGCTTTGTAGGAACTGGTTATTTTGATGCAATTGCTGAAATAATTTCAGGTGGTACTTCTTCTATCGTTAGCATGAAAGGGTCAACAGAAGCTGAACAGTTTAATGTTAAAGCATGAATAATATGTTTAATTCTTACTTTAATAAATTATTTAGACTTTTTCTTGTCTTCTTCTTTCTCTTTTTCTTCTTGAGTCTAGATTTGTGTGCAAATGCTGTTAGTAACAATCATTCTCAGGAAGTCGTTTCTTCTGGTGAGCAAAATGTAACTAATATTCTTTCGTCCCAGAAAGACTTATTGGTTAACTCTTCTAAGCCTGGAAAGCTAATCTCAAGAAAAATTAACTCATTGATTACTTTTATAAACAGTTTGTCTCCAGATAGTTCTGACTGTGAAAATAGTTATGATCTTGTTTTAGTTAAGCTTTCAGATATAAGTTCTTTAATTGATGCTAGAAGATGTTCTGTACCTAAAAACCCTAAAAAAACACTTAAGTGTATTCCTCCAGATATTGCTGATGAAGTTATTTCAAATATAGATAATGCAATTTTAGCTCAGGGTGAAATTAATTCTATTGATGAGAATGAAAATGATGTTATTGATATCTGTGAGGATGGATCATTGCCTATATCCACTCCAGAACCATCTTCTACTCCAACTCCCTCCCCATCTCCTGATGTTCCGCTTATTACTACTACCTGTAACTCTTCTCATAGTATTCAAACTTTGCCTGCTTTAAGCACTTTAAATCTTGACTTCACCGTCTCTGATCCAGACTTTGGAGATATAGATATTTATAAAATTGAAGAGTCTGAGGGTAATACTTTTATTTTGCACAATAAAACTTTAATACCTCTTGAATTCAAAATTACTTTAGGTCAAAATGAAAACCTAAAATCAACAATTCCCGATGTTATAAGAGTACCCTCAAATGCTAAGGTTGCTGGTTTTAAACTTTGTCAGGATGATAATTCAAAGCAGTGGAGTTATGATGGATATAGCTATAAATATAAACTAGGTCTTTCTACGAATACTCATACTTGGGATGGGATGTATATCCTTCCATATAGACCTGGTCAAGCATTTCAAGTTATACAAGGTGAACATGGTACGTTCTCTCATTTTGATGATTTAATTGAGTCTGTTGATATAAAAATGCCAGAAGGAACAGATATTACTGCTATGCGTGATGGTACTGTTATTTATATAAAACAAGATTCCAATGAAAATGGTACAGATCCATCTTTTAAAGGCAAATCAAATTATATTTGGGTTTTACATGATGATGGTACTATTGCTACATATGTACACCTAAGACAAAATGGTTCAGCTGTAAAAGTTGGTGACAAGATAAAGGCTGGAGATTTAGTTTGTTATTCTGGAAATACTGGATTTTCAACTACACCACACTTACACTACCAAGTTTTTTTGAGAAAAGGATTTAGTGAGACTGAGTATATTCCTGTTAGATTTAAAGGTATTGAAGGGGCTTTAGAAGAAGGAAGTTCTTATACTGCTCTTCCTCTTAACTAGTAGTTTAAGATGCTAACCTTGCATTTAATATATCAATGTATGGATTTCTAATACTTGTAGTTACTTCACCTCTTTTCTCAAATCTACCAATCTTTAATAAGTTTAAAAGAGTATCTGCTGTAACTGAAGATGGAAAAGCGGTACCAACTATTTCCCCTTTGTCATTTGTTCTGCCTATTGTTCTTCCCCCATTGATTTCATCTTTATCATTGCAGATAAGGACCATTCCAAAAGCATTTGCCCAGTGATCTCTGCCGGGAGTTTGTTGTACTAGTTTAGAGCCTATTAACTGTGTGCCACCACTATTTAATTTAGGTGTTCTTCCGAATTCTGTAATTATTGCTATGAATATTTTTTCATCAAATCTTAGTTTAATATCTTCAATTAAAGCATCTAATGCTTTAGCAAAAGGCTTTACCATAACCTCCATATTTTTGTCTATTCCATAGTGGTGGTCATAGTTGCCATCATTAGCTACAACTACTCTACCTCCTCTTTCTAGCATTCTTCTTGCTAGAAGTAATTGCTTGCCAATCTTTGAGTCACCGTACCTTTCTCTTATCTTTAAGGGTTCGGCAGATAAGTCAAATGATTTACTTAAGTCACCATCTAGCAGGCTCTTTGCTTGTTTGTATGATCTTTCATGTTTTTCAACAGAGTCCCCTGTAAGTTTATTATTGCTTAATTCAAAAGCTTCTAATAATTTTAAACTTTCTCTATATCTGGAAATAGGAATACTTGCATTATTACTAAATGGATTTATGAAATTTCCACTTCCAGTGCTATATGCTGAATAAACTGTGGCTGGTTCATCGTGCTTAATGGCACCCCATGGTTTCTCCCAATCTCTGTTATATCCGTACGAGTCAATAGTACTTTGGTGTAGCACAATATAACCCACATCTCCACTAGCTTCTCTGTTTAGTAATTCTGCAAAATCAACAAATGGATTTTGATATACTGCCGGTGAATAGAATGAACCCCCTACAATATCTCTTTTTGTTGTTAGTGATAATGCGGCACCCCTGTCATGATCCGTTTCATCACTATATAAATTATTTATAACTACAAAATTTTGACCATGCTTTGCAAGAGGTTGTAAAATCTCTGTAAATTTTATATCTTTAGCTTCTGTGTCAATTCTTTCAAATGGACCTTTAATTGTTGCGTTGGTTTTAGGATCAAATGTATCAAAATTACTTAGTCCACCCTGCATATATATAATTATCATTTTATGACCAGGATCTTTACCTCTGGGTGTTGTGAACTTTAACTCAACAGGTTTTACAACTTTTGAAGTTGATCCTTTTGCTGTTTTTGGTACGATTGATTCTATTAGAGGTCCTGCTAAAGCTACACTACTAGCGTGCAAAAACCTTCTTCTAGTGAAGTTTGTGTTGATTGTCATCATATGCTTACTCGCGATCTAAACTTAAGACCTCGCTGTCTTGTTAATAACTAGTTTTGTTAATTACAATTATATTAGTTTATCGAAAACAAATTTTCAATACCTTGCAAATAAAAAAATATATTTAGTTACGTTTTTTATGTTTTTAATGTAAGATTGTTGTAATTAGAATTTATATAAATGTTTTTATTTCTTACAGTTACACCTTTTGCTACTGTGGTTTCTGATATAAGGACTTCGGCGATGAATGCTAGTTTGTATCAGAGGATCTCACGTATACCTCCTCTTGTTTTAAATATTCGCGAACAATTTTCAAATGCTTTTCTTGATAGTCAGAATATATCTGAAAAAATACTGAGTTCTATTTTAAAGCCGTTAGGTAAAAATGTGACTTATTCTACAGAACTCATTTATCCATCTGAAATGAAAGGTGATAAATGTTGGTTACATATAAACTTGATTAGAGGTAAGGTTGCATATTCTCCCGTTATACAAAACCTTGAAGTCTCTGTTGGTAGCGATTCTATCTTAAGCGATGAAGTGATAAGTGAGATAGATAAATATAGTTTTGCTCTGTATAAATTTAATAAAGCTGGCAATGATTCTATGACATGGCATAAACCTTTTGATCATAAAAACTTTTACAGATATTCTGTTGATCTTGATCTCGACAATATAAGCTTAATACCTTCTGATAGTTTTAAAGCTACTGTTCGAAGAAATTATTTCTCTGACTGTAAAAATGGTATAGCTATTCTTATATTTAAAAGAGATGAAATTGGTACTAATAACAATGACTATTTGTTGATTTATGATGCTTAGATTTTAAATAGCTCTTTTGATCTTAAGCTGATGGCTTCTTTGTAAAGCATTCTAATTATTGTTTTATCCCATGAATTGCTTATATCAAAAGGCAGTTCTATAAAAATATTCTTATCGCCTGCATGTGCATGTTCAGTTAGCTTTATTTCATTGTTTGTATATGTAGTAAGAGATTTTGATTTCGGATGCCCAAAATAATACATCTCATTTAATATAATTTCAAATTCGTTTTCAGGAGTTATAAAAGTTAGCTTATCTCCTTTATCCAATCTGTTTTTAACTTCTAATTCACAAACTTTACTTTTACTGTCATAAGAAACCACCCTTCCTGCATATAAATGTGTTTGAAGTGCATGTCTTAAGCTAAGTTCTTGAGCTTCTGCTTTTGGGTTTCTTGCATAAAACCCTGGAATGAACCCACGATTAGTAGTAGAAGATACTTCTTCTAACATCCATTTTTTTACATCATCAGGGATTGAAGAATTGTTTTTAAGAAGATCAATTCCTCTTCTGTAAGCCCTTGCTATGAGTGCTGTGTAGTATTCAGTTTTATTTCTTCCTTCTACTTTGAAACTGATAACCCCTGCATTCTTTAATTCTTCTAAATAGTCAATGGCACAGAGATCTTTTGAGTTCATGATGTATGTACCATACTCATCTTCATCTATCGGTAAAAATTCTCCTTTTCTTTCAGCTTCTTCAAGATAAAAATCTCCTTCAAGTGGTATATAGTCAGCCATTACATCATCAGCTTCATAATCTCCATTTACTTTTTCTTTTAGTGCGTTATTAGCATAAACTTTAAATCCCCATCTACAGCTGTGAGAGCAGGTTCCTTGGTTTGCATCTCTGTAGTTAAAGTAGTTTGATAATAAGCATCTTCCAGAATATGCCATGCAAATCGATCCATGTACAAATGCTTCTAATTCAATATCTGGCACTTGTTCGTGAATCTCTGTTATTTCTTTTATGTTTAATTCTCTTGCTAAAATTACTCTTTTTATTCCGTAGCTTTTCCAGAATTTCACCTGAGCCCAATTTGTGTTATTTGCTTGTGTGGAAAGATGAATTATAGCCTCAGGAAATTTTTCTCTTGTTAAAGCAATCAGTCCCGGGTCTGTCATTATGAACCCGTCTGGTTTCAATGAGATCATCTCTTTCATCGCTGACATGAAGCCATTTATTTTATTATTGTGGGCATAGATATTACATGTTAAATAGATCTTTTTACCGAAGGAATGTACATAATCAACTGCTGATTTAACGGTTTCAATTTCAAAGAACTCATTCTCTCTGGCTCTTAGACTGTATTTTGGGACTCCTGCATATACAGCATCTGCACCATATGCTATTGCATATTTTATTTTTTCTAAACTGCCACCAGGCATAAGTAGCTCAAGATCGTTATTCATAATCTTAATTCTATCTTAAATTCTTTTATTTTACTTTATCTGATTAAATCTTATTAATCTTTAATTCTTTGAATATTAAATGGTTCTTATTTTATCTGTTGAAATAGTTTCCTTAAATTTGCTATGTTCGAGGTAAGGGTAATTGGCTTATGAGTAATCATATAATTAGTTTTGTATCACAATGTGCTTTAAGTGCCAGATCTCTACTCCCTAGGTTCCAGCTATTAAGTCAGTATGACTTAGATCTTGTTGATGTTGTGACTAAAGAGGACGAAAGACTTAAGTCTATTGGGTCAAATATTCCTGAAGCTGGAAAAAGCGGGACTATATCACCAGGGGCTACTTTTTCAGTTAGTATACATTCACAATTACAACAAGAAGTTTTGCTAAGCAAAGATTTTATTTCTCTTAATCATAGTGATACAACGATTCTTCTTGCTGATGCTAGTCCTCGTGAAATCAAGACTTTGTTGGTAGGTGGATCTGTTAAAAGAGAAGATTTACAATTAATTCATGATGCTTTAGTTCAGTCAACATCTCAAATATTAGAAAGAGTGGCTATCTCTGAAGATGCTGACTTCATTAGTATAGCTTTAGAAAAAGCCAGATATTCTGCTAAAGCGGCCGCTAGTTTAAATGATGTTCTAAGATCTGCTACTTAACTTATTTTTTATTGTAATTTTATCTTTTTAAAGTTAATATTTTAATAATGCATACGTTGTTAAAGTCTGATTTGTATTCTGATGAACCTGAAAAACAGTATTTGTTAGAGTCAGACCCTTCTAAACGTAAAAAATTTGCACAGTTTTTCACTCCGTACCCTGTGGCAAAGTTTATGGGGAAGTGGATTACTTCTAATCCTGATTGTAAGAAAATATTAGACCCTGCTTTAGGATTAGGGATTTTTTTTAGATCTATAGTTGAAGATAGTAAATTAAACTATGATTTTTATGGTTTTGATCTTGATCCAAGTATTCTTAAATTTACTAAAAGCTTGTTTGATGGATTTTCTTTGCCAAACCGTTTTACACTTAAAAATCTTGATTATATCTCTGGTGACTGGGCTGGTAAATATGATGGCATTATTGCAAATCCCCCATATCTAAAATTTCATAACTATGAGAATAAAGAAATGCTTTCTATTCTTGAAAAGAAGTCTGGAATTTCTTTAAGTAAAATGGCAAATATTTATACTCTTTTTATTCTGAAATCTTGTCTTCAGCTAAATCCTGGAGGACGCTGTGCATATATAGTACCTTCTGAGTTCTTGAATTCAGATTATGGTGTTAGTGTTAAAAACTATTTAATCTCTCATAAGCTTTTACGGTATGTAATTGTTTTTAATTTCAAAAACAATATTTTTGATTCTGCTTTAACAACATCTTCTATCCTTTTATTCTCTAATGATACTTTTGCTGATAAAGTTAAATTCTTAAATGTAAATTCAGTTAAAGATCTTGATAATATTTCTAATGAGTTCTTGAGATATCCTAATTCAGAAAAATCTTCTAAATCTTTTTCTTTTAAGGAATTAAATCCAGAAATTAAATGGCGTTTCTATTATCAAAAACAAGAGTCGAACAAATTTAAAAATCTTATTCCTTTTTCAGCTTATGCAAAAGTAGTTAGAGGGATAGCTACTGGTGACAATGATTACTTTACTTTTAATACTACTAAAATTAAAGATACTAAAATACCTGAGAAATATTTTCTCCCTTGTATAACAAAAGCTAACTATTCTAAGTGTTCATTCTTTACGAAAGAGTTTTTTGATGAACTTAAAGACACTGATAAGAAAGTCTTTCTTCTGAATGCTTTTGATCTATCTTCAAAGCATTTAAAGGATTATATAAATTATGGTGAATTAGTTAAGGTTGATCAAAAGTATTTAACTAGTCATAGAAGTCCTTGGTATTCTATAGAAAACCGTCTACCTAGCCCTATCTGGGTAAGTGTATTTAATCGTAATGGTTTAAGGTTTGTTCGAAATGAAGCTAATATTAGGAATCTTACATCTTTTCATTGTGTTTATTTAAATGAATCTATTCAAAGTAAAATGGATCTTTTCTTTTCTTACCTTTTAACTGATGCTTCTTCTAAAATCTTTAGTGATTCTCGTCGTGAGTATGGTGGCGGATTAGAAAAATTTGAACCAAATGATTTAAATAATTCAATGATTCTTAATCTTTCTCTGGTTAGTTCAGTAGAAGAGAAAAAGATTCTTTCTCTCCTTGCTAAATTTAAAAAAGAATGTTCTTTTGAAAATGTTAAATATAAGACAAGTAAAAGCTTGAGTGAAATTAATCAGATATTTTTGTCTATTTTAAACAAATAGTCTTACTGGCAACTGTAGTCTGTGCAGTGTTGTCCTTCTGAACAGTCTGAGTCTTCTGCACATTGTACACAAACCCCATGTGCGCAGATATCTGAAGCACATTCGCAGTCTATAAATTGACATGACTCGCCGAGAGCTTTTCCTCCTGGTGGGCAATTATAAGTTGCTTTTAGACAAGGATGACGGGTTTCACTTCATTTGCTTAAATCTTAGGGGTAGCCTATGGTGATATTTCTATAAACTTTTTATTATTCAACTAAAGAGGACAAAATGCTTTTTGCTGAGGCTTTTACTGCTGGTGATTTAATTTCTTCATTTTGTTCAATTTGAGTTAAAAACTCTGAAAGGGTACTTGTTAATTGTGCTTTTTTAACTGGATCTTTTAATCCTTTTATTTCTCCAGTTATTTTTCTTATTAACTTAAGAGTTATTAGTTGGGCGTCCTGACCATTTGCAGATCCAAATATATTTATTCTTTGTGCAAGAGTTCTTTCTAGTTGCTCTCCTCCTTTAGTTTTTGGTGTAAATCTTGTACTTCTTCCAGTTACATCAAGTCCAGCTTCAGTGATTCTAATGGTAGTCATATAAATCTCCTTAAATAAAATGCAAGCTTTTATTTAAGCATTGACGTTTTTTGATGTCAAATAAAATTTATTTAATCTTTATGAATTATCCAATAACTTGTGGTGTGATCTCGACAGCTTTATCTGTGGTAATGATTACCAGCTCGCCACTTTTCATGATTACATTACTTCCAGTTTGTTTAGTTACTGAGATAACTTTTCCTGGATCTTTTACAGCTCCATACACTCCTCGTGCAGTTCCTAGTCCACCGCCTATTGCAGCTCCAGACCAAGCACCACGTCCTGCTCCTCTGCCGCCACCTGCAATTGCACCTACTGCTGTGCCAAGAGCGGCTCCAGCGGCTGCACCTAAAACGGCGCTTTTTGCACCACTTCCAAACTTTTCACTTTTACTTCTGCCTACTACGGCTGTAGTAGTGCTAGTAATTATTTCACCTCTTCTGGCGGGTGTAGAGGCACTAATACTAATTTTATTTCCATTTGATGTTTGTATTTCGCTGAAACTTAGTGCAACTGCTCCACTTTTAATAGGCTCAGTATTGGTTGCTTTTTCTAAGAATGAGACAGTTCCAAAAACCTTACTTCCTTGTGGTATTAATAATTTATTTCCTACAATTACATCTTGAGTTACTGTAGCGACTACAATGTCGCCAATGTTACTAGTAGCAGAGTCCACTGTAGAGTTTAAAACTGTAGAGATATTTGTACCTGCAGGTAAAGTAATCTTCTGCTTAAAAATAGATGCTAATTTATTGTTTGGACTATTATTTGTAAAAGCAAACGCTAATAACCCTGCAATTAAAAATGTGCAAACTATTGCAATTATAGCTATTTTATTACTTTGTTCAGCCTTTTCCATGAATCACTCCTTGTTTGTTGGTATTAATTCTACAATAGTGTTCTTCTTTTTGTTTTTTATTGTTAAAATAATCAAGTTAGAATTTTGGGAGAAAATTATGATAAATACAGCCTTGTTAGATACTTTTTCAGCAATTGAACAAAGAAGATCTATTAAACACTTTGATCCCAATCACGTGATGTCTGAAGAAGAAATTAAAAAAATAATGTCTTTGGCTATTTTGTCACCAACATCATTTAATATGCAAAATTGGCGTTTTGTAGCTGTTACTAATAAAAGCATTCAGGCAGAAATCTGCAAGGCTTCATGGAATCAGTCACAGGTAAAAGATTGTTCATTGCTTGTTGTCTTATGTGCTGATTTAATGGCTCATGAAAAGAATCCTGAAAGATACTGGAAAGATGCTCCAAAGTCAGCGCAAGACGCTATCGTTCCGATGATAGTAAAATTCTATAAAAACAACTCACAATTACAAAGAGATGAAGCTAATCGTTCTTGTGGTATTGCTGGTCAGACTGTCATGCTGTCAGCTAAGGCTATGGGGTATGATTCTTGTCCAATGATAGGCTTTGACCCGGTAAAAGTTGCAGAAATTATAAAACTTCCGTCTGATCATATTATTTCTATGATGATTACTGTTGGAAAAGCACTTCAGCCAGCAAAAGGTAGAGCTGGACAGCTACCATATAATGAAGTAGTTATTAATAACCATTTTTAGTCTTCATACTATTAAAATGAACTTTAATTAATACTTTTGTAAATAATTGCTTTATTTAATAAATTAAATATATTTTTAATTGTAATCTTAATTAACATTTTAATGTTTTGTGAAAGTATGAAAGTGAGAATTTATGCCAGTAAAAGTCAATGATAAAGTTAGGGTCCATTACACTGGTACTTTAGATGATGGTTCTGTTTTTGATTCATCCTTTGATGCCGAGCCGCTTGAATTTGTTGTTGGTAGTGGTCAGATGATTCCAGGATTTGATAAAGCCGTACAAGGTATGGAAATTGACCAAGAAAAAAATGTCATTATTAAATCTGTTGATGCTTATGGGAGCTGGGATGAAGCGCTTCTAAGAGAATTCCCTAATTCATCTTTACCTCCAGATTTTAAGCCTCAGCTAGGAATGGTTATAGCTCTAACAGATGATGCAGGAAGAAGATTGCCTGCTACTATATCAAATATTTCCGATGAAGGAATTACTCTTGATTTAAATCACCCACTAGCTGGAAAAGATTTGAACTTTTTAATTAAAGTTCTTTCAATCAATTAGCTTTTAAATACATATTTCATACGTACATTTAACACATGTGTTATCTGTCTATGTTATAAATAATTTAATTCAATAATCTAATTTTATGAAATCACTTGGAATAAGGTATACCTCATACGGAGGAGCAAGAACAGTAACGGGTTCATGCCATGTGTTAAACATTGGCAGAAGAAGAACCATGGTTGATTGCGGTATGTTTCAAGGGGCTGAAGATCCTACTAAGAATAAATCTTTACCGCCAGATCTTGATAAAATAGAATCTATTCATTTAACACATGCTCATTTAGATCATTCAGGGAAATTGCCCTATTTCTATAAAAACGGTTTTAGAGGGATTGTTTATTCTACACCTGCTACTAAAGATTTAACTGCTTTAATTACTCGTGACTCAGCTCATATAATGGCTGAAGATGCTAGGAGAAAATCATATAAAGTAGATCCCCTCTACTCTCTCTCTGATGTAGAGGAGACTCTTAGAAATCTGGAATGGAGAACTGTTGACTACCATGTTCCTATTGATCTTGGTGAAGGAATAGAAACTACTTTTTTTGATGCAGGTCATATCCTTGGTTCATCATCAATTCTTTTTCATGCACAGGTAAATGGAAGTTTTACAAAAAAAATACTTTTTTCTGGTGATTTGGGTAGTGGTAATAATCCTTTTGTCAAAGATCCTTCTTTTACTGATGAAGCAGATGTAGTTATTATGGAGTCTACTTATGGTGATAGAACTCATAAACCTTTACAAGAGTCTTTGGCTGAATATTATAGTGTTATTAATGAAACTATAGATTTCGGAAAGATTTTTGTGCCTACTTTGGCAGTAGAGAGAGCGCAGAAGTTACTTTTCTTTAATAAGCTTGGAATAGAAAATAAATCAATTCCTTCTGATCTTGAGGTTTATTTAGATTCACCAATGGCTATTCAGGCAACAGAAATTTTTAAAAATCATCCAGAATGTTTTAATGAGACAGCTTTAGAAAGAGCGTCATCTGAAAATGGATTATTTGATTTCCCAAATTTGCACTACTCAAGAACTAGAGAGGATTCAATTTCTATTAATAATATTAGAAGTAAAGCTATTGTAATGGCTGGATCTGGTATGTGTAATGGTGGGCGTATCGTACATCATATGAAAAACAATTTAAGTGATAAAAACGCTTGTTTTATTATAGTTAACTATGCTCCTGAAGGTACATTGCTTAGAAAAATTATTGATATTGCATCTGGTAAGACAGAAAAGAAAACAATAAACTTCTTTGGTGAAGAAATCCCAATTAGAGCAAAAATAGTAACTATAAATGGTTTCTCTGCACATGCAGATCAAAATGGACTTTTAAAATGGCATTCATCAACACCGAGGGAGTCTAAACGCAATAATACTGTATTATTAACACATGGTGGTGTTACTGCCATGAAATCATTAGCTGGTGAATTAGTTGCTAGAGGAAATAGGGTTTTTATGCCTGAACAAGGTAAAACTCTTAAATTGAGTGAATAAGATTTTTAATAAAAAGTATAAAATATTTTTTTTAGTTCTACTGGCTTCTTTCTTGCAAATTTCTTGTAATAAAAATAAAGCTACTCTTCGGAAGAATAATGCACCTACAAAATTTGCAATTATTGGAGATTATGGCGCTGATAATGAAAATGAGTTAGCTGTATCTAATCTGGTAAAAAAATGGAAACCAGATTTTATAATAACAGTCGGTGATAATAACTATGAAAAAGGTGAAGCTCTAACTATTGATAAAAATATTGGTAAATATTATCACAAGTATATCGGTAATTATATGGGGAAGTATGGAAATGGTTCAGAAGAAAATAGATTTTTCCCTTGTCTTGGAAACCATGATTGGTATTCTGATTCAGCAAATGGATATTTAAATTATTTTACTTTACCTGGTAATGAAAGATACTATGATTTTGTAAAAGAGCCAGTTCATTTCTTTGTTTTAGATAGTGATGAACATGAACCTGATGGTATAACCTTTGATTCAAAACAAGCCCAGTGGCTAAAATCTGCATTAGCTAGCTCTACTTCAAAGTTTAAAATCGTTTATTTTCACCACCCTCCATATTCTTCTGGTGAGCATGGAAATGAAGAAAGGCTTCAATGGACTTTTAAGGAGTGGGGTGCTGATATCGTTATATGTGGACATGATCATGATTATGAGAGATTAGAAGCTGATGGCTTTCCTTATCTAGTTGCAGGAACTGGTGGAAGAAGCCTAAGACCTTTTAAAAAAATAGTGCCAGAAAGTAAAGTCAGATATTCTGAAAATTATGGGGCTGTTTTAGTTAAAGCGGATGAATCAAGGCTTTCTTTTAAAAGTTATTCTATTACAAATGGGTCTTCTTTGATTGATAGTTTTGAGCTTTTAAAAAATTAAAAAACAGCTCATAACCTATATACAATTTAAATATCTTAAAAAAATTGATATAAGTATATAGTTGTGGATCAAATACTTTTAAAAAAACTAGATGATATTGAAAATACTTATAAAGAGCTAGATAAAAAGCTTGAGGATCCTGCTGTATATGGTGATCAGGATCAGCTAAAAAAAATATCAAAAGCTAAAAAGTCTCTTCAAGAAGTCTATGATTCATATCAAAGGTTTAAAGAAATTACAAAACAAATTGAAGATGCTAAATCCATTATTAGATCTGAGAACGATCCCTCGATTTTAGAGCTTGCAAGGGCTGAACAAGAAGAATTATCAGCAGAGCTTGGTCCTTTGGAAGAAAAGATGAGGATTCTATTACTTCCTAAAGATCCTAACGATGAAAAAGATATTATGCTTGAAATTAGAGCGGCTGCAGGTGGGGAAGAGTCTTCTATTTTTGCTGGTGATTTACTTAGAATGTATACCAGATATGCTGATAAGCAAGGATGGGTATCTAAAATTATTGACTCACATGCAGGTGATATTGATGGATATAAATTGGTTGTTGTTGAGATTGCTGGAGAAAATGTTTATAGTAAGCTGAAGTATGAGTCCGGTGTACACAGAGTTCAAAGGGTTCCTGTTACCGAGGCATCTGGTCGTGTTCATACCAGCACAGTAACAGTAGCTGTTATGCCTGAAGTAGAAGATGTGGATGTTCATATAGATCCAGGGGATTTAGATGTGTCTACGATGAGAGCTGGCGGTAAGGGTGGTCAAAATGTTAATAAGGTTGAAACTGCCGTTAGAATTATGCATAAACCATCCGGTATTCAGGTCCATTGCACTGAAGAAAGAAGTCAGCTTCAAAATAAACAAAGAGCCATGCAGATTTTAAGAGCTAAGCTTTATGACATTGAAATTCAAAAACAACAAAAAGAAATCTATGACAAAAGAAAAGTTCAGGTAGGAACTGGTGATAGAAGTGAAAAAATCAGAACTTATAATTTTAAAGAAAATAGAATTACTGACCATAGGTTAAATCAAAATTTTAGTTTGAGTACTGTTTTAGAAGGTGAAGTTGATCCTATTATTGACTCTTGTATTGCTGAGGATCAAAAACAAAGATTACAGTCAATTGCTTAAGATTAATTATTTGCCAAATCTTCTTTGTCTATTACCAAATTCAAGAATTGCTTTATCAAGCTCTTTTTGGTTGAAGTCAGGCCATAATGTGTTTGTAGAATAAAACTCTGAATATGCACTTTGCCAGAGCAGATAATTACTAATTCTAAATTCCCCACCAGTTCTAATTAAGAGATCTGGTTCAGGAATGTCCTTGGTAAGAAGATGACTTGTTATGGTTTCAGTTGTAATGTCTTCAGCGTTAAGTTTTCTTTCTAAAACCTCTTTTGCTATTTCTTTAACTGCATGAGTTATCTCACGCCTGCTTCCATAGTTTAGTGCTACTTGTAGATTTAATCCTGTATTGTTTTTTGTCTTTTCCATTGCTGATTGTAAAACTGTAGGTAGAGGTTCAGGCATTTCATTTATAAAGCCTATAAATCTAATTCTTACGTTTTCACTGTGGAGCTCATCGATCTCTGCTTTTAATGCATCTTGTACTAAAAACATTAAAAAGTCTACTTCATCTTTTTTACGATTCCAGTTTTCTGTAGAAAATGCATAAACGGTTAAATATTTAATACCTAGATCATCTGAGTAACGTGATATTTTTTTTAGAGATTGAACACCTTCTTTGTGACCAAACATGGCAGGTAAATTTTTATCTTTAGCCCATCTTCTGTTCCCATCCATAATTATTGCTATATGGTTTGGTAATGTTTTTATTTCACTGGTAGAAGATTCTTCTTTTATTGCTGTGTCTTTCATTTATATGAAGTATTTTATCAAAGTGATTTATTAATTATTAGTATATTTACAACTCTATATCTATATACTAATTACTTCCACTTTATTGAACAGCCAATTGCTTGTGTATTTGTTCTTTCAATACTTTTGTTGTTTAGCATGCACTCTAGAGCATTTTTCAAGTCATGGCTTTTTACTTTATCTGCTTCTTGCCAATTATCATCAATTCTTCCGTGATATTTAAGTATTCGGTTTTCGTCGAAAACAAATATTTCAGGTGTATATGAAGTGCCAAATAATTTTGCAATATTTTGAGTGTCATCTCTTAAGTAGGGATAGTTGAATTTTTTCATTTTACTTCTTTTAATCATGTTTTCAAAACTATCTTCAGGATAGTTTTTGTCGTCGTTTGAATTTATTGCTATAAACTGAACACTTTTGTCTAAATATGATTTTTGGAGTTCTATTAATCTATCTTCATATGCTTGTGCATAAGGGCAGTGATTGCATGTGAAAACTATTACGAGTATTTTTTTTCCTTTATAATCATCTTTTGTATAGATCTTGTTCTCTATACTTTTTAATTTAAAGTCAGGCAGTCTATCTCCAAGTTTTAAACTATTGTTTGTAATCATATTGCCCTCCTTTTAATTATCATATGGTTTTTTTCTTAAAAGTGCAATTGCTTCACCCACTAAATAGAGTGAGCCTGTTATTACAATAAGATCTTTTTTTAGTCCCATCGCTTTATTTATGCTTTTTTTTAAATCTTTTTCTAAAATTACATTTAATGATCTTCTTTTTGAATAATTAAATATTGTTTTTGCAGGTGTTGATCTGCTTGATTTTGGCATAGTACATATAACGGTTGCATTCTTTTCTATTAGTCTGTTTATAAAACCTTTGTAGTCTTTGTCTAAGAATCCTAAAATATAAACTTTTTCTTTCCCTTTGAATCTATTGTTAAGTCTTAGCTTTAGTTCTGCCGCTCCTGCAGGATTATGTGCCGAATCTAAAACTATCTTTTCCTTTTCTAGATATTGAAATCTACCATTTAAATCTATCTTCTTAAGAAATGCTTTAGCTCTTGTATTGGATTTTATCTTTAATTTACTGCAAATTACATCCCAGCCTTTTAAAGCTGTTTTTATATTTTTACTTTTATAGTTTTCATTCTCAAAGGTTTTAGCAATATATAACTTGCTGTTTAACTTTTTCGCTGTTTTTTTTATTATATTTAAAGCTGTACCTTTTGATGATGTGATGATTATATTTCTTTCCTTTATGATTCCGGCTTTTTCATAAGCTATTTTTTCTAAAGTATTTCCTAGGTAATTCATATGATCAAATGAGATATTTGTAATTATTGAACAAACAGTATTTTTGCTATTTACTACATTTACAGCGTCTAGCCTTCCACCCAGCCCTACTTCTAGAAATGCAAGATCAATATTTTCTTTGTTGAAGTAATAAAAAGCAAGGCATGTCTGCACTTCAAATTCAGTAAGTCTCCCGTGTTTAGGATTATTCCTTTCAAATATCCTTACTTTCTTTAGTATGTGATTTCTAAGTTTTAATAATTTAACGTCAGAGATTTCTTTTTCATTGATAGTAAATCTTTCATTTACTTTAACTAGGTGAGGGCTTATGAATCTTCCAACCTTATAATTAGAGTATTTGCATGCTAGGTTTGACAAATAGAATGTTACAGATCCCTTTCCATTTGTACCTCCAATAATTACAGATTTAAATGAATCCTGAGGGTTATTAATGTACCTCAGGAATTCTTTTATCCTTGCAAGTCCAAGGTTAATTACTTTTCTCTGTTTATTATGGCTTTGATTTAATGCCTTGAGCATTTAAATCCTTGTATTAGTCTTGAGCTTCTTTTGGAGTTAGTGTAAATACTCCTGAAACATCTTCAGCTTTGACATCATATTTTGATTCTTGTGAAAAGTTTGGGGAATCTTCATCTTGGGATCCATCTCCGTTTTCATTATTCTCATCATCATAGTTATCATCAAACTCGCTGGTGAATTCAGTTTCAGGTACATCTTCTTCATTTGTATCCTGTTCATTGACTTCATCCTCTTGAGTCTCGAGAGTTTCATCTTCTGGAGGTTTGCTCTCAGTTTGTTCATATGACGATGATGGAGATGAGTTCCTTCTTCTGCTATCATCTCTTCTATTGTCATCTCTTCTGTTTCTATTTCTTGGGTTATTACGCCAATCATTTCTTTCTTGATTTCTATCTCTGTTGTCTCTGTCATCACCATCTTGTCTAACTCTTCTAATTTCACCACTTAGGTTTAATTCAAAGATTGTGCCATTTGAACAGTGATTGCAGGAATGACTAAATATTTCTTGAAGAGCTTGTCCTTGTCTTCTTCTTGTAAGCTCTACTAGACCTAAGTCACTAAACTGACCAATTTGAGGTTTTGCTCTGTCATGCATTAAAGCATTTTCAAAAGCTTCTAACACTGTAATTTGGTCTCTTCTTTCATCCATATCAATGAAGTCAACAACAATTACGCCACCGATGTTTCTAAGCTTTAATTGTCTGCCAATTTCATGAGCAGATTCAAGGTTTGTTTTTAAAACTGTTTCTCTTAGTGTTCTTGAGCTTGTAAATCTTCCAGAGTTAACGTCAACTACAGTTAATGCTTCTGTTGTTTGAATAAATAAATATCCACCACTTGGAAGTTCTACTTTAGTCTGAAGTGCTGTTAATATTTCTTTTTCAACACCTCTTGCTGAAAGAATATTTCCATCTTTGTGTACACTTATTTCTACATCTTTACCAGTCCAATTTTTCAGAATTTGTTGTGCTTTTAATTGTCCTTGGTTTGAATCCAAAATAACTTCATCAATCTCAGAAGTATAAGCATCTCTAATTACTCTATAAATAAAATCTAAATCTCTATAAACTAATCCAGGATACTTATGATTTTCATGCTTATCTGCTATTTCTTTCCACTTGTCCCATAATGTTTTAAAATCTTCTTCAAGATCATACTCATCTTTACTTTCAGCTTCAGTTCTAACCACAATTCCAACACCAGGTGGTTTTAAAAGTGAAACCATCGCTTTGAGTCTGTTTCTTTCTTGATAGTCTACGATTTTTCTACTTACAGAAACGTTTGTATTTTCTGTAGTTAAAACAAGGAATCTTCCAGGTAAGCTAATTGCTGTATTAACTCTTGGACCTTTATTACTTGTAGGTTCTTTGACAATTTGAACTAAAAGCTTTTGATTTGGTTGAACTCTGTCATTAAGGTTTCCGTGACCAGGAATATCACTGGCATGTAAGAACCCCATTCTGTTGTTTCCAAGGTTAACAAATACAGCATCAATACTTGGCATAATATTTTCTACTTTTGCAGTATAAATATCACCAAGGATTAGATCCCCCTTGTGTATAAAAAACTCTACTGCTTTATCATCTTCCATGATTGCAGCGATTTTATCTCTCTCCGATATAATTAGCGATTTCATATTAAAAATTTCCCCTTTCTTTTGGATATTTTTCAAAGAAAAAATTGTTATATTTCAACTTTTCCTTCTAAACTTGTAAAACTTTAAGTAACTACTTTTTCTTTAGTGATTTTCCAGATTGTCTGCCAACTGTTTAGTTCTGGTATGCATTCTGGCTTCTTATCGTTAAAAACTCTTTTCATTATTTGTTCTAACACTAATTCTGGTCTTATATTTCCTAATAGTAATAGCTCTAGCTCTAAGGGTTTTTCGTTTATGATTTTAATTTCTTCAACATTTGGCCTTATATCTAAGAGCTTTTCACTATATTTTAAATCTTTATTTTTTTTTGTAATTTTTATAATTAAAGAATTTTCTTTTAGAAAATTTTCAATCGCAGATATTAGCTCACATGTATAGTTTTCCCATAAAACATGGTCATATGTCAAAACTTTATATAATATTTTTATATTTTCAGGCTGGGGAAGCTTATCTGAAAGGTTAATAGCTTTAAGGTTAACAATCTTAAGCTCTTTAGGTAATTGTTTATTAAGACTAATTAGTAAATCATCACTATTAAGATAATCAGCAGTGTCAATGTGCATTAGCTCATGATTACTTTCATAATATAGAGGTAAAGGCAGTAGCCATTGAAATTTTGGTCTTGGATTATAACCTTCAGTAAATGCAATTGGTACTTTTGCTCTTCTTAATGCTCTTTCAAATGATTTTTGTATGTCTAAGTGAGAGATAAATCTTAAATCTCCTGCTTTTGTATGGATAATTTCAAATCTTTGAACTGATTTTGTCTTATAATCCCCTTTTTCTTTAGGTTCAATTTTTTTATCATTGCTATTGTCGATTACTTTTACAAATTTATTATTTTTTGATTTATCTTCTGTTACCTCGTTTAAAACTCCTAATTCAAAACATACGCCACAAGCATGGCATGTATTTTCAGTGCAAGCAGGTGTTTCAGTAACTGACAACGCCTTATTATATTCTTCAACTAAAAATTTATTCAGTAATCCACTATCAATTACATCCCATGGATTTATAGAACCAGTTTCCCTTACCTTTTGTGCTTCATGATTCAGATCAATATTTTCTTCTTTTCCCGCTGTTACCCAAGTGCTGATATTTAAACATTCATCCCAGGCATCAAACTTCGCTCCTTTTTTAAATGCATTAAAGATAAGTTTTGAAGTTCTTCTGTCACCCCTACTCATGACTGCTTCAAGTAGGGCAATTTTTGGATCTGTGCAATTAAGTTTTACACTTTTTAGCTTTAATTCTTTTATTCTAATCCTTAAGTATGTGATTTTTTTGTTGAACTCTTCAACTGTATTTTGGCTAAACCATTGAAATGGTGTGAATGCTTTTGGAACAAAAGTAGAAATTGTGCAGGTTATATCAATTGGTCTCTTGTTTTTAATTCTGCTTAGATCGCATGCCCATTTTAATAAATCAATAATTCCTTCTAAGTCATCAACGGTTTCTGTCGGTAGTCCAATCATAAAATAAAGTTTTACATGATTAAATTCGCTATCATAAACATTTTCTATTGCTTTCCTTATTTGCTCTTCTTTTAATCCTTTATTTATAACTTCTCTAAGTCTTTCAGTCCCTGCTTCAGGTGCAAGAGTTATTCCAGATTTTCTGACAGTATTTAGCTCATTTGCAATTTTCATATCAAACCTGTCTGCTCTTTGTGAAGGCATGGAAAGTGAAATTCCCTTGTCTGTATGAGTGTTGTTTAGTGTTATTGCTAGTTCGTGTAGTCTTGTGTAGTCGCTTGCAGATAATGATAAAAGTGAGTATTCATCATATCCTGTGTTATCAAGTGCTTCAATGGAAAGTTTCACTAATTGTTCTGGAGTTCTTTCTCTAACCGGAAGATAAGCATAACCAGGCTGACAAAATCTGCATCCTCTGTCACAACCTCTTCGAATTTCAAGTACCTGTCTATCTTGAACTGAAGATAAGTATGGTACAGGACTTAGTGTTGGCTGGTTTAAGTCTGTTAAGCTAACAACTCTTTTTTCAATTTTCTCAGGAAGAATGAAAGCTTGTTCAATATTGGATCCAATGGGTTTTATTTTTATTTCTTTATTAATAGGTTTTGGTAAATAGTTCTCTTTTTCATCTGGAGCATAAAAACAAGGTACGTATACTCCTTTAATCTGAGAAAGTCTTAGTAGTAGTTCATGTTTTGTTTCTTCAGGATTTTTTTTCTCGTTTTGTGAAATTGTTTCTTTAAAGGCTTTTATTACATCTAGAATTTCAATTATCACTTCTTCTCCATCACCAATAATAAAAAAGTCTAAAAATTCAGCCATTGGTTCAGGGTTAAAGGTGCTGGGTCCTCCTGCAAATATTAGCGGGAAAATATCTTTTCTTTCTGAGCTAAATACATTTAATTTGCAGAGTTCTAAAATGTTTAAAACATTTGTGTAGTTTAATTCATAAGATAGTGAAAATCCTAAGAGGTCAAACTGGTTTAGCGGTTTGTAACTCTCCCATCCCCAGAGTGAAAGATTCTCTTTTTTTAATTCCTCTTCCATATCTTTCATTGGTGCATATGATCTGTCACATAGATAGTCTGGATGTTGATTTACTATTTGGTATAAAATCTTTGTCCCAAAATTTGACATTCCAAGTTCATAGAGATCAGGATAAACAATTGAAAGTCTGGCTTTTGATTCATTCCAGGTCTTTTCCGAATTTATTTGATGTCCCCATTCAATACCCAAGTATTGACCAGGTTTTTGTACTTTGAGCAATAAATCGTTAACAAGCTTTGTATAGCCTATTTTATTTTCTTTAAGATCTGAGTCTATAACTAAAGTTTTTGTCATTTTTTATTAATAGCAATATAATGTTTATATGCAGAATTTAAATTCTAGAAACTTACCAATCATTCTTGCTATATCTGGTGCAAGCGGTACTATTTATGGTTTTCGCACTCTACATTTCTTGTTACAGAATAATTATAATGTAGATTTGGTTATTTCGAAGAACACCTCTAAAGTTGCAATAACTGAGTTAAATCTAGCTCTTTCATCTAACCCCACAGTACTTAAAGAACAGGTATTATCTTATTTATCACTAAAATCTTTTTCATCTAATTTAAATGTGTGGTCACATGATGATATCTCTGCCACTTTTTCTAGCGGTTCCTATTTAACAAAAGGAATGATGATTGTTCCAGCTAGCATGGGGACTGTTGGTGCTATAGCTAGTGGTCTTGCAAATAATTTAATTGCAAGGTCTGCAGATGTTTGTCTTAAAGAAAGAAGAAAGCTTGTAATTGTACCTAGAGAAATGCCTTTTAATTCTATACATTTAGAAAATCTTTTAAGGCTTAGCCAATGTGGAGCCATTATTGCACCTGCCTCACCAGCTTTTTATAATAATCCTGAAACCTTGTCAGATAGTATTGATTTTGTTGTTGGAAAGGTTCTTGATCTTTTTGATATTGATAATGATTTATTTGTTAGATGGAGAAGTCAGAACAAAATTTCTAGTTATGCTCCGATTTCCTGAGTGTTAATTTCTTCAGATTATAATAATATGCATGAATGATTTTAGCTTTATTGATGAAAAGCGTAACGATTTAGAAAAAAACAATTTAATTCGAAATATGAAAGTTGTTAATAGTGCTAGTGGCCCTTGGGTTGAGCTTTCCTGTGGAAAAAGAGTTTTGCAATTTGGATCAAATAACTATTTAGGATTAGCAAATCATCCTGATATTGTTAATTCTTTTAAGACCTCTATCACGAAATATGGAGTAGGGAGTAGTGGATCAAGACTTCTCTCTGGCAATACTGATTTGCATTGTCATCTAGAGCAGTCTTTGGCTGATTTTGAAGGTGCGGAATCAGCTATGTTCTTTAGTTCTGGTTATTCTGCAAATGTAGGAGTAATTTCTGCATTGTTAGATAAAGAGTCTGCTGTTTATTCTGATGAATTAAATCATGCTTCTATTATTGATGGCATTAAACTCTCTGGAGCAAATAAATTTGTTTATAACCATTTAGATCTGAATCATTTAGAGAGCTTGTTAGAAAAAAATTCTAAAAACTATAAAAAAAACTTTATAATAACTGATACTGTTTTTAGTATGGATGGGGATCTTGCTAATTTGGCTGGGATCGCTGAGCTAGCAGATAAATATAATTGTATTACTTTGGTTGATGAAGCTCATGCTGGTGGAATATTTTCACATGACGGTTCAGGACTTGTTCGATCATTAAATCTTGATTCTAAATTTCCTCTAAGAGTTGGTACTTGTTCAAAAGCATTTGGGGTTGAAGGTGGATTTTGTGTAGGTCCAAAAAATGTAATTGATTTACTTAAAAATACTGCTAGGTCTTTTATGTTTTCTACTAGCCCAAGTCCTGGTGTTATTGGCGCAGTTTTAAAATCATTAGAGCTTGTAAAAGATGGAAACTGGAGAAGGGAGAAACTCTGGCAAAATGCTAGAGAACTACATTCTGGCTTAAAGAAAAATTATAAATTAAAATTAAATGAATTTAAGAGCCCGATCATTACCGTTAATTTTAATACTGTATTAGATGCTTTGAATTTCTCAGATCGTTTATTTGATGAGTGTCATGTCTGGGCACCTGCTATTAGACCACCGTCTGTTAAAATACCAAAAATCAGATTTACTCCTATCTCTGTTCACAATTCTGATGATATCTCCTACGTATTAAAAGCTGTTGAATTTTTATCTAAGGATTTAAAGCTTGATCCATTATTTGTGAACACTTAATTTGTTAGTTAAATTTCTTGAATGAATTATTGTATGATTAAAACTGATAAAATCTATGGCTAAATTAGAGCTTAAAAATATTTCTAAGCAGTTTAATAAGTTAAATATATTAAACGATATATCTCTTACTATTAAGGATTCTGAATTCGTTGTTTTAGTCGGTCCTTCAGGATCTGGGAAATCTACTATTTTGAGAGTAATTTCAGGTCTGGAAAGTCCTACTTCAGGTTCTATTCTTATAGATGATAATGATGTTACAAATCTTTCTCCTAAAGATCGGGATATTTCAATGGTTTTTCAGAATTATGCTCTGTATCCTCACTTGACGATCTATCAGAATCTGGCATTTCCTTTATCAGTTAAAAATGTGGATAAGAGTTTTATTGATAAGACTGTAAATGAAACCTCTGAATTGTTAGGGATAAAAAAATATTTAAATAAAAAACCAAAAGAACTTTCTGGAGGGGAGAGACAAAGAGTTGCTTTGGGTAGAGCAATGGTTAGAAACCCTAAAATCTTTTTAATGGATGAACCTCTTAGTAATTTAGATGCAAAACTTAGAACCCAGATGAGAAGTGAGCTTATTAAACTTCATGATTCATTAAACTCTACTATTGTTTATGTAACTCATGATCAGATAGAAGCCCTAACCATGGGTGATAAAATAGTCGTTTTGAATTCTGGAAACATTCAGCAAGTTGGATCTCCTGAAGAAATCTATTCTAAACCATCTAATGTTTTTGTTGCAGGTTTTATAGGTAGCCCTTCTATGAATTTCTTTAGTCTAAATCTTAAAAGTAAGAGTGAATTTATTATTAACGATTTAAATGTTTCTTACTCAGTTCCAGATGAAATCTATAATCTTTTGTCAAAGAATTCTTGCTTGAATAAAAACCTTATTGTTGGTTTTAGACCTGAACATATTACTTTTAAACCTTTAGATCACTCTTTCTCTTTAAAGCTAAAGATAGACTTGGTTGAAATGTTTGGCGCTGATTTTATTTATCATTTTTCAAATGACAATAAATTATCTTATCCAAATCAAAAATCTGTTTCAGTAAGGGTATTTTCTGGTCCCTCTTTTGTTGAGACTGGTACTTTGTTAGATCTTTATTTTGACTTTAGTAAGGCACACTTCTTTGATAGTAATTCTGGCTTAAGGATTCTATGATTCTTTTATTAAAATCTTTTTTGTTTTTTATGATGGGTGCTTCATTTGGTAGTTTTTTTAAGCTTACTGCGGACAGGTATTCTGTTAATGATTTGAATATTTTAAAACCCTCACATTGTATGGGATGTGGGAATCGGCTTAAATGGTTTAATTTGATTCCTTCTTTTAGTTATATCTTCCAAAAAGCAAAATGCTCATTTTGTGGATGTAAGATAGATTTCAGTGTCTTTCTTTCAGAATCATTCTCAGGCTTGGTCTTTCTCCTTTTTTTCCTTAATTTTGATTTTGTTAATGATGGTTACAAGTATTTCTTGATACAAAGTGTATTTGTTTTAATACTTTTATGGCTTTCAATCTTTGACTTAAAGACACGTATCGTACCTCACTATATAACCTACTCTTCAATTCTATTCTTTGTTTGTCTATTTTATAATTCTTTTAACGAATCTTTAGTCTCGCTGGGTATTGCATTCTTTTTAATGGATTCTTTGTATTTAATTGCTAGCTTATTAAAGAAGTATGAGGCAGTACCGTCCCCAGTGCTTGTACCAGTCTTTCTTTTAATTCTGTTTTCATTCTTTTTAAAATGGTCTTTTTTACCAGTTGTTCTTGTGATTCTTTTTTATGTCATTGCTTTTTTAAAACCCATAGTCTTTGATAATAAATTACTTCTTTCTTTCTTTCTTTTGTCAGTTATATGTTTAGGATGTTATTTTATTTGTGATTTATATTTTACCTTTAATTTTGATCATACGAAAGATGTTTTTTCAGATATAGGTTTCATTTATCTTTTTTGCGAAGTCATTTTTTATTATTTGGTAATGTTCCCGCCTATAAATTCTTTTATTAAGCCGGTTTCTGATGATTCTTCTAAAGTCGTCTTAGGTGGTGGAGATATTACTGTTTTTGCTTTAATTTCTCTTTTTTTAGGTTATAAACTTGCTTTTGTGTCAATCTTTATAGCTTCTTCTGTTTCACTAATCTATATTCTATTTATAAAATTTATACTAAAATTCTTTAAATTAAGTTATAAAATAGAGACAGAGCATGTTCCTTTTATACCTTTTTTAAGTATTGGGGCTTTTGTAGTAATTTTTTTATTTAAATAGATAATGTCAAAAAAACTTAGAAACTATTCGAAAATTGTTGCATTTGAAATTGCAGAAAATAATATTACTGCTGTTGAGATTCAATTTTCTAAAAACAGCATAAATATAACTGGTGCATTTCGTTTAAATGTTCCGGTTTTTCAAAATGTAAATCATACAATTGAACTAATTAAACAATCACTTAAAAATTCTAAAATTAAAACAAAGGATGTAGTTTTTGGTCTTTCCATGCAATACTTTAAACTTTCTCCTGTAACCATTCCAAAAACTATTCCTGAATCTGAAATATCTTCGATTTTAATTCAAGAATCTAATGTTGATGTTAATGCTGATGCTTTTACTTATATCCCCCTCTATAGCACTCAGAGACAAGACCAGGATGGTGTCTTTCGATATGATGTTTTAGGCATTTCCCTCCCACATTCTTTAGTTGAAATATCATCAGCTATTGCTAAAAAAGCAGGTTTAAATCTTATATCTTTAACTCCTTCATTCCTAAGCTATGGTTCTTATTTTGATCAAAGTGCTTCAAATAATCTCTTTGCTACTTTGTGGATATCTCAAATAAGAAGTGAAGTCGTTGTTTGGCTGGGACGTGAACCTATTTATGAACATTTATTTTTAACTCATCAGTTGAATGAACAGGTAACCCAGTCACTTTCATATTTACAGTCTCAGATACCTGGAGCACAAGTTAGTAGCGTATACTTGTCTGGGCCTTTTTTAAGAGAAACAAATCTAAACCAATTACCTTTTAATATGCAGTATTTTAGTTTGCCTCCTAACTTCTTAGATATGGCAAAAGTTTTACAAAATATTTCACTACCTGAGCTTATAACTCCATTAGGACTTGCTTTATCTGCTAGTGGTAACATCCCTTATCTACTACCAAACATGCTTACCAGTTCCTCAAGTACGTCCTCAAAGTCTATTTTTACAGGTGCTTTTTCTTCAAGTCCCAACTTTGATAAGTTAAAAAAGAGTGGATCGCTTGGAATTGATCAAGATCTTGTTAAATTTTTAGTTCCATCTTTCATTATTTTATTTCTATCAATTTTAGGACATTTATATATCTCTAGTGCATTGGTTCCGGCTTCAGAAGCTGATCAAAGTATTTATTCAAATAGAGTGTCTCTAGCTGAATCACAATTAAAACGTGTTCAAGCTTTTGATAAAACAAACAAAATCTTAACAGTAAAATCAGACTATTTCTCAGAACTAATAGATAAAAGAAAACCATGGTCGAAAACTATAAAAGAAATTGGTGATATGACTCCAAAAGGTTTGTGGATTGATAGAGTAGAGGTTAGAAATGGTAATTTTGATGTGTTTGGGAGAGCTTTAAATGTTGATTCTGTTGCTAACTTTTCAATTAACATAAACTATACTGCAAAATATTTAAGTAATTCACAGATTATTGCCTTGAGAAAGTCATCTGAGCAGGGGGTGGATATTGTTGAATTCCAAATTTCTGCAAAGGTTAATGATTCACCTAAAACATCTGTTGATGTTTTAGCCAATGATGAAAAAAAAGATGCAAGTAATTAAGCTGAAAAATATTTTTTTACATGGTGTTTTAGTATTATTTAGTTTAATTTTTTTGCTTCCACTTTTGTGGATGATTTCTACTTCTCTTAAAAGCCCTGACCAGATCTTTTTAAATGAGGTTAGATGGATTCCTGACCCAATCATTTTTGATAATTATGTACAAGCATTTAAATTTGTTAATTTATATCTTGCTTTTAAAAACACTTTTTTATTATGCCTTTTGAATGTTGTTGGTGTTGTTCTTTCATCAAGCTTGGCGGCTTATGCTTTTGCTGTTTTAAGCTGGAAGTATAGGGAGCCTTTCTTTTATTTAACACTAGCTATTATGATGCTTCCTGATATGGTTACTTTAGTGCCTCAATTTGTTTTATTTCAAAAACTTGGCTGGTATGGTAGTTATTTGCCTTTAACTGTACCGGTAATGTGCGGTAATCCGTTCTTCATTTTTCTTTTAAGACAATTTTTTATGACGATTCCTAAAGATTTGCGTGAAGCCGCTTTAATTGATGGATGCAGTGAATTTGATATTTATAGAAAAATTTATTTACCTTTATCTGTCCCGGCCTTGTCAGTTGTTGCTCTGTTTCAGTTCCTTTACACATGGAATGATTTGTTGAAACCATCTATTTATTTAATAGATAAAAATCAATATACCCTTTCTTTGGCTCTTCAGCAATTTAAAGCACAGCATGGAGGAACTGAGTGGGCCTTGTTAATGGCTACCGCTACAATAATAGTCATTCCAGTAATAATTATATTTTTTATAGCTCAAAAGACTTTTGTTCAAGGAATTGCAATGTCTGGAATAAAAGAATAAATATATTGATAAGTGCTAACTGTTATCAGAGAATTTAATCTCTTGTAATGTTTTATATGCATCCTTACCAAGATCTGTATTTGGTTGAGATTTGATAATATTGATCAATAGTTTTATTGCTTCCTTATAATTACTTTTAGCTATGTAGATTTTTGCTAAAAGATAATTTGCTTGATCTCTTAAATTACCAAAATCTAAGGCATGCGCTTTTTCAATTTTGCTTGACTTTAAAAGACTTTGATTCTTTCCTTGATTATTAAATGTTTGATATAAAATATAGTGGTGCTCTGTTGTTTCAGTGAGCCAATCCCTTGTAGGTATTAGTAATTTTTCTGCCTCATCAACTTTATTCTCTTTTAGTAGGTTTGTTGCACTTTCAATTTTCTTTACTGAGTATAATAACCCTATTGAATTTTCTGGATCTTCTTGAACACTTACAGGATTATTTTTCTTATTACTTTCAGCATGCAAATATATACTGCTTGTTAGAACTAATTCAATTAGTACTGCTGTAAATACGAAGATTAAATTTATTTTTTTCACACTATAAATTTACCTTTGAATTATTTATCTTGCTTTTATTTCTTTATTAATCTAAAATCAACTTTGGAAATTAGGTCTAACCTTATATAAAACTAATTTCTTGTTCAAATCTCTAGTTTCTAATTTAGTTACTAGTTATGCCCTCATCGTCTAGTGGCCTAGGACATCGCCCTTTCACG
>CAZRTB010000009.1:233-59083 GCA_964602915.1 uncultured Gammaproteobacteria bacterium | reverse complement strand
CGGTTAACGGGGAGGAAGGTGGGGACGACGTCAAGTCATCATGGCCCTTACGGCCAGGGCTACACACGTGTTACAATGGGCGCCACAACGGGCTGCAACACTGCAAAGTGAAGCGAATCCCTTAAAAGCGCTCTCAGTTCAGATCGCAGGCTGCAACTCGCCTGCGTGAAGTCGGAATCGCTAGTAAATGCGGATCAGCATGCCGCATTGAATACGTTCCCGGGTCTTGTACACACCGCCCGTCACACCATGGGAGCTGGTAACGCCCAAAGTCGGTATCTTAACCGTAAGGAGAGAGCCGCCTAAGGCAGTGCTGGTGACTGGGGTGAAGTCGTAACAAGGTAGCCGTACCGGAAGGTGCGGCTGGATCACCTCCTTTCTAAGGAGAAAGTTCGTAGTATTACTAGATATAAAAAATAATGATTATTATATTCACACGGTAATACTGTAAAAACGAACTTAGGTTGAAACTTTTAAATGCTTATTAGTTTATGCTCAATTTCTATATAAGCCTATGGGTTAGCAGGCATGCATTTCGGTACAGAGAAGTTTAAATAACTGGATTAGATATATAAAGATTATTTAAATAGTAAAAATATATATACTTTAAACCTTTAAAACTTAATAAAATTATTCAAAGAAGTTTCTTATATGGAACTTTTATCTAATTAAAACTGACATTAAAGGTGTTTGTTTTTTTTATTAATCAATAAGGAGTAAAAAATATGATTTTATGTGCATTACCTGAAGCAATTGGATTCTTCGTAGGACTAACTGCTATTTTATGGTGGATAAGTTCAAAGTTCGAAGAAGTAATAACTGAAGTTAAAAGCTTAAAAAAGTAAATAACAGTTCTAAACGAAAAAGATAGTTATTAACACTAAAGAAGATAAAACTATAAGCAAGCCTACTATTTCAAAGGTTTGCTTATTTTTTTTATCAATAAACACTTCATTATTTTCACTTATAACAATGTTGTATTTAGGAGTAATTATAAATGATGTAATTCCTCCAGCAATAAGTCCTCCAATATGAGCAAAGTTATCAATAATTGGTATTAAAAGCCCAACGATAATATTAATAATTATTATTGTATACATTGATTTAAATCTTAGTTCTGCAAATGAAAAAACTTTTCTATGTAAATAATAGAAAATAATTAATGATCCTACAATTCCAAATAGTGCCCCTGAAGCTCCTATAGAAACATTGTTAGAGAAGAAATAGCTAGATAAACTTGCTGAATATGTAGAAAATAATAATATTATAAAATATTTTTTACGACCAAATATCAGTTCAACTTCGCTTCCAAAAGCATATAATCCTACGATATTAAGTAGTAGGTGAATTAAATTACCATGTAAAAGGGCACATGAAATTAATCGCCAGTACTCACCTTCTCCTATTGCGGGGTTCCATTTCGCACCTAAAAAGATTAATGTTCTTCCGAAGTCATTTGTTCTGAAAGTTAAAATAATTTCCAGGATAAAAATAATTATTATAGTAATTATTATTAGCTTTGTTACTAGTGCTGAACTCTTTTTTATTTTATTAAGTGAGAAATCACTCATTAGAACTAATTTCTTTCTAATATTTGATTGAAGTCACAAATCTTTTCAAAGAGCATTTTCCCTTTTTTTAATAATGCTTGTCTAGCTTTTTTTATTTCAGGATTAGGATCATTTACTAAAACTTTATCAAAGAATGAATTTATTGGTGTGGTTAATTCTGAGAGATTATTTAAGAAGTCATTATATGATTTGTATTCTGCTTTTGCTACTTTATCTATGTTGTTTAATAACTCTTTTTCCTGAGCTATGGTTAGCTTGCTAATGTCTAAATTTCCGTTTGAATTAGAATCAACTATTCTTACTAATCTTTTTGCTGCTATTAGAAAAGGATTAAACTTGTCCTTGTTCTTTTCATAATGATTTTCTAGTGTTTCAATTTTTGTAATGGTTTCTGTTATGTTTGACAGTGGGTCACCTGTGGAACATACAGCATTAATAATGTCATTCTTGAATCCCCTATTAGTTAGACTATAGGTAAGTCTGTCTAATAAGAAATTTCTAACTAGAATTATCTTTTCTTCAGAGACTTTTTCTTTGTGATATTTTATTAGATCTGATAAATCAATATTTAAATTGTTTGTAATAATCGTTTCTATTATGCTTTGACCTTGTCTCCTTAATGCAAAAGGATCAGTTGATCCACTGGGAATCTTACCTATTGAAAATAAACAACAAATATTGTCTAATTTATCAGCAATTCCTACTATTGATCCAATTAAACTTTTTGGTAGATTAAGATAGTGCTCTCTAATACCTTGGGAAACTATTTCAGCGGTACCATTTCTTCTTGCATAAATTGAACCGACTTCGCCTTGAAGTTCAGGCATTTCAAATACCATTCCAGTTGTTAAGTCTAACTTGCAAAGCTTTGCTGTATTAATGATCTCTTCTCTCTTACAAGTACTTTTTTCTTTTAAACCCTCATATATGTATTCGGAAAATCTTGTTAGTCTTTCTACTTTCTCTTCCATCGTGCCTAAGCCTTTTTGAAAGGTTATTTTAGATAGATCTTTAATCCTTTCTTCATATGTAAATGGTCTTTTTAAATCTTCTTCACAAAAGAATTTTGCATCATTTAATCTAGCTCGTACTACTTTTTCATTCCCTCTTTTTATATTTTCTTCTTTGCCGATTCCATTAGTGATAACAATAAATTTATTTGTTAGTTTTTTTGTGTTTTTATCTTTTAAAACAAAGTATTTTTGATGCTTTCTTAAAACAGTTTCTATTACACATTCTGGTAATAAAAGATATTCCTCGTCGAATTTGCATACTATTCCTTTTGGGTTTTCAGTTATATTCGTGACTTCATCAACTAACTTCTCATCGATGATTGGCTCTGTATTCGTTTCCTTTGCAAGTCTTTCTAGTTCTTCTCTTACTTGTATTTTTCTTTTATCTCTTGAAGCTATTATTTTATAGTCGAATAACTTTTTCTCATAATCATTTAGGTTTGTTATTTTAATAGGACTATTATTCTCGAAAAATCTATGTCCAAATGTTGTGTCTGAGCTGTTAATCCCTGCATAGGAAAATGATATTATTTCATTATCTAAGAGAGCAGTTATCCATCTTACAGGTCTAACAAACTTTTCTTCGTAATTACCCCATTTCATAAATTTGTCGCCAGTAGTATTTCTTAGTGAGCTTGGAAGTATATTTTTTAGTAGAGAAGATGTTTTGTTTCCGCCTGTTTTTGTTTTAACAAAAAGGTATTCTGTGCCATTTACTTCTTTCGTAATTAAATCTTTTGGTTCTAGATTATATTTTTTTGCAAATCCAATTGCTGAAGGGGCTGGATTCCCGGCTTTGTCAAAAGCTTTTAATTTATCAGGACCTTTAACCTCAATCTCTTTTAATTCTTGTTTTTCAGGAAGACTTTTTAATATAAGTGCTATTCTTCTTGGAGTGCTATATATTTCAATGTTTTTCTGGTCTACATTGATATCTTGCTCTTTTAAGCTATTAAGTATGTTTGTCTTAATCTGTTCCGTTAAATTAATAATTAAACCTGGTGGAAGCTCTTCTGTTCCAATTTCAAATAATAAGTCTGCCATTTTTTAAGCCTTAAAACTAATAAATTCCAATTAACAGAACATTAGTATATCTTAAAAATAAGTTGGTATTTCGTATCTCACAGATTTCATTAATTATTAATTAAAGCTTAAAAATTTCATATAATTGCAAATATCTATTATGACTTATGGATTTCTTGAAAACATGTTTATATGCTGTTAAAATAACTAGGCTTGATTCTTAAAGAGTAGAAAGTATAACAAATATGGCATGCCCGAAGAAAAAAACATCTCATAGAAAGCAACATCAAAGAAGAGCAAAATGGGTAGCTTTTTTAGCTAACGTTGTTAAATGTACAAACTGTGGAGAACCAAAAGTTTCGCATTTAGCATGTACTTCTTGTGGTTATTATAATGGTAGAGAATATTTAAAAGCCTTACCTAAGAAAAAAAGAAAAGCTACTGCATAATATTGCTTAATAAGATGAGGAAATCTAAATGACTATAATAGCTGTTGATGCTATGGGTGGCGATCATGCACCAGTAGAAATAGTTCATGGATCAGTAATTGCAGCTAGAGAATATAAGATCGGCATCCAGCTTGTTGGTCTTGAAAGCCTTATTAAAAAAGAATTAGAAAAACATTCAGCATTAGATTTGCCTATAGAAGTTATCCCTGCAGATGAAGTTGTGGATATGGGAGAAAAACAACCTGCAATTGCAGTTAGAAAAAAATCGAATTCTTCTATAGTAGTTTCAATGAATCAAGTTGCAAATGGAAAAGCTCATGGAGTTGTAGCCGCAGGAAATACGGGTGCGGCAACTGCAGCGGCATTATTTTGTTTAAAGAGAATTGAAGGAATTGAGAGGCCATGTATTGGTTGTTTAATGCCAGCTAAAGTCAGACCTTTTATACTTGCAGATGGTGGTGCAAATGTAGAAGCTACTCCTGAACAGATTGTTCAAAATGCAATTATGGGGTCTGCTTTGTCAAAAGCTATATTTAAAATAAAAAATCCAAGAGTAGGTCTTCTAAATATTGGGGAAGAACCAGGTAAAGGAAGCACTTTATATAAAGAAACTTTTGAACTTTTGCAAAAAATTAAAGATATTAATTTTATTGGTAATGTACAAGGAAGAGAAGTTCCTGAAGGCATTTGTGATGTTTGTGCTTGTGATGGTTTTGTTGGAAATGTTTTTTTGAAAACTGCTGAAGGTATTGTAAAGATGGTAACCTCAATGCTTAGAGAAGAACTAACAAGAGATTCTGTAAGTAAAGTAAGTGCATTTCTTGCAAAAGGTAGTTTATACAGACTAAAAAAGAGAATTGATTATTCTGAATTTGGTGGAGCACAGCTTTTAGGTGTTAAAGGGGTTTGTGTTATTGCTCATGGTAGTTCAAGACATATTGCTATAAAAAATGCTATAAGAGTTGCAAAAGAAGCTGTTGAAGGTGACATTGTTTCTAATATTGAATCAATGGTAAATAGTTGCGTTAAGTAAGTATTTAAAAATCTCAGTATTTATACTTTCAAGTTATACTATAAAAGAATAATTTAGAGGTATTTGTGCAAAAAAATTATGGAGTTAAGTTTGCAGGAATTGGCTCGGCTTTGCCAGAGAAGGTGGTTACAAATACTGACTTAGAAAAGCTTTTTGAAACTTCTGACGAATGGATTTATACAAGGACTGGCATTAGAGAAAGAAGAATTATTTCTGGAGAAGAATCAGGATTAAGTCTTTGTGTTAAAGCATCAAAATCAGCGATTACAAAAGCAGGTTTAAATCCAGAGGATATTGATTTAATTATAGTAGCTACTGCTACTCCTGATAGGCTCTATCCCTCAATGAGTTGTATGCTACAGGGTGAAATTGGTGCAGAAAAAGCAGTTGCTTTTGATCTTTCAGCGGCATGTTCAGGTTTTGTTTTTGGTTTAGCTACAGCTTCTCAGTATATTTATAATGGTTTTTTTAAGAATGTCTTATTAGTTGGTGTTGATATTCATTCAAGATTTTTAGACTGGAGTGAAAGATCTGTTGCTGTTCTTTTTGGTGATGGTGCAGGTGCTGTAGTCTTAAAAAGTTGCCTGGCAAAAGATGATGAACTTATTGGAGTGTTAATTAAATCATCTGCTGATAAGGATTTAGATTTAACTCTTGATAATAAAAACATTACATTTTCTTCATTCTCTAAAGAAATGAATCCAAATTTTGTAAAAATGAATGGAAAGGCTATTTATCAGTTTGCTGTATCAGTTGTTCCAGATATTTCAAAAGAGCTTATGCAAAATTTAGCTACTGATACCTCTGATATAGATTATTTTGTTCCTCACCAAGCAAATAAAAGAATAATTGATATGGCGGCTAAAAGACTGGGATTCTCTGAAGATAAAATAATTTCAAATATAGATAAAGTTGGGAATACTTCTGCGGCTAGTATTCCGCTAGCAATATATGATGCTATTCAGTCAAAAAAAATCAAATCTCCATGTAAAATGTTACTTGTGGGATTTGGAGCAGGCCTAACATGGGGAAGTGCTCTTATAAAATGGACATTAAAATAATGAAATTTTTAGACCCAACAAATTTCCCAGATTTAAAGCTTTTATTCTGGACACTTATTTTTTCGCTTCTTTTTTTTCCAATTTCAAATAGCTTTTTTGTAAATGTAAATAAACTTGTAAAGTCTGTAATAGCAAATAAAGAATATAAGGAAATGCTGATTGATTTAGACTCTGAAAACAAGGTGTTAAAGAATAAAGTAAGATACTATAATACCTCTCAAGGTATAAAGACATTAATAAAAGAACGTTTAAATAAAGTAGAAGATGGGGAAGTTCTTATTAAATTTAATGATGGATCTAGTAATATAGAAATGAGTAATCAAACAAATGAATCAGATTGAATTTAAAGTAAATAAAAAAAATAAAGAAAATAAAAATGAGTTAGAGCTTGATGTTGAAGCTCCTTCAATGGTCTCTGATAAAGCTTATACAATGGCGCTTAGAGATGTATCAAATAATGTTGATATTCCTGGATTTAGAAAAGGGAAAGCACCAAAAGATGTAATAGAAAAAAAAGTTGGCAAAGGTGTAATTAGTCAAAGAGCCTTTGAAAATGTATTTTATGACATGTTGGTAGATGTGGCTCTCCAGGAAAAAATAGATATTGTTGATGTGATCGAAGTCTCTTCTTTTGAACTGTTACCATCAAAACCACTTACATTTAAAGTGCTTGTAGAGGTAAAGCCTGACGTGAATCTTGGTAAGTATAAAAATTTAAAAATAAAAGCTAAGAAAATTATTTATGATAAAGAAATCTTTGTAGAGAAAACCTTAAATAAAATATCTTCAAACTTGTATTCTTTTAATAAAGTTGAAGGAAGACCTGTAAAAGAAGGTGACTTGGTAACAATGGATTTTGAGGCTGTTTTCGAAGATGGATCAGAAGTTCCTGGTGGAAAAGCAAATGACTTTCAAGCAATGCTTGAAAAAGACAAATTCCTTCCTGATTTTGTAGATCAGTTACAAGGTACAGCAGTTGGTGAGATTAAAAAAATTAATGTACAATTTCCTGAAAAAACAGGTGATAATTTTGCTTCTAAGAATGCAATTTTTACTGTAACTTTAAAAGCGATAGAAGAAAAAACAATACCTCAGATTGATGATGAATTAGCAAAAAAAGTAGGTCTTGATAGTCTCTCGGCACTTAAAGATAAGGTGATTGCACAGATGATAGAACTTCAGGATCAATCAAATCAAAGAGAGCTTGAAAATAAGCTAGTTGAAGAAATCGTCTCTTCTTCTAAGTTTGATATTACTGAAAGAATGTTAAATAAAGAAATGAATTTCCTTTTACAGGATCTAAGAGCTCAGTGTCAGCAATCTGGAATGGATTGGGAAGTTTTTAGAAAAGATGAGAAAAATAAAGAGATTTTTGAAAAAGCTAGAGAAGCTGGTTCAAAGAGAATATCTATTGATCTAATATTAGGTGCTGTAATTAGGGAGGAAAAAATTACTGTTACTAAAGAAGAGTTAGATGCAGAAGTAAAAGCTAAAATTGTACAGTTTGGTGAAAAATATAATAATATGGAAAATGACCCTAGATTTAGGAGTAACGTAGAGCTTATTATGTTAAGAAACAAAGCTGTTGATTTTTTATTAAAAAACAATACTCCAGATTGGGATGAAGAGGTTTCTACAGTAATTCCAGATTAATTGTAATTTGATATGATGAATAAAAAAAGTTAAATTAGGGAACGTAAGATAAGGAATGTGAGGAAAAATGAGCAAGTATACATATGAAAATTATTTAATTGAGTGCATAAGTAATAATGCAACAATTGCAAATTATGTACCGTACGTTATAGAACAAACACCACGTGGTGAAAGAGGATTTGATATTTTCTCAAGACTTTTAAGAGAGAGAATTATATTTTTAGGGACACCAATTGATGACAATATTGCAAATGTTATTGTTGCTCAACTTCTATTGTTAGATTCAGAGGATCCAGATAAAGACATAATGCTATATGTTAACTCGCCAGGCGGTTCTGTAACTGCTGGGTTAGCTATATATGACACCATGCAACATGTAAGATCTCAAGTTAACACTATATGTTTAGGGCAAGCGGCAAGTATGGGTGCGTTTTTATTAAATGCAGGGGCTAAAGGAAAAAGAATGTCTTTGCCACATTCAAGAATACTTATCCATCAACCACTGGGTGGTGCTCAGGGACAAGCTACTGATATTGAAATTCAAGCTAAAGAAATAATTAGAATTAAAAAGATGTTGAATGAAATTATGGCTAGTCACTCAGGACAACCTGTTAAACAAATAGAAAAAGATACGGATAGAGATTACATTATGACTCCTGAAGAAGCCAAGGAATATGGTTTAATTGATCATGTTATTGTTAAGTTAAGTGATGTAAAAGAAAAGACATTAACATCCGTCTAAATTGATAATATATAATAATTAAAAAGAATTAATATAAAATTTTGGTTAATTATCAATTTATATGTTTAAAGTTCATCTTTTGGAATCATAATTTATTTAGTTACAGTCAAATACAATATATATAAGAAAGCAAATTATGCCTAAGCATGAAGATACAAGATTAAAGTGTTCATTTTGTGGAAAAACACAAGATCAAGTAAAAAAACTTATAGCTGGCCCAGGTGTTTATATATGTGATGAATGTGTTGATTTATGTAATGAAATATTAGATGAAGAACTTTTTGACTCAAATACTCAGTCAGGAACTCAGCCAAAAGACCCGTCATTACCACTAATTTCAGAATTACCTAAGCCTGTTGATATTAAATCTTATCTTGATCAGCATATTATTGGTCAGGATTCTGCTAAGAAAATTCTTTCAGTCGCTGTTTATAATCACTATAAACGTATAAATCATAATTTAGATTCTAAAGAATCTGGCGCAGTAGAGATTCAAAAATCAAATATTCTTTTAGTAGGACCAACAGGTTGTGGAAAAACTTATTTAGCACAAACATTAGCAAAGATGTTAAATGTTCCTTTTGCAGTAGCAGATGCTACTACTCTTACTGAGGCTGGATATGTAGGAGAAGATGTCGAAAACATTTTACTAAGGCTTTATCAAGCATCAGATTATGATGTAAAAAGAGCTGAAAGAGGAATTATTTACATAGATGAAATTGATAAAATATCTAGAAAATCTGAAAACCCTTCAATAACTAGAGATGTTTCTGGTGAAGGTGTTCAACAAGCCCTTTTAAAAATGATAGAAGGTACTACTGCAAATGTGCCTCCTCAAGGCGGAAGGAAACACCCACATCAGGAATTTATTCAAATTGATACTTCAAACATTTTATTTATTTGTGGTGGGGCTTTTGTCGGTTTAGAAAAAATTATTGAACTTAGATTAAATAAGAGCAGAGGTGTAGGTTTTGGATCAAATCCATTAACTCAGCTAGAGAAAGATGTAAGAGCGGCTCAAGAATTTAAATATCTTATTCCTGAAGATCTAATTAAATTTGGATTAATACCTGAATTCGTAGGTAGAGTGCCTGTTCTTGCCGCATTTGATGCATTAGATGAAAGTGCATTAAAGAGAATTTTAGTAGAACCTAAAAATGCAATTATTAAACAGTATCAACAACTGTTAAAACTTGATGGGGTTGAGTTAAATTTTGAATCTGATGCTATATCTTCTATTGCTAAAGAAGCAATTAAACGCAAAATGGGGGCAAGAGGTTTAAGAAGTATTGTTGAAGAAATTATGACAGATATTATGTATGATGCGCCTTCAAAATCAGAGATGAAAAAAGTTGTTATTACTAAAAAAATGGTTGAAGATAGAACAAAAGCAGAAGTCGTTACCTTGCCGCTTGAAAAAAGAAAAGATGAAATAGCATAATAATTATTCTAATGAGAATAGGAATTCCAAAAGAAATATTAGATCAAGAATATCGTGTAGCTATTACACCTGCAGGAGTACATGCTTTTGTTCAGAATGGACATGAGATCTTTATTGAAAATAATGCAGGTATAGGAAGTGGAATATCTAATGAACAGTATATGTTAGAAGGCGCAAAGATATTAAAAACACCACAAGATATATTTCAAGCTTCAGATTTGATTTTGAAAGTGAAGCAACCTTTAGAACAGGAATGTAAGTATTTAAGGGCAGGGCAAATACTTTTTACTTATTTGCACTTGGCGGCAGATAAAAAGTTAGCAATGGATTTATGTAATTCTAAAGCCACATGCATTGCATATGAGACTATTGAATTGCCTGATAGATCATTACCATTATTAATCCCGATGAGTGAAATTGCTGGAAGAATGTCTGTTCAGATTGGTGCTCATCATCTTGAAAAGTTTTATGGTGGTAAAGGTATTTTACTTGGAGGAGTGCCTGGAGTTGAGCCAGCTAGTGTAGTTATCGTCGGTGGTGGTACTGTTGGTATTAATGCCGCAAAAATGGCTATAGGGCTTGGTGCTAAAGTCTATATCCTTGATAACAATTTAAAAAGACTTAGAGAGCTGGATGATTATTTCCATGGAAGACTCCAAACTATTTATTCTACACAGCATAAACTTATAGAACTTGTTCTAGGTGCTGATTTGGTCATTTCTGGAGTACTTGTTGCTGGTGCTAAAGCTCCAAGACTTATAACAAATGACACACTTTCTAAAATGAAACCAGGATCAGTTATTGTAGATGTTGCAATTGACCAGGGTGGATGTGTAGAAGGTATTAGACATACAAAACATTCTGATCCAGTGATAAAACTTGGAAATGCTTGTGTTTATGCAGTGCCAAATATTCCCGGAGCAGTACCTATTAGTAGTACCTCAGCTCTTACAAATGCTACATTGCCATATGCTTTGAAGCTTGCTAATAAAGGACTTTCAGCAGTGTTTGATGATGACTCTCTTATGAAAGGTGTTAATGTTCATAATGGAAGCCTTGTGCATAAAGTTGTAGCTTCAGCTCTTGAATTAGATCATGTTGAGTTAAAAGCATAAATGAATAAAATATTTCTCTTTATTGGTAATGATTCAGTTTTAATCTCAGAAAGAATATTAGCTCTTAAAAAAAAACTTTCTAAAAACTCTGATCTTAATATTGAAAATGTAGAATTTGCTAAATTGGAAGATGTTGAACTTTTTCTTAGTCAAGGCTCAAATTTAAGTTTGTTTCCCCAGAATTCTTTGCTAATAATAAATATCTCTTCTAAAGGCTTAAAGGCTGTTGATAAAAATGCTTTAGATCTATCTTCTTTAATTGTTTCAATTTCACAAATGAAGTCAGTCGTAATTATTCTAGAAATGGATAAAGCAGATAGGAATACCAGTAAAACTCTTTTATCCACACCATTTTTTGAAGGTCTAAAAGATAATTTAAGCTTTGAAGAGTGCATTAAGTTAAGACCCTGGCAAACCAAAGAAATCGCTGAAATGGTATCTAATCTTTCTTTGAAATATGGATTAAAGTTTGATTCGTCAGCTTTAAATCTTTTTGTAGACTCTTTTAAAGAAAATACTGATTTAATAAATTGTGAATTAAACAAGCTACAATCTTATATTTTGCCGGATACGAAAGTTACAGAAGAAATTATAAAAAAAATATATCTACCTTCTTCAAATATTGATGATTTGGTTGATCTTATTTTGAAAACATCAAAGAAAAATATGTTTAATGTTTTGAATGATTTAAAAAGGAGTGATAACTTTCTCTACATGATTGCTGTTTTGCAAAATAAATTTAGAGATTTGTTAAAAATAAAAGTTTGTTTAGAGCAAAAGATGGATTATTACCAAATCTCAAAAGAGACAGGTATTCATTCCTATAGAGTGCAGTTAGAGTCAAAAAAAATCTCTAAGATTACTTCATGCGCTTTAAAATCTATTATTTTATTTTTAAGTGATATAGAGCATAAAGTTAAATCTGGAAGTCTGAAAGAAGAAAACGCTTTGGATTTATTGGTATTAATTAAGTAGTTTTGACGGCTCGACTGAGCTTGTCGAAGTCAAGCTCAACCACCTGAAGAATATAGTTGCCTGTGCTTGTCATTCCCGCATAAGCGGGAATCCAGAATTTTACGTCATTGTGAGGAAGCTGAATGTATCTAGCTAGCGTGTTAGTCCTTAACATATTAAATTAACAAAGAAAAATAAGTATAAAATACAGCTCTTTTTAAATTGTTGGAGATTGTGGCATAATCTGGCTAAACAGCAAATTTATGGCAATAACAATTGAAAATAAAAATCTTTATGTATTTAGAAATCTGGTTTGTAGGTATCTAGACGGTGTAAAGGCCGGATCTTTAGGAGGAATTAGGGAAACGGATAATATAGATACTCTTAAAGTCTTTTTAGGTTCGGCTGGAGTAAATAAAGATAGATTAGGCGATGTAAGTAATATAGAAGGGTTAATAACAATAGTTGCAAGTGAGCTTAGTATCCCTCATTTAGAGTTAGAAAAAGTACAAACTCTGTTAAGGGACAATTTGAATGTGTCTCCAGAGATGAGATTTTTGATAAATTGTTGTCCTAAAAGTGATCCTATACTTTTCGATATCTGCTCTAATCTTAATCCTCCAGGCATGGATAATCAAAGTTTAAAATCTCAACTTGAAATTTTATTTGGAGAAAATAACTTAACAGAGTTTGGGAAAAAATGAGAGAAGAAGTAAATGGTTCTGATTTTGTTGATTTATGTTGTGGCGATCCTAGAATATCTACATTACCTAGAACGATAGCTAGATTTTTTTTGGCATCAAATTATACCGGGGTAGATTTACATCATGTTGAGTCACATAGCACAAAAGATGAGTTCCCTGAATTAGGTTCAAACTTTGAAACAAAATTTATTCAAGATGATATTTTAAGATTCCTAGAAACAACTACTCTTAATAAGAAGACATTCTTCTTTATAAGTGGGCTTGAACGTACTGTTTCTCAGGACCAATCAGCGATTGATTATACTGAAAGAAGTATTAAAAGAATAAAAACTTTGATAGAGGCTAATGGTGGGGCATTAATGGTTTATCAATGTAGTGGTATGCCTCCAGCTAGTGATTATGGTTTTCAAATTAAGGCTAAGTGTAGTACTGGTGGAATTTTATATGGCTTATAGATTATAAGATGTGCGGTTTTTCTATCAGTTATAATCTTCTTATTTCCCATTTCACTTTGTTAAGGGCTTTGACTCATCCAGAATGACATTATTCGTTAGCTAGATTGCCACGCCTCACTTCGTTCAGCTCGCAATGACGTCATTCGGGGGCGTAGTGCTCCTCGCTAATGTCTCTAAACTATTAGCATCTTTCCACCGAACCTCTATCTCCGAATACCAAAATGTTACTGGTGCTGACATGGTTAGCTCTTCTAGTTTTATAGCATCTTTTTCAGTGGTTATAATATCCTGAATATTATTTTTCTCTGCTATTTCAATTACTCTTTTAATGTCTTCATATTCATAGTTATGATGGTCTGGAAATTCTATGTTTTCGACAATATCTAATCCATGTGATTTAAGGCTATTTGTAAATGATTCTGGATTCCCGATTCCACAAAAAGTTAAATATTTACTTTTACTGGCAGTGTTTAAATCAATACTCTTCTTTATGTTAATTCCTCTTAGGCACTTTATTTTATAACTCATATGGAGCATTGGAATACCTGGGCAAAGATTTTCTATTACTTTTAAATATTCAGGGTGAACGTTGCTTGTAGAGTTTGAAAATACGATCATTGTAGCTCTTTTTATGGCACTTAATTCTTCTCTCAATAACCCTTTAGGTAGTAAGTATCCATTATCAAATGGTTTATTTGCATCTAAAATTAATATATTTTCGTCCCTTGCTATTTTTAAATGCTGGTAACCATCATCTAAAATAATAATATTAGCTTTAAGGTTAATGGCTGAGTAAGCTGATTTTAATCTGTTTGCACCTGATAGTACTATCGATTTGGTTTTTTTCGCTACAAGGTATGGTTCATCTCCGCATGTCTCATAATCTGCAAGAATATCAGTGCCATCGGATACAAGAATATTTTCATTGTTTTTGTTTAATCTTTTATATCCTCTTGAGAGTATAGCTACTTTGTATCCATGTTTTACTAGGGAGTTTGCTAAATCTATAGTGAGAGGAGTTTTACCTGTTCCACCTGTAGTTATATTACCAATGCTAATTACTTTGATAGGTAATTTTATACTTTTTAAAAGTTTTGATTTATATAAACTCAATCTAAAATTGTGAATAATTTTATAAAAAAATGAAATCAGTCCTAATATTTCCCTAAAGAAAACATTATTTTTATTTTTCTTATATATATAGTAAAAGTCTATCTTTTGTGTCATTAAGAACATTTTGATTCTCTTTAATAAGTCTAATACCATTTTCAATTTTTTTCATTCTAAGTTCTTTGTTTGATATAGCTTCACTAAGACTTTGTAATAAGTCATCTTTATTTTTTACTTGAATGATGGCTTCATTTTTTAAGAAATAGGACGATAGTGATTTTATTTTATAGTCATATGGACCAATGATGGTATATGAATTTGATCTTATTGATTCCAGAATATTGTGTCCACCCACTTTTACAAAAGTCCCACACAGAACTGTAATTTTACATTCCTCATAGAATTTTTGTAGTTCACCAATAGTGTTTAAGATTAAAACATCTTTTGTTGAGTCTTGAGATTTGTTTTCTGTTTTTAAAATGGGATTAAATCCTCCACTTCTAACTATTTTTTTAATCTCTTCTGCTCTATCAATATGCCTAGGGGCAATTACTAATCTTATATTTTCAAACTTTAGATTCAATTTTTTATAGGCTTCAATTGCAATCTCATCTTCTCCTTTGTGGGTGCTTGCAAATATAATTTTCAGTATAGGGCTGTTTTCTTTTGGCTGAGATGCTATGTAATTTGTTACAAATTTAAGATTACCCAGAGTTTTTATCTTTTTTTCGTTTAAGCCTAGCTCTTTAAATTTCTTTGTGTCTGATTCTGATTGGGAGAGGACTTCTGTAAATAAGTTAACTATGTCTTTAAAATAGAATTTTAGTAAGTGGTAGTTTTTGAATGAGTTATCTGAGAGCCTGGCATTTACTAAAAATACTGGTACATTGTTGGATTTGCAAGCTCTTAGTAAATTAGGCCAAATCTCTGTTTCAGTTATTATTAATGCTTTGATTTTGACCAAATTAAATAGCCTATTTATCGTTAGTGGAATATCAAATGGAAAGAAAAAGATAGTTATATTATTTTTAGATCCAAAATCTTTTGCTAGTTCATAACCAGCTCTAGTCGTTGTGGATAGCATAATAGGATTTTCTTTTTTTTCTTCTTTTATTTTTAATATTAAAGGTTTAATTGCATTTATTTCACCTACTGAAACAGCATGAAACCATATCCAATTTTGCTTTAATTCCCATTCATCTAAAAGACTTTTTGGCCAAAATCCTAATTTTTCCTTAAATCCAGCAATCATGGGTAGTTTGTATCCGTTATTTAAGACCACTTCTCATTTTGTAGGCAGTTAATGTATTTGACATGAGCATTGCAATTGTTACTGGACCAACTCCACCTGGAACTGGAGTGATGGCTTTACAGTGAGGAGCTACATCATTAAAGTCAACATCTCCAACGAGTTTAGGTTTGTCATTTTCAATAATCTTATTAATTCCTACATCAACTACTATGGTGGTTTCTTTTACCCAGTCTTTTTTTACAAATTTAGGTTTCCCTATAGCTGTTATTAATATGTCTGCATTTTTGCAAATACTTTTTAAATCTTTGGTTTTGCTGTGAGCAATAGTTACTGTAGCATTGTTTTCAAGCAGTAATAGTGAAACTGGTTTTCCTACTAATATAGATCTTCCAATAACAACAACGTTCTTTCCTTCAATACTAATAGAATAATGTTTTAAGATTTCAATTACACCAAGAGGAGTGCAGGGTTTTAAGCATTGTTTTGATGAAACCAATTTTCCTAAATTATGAGGATGTAGACCGTCAACATCTTTGCTTGGCGATATTGAGTTAATAATTTTGTCAGAATTTATATGTTTTGGCAGGGGAAGCTGAACTAAAATACCATCAATATTTATACTTTTGTTTAGGGATGATATTACTTTGATCAGGTCTTCTTCGCTTGTCGTATCTGGCAGTCTATGTACTTCAGAATATATTCCTAGTTCAATAGATTTTTTTTCTTTACTTCCTACATATGTTTGACTTGCCGGATCATTTCCTACTAAGACTACAGCTAGACCTGGTACTCTTTGACCAGATGATTTTATCTCAGTGATTTCTGCTTTCACATTCTTTAGAATAGCTTCTGATACGACTTTACCATCTAGAATTATATTTTTACTTAGCTGTTCGTTCTTTAAATTCATGTATTCCTTTAAAGTTTGATAAAATTATTTTGTGAATATATTACCAAAGCCAATTCCAAAAGTTAATGCTACCATAGGTCTTTTGTGTCCAGCAGGTGGCTTAGGTAAGGATAGAATACATAAGCTTGATATAGTACAGAGATATTTACAATTGGTAGGGTTTAAAACTAAAGTAGGGAAAGCAATTGAATCTGTTAAGTTCCCTACATATCTTTCTAGTGATAGGAAATCAAGAGTTGATGATTTCAATTCTTTTTTAGATGATAGCGATGTATCTGCTATTTTTTGCTTAAGAGGTGGAAGTGGTTCAGTACATTTAGTTGAAGATAATGGTATTGATTTTGAAAAAGTAAAACTAAGTAGAAAACCTCTTGTTGGTTTTAGCGATATTACTACTTTACAACTTGCATATTTAAAAAAATCTCAAATGATATCTTTTCATGGTCCAATGCTTGCTGTTGGGAACTATCTTGATGAGAATGCAATGCCCTCAGCTGAGCACAAAGACTCTCTGGTAAATATGTGGAAAATCTTACAGTCAGAATCCTATAAATTCTCTTATGACTTTAAAGCTGATAACTCTCAATCGCTTTTCCTTGGGTCTGCAGAGGGTAAGCTTGTTGGAGGGAATCTAACTGTACTTTGTGCATCTCTAGGTACAAAGTATGAGCCTAATTTTACATCTTCAATTCTCTTTATAGAAGATGTAAATGAACCGTTGTATAGAATAGAGAGAAACTTAAATCATTTAAATTCCTGTAATGTCTTTAATAAAATCAATGGTTTGATAATTGGTGATTTGACAGGCTGTGAGTATGAAGATAAGAAGGAGATTGATATTGATACCCTTAGAGAATTTTTAATATACTTCTTTAATTCCATAGAGAAAAAAATGCCGGTTATTTATAATGTCCCATTCGGTCATAAAAACATGAAGTATACTTTTCCCGTGGGTCTAGATGTTAAACTTGATAGTGAGAAATTAAATCTATCGTCAGTAAATAGGTGATAAAAAATGACTGCTTATATTTTACCTTTTGAAAAAATGCATGGTTTAGGAAACGATTTTGTTATGGTGGAGCGAAGGCACTTACCAAGTGGTGTTGATGATGTGAAGCTTACAAAAATCTTGTGTAATAGAAACTTTGGAATTGGTGCAGATGGACTTATAATTGTTGATTTGTCCTCTGACAGGAAGTCGGATTTTGTATGGAATTACTATAATAGTGATGGTTCTTTCGCTGAGATGTGTGGAAATGGCATGAGGTGTTTTGCTAAGTATGTTTTTGAAAGAGGATTTACTGATGAGCGTACCTTCTCTGTAAGTACAAAAGCTGGAATTATAAAGCCTACTATTGAAGATGATGCTACTGTTACCGTTGACATGGGAAAGGCTAAGCTACCTGAAAAAATTGTTGATGAAATAATAATAGACTCAAGAACTTTTAAATTTACATATATAGAAACAGGCAATCCGCACTGTGTAATATTTCTGGACAAAGAAATCACAGATGTTGAATTTAATAAATATGGACCATTAATAGAAAAGCATTCCAAGTTTCCAAAAGGTGTAAATGTTGAATTCGTAAAAGTTGTAAGTAACTCTGAGGTTAATTGTAGAGTGTGGGAAAGAGGTTGTGGACCTACTCTTGCTTGCGGTACTGGCGCTTGTGCAGTTGTGGTTGCTGGGCAAATTAATGGATACCTTATAGAAAAGGCTAAAGTAAATTTGCCTGGAGGAAGTTTAAATGTACGATGGGATAAAAATCTAAACAATATTTATTTAAATGGTTCTGCCACGTTTGTCTACACTGGGAATTTTGTTATGGATCCTGTGTCTGTTTGTAAGCAAATATCTTCAGTCTGAAGCAGTGATATGAAAAATAAAAATGATAAGTGAAATCGAATACAATATTTTAAAAAAGAGGAAAGCTTTTAAAAAAAGAAGAAATCTTGTAAGAAGATTTTTGTTACTTTCTTTTGTTCTTTGTATATCTTTTTTTTGTTTTAAGCTGTATGAAAAATCAACAAATATTACACCTAAGATATACATAAATAATTCATATTTAGTTTCTTCTGCATATGTTGAAGACTATATTTTTAATTACTTACTAGGTAAAAATTTTCTATTTATTTCACCGAGGTCTGTGTCGTCTGAGTTGACTGATAAAATACCGATATTAAAAAATGTTTTTATTAGGCGATATATTTATCCCGAACCAAAGGTAATCTTATTTCTTAAAGAAAAACAATTATGGGCTAAAGTCCTTTTTAAGGACAGATTAGAAAATCAGTTTTATTATTTAAGTGATGATGGGTGCTATGTAGAAGACTACTATTTAAATTTAAGCTCTATTCCTAAGGAGTTTGTTGTTGTAAATATTTTAGGTAAAAGTAGTCCTAATAAAGAAATCTTTAAAATTCTAAAGTCTAATTATGATTTTCTAACTAAAAAAATAAAAATTCCAATTTATGCTTTTGTCATTTCTGAAAAAGGAGATCTTGAAATTTATACTACTAATAGATTTAGATTAAAATGTGGGAAATTGGATGAGCTTTTAAAAATTAGACTTTCGAATTTAAATAAAATCTCTGACATTGTGGGTAAAATTAGAACTGGTTATTATAAATCTGGGTATTTAGATTTAAGACTGGAAAATGCTGCTATTTTAAAAGCAGATGAGGATAAAAAACCTGATGAAAAGAAAAAAGGATTGCTAAAGCTTTTAAAAAGATAGTATTTCTCTTGTAAGGTAATTACAGTTAAATTAGTAAGTCAAGTTTTCATTATTAGAAAGTTTCATTGTTATGTTCATACATCTTAATATTTTAATTGAATATGCTATATTTATAACCCTGTCATCTATATGTTTTAAAACAAGGAGCCTATAATTGAGATACACTGAACCAAAAGATAAATTATCAAGAAAGTATGGAGAATTACTTTCTGGGATGCCAAATTTTGAATTAAACAAAAGACCATACCCACCAGGTCAACATGGATTAAAAAGAGTTAAAAATTCTGAATATGGAAGCTTATTACAAGAAAAGCAAAAATTAAGACATAGCTATGGTCTAGCAGAAAAGCAATTTAAAAGATACTTTGATAAAGCATCAAAGACTAAAGGCCCAACAGGTGAAATCCTTATTCAATTGCTAGAAACAAGACTGGATAATTTAGTTTTTAGAATGGGTTTTGCACCTACACTTTCAGGTGCTAGACAGTTAGTTAATCACGGACATGTTCTAGTTAATGGTAAAAAAATTGACATTGCATCTTATGCTGTTAAGCCAGGAACTGAGATATCGCTAAAAGAAGACATTCAAAAGTTAGAAGTAACAAAGGCTTCACTTAAAAATTTAGCTGTGGTTTTAGACTATATTTCATTAGATAAAGATTCATTTAAAGGTAAGCTCTCAGAAATACCTCAGAGAGGTCAAATCCCTATTACTGTAAATGAAAGATTAATCGTTGAGTTTTATTCCAGATAATCAAAACCTTGATTCTTTTTAAAATAATAGCGATTTAAAATTTTACATTTTAAATGGGCTATTTCTAAATTACTTAAAATCTCCTCTAATCCCTAGTATTAGCCCTGAAAAATTGCTTTTACAAACCCTGTCAATTTAGAAATCTTAGTCAAACCTTTAACTTTTATTGTAAGAATTGATACTGTCTTAACCATAGTATTTTAAGCTTATAGCAAAGGTAATTAAAGTGGAAGATTTATACAAAAACCAAGTTTTTTCTAAGGAAGATAGCAATTCCAACACATTTTTTGGTTCGTTGGAAGATGAAATAAATACCTTAAAATCAATTCTTTCTAAGGGTTTAAATATGCCTGAAGAAGAAATAAAAATAAGCTTTCCTTCTTTAAAAAACTTTTATTTTGTTAATAATGTTTATAAATCATCATGGGCAATTTATATACATAATGAAAAACTCCCAAAACTTTTATTTACAGGCAACTTCTTAATTCAAGGTGGTCATTTTGGAAAAAGATCTTCAAAATCAATATTTGGTGCAAAGGCATTGTCAAACCTAACATCAATTGCTAACACATATTCACTACAAGCATCAACTTTTAAACAAAATTGGACTTTAGACTTAAATCTTTTTGAAGAAAACGATTCAAAACTTAAATTAACCCGCAAAGAATACCAAGAATTTTTAACTATATTAAATAAAGTAAGAGCTCAATGGTTATTACATTTGTGTGAAGAAGGTAATTTTGATTTTGTTATATCTGAATTCTCAGAGCCTTCAGATCAAATGTTTTTTATTGATATAGAAAGTGTTGATAGCCTTGCTACAAAAATTAAAACTTTTTTTAAGCCAATTACAGAATCATCTATTAATCTTCTTAAGAAACTATCACAAGGAACTGAATTCGAAGGAAAATTTTTAAACTTACAGCCTGGAAACTGGCTTAGAGACGATATTTTAATTGAGATGGAAAAATATAATTCAAATAAATTCTTTGATACTGAACCAGTGTCTGATTATAAATCTGAATATGAAATGAACTCACCTTTTAAAGCTAAAATGCAAGCCTTAAAACCAATATTTTAATTACTCACTTCTTTCATTACTTCCGATTATTATGTAATTAATTTGATCAGATATGCTCATTGTTATATCTGCTACTTTTTCGAGAGCTCTTATTGTGCTAAGCAATTGAGCTTCAACTTGTGCTTTTTCTCCACTTGTTTCAGCTACTTCTTTAAGAATTTGTTTGTATATTACATTGTGTAAATAAGTTACTTCAGAAAAACTATCAGATATCTGTTTTATAGAATTTGTATTTAATGAAAGATAATTTGTTAAGGCTGAACTTAATAAGTCTTTCACTTTATTTGCCATTGACAATAAATTTGTTCTTATTTTTTCATCAATTAAATTTATTGTAGGTATTAATTGTATAGTCGATAGATATTGATCTGTAGTTTTTTCTAAATTCAAGACAATTTGTAATGAACCAATAACAAATCTTAAATCTTTAATTAGTGGTTGCTGAAGGGTAAGAACAAGGAAGCATTGCTCATTTAATTCTTTACTTTCCTTATTAACTTCATGTGTAATATCAATTAATCTATTTTCAAGGTTTTGAGAATGAAATTCAATTAAGGAGTTATACAAATCAGAAACCTCGATACATTTTCCACCAAGGGAATATACCTTTTGTTTTATGTCTGCTAAATCTCTTCTTAAAGGAGTACGTGTTGTCATTTTTTTCCTGTTAAATCATCTTATAATAAACTTGCTACTTTTTGCTTAACTAGCTATCATATCTCAGTCAGTATTAGAATACTACCTAATATAAATTTTTAGTTAAGAACATAAAATGAAGTTGATTTAGGAGAAAAAAATGGAAAACCTTCTTCCGTATTTAGTAATAGGATCTGCATTAATTGCAATAATAGCTGGATTACTTTTAAGTAATTGGGTGTCAAGCCTAAGTCCAGGCAATGAAAAAATGCAGGAAATTGCAAAAGCAATTCAAGAGGGTGCAAGTGCATATTTAAACAGGCAATATAAAACTGTTTCACTTGTGGGAGTTGTTTTAGCTGTTATTTTATATATAGTTTTAGGATGGCAAACATCAATTGGTTTTATTGTTGGTGCATTTTTCAGTGCATTAACTGGATATATAGGAATGAATGTTTCTGTCAGAGCCAATGTTAGATGTGCACAAGCGGCTCATAAAGGACTAGCTTCAGCTTTAGATGTGGCTTTTAAAGGTGGGTTAGTTACAGGGTTGCTTGTTGTAGGTTTGGGATTATTAGGAGTTGCAGGCTATTTCTATATATTACAAATGGTAAATCCAGCAAGTGTTTCTGAAAATGTTAAAGCATTAATAGGATTGGGTTTTGGTGGTAGCTTGATTTCTGTTTTTGCAAGACTTGGTGGAGGTATTTATACCAAAGCTGCTGATGTTGGTGCAGATCTTGTTGGAAAAGTTGAAGCAGGAATTCCTGAAGATGACCCAAGAAATCCAGCTGTAATTGCAGATAATGTTGGAGACAATGTTGGAGATTGTGCTGGAATGGCGGCAGATCTTTTTGAAACATATGCAGTCACTGCCATAGCGGCAATGTTATTAGGATCAATTGTATTTAGTGAAAGTATATCGGCTGGGGATATTAAACCAGTTATTTATCCGCTAGTACTAGGAGCAATTTCAATAGTGGCTTCAATAATAGGAGCCTTCTTTGTTAAATTAGATAGTTCTCAAAATATTATGAATGCTTTATATAAAGGACTTATATTTAGTGGAATAATTTCTGCTATTTTGTTTTATCCAGCTACAACGTTTTTAATGGGAAATATTGGAGTAAATCCAATGAAACTTTATATAACTACTTTAGTTGGTCTCGTTATAACTGGTGCAATTGTTTTTATAACTGAATACTATACTTCAACAGCATTTAAACCAGTTAGATCTATTGCTCAGGCTTCTATTACAGGTCATGCTACAAACATAATTGCAGGTTTAGCAGTTTCAATGAAATCAACAGCGGCGCCTGTTTTGACAATTTCATTAGGAATCTTAATTTCTCATTTTCTTGCAGGGACTTACGGAATTGCATTAACTGTAATGTCTATGCTTTCAATGGCAGGAATTATTGTTGCTATTGACTCTTACGGACCGATAACTGACAATGCTGGTGGTATAGCTGAAATGGCTGGACTCCCAAAAGAAATCAGAAATATAACTGATCCTTTAGATGCTGTTGGAAATACTACAAAGGCAGTAACAAAAGGATATGCAATTGGTTCGGCAGGTTTAGCTGCCATTGTATTGTTCTCATCTTATACACAAGATTTACAAGACCATTTTGCTCTTGTTGGAAGGCAACCCATAAGTTTTAATATTGGTGATCCATTTGTTTTAGTTGGATTGTTTGTAGGTGGATTAATTCCATTTGTTTTTGCTGCAATGGCAATGGAATCTGTTGGTAAAGCGGCGGGTCAAGTTGTTGAAGAAGTTAGAAGACAGTTTAGAGAGATAAAAGGTATTATGGAAAATAAGGCTAAGCCTGACTACGCATCTTGTGTTGATATTGTCACCAAGAGTGCTTTAAAAGAAATGATTGTACCTGCTGTTATTCCAGTTCTTGTACCAGTTTTTGTGGTTTTCTTAGGTAATATATTTTTAAATCCATTTGATCCAGATGCTACTGCAAAGATTATTGGTGGAATACTTGTAGGTAGTATTGTTACTGGAATATTTTTAGCTATAGCAATGACTAGTGGTGGTGGTGCTTGGGACAATGCAAAAAAATATATTGAAGAAGGAAACTTTGGTGGTAAAGGATCAGATGCGCATAAAGCGGCTGTAACAGGAGATACTGTTGGTGATCCGTATAAAGATACGGCTGGTCCAGCTATTAATCCAATGATTAAAGTTTTAAACATTGTTTCTTTATTGCTAATTAAATATATCTAAATATCATTTTGTATTTAAAGTTCTAATTAATAATCTCTCACGAAATTAACGCAATTTATCAGCAGATATGTTCTGTATATTTAGATTGAGTCCCTTTTGTGTAAAATGATGTAATTTATCAGTACTTCAAAATTGAAAGACTCTTTATCGTATCTATATTTATCAGCATTAAGTTAAGTTCTACTTGTTAGTTCTGTCTTATTGTGTTTTACTGTAATATATCAGCACTAATAATATTTTAATTCATTTTATTGTTTTTTTATTTTAAACTAATTATTATGAGTGTTAAGGATAATATTTTTATTAGACTTTCAGATGAAGTTGATTTAGATGATATTTTGGAAATTGAACCGTTGTCATTTGGTGCACATCACTGGTCACGTGATGCCTTTGAGTCAGAGTTTTCTTCAATACATACTTGTTATTTGTCAGCAATTCTTTCTGTTAATTCAATTAAAAAATGTGTGGGTTATGTGGGGTCTTGGATTATAGAAGATGAAGGACATATTACTACTATGGCTGTTCATCCTAATTATAGGAGTTTAGGTATTGCTGATAAATTACTATATAATTTAATTTCAACTTTAATCAACAAATCCGTTAAATGGTTAACTCTTGAAGTAAGATCAAGCAATACACCAGCTCTTAATCTTTATAAAAAGTATGGATTCAAACAGATTGGAATAAGAAAGAAGTATTACCAAGACAATGGAGAAGACGGGTTAATACTTTGGACTAATAATATTACTGATCATACATATAAAGATCTATTAAATAATATTGCTGATAAATTGCAGTATAAAAAATAAGGAGATTTTTAAATGTTTTCTAAATTTAGATAATAGTAGTAATATTTACAAGAAATTTGTTTTGCAATGAATTTAGACTCAAAACACCATAATTAGAAGATTTCACATTATGATAACTCTATATTATCAGCAGTAGATATAAAAGCATAAATAACATATATCTATCGCGTGCGGATAAAGTATCAATTGTTTAAAATCTGGGTATTACTTAAAATAGCTATAGGAGTATAAAACATTGAGTAAAATTCTTTTAATTGATGATGATAAATCTATAATAGAACTAATTAAAATAAATCTTGAAATACACGGGCATGAAATTTTTATTGCTAATGATGCTTTAACAGGAATTGCAATTGCTAAACAGGAGATTCCAGATCTTATTATTCTAGATGTAATGATGCCTGAAATTGATGGCATAACAGCTTGTCAAAGAATAAGAAAACAAGAAAGTACACAAGACATCCCTATTTTAATGCTTACAGCATTATCTAGGACAGATGACAAAGTTTCAGGATTCAATGCAGGTGCAGACGACTATCTTACTAAACCATTTGAATTACCAGAACTTTACGTGAGGGTAAGATCACTCCTTAGAAGAAGCGGCAAAACAAACAACGTAAGCACTCTACCTGAGATTTTACACATAGGAGATCTCACCTTAATGCCTGAAAGCAGAGAAGTAAAGATCCAAAACAAAATTATAAGACTAACTCCAATTGAGTTTGAAGTCTTACACTGTCTTATTCAACATCATGGACAAACTGTAACAACCAGCAAACTATTAGAAGAAGTTTGGGGTTACTCACCAGATGACGATGTAGACACAATAAGGGTTCATATAAGACATTTAAGGACAAGAATAGAAACTGGAGACAAGAAATACATAAAGACGGTATATGGTGGTGGATATCAACTTATACCTGAAGGTTTCATTTCTAAATCAGACACACAATCTCAACAAGAGGGTGCTAGTAGTTAATTAAATCAAATCATATTAAATTCTCTTCAGATTGTGAGTAATTATTCATTTGTGATTTGTGCTGATAAATTGCGATAGATTATTCTTAATGATACTAATAAAAATTCACACAATTTGATACCCTATTTTTACCGGGCGCTTAGCTCAGTTGGTAGAGCACCTGTTTGACGTACAGGTGGTCAGAGGTTCAAGTCCTCTAGCGCCCACCATTTTTAAAAACCTAACTATATTTTTAATTTACCAATATATTTAAACATTAAAATTAATAGGATTATAAAGACCGTAAAAATAAACCAAGGCAAAATATAAAAATCATTACTCGCTTCCGAGGAAGCCTTTTCATTATCAAATTTTAACTTGATATGTGGTTTTGCATCATTGCGATAGATTAAATCGTTTTTATCCAGTACATCATTTTCAATAGGATTTTCAAGTAATGATTTATCTTCATACGAATCCGAACTCTCATCTACATCATTACTTTTATAGACTTTTGTCATAATATCAGCTTCATTTAACGGGCTTTTAGATGGTTTAACTGATGATAGATTTGTTAAAGGTCTAATATTCATATTAGAAAGCGCTTCAAGATTTGAAGGCTTTAAATTAAAAGCCATATTTAAATATTTTTTTGTAATAACTTTTGGTTTATGCTTAATAGATTTTGTAGATTTATTAACAAACTTACTAGATATAAGCTTAAGAGTGGCTGGATTAGAAATAAAGTAACTTACTACAAATAATACAATTGCAAACAAAAATATTAAAATTTTATTTTTTTTAGTCATACTCAATAGTAGAGAAGTTTATTAATTACAACTGTTCCAAAAACTAAAATTCATGGAACTAATCAGATAAAATTAACTTATGAACAATAAAAAAGTTTCAATATTAATTATAGTGATTTGTGCAAGTGCTTTACTATTTGGAATTTTTTCACCTAAAAAAAATATAAATAGAACTAATAATGAAAATAACACTAAAAACAGCTACTTCCCAATAAAGTCTATAAACACATATACCCCATTTAAAGGCGAAAGAATAATTGCAATAAAACTTGATGGTGTCATAAGTGATGGTGGAAGTTCATCAATTTTCAGAGACTCCACCTCAAGCAATGCAGTATTGGATCAAATAATAAAAGCTACAAAAGACCCTTCAGTTAAAGGGATTTTACTTAAAATCAATAGTCCTGGTGGAACCGTAGCGGCAAGCCAAGAAATATATCAGGCATTAATGAGAGCTAGAGTAAAAAAACCAATTGTCATCACTATGGGTGATGTAGCGGCATCTGGTGGATATTATATTGCATCAGCTGGCAATATAATATTTGCAAATCCCGGCACACTTACAGGTAGTATTGGAGTAATAACATCATATTTAAATTTTACAGATTTATTAACAAAAATAGGGATTAAAGGTATCACAATAAAATCTGGTTTATACAAAGATCTTGGAAATACTACAAGACCAATAACTGAGAAAGAAAGAAAAATCCTCCAAGAATTACTTGATACATCTTACAAACAATTTATCGCTGACGTAGCGAGAGGAAGAAAAGTAACAAAAGAAGAAATTGCAAAAAAAGCTGAAGGATTAATTTATACTGGTGAGCAAGCAAAAAGAATTGGATTAGTTGATCAGCTAGGTGATTACTATAAAGCACAAGCCTATATTCAAAAATTAGCGAAAGAAAGATTTCCTGAACTAAATAAAAAATATGGTAAAAAAGATATTCCTGTTGAAGAGTCTTGGAAAAGTACATCACTTATTGACTCATTATTAAATGCTTCAGTAAAAAGGATAAATCCTACAATTGAAGATAACTTTTTAAAGAAATATTCATACTCCAAGTTTCAACCATTATGGTTACTTGAATAAAATAATTTAAATTATTTTAGACCTTAGAAGCACTTGACCTTTTAGCAATATTATAAGATTTTGGAAATTTCTTTAGCTCTTTAATTTTCTTTAGAACGATCTCTCTAACTTTCTTTTGTTGTTCATTAATGGGTAGAGTAGCATCAATTACAGTTAATCCATACTCTTCAACAATCTTGTCATATTCATAAAGTATTTTCTCTTGAAAGAGCTTAAAAGATTCTTTCACATCATTACTAAGTGACAAATCCATACCAGCCTCATAATATTTAATTTCTGATCTACCACTTAAAATTCTGTCTAAAGCTACATTTAAAGGAACTTTAAAATAAAAAGATATCGTAGGCTGTATAGCAAAACTATAAAGCTTTCTAACCCATTGTGGATCTATTCCTCTAGCAACATCACGAGCAAAGGCAGTATAAAAATACCTATCTGCTAAAACTACAGCTCCTGCTTTTAGCGGTGGTATTATTTGTTTTTCTATTCTGTCAGCAAAATCTGTAGCATGAATTAAACTAAAAGTAGTTGGTGTTAAAAGATGATTTGATTTTCCTTGTTTTGTTGTAGCTTTTACTAATGGTGATGAATTCCATTCACTCAAAAAGACTCCATAGCCTTCATGTTGTAACCACTGATGCAATAACTTTAACTGCGTGCTTTTACCAGAACCATCAATACCTTCTACTATAAAAAGCTTTCCTGGATATTCATTTTTTATAGAATTACTCATAACTCATATATATTATAAATTGTGCACAAAAAAAATAGTAAAATAAGTGAAATATACATTTTAAAATAAATATTTATAAATAAAAGGTCAAAATTCCTTAATAAAAGCTCTAACTAGATTAATCTTAAGACTGATAAAAATGAAAAAAGACATTAAAAAAGTAAATATCTCAATACTAGGTGCAGGTAGCTGGGGTGGGACACTAGCAAATTTATTAAGCAACAAAAACTATTCTGTAAATTTATGGACTCCAAGCATAAACGAATATAATCAAATAAAAAAATCAAACACACTACTTAAACCAACAAAATATAAATTAAATAAAAATATAATTATTACTCAAGATTTACCTAAAATAGCAAAAACAAGTGACGTTATAATCCTTGCTGTACCTACACATGCATTTGAAGCCACATTGAAAAAATTAAAAGAATATAAGTTACCCAAAAGCACCATTATTCTTAGTGCTACTAAAGGCATAACAATAAAAGACAATAAAAGACCTTCTTATATAGCGAATAAAGTACTTCCACATAATAAAATTGCTGTTCTATCTGGACCAAATATAGCTTTAGATGTTCTATCAAAAACCCCTATCATCTCCATCATTGCAAGCAAAGATATAAAAACAGCACAGTTTCTACAAAAGATCATTTCATCAAAGTTATTTAGAATTTATACAAACAATGACATAGTGGGTGTAGAAACTGCTGGTGCACTAAAAAATGTAATTGCTATTGGTAGCGGAATCTCTGATGGACTAGGATTGAGTATAAGTACAAAAGCGGCTCTGATAAGCAGAGGTTTAATTGAAATTGCAAGAGTTACAGTAAAAGAGGGTGGAGATCCAAAAACATTGCTCGGTGCCGCAGGAATTGGAGATTTAATTGCTACATGTTGTAGTACAAATAGCAGGAATTACAGAGTAGGTTACATGTTAGCTAAAGGCAATAACTTAAAAAAAATACTAAATGACCTAGGTCAAACAGCTGAAGGAGTAGAAACAGTCAAGTCAATGATAAACTTAGCTAAAAAATACAAACTGGATTTACCTATAGCAAATTCAATATATAAAGTTGTTGTTCAAAACAAAAATGCTAAAAATGTTTTAAATGATTTAATTAGTAGGCCTTTAGCTGGTCACGAATTTGATTTTTAGTTTTTCAATTAATTACTAATTAACTTTTGAAAGTCTCTCAGCCTTTTCTTTAACTTCCTCAATATCACCAACCATATAAAAAGCTTGCTCAGGTAAATGATCATATTTACCTTCAAGAATTTCTTTAAATCCTTGAACTGTTTTTTCTAGTTTGACATATTTACCAGGTGTACCTGTGAATACTTCTGCCACTGAGAAAGGTTGACTTAAGAATCTTTGAATTCTTCTTGCACGATTAACAGTCTGCTTGTCATCTTCAGAAAGTTCATCCATACCAAGAATAGCAATAATATCTTGAAGTTCTTTATATCTTTGTAAGGTTTGTTGAACACCTCTTGCTACGTTATAGTGAGTTTCACCAACAATAGATGCCTTTAATGCAGTACTAGTGGATGACAATGGATCAACCGCTGGATAAATCCCTAGCTCAGCAATCTGCCTACTTAAAACTGTAGTTGCATCTAAATATCCAAATGTAGTTGCTGGTGCAGGATCTGTCAAATCATCGGCAGGAACATAGATAGCCTGAACTGAGGTAATAGACCCATCTTTAGTACTAGTGATTCTTTCTTGTAATTCACCCATTTCAATAGCTAGCGTAGGTTGATATCCAACAGCGCTTGGCATTCTTCCAAGAAGAGCTGAAACTTCTGCACCTGCTTGTGTGAATCTAAAAATATTATCAACAAATAATAATACATCTTTCTTTTGAACATCTCTAAAATATTCTGCCATTGTCAATGCTGACAAACCAACTCTCATACGAGCTCCTGGCGGCTCATTCATTTGTCCATAAACAAGAGCAACGTTTTCAATAACTCCCGACTCTTTCATTTCATTCCATAAATCATTACCTTCACGAGTTCTTTCACCAACACCAGCAAAAACTGAAATACCTTTATGTGCTTTAGCTACGTTGTTAATTAATTCCATAATAATAACGGTTTTTCCAACTCCAGCTCCACCAAATAATCCAATTTTTCCACCTTTTACATATGGCTCAAGTAAATCAATAACCTTAATTCCAGTTTCAAATATTTTAATGTCAGTATTTTGATCAACCAATTTTGGTGCATGTCTATGAATTGGCCATCTTTCCTTAATATTAAGATCAACGCCTTCATCTACTAAATCACCCAAAACGTTAAAGATTCTACCTAATGTTTGTTCACCAACAGGAACTGTAATAGGGCTTCCAGTATTAATAACCTTCATGCCTCTTGATAAGCCTTCAGTAGAACTCATTGCAACTGCTCTAACTTTATTTTCACCTAATATTTGCTGAACTTCAACAAATAGCTCAATTTGATCACCGCTTGAACTTTTATCTTTTATAACCAATGCTGTGTAAATATCAGGGAGACATCCTGGAGCAAATTCAACGTCAACCACTGGTCCTATAACTTGCGAAACTATACCTTCTGTTTTCTGTAATGTATCTGCCATATACTAATAAAATCTCCTATAAACTAATAATAATTTTAATACTTTTTAATAGTACCATAAACCAAATATTTATCTAAAAAAGACAAAGTAAAAGTTAGTACGAAATACGTATCAATTAAAACTACTTGTAAATATCATTAGATGGATCTGAAATTGTTACGCCATCTTCAGTATCATCTTCAATTTTTTTTGCATTAACTTCCTTTTTTATTTTGTCGTTATCATCTCGTAAATCTAAAGTGTTATTTATTAGAACAGTATTTATATTTGACTCTTCGTCACGACAGACGAATCTAAACTGATTTGGTAGTTGTCCATAATTTTTATTAACAATAAAATAAAGTAATAATCCATCACCTGGATATATAATATATGTTTTTTCTGTTGACAAAAGAGCTTCATCTCCTGAAATTGGGACTGTCATCGTTCTAAAATTAACTTGTCTTATTGCAGTATTTGCGGCAGTTTTAGCAATCCCACCAAAGGCTATAGACGCAGCTCCTGCCGCTATATTTAAAACAGAATTTCTAACTGCAGTCTTTGACATTGAATCAGAATTAAGTTTTTGAAGTGAAGTAAAATCCACACCTAAATAAATACTATACCCTGGGATAGAAAATGTTTTTTGAGTTCTATTCTCAAAATAAATTTCATAGACATCATATTTGTCTTTTAAAGTATTGCCCAGCACTCCACTATTTAAATGCCTAACCACATATTCAAGACCATCAATGTGAGACACCACAGCATATGAATTAAGAAAAGTTAAATTCAATACTAATAAAAGAAAAAATATTTTTTTGTAAAGTTTCATGAAATACACTAGGTACAAGGGTTTCACATACTAAAATACCCAGAAATTCTTAACGTTGTCTTAAGCCTAAAAATCGACACTTAAGTCATTATCAGTTTTCTTACCAGACAAGTAATTTAAAACTGCTTTTGATGAACCAAGTGAAGTATCTGTAACAAGTTTTGAGTCTAATATATAGGTCTGTGACTTTTTGACAATGCCCTTTAATGGGATTTTAACTGACTGAATCTTAATCATGCTACCTGACACCTCAAAAAGCTTATAAGTACAAGGGAAAGCAGAAGGACTAGAGGAAATAACAAATAAAGGTCCGGAGGAAGACCTGATACGATTTAAATGATAATTACCAGAAATAAGAAGCTTTAACTGTGAATGTTTTAACAATAAATCAAAGAGACTTTTTGACATTGGGCTAGCATTAACAACTCCATTTTCAGAAATAATTGGCTTATTAATAAAAACAACAGTATCAAGATTTTTATTTTTAATTATCTCTGATTTAAACCATTTATATTCTTCCAAAGCATACGAAGATTTAGAGAAAATCTCATTGTCCAAAGAAATAACAAAAAAATTAAACTCATCAAATTTCTTAGACCAATAAGTTTTGTTAGATCTTAAACCCATTTGACCACAAGACTTTAATAACTCATCTTTAGATATATTAGAAGACTCATTTTCTCCAAACACTATATAATAATCACTTTTAATTTCCGAGATCATGTCTAAGAATAAATGCCAAAGATCAGATGGTTCTAAAGAATTAACATCATTATTAATGGCTTTTAAGTTAATAATATTATTTCCACCAAAAACTACAAAATCGGGAGAAATTTTTTGATTTATAGTTTTAATTAACTCTTGCAATATAACTTGTGTTTCATATATTAATAATCCTTTGTCCTTTTCAACAGAATGCTTAACATACTGTGTTTTTATAGGGGTAGGGTATAAATTTAAGTCTGTAATATAAACAAATTTAAATTTTCTAGACTCAGCAAAAAGGCTAAAAGGAGTTATAAGTAGACACACAAGTAAAACACTTATAAAACAAAACTTATTTATATTTGAATACATTATTATAATAGTATGATCTACAAAGCTAAATGCCAAATTAATTATATTAATGAAAATATTCAAAAAAAATAAATTAGTCAAACTTGTAATTATTGCTCAAATATTATTATTAAACACAAATACTAACGCAATAGCTAAAAGCCCCACAAACATGAATGAAAACATAAAATTTATAGAAGAGTTTAATAATATTAAAGAATATAGATTAAAGAATGGCTTAAAGATTTTACTAAAAGAAAATCACAGTATACCATTAGTTACTTTTTCTATCTGGTACAAAGTAGGCTCCAGGAATGAAGGAGACGGGATCAGAGGAATTGCTCATTTCTTAGAGCATATGATGTTTAAAGGTACAAAGAAATATAAAAAAGGACAGATTGCTGAAACAATACAAGGATATGGAGGAAGTTTTAATGCTTTCACTTTTGCAGATGGAACTGCCTACTATGAAACAATATCACCAAAATACTTAGACAAGGTTATTGATATTGAGTCAGATCGAATGAAAAATTCTATTATTAACGAAGATGAGTTAAACCTCGAAAGAACAGTTGTAATATCTGAGCTTGAAGGGGACTCAAACGATCCATCATTTTTACTTGATGAAAAAGTAAAATATGAAGCCTATACAAACAGTCCTTATAAACATCCAGTTATTGGATATCTCAAAGATTTAAATAAGATTACTTCAAAAGAAATGAAGGAGTTTTACAGAAAATACTATTCACCAAACAATGCAACCATAGTTCTTGCAGGAGATTTTGAAATTAATGATGCTTTAAATTTGATAAATAAAGGTTTTAAAGATATACCAAAATCAAATATTGAAACCAATGCAATAAACATAGATCTAAATCAAACATCAGAAAAAAGAATTAAACTAGAAAGAAGTGGATCTTATAAGCTTCTACAAATTTCATATCACATTCCAGCATCTAGCCATCCAGATATTAACGCATTAAATGTATTAGAAGAATACATCATGAGAGGTAAAAATAGTCCCCTAAAAAAGAGCCTTATAGAAAAAGGGTATGCCACAGAAGTGGCCGGTGGATGTGAGATAAATAAAGATCCAGGGTTATTTAATATCATCATTTCACTTACGCCCAATGCAAATCACAAGACAGTAGAAAACATTGTGATTAAAGAGCTTGATAAAATCAAAGATTCTATAGCAAAAGAAGAGATAGAATCTGCAAAGAAAAGGCTCAAATCATCATTCTACTTTAACCAAGATGGCACATACTCAGAATCAATCAATCTTGGCTATTATGAAGTGATTAACAACTGGAAGAACTATGAAGAACAGATTCCAAAATTATTAGCAATAACTGAAGATGACTTGAAAGATGTTTTGAAAAAATATTTTTCTAAAGAAAATAGAACCATTGGATACTTCATACCAAAGCTAAGAAAAGGTGAGAAATATAAACCACAGCAAATTAACACAAGTAGAACTCAAAGCTATAAAGCAAATGAAAAAATTAAACAATTAACAACAAGACAAAATAGTAGCAATAAAAGATTCAGTTATAAAAAGATAAATCTAAAAGATGGATCAAAAATTTTCTTATATTCTGATATAAAGCTACCAATCACGTATATATCAGGTGTAATACCTGGAGGCTCTAGTCTCCTAACAAAAGACAATGAAGCCTATGCCGCACTAATATCAAGAACATTAGAAAAAGGTAGCAAAAAATATCCTTTAGAAAAAATAAACAATTTTTTTGATAGAACTGGTTCTAGTATAGATTTTTCTTACAGTGAAGACTCATTCAGATTTGAGATAGCCTCATTAAATGAAAATTTAAATGAAACCCTTGATTACTTTATAGATATACTTTTAAATCCTACTTTCCCCTCAAACGAAGTAAAAAAAGAAAAGGGTATGATTGTTGCTGAAATTATCAAACAAAAAGACGATATCAACGAAATCGCAAAAAGAAAAATAAGCCAAATAATCTATCCAAAAGATCATCCATATTACTCAAATGATTTTGATGAAGATATTAAACTCCTTAATAGCGTAAAGCTTAAAAAGCTTCAAGATTTTCACAAAGTGTTAATAAGAAATAGAACTGCTCTATTTTCAATTGTTAGCAGTTCTACAGAATCAGAACAAATCATAAACAAATTAAATAATGACCTAAATACTGATAAAAAAAAGACAACTGGTGAAATAAATATTCCTGACAGCATTTTAAGAGATACACCAAACAAAGAAATTATCTACGTAAAAGATAAACTTCAATCAGATGTATACCTAGCTCATGCTACAGAAATTAAAAGAAATCACCCGGATTTCTATAAAGTAAATATTGCAAACCAAATCTTAGGGGGTGGAACTCTAAACAGTAGATTAATAGATAAAGTTAGAGATGAATCGGGACTAGCATATTACACATACTCTTATATTAGTAGTGCACATAATGCTGGTGATCTTGGGATATTCTTTGGATCAAATAATGACAATGTAGACAAAGCAATTAATCTAATTCAACAAATATTAGCCTCATTTGTTTCTAAGGGTGTAACGAAAGAAGAACTAGACAAAGCAAAAGCATCGCTTATAAATTCATTCACATCAAAGTATTTGTCTACCTATAAAAGCATTTGCAACACAGTTTTAGCTATCGAGTTTTACAATTTAGGAAATGATTATATTAACGATTATCCACAAATTATTAATTCCCTTAAACTTGAAGATGTTAATAATGCCATTAAAAAATACTTTTTTCCATCAAAGCTAAACATTGTTATTGCTGGTGAATATTCAAAAGAAAAGCAAAAGAAATAAAACTACTTAACTAATATTTTTTCTTCCACAGCATCAGCACAAGATTTACATACAGACTTATAATTTTTATGAGTACCAATGTCAGCAACTACTTTCCAACATCTAGGACACTTATCACCATTAGCCAAGAAAACAGAAACAGAGCAAAGCTCATTTGCTGATTCTGACAAAGATTGATCAGAGGAAAATGGTTTGTTAGAAATACTAACTTGCGAGACAATAAAAATTGTAGAGAGTTCATTAATATACTCATTTAAGACAGAAAATGTTTTTTCATCATTAATATGAATAAAGACTTTAGTCTCTAAAGACTTGCCTATTTTCTTTTCACTTCTTGCAATTTCTAAAGCTTTATAAACAGCTTCTTTTACTTTTAAAATCGACTTAAAATCATCAGCAACTTTATCATTTAAATAATTTGAATTGATGTCAGTAAATTTTAAAAACATTACAGAGTCGTTAGTTTTCTTAAGGCCAGAAGGATAATACTTCCAAACATCTTCAGCTAAGTGGGGAAGGACAGGAGTTATTATGGGTAATAAAGATCTAAGAAGTTCAAGTAAAACTAATTGGACAGGGATTCTAGAGTTAATACTTCCTGTATAAAGCCTATCTTTAACCACATCAAAATAAAAGCCAGAAAGATCAGTGGTGCAATAGTTTTGCAAAATTTGATAAAACTTATAAAATTCAAAATCAGAGAAACTACTAAATATTTCTTTCTTTACACACTCTAATCTATACAAAGAATATTTATCAACACCCCATAAATTATCATAAGAAACACTAGCCGTCTGCTCATTAAAATCATATAGATTTGCAAGAATAAATCTTAAAGTATTTCTAATGTTTCTATAAACGTCAGAGAGCTGTTTTAGCATATTCTGCCCAATTCTCATGTCAGAAGAATAGTCAGTACTTGCTACCCAAAGCCTTAAAATATCTGCACCATATTCACTAATAACTTTCTCCGGATCCACCGTATTTCCAAGAGATTTTGACATTTTTCTACCATTTTCATCAAGAACAAAACCATGAGTTAAAACAGTGTTATATGGTGCTTTCCCAGATAAAGCTACTGATGTTAATAGAGATGACTGAAACCAACCTCTATGCTGATCACTTCCTTCAAGATACATTACATCAGATATTTTTGATAAAACAGGATCTTGTTTTACAACAGAATAATGGGTAGAACCAGAATCAAACCATACATCCATCGTATCTGTTTCTTTTGTAAAATTAGAACCACCACATTTACACTTATAGTTTTCAGGCAATAATTCTTTTGCTGATTTTTCCCACCATATGTTAGAGCCATGTTCTTTTACAAGCACTGAAATATGATTAACAATATTTAAATCAAGATTTAGATCCTTACAGTCAGAACAATAAAAGGCTGGGATCGGAACACCCCATATTCTTTGCCTGCTAATACACCAATCAGTGCGAGACTCTACCATTGAATAGATTCGATTCTGACCTGATTTTGGTATCCAATTTACTTTAGTAATTTCAGACAATGCAAGTGATCTAAAGTCTTTCACACTACAAAACCATTGCTCAGTAGCTCTAAATATAATAGGAGTCTTAGATCTCCAACAATGCGGGTAACTATGATAATAATCTTCCTGGTGAATGAGAGAACCGTTTAGAGATAAGATTTCAATTACTTTTTGATTTCCAGCTTTATGAACATATAAACCACTTAAATCACTACCAGCTTCATCTGTTAGTACTCCTTTTGAATTTACTGGTGAGATAGGTTTAATTTCATATTTATGACCAATTGCAAAATCCTCTAATCCATGACCAGGAGCAGTGTGCACACAGCCTGTGCCTGTCTCTAAAGTCACATGATCACCAAGGAGAATTGGACTTTCTCTATCATAAATAGGATGCTTACAAATAACTCCTTCCATGTTATTACCTGTAATCGTTTCTACAACAGTACATTCTTCATTAATTTTTTTAGAAAATTGTTCTAGCAATCCTTCTGCTAATAATAAATAGCCATAACTATTAGATTTAACAACTACATAGGTAAATTTATCATTTAAAGAAATAGCTAAATTCCCAGGAATTGTCCATGGAGTTGTTGTCCATATAACGACTCTTAAATTTTCAAATTTTGATAACTCAAATGATTTATCAGTATAAGATATGACTGGAAAAGCGACATAGATACTTGGTGATTTATAGTTTTCTACATATTCAACTTCAGCTTCAGCAAGTGCTGTTTGACAACTAGAACACCAATAAACAGGCTTCAGCCCTCTATAAATATATCCCTTATCAACCATCTGACCAAAAAGTGACAACTGGGCTGACTCAAACTCAGGGTAAATTGTCATATAAGAGTTTTCCCAATCACCAAGTACGCCTAACCTCTTAAATTTTGCTTCTTGTGATTTTCTATTATTAATCACAAAAGCTGTGCATTCTTTTCTGATATCAAGAGGATTTAAATTAGTAGAAGAATCTTTCTTTTTATCCTTAGCAATAGCACTTTCAATGGGCAATCCATGACAATCGAAGCCTGGGACATATGGAGAAAAATATCCTTGAATCGTTTTATATTTTACAATTATATCTTTTAAAATTTTATTTAAAGCTGTACCAATATGAATATTGGGTGAGCTTAAGTAGGGAGGTCCATCATGTAGCAAGAAACTACCAATATTGTTTTTCTTTCTATCATCCAAAACCTTGGTATAAATATTGTTTTCAAACCAAAATCTTTGAAATTCAGGTTCACGTTTTGATCCATCACCTCTCATTGGAAATTCTGTTTGAGGCAGATTAATCGTATCTTTATAATTTATAGTTTCTTCTAACAAATTCCCTCATCATTTTGTAATCATTGTACCAATACCACTATCAGTAAGTATTTCAAGAAGTATTGAGTGTTCTTTGCTACCATCAATTATATGAACAGATGAAACGCCATTTTTAATCGCATTAATTGCAGATTGTGTTTTAGGAATCATTCCACCAGTAATAATTTTTTTAGATATAAGTTTTTTTAACTCCTTTGAAGAGACCTGTGATATTAAAGAGCTTAGATCCTTTTGTTTCTTTAGGATTCCAGGAGTATCAGTCATAAGAATAAGCTTTGATGCTTTAAGCGCAGTAGCAATAGAACAAGCAACATCATCTGCATTAATATTATAATTTTGACCACTAGAATCTGCCCCAACAGAACTAATTACAGGGATAAAACCTTTATCTAAAAGAGTTAATAAAATAGAACTATCTACTTTTGCAACATCTCCAACAAAACCAAATTTTTTCATTTTAGCAGATTGTTTTGCACTGAATAATTTACCATCTTTACCACAAAGTCCGATGGAATTTCCACCAGCGACATTAATAAGATTTACTAAATCTTTTTGAACTTTTCCGACTAGAACCATTTCAACTATTTCCATAGTTTGAGAGTCAGTAACTCTATAACCATCTACAAATTTAACAGGGAGATTTAATCTTTTAGACATTTGACTTATTTCAGGACCACCACCATGAACAACAACAATTTTTATACCAACAAGACTTAATAAAACAAAATCACTAATAGTAAGTCTTTTTAACTTGTTATCAGTCATGGCAGATCCACCATATTTAATTACAAATATTTTTTGATGAAATTTCTTTATGTAAGGCAATGCCTGTGAAAGAATTTGAACTCTATGAATTTGTTGTTTGTGAAGCTTGCTTTGAATCATTTAATTTATCTTTATTTTCCTTTTCAGTTTTATCATTCTTTTTTAAAAATGCAATTGCATTTTTAGCGGCTTGCTGGCTGGCTTCTTTCTTAGTTTTACCATGTCCTTTAGCTAACTCATTATCACTTAAAAAAACTGCTACTTCAAACTCTTTGCTATGATCAGGACCATACTCTGAAATGGTTTTATATGCGGGCAATCCAAGCTTCTTTCCTTGAGAATATTCCTGTAAAACAGCCTTAAAGTTATCTTTTTCATAATCTTTATCAGCCAAATTTATATATTCAATCCAATTGTTTAGGATAAATTCTCTTGCTTTTTTAGCTCCAGATTCATAATAAATAACAGCTAATAAGGCTTCTACAGAATCAGCAATAATTGAGACAGGAAGTGATTTTTTCTCATTTTTCCCCATTAAAATATACTTTTTTAAGTTTAATTTGCCTGCAACTAAAGCAAGAACCTTTTCACTAACAACAAATGCCCTTAATTTACTTAATTGCCCCTCTGAATAGTCAGAATACTTATTCATTAAGTATTCACTAATATAAAGCTTTAAAACAGCATCACCAAAAAACTCTAATCTTTCATTATCATATAATTTCTTTTTAAAATTTTCTTTTACATATGACCCATGTGTTAAAGCCATATTTAGAAGCTTCAAATCTTTAATATTCAAACCCAGCGAGTTTGAAAACATTACTAACTCTTTTTTCCTATCATCTTTAAGCATATTACTTTACATTTACATAGACATTAGTATTTAAAATTTTTTATACCTAAAATTCTGAATACTAAATTCAAATGCTAAGATTAGAATCATAAATCAATAATTATGAATAATCAATTTGAAATATTAATTAGAAGTAAAAAACCAATTAAGTCAAGACAATGGTGGTCAAAAGAAATAAAAAAAGCTCTGAGAGTACTAGAAAAAAACTTAAAAGATCAAGATAAGAAAAAAGTAAGAAAATACTCCTTTCTATTACTCTTAACAAATAAAAATGAAATACAAAATTTAAATAAAAAATACAGGAATAAAAATAAGCCTACAGACGTTTTATCTTTTTATTTATCTAAAGCTAATCAGCTAAGAAATAAGTACTTAGGAGATGTCATTATCTGTGAGGAAGTTGGATTAAAGCAATCAACTGAGAAAAAAGTACCTGTAGAAAATGAATTAATATTATTATTTATACATGGATATTTACACCTATTAGGCTATGATCATATAAAATCTAAAGATGCAAAAGTAATGTTTGGAATACAAAATAAGATTTTAAAAGAATTTATTTACTAAAATGAAAAAGTTTTTAATATACGATTCACTAAGTAAAAAAAACGTTGAGTATGATACTCAAGGAAGAGATACTATAAATATTTATAGCTGTGGACCCACTGTATATGACCATTCACATATCGGACATGCAAGATCATCTATAACCTGGGATTACATAGTTAGATTTCTCAGACATTTAAAATACAAGGTTGTTTGGTGCAGAAACATAACAGATATTGATGACAAAATAATAAATAAATCAAAAGAGTTAAATATTCATCCAGACAAAGTAGCCAGAATATATAACTATTCATTTCATGAAGACATGATAAATCTAAATGTCGAATGGCCTGACTGGGAACCACATGCAACAGAATTTTTACATGAGATGTACTCATTTATTGAAAGTTTAATTAAAAATAACTCTGCTTATCAAATTGATAATGATGTTTATTTTTCAGTTAACTCATATAAGACTTATGGAAAACTAAAAGGACAGACAATTGAAGAACTTGAAAAAGGTTTTGGAAGAATAGAACCAAATCCAAAAAAAAGACATCCACTGGATTTCGCCCTTTGGAAAGGTATTAAGTCTGAGAATGACTATGGATATGAAAGTCCATGGGGAAAAGGAAGACCGGGTTGGCATTTAGAATGTTCAGCCATGAGTGATTATTTATTCAAAGATAAACTTGATATCCACTGTGGTGGGGACGACCTAATATTCCCCCACCATGAAAATGAAATTGCTCAGTCAGAATCAAAACTTGGTAATAATAAATTTGCAAGATATTGGTTACACAATGGAATGATTATGGTTAATGGTAAGAAAATGGCTAAATCTGAAGGTAACTTTATTACTATAAAAGAAGCCCTAAAAAATACTACAGGTAATGCCATTAGACTATTTGTTTTAAATAGCCATTACCGAATGCCACTTAACTTCACTAATGAAGGAATTATTTCTGCACAAAATGGTGTTAACAGACTTATAGAATCAGTTCCTGATATAGAGTTTAATGAAAATGAACTACAAAACATTGAAAATGAATATACTAATGAATTTACAGAAGTATTATCAAATGACTTTAACAGCCCACAAGCACTAGCAATATTATTCAAACTGACTGACAAAATTAATACAGAAAGAATTGAACAAAAGAAGATTGAATTACAAAAAACACTTATTTATTTATCAAAAATTTTAGGATTCAACCTAATAAACAACAATAGCTCTTCATTGAAAGAAACTACGTTTTCAAAACTAATTGATAAGCTAACTTTATGGAGAGCCGATTTTAAATCAAAGAAAGACTATCAAAGTGCTGATAGAATTAGAGACCTTCTAAAAGAATGTAACATTGAGTTAAAAGACATGAGTGGGAATGAAATCAAATGGCAAATAAAATTATAAAGAAACTAACTGTTTTAATTCTGGTTTTGTTAATGTTTTTAACAAGTCAAATTAAATGCTTTTCGCATGAGCAGGAATTTAAAGATAAAGACTTTTATTTAAAAGACTTAAAAAGTCTAATGCTTACAATGGACTATGCAAATGATTTTTCAAAACTTGAAGAAGAGTTAATAAACAAAGACCCATCAATCTTATTTATTGAAGAGTGGCTAGTTGCCGAGATGAAGGACAAAAACTTTTTAAAGAAATTAAGAAAGCTTACAAAAAAGCACAATACAAAACTAATTTTAGCTACAGGGAAAAATATCTGGTTTGGTAAAAGAGGGGTAGAGAATATATTCATTGCCTATGAGAAATACCAAGAATATGTTGATGGGATTGTTCTCAGAATTGAACCAAGCAAATCAAACGTCTGGAAAAATGATGACGAGTCAATTCAAGTTCAGATATTAAATCAAATGTTGGATGCATATTCAGCCATATACTCAGATGCACAAAAAAGAAATAAATTATTTATAGCAGAGTTTCCATTTTGGCTTACAGAATTTCAAGGTCCGAAAGGATCATTTAGTAATGATGCTTGTTTATATACTGATAAAATAATTTTCTTAATTGATGACGAAGAAAAATTAAAAGATAAAAAATTGAAATGGAATGACATTACCTGCCCATATCTTATTAATATTGCAGAAAGAGCAACCAGACAAAATAGTGGAAAAGTTAACGAATACTATAAAACTCTTAAAAATGATTTAACCTTATATCAAAATTTTAATGGTTATATTATTGATACTGGGGAAAAGATTAGTAATATCACCCAAACAGATGAGTCCACACCTACTGATATTAGATAGTTTATAGATTCTAGTGGAATATAACTCCTAAACATACCCATGCTTAGGAATAAACTAAATCTATTATATATAATACTATTTTGCTTTGCTATAACCTGCATGCAGGCAAAGTCTATAAATGTACCATTACCCAAACAAAAAGAAATACTATTAAAAAGTAGCTTTATTGGAAAATGGAAAATGAAAACAATAGTAACTTATTCAAGTTGTCCTGATGTTTTAGTAGGTAGCACAACTGAATCAAAGCTAGAAATAAAACCAACTGTAAATAAATCAAAGAAGCCATTTATAAAAGCTCTCTGGAAAGGTGGAAACTGGAAACGAAGTACAGGTACTGTAAAAGTATTAAATGAGAAAGAAGCTATTACTGAAAGAATTACAAAGATTAAAACAAACAGAAATGAAGAATGGGAAGCAATACTTATAGATCACCTAAATTTGGAAGAAAACGATTTAATTCACACTGAAAGCATTGTAATACAATATAAAAATGGGTCTATTGTTGGTGAATATAAAACCTACTCAATATTAACAAGAGTTGAATAGCATTACACAAATTTAATAATCAGTGGATAAATCCACTTTGTTATTTAAGATAATTAATTGTTAGCAATTACATTATGGATTTAGCAATTATTAATATTTCATTGCCTTTAATAACACTTATCTCCACAGTGATATTAATGTTTATATATTTAATTGTTGCGCTGTGTTTCCCAGAAAGATTTATTTAATGATTGAATTAGCTATTTTTCTACTCTTACTACTCTTACTTATTTTGCCTTGTGGACATTTACTTGCAAAATTTACATATGAATCATTCAATACAGAAAAAGGTGATGGCACAAGATTTGGGAAGATTTACTACCAATACATAGAACAACCAATATACAAGATCTGCTCAATAAACATAAGTAAGGAAATGACAGCAAAAGAATATTTTTTTGTACTATTTAATACAAATCTAATTTTATGTGCAATTTCATTTATAGCATTATACTTTCAGAATATTTTGCCATTTAATGATGGAATTAAATGGGATTTAGACATTCCACTAATCTTACATATAATTTCTTCACAAATAACAAATACATGCCAAACTCACCACATACCAGAACAACATTTAACCCCACTGTCTAATTTTTATATAATGCCTCTATTAATGTTTTATTCTAGTGGAAGTGGAATAGCCACAGCAATAGTAGTTATTAGAAGTATTTCTATAGGAAAGATTGGAAATGCTTATGTAGATGTCATAAAGTCAATGGTAAGACTTTTAATACCACTATCATTACTTTCTAGTTTTATACTTTCTGGATTAGGTTCACCAAACACATTTAAATTTTTTATTACTTATAAAACGATTGAAGAGTCTGCACAAAAATTAATATTAGGACCTATTTCAGCATTTGAAGGAATAAAACTCATAGGTGAAAATGGGCTTTCATGCTTAAATGCTAATTCTGCACACCCCTTTGAAAGTCCTAGCTATTTAAGCAATTTCATACAAATGGCATCAATATTAATCATTCCTGTTACATTAATAATAACTTTTGGGTTATGGATAAAGAATAAGAAGCAATCATTTATGATTCTTGCTGTTTTATTTTTTATGTTAATAGCCGAAATAGCAGTAGTAACAAAGTTTGAAATACTTGGGAATTTAGATCTAAACAAACTAATCAGCATTAGAAGCGAAAATTGGGTAGGGAAAGAAACACGTTTTGGAATAGTAGGATCATCAATATTTACAGCAACTATATCAAACATAAGTGGCTCAGCAAATTCAGCACTAGAAAGTTTCAATCCAATAACAGTTGCAATTGCATTATTCAATCTATCAAATCAATCTATCTTTGGAGTCCAAGGATTTGGATTTGTTTTCACTTTAAATTTCATAATCTATACTGCATTTTTAACAGGATTGATGCTTGGGAAAACACCTGAAGTTTTTAACAAAAGAATAGAAAAACAACAAATGATTACAAGTTCAATACTAATATTAATTAATCCAATTTTAGTTCTTCTTTCAATTGGGATTACCCTGTTACTACTTCCAGAAATATCTTCAAACCAATATGACAAAGTCCACTATTACACAAAAGTTTTTTATGAATTTGCATCAGGTGCTGCCAGTAATGGATCAGGGTTAGAAAGCTTAAATGACAATACTCCATACTGGAATTCATCACTAGCAATAGTAATGTTTATTGCTAGATATGCGGCAATGTCAGCAATGATATTTCTAGGAGGTTCATTTATTAATAAACCAAAACTACCGATTACTTCTTCGACATTAAAAACAGATACAGCATTATTCAGCATTATATTTTTATTCTTTTCTATAATTTCCACACTACTAACATATTCACCTTTTATACTTATTGGTCCAATTACGGAGTTTCTAACAAAATAACTTATGGTATTACTTAGAGACAAAAGAAAACATACACTAAAAGTTGACTACTCAAAAGTAGCAATTAAAGCTATAACTAATTCAATAGAACAATTAAATCCAATGCATTTCATAAAAAATCCAATAATGTTCTTAGTTTGGATTTGTGTAATTATTTGCATTATTCTTACATTAAAACCAAACATATTTGGAGAGACAGAATTAACAAGTTTCCAAAATGGACTAATTGCAGGGACTTTATTATTGACAATATTCTTCTCAAACATAGCAGAAAATATTGCAAAGCATATGGGGAAAGCTCAAACTGATAGTTTGAGAATAATACATGGTGACATAGAAGTAAAAAAAGTCTTAAGCGATGGAACCATCGAATATGTTTTTTCTTCAACTCTTGAAAAAGGGGATTTAATAAAAGTAAAAGATGGGGATATCATACCTCTTGATGGTGAAATCATTGAAGGGGTGGCAACTGTCGACGAGTCTGCAATTACAGGTGAATCATCTCCTGTATTAAAAGAACCTGGAACAGACACAAACACCTCAGTTACTGGTGGGACAAGGATTCTTACAGACTGGTTACTTATAAAAATTACAGCTGAACAAGGAAATACTTACATTGACCAAATGGTTAACATTGCTGAATCCGCTGAAAGAAATAAAACACCCAATGAAATAAGTTTAAATATATTATTAATTGCCTCGACCATATCATTTTTAGTTGTTGTATCCATCATTCCATTAATATTAAACTATTTAAATATAAAATTTGAATATACTTACATCGTGGCTTTACTTGTATGCTTAGCACCAACAACAATAAGTGGATTAGTAAAACCAATAACAATTTCAGGATTTGACAAAATAAACGCTTTTAATGTTTTAGCTTTAACAGAAGAGTCAATTGAAAAGTCAGGAGATATAGATGTTCTGTTTTTAGATAAGACAGGAACTATAACTTTAGGAAACAGAATGGCAATTGAATTTATACCTTTTGGAAATTATTCAGTACTTGAAGTTGCCAGATATGCATATCTAGCAAGTTTTTATGATCATACTCCTGAAGGAAAATCAATACTATCTCTAGCGAAAAGATTTAGTGAAGACATAAACATTAAAAACGTTGTAGGAAAACCAATAGAGTTTAGCGCATACTCTAGAATGAGCGGAATTGATCTTGAAAATGGAGACATAATTAGAAAAGGTGCTAGTGATGCAATAAAAAAATATGTTCAAAGCAAAAACGGGAAGATTTGGGAGAACACTGATCAATATGTAGAGAACATAGCAATTCAAGGTGGCACACCACTGTTAATTTCAAAAAACAATGAGGTTGTTGGACTAATAAATTTAAGGGATATTATCAAACCTACCATTAAAAACAAATTTAATGATTTGAAAATAATGGGAATTAAATCAATAATGTGTACTGGGGATAATAATTTAACGGCACAAGTCATTGCAAAAGAAACCGGGGTAGATGATTATATAGCACAAGCAAAACCCGAAGAAAAAATACATTTAATTAGAGAATATCAATCAAAAGGAATGATTGTTGCCATGTCAGGGGACGGAACAAATGATGCACCTGCATTAGCTCAAGCAGACATAGCACTAGCAATGAATACTGGTACAGTAGCGGCAAAAGAAGCATCAAATATGATAGACCTAGATTCCGACCCTACAAAAATAATTGAAATAATTAAAATTGGAAGACAGTTACTTATAACAAGAGGAGCATTAACCACATTTTCAATCATGAATGATATATCAAAATACTTTGCCATATTGCCAACTTTATTTCCCATACAAGGACTAGAAGTATTAAATATTATGCGCTTACAATCAAGCTATTCTGCTATTTTATCTGCGTTAATATTTAATGCATTTTTAATTCCTTTTTCCACCCCAATTGCTCTAAAAGGTGTAACAAATAAAACTTTAGATTCAAACATAAATTTAATTGAAAATCTCTTAAAATATGGCTTAGGTGGGTTAATAATTCCATTTCTAGGAATTAAAGTAATTGACCTTGTAATTGGGAGGATAATTTAATGACAAATATTAAAATTATCTTTGTAACCTGTATATTAACTGCATTATATATTTTGACATCAGTTAGCTTAACCAACTTAGTGTTTAAAGAACAATCAAATGGATCATTAATCATTGAAAAGAATATTATTATAGGATCCAGATTAATTGGACAAGAGATTAATAGTAATAAATATTTTCAAGGCAGACCCTCACAAAACAAATACAAAAACGATCTTTCCGGAAATTCAAATTATGGTTATCATTCAGAAAAACTAAAAGAAACAATAAACAATAACTACAAAACATACATCAAAAAAAATAATTCAACTCCAACATCATTAAATGATATATCTGAATCTGCATCTGGATTAGATCCTCACATCCTTATATCTTCAGCATACAATCAAATAAACAAAATATCAAACAACTCTGAGCTATCTAAAGAGCAAATAATAAAAATTATAGAGAAGCATTCAAAACCAAGGATTGGTGGTTTATTTGGAGATAAAATTGTAAATGTATTAGAAGCAAATATAGAATTGAAAAGAATATATGACCAAAAGACTCGAACCAGATGAAATATTAAAACAGATAGTAAAGCTTTCTTCCGGAAGGCATAAAATCTACCTAGGAATGGCTCCGGGCGTAGGTAAGACCTATAGAATGCTTGAAGAAGCCAAAGAGTTAAAGAGAAAAGGTGTTGATATTGTAATTGGTCATATAGAAGGTCAAGGTAGAAGTGAAAACGATCCGCTTGTAAAATATTTTGAAAGTGTCCCAAAAAGATCCTACAAAATAGGTGAAAAATTCTTACATGATCTTGATTTAGATGCAGTAATAGAAAGAAAACCTTCAACAGTAATAATTGACGAACTAGCTCATACAAACATACCAGGATCATTAAATCAAAAAAGATATGAAGATGTACAAGAAATATTAAAAAAAGGTATAAGCGTTCTATCAACGCTAAACATCCATCATTTAGAGAGTATTGCTCCAATTGTTGAAAAGCAATTAGGAATTAAAGTTAATGAGACTGTACCTGACTGGGTCTTAAATCAAGCAGATGAGGTAGTGTTAATTGACATACCAATAGATGAGCTTCACGACAGATTAAAGAATAAAAACATCTATAATCAAGAGCAGTTAAAGCATGCCTTGAAAAATTTCTTCAAAAGAAGCAATTTAAATCTTTTAAGAGATTTAGCACTTAACGTTCTAGCTGAAAGAGTAGACATAGAAGTCGTAAGCGAGAAATTAAAAGCAAAAATTAAAGATAGAATCTTAGTTTCGTGTAAGCCTGAAGAAGAGTCAATAAAATTAATAAAACATGCAGGTGCAATTTCAAACATAATCCATGCAGACCTAGATGTATTATGCATTATAAAAGATAAAATAAATGACAGAACAATTGATTCAATTAGAGAAATTTGCAAAAACCATAGAGGAAATTTCTTCCTGGTGAAAGATTTAAAAAGCAGTATCGCAGAAGAGTTAATCAGATTTATAAAGTTAAATAGAATAACTCAAGTCATAATGGGATATCCGAAAGAAAAGAAACTAAAAGATTTTTTTCACAAACCAACAATATACAAAGTAATGAAAGATACTAGCAATATAGACATTATTATTGTTGGTAAAAATGAAGTAGAGGAAAAGCAAAATTTAAACACACAAAGCGAAGATGAAACAATAAAACAAAATTTAAATTTCGGGAAATTAAAAATTTATATAGGAATGGCTCCAGGAGTAGGCAAAACTTACAAGATGCTTCAAGATGCTAGAGAATTACAAAAACAAAACAAAGAGATATTGCTAGGCGTAATCGATACACACGGAAGACCCGAAACATCTCAAATGACAGAAGGATTAAAAATCCTTCCACAAAAACTAATCGAACACAAAGGAAAGTTTATTACAGAGTTTGACTTAGAGAGTGCCATTCTTGCAAAACCAGAGTATATCCTTGTGGATGAATTAGCTCACACAAATGCTCCAGGATCTATAAACAATAAGAGATACCAAGATGTACAGTATTTATTGAGAGCAGGAATAAATGTTATGTCCACAGTTAATATCCAGCATATAGAAAGCTTAAATGACATTGTTGAACAAGTAACTGGAATTAAAGTAAGAGAGACTGTACCAGACTGGATAATCTCTCACGCAAGTGAAATAGTCTTAATCGATCTTAGCCCAGAAGCCTTACAAGAGAGATTAAAAGCAGGAAAAATTTATTCTCTAGATAAAATCGAACAAGCATTAACGCACTTTTTTCAAAAGAAAAATTTAATTGCATTAAGAGAACTTTCATTAAGAGAAGTTGCAGAGAGCATTGAACATGAGATGTATCAAAAAAGTAAAAAAAATAAAGTTCTTAGTTTTATAGATATAAATGACGACACTCTGAGATTAGTAAGAAAATCTGCAAGACTAGCAAGCAGGTTGCAATCAGAATTAATTGTTATGCATGTAATTAAAAGTATCAAGAATCTATCCGAGGATAAAAAAATTGCAATCATCGAGCTAGAGCAATTAATAGTTGAGCTGGGGGGGGATTTTAGACTGGTAGAAGGAAAAGATATTGTCGATGAAATTGTTATTGCAGAAAAGAAGATTAAACCCACTTACATTGTAATTGGAGAACCTACAAATAAAGCAAAATCTATATTTAACGAATCAGTTACAAATGAAATTCTAAGAAAGATCTCAGATCCGCACATCTGGATTGTAGGCGACTTCTCTAGAGAATTTGACGACTAGATTTAAGTTTTCTAGAGTAATAAAAATAAAATGGAATACCGCCAAGTAATAAAACGAAGAAAATCGCCGTTGTATAAATATTATGGAATGAACTATAAAGTGTTAAGAATGTCATAAAAATAATTACAAGGAATGCCATAGATACAACGACATAAAGACCAAGATTTCCAAAAGGAATTTGAAAAGCATTACTAAGGGCGAATCCTCTTCTTCTAAAGATTATCAAAGCAACAATTTCCAACATTATAGCTATTAAATAAAAGAACACATCAAATATAAGTAAGTTTTCAAAATCAAAAAGAACAAGAATGCTATAAATAAAACCAGTAAAAATAATTGACAAGTATGGAGTTTTATACTTATCATGGGTTATTGAAAAAAATCTTGGAAACAATCTATCTTCAGAAATGACAGAAAAGACCCTGGTAGAAGAAAGCAGTAAGGAATTAAAAATGCCAACACACATAATCATCCCGCCAACAGTTAAAAAGAAGCTTAATTTTTTACAACCCATAATGTCAGCAATAATAGAAAATTCTCCGAACCGCCATTCTGATGAATTAGGATGAACAGACAGACCAATAAGCACTGGGAAAAAATAAAAGAATACAATTATAGGTATAGTTAAGAAGAGTGCTTTATGATAAGTATTTCCAGAATCATGAATCTCCTCTAAAGCTGGTGTAGCATTATCCCAACCAATAAAATTCCAAAACGTTAAGGAAAGTCCATAAATTAAAGATTTATAAGAAGTTTTAAAATCTAGATTTTGAAAGAAAGAGAATTCAATAGGCTTATATAAAAAGCCATAAAAAATAAAGAATAAAAAAGCAAGTAAAATAAAAACTTTAAAAACAATTAAACTAATACCCACGACTCTAATTCCAAGAATATTCACGATTACTGAAATCCATATAACTAAAAGTTGAACAAACCACAAATAGGTATGGTTAATATCAGGAAAGAATATCTTTAAATATGTAGTAAAAAGTATTGGGTATAAGGATAAGTCAATGATTGTATAAACAATACTCCACCAACCTTCCATAAAGCCCCAAAACCTTCCCATAGAAAGTTGTACCCATTTATAATAACCACCCTGCAATGGATAATTACTGGAAAGCTCAGCCACAATTAAACACTCAGGAATAGTCCAAAATAGCGGTACTAAAAGTATTAATAATAAAGAGATTCCAGGTCCAACAGAAGAAACAATTTCTTCTAATCCGTAAGGACCCCCACTAACTGAAAAAAAAAGTATTGGTATGAGGGTCAATAATTTTGCTTTTTTAAAAGTCTGACTCATATAAAATTAAATACTAATCTGTGAATATCGCTGACTTAAAGTATAATATCTAAAGTATTTATATAGCCAAAGAGAAGAGTATTCTTAATAATGAAAGCATCACAAAACCAAAAGATTCAGAGCAATAAACAGTTATTCCCCATAACTGCTGAAATCAATGCAAAAGGAAACCTAGAAATAGGTGGATGCGATATAACAGATCTAAAAAAACAATTTGGCACACCATTATATGTATTTGATGAAGAGACCTTTAGACATAGAGCAAATAAATACCTTGATAGCCTTAAAAAATATTATGAGAATTTTTTACCAATATATGCTTCAAAAGCATTTACCTGCACCACAATTTTTAAAATTTTAAATAGTATTGGGTTTGGATTAGATGTAGTGTCTGGTGGAGAACTTTTTACTGCAATAAAAGCAAATTTCAATAGTCAAAATATCTATTTCCATGGAAACAATAAATCAGCAGAAGAAATTGAAATGGCAATTGAAAACAATATAGGAAAATTTATATGTGACAATTTCTATGAACTTGAGTTAATAAACCTTATATCAGAAAAGAAATCAAAACAAACTGAAATTTTATTAAGGCTAACACCAGGTATCGAATGCCACACCCATGAATACATAAGAACTGGACATTTAGATAGTAAATTTGGGTTTGATTTAGAATACTTAGATGAGATTTTAAATCTATTAAAGAATAAATATAAAAATATTAAACTAAAAGGATTACATGCACATATAGGATCTCAAATCTTTGAAATTAAACCTTATACAGATACTATTGAGGTTTTACTTGAAAGATTTAAATATATAGAAACTAAGTATGGTATGAAAATGGAGGAATTAAATATTGGTGGCGGGATTGGTATTTCATATACTCAGTCTGATGATCCCATTGAAATAGACGACTGGGCTAAAGCAGTATCAAGTACTATTAAAGCAAAAGTAAAAGATCTAAATCTAAAACTGCCAAAACTTTTATGCGAACCTGGGAGAAGTATTTCAGGACCCAGCGGAATAACTTTATACACAGTAGGCAGTTCTAAAGTAGTACCAAATGGAAGAAAATATGTTGCTGTTGATGGTGGAATGGCAGATAATCCAAGACCAATAACTTATCAAGCAAAATATCATGCAGTCGTCGGAAATAAAATGCTAAGAGATGAAAAAGAAGAAATTACAATTGCGGGGAAATACTGTGAAAGTGGAGACATCTTAATAAAAGATATAGAACTTACGAAGGTTGAACCAAATGACATTATCGTGGTATTAAACACTGGAGCATATAATTATAGTATGTCATCAAATTACAACATGATGAAAAGACCAGCCTGTGTACTTGTTAATAAAGGATGCGCTGAAGTAATAATTAAAAGAGAAAGCTATGATGATTTAATTAAGAATCAAGTTGTTCCAGATAGACTTAATTAGTTTTTCTTAATTTAACGAGATTATTAAAATAATCACCAGATTGGGATTCAAGTTCCTGAGAAGAATAATTAAATTGTTTCTTTAAAGATTCTAAGACAAATGGCAATTGAGATTCACCTAAATCAGAATTGAAAACAAGAGGCAATCTTCTAGCCATTACATCAGACACTGTATAAGCAAGCTCTTTAAACGAAAATAAGATTTCAGCTTTAATTGGGGAAAGACCAGGAGTTATTGGTTCCAATAAATTACTATTTTCATCAGAAGATTTTAAGACTTCAAAATATCTAGATCCATAAATTGAGATTAGATGTTTAAAAGTATTTAAAGATATCTTATCTTTATAAGTAGCATAGTTTGAAGAGATAAAGGACTTCGGGTCAGAATTAAGACAGCCTAGCAATGGGATATGTTTTGATTTTGACAGGATATTTGGCATCTTTAATTTAAAAAAAAGAGAATCAACAAACTGCTCAGATAAATTTCTATATGTCGTCAATTTTCCCCCGACTATTGAAAAAAGATTATGAATACCATCATTAAAATGATCATGAATTATATGTTTCCTGGTTATCGATCCTGGTGTTTTAGAATCAACATATGGTAATGGTCTGACACCAGAATAAGAATACAAAACATCATTTTTACTAAGCTTCAAATTTAAGAAAACATTATTAGCCTCAGATATTAAATAGTCTATTTCGTCGACATCAGCACTGACTTTTTCTAAATCTCCATTGAAAATAATATCAGTGGTTCCAATGAGATAAAAATCAAGCCACGGAATAATAAAAAAAGGTCTTCCATCTTTTTTTGCAGAAGTATAAACAGCATGAGTCGGTCCATTCAAAGATTTATTTACTACTATATGACTTCCTTTAGTCCCACCAATTAACCTTTTAATATTAGAGTTAAATAACTTACATACATTATCAACCCAAGGACCAGAAACATTTACAACACATTTTCCAGAAACAAAAAAATCTTTACCATTCAACTTATCAATAAATCTTAATTGCTTAACAAGGTTATTTTCCAATTTAACTTCAACCACCTCAGCATGATTAAGAGTAACCGCTCCATAGAAATTAGCCATTAAAACATTTTCAAGACAAATCCTTTCAGGATATGTAATTTGAGAATCATAGTAGACAGCAGAACCAATTAAATCAGAGGAATTAATATTTGGTTCATAGGCTATAAAATCCAGCTTTGAAAGAATCCTATGTGAAGGAAGAGATTTAGAAATAGACAAAAAATCATATAATGCCATTCCTAAAGAAATTTCCCACAAAGGTCTTTTGTCATTTTTATAAACAGGAATGCATAATTCTAACGGTGAAACCAAATGGTTCGCATTTTTAAGGAGTATTTCTCTTTCAGCAAGAGACTCCTGAACTAAAGAGATTTCAAAATACTCTAAATATCTTAGACCTCCATGAATCAATCTTGTTGAATACGCTGTACAACCTGAAGCAAAATCATTCTTCTCTAGCAGAAGAACCTTAAGACCTCTTTCACTAGCTTCCCTAGCAATACCAGTACCATTGATCCCACCTCCAATAATTATAAGATCAAATTCTTTATCAAAATTGTTTTGGGAAAAACGAGTAATCATATAAATGATATGAAGATAATATAAAGAAACGGTTCCAAAATAGAATAAACAAATTAAGATATAATATTCAAAAAGGAGAAAAGCAATAGACAATTTAAGAGGGATCTCAGGAATAGCATTAATATTATTGATAGCTTATTTACTATCAAACAATAAATCTAGAATCAACTTTAAGCAAATAGCTTTTGGATTGATTTTACAGTTTTCTACAGGATTATTTATATTAAAAACCGATATAGGAAAAAAAGTCTTTGAAATTTTAGCAAAAGGTATAACAACAATCTTAGAACTTTCAAGAGAAGGCGGAGGCTTTGTATTTGGTGCTCTTTCTAAACAAGAAATATTAAACAGCTCTTTTGGTAATGGCAATGGATTTATTTTTGCTTTTCAAATTGCACCCACAATTATATTTGTATGTGCATTAGTTGCTGGTTTATATTATTTTGGTATATTACAGTTTGTAATTAAGATTTTTGCTTCAATCTTTAATAAGTTATTAGGTGTAAGTGGTGCAGAAGCACTTGCAAACACCTCAGTTGTTATAGTTGGACAAGTCGAGTCAGCAATTGTTATTCAACCCTACTTATCAAGGATGACTAAATCAGAGCTTTTAACAATAATGGCTGGCGGTATGGCTTGTATATCAGGTTCACTAATGGCAATTTACAGTAGCCTAGGCATTAAACCAGAATTTCTTTTAGCCGCTAGTTTTATGTCAGCACCAGGTAGTTTTGTAATTTCAAAAATTATTTATCCTGAAACTGAGAGCCCATTAACAAAAGATACTATAAACATTGAGCACAAATCAAAAGACAAAAGTCTAATTGAAGCCATTCTAGATGGAGCTTTTAGTGGCGCAAAAATTAGCGTAGGTGTAATTGCCATGTTAATTGCATTTATTAGTCTTATATCAATGCTTGATAAAATAATTGGACTCATTACTAATGGCTTATCTCTAAAAATATTGCTAGGCTATCTATTTACACCAATTGTCTACATTCTTGGTATCCCAACTCAAGATTTAACTAAAGTAGCACAGTTATTAGGTACTAAAATTTCTTTAAATGAATTTATAGCTTACCTAGATTTAGTAAAACTTATGTCCGAGGATTCACTAACACAAAAGAGTATCGTTATATCTTCATTCATGCTTTGTGGATTTGCTAATTTTGGAAGCATTGCTATTCAAGTAGGAGGTCTTTCACAAATGGCCCCAGAAAGAAAAAGTGATTTAGCAGAGCTCGGGTTAAAAGCTATGCTTTGTGGTGCTTTAACCTCACTCATTTCTGGATGCATAGCAGGATTACTAATCTAGAATTTAAAGCTAAGCCCCACTACTTCTTGCAGTAGCCAATGCATAAGCTAGCTCACGATTCTGAGGAGGAGAATCAGAAGACGCTGGCGAAACAAGAGGCTGAGAAAGTCTATTTGCACTAGAATAAGATGGGTCAAATTTTAAGCGAAGCTCTACCATAGAAGGATTAGTTAAAACATCTACCATATACTTCATTTTTTCATAAATATCAGGACATTCAGTTTTAATCACAGTTTCATAATAATCTAAAAACTCTGTAACCTTTCCATTATTTACGACATAAATCGTATCCTTAGGTCCATAACCAGCATATGCTTTCGATCCACCAAATACATTTCTATTTACTTGAGTAGGATCATCATCTGAATGACCAACAAATTTCACAGCAAGCTCATCAAGCTCTCTATCACTTAGTGTAGACAACCTATCTAAAGTCATTTCTGGAACTACATGTCTTGCTCCATACTTATAAGCGGCTTCTGTTGAAAGTGTCACTGGATGTGAATTTAAAAATGCATTGAAAATAAGTCTTAAGTACAATTGCTTAAATGCATCAATTGCACCCTCTTCTGAATATCCAACTCTAAGTCTATTCATTTTATCTCTAAAGATCACTCTTTGATCTGCGAAATGTTTATATTGATCTTCACCCCAATGCTCTACTCCAAAAGATGAAGGAAAATCACTTCCTTTACTTCTCATATAGTCTGCAGCATCGGTAGCTGGCTTATAAGACCACATAAACTCTTCTTCTCTAGAAACACCAGCATCACTATCGTTAGTTTTTACCTGCATTGGCTTGTGACCTAAAATATTTTTTATATTCTTAATAACTCTCTCAGCAATCTCATCACCATTTTGACCATATAGTTTTCGACAGTAACTAAGAATAATATCGTAAAAACCACTATTTGAATTCTTATCAAGTGACTCAATACTAAAGTGATCATTTGCATCTTTTGCCATAGGATATGTAGTCTCAGACAGATGACATCTTGGTAACTTACTATGACCTGTATCATGTAGTAAAGATGCTAATTTCATAGAAAGAGAAAAAGCAGGATCATTATAAAGATATGAATAGTCTGGGTTATTCTCTCTAATCCTATCTGCATGAATACAAGCTAATGCACCTACTCTTATACTATGCGTAAATCTGTCTAATGCGGCTCTATCTAAAGCCATTTCATTTGGTAAGCCAGTTAAATGTCTAGTTTTTAGATTTTGAAAGAATGGAGTATTTATCAACTCTTCATACAAGTCACAATGTTCATCTTTTTGTAAAATAGGATAGAAGAAGTCACTTGTACCTTTATAATCAGCCCTTGCAATTCTAGTTTCACGCTCACTTACCTTTGACACAATACCCATAAGATAATTAACAACTTCCTTTGGATTTAAAACCACATCAAAAACATTTTTAATTTTAGGTCCCCAATGATCTGGAATAAGAAACTTTACTCCAGACTGAGCCGCAAAACCTACATATGCAATACCAACACCAAATTGTCTAAGACTCTTTGCAACATTTTCAGAATCCCCAAGAAAATTAACTCCTACTCCCTTTAATCCTAATAAAAGATAGTTCAGCGCAATAACAGGAGAAGCAATCATTTTTGCCCATCCTTCTATCTTTGTAGACTTGTTTTCGATAGGCTTCATATCATTGTACTTATCAGCTCTTTTTTTAATCACATTTCCATCTCTACCTAATGCGACCAAGTTAACAAGTGAAGTTAAACTATACGGAATATATAAGAGAGACTTTGCTTTTTCCCCCATAAAACCTGAAAATGCTGATGCCGCACCTAATAAAGCACCACCAGACAATAGTCCACCACCAGCAGCACAATATAAATCATAAGGCTCTAAAGACAAAGTGTTTTTTAACCCTCTTGCAGAAGTAAAAGTATTCCAAAATTTTCGTATTGAATATTCATGAATTTCAAGAAATGGTTTCAATGGCTTTAAAAAGGATAGATTCGTGTTGTTAAAAATTGAATTCTTAGAAGTACCATTAATGTTTTTGTTATCTCTTAGCTTGACCTGTCCCATACCAATTGCATTTAATCCATCAAAAATAGAAAATGCTGCAAGTCCTATTGGTGTATCAAGATATTTACCCATTAGTCCCATTCCAAGCGCTCCAGCACCCCAGTTAACATTTTCCTGAGCAAGTGCAGTACCTACACCAGCAGCCGCAGTCAAAGCAAATGACTTTGCCGATGCATTATTAGCTTCTTCCTGGTCTGATCCTCTCAAAACAGCAGTTAAAGTTTTAAATCCACTATAAAACAACCCCAATGTAGCACCAACACTTAAAACTGAGCCAGCACCACAGGCAGCAGCCCTCATAGTTCTTTCTGCACCTAATCTTGAAGGTGAGACTTTCTTGTGTGAGGTAACTTTTAAACCTGGTAATTCAAATCCAGTCAAGTCCTCATAGTCAATACTATTACCACGTTTAAGTGGTGGTGGTAAAAAATTATTTTCTTCTCGTCTAGGTCCGTAAGTCCGCCAAATTACTTGTTCTTCGTTATCTAATACTCTTAAAAGTCTTCTTTCCCTATCACTATATGCACACTCTCCTCCCCTTTGATCTCCACTCACACCAGTAATGGGGGAAAGTGATGTCATTAGTCACCCTTTTTCCTTTTATATCTACTATATTTAGTGCTTAAATAATTCATTTTTTATCTTTTACACTATATATTAGACAATATAAAAAAGAGAATTTCAAGATTTATATAAAAGATTTTATATTTAGAAACAGGTAAATACAAGAAAACTATTTGATATTTCCAGAATTTTACTTTCTCATAGTACAAAGTAACCAAAATTTTACATCTTAAAACTTAAGCAAATATTGAGCCTATAAACCTAAGAGCTTAAATAAAAAGAACTTAAATAGAAGTGCAAGCTTGTCTTGCACTATTAAAACAAAAGGATTTGTCCCATTCATTGGGCAAATCCGACCAGGCGAAAGGAAGTTAAATATAGAAGTGCAAGCTTGTCTTGCACTATTAAAACAAAAGGATTTGTCCCATTCAT
>CAZRTB010000009.1:0-133 GCA_964602915.1 uncultured Gammaproteobacteria bacterium | reverse complement strand
ATCCGACCAGGCGAAAGGAAGTTAAATATAGAAGTGCAAGCTTGTCTTGCACTATAAATAAAATACCCCCAAGGGGATTTGAACCCCTGTTACCGCCGTGAAAGGGCGATGTCCTAGGCCACTAGACGATGAG
>CAZRTB010000008.1:100634-110082 GCA_964602915.1 uncultured Gammaproteobacteria bacterium | reverse complement strand
CAACCATCTGCAACTATCCCAGCGCCTCCGCCACCTCCTCCGCCTCCAGTTCCAAGACCTCCTACCACTACTCCAAAACCATCTGGAACTATCCCAACACCTATACCACCACCTCCGCCTCCAGCAAGTAAAAATCCTCCTGTACAAAAAAAGCCTGTAACAGTTCTAGAAGGAGATGAAAGAAAAACTCATTTTAAAAAAGAGGAAAATAAAGCACCTTTACGAAAGCTTGCAGACAGTAAAACAAGAATAACTGTTTTTAAAGACAATAATACTGAAAGTAGTCATATAATTTGGATAGAAGATTCAACGGTTCCATCTTTCTCTGGAGTTGGTAAAAAGACAGAAACATATAAATATTTAACAAGTAAAAAAGGTACTCCAGAACATGAGGTTTTTCTGGAAGGTGAAAAACTTCTAATAGAAGCATTCTCTGACTCAAAGAATTCTTTGCCAAAAAAATATAAAACTACTAACAGTTTTTCTATAACTCTTAAGGGGGAAAATACCGGGGCCTCTTATGATTCTTTAGGTCTTCAATTAAATAGCTTAGCAACAGATGAACTCTTTAAATCCATATCAGAAGCAAAAAGAACAGGAGACTATTCAAAAGTTAAAGCAAGAGTTGACTGGATAAAGTCTGTATTCGCTCATGAAAATACTCATGTGTTAAGAGGCAATTTAGATAACAAAGCTAAACTCCACACTAATGAAGTACCTTCTCATGCAGTACAGCTTTTATCCATTTGGGGAAATGACTCCATTAATGGAAGACATTTTAGTCCACATGAGGATTCAATATCAAAAGGATCTTCTTCAACCTATGATCGTGCCGCAGTTGGAGGGCTTAAATTTTTAAAAGACAGATTCTCAAAGAATCCAGATTGTACTTATAAACCAAAAGACCACTCTCCTAAAGAATTAAAAAAAGCTATACAGTCAATTCCTGAAAACAAACGTGAATCAACTATTCATGGACTTATGGATGAATTAATAGAATCATCGCCAGAAAAATTTGAAGCTTTCATTTAGTAGACTAATCCCCAGGTTTTGGTGGTGGAAATATTCTTACTCTTCTCTGCGGTTCCTGTCCGATACTTAGACTATCTAATTTATATTCATCGATAAGTTCATGCTGAAGCTTTCTAATCTGTGCATTTCTAGGAGTCAAGTCTACAGATCTGTCAGAGTCCATAACCATCGTTATGGCAGAGCGTGCTTCATCCAGAGCAGTCTCTTTATCGTTAGAAAGTTTTGCTGAAGAATACTCATCATCAATAACAAAGTCTGTAACCAAATCAGGAAATAATTCTTTTAATGCTTTTTGAATTCCTTCTAAACTATTATTATTTACTACATATAAAGGCTTTTTGTGTTTTTTAGAAAGCTCAAGAATTTTAGCTCCTTGCCTAGCATAGTTTTTAAGTGCAAAAATAGCACCTGCATCATCAATAGTTTTTGAAACTGAAGCTGGTAGCTGTAATGTTCTGATTACTCTCTCTAGCTGTCCACGGCTTACTGCATAAGGATAAATACTAATAACTTCTCTATCTATAGCGGGCTCTGGCGATGTAAGTGAAACCTGTCCATGAGGAGTAATAATTTCTTTTTTTGTTTGGATTTCTACTTTTCCTGTAGACCTATCCAGCTTTCTAACTTCAGGAAATAAAGCAAGCCCTCTTAATAGAGTATCAACAGCAGTTGCTACATCTTTATGTACTGCAAGCCTTTCATGATCTAAGATTTCAATAGCTATATCAAAAGTAGGTTTTCTTGCTCTCTCAAGAATAGTTTTCTGTGTACCACGACGTTTTGCTTCTTCATCACCAAGAGTAACAGTCTGAATTCCACCCACAAGATCTGAAAGTGTAGGATTTTTCAAAAGATTTTCTAGTGCATTTCCATGAGCAGTACCTATAAGCTGAACTCCTCTTTCTGCAATAGTTCTAGCCGCTGAAGACTCTAACTCTGTACCAATCTCATCAATAATAATAACTTCTGGAGTATGGTTTTCCACAGCCTCAATCATTACATCATGCTGATTTTCAGGAGATGACACCTGCATCCTGCGTGAACGCCCAATACCACGATGTGGAATATCCCCATCACCAGCGATCTCATTAGATGTATCTATAACTATAACTCTTCTATTTAACTCATCAGCAAGAACTCTTGCCATTTCACGAAGCTTTGTAGTTTTTCCAACACCTGGTGGACCTAAAAGCAAAATGGACTTTTTAGATTCTACAAAATCTCTAATAAGATCTATCGTTCCTGTAATTGTTCTGCCTACTCTACACGTAAGTCCTATAATCTCGCCTCGCCTGTTTCTCATACCGCTTATTCTATGAAGGGTCCTAGCAATACCAGCCCTGTTATCAGTAGTAAAATCACCGACTCTATCTACAGCATAATTAATATCTCCTAATGTAACTGGCTCTTTAGAAATATCTATTCTTTTACCATCAAAAAACCTAGCTTCTGGATTTCTCCCATAGTCTATAACAATTTCAATTAATCCAGTTAAATCATGTTTTTCCAAATTCTTTCTTAGATTATCAGGAAGTATTTCTAATAAAAGTGGTAAATCTTCAGCTGGAACGAAATCTTCGTCTGTTACAATCTGTTCGGTTATTTTATTTTTTTCTTTTTCCATTATATTTATTTTAATATAAATTTTTTCCAATATCTAGGTTTGTGACATTTTTATCCCAACAGAATTAACCAAATTTTTTGCAACTAAAACTGCTGTATCCAGATTCTTCTCATCATCTAAATTCTTCAAATATGGGGATAATAACTTTCTGGCATATGAGCCAATAGCTACACCATTAATATTTAGGCCTATTTCTACAGATCGCAAAAAAGTATTCTCATTGGTACCCCCAGAAAGTTGGAGATAAACAGGCAGTTTTTCATTCTCAATTATTTTTGCCACTTCTAAACTTGATTCATCCCCTTTATTCCCATCTTTTGACTTTTTATTACCACTCATTGGGGTACCATCACACTGTAGAATAATCCCTTTTCCTGCCAATTTATAACATAATTGTGCAGATTCTATTAACTCTTCTTCAGAAAGCAAATCACTTCCAATACTAAAAGAAATCAACTCTAAGCCATTAGCTAAATCCTTAATTTCATCCCAAACCTGCTCTAGTTTTTTATACCCTTTTCCAAAATGAAATTCTATTGCATTAACTCCAAGTAGCATCATTTCTTTCAATGTTTCTTTTGGAGTAGGATTAGTATCAATTAGACTAAGTGCATTAACATGACAATAAGAAGGGCAAATGCCACATCCATAACATTTTTCAATTGAATAAACAAATTCTTTTTTATCAATTTTAAAAGCTTCCGTCGGACAAACTTTCACGCAAGCACTGCATAAATCACATTTAACATAATCAACTTCAATTTTACGAAAATGTGGATCTTTATCAATCTGAATACTTGCCATTAGGAGAGGACTAGTAGAAGATGGAGAACGGAGTAAAGCTTTTTCCAAACCTCTTCGTGCAGCAAAAATCACATCTGCACTTGCAGATAAATCTATAACATGTGCACCAGCCAAAGAAAAGACATAAACCAAATTTTCAATCAAATTAACATCACCAAGACTAGCTCCACATACAAGCTTAAAAAATCTCTTTTCATTAAGAGCATTGAAAACATGACTAGTAGTTTGCTGATCGTAACTAGTTTTCATTATATTTATTTCCTGGAATTGAAATCACATAACCTGGAGGACATGGTGCTGAAATGTCACGTTCATATTCACCATCTGTGTTTTTAAACCCCTCAAAAAAAGCTTTTCTTGGGCTAACAATTTGCTCTGATGAGTCAATGCACCTAGACTCTGATACACCTAGACTTTTTAGCTCAATGTTCTTAACAGCATCCAAGACTTTCTCCATAACACTATCATTAAAATTTACACCTATCATCATTAGAAATCCTATTTCATTAGCACTTTCGATTTCTACAGAGTGGTTTTTATAAAGTTCATAAGCAAAATCAATTCCTGATGAGTTTATTGGTCTTATATAAATTTTCAACGGATCATCATTTTCTAAGATGCAAATACTCTCAATTGTTTTTAATTTTTCTCTGAATAAATTAGAATTTATATATAGTCCTTTTAAAAATGAACCCCCGAATTCTGCCAGATGTTTTCTGGTTAGTTCTAAAGAGAGTAATAGTAAAAAAGATGGACTGGTTGAACTTACAAGATCAAGGCAACGTTTTATATCACCATAATTAAAATATTTATCATTTACTAAATGCAAAACTCCTGTTTGAGTTAATGCTCCTAAAGATTTATGCCATGACTGAATAATAAGATCAGGTCTCACGCCTTTGCGAGCCGAATGGAACGAGGCATGGTAATCTAGCTTACTATTCTTAAAATCTGATTGTGAGATTGCTTCGTCACCTTGCTCTTCGTAATGAGGTTTAACGAAATTCAAATGTGTTCCATGAGCTTCATCTACAATAAGAGGAATATTCTTTTCATGACAAATACGAGCAATAGTTTTAACGTCAGAAATTACACCTTCATAAGTAGGTGAAACAACTACACAACCAGCGATACCAACATGCTCTTTTAAAAGCCTTTCCAGCTTTTCAGGATTCACTTTCGAAAAGATACCCCAATCACTCAAAAAATCTACTTCCAACCATATCGGCTCAAGTCCAGCTAGAACGACTCCATTAACTACTGATTTATGAACATTTCTAGCAAGAATAACTTTTGTACCATATTTTCGAAGTGCTAACATGGAAGTTAAAAGTCCTACACTAGCTCCACCTACCAAATAAAAAGAATGACTTACATTAAAGAGATTTGCTGTAATTTTTTCAGACTGAAATATGGGATTATCTTCGCCATGCGCATCATATCCACTAACTTCAGAAATATCTAACTCATACAACCCTTTTGGAAAAACAGCATTGTTTGCTATCCCAGAATGAAATGGAACATGCATGCGAATAGGTTTTTTAGAAAGATATTCTTGAAGAGTATCATAGATAGGAGTACTTTTGTCATTTATCATACAGGCACAACCTCTACCAATTTTTTTTCCACTGTTATCTGTCTTAATCCTTCATACAAAACAATTCCAGCAGAGGTTGAAAGATTTAAACTTCTTGTTTTACCGTTCATAAGTATTGAAACAATATTTTCTTTAGGAACATTGTTCAAGATATTCTCACTTAACCCTCTTGTTTCACTACCAAAGATTAAATAATCACCAGGATTAAAATTCACTTCCCATATGTTTTTTTCTCCTCTGGTGGATATAAACCAGAAATTAGAGCTTAGTTTTTTGGTTTTAGAATCACCAATTTCTTTTTCTATAATCTTTACCAGAAAATCTTCCCAGTCCTGATACTCTTTTACATCTAACAAATGCCAATAATCCAAACCTGCTCTTTTTAATTCTTTGTCAGTAATCTTAAACCCTAATGGATGTACTAAGTGAAGCCTGGTATTAGTAGCAGAACATAATCTTGCAATGTTTCCTGTATTCGGAGGGATTTCTGGTTCTACAAGGACTATGTTAAAAGGCTTTAAATCATTATAATTTAATTTTTGTCTTGAACGTATTACCATGGTTTTAATTATACAGATACCATTAGGGTATGCTAATAAATCGAGGATAACACGTCATTGCGAGCCGAACGAAGTGAGACGCGGCAATCTTATTTCGTGTTACGCAAGGAGATTGCTTTGTCAGAACTAAAGCTCTTCCTCACAATGACGATCCTCGAAAAGTTTTCATATCCAAATCCCCTTACTTAAAAGTATATCTACATATCGGTTTTGCTAATATATTATTCATGACTACGACTGCAATCACAAAATACCTAAAGGAAGGATTACAAGTTCTTGAAATAGAGAATCAAGCTATAAAGGATCTAATTCTTGACTTAGGAAAAAATCAATCTAAATCTTTTGAAAAAGCCATAGAGATTTTGCTTAGTTGTAAAGGAAAGATTGTAGTTACTGGCATGGGTAAATCTGGTCATATAGGAAGTAAAATTTCTGCTACATTTGCCAGTACCGGATCACCAGCATTTTTTGTACATCCTGCAGAATTAAGTCATGGTGATTTTGGAATGCTCAGCAAAGAAGATGTCATGCTGGCTCTTTCTTTTAGTGGTGAAACAGATGAGTTAAAAAAAGTTTTAACATCAATTAAAAGATCTGGATTAAAACTTATTTCTATAACTGGAAAAGAGGATTCAACCCTTTCAGAAAATAGTGATGTAGCTTTATTTATAAGAATTGAAAAAGAAGCATGCCCTTTAAATCTTGCACCTACAGCTAGCACCACGGCGACCTTAGCTCTCGGGGATGCAATGGCTGTAGCTTTAATGCAAGCTAAAGGCTTTACGAAAGAAGATTTTGCTAAATCTCATCCTGGCGGCTCACTCGGAAAAAACTTAATAAAAGTATCTGACGTAATGAGAGAAAATAAAGAAATCCCAAGAGTATCTCCAGAAGCAAGCTTCAAGGATATTGTTGAAGAAATAAACAATAAGAAATTAGGCTTTACTACAGTTTCTGAAAACAACAAACTGCTGGGTAGTATTACTGATGGTGATATTAGAAGATCATTTATTAAGTACCAAAATGACATAAATAAAATTACGGCTAAAGACTTAATGAATAAAAATCCAAAAACCCTAAACAAAGATGGCTTAGCTGTATCTGCCCTAAAAATTATGGAAGAATATAGGATTTCTGATCTAATAGTAATTGATAACGATACTAATGTAATCGGTATTGTAGACTTGAAAGATTTACTTAAAGCAGGAATAATATAAATTATGAAAAGAATAAAGCTCAAAATTTCAAAAAAGACTGCTTTAAGAATTAAAGAAACAATTATTGATTCCATACTAACAAGCATTCTTAATAAAAAATAATGAAAAATCTTGCAGTTTTAGCATCTGGAAGTGGCAGTAATCTTCAAGCAATAATTACTGCTATAAAAGATGGGATTTTAAAAGATACAAAAATTTCGGTAGTGATTTCAAATAAAGATTCTGCATTTGCTCTTGAAAGAGCAAGAAATAATAGTATTGAAGCTATTTTTTTAAATCCGAAAATTCTTTCTTCTAATGAGGAGTATGATAAAAAAATTGTTGAGATTTTAAACAATAAAAACATTGATTTAATTATTCTTGCAGGATACTTAAAAATACTTACTGAAAGTTTAGTCAATGCTTATAAAAATAAAATAATTAACATTCATCCTGCTTTACTCCCTGCATTTGGAGGGAAGGGAATGTATGGGAAAAAAGTCCATTCTGCAGTGATAGAAAGCGGTATTAAAGAGAGCGGTTGTACTGTACATTATGTAACTTTAGGTATTGATGAAGGCCCCATTATTTGCCAGAAAAAAGTACCTGTTTTACCTAATGATACTGTAGATACACTAGCAGAGAGAGTTCTAACAGAAGAGCATAAGTTAATAGTAGAAGGCATTAAGTTAGCATGTAGTAGCGTTGCATGCAAAGCCACTACGGAATATAATATTTCATCATGATTTTCTTAACTTTAGTTCTGATATTAGTTATTTTTTCAATTTATTTTTTATTTTTTTCCAGCGGAAATCTTGTCGACTGGCAGTTAAAATTTTATTTAAATACTGGTCTTCTTAGAATTGATAATTATAGAAAAGAAGCAATACAGCCAAATAGTCTGGATGTTCATTTAGGAAAACACTTTGCAATTCAGTTAAACGACGGTTCATTTGAAGAGTTAGTTGGTGAAGAATTCGTTTTAAAACCAGGAGATTTTGTTCTTGCTACTACTCAGGAATATTTTCGTTTCGGACCTACATTACATGGTGTTTTACAAGGGAAATCCAGTTGGGCAAGAGTAGGACTCTACGTAGAATCTGCAGGTTTATTTGACTCTGGATTTGAAGGAGAAGCAGTAGTAGAATTAACAAATCAAGGCAAAGCACCTTTGCTTCTTAGAAGTGGACAACCAATTGCTCAAATGGTTTTCCAAAGAAATCTGCCAGTTCTAAAATCATACAAAGTTAAAGGACATTATCAAGGGCAAAGAGGTGCTACTCAAACCTGGATGAAAAATGTAATAGAAAAAACAAAACAAAAAATTGCTAAGGAGAATTCATATGTTTAAAGATGGTTGGTTTTATGAAACGTATCTAGGTGCATCAATAGCACTTGAGATAAAAGAAATGCTTTATTCCGGAAAAAGCAAATATCAAAAAATTGATGTTTTTGAAACTAATACTGTAGGAAAAGTTTTACTTTTAGATGACATATTAATGACTACTGATAAAGATGAGTTTTACTATCATGAATCAATCGCTCACATATCTTTATCCATGCATCCTAATCCAAAGAAAGTAATGGTAATAGGTGGTGGCGATGGTGGTACAGCGAGAGAAGCTCTTAGATATAAATCCATAGAAGAAGTAGAAATGGTTGAAATTGATGAAGAAGTGATTAATGTTTCAAAAAAACACTTTCCTGTTATAGCTTCAGAATTAGAGAATCCAAAGCTGAAAATTAAAGTAGAAGATGCAATTGAGTATGTTAAGAATGCAAAAGAAAATTATTATGATGCAATTTTATGTGATTCTACTGACCCTGAAGGTTTTGCCGCAGGGTTAATTAGTAAGGATTTTTATAAAAATGCTAGCAAGGCTTTAAAAGAAGACGGGATCTACATCTCTCAAAGTGGTTCTATTGTTTTACAAGAGAAAGAATTTAAAATGGCTCTTGAAAATATGAGATCTGCATTCAAATATGTAGACGCCGCTATTTCAGTAATACCTTGTTATCCATGTACAATTTGGGCTTTTTTAGTAGCTTCTAATAAACCAATAGATAAAAAAGTAAAAAGTATTCCTTCTGGAAAACTAAAATATTGGAGTCCTGAACTACAGGAAAAACTTTTCATTAAACCAGTCTGGTTACAAGAGAAATATTTCAATCTCCAAAAAGTAAATTAAACTTGTTTTTAAGTTACCATTCCCGACAATGGAAGTTCTACCCATTGTCATTGCAAGCAAAGCGAAGTAATCTCATAAACTGCTATCTATCAACAGAGATTGCTTCACCCTTTCAGGGTTCGCAATGACAAATCTAAATTTCTTTTACGCTGGGAATTAGAGCATTTGCCAAGTAAAATAGAAGCCAAAAACTTGTTTTGTGGCAAACAAAAGAAAAGACCCGCCATTTCTGGAGGGTCTTTAAGCATTTTACGATTTCAGTTTATTTAAGAACAAGTAGCCTTACATGAACCATCAGAACATTTTACTGTACCTGATGGACAAGTAGTTGGAGGTGGTTGTGTTCCACCTTGTTGTGGACATTCTGCTGTATTTGATTTGCAAGTCTTTCCATCTGAACAAAGTGTTTGTCCTGATGGACACTGAACTGGCTGTTGTGTTCCACC
>CAZRTB010000008.1:0-100534 GCA_964602915.1 uncultured Gammaproteobacteria bacterium | reverse complement strand
CATCTGAACAAAGTGTTTGTCCTGATGGACACTGAACTGGCTGTTGTGTTCCACCTTGTGGGCACTCTGCTGTGTTTGATTTGCAAGTCTTCCCATCTGAACAAAGTGTTTGTCCTGATGGACACTGAACTGGCTGTTGTGTTCCACCATCAGCTGGTTTACATTGACCAGTTGCAGGATCTTTCACTTGTCCTTGAGGACAGTCACCGCCTGTTGGAGGTGGTGGGCACTCTGCTGTGTTTGATTTGCAAGTCTTTCCATCTGAACAAAGTGTTTGTCCTGATGGGCACTGAACTGGCTGTTGTGTTCCACCATCAGCTGGTTTACATTGACCAGTTGCAGGATCTTTCACTTGTCCTTGAGGACAATCACCTGTTGGAGGTGGTGGGCATGAACCTGTTGAAGGATCACATGGAGGTTGTCCACTGGTTCCACCTGTTGGAGGCTTACAGTTTGGGTCTGTTGCAGGGTCACATGGAGGTTGTCCACTGGTTCCACCTGTTGGAGGCTTACAGTTTGGGTCTGTTGCAGGGTCACATGGAGGTTGTCCACTGGTTCCACCTGTTGGAGGCTTGCAGTTTGGATCTTTTAAAGGATCACATGGAGGTTGTCCACTGGTTCCACCTGTTGGTTGACAGTTTTTACCACAAGATTGTAAACAAGTTTGATCAGTACCGCATTGAGATTTGCATTGCTCAATACATTGTGAATTGCCTTGTGGAGGTTGTCCACCCATTCCACCTGGTTGACCTTGCTTACAAGCACTTACGATTGCATCGACTTTTGTTGAATCAGGCTTTCCATCAGCACCGAAGTTTGATGGGTCTGAACAAAGTTTTCTGAGAATACATTCATTTGGTCTAACACCAAGTCCTCCGTCTATTTGATTTGGAGCAAGTTGACCACTTGTATTTCCTGGTTGTCCACTAGTCGTACTGGTTCCACCTGCTGGAGGCTGACCTGGTTGACCTTGTTGACCTGGAGGTGGTGGAAGCTGACAACATGCTTTATCAAACTTTGATAAATCATCACCAAAGTTACATGTTGGTCTTAGCTGTGGACATCCTAATTTAGGATCAAATGGGAATGGCTTACATGTTTTTGGATCTTTAGGTTTATCATCCTCTTCACCAACTGTTAAGTCACCATCACCAAATAAACAAATTCCATCAAACATAGCATCAGGACTTGTAGCTCCTAATGATGTAAAAGGAATACATTGAACCTGAGGAAGAATACAAGTTGTTACTCCATCTGAAGCAGTAACAGTTCTTTGTTCTGGACCAAAGCAACCTTCTGGACCAGCAGTATTACAAGGTTTGCAAATACTTGCTTCTTGAGGTCTGCCTGCATCCATACATTGATCGCCGCCTTGAGGAGGTTGTCCACCAGTATTTCCTAAAGGACCTGCTCCTGGGCTGATCTGAGCTACTAACTGACCACTTGTTCCGCCTGCTGGAAGAGGTGGAGTTTGTCCACTTGTTCCGCCTGCCGGAGGAGGAGGTGTTTGACCACTTGTTCCGCCATCTGGAGGAGGTGGTGGTGTTTGACCACTTGTTCCACCATCTGGAGGTGGTGGTGGTGTTTGACCACTTGTTCCACCGCTTGGACCTTGTGGTCCTCTTGGTTGGAGATTACATACTGGAGGAGGTAATTGACAGTCTGTAGGTAAAAGCTTAAGTACTGCTTCACAGCTTTTTTCTGAAGCTAACTTATCTCTAAAATCTCCAGTGAAACATGGTAATGGAGGGCATCCATCTCCCATACAAGAACTAGCTTTAGCAAGCCTATTCTCTAAATCTTGGCAGATTTGTTTTGGATCTTCTGGAGGTCTGTTTTCATTTCTACCTAAGTTAAATAAGAATTTCTTAGCAAATGTAATTAATCCATTATCACACTGTGTATTGCTGTCACCACAAATACTGTTGAAAAGATTTGGAATAAAATCTTTAACAAAAGGTGGGACACAGTTAACTAAGCTACCAGATTGGATTTCTGGAATTAATTTTCCACCAATTGATTTTAAATCATCGTCTGTAAGTGACATAAGATCAACGGTTCCAACTATAGCCATAATCTTACTTCCACAGTCATCTGCTGGTTGGAATGGAGTACCATTAACATCACCAGTAGTACCATCATCAGTAACTTCTTCAGATACTGCTGAGTCTGCAAGAGCTTCTTCTAATTGTTCAAGTACTTCTGGATCATCTGCTACTTCTTGAAGATCTTCTTCATCTGTAACACCGTCATCGTTTTGATCACCAACAACTAAATCTAAAGCTTGTTCATATGCCGCATCAGTATTTTCATCAACTGGAGTTGAATTACCATTTTCATTTTCTGGATCAAGAGTTACAGGAGCACTAATTTCTTCAATCTCTGTATCTCCAGTCTCTTCATCAGTAACAGTAACAGTATTTTCTGATACAGCTACATTTGTTTCTCCAACGACTGGATCTTCATAAAATGGTTCTGGCTCAGTAGCATCACCACTAGAAGTAGATGTACCATCTTCTTGATATGCTAATCTATTTTTACCTTTTTTACCTTTTTTACCAATTTTTCTTGAAGCTCTTACTTCATTAAAATAAGTACAGTTGCTGGAAAGTGCAACTAATTGTCCAAGTTGTGAACCTGAGACTGAATTAACTGAGTTTGTACCACCAGTACATGATCCACTACTACCAGGATCTACTGTACCTACGACAACTGCTGGTGGTTCAAAACTAAATGAACCTGATGCAGTAACGTTTCCTACTGTAATTGTTAAAGTATAAGTTCCTGATGGTAATGCGCCTGCTGTAACTGTAGCACCTGAAGCATCCGTACAAGGCACTACATCAAATACTAAATTTTTACCAATCAAATCTACATCATCACTAGATATAGAATAAATATTACTAGTATCATTTTCATCAGCTATTTTTGTAATTGTGATTTCTGCACTATCAATACCTTCTGATCTGATAGCATTAGCTAAATCTTTAGTTAGCTTAATTTTTAATCTATTACTTCTTGGTGAAAGTATACTACCTAAAACGGTATTACTTCCATCAGAGGTTTTAATTGAAAGAGATGTTGATCCAGCTTTTTTTGCATATGCTGGAGAAACAACTAAAAGCGAATTGTTTAGTACAAAAGAAAAAAGTACTAAACATGAAATAATTCTTCTCACAGATTCCTCCTGTTAATTAATAAAGTCACTAAGAAAGTGACAACAAAGATATTATTAGGCTTCTTAAAGAAAACTTAACTCAGTTATAAGTTTTATTAATAGAAAATTTTAAAACTTTAAAGATTGGAACAATTGAATTTAAGATAATTAAAAGGGTTACACTCTCATCTTCTTAGCGGATAGTTTTTTGTAAAAATAAATTTACGAAGCGTTTAACTTTTGGAACCAAGAAGTATTTGTTTTACATATACCCAAACAAAGCCTTAGCTTAAAATTTAGAACAATCTGTTATACAACATGGTGAACTGCTGGAAATTAACTATTTAAGAGCTTTTCAACTATATTATAATAATATATGAAGTTCCTCAAGCAGTTACGCTTTAAAAAAACAAATGCCAGTTCGCTGGTAGTTTTTAAAAGTGAGGAAAGTCCGGGCACCATAGGACTGGTTGCTTCGTAATGCGAAGTGCATGTGAGTGTGAGGAAAGTGCCACAGAAAAGTAGACCGCCTGCTTTTTATTAAGTAGGTAAGGGTGCAACAGTGAGGTAAGAGCTCACTAGTTTTACAGGTGACTGTAATCCTGGTAAACCCCGCTAAAGGTGCAAGATTAAGGTATAGGTCTGGGAAATAGTGGTCCGCTATCCAGAACTGCCGACATCGCTTGAGGGTAATGGTGACATTACTCCTAGATAGATGACTGCATAAACAGAACCCGGCTTATGAGGGACTTCATTCATTTCATTTATATAGCTTCAAACAAATTGAAGCTTCCAATTAAAGTTTTTTTGCCAGGTAGGATTCACTAACAAAGCCAGATGAATCCTACATCTGCAAATAAAACATATAATAAAAATATGATTAAAAAGCCTGAAGTAATAAAAAAGAGAATAACAAAAGCTGTCAGCAAAGGACAGTCAACACTTTTAATTGGTGAATGGGAAGAAGATTTAATAACTAGAATTAAAGAAAATAATTCAATTAAAAATATTTCACTTTTAGAAATCAGCAATCAATTAGAAAATTCTTTTACTCGAATAATTATTGATTATTCTATGTTTTTAGAAAACTCTGATTTGTTTTACAGAGAAGTCAGAAAACTACTTTTACCTACAGGCATGTTAATTGTTTCAGCAAATTCTGAACCTGGATTTTTCGAAAAAGTTTTAGACAGATTAACACGCAAGAATACAAGCTTAAATTTAAGCTTAAAAATTAAACCGAAAGTTTTACAAGATCAAATTCACGATAACGGCTTTCTAATAGATGGTTATTATGGTTATCCAGGCGGAGATATTCTTATGATGGCAATAATTCAGAATAAAGAAGTATCCACACTTTTTACTTCAAAAAATCAAGAAACCATTACAAATAAAATCTAAATCTCACTTTAGTTCTATAATTTATTTTATGGTAACTAAAACAAAATTTGTAGTTTCTGCCATTCAAATGGCAAGCGGACCAGATAAAGAAAAAAATTTAAAAAGTGCTGAAAAGCTAATTAATTACTCCATAAAAAAAGGAGCAAAGTTTATAGTACTACCTGAAGTTTTTAATTTTCGTGGAAACTTAAATGAAGCTCCTAAACATGCTGAATCTATTCCTGGATCATCGACAAAGCTAATCTCAGATCTAGCCAAAGAGAATGGAGTCTGGATCCTCATAGGGAGCATGATGGAAAAGAGTAAAGGTGATAAGCCTTACAACACATCAGTTCTTATTAATCCAGAAGGTCAAGTAGTAACCACTTACAGAAAAATGCATTTATTTGATATCACTTTAAAAGGAAAAGAGATTCTTGAATCCAGCAGAAATGGTGCTGGAAAAACCCCAGCGCTAACAAAAGTTGAAAATATTAAAACTGGACTTAGTATTTGTTATGATTTAAGATTTCCAGAACTCTTTAGAAAATATTCAGAAGAAGGAGCAGAAATAATCTGTGTTCCCTCTTCATTTACAAAGATTACAGGAGAAGCTCACTGGGAAGCATTACTTAGAGCAAGGGCAATTGAAAATCAATGTTTCGTAATCGCACCTAATCAGGCTGGAATAGGAAGTGGTGGAGTAAAGACTTACGGACATAGCATTATTATCGATCCATGGGGAAAAATCCTAGCTGAAGCACAAGAGTTTGGAGAAGCAGTAATAACTGCTGAATTGGACTTTAGTTATTTAAGAAAGATCAGGGAGAATCTGCCAGCGTTGCAGCATAGAAAACTTTAGACGTCATTGCGAGCCGAGCGAAATGAGGCGTGGCAATCTCATAACGTGTCACGAAAGCTAGATTACTTCGTCACTACATTCCTCGCAATAACATAATCACGATATAATATTCCTCATGGCAAAAAAACGCTTACTCTCAGGAATTCGCCCTACAGGCTCACTCCACATCGGACATTATCTCGGTGTACTTAGAAACTGGGCAAAGCTACAAAATGAGCATGATTGCTTTTATTTCATAGCAGATTGGCACACTCTCACCACTAAATACAAAGACACTCACGAATTAAATCAAAATATTATAGAAGTAGCAAAAGATATTTTAGCTTCAGAAATTGATCCAAACAAATGCACTCTCTATGTTCAGTCAGCCATTCCAGAAGTAGCAGAGCTTCATCTTTTACTTTCTATGGTTACTTACCAAAACTGGGTGGAGAGAGATCCTACACTAAAAGATATGGTCAGACTTCTAGCAGAAGATGAAGAAAAAGCAAAAGAAGAAATCACTTACGGTCTCCTTGGTTATCCGGTTTTACAAACTGCTGACATTTTAAGTGTGCTTGGTGAAACAGTTCCTGTAGGAAAAGACCAGGTTGCACATTTAGAAATGAGCAGAGATATCGCTAGAAGATTTAATCATATTTATAAAACCGATCTCTTCCCTGAACCTCAGCACCTGCTTACAGAAACACCATCAGTGCCTGGTGTAGACGGAAGAAAAATGAGTAAGTCTTATGATAACGATATTAAGATAGAAAACTCTGCTGATGAAACACTAAAAAGAGTAAAAGCCATGATTACGGATCCTGCCAGAATGAAAAAAACTGATCCTGGGAATGTAAAGAATTGTCAGGTCGCTTATAAACACTATGAAATCTTTGCAGATAAAAACACTTTAGAGACAGTAAAAAAAGAATGTCACACTGCCACTATAGGCTGTATGGATTGTAAGGTTAGACTTAGTACCATCATGAATGATTACTTTAAACCCATAAGAGAAAAAAGAGAGTCATTTAAAAACGAGAAAGAAATTCTGGAGATTCTTGATATCGGAAACAGAAGAGCAAGAAAAACAGTTCAGGAAACCTTACACAAAGTGCGAGATACTATGAAGCTGAAGAACTGGGTATAGGCAGTGTATCTAAAATACGTGTGGCAACACCAAAGAGCTCATGATATTTACAGCCCACATATCTCGAAGCATCACTCCTATTTACAACATTTACAGGATCTTCTAACTTATGACAGTAAGAATCTCTATCTCCATTAAATTCTGGCAAAGTATATGAAACATCAACTGATTTTGATTCTCCACCTATAAATCTAAGTCTTAGCAATGATTCACTACCTAGAATAGAACTAGGAGCAAAGACTTCTATAATATCTGGTCCTGGACTAACCACTGAAAGGGTTCCATAATTTCCCAACAGAACAGATCCCTCAGCTTGTTTTTTTTCTCTTTGTAAAGTTACTAACTCTCTAAGATGGCATAAAGATTTGCCTGTGCGAGGTATAGAAAGTGTCATAGAAAATAGTCCTTAATTAATATAAATATAATATATTCTTTAAGTCTATTAGTTTTCAAGATGTAATATAAATTGAATAAGTATTTTTCGTAGATAGATTAAATGATTTTAATAGAGAACTGGTTATTACACGCTAAAATATTTCTGTGCCTTTATCAGAAAAAAAATTAAACGAACTAAAAGAAATCTGCAAAGATCTACGTAAAACTATTCTTAAAATGGTAAATGCTCCAGCTTCAGGCCATCCTGGTGGATCCATGTCAGCTTGTGAAATACTCTCTGTTTTATATTTTGCTGTAATGAACTATGATCCTAAAAATCCTGAAAAGGCTGACAGAGACAGACTTATAATCAGCAAAGGTCACATCACCCCTCTTGTTTATTCAATTTTAGCTAAGGCTGGTTATTTCAAAGGTGATGACTTACTAACTTTCAGAAAACTAGGATCTCCATATCAAGGACACACAGACAGACTTCGTGTACCAGGAGTTGAAACCTCTACAGGATCTCTTGGACAAGGAGCTTCATTTGCTGTAGGTTCAGCACTCGGATCCAGACTAAATAAATTTAAAAATAGAATTTACTTACTTCAAAGTGATGGCGAACTTCAGGAAGGATCTTCATGGGAAGCTATCATGTCAGCAGGACATTATCATTTAGGAAATCTCACAGCTATAGTAGACAGAAACAGAATCCAGCTAGATGGCTGGACTGAGGAGACTATGGCACTTGAACCAATCGGTAAAAAATATGAAGCATTTAACTGGAATGTTCAGGAAGTAGACGGACATGATTTAAATCAGATTTATGATGCTGTTTTAAAAACACATGAAATTGGACCAAAAGAAAATAAACCTTGTGTAATTATTGCTCATACTATTAAAGGAAAAGGTGTATCTTTCATGGAAGATCAAGTTAAATGGCATGGAGTCGCACCAAACGATGAAGAACTTGCTAAGGCATTAAAGGAGCTTGTCTAATGGGAGCTACAGTAGTAGAGTCTAAAGAAATGATAGCTACCAGAGTAGCTTATGGAAAAGCTCTTGCTGAACTAGGAAAAGAAAATCCTAACGTAGTAGTTTTAGATGCTGATTTATGCGGTTCTACTCAGACCAAATTTTTTGCTAAAGAATTTCCAGACAGATTTTTCAATATGGGAATTGCAGAACAAAATATGATCGGTGTTTCAGCAGGACTCTCCACATGTGGAAAGATTCCTTTTGCTAGTAGCTTCGCTATGTTTGCGGCTGGACGTGCATGGGAGTTTGTTCGTAATGCTGTTTGCCATAATAAGTTTAATGTAAAAGTTTGTGCTACTCACGCTGGATTAACAGTAGGAGAAGACGGTGCATCACATCAGATTATTGAAGATCTTGCCATTATGAGAGTAATTCCACATATGACTGTTATTATCCCTGCTGACGCTACTGAAGCTAAACTTGCTACATTTGAAATCGCAAAGTTTATTGGACCCGTTTATATGAGATTAGGAAGATCTAACGTCCCTGTTTTATTTGATGAAAAAGAATATAAATTTGAAATAGGGAAAGCTCACGTTATTAAGCCTGGAGTTGATGTTTCTATTTTTGCATGTGGTGTTATGGTAAGCAGAGCACTATGGGCACAAGAAATACTTCAAAAAGAAGGTATTAGTGCTGAAGTGATAAACGTTTCTACTATTAAACCTTTAGATAAAGAGACAATTTTAGCTTCTGTTAAAAAAACAGGATGTGCAGTAACTTGTGAAGAGCATAATGTTATCGGTGGGCTAGGTGATGCAGTAGCTTCAGTTTTATCTGAAGAACTACCTTCCCCACTTAAGAAAATTGGCGTAATGGATGTTTTTGGTCAGAGCGGAAAAGCAGATGAACTTTTAATACACTATGGGCTAACCAAAGAAAAAATTGCAGAAGCTGTAAAAGAAGTTATTAAAAAGAAAAATAAAATTTAGACTTCTTGTCTAGCGACCTCTAAAATAGCACTCATTCCAAGTTCTTGCATCTTCTCAAAAACCAGTTTATTGTGACAAATACCAGATCCAAAAGCTTCCGAGAGCTCATTAAATTTAGGACCAAATGATTGTAAAGCATTTCTCTTTTCATCTGGAGATGTTGTAAGTTTGCTTAATATATCTAATGTCATTAATTGTTCTAGTAAATCATCACTTGCCAGATTTATTCCAAACAGTTTGCGAATAGCCATTTTTTCTCTCTCATCGTTAATTAGAAAAGTACCATTTTTACCTTTTCTCTTTGCTGGATCTACTATGTCATGAAGAAAATCCTTATAAGTTCTAGGAATATCGACATCGTTCTTTATACAGTATCTTATGGCCCCATAAGCAAGTATCTCTATAAATTTCTGAGAAGTCTCAGTCTTTAAAGGCTTCAAAGCAACACTTGTAAGTAAATTTATAGGTGGTAAAGCTTGCATAAATTTATTATCACATAGAGTAGGATCAAAGATATTAAGACTCTACTCTGTTTAAAATAATTCAGAGATTAAATATTTTTAATGTTAAAATTATCTTTTATGGAAAAACTTTTAGACAAAACTTCTTTAACCTTTAAGCTCTCTGAAGATCAAGAACTTCTCAGAAAAACTATTCGTGAAGTAGCAGAAGATAACTTCAAAGAAAAAGCTAGTGAAATTGATAAAACACATAGATTTCCCAGAGAGAATTTTAAACTTTTAGCTGATCTGGAAATGACTGGACTAACACTGCCAGAAAAGTATGGTGGTGGTGAAATGGATTATGTCTCATACTCTATAGTCGTAGAAGAAATTGCTAGAGTATGTGCTACTACTAGCGTTATCCTAGCGGCACACCTATCACTATGTTCAATACCAATAACTTTATTTGGTTCAGATTTTTTAAAAGAAAAGTATTTAAAAAAATTAGCTAAAGGTGAATATCTAGGAGCTTTTTGTCTTTCTGAACCAGGGAATGGCTCAGATGCTCAGGCTATGCTTACTAAAGCTGAAGATAAAGGAGACTATTACCTCTTAAATGGAACTAAAGCCTGGATAACAAACGGGAAAGAAGCAGATGTTTATGTTGTTCTAGCTCAGGAAACATCTGTAGAAAAATTAAAAGAAAAAGGATTACCAAAACATAAAGGTGTCAGCGCTTTTATAGTAGAAAAAAATATGCCTGGAGTTTCTTTTGGAAAATTAGAAGATAAGTTAGGAATCAGAGCCAGTTCTACATGTCAGGTAATTTTAGACAATGTAAAAGTACCAAAAGAAAATCTTTTAGGGAATCTCGGAGAAGGTTTTAAAATTGCTATGGTTACACTGGATGGTGGAAGAATAGGAATAGCTTCTCAAGCCATAGGAATAGCACAAGCTAGTTATGATTTAGCTGAATCTTATGCAAAAAGCAGAGAAGCCTTTGGAAAAAAAGTTATTGATTTTCAGGCTATTCAGTTCATGCTAGTTGAAATGGCTACAGAAATTGAAGCAGGAAGATTATTAATTTATCAATCTGCAAATCTACACGATATGGGTTTAAAGTTTTCCAGACAATCTGCAGAAGCTAAACTTTTTTGTAGTGAGCTTGCTTCAAAATGCGCTAATAAAGCACTTCAGATCCTTGGTGGATATGGATACACTACAGAATATTCTGCAGAAAGATTCCTAAGAGATGCAAAAATAACAGAAATCTATGAAGGCACATCAGAAATTCAAAGGATTGTAATAGCAGGAAACATAATTAAAGAGTTAAGTGATAGTATATAATTAACATATCCAGAAAATATAATGGGTATATTAAATGATTAAGACACCAAGGCAGACAAAATCAACCTTTAAAACTGCAGGGATAATGCCTTATGCAGAGAACGCTTTAATCGGTGAGAGAACATTTTTAATCATAGAAAAACTTAAAGAACATTTTAAAACATTAAAAAAAGATCCTTCTTTTTCTTTCGTAAATGGAGAAACAGTAACTATTCCTGACCTGCATGGCGACTTTATTCATATGTTAATCACACTGTTTAATCATGGTCTTTTAGATGGTGAATTAAACTTAAAAAGAACTCATGATTATGTTCTTTTAGGAGATGTTTATGACAGAGCTCCTGATTCAGACTGCATAGATTACTGGTTAAATAAACAGATTGAAAATAATACTAAAATCTTTAGATTAATTGGAAACCATGAAATGTCATTTTTTGAAAGAGATCCAAACGGCTATCCAGTTATAATGCCTGCACAGGATTCAGTAAAAGATATTAATAATAATTTCCAGCTCACTGAAAGTCTATTAAAAAACATTGCAGGGGGAAATATTTTATCTGCTTATGTTTCTTCTGACTCTATTCATGATTATCCTATTTTATACATTCACAGCTTCATTATTAATGATGATTTCATTGAATTAGGCTTGGAAAAAAATAGCGATATTTATACTTTTGCACATATATTAAATGAAAGACTTAAAAAACATGGTGAATATGCATATAACATGTTTCTTGATTTTAAAAAGACAAATAAAATCGACTGGAAGCAAATGATGAAATCATTTACTGATGATCCACTCTTTAACATGTACTTAAAAAGGAATGACATTAATACTTCATTTATATGGAGGAGAACTGGACTTCCAGCACTTAAAGTTTATCCTATTGATTTAAATGATGTAGAAGTGCCTGATATTTACCAAGTCGTGGGACATACACCCGTATTTTTCTTTAAGCTAGATAATACTGAAAATAAAAAACCCTTTATTTTAAAAAGTAAAAATGGATTAGGAAAAGTTCAGTTTAGTGATGTAGGAATCGGATATCACTATAGAGATGATTTTCAAAGACCTGATGTAATTATTAACAAGAAGTTTGCTGTCACTGTAGACAGCCCTGAAATTAAAAAATAATTTTCTTTAATTCATTGAAATACTCATCATTATAAAAAGGTATTAAATCATTGTGTCCTGCACCTTTTAAGATTAAAAGTTTTTTGGGTTCTTTAGCCAGTTCAAAAAGATTATAAGCATGACTCACATTTACTATCATGTCTCTATCACCATGTACTATAAGCACTGGACAACTAATATTCTTAATTAGATCTTTGGAAATTAAGACATCTCTCCTAACCATGTTTAAAGGAATTAAAGGATAATGTTCTCTACACATGTCAGCCAGTGAAGTAAATCCAGAGAGTAAAGTTACTGATTTTATTTTCTTTCGAACAGCTAATTCTAAAGCTATAGCCCCACCTAAAGACCTTCCATAGAGCGAAATATTTTCTTCTTTAAACCCCTTTTGAATTAAAGAATCATACATACTAAGAGCATCAATTATCACTCCATCGAGATTAGATTTTCCTGTACTTTTTCCATATCCCCTATAATCAACAAGTAAAATATTTACATCTATTTTCTTCCTTATTTCTACACACGCTTCATACCATGCAGTTACATTCTGAGCATTTCCATGTAAATAAAGCAAAACTTTATCACTAGAAGAAGTAAAAAAATATCCATGCAACTTTTCACTATCAGAAGTTTGAATGAAAATTTCTTCAAAAGGATAATTGCAATTTTCTGGCGAACCATAATTATTTTTATCTGGTAAAAAAATTAGAGAATTATGAAGTGATTCTAAAATATTCATATTACATAATATACAACAAACTAATCAATCATTTTACTACGAAGTAACTCCATAGCTGTAAATAAAACCAACCTAACTTCTGAGACATCCTTGTTTAATAATTCAGCTATTCCTTCGACAGAGATTCCTTTACCAGTCAAATTCGACTCTTCAGCATTCAATCCAAAATGCATAGAAATTAATTGATAAGCTAATGGTAATTCTTCTTTTAATTCAGAAAGTGCAATATCCATTCTATTAAACTCTGGAATATCATATAAATCTTCTTCTTCTTGGATCAATATTTCAACAGGTTCAAGAGTTCTTAAATCAGCATTAGCAATGAAGTCTCCATCTTTATTATGCATACTCCAATTCTGTGGTCTAGGTACTTTTATTAAATCAGAATCTTCAGATTTTTCTTGTAATTCAAAATAAAATCTTTTATGAGCCTCAGATCTAGAAGGTATTTTAAATCCCATCTCTCTAGCAATCTCAGCCAGCGTTGAAGAGTCTACAATTAATTCTTTAGTTGATAAAAACCTTGCTATCTTTGCAGGAAAAATCACTTCATCATCCAAATTACTCTTTTTAGCTAAAGTATTTTCTCTTAAAGTATTTAAATAATTTCTTATTGTTTGTGAGTGTAAAGTTTGCTGTGCAAGAATTTGTGATTCAGAGACATTAGCTGTTTTAAAACCAAACTCTCTTCTAGCAATTCCTCTAACCATTTGTGAGTCTTCGAATCCAAGCTTTCTGGCTACCAGCATGGAATACACCAAATGATCTTTAACCTCAACATTCAAATGCTTTAAAGTTGTAATAAGATTCCTAAAATACTGCCTAATACTTCTTGTTCTCTCATTCTCTTTAACTCTTGTAAGAGCTTCACTTTTAGTTGCAGTTCTAAAACCCATATCCTGTGAGATCCTTGAAACATTTTCCCTGTGCACATCAGGATCAAGATTAAGCTCTTCTAAAATTTCCGAAGTATAAACAACATATTTGGATAAAGCTATTCTTTTTTTTCTTAGCTCTGCTTTTAAACCAGAAAAATATTCTCTTATTTTTTTAGAATCATCAGTCTCTTGAGCTCTTGTATTTGCCTGAGATCTATTTGCAACCTTAAAACCTAATTTCTCAGCTCTACTTTGAACATACCGAACATGATTTACAGGAGGAGCTATTTCAAGATACTTAAGCACTTCTCTTGGATAAATCATATATTCTGCCGGGTCTTTCTGATTTGACAGAAGTAACTCTTTAAGATCTTCCAGATACTTTCTAATTAGTTTAACTTCTTGGCTTTCTATAGCTTGCATTCCTTCTTCCTTAGACGCTATTTGAAATCCCATTTTCAATGCTGATTTTCTAACAGCTGAAATATTAATATCAACAGAATACTTAGAGCTAAGTTCTCTAGCTAGTTGAGAAATAAATATTTTAGGCTTTGGTTTATCTTCCTGTATAAGTGATTGGAGGTAATTCCTCACTAATAAAGTCTTATTAACTGCACCAGTAACAGGATTTATTTCTAAAATCATAAAAGTTCTTATATTTTACAACAATTAAATCTTTATTAAAACCATCAGATGTAACCGGCGGTTACAGATCTTTTAAAGATTTTTTGTTAAATTAATCCCGATGATCACTGAACAGCAAAAATATTTATCAGGAATATTTAAGGGAATAGGATTTGCAATGTTAACCCCTTTTGGTTCAGTGATTTTTCAATGGATCGTCTCAAAAAATGGTGCTTATTTTGAGCATTTTATAGACTCTATGATAGTATTATTTATTGGAATTGTCTTAATGGGTATAGGGTATAAATATTTAGAGGAGAAGTAAATACAATGCTGAACCTAGACTATGAAACCATGGGACAAATATCAATTATTATTTTCTTAATCGCAATATTTTCTTTATTCGGTTACATGATGTACGATCAAAAAAAACAAGAAGAGAAACGTAAAAAAAGTTAACTATCTCCGAAGCATGTCCCTACATCTCTCCCCGCCTTAATTAAGGAATAATTTTTAGGCACTAGTTTTATTTCAGAAGAAACTTTCGAAATAGAGATAGAAGATATTTCATTATTCTTTAAAACGACCATTTTACCAAAATCTTTTTTTATAACTAAGTTCATCGCTGACACACCAAACCTGGTAGCAAGGATTCTGTCAAATGGTGTTGGAGTTCCACCTCTTTGAATGTGTCCTAAAATTGTAGCCCTTGATTCTATTCCAGTACAGTCTTCAATTTCATTTGCGATTTTTACACCAACACCACCTAATCTTACTGGATCAGGAGATTTTTTTATCACTTTACTCACTGTCAGATCTCCACCTTTTGATTTAGCACCTTCTGCAACCACAATAATCGTACAATTCTTCCCTTTATTTTTTCTATCTAAAACTTTTTTACAGACATATTTCATATCATATGGGATTTCAGGAATGAGAATGACATCTCCTCCACCAGCTATTCCAGCATAAAGCGCTATCCATCCAGCATAACGTCCCATCACTTCTATAACCATAGCTCTGTGATGAGCCTGTGCAGTGGTATGAATTTTATCGATAGCAGAAGTAGCTGTTCTAACTGCAGTATTAAAACCAAAAGTCATATCTGTATGAGATAAATCATTATCAATAGTTTTTGGTACACCAATAATATTTAATCCTTCTTTCAAAAGTTTATTTGCTATGGAAATAGATCCATCTCCACCTACAACAATAAGAGAATCCAGTTTATGCTTTTTATAATTTGCAACGGCTTTACTCGAAACATTTTTAAAAACCAGATTCCCACTTTTACTTTTTACAGCCCACTTATATGGATTTGCTATATTTGAAGTTCCTAAGATAGTTCCACCTAAAGTGAGAATATTAGAAACCATTGAATTATTTAATTTAATAAAATCATTTTCTACAAGACCTTTAAATCCATCTTTAAAACCAATAACTTCATATCCATTTTCTAATGCTGACTTTGTAACAGCACGAATAACTGCATTTAATCCAGGACAATCCCCGCCACCTGTTAATATTCCAATTTTTTTATTTTTTAGCACAAATTAATTGTAACGCAAAAAATTTAAACCAGGTCTATTTATTCTCTTCTAAAAGCTTAAATCCTGAATCTAACTCTTTTAAGAAATGAGTAACATTGCATGGAGCTATCAATTTCATCACATCTAAATTTTCACCTATAAGATTTTTAATAAAATCCCTTTCATTTAATCCTTCTGGAATCACTAAGTAGTAGGACCATCTTGTGAAAAAATAGTTACTTCTCTTTTATCTTTAATATAAATAAGTCTAACACCATCTCCATTTATTCCAAACCCAAAGCCAATAGAGTGAGCAGAAGATGGACGATAAACAACAGATCTATCAAAATCTAGACGAGCTCTCCCAGCATTTTCTCTGGCTGTATCTTGTGCATCATTATACCTAGTTAGGGCAAGCTTTACTTCTACGCCTGTAGAAATGTGTTTTTGATCTAAACCCTCTGGCAAGCGATCTAATTTTAAGGCAAGATTCAGTGCACCAATTTTGTCATTATCTTTATTTTTTAAAATTTCTAAAATTAATTTTACGTGGTCTGACTCTTTATCAATCTTTACCTCTTGACCATTAATGCTCACACTATCATAGCCTTTTGCAATAGCATCTATATAGGCAAATGCATTTTTAGCACTACGCGTCCCTTCATCAAAACGACTAGAAACAAATTTTTTCCCAGAGTTATCAGCAGGACCATTTCCAGCTGGTCTTATTGGTAACATTCCTGACACAAGATTCTCCTTTAACTTATTAGAGCTTTTCTATGATATATCACAAGTAGTACGAACTGCTTCCCGTAAATTTGTTAAAAAGTGCTGAACATTTTTCGCTCCTAACCGTAGTCTATTAGTTTCAACAACTCCCCTTAAATATTCCTCTATATCTCTCCCTACAGGGACACAACCTTCTACCAATATCAAACCACCTCTTCTAGTATCTGAGAAGATCTTGTAGTTATTTTCATTTTTATCATAAACAAGCCTAAATCCATCTCCGCTTATTCCAAATCCACGATTGTCTTTTAAAATATCCGGATCAGAGGTTTCATAATATGTGGGGAAACAATTATTATTACCCTCACTAGCAGAAGTATATTCTATTGTATTAAGCTCTCTTATAGCGCTAGCAACTGAAATAAGAGCAGGGACATCTTTGAGACTGAAAGCCTCTCTCTCGCTATTAAGAGTCATTTCTAACACAGGCTTTGGTACTTCGTCACTTCCATTCATGTACCTATATAATTTTAAAAGAGCAGAATCTGTGTTTAGTACTATTGATGCAGATCCATTAAATAGATTCTCTAATTCCTTAAGCATATTAAAAGCTGAAACAATATTTTTATCTTCCTCTACTAAAGCCTGGATAACATTTGCAGTTTCTTCACTCATATTTATAGGGCTATGTGGAGATTCAAAAGAAGAACGCTTTTCATCCTTTTTAGCTTCTTCAACTCTATGTGCTAAAGGTGCCACAAGAGGTCCATTTATAGTGGTGTTAACATATTTTGTTAAAAATGATAATGTCGATTTACCACTAGGGACTCCTGCCAGCGCTCTTCCAGCATTTTCTTTTGCAGTAACTTGCTTTTTATATAGCTCATTTAAAGCAATTTTTATACCAAGACAAGAAGACATCTGCTTCTTCACATCGTCTGGCAGATCAGTTTTGCTTAATTCGTCATTCAGCTCTTTTAATTTTGTTTTATCACTAGTTTTTAATATTTCTAAGATCAGCTTCACATGTTCTGAATCTTTATCGATAGTGATCTCATGTCCATCGATAGTTACAGAGTTACGTCCTTTTTCTACTGCCTCTATATATAAGAAAGCATGGCCAGCTCCTTTTTCTTGTGGTGGTAATTCCCTTCCATCTGGATTGGAAAAAAAATACCTTTTTATAGGGTCTCTGCCTAATGGCTCTATTGGCTGTGTCATAAAAATTCTCCTTTGAACTAGTATCTTTCTACTCTATATTTATACTTTGATATTAACAAATGAAATGTTAAAACTCCATTAAATCTCTCTCATAATAGAAACAGATTAAGAGAATTTATTGTTTTTTGTAGAATTTCTAATTAATTTTTTTTAATTTGTTAAGAAGAACAAATCGTCTATGCTTTCACAGCAGGTCTTACTTCATCACCAAAGAAAACTCTAGATTGATTATAAATAGTCATTTCTACAGTTCTAAGAGTACCTACTGCTTCACTTATAGGAACATCAGTAATCTTAATCCCTTGAAGTGAAACCATTCTACCTAATTTATTTGCATGAATTAAATCCACAGCGGCAATACCATACCTAGTACCAAGAACTCTATCGTACGCTGTAGGAGAGCCGCCCCTTTGAATATGTCCAAGAGTCGTGGATCTGGTTTCAAATCCTGTCAGCTCTTCAATACCCTTAGCTACTCTGTCGCCAATTCCACCAAGTTTTACGTGACCAAATGCATCCAGCTCCTGATCTTTTAAAACTTCACCACTAGCAAACTTCGCACCTTCAGCTACAACGATAATAGCGTATCCTGCTTCTTTCTTTCTAATCTTAATAGCTTCAGCTACTTTTTTAATATCAAAAGCTTCTTCAGGAATAAGAATATAATCAGCCGCACCAGCCAAGCCACCCATTGTAGCGATCCAGCCTGCATGACGTCCCATTACTTCCAGAACTAAAACTCTATCGTGAGACTTAGCAGTCGTATGTAATCTATCTAATGCATCACAAACTATAGAAATTGATGTATCAAAACCAAAAGTTTGATCTGTAGCATTTAAATCATTATCAATAGTTTTAGGTACACAAACAATAGGAGCTTTAAAATCTTTTACTAACTTATCTGCTACTCCACATGTATCTTCTCCACCTACTGCAATTAATGCATCAATGTTATTTGCTTTTAATGCATCTAAAACCTTTTGTGGACCACCTTCTACTTTATAAGGGTTTGTTCTAGAACTTTTAATAATAGTTCCACCTTCATTAAAAATATGATCTACATCTTTTAAAGTAAGCGATCTCGTAATGTTCTGAATAGGACCTTTCCAGCCATACTGAAAAGCAATAACTTCATCACCATATTTTTTTACTGCTTGAAATACTACACCTCTAATAACATTATTAAGTCCTGGACAATCCCCGCCACCAGTAAGTATCGCTAATCTCATATTTTTTGCCTCCATCTATAAAACTATACTATCAAAACGAAAAAAATAAATAAACACTATTTACTAAAGCGCAATGCAAAGCCGGCTCGAGGAGCTATATGTAGAGACAGAAATGGGGACGCAACTAGAACCGTCCCCAAAACAAAAAACCCCTTCACTTGAAGGGGCTTTTGCAAGGAGGAGATAGTAGAGACCAACTCTACTAGCATTTAGCGCCGTCTAAGAATCTTGAGAATTTAGTATAGAGGTCAGAAACAATTTCTTTGTCTCCATATTCAGTTACATCACCATCTTGATGCAACCATACCATACCTTCTTTTGATTCTTTCCATAATTTAAAAATAATTCCACCAATTTGTTTTTGTTCTATTGAAAACATTGCACCAGCTTTATCTAAGATTGTGCTTACTCTGTCTCCATTTGTTTTTAGCTCAACAAAATGTTGTAGTCTACCAGTTGAATCATAAAAATAGACTAGCTCTGTATTATCTTCTTTAATTTCATGAGTTGATGGTAAGCCTGCACTATCACTTGAAATATGATAGAGTTTTGAGCCATTGATTCTTTCTTCAATTGCTAATCCTCTTCCATCTTCATCTTGTGTAAAAACTACTTTTGAACCATCTTCCGTATATTTAATTTCTATTCTTTTTCCATCAGTATCTGTCATAAATACTGATTCACCTTTAATATGAGTTAATTGAACTAAATTGCTTGATACTTTATTGTTTTCTTTTATTGTATTTTTTGTTAGTTCTAGCATTTTGTTTCTCCTTGATTCCTTGCACCTATAAAAAGGATGGTTATTAAAAAATTTGACACCAGTCTTCAAAATCAGTTTTTTCATAGGGAGATTTTAATTAACCAAACATTAACCTTACTTCCTTAACCAACTGTTAACCATATTAAAAGCTATTAAATAAATATTAAAATCTCTAATTCCTGTAACCGTAGGTTACACAAAAAAGAAAAATGTAACTCACAGTTTCATATTACCAATTGCAGACAATTTAATTTTTCGATAGATTTTATTTTATGAAAACCCGATTTGTATTTCTATTAGCTTTTGTTTTAGTCAATTTCTTTATTGAGCCAGCACATGGAGTTTATAAATGGGAGCTAGTCTATCAACCAAGACAAAGAGTAGTTAAAAATATAAAAACTTATAAGGATTTAATTTTCATAGGAACAGGTAATGGGGTGAAGATAAGTAGTGATGGTGGGAGTTCATGGAAAGATTTCGGTACAAATCAATTAAACAAAGATTCAAATGGTAATTCTTTAATTAACTGGATTGAAATTAATAATGATAGAATTTTCATAGCCACAGACTTTGGTGCTTACAGTTCAGAAATTACAAGACCCAAATGGGTAAAAGTATTTGAAAACAATAAAACTGAGACTAGTGAATCTTATTATTTATTTCCTTCTAATGAAGGTTTATACATATGTTCAAATGATGGATTCTGGAGATGCAAATATCCAGAAGTGATTTGTGAAAGATTCAACGAAGGACTAAGTCCTAAACAAGAAAATGGAAATTTTGAAGCATTATATTTCTTTGAAACAGAAAATAATTTTTTACTTGGCACCAGTAATGGGATTTATAAATCTAATAAAGATAAAATCTTCTGGACTGACATTACCAATAACATTCTTAAAACCCCTGAAAACATCTTAGATGTAAAGCATATATCAATTGATCAGAAGGACAACATTTGGATTGCTACAAAAAATGGAATTTATAGAACTTCAGATCTTGATAGCTGGGAAGAAATAGATAGTGGAATTGAAAAGAACAATGATGGGTACAAAGAGGTGTTTTACATTTTAAACACTAATGAAGATATTTATTGTGGAACTGCAAGCGGAGTATATAAATTAGAAAATCAAACTTGGGTTAAACTTGCTAGCGGAATAAGGACTAAAGAGAATAATAAGAACATCTACTCTCTTGCAAAAATAAAAGATAAAATATTTGCTTGTACAGATGAAGGGCTATTCAAGATTTCAGACTTAGAACCCAGCAATAAGATTATTTTAAAAGGAGAAGTGGAAGAAACCTTTGCTAAATTAGAAGAACTTGAACCCAGCGCCATAGAAGTACAAAAACAAGCATTAAAATTTTCTTCACTACCTACAAATAAGGATTTTACAAGATATTCATTACAAGCCAGACTAAGGAATTTAGTCCCAAGAGTTTCCTTTGATCTGAACTCGACAAACACTGATTCTAACTATTTACAACTTCAAAAAGGCATAGCAACTGATGTAGCTTTAAATAACGAATTTGACTCAGATAAAACTACACAACTTCAAAGAGATGGGAGAAATTATAAACAACTCTCCATATTGTGGGATACAAATCAAATCTTATACGATAATGAGATTAAAGACTTAATTAGCCAAGCAAGACTAACTGCAAATATTAAAGAAAATCTCCTTGATGATGTAACAAGACTATATTATCAAAGGAAAAAAGCAATTTATGAGGATTTAAACAATAACTCAGAAAAAGAAAAAATAATTAGATCACTTGAAATCGCTGAATTAACTAGCCAGATTGACTCTCGTACTGGCGGGTGGTTTTCAAGAGAAATTGAAAGAAGAAAAAAGAGATTTAAAGAAATATGAATATTAAAATCTTAGTAACAATACTTTTAATGTCATTCTGCTTTTATACATATAAATGTTCTGCTTTTCTAATTCCAGACATATCAAATATAGGGAAAGATCCAGTCATAAAAGCAATAAAACCTGAATACTTAATTCCAGGTAAAACAATTAAAATCTATGGAGAGAATTTTTATGAAAGCCCTAAATCTGCTAATAAAATTTTTATAAATAGTCTACCAGCAAGAATACTTTCTGTTAGCAAGGAATTCTTAGAAATTAAAATTCCTTCAATTAAAATAGATCCTACAAAAGAAATAGAAATAAAGGTTTTCACTAACTATTTAGGCTACAAAAGTAAAGAATATATCTATCCAGGGAAAGATGATAAGCCTTTATTTTTAACATTTCCTTCACCAAAAGTAAAAAATATTACTTCATTTTCTGTAAAGCCTGATTCAGAAATTATCCTAGAAGGTGACTTTAAAAAGATACCAATATTTATCAAAGTTAAAGATGACTTTATCGAGGGAAGAATAATTTCAAAAGACAAATGCAGTGTAATTCTCCCAAAAACCTTACCAGGTGGACCATTTAAAATAACAACTTACTACAGAAAAGAACTTCAAAATGGGTTTTTATACTCAGCACCTAGCAATGAATTTGTTTTATATAACACTTATTTAAGTAATCCTCTCTTCTTAAAAATTAACATTGATAAAAGTACTTTCAGAATCAACGATTCAGCAAAATATAATATTAATTTATATTTTAACAATTTATCTGTTGACATAACTGATTTTTGCGATATTTTAGTTTCTGATGAATCAATATTTAAAATAAACAAAAAAGACAAAACTATAAAACCAATAAAAGACGGTTCATGTATTTTAAAAGCTAATTTCTTATGGTTACCAAACAATACAGAGTTAAGTTATTCAGTACAGCTATCTACTGATTTCCCACAAAAACCATCTTTTCATGAAATCACAATAGATGAGATCTTTCCATTTGCAACTGGACTGATAAAAGAAACTGATGCAAATATGGATGGATTTGCAAAGACTTCAGAAGATGAGTTTATTGAACTTAAAAATAACAATGATAAAGCTTTAGACATCAGTGGTTGTGAATTTTATATAAATGAAAGTGACAAGCCTGCTTATAAGTTTCCTAATGAATCTTTTCTTAACCCTAAGTCATATCTAGCAATTTTCAGTTCAAAAGAACATAAGCTTAATTTAAGTAATTCTGCAGGAGTTCTAGAGTTCAATTGTAATGGAACTACCATTGATTACACTTCATACCCAACAGGTAAAAATGGAGATCCCTCGTGGCAAAGGAAAGATGATTTGAGTGGATTTATAAAGCATCCTATAAATTTATTCTCACCAAATGAACCTCCACCAATAACTCCACCCCCTTCTCCTTCATCTACGATAGGACCACTTAGCCCTTCTTCAACACCTAACAACATATTAGACATAGATTCAACACCTATACCTACAACAGATTTACTTCAAGATCTAACAGTCATACCAGCTGAATTAAATTTTACAGACAGAAGTCCTTTTAAAATTGATGTAATTGCTGAATACAGTAGCCAAGAGAAAGTAAATGTGACTGAGAATTGCATTTATAAAGTTAGCAGTGAAAATATCATTAGTGTGGACAAAGGTCATATTACTCCTATTAAAAATGGAACTATAACCTTAGAAATAACTTTTCAGGATAAAAGTATCGAATTAATCATAAATATAAATTTCAAAAGCAAAGTTAAATCAAAGGAGTTAATAATAAATGAAATCTTATCTGCCCCTACTACAGATACAAATAAAGACGGGGTTTTTAAAAGCGATCAAGATGAGTTTATAGAGATTATAAATATTTCAGGAAACCCACTTGATATAGGTGACCTTACATTATCAGACAACACCAGGATTAGACATACTTTCCCTACAAATACTATTTTGCAGAACCTGGAACCTATTATAGTTTTTGGAGGTGGAAATATAAATGGTTTTTCTTTATCAAAATCTCAGATAGCTGATAATGGAAGCTTAGGATTAAATAATACAGGAGCAGAACAAATCACTATAGCTACAAATGATGGGCTAATAATTGATCAGGTTAACTATGATAATAACAATGTTCAAGGCATTTCACTAAACAGATTAGAAGATACAATTTTCAAAGATTTTATTTCTCATGATAAATTTTTTAAAGCAGTTAACAAATATTCTCCTGGAACAAGAATAGATGGATCTGGATTTAATTCAACTCCTCCATTCGACACCTATAATCTGAAAGGATCTTCATCAGGAAGCTCATCAGGTGCACAAACTCAAATTAATCCTTCATCAAGCAGTGGCTTTAATGCTTCATTAACCACATCATCTTCTTCAGGAAATTAGTAACATAGGGAAAGCATTTTTTTTAGTTCAAGCTATCCATGAAAATCAGAACCCTCTTTATTAACATTCAAAGAAAAAGTCAAGGTGATTTTGCCTATTTAACCTTAAATTATAGTGATGGCGCTCACAAATAATATAAATTCAATGGTTAGCCCTTTTTATCATTATAGTATTTTTCGCTTAGTCCGAATCTCCCATAATAGAAGCCCATAAAAATTCTACATAATGTTCATATCAGAGCAAGAAGCAATCCTTATGATAAAAGATGACGGTAGCAGTATAACCATAATAAAAGAGAGCTTGCTCAGAAATCAGTTTTTAGGAGCAGTTCTCATTATAGTTTATTGTGCAACATATGGAATAACATCTCAGTTAGTACTATCCAGTTGGCAAATGCTCTATTTCATCACTTCAATTATTTTTGCACTCAGCATTGTTTATATTAAAGACAAACAAATCCAAGTAAGTAAAATTAAAAAGGCACTAATAGCAAATCAAACAATAGGAACAGCTCTTATTTTTGCTTATGTTTTTATATATGGGTTATCAAGCTTTGCTATCCTAAGTGGATTTCAATTAGTATTCTTCATGAGTTCATATATTTTTGCCATGGGGTTAATTTATATTCATAATTCCAGGCTTGAATATGCCACTGTATCGGTATCCAGCACTTCTCCATTTTTCACAGTTAATTCTTTTATAAATCTAACAAATGAAGAGTTAACAAAAATTCTAAGTGATATAAATAACTCACTCACAACTATTATTGGATTTAGCGAATTAATGTTAAATAGAAACTGTAATGAAAATGAAAAAGAGTATATGACTAGAAGCATATTTGAAAAATCTATTTCAATATCTCATAGTGTAAATAAAATTTCATCAAACATCCCAGATTCAATCACTAACCCAAAGCCAAGTAATGATGTAGACGCTTCGATAACAGATAAATAGTTTAATTGGATTTTTCAAACTTTAAAGATGCTGAGTTTATGCAATACCTCAATCCTGTAGGTTTAGGTCCATCATCAAAAACATGTCCTAAATGTGCTAAACATTTATTACATTTAACTTCAACTCTTTTCATTCCATGACTTAAATCAGCTTCAGTACTCACTTTATCGTTAGCATATGGTGCATAGAAGCTAGGCCATCCTGTTCCTGAATCAAATTTTGTGTCTGAAATAAACAGTTCATTACCACAACAAATACACTTATACATACCTTTTTCTTTAAAGTTGTAATACTTACCAGTAAATGGCATCTCTGTACCTTTTTTGCGAGTAACATTGTATTCTTCATCACTTAACTGAGCTTTCCAATCATCATTAGACTTATTAATTTTTTCACTCATACTTTTCTCCTACTTCAATTATAACTATTTTAAATATATAATAACTACTAAATATAAAATGCCAAATCTTGAAATAGTAAAACCAGTAATCATAGTAGGAGCACCAAGATCAGGAACTAGCCTTCTTTTAACAATATTAAGTTCTTCTAAAGATTTATGGTCACAGTACAGAGAAACCATAGACATTTGGGAGAGGTTTTATAAATTTTCAGATAAAGAATTTAACGATGATTTGCTTACAGAAAATGATTTAGATGAACGATCGAAGTTATTCTTAATAAATGAATTTCATAAATTTACTTTTAATAATTATTTTATAAGCTCTACTATAAGGAAATATCTATTAGAGAATAAAACTGCTTTAGAATACATCGGTAATCAAAATCTGATTTTTAAATCCTTATATTTAAACAAATATAGGATTGTAGAGAAATCTCCAAAAACTTGTTTTAGAATTCCTTTAATGAATAAACTTTTCCCTGATTGCAAATTTATATTTTTAAAGCGTGATGGTAGAACAAATATCAACTCCTTAATTGAAGGCTGGAAAGGTCCAAATATTTATTCAAGAAAAGAGTTTAAAGACATTAATTTAGATATAAAGAATTCTCCTGATAAAAACTGGAAATTTATTTTACCTCCAGGATGGAAAAACTATAAAAACTCTTCCATAGAGGAAATCTCTGCATTTCAGTGGGCAACTTCAAATAAATCAGCAATGAATGAATTAAAAAGAATAGATGATAAGAGAAAGATTTTTATTAAGTATGAGGACCTTATCGACTCACCATATGAATCAATAAAAACCTTATCTGACTTTATTGAAATACCATTTTCAAAAGAGCTAGAAAATATATCACGTAACTTACCTGAAGTAAATTATGTAAGTAAGCCCGACAAAGAGAAATGGAAGAAAAATATTGATTTAATTGAAAAGACTTACCCGGTTATAGAACCTGTTATGAAAGAGCTTGGATACAGTCTAAGTTAAATTTGTAAATTACATACATATAGATTAATGAAGGCACTTATTTTGATAGAATTATTCAGTATGAAAAACATTTTAAAATTCTTATTACTAGTTATCAGCTTACTTTCAAGTAATAATTTATACTCTCACGCATTAACAGCTAAATCTGGAAGTAAATATTTATCAGATGGTCCACATAAACTCTTTTATAAGAATGGGGCTTTAAAAGAAGAGGTGATTATTAAAAATGGTCAGCTAAACGGTTCATATAAAAGATATTATGAAAATAAAAAGCTTAAAGAAGAAGGAACATATCAGAATGGTTTATTAAGTGGAATTACTAAAACATATAATCCAAATGGAATAATTAAAAGTGAAGAGAGTTTTAAAGGCGGTAAAAGGAATGGTTTAAACAAAAACTACCATCCAAATGGAAAATTACGCTTATTAGTAAATTTTAGAGATGACATGCAGGATGGAATAAGCTATGTCTACTATCCAAATGGAAAACTTCATTATGAGATATATTACAAAGATAATAAAGTTGATGGAATAGCTAGCTATTTCGATGAAAATGGAAACATAAAAATGAAGACTAGATTTAAAGATGGTAAATTTGTAGAAAATTTATTAGTAGACACTGAATTAAAAAAGTTAGTTAAGGCTCAACCTACAAATAAAAAAGTCAACTAAAGAGTAATGATTAGGATTTTAAGCATCAGTTTTGTTCTACTTTTTGTGACTACAATTACTGTCAGCGCAAAGGATCTGGATACTGCCGTATTTCTAAACAAGTCTCAGAGATGGATCATAGTTGATGGTGGTGGTGTAGGTATAGTTTTAAATAGCAAAAGAGGCACAGAACACATAATTGACTCCTCTATAAATGAAATCACAAATGCTCATGGAGAAATTGTTTTTAATAACAAAACATGTGAGGGAAATCTAGGTTTTTTTAATGGTTCTTTTTTTGATCTTGGCTTACCTAAAAGTAATTGCGGCTGGGGACATGTCGTTAAATTCGAAGAGGCATCTCCTCTTCTTCAAAAACTGTCTTCCATACTTCTCTTACAAGAAAGAATCAGAATTAAATTTCATGATAGAAAAAACAATTTAGAGTTTATAAAGAAAGATATATTTAAATCTGTAAAAGAGGTTAGCTCTTTGATTAAAAAAATTAAAAAAAATGAATTCGGTGAAGTGATTCATGAAAAAGAAGGGATAATTGAAAGCTTAAACTCATCGATAAAACAAAATTTAAACTCAATTGAAAACATAAATAAATTTCAAACAAATGAGTTAAATCTAGATTTATTAAAAGAAACTTCTAAAAATCTCTCCAATGCTTATGATTATGAGCTCAAAGCAATAAAGAAAATTACAAAACTATAAGAGAACCTAGTGTACTCTTTGAAGTTCTTTCTCTAGTCTCTGAACTTCTTCACTTAGAAGTATTTGTTCTGGATCAATTTCTGCCCCTTCAACATAAGGTCTTAATGGCTCGCCTTCAGCTTTAGCTACAACTACTGTGGCTATTGAATTACTCCATAAATTAACTGGCGTTCTACATGAATCTAAAAGTCTATCCACAGGAAGAATTAAACTTAAGCCTTCTATTGGGACTCCAACTGCATTTAAAATAATCACCATTGTAACCAAGCCTGCACCTGGCACTGCTGCTGCGCCAGCTGAAGCTAAAAACGCAGTTACTACAATAATCGCTTGTTGAACCAGATCTAAATGAATACCATATACCTGAGCAATAAACATTACAGCAACACCTTGATACAAAGCAGTTCCATTCATATCTATAGTAGTACCGAGTGAAACTATAAAGCTTGCTATTTTATTTGGAACACCAATTTTTTTAGTTAAACATTCAATTGTTACAGGTAAAGCGGCCGCACTGCTAGCAGTAGGTAAGGCAATAGCAAGGGCAGGCAAAAGATTTCTAAACATTGCTAAAGGTGAGTATCCACCAAATACACTTAGAACAATAGGAAGAACAATAACTGCATGAATAACTAAACCTAAAACTACAGTCAGAAAGTAAGATACAACAGAAGCAAGACTCCCTATTCCCATAGTAGCAACTATATTTGCTGAAAGTGCAAAAACCCCAATCGGAGTAAGAGAAATAATCCATTCTGTAATCTGCATAACAGCATCTGACATGGAATCAAAAAATGCAACAACTGGCTTAGCTTTTACACCAATTTTTAAAAGTGCAGTTCCGAGTAAAACAGCAAAAACAATAACTGGAAGTATTTCACCATTTGTTAAAGATTCAAAAATATTCTGAGGAGCTATAGTTACAATTAAGTCAGTGATAGATGGTGTTTCTTTTACTGCTTTTTCAAGACCAGCAGTAGAGAGACTAGAACCAACACCAGGCTTAATAAAATTTACAAGAAGAAGTCCAATTGTTGTAGCAATAAATCCAGTACTAATAAAATATATAAATGCTTTTGAACTAATTGTTCCTAAATGCTTTGTATCACCTATCGAATAAACCCCTAAAGTAATAGAAGTAAAAACTATAGGGATAACTAGAAGCTTTAAAAGCCTCATAAAGATTTGTCCAAACGGAGCAATAAAAGTTGGAGTTATATCTTTAAAAAAATATCCAACTGCTATACCTAATGCAATCGATATAAAAATCTTTGTATGTAATTTAAGTTTCATTTATAAAATCCTCATATATGGTATTTAAAGATAGGATTTTAGCATTAAAAAAGTCAGATTTTAATTAAATTTGTTTAATTTATGACTTTTTTTTATAGTTTTTAATTCAATTATGGTTTCAGGTTAAAACTATGGATAATTGATCTTATATTAAGAAATTAAAAACAAGTCTTTAGAATTACCCCTAAAAGGGAAAGAAATTAATACATTTGTTAGTAGAATATCAGGTAATTAGCATTGGCCAATTAAATTTAAATAAAAGGTAAAAAATAATGTCAAAAAAAAGAATAGGTGTTGTTGGATGTGGTCAGTGGGGACCAAATCTCATAAGAAATTTTTACTTTAATCCCGAAGCCGAAGTAATTAGGATTTGCGACATGGACACAGGAAGACTTAATTACCTGAAATCCATTTATCCAAATGTAGAAACAACGCAAAAATATGAAGACATTACAACTGCTGGTGATATTGATGCTGTTGTAATTTGTACACCAACTATTACACACCATGAAATAGCAAAAAATGCTCTTTTAAATGGAAAAGATGTTCTGTGTGAAAAACCTCTAACCATTAAAACATCAGATGCTGAAGATTTAGTAAAAACAGCAAAAGAAAAAAACCTAATTCTTATGGTCGGTCATGTTTTCTTATTTAATCCTGGAATTTTAAAACTTAAAGAATACATAAAATTTAATGATTGTGGTGATACTTGTTATATGTACTCCCAGAGAACAAATCTTGGAACCATAAGGAAAGATGTAAATGTAGTTTATGATCTTGCTTCACATGATATCTCTATCTTTAATTTTCTTTTTGAGTCTTCACCTAAAGTAGTTTCTGCAGTAGGGAAATGTGTGCTACAACCAAACATTGAAGAAATTGCTTTTATTTCTTTAGAGTATGGAGATGGGATATTTGTTCATATTCATGTCAGCTGGCTTGATCCTAAAAAAGTAAGAGAAATTACCCTTGTAGGTAGTAAAAAAATGGTAACGTGGAATGATCTTATGGAAAGACCTATAGAAGTTTATTCAAAGCACATTGAAAGAGAACCATACTATCAGGATTATGGCGAATTCAGACTCGTAGCAAAAGAAGGAGAAGTATTAATCCCCCATATAAAAAATATGGAACCACTAAAACTACAAGTAGAACATTTCATTAACTGTATAAAAGATAGAAAGAAACCTGTTTCAGATGGAGAAAGTGGAATTAAAGTAGTTAAAGTTCTAGAAGACATTGAAAATATACTATCAAAATCCAGAGCAAGGAATAAACTATTAGTATAAAGAATAATGAATCGCTTACTTCATCACTCTATAAAAAAAATGTCGGAAACAAATCCAGACAAAATTGCTATTGTTTTTAATGATGTTGAAATTAGATATAAAGATGTATGGGAAAAAATAAAACAACTTTCATCAAGGTTAGCTAAAGATTTTCATGAAGGTGATCGAATTGGAATAGTACTTGATAATTCCCCAGAATTAATATTTCTTCTATATGCTATTCCAACATCAAAACTAATTGCAGTTCCATTGGATGGTTTCATTCATATAAAAAATTTAGAAAGAATATATGATCACTGTCAACTAAAAGCAGTAATTTCATCAAAAGAAATAATTAGTAAATTTCCAGGGAATAATTCAAAAGTAAGTTTTATTGATGTTGACAGCATCATGAACACTACTTTAAATTATTCAGAAATAACCTGTGATCCATCAGACACAGCAATCATTATGTACACATCAGGAACAAGCGGTCTAGCTAAAGGTGTAGAGCTAAGTCATTTCAATCTATTGTCTTCAGCCAAAAACATAAATTCTCTAATGAATATTGGCGAGTGGGCTGTTGAAACAGTTCCAATACCACTTTGCCATTCATTTGGCTTTGGCAGAATTAGATGTATATTTGATGTGGGTGGTACCGTAATTTTGGAAAAGGGGTTATTAAGACCAGAAAAAGTCATCTTTAATATGAAAAAATATTCATCAAATGGTTTTTGTTCAGTACCATCAGGATTTTCTATAATTTTAGATTATTATGAAAAGTTTTTTAAAGAGGTTTCAGGAAGTTTAAAATATATTGAAATTTGCACTTCTTCAATGCAATTAAAACATAAGCTTAAACTAATTGAAATCTGCCCAAATACAAAAATATACTACAGTTATGGATTAACAGAAGCGTCAAGGTCAGCATTTATAGAATTAAATAGTGAAAAAAAATTTATTGATTCAATAGGAAGACCTTCTCCAAATGTAGAAATAAAAATTGTAGATCAAAATATGCATGAGATTGAAACCAATATTGAAGGTGAACTTATAATCAAGGGAAACATGGTAATGAAAGGATACTTAAATGACACTGAAAAAACTAATAACTGCCTAGTAGGTGGTTGGCTTAAAACTGGTGACATTGGAAAATATGATGAACATGGCTACATACAGCTCATCGGCAGAGAAGATGACATCATTAATGTTGGTGGACTAAAAGTAGGTCCACTTGAAGTTGAAGAAGTTCTAAAAAACTATGATGGGGTAGAAGACTGTTGTGTAGTAGGACTAAAGAGTGACAAAGATCAATTTTTAAATCAAATAATAAAAGCTTATATTGTTCCCATAGATAAAACTTTTAATTTGGATTTTAATTTACTAAAGAAATACTGCCTTGAGTATTTAGAAGCTTACAAAATACCAAAAGAATTCGAAATTATTGATAAAATTCCTAAGACTGACTCAGGAAAAATTAAAAGAAGTTTATTAAGAACGAGGTTATAGTATGAGTAACATCAAAAATAAAGTGTATGAAATTCTATCAGAACATTTTTATATTTCTCAAAGTGAGGTTTCCGATAGCCTAGCACCAGGAGATTTACCGACCTGGGATTCCCTAGGTCAAATACAATTAATATTAAAACTAGAAGAGAAATTTAGCACTCAGTTTTCAGTGGATGAAGTCATGTCGATTAACAACGTTAAAGACATAGTTAAAATATTAGAAAATCACTCATCTACCAACGGTGGAAAGGGTGCAATTACTACGAGTAAAATCACTACAAATCCTCTAATCCTTCCTAAGATGACATTTGTTGACATAAACTCAATATTATCTATTCTAAGTTCGTCAATTAAAAAAGTTGCAATTGTATCAACTCAGTCAAAATATTCAATTCCAATAAAAGATAAAATTAAATCTATTTTAAAAGATAAAGACATCCTAATTTTTGAAAAACAAGGTAGCGAATCTACAGAAGAATCAATATTAGAAATCTATAGCAAGTTAAATGATTTCAAACCCGACCTTGTAATTTCTATAGGTGGTGGATCTATTTTAGATTCTAGCAAAATTGCAATTCTATTAGTTGAAAATGAAAATCTGAATTTAGAAAATATAACTCAACAAAATAAACTGCCAACGGAAAAGAAACAGATAAAATTTTTAGCCATCCCTACAATATTTGGATCTGGAGCAGAAGTAAGCTCATCAGCTGTTTTTAATAAAAAAGATTCTTTAGGAAAAAATATAGTTTTCTCATCATCACTCCTACCAGATTATGTTTTAATAGATTCTTCTTCAAGTAAAAATTTAAATAAAAAGTTGATTTTATCTGGTGCATTTGATGCATTAACACACTGCATTGAAGGGTATGTTTCAATCATTGATCATCCTCTTGTACGCCCATATTCTATTTATGGAATAAAAGAACTCTTAAATTTAATACTTACGATAGAAGACAATGATTCTATTTCTGAAGAATCCCTTGAGTCATTATCTTATTTATCCTTCTATGGAGGAATAGTCCAGAATCACAATTCTGTAGGTTTAACGCATGCAATAGCACACCAAACAAATTCTTTTGGACTATTACATGGACAAGCAAATGCTTTTTTCTTAAACGAAGTAATAAAGTTTAACCTAAAAACATCCAACAAATATAGTTCTATGGTCTCAGATTGTGGACTTCATGATATTAAAAACCTAATAAGTAAAATTGATACACTTGTAGACAAATCAAGTTTAATCCCAGAAAAAGACATCTTAAAAGAACTATTACAAAATAAAGAAAATATTGCAGAGTCAGCTTTAAATGACAGAACAATTAGAACAAACCCAGCACCACCTACTAAAAACGATATAATAGAAATTATCTCTACTGCTGTGGAAAAATATCTATGAATCAACCCTCCACAGAAGAGCTCTTAAAATTAAATCCTTACGAGCTAAGTATAGAGGAGAAAAATAAACTTTTTACAAAAGCTATGGGTGAATCTTTTAAGCATCATTTTAATAATTGTGAATTGTTTAAGAATTTTTGCATTAACCAGAACTTTTCACCAGATGATGAAATTAAAAACTTAGGTAATCTACCATACTTACCTATAAATATTTTCAAAAAAAAGAATTTGAGTTCATTACCTAAAGAAGAGATTTTGCTTACACTAAATTCTAGCGCTACCAGTGGAATGCCATCCAGCATATCGATTGATTCAGTCACTTCGAGAAGGCAAACATTGGTATCTGCAAAAATAATGACTAACTATTTAGGAAGTGAAAGAAGACCTTTTATTATTTTAGATGAGGATCCTAAAAAGGCCAAATCTGCAGAGATCTCTGCTAGATCAGCGGCAACAAGAGGCTTTCTGGTTTTTGCTAAAAGTGCTGACTATTTTCTAAATTCAAATGAAGGTAACCTTTCGCTAGATATTGAAAAGTTAATTTCTACATTAAACAAATATGAATCTGAAAACATTGAGGTTTGTATTTTTGGATTTACATTTGTTTTATACAATAATTTCATTAAAGAGCTTAAAAATAAAGGATTATCATTTAAACTTCCAGTAAAATCAAAAGTAGTTCATATTGGCGGGTGGAAAAAGTTAGAATCTCAAAAAGTTGACAAGGAAACTTTTTTAAATGATGTGAGTGAGCTCCTTGGAATTAACAAAAATGACATTATTGATTTTTATGGATTTACTGAACAAATGGGAATAACATATGCAAATTGCGGATTATCACCAAAAATTACTCCTATTTATTCAGAAATAATAATTAGAGATTTTCAAACATTAGAACCTACAGAAGATGGGAAAGAAGGACTAATCCAATTTCTTACTCCAATACCATATAGTTATCCAGGCATTTCAGTCTTAACTGAAGATGTAGGCAGGATTATTGGGAGAGGAAAAGATGCCAACGGAAGAATTGGAGTTCAGTTTGAAATGGTAGGCAGGGCTAAAAAAGCAGAAGCAAGAGGTTGCGGAGATATACTCGCAGAAATCGTTCAATAAAATGATTTTAAATATTTACAAAATTTCTTACCTTGAAGAAGCTGAACTGAATCTAACTGATGCTATTTTAAACAATTCACAGAAAATATTAGACTTAAAAAATGAAATAGAGAAAATAAAAAAGGCTCAAGACTACCTCAAAAAACTTTCTATAGATGATTTACTGTTTTTTTTTGATAGTATTTCAACAAAATGGCTTAAGGAAGACTCTGCATTTTTAAGTAAATTTTCTATACATGGGATAACTTTTTTAGTTAATTTTTTAAAAAGAGTGAATTTAGAACCCTTGGTTAATGAGTCATTTAGAAATAATAAAAACTATTTAGATACTTTTATATTTTCTAATAATTTAAAAAAAATGTTAATGTGTCAGCCTAAAGGAATTGTTACTCATTGGCTTAGTGGAAATGTCGCTATTTTAGGAATAATTTCTTTAATACAAGGAATAATTACAAAAAATGCAAACATAGTTAAGCTCCCTAGAGAAAATGGAATGGTTTTACCAGAAATACTACAAAAAATTTCTTCATACTCTGTAACAACACCAGCAGGAGTAACCATTTCTGGAGGAGAAATTATTAAATCAATTTTAACTGTCTACTGCAATAAAGATGATAAATCAAGTCAAAAAAGTCTTTCTGATATTTCAAATGTACGAATAGCTTGGGGAGGAAAAGAAGCAGTAGAAAGTATTCTTTCTATTCCGCGAAGATATGAAACTGACGATGTGATTTTTGGACCTAAATATTCTTTTATTGTCATTGGCAAAAATTGTATAAAAGAATCAGAGTTAGATGAATTTACATTTAAGATTGCACTTGATGCATCTATTTTTGACCAATATGGATGCAACTCACCACATACAATATTTGTGGAAAGAAATAGTAATATCAGTCAGCTACAAATAGCTGAATCCCTTGCAAAAGGAATGGAAAAAGCATTAAAAAGAATCCCTAAGCTACCCATATCTCCAGATGAATCTTTTTCAATTGCTTCAATAAGGTCAGAATATGCCCTTGAAGGTAAAGTATTTAAATCTGATGGAACCGACTGGACAGTAATTTCTTCTGAAGATTCAGGATTTGCTAATCCTTGTTTTTCCAGAGTTCTATTTGTTAGACCTATTGATAATATAAATGCTGTTCTACCATTTATAAATCATGGGAATCAAACCCTAGGATTACTAATAGACTCTGAAAGAAAAATTGAATTTGCTATTAAGGCAACAGAAGCTGGTATAGAAAGAATAACTGACTTAGGCAAAATGACTTTATTCAGTTACCCTTGGGATGGAATGTTTCCTATGGAAAAATTAGTTAGGTGGGTTAGTCTTGATTAATATGAGTACTTTAAATAACATTTCAAAAAAAGCAAAAATTGGTCACAATGTACAAATTGGAGATTTTACGACCATTCATGACAATGTCGAGATTGGAGATAATAGTATCATTGAGTCAAATTGTATTATTGGATATCCATGCAAATCTGCAAATGGAAAACCACTAATTATTGGTAAGAATTCACATATAAGAAGCCATAGCATTTTTTATGAGGGTTCTAGTTATGGACAAGGACTAATTACAGGGCATCATGCATTTGCAAGAGAAAATTGTGTTGTTGGGAAATATTTACAATTAGGCACTAATGCTGTCCTAGACGGATATTCTAAAATTGGGGATTATGTGAGATTACACTCATTAGTAACCATAGCAGAAGATGTTGTTATAGGTGATTTTGCATATCTATTTCCTAGAGTACAAACTTTAAATGATCCCTTTCCACCATCACCAATTGTACAGGGAGTAAAAATTAGCGACTTAGCTGTAGTAGCAAGTGCATCAATATTATATCCAGGAGTATCAATTGGATATGGGTGTTTTATAGCAGGAGGAAGTCACGTAAAACTTAACATTCCTGACGGTCAATGTGCCGCTGGTATTCCTGCAGTAGTATTTGCACCTATTAATAAATATATCCATCCGAAATTTGGAGCTTTCCATCCCTGGATAAAAAAAATTATTAACAAATATCCAGAAGAATCTCACAAATTAATAGAAGAAAAAATTGAAAAATTAAATCAAATTATTGAAAATACTAGTAAATCTAAATAAGATAAAGATTTGATCTTTATCTTTTTCTTCATTAACCAACTAATGTTTTATACTAGAGCAAGGAGTAAATAAAATTGAGAGCACTTGTCACAGGCGGAGCGGGTTTAATAGGTTCACATATAGTAGACAAGTTAGTTTTAAAAGGACTAGATGTAGTTATTCTAGATAATCTAGAAAATGAAACTCATAGAGGAACAGTTCCTTCCTGGATAAATAAAAAATCAAAATTAATTGTTGGTGATGTAAGAGATAGAAGAGTTTTAAATAAAGCTCTAAATGGAGTTGATATAGTTTTTCACCAAGCCGCTTATGGTGGGTTTTCTACTCAATTATCTAAATATATTGAAGCAAATGCATTAGGTACTCTAAATATATATGAGTTAATAAAAGAAAAGAAGCACAAAGTAAAAAAAATTGTTTTTGCTTCATCCCAGGCTGTATATGGAGAGGGGAAATATAAGTGTAAAAAACATGGTGTTTGTTTTCCTCAGCCCAGAGAATTACCACAACTAGTTAAAGGTAAATGGGAAATGATTTGTCCCAGATGTAAATCAAATCTTCAACCAATTGCTACAGATGAAAAAAAACCTGTTAATCCAGCTCACATTTACTCCATCAGCAAATATGCCGAAGAAAGAATAGGACTACTCATGGGAAGACAACTGGATATCCCCTCAGTAGCACTCAGATACTCTGTGACATATGGACCCAGACAATCTTTGTTTAACCCATATACAGGAGTCTGCTCCATTTTTTCAACAATGATTTTAAACAATGTTCCACCTGTTATTTATGAAGATGGAAAACAAACACGAGATTTTGTATATGTAGGAGATGTTGCAGATGCAAATATTTTCGTAGGGTTTAATTCAAAAGCTGATCATGAAGTTTTTAACGTAGGATATGGAAAACCTATTAAAGTATTAGATTTTGTAAGCACACTATCCAAACAGTATAAAAAAGATGTTAAGCCTACCCTTAGAAAAGAGTTCAGACCTGGAGATGTTAGGCATCTTTTCTCAGACAATAAAAAACTTTCAAAGATAGGATTTACACCCTCCACCAGCTTAGAATCTGGCATTAAAAACTATGTCAGCTGGATTCAATCACAAGGGAAAATAAATGAATACTTTTCTAAAGCATGGGATGTAATGGTAAAAAAGGGGATTGTAAAACAAGCTAACTAACATTTTATGAGAACTATTTCAGCCTCAGCGGCATTTAATGAAGAAACAAGAGTGGGTCTCTTTTTAGAGAAGTTTAATTTTGACAAGCAAAAGCTAGTTGACGAAGTGGTGATTATTAACGATGGAAGTACAGATAAAACGAAAGAAGTAGCCGAGAAATTCGGCGTGACAGTTTTAAATCATAGTAAAAGACAAGGACTTGGAAGCACACTAATGACCAGCATTAAATATGCCATCGAAAATAATTATGATGTTATTGTTTTTATAGCACCAAATGGAAAAGATAATCCTAATGAAATACCAAAAGTGCTAAAGCCTATCTTAGAAGGTAAAGCTGACTATGTTCAGGGATCCCGCTACTTAGAACAATCAAACATAAATCACAATATGCCCTTCCTAAGAAAGTTTGCAACAAAACTACATCCTTTTCTAATACGTACAATTACTGGGTTTCAAGCCACTGATAGTACAAATGGTTTTAGAGCAATTAAAGTTTCATTACTAAAAGATAAAAGAATTGATCTATATGCACAATGGCTTGAAGGAGTCTCTTTTGAGTTTTATCTTTATCTAATGGCCATTAAATTAAAATATCGACTGCTAGAAGTTCCTGTCACTAAAATATATCCTAAGACTTTACATCATTTTAATTATTCTAGAAGTGGAGCCATGACTAAAACAAGACCAATAATAGACTGGTGGAGGATTTTAAAGCCTTTATTATTGTATTCACTAAGACTTATTTAGAAGCTGTTACACGGCTCACAGTCCAAGCAATATCTTCCATATCAAGTCTTGTATAAATGAAACTGCCATAATAACATCCCAGAAAAGACTATAAGTTCTTAGTATTTCAGTATATAAACTAGCATTACTAAAATATAAGTCATAAAAGTATTTGTAGAAAATAACAGACAGTCCATTTAAAATACTTAAAACACTAAATAAAGAAAACAATAGTGTTATTTTTCCATTCTTATATTCATTTTCAAAGTACATCCAAAGAATAAATGAACAAATTACAAAACTCCCTGCATAATCAGGCAAGTATCTGTTTAAGGCTCCTTGATGACTTAATATCGTAAGAAGGTTTAATATTGAAAAAGATAAAATTATAAAAAATTCAGCGATTGGATATTTATTATTTTTAAAGCTAGTCTTATGTTTTAATATAAGCTTTTTAACAGGGAAGTAAAAAGTAGCAAATAATAAAATCAAAGTGAATGGTAACCCAGGGAAAACTCCCACTGGTTTATCTATAAAATAATCATTAGTTACTTTTAGCCAATTAGGTACAAAAGTAAATGGTGAACTAAAAGGTATTATTGGAGAGAAAAATAGTTTATGAAAAAAGAAATAATATATTCCTGGAATTATAAATTTAGTGCCAAAACCTTTATCCTCATCTTGCCAGTTGAAATAAGCTAGTTGATAAGTATCTCCTAAATCCAATGGATTGCCAAACCTGAGATAGTTATATAGAAAGAAAAGAAATAAAATAGCTAAAAGAGGAAAGAAAAATAAAACAACTGCTTTCTTTAAATATGTTTTATTCTTATTTTTTTGTAATACCCAAAACCATATAAGAGGAAAAATTATAGTTCCTAGAATAAAATGAGCTCTACACCCTACAGATAGTCCAAAGAATAAACTACTCAAAAAACAAAACAATAATGAATCTCTTTTTAAGAGCTTACAAAGAAAATAAATTGAACCCATTAGAAAAAAGTATCCTGCAGAAATAGCGACCTGATACACTACAGGATTTATTAAAATTCCGGAAATAGGGATAACTGAGAATAAGACTAAAACCGCTAATATCTTTTTCCAGAATTTTGTTTTAGGAAAATAAACTTTACAAAGATGAAAGATCAATAAAACAGTCCATAGAAATCCACCAAATGAAAATATTGCTGTTGCCCATTTATCATAAACTTCAATTCCTAAAAGCTTTAAAGGTAAATAAAGAACAAGAACTGGAGTAACCCCAAAGTACATATAATATTTGTCTTTAAAAAGTGATAGATCTAAAAGTCTATATGGAGCATTCTTTTCTGGATCATAAGGATCTTTAAGCTCTAGTAGTTCTTTCCTTGGTTTTACTGGCAAATAAAGGTGTCCAGAAAGGAATGCAGATGTTTGGAGATTGTAGTATTGATCCCTTCCATATTCTGGAATATTTCCAAACTTATCAGCCCTTTTTAAATGTGCCTCGCTTTTCCCAGCGATAAATAAATATGTAGCAAATATTAAAACTAATACAAAAAAAAGGATTATTGGTTTTATAAGCCCGTGTTTTTGGTCTATAGTCTGCATAAATACATTATATTTATCTTTTAGAGGATTATTGGATTATGGGTATAATTTTTCTGTTAAGATAAATAAATAAAGGAATAACCCTAAGAATAAAGTTATAGGTATTCCGTCAAAAGTAATGAAAAGGCTAAAGATTGGTAATCTGGCTTAAAAAAAAGAGGTTTGCAAAAATAATTCAGGAGAACCTGAACATTCTTTGGAAGTTAGCATATATGAAATGCCAAAATAAAGATTTAGCAGAAGACTTAGTTCAGGATACTTGTACTAAAGCCTATCAATACTTTATAAATTCAGAAAACATTATTGAAAACCCAAAAGCATGGTTAACCAGAATACTTTTAAATACTCATATTGATTATGTAAGAAAAAAACAATTAGAAACAGTAGACATTGCTGATGTAGACGTAACAGACTATAAGACTCCAGCCGATGAAGTTGAGTCAAACATGTTTTTTAAAGATTTAAATACTGTTTTAAAAGATTTAACCCCAGATCAAAGAGAAATAATTCACCTGAAAGATATAAATGAATATTCCTATAAAGAGATTTCAGACATCTTAAATATTCCTATTGGAACAGTTATGTCGAGATTACACAAAGCCAGACAAAAGCTTAGAAACCTCTTAGTCGAAAGAGGTTATTCTACTGAAGGTAAAAAAGTGAGTAATATAAAATGAGTTGTAAGACTATAGAAATTTATATCTCAGCACTTGCAGACAATGAGCTTTCTGTTGATAAAAGTCTTGAAATTATTAATCATGTGGATAGTTGTGATTTATGTAAAGCGAAGTGGGACTTAAATGAAGAAATTAAATCAAAGTTAAAACATCTCTCAAACTCTTATGATCCACCAAAAGAGCTGGTAAATAAAATCTATAAAGAGTATGGAATTACATCAACCTCTAAAAGAATTCAAAAATATTTAATTGCCGCTTGCTTAGTGGGCTTTATTGGACTTGGTCTTATTAACTCTTCATATTTTAAAAAGACTACGATTTCTGAACTTTACTACAATACAAAGCTTCAAGTCGCAAACAATGATTTAGATTTAGTTTCTAATAATATTAAACTTAAGATCAATGACAAAAATTTATCAAACTTCAAGAAAAACAATTTTCAAGTAGTAGGTTCCAGCTTTATACCTAAAGCATTCTCTAAAGATTTAAGACTAGTCTCATTTAAAAATGACAGTGGTCAAAAGATTTCTCTCTGCATGTTTCCAGAGAACTTTAATATGCCCACATGTCATAAAATGGATATAAATGGAACCACCTTTCACTGTGGACATGAAGGAAATTGTAATTTTACATACTGGAAAGAAAATGGAAAAATCGTAGCTATACTTAGTGAAAACTTATCAGACATGGAAATGATTGACTTAGTTATGCCTTTAGTAGGACAAGTTTAACTCCTATATTAAAAAGATTTAATCTCTATTTAAACATCTCTTTAGGTTTCCTAGTTGATTTTCTACTGGACTCATATTTTAATTATATGTAATGAAAACCCCACCTATAACGAATTCAGAAGTAGGAAGAAAGCTAGTCAACATCTTTGCTCGTGGAGCGATTTCTCTATGCAAAAAAAATGCCGGAACATTTCCACTACCAAGAACAATAGAAGATTTTAAATCAGGCTTACTAAGCTACTCTAGAGTTACTGGCTTACAAGCCGGCATAGCTTTTTTAGCAGATAAGCAAGCACACAGAGATTTTTACGAACTTTTAGGAGTTAATCCTGATCATGCAGGGAAACCATATGCTGAACTTTTTGAGTTAGCAGAACATGATGAAAGCTTAGCAAGAGGGTTACAACTTGTTTTTGCTTTTGCAACTGCAAAAGATCCAAGCGATAGCGAACTGGTATTAAAAAGAAACGCTAAAGTATTTAGAGAAATTGGTGGACCTGAACTTGAAGCGATAGCAGTTGCATTTGAAAATGGTGATTGTCAGTTTGAATTAGTATTTGAAGAAATGCAAAGATTGTTAACTAAATGATTCCCATTATTACATCTGCACATATTAATAAAAGTAAGCCTATCCCACTTGCAGAATTTACAAAGAGAAGGTTTCCAGGAAATATAACTGCTTATAGAGTAGATTGGCAAGACAAAGACTATATACAAGCTTTCCCTCTACACTCTCACTCAGAGTTAAATATCTCAGAACAATCTTTTAATGCCTTAAAAATTTTATTTCCCTACTTAGGCAGGATATTTAGGGCAACAGGGGCAGACTTTATTCCTCAAAAACATTCTAAAATTACAGATCACTTAGTAGGTTTAAATTTTTTATGTGATGAAATATTTAACCCTGAAGCTAAAGCTAAGATTCAAGGGGATTTATGTGATGATTTTGATAAAATATCCAAGTTAGTAAGGCTCTCATTAATGTTACATGATATGCCAGAGATCCCTGGTGAAATTTCTACATTCTGTCAGAGATTACCAATGAGCAAAGACAAAGCAGAAGACCCTAAAATAACTGAAGGACATCGTCAGGAACTTGAGCATAGAATTGCAGAGTTACTAATTTTTTATTCACTTAAAGCTGTATACGATGGTCGTAATTCATTACATGAACAAATACATGAAGCAATTATCAGTTCACAAGATAAAACCCAGTTAGCGATAGACTCAGCTGAACAAAGATATCATATAGTAGAAGATTGTATAAATAAGATTCAAACGGATACGAAAACGGATTTTGGTAAAGAGTTTGCAAGGGATTACCAAGAGTTATTAACTGCATATTACTTGGCAGAAAATAGCTGTGAATTTCAGGGACAAGAATCTTATATTGGTAACCTAGTAAAGTTAATTGATAAGTTAGAATCAAAACTTCATTGTGCTGTAGTTGGTGACTATTCAATATTTAAAATGGACCCTGATAAAATTATTGTAAAAGAGTATAAACAGACTACTGAGTTTATAAAGCAGTTCGCTAGAAATCCTATCATAAAAGCCATTTGTGAGAATATCTTAAGGTTATATGAAGCAAGTACGACTGTGTTTAGAGAATGGGATAACTTAGATAAGCCTTTATCTAGATTTAGTAATTGGATGTCCTTAACAGAATAAAACTCAGCTTGCCTAAACTCAAACTATAATTAAGAAATATTTACTTACTTGTTTTAAAAGGATTTATCTGGTTCATCCAGTAAATCCGGTGAAGTGAAGAGAAAAAAGAAGGTTCAGCTTGTCTGAACCTCTATAAATAAAGATGGGCAGATGACGGGATTTGAACCCGCGTATACCGGAACCACAACCCGGGGCCTTAACCGCTTGGCGACACCTGCCATTTAGAGATTGAAATTTGAAAGTTAGATCTCAGTATTCAGAAAAGAGCAAATTTAATTATAACTCAATATTAGTGTAGAGACGTAGCCGGGATTTTTTCATCTAAGCTATAGTTTGTAATAGCACCTTCTTTTGCACTTCCTACTAACTTTGCATATTTTGCTAAAACACCAGTTTTATAATTTGGCTCAGGCTTTTTCCACTTCTGTTTTCTGGTTTTTAATTCTGAATCACTTAGCTCGACAGAAATAGTACCTTTTTCTGCATTAATTTCTACAATATCTCCATCTTGAATTAATCCTATCGGTCCGCCTACATACGCTTCAGGTGCCACATGTCCTATCATAAGCCCACGTGTAGCTCCACTAAACCTTCCATCAGTCAGCAGTGCACACTCACTACCAAGACCTTGTCCATAAAGAGCGGCAGTAACAGAAAGCATTTCCCGCATTCCAGGTCCACCTTGTGGTCCTTCATAGCGAATCACAACTACATCTCCGGCTTTAATTTCTCTATTTATAATTGCTGTAAATGTTTTTTGTTCACTATCAAAAACTTTTGCAGGACCACGATGAATTAATTTTTTACACCCTGCTACTTTTACTACAGCTCCATCTGGTGCAAGATTTCCCTTTAAAATTTTAACTCCGCCTGTTGAGCTCATAGCTTTAGAAATAGGAAGAACGACATCCTGATTCTCTGGAAATTTTATATCTTTAAGATTTTCAGCCATTGTTTTTCCAGTTACTGTCAAACAATCACCATGTAATAATCCTGCATCTAATAATGTTTTTAGAATTACAGGCACCCCACCTATTTTATGCACATCATAAGCTGTATATTTTCCACCTGGTTTTAAATCAACAAAATAAGGAGTAGTATTAAAGATTTTCTCTATATCTTCTATCGTAAAATTTATTCCCCCTTCATATGCCATAGCAGGAAGATGTAAAACTGCATTTGTAGATCCACCTGTTGCCGCTACAATTCTAGTAGCATTTTCAAATGCTTTTTTAATCATTATGTCTCTTGGTCTGATATCTTCTTTTAAAAGATTTATAATTGTTTTCCCAAGAATCTCATGTATTTTACTTCTATCTTTATCTATCGCTGGAAATGCACTGCTACCAGGATATGCTATTCCTATAGCTTCTGCCACACATGCCATAGTGTTCGCTGTGAACTGCCCACCACATGATCCTGCTCCTGGACATGCTCCACACTCAATGTCATAGAGTTCTTTATCTGTAATTTTCCCTGCACTATGAGAGCCTACTGCTTCATAGACATCCTGAACCGTAATATCTTTTCCATCATATTTTCCAGGCATTATAGTTCCACCATATAGAAATATGGAAGGGAGATTTAGCCTTAGCATTACCATCATCATTCCAGGAAGACTTTTATCACATCCAGCAATTCCAACTAATGCATCATAGCAATGCCCCCTCATCATAAGCTCTACAGAATCAGCAATAATTTCTCTACTAACCAATGAAGCCTTCATCCCTTCATGTCCCATGGCTATTCCATCACTTACTGAAATTGCAGTAAATTCTCTGGGAGTACCACCATTTAAAGAAATTGATTTTTTAATTGCTTCAGCCTGATCATGAAGAGTAAGGTTACATGGAGTAGCTTCATTCCAGGTAGTAGCTACACCAATAAAAGGCTGATTTATTTCTTTATCACCAAGTCCCATTGCACGGAAAAAAGCTCTGTGTGGCGCACGTTCTGGACCATCACAAACTGTTTTACTTTGATGCTTTAAATTATTTTGTTTCACTTTATTACCCTTATTATCTTCCTTTTACATGTTATTACTTACTCATATATGATAAATTATAACTTGATTGGAGTCTTTAAAGAACTCTCCTTAAATTTATGAATACAATGCAAGACATAGAAAAAATTTACAAAGAGAACCTAACTTTCTGGGATACTGCCTGGAGCAGAGTCACGAAGATTCATAAAGATCCACCAAAATTACCATATATACATGAAGTAGCAAGAAAATTCAAAAAGTTTCAATTAAAAAAAATATTGGATTTAGCTTGTGGATCAGGGTGGCTATCTGTTTTTCTATCTAAATATAACTTTGATGTGACTGGTCTTGATATTTCTGATGTAGCAATAAAATTAGCAAATCAATGGAAAGAAGAAGACAATATTCAAAATATAAATTTTGTTTGTGGTGATATTTTTGAAATGCCATTTCCTGAAAAATCTTTCGATGCAATTGTTTTTAATTCTTCCCTTGAACACTTTAGATACGATCAAGCAAAAGTAATTTTTGAAAAGATCAGTAATGTTTTAATCGATAAAGGATTTTTCTTTGGGTGTTTTGATCAGGTAGGATCAGGGAAAGGTGAATACTTTGAATTAGAAGATCAAACTCATGTTTATACAGATGAAATGAGAAAAGGTATGATGTTAAGAAATTTCACAGATGAAGAACTAAAGGGACTTCTATCAACTTTTGATATCCTTTCATTTGATAAAAACACTTTTGGAAGCAGATTAGTTTGGGCTAGGAAAAAATAGTTTCCATTATTTAGAAGAACCGTTAACTTCCTTACAGCTATTTAATACATCCTGAAAATCACTTATTTGTTTTTTAAGATCATTTATTTTTGACTCAGCGACTGTAATCACTTCTGACTTTGGGGTTTCTTTTGCGTTTTCATCACTGATTTTTTGCTCTAATATTTTCACATTTGCTAAATAAACTTCTATCTGATATTCAAATCCAGAACACTTATTCGGATTAGGAGGATTAAGTTTTCCATGACAAAGGTCCAGCGTATCCTGAATATTTGCTATCTGCTCATCAATCTCATTAACTCTGGATTCAATCACACTGATCACATCAGGTCTAGCACTTTCACCTTTTGCTTTTTCATCACTCAATTTTTGTTCAAATATTTCTCTATTCGATTTAGACATTTCAATTTGTTTTTCATAACGAGAACATTTTAAAGAAAAAATACCTGATGAATTATTCTGATCATTCTGAGCAAACGTATAACTGTATGAATTAAAAACTAAAAGCATAGAAAAAATATAAATAGTTTTTTTAGCTATCTTTATGTGGCTTTTTAAATATTTCAACAATTCCATACGTACCATGTTCGCTATAGCGTGATTCATAAGATCTACAATAATCACTATCATTATAGCTATATTCTGGAAGTTCAGCTAGCAAGAAATGTCTTAGCTTATCCAATGTCCATAATCTTTTCCGTCCTTGCTCTGACCTCGGATATCCAACTAATAAATAAGCTTTTCCATCCTCATCTAATACATCAGGAAGAATCTTAATTGTTCTTTTTATTAAATCAAAATCATCTCCTGCCATTGAATTATGATTTCCACTTCCTTTAAAAATAGGACAATTAAAAAACAAATATTTAGCTTTTCTCCCAGTTTTTTTTGAATGTTCTACTAAATAAGAGAGGTCATCATTTATTAACATAACATTTCTTCTTTTTTCTTCTGGTAGTATTCTTAAAGTAAGTTTTGTATTTTTAATTGCTTCCGGTAAAATATCTACAGCAACAACTTCACCAGCAGATTCTGCTAACTTCTTAGTAATCCCACCATGGCTAGGACCAATTTGATAAACGAGCTTATCTTTAAGATTCTGTGCCTCATTAATAATGAGGTTAACAAAAGTAGACGTAGAGTTTTCTGCTCTCATAACACCAGGAAGAAGAGGGATATAGCCTAAACCATCTATATAACCCCATTTAATTTTATCTTCAAGAGAAATCTCATCAGTTAACAGAATATCTTGAAGTTGTACTTTCAGATCATTATCCATTACAGGATATTTCCCAGGATCAAGCATTAAATCATAAAGCCCATATTTTTCCTTTCTTCCCTCACAATTTTTATAACCATATCTATCAACACCATCTACAGTCTCATATCTAATGCTTTCTATCGGTCGAAACAATGGTGGAACAAAACTGAGAATCTTATCTTTTTCAACTTGCAATGCTCTAAAAGTTGAAACTATTTCAGGAGCCTTATCAGTATCATGCTCTGGGAACTCACTAGATCCATCTGCTAATCCTTTAAGAGTTTTTATAAGTTTTTTTTGGGCAAGCTCTATTTTTTCAAGTTTATAAGATTTAGTATTATACAGAGTTATATTTAATCCATTAACTTTATTATGATGTTCTACTGCATAAACAATAAACTCTCTTAAAATTTGTCTATCTTCAGAGGCTAAATTTTCATATGAGACTTCTTTACAGGAGGGTACATCAGAAAGAACAAAGAAGTTTAATGCTTTATAAAAGTCCTCAGAAAGCTTTTCCAGGTCTAGCTTTAAGGCTCCCTGTAATAAAGCTTCACCACAATGGATTTCAAGAACACTCAATAAGATATTAGATATTGACTCACCTCCAGATATTAAAATCTTTCCAAGATTAGAATCACTACCTCTGCACAAAATATCACAATCTTTTGCAAGATCTCTAAAAATAAGCTTTCTATTATAGAAAGAAAAGCTTTTTATATTAACTGTTAAGGTTTTTCTATCATCAAAAGAATTTAACCTTACAGGAATAGCCTTTTTACGAAAAGAATTCTTCTCTTTATTAGGATGAATGCGACGTATCCCTAAAAGAGTTGAAATCTTCGAATCTGTTAAATCTGAAACGGTATAAGCCATATATTCTTACTATTAATTTTTGCAATTTAAAGCCTTAACCTTCAAGAGATAAGGATTAAGAAAATCTAAATTATTAAAGTTAACCTTTAAAAAAATTTGAAAACTCTACTTAATCTCTACAGATTTAGCACCTATCCATGAAAGTTCATATGCCTGCTTCATGGCTTTTGCTATAGCTGGGCTTTCTATAATTACTGAAATCTTCTCTACATAGTTTATAAAAGCTACTTTATTTCCATACACATTAATTTCAACCTCTGGAGAAAACCTATGTGATGGGACAATAACTGTTTCAGCTAATTCCATTTTATCCATAGGCTTATGCTTTTTATGCCAGATAGAATTACTCGGGGCCATTCTTCTCGCTTTTATGTTTAGCTGAACTCTTTTTTGAATATAGTTATAGTCAGCTGGAAATTGTTTAAAGAATCTATCTGTATTCCATTCGAGGATCTCAGAAGGTTTTTCTCTAAGAGTGTCTTCGTATACAGTCTGAATAGCTCCCTTTCCCTCGTAAAAAAATACTTTTGGTTTATTTTTTTTAGAATTATAAATAGCCTGTAATTCAGGAAGCATATTTTTTAACTGGGATTCAATATTCGACACCATAAAGAGTAATTTATCTGGTGGCTCTACTAAAAATCTGGTTTTTCCATTCTCTTTAGTTTTACCAATAAAGCCTCTTTGAACCAATGAATCTAAGACAGAATATGCTGTAGTTCTTTTTATGTTTGCTTTTTTTGCTATATCTTGAGCCGAAGAAAGGCCTAGCTCAAGCGATGCTAAATAAACATCAATTTCATTTTTAGTAAAGCCAAGTTGTTGAAGAATATTGCTTATGTTCATAATATGATTATATCATAATGACGATAATTTTGTCATCAAATAGTCATATTAGAGTTATCGACTACACCAATCTGACGATTATTCAGACATCAATAAAGACATCAAAATGATCAAATAAGCTTTAATTATAGACTTTTAGATCATTATATTTTTCTAAGAATTAAATTAGTCTGATTTAACGACAGCTATATTTCATAAGACCTACAATCATTTGTCTAAAAAACAAACATATTGGAGGATAATATGACAATAGATAGAATAAGTGCTCTTTCAAAGTTATTACCTGGAGTAGCAAATAGCATACATACAGACTGGAAAGCTGGATATGCAAGCAATCCAAAAAATCACGAGGATGGAGACATTGATGGTCCTTTAAATCCAAGATTTAAAGATATTAAACCTAAATTCTTTGAATCATTTGTCTTAAATAACCAACACCTACTTGCAAGCGGAAAAATGAAAGTAGTAATTGACATTGCTGGACTTGACAACAGTCAACTAGATCCAGGAAATGCTGGTGAGAATACAGCATCTGCAGAAGGTGCAATAAAAGCAACTCTTGATGCCGTATTAAGTGGAAGAAACTTAGATTCTGCAGAAGTGGTTGAATCCATCAGCACCATAATTCACGATGAGTGGATGACTAGAAATGGCTCATGGGCTCCTGCGCATCAAATGGTACCTTTTGACCAGCTTTCAGAAGGTGAAAAAGAAAAAGACAGAGTAATTGCAAGACATGCGATTTCTGCTGTTAAAGAGTTTGTATCTGCTCAACCAGCTACAGCATAATTAAACTACTTAAAAAGTTAAGTGTCATTGAGATCTCATCAATGACACTTTTTTTTGACAAAAAATTCCTTAACAAAATCAGAGATTTTACCTGATTATATTTTTGTTTTGGAAATGGTATTTTAAATGTCATTCCCGCGGAAGCGGGAATCCAGGACTAACAAAATATGAATAATTATTACGTTTATATTTTAGCTAGCAAGAAGAATGGGACAACATATATTGGTATAACCAATGACCTTGCTAGAAGAGTTTATGAACATAAAAGTGGACTTATAAAAGGATTTACCAATAGGTACCAGATTGATAAGTTAGTATATTTTGAAGAAACAAATGATGTTAATTCTGCTATTTACAGAGAAAAACAACTTAAAAAATGGAACAGAAAATGGAAATTAGCACTTATAGAAAAATCAAATCCCTTTTGGAAAGATTTATATGATTATATTACCTAAGCTAGATTCCCAATCAAGTTGGGAATGACAACCAACCATAACTAAAAAGAAAAAGACAGAGTAATTGCAAGACATGCGATTTCTGCTGTTAAAGAGTTTGTATCTGCTCAACCAGCTACAGCATAATTAAACTACTTAAAAAGTTAAGTGTCATTGAGATCTCATCAATGACACTTTTTTTTGACAAAAAATTCCTTAACAAAATCAGAGATTTTACCTGATTATATTTTTACTTTTAAAATGGTAAGCTTGTTTTCACTATGGGACAAAGATTCTTCCCTACCGAGAAACAACTATTTGGACTTTATCGTTTTTTAACTATGTTGAAGAATGATAAATTATATTGGTTTGAGATAAAACCAAGTAATGATACAATAATGATTAAAACAGACCCGCTAAAAGGTGAAATTGATACAAGGGTTTTTTATGTCAAAAGAGATGGGGAGGTAAATGACGATGGCTTTGGAGAAGATAGACTACTCTAAAATGTCTGCTAGAGGATTAAAAGATTTAATGAATCAAGGTGATCCTGAAGCTGATGATGAGTATACGAAAAGAGTTCTTGCTGGAGAAGTTAAAGTAAGAACATATAAGAATGTAGATGAGATGGAAAAAGAATGGGACGAAAGAAAAGCTAAAGGCTTACCTATATAGCGTAGAATCCTAAAAAACTGGCGCACACCAGCTCTTATACTTAGCTTTTTTACCTTTTACTACATCAAAATATAAATCTTGAAGCTTTTTAGAAATAGGTCCGATTTTTCCTGCACCTACATCTCTATGATCAATTTTAGTAATAGGACTTACCTGAGCACCAGTACCACAGAAGAATGCTTCATCAGCGACATAGAGTTCTGTTCTGTCTATTTGCCTTTCAACAGTCTCAATTCCAAATTCATTTTTAGCAAGTTCAACAATAGTAGCTCTGGTAATTCCTTCTAAGATATTCGATGAAACACCAGATGTAATAAGCTTTCCATCACGTACTATAAATAGGTTCATGGCACTACCTTCAGATACATGTCCATCAGAAGATAGAACAATAGCATCATCGTATCCGCCGAGAAGTGCATCTGTTTTAGAAAGTGCAGAGTTAACATAGCTTCCTTGAATCTTTCCACGAGCTGGAAGTGCATTATCTTCTACTCTTGACCAGCTGGAAACACAAACATGTAATCCTTTTGAAATGTCTACATAATCTCCCATAGGAAGAGTAGTAATAGAAAGAGCTGAGGGATTCATTCCATTTTTATTAATAAGCACTGGTCCTATAACCAACCCTGCCTTATAAACATTTGGTCTTATGTACATATCACAGCTTGGTTTGTTTTTTTTCATAAGCTCAACTGTAATTTCACAAAGCTCTTCTACTGATTTTTGTAATTCTAATCTAATCAATTTACAACTATTATGAAGTCTTTCATAATGTTCTTTCATTCGAAAAATATACATCTGATTTTCTTCAGGATTCCAATATCCACGAATACCCTCAAAGACTCCTGTTCCATACTGAAAAGCATGAGTCATTATATTTATATTTGCTTCTCTTAAAGGTATAAATTTCTCACCAAAATACGCTATTGAATCTAGATCAATTCCTTCTTTAGTCACTGACTTCTTCTCCGATTTTTCAATTGTTTGCTTTGACATAAAACCATTATAACAAAAACTTAGATCTTACTTCAGCTCTACTCTAAGGACTTCCTGCATATCAAAAGGATCAACTAAAACTAAATAGTAATCTTCCTTTTTAGAGTTAATAAGAAAGACCAAGCTCGAATTAAATGATGTACCCGGCTTTATAGATTTGAAAACTTCTGAGCCTGAAAGAATAACATCTGGATTTAAAATACTCTTCTTCTTTACTGTTAGAAGCCTAAGATCTGAAACGCTAATAGACTTACTTGATTTGTTCTTTAATTCAAACTGAACTTTAACAGCATTTCCATAGTTTTTATCATGAAACTTTTTTACTTCCTTTAAGACAATTTCAATATCCTCCTTATTAGGAAGAGGATTAAATCTAAATCCTTTATATTCTTTACTGCTGTCCTCCTCAAAAGGACTAGCACTTGCTACTTGTTTTAAATCCCCGAGAATATAAAGATTACTTTTCAATATAAAGGGAGTAGCTTTTCCTATAGAGTTTGTAGGAATGTTTCCTTTTCTTTTAATTGAGCCAATAAGACCAGCCCCAGCTCCCACTCCTGCACCAGCTAAGACACTTGCTCCATGAGAAGTTACAGCAAGGGGAATTCCACCATACTGGATACCTGCAAGAGCTCCATTAAAAGCACCATAGCTAATTAGAGCAGAATCATATGTCAAAATATTTGCTGACTTTTCTAAGACAGTTTTTGTATCAGTACTAATGCGAGCTTGAATTGGGATTCTTTCATTTTCTGAAATAATTATTTCATTTAGTTCAACCTCTATAGATCCGTCTGCACCGAATCTCCCAGGCTCATTAATTTTTGAAACTACTCCAAGGATTTTACTTCCTCTAGATAGAATCACATTTCCACCAACTTTTATATCTTCTTCAAGAATCCCCTGAATCTCATCCCCTACATTATTAAAGTAAAAATTTAATGGTGTTATTAAATTTATTTCAATCTGTTTCCCTTTTTCTAAGAAAGTTTGTACGCCACCTTTAAGTAAAATTTGAGATTTTGTTTCCAAAAAAAAGAAACTTGTAAGAAAAAAAAATATATAAATTAAAAAAAATCTAAATAACATATGTATCCAATATTTATACAAAACATTAAATCAAGCAATCAATTTCTTGTTTTTTATTAAATTTCTTCGGTTTTTGAACAATAAATGCCTAAATTTACATTTATTTTCCTAAAGGCATACATTTTTGTAAAAAAATACATATTTGTAAGTTCTCAATATGCCATTGACTTGCTTTAATAATCGGTTGTGGTTAACGTAATTTTATGAATTACAAAAAAGGAGCAAAATAAGAATGTTAAAAAGAAAATTACTTGCACTAGTATTAGTTGCAACAACCTTAATTCCTACAGCTGCTTTAGCAGATGAAAGCAGTTCAGGATGCAAAAAGTCAGATCCAATTATTGAATGGACAATCGGATTACCATTCAAAGCTATTGGCGCTGCACTTGCAGGCACAACAGGATTACTTGTTGGCGGTGGTGCTGGCTTAGTACGTGGTGCTGTTAAAGGTACAAAAGCAGTAGCAGGAGCTCTTGGTGACGAAGATGGAGCTGGCGAAACACTCGCTGGTGTTATCTTTGGTGCTGCACCTGGTGCTGTAGTACATGCATTAGTCGGTGGATTAATGTGGGGCGGTAAAGGTTTATGGGCAGGTTTAGAAAAACCTCTTCATTGCCGTTCATTTGAATCAGCATTCGAAGGAATTCCAGATGCTATCGAGTGGACAGCTGAAGGTGCTTCTGACGTTTTCAAAAAATAAGAAGCTATCTTTACTGTTTTCTAAAGATATAATAAAAACCGGCGCCCTGTGTGCCGGTTTTTAATTTTAATAACTCATATGTCAACCAAATTCTTATTTCTTTTAGCTTTTGTTTTAGGTATTTGTATTGGTACTTATCTAGCCATCCCATCATTAAATGATTATTTTGGATTACCAAGTTTAGAAAACATAACTGAATATGAACCGATAAGTTCAATAGAGTTATATGACTATAGAGATAATTTTGTAGGATTTCTACAAGGTGTTGAAGACAGACAAGTAGTTCCTTTAAGTGAAATATCTCCTTTTTTAAAAAGAGCTGTTTTAGCAATTGAAGATAAAGATTTTTATGAGCATATGGGAATAGATCCACCAGCGATTGTAAGAGCTTTTTTTACGAATCTACAGGCCGGAAGAATAGTAGAAGGTGGAAGTACAATTACTCAGCAGTTAGTTAAAAATCTTCTAATTCCAGAGAATGAAAGAGGAAGAACATTTTCCAGAAAAATTAAAGAGTTATTGCTCTCACTTGAACTTGAAAAAAAAATAAATAAAGATAAAATCTTAGAGCTTTATTTAAATCAGGTTTTTTGGGGAAGCAGAGCTTATGGCGCACAAAGAGCATCACAAAAATACTTTAATAAAAGTGCTAATAATCTCACACTTGCTGAGTCAGCTTACCTTGCTGGATTGTTAAAAGCACCGAGCCAATTATCCACAGACAGAAAGTCTGGCATACAGAGAAAAAATCTTGTTCTAAGAAAAATGATGGACTTTGGTTACATAACTCCAAAACAATATAAAACCGCACTAAATGAAAAACTTTATTTCAATTCAGCACCTGGACAATTTGAGTTATATCCATATTATTTTTCTTACGTACTTGAAGAATTGAAAAAAAGATTTGATATTCAGAAACTAAGAGCAAAAGGCTACAGAGTATTCACTGGACTTGATCCTGATGCACAGTTAAAAGCTGAAAGAATTTTAAATGAAGAAATTAAACATGCTCCATATGGAGTTACTCAATATGGGCTTGCTTCTGTTGATGTTAAAACAGGTCAAGTTAGAGTAATCGTAGGTGGTGTTGGTGACTACTGGAAGAACCAATGGAATAGAGCAACAAATCCACATACAATTGGTTCAGCATTTAAACCTTTTGTTTATCTTACTGCTTTTGAAAAAGGAGTAGTTGACCCAAATACAAAAATCAAAGATGCGAAAGTTGAAATCCCTGATGGTGATATGATGTGGGTTCCAAAGAATTTTGATGGGAGTTATTGGGGAAATATCACTATCAGAGAAGCTCTGGTTAATTCTAGAAATATCCCTGCAGTAAAAGTAGCAAGGCAAGTTGGAATTGAAAATGTTATAAAAACTGCTAGAGCTTGTGGTATTGAATCAGATTTACCTCCTAATCTCTCTGTTGCTTTAGGAAGCTCAGCCATTTCACCATTAGAAGCTGCTTCTTCTTATGCGACTTTTGCAAGAGGCGGTATTTATATCAAGCCTATAGTAATTAGGAGAATTGAAGATCCTAAAAAAAGAGTCGTAGAGAGGAATGATCCAGTTCCAGTTAGAGCGGCTTCACAAGATGCAGTTTCAGTCTTGGTAAATGTTTTACTTGATGTAGTAAAAAAAGGAACAGGAACATTAGCTAGATTAGATGACAGACCTGTAGCAGGGAAAACAGGAACCTCAGACAAATCTAGAGATGTTTGGTTTATTGGCTTTACACCTGACTTATCAACCGCTATATGGGGCGGGAATGATCATTTTAAACCTATTCATGGTAAAGGAGTTACTGGCGGAGCCATAGTAGCTAAGGTATGGAAAAGATTTAATAAAGAATACTATTCCGATAAGGACATTGTTGCAGGAGGATTTCCAGATGAAGCTACCATGAAAGAATTATTAATAGATCCTCTAACTGGACTTTTAGCTACGCCTTATACTCCTCATCCTGTAAAAAAGAGGTTTTTCCCAGGAACAGAACCAACAGACTTTGCACCAGTTCCTACAGGTGCGAAGTTTAGGCCATTTGCAAGATTATTTAATAAAGCTCTATTTAATAGCAATGAATTAGAATCTGAAGATAAAAAACCATTAAATGCAGATGATGATGAACTTAACAGTGAAGATAAGGGAGAAATTTTAGAAGAAGGGAAAAGTGAAATCGTTGGAGAAGAAGAACAGATAAATCAATCTGTACCTGAAAGTAAAGTTGAAGACAACCCTCCTACCCCTATAAATGTAATTGAAGAGAATCCAAGTCAAAGTGAAGAGACTAAAGTAGAAGAGAAAAAAGATAGCTTATTTAAAAAATTTCATAAAAAAGAGTTAAATGACAATGACTGAAAAAGAAAAATCTTTTGATTTAGTTTATGGGAAAAATCCTGTACTTGAGCTAATTGAAAATAGTAGTGTTCAAGTAAATAAAATATGGATAAGTCAGAACATAAGAGACCAAGAGTTAAAAAATACCGTTATTTCATATGCTAAAGAAAATAAAATCTTTTTTAATCTGGTTCCTGAAGGCAAGTTAAATAAATTAACAGACAATAAAAACCATCAGGGTATTGTTTTAAGCATTTCACCTATAGATTATATTTCAGTAGGTGAAGTGATTGAAAAAACGCTGTCTGGCAATTGCAAGAAAATCATTCTTATTGCTCATGAAACAGAAGATAACCACAATCTGGGAGCCATGATCAGAACATTTGTAGCTGGTGGTGGGAGCGGTATAATTCTCACAGGGAAAAGTCATGTAGGAATAAATGCAACTACTATTAAAACAAGTGCTGGAGCATTATTTCAAACAAATATAGCCAGAGTTACAAACTGTGTAAATGTTTTAAATGAGCTGAAAGAAAATGGTTTCTGGATAGTAGGGACTTCTAACGAACAAGATTCAGAATCAATGTACAAAGTTTCATACCCCGAACAAGTAGCTATTTTAGTAGGAAATGAACACGAGGGCTTAACACCTTTAATTAAGAAGAATTGTGATTTTAAAGTTAAAATCCCTATTAGCGATAAAGTAGATTCTTTAAATGTTTCAGTTGCATTTGCAGTGCTTTTATTTGAAATTCTAAGAAACAAAAGCTAACTTAACTACTTTTATTAATAGAACTTTAACCTATCATTAACTGATTTTTAAAAATTGGTGTTTTTTCTAGTCTTTATGTAGTAAAAATCTCCTGTCAAGATTTTAGATTTTATATCTTTTTATTATTGCAAGCAAGGATTTAGGAGAAAGAAAATGGATAACCTACCAATTAAAGAAGAAACACTGGCAGTTGACTCAAGTGAATTATTACTTAGATTTATTCATGAGTGCACTAATACTAAAAATAAGATTGAAAATGAAGAAAACCCACTATTAACTTCTGCGAATTTAGTATCAGCAGTATATTATTATAGAAGACATCCAAATATAGAAGAATTTTTAAACATGATCCTAAAAGACTCAAAAGACTATTTTATGATTCAATGGATAAGAACTACATGGGATAAGTTAAGCTCAATGACTGAAGAAGAGATTTGTGATCTCGTAATAAACAATATCTCAATAGTTGCTAATTCAGAAGAGGGATAATAATATTATAGAGGTAATAGCTCTTATCTCTATATGCCTAAAGAACCTTTATCTAAAAAGCTAACACATGGTATTTTCTATTTACTGAGCAGTTCAGTTATTACAGTAGGATTAAATGCAATAAGTGTAGGATTTATAGCCAGAAAACTTGGAGTAGAAAGTTTTGGTCTATACTCAGCAATCTTTTCTTTTGTCGGATTGTTTGAATTTCTTAGTGACTTCGGATTAAATAAAACTCTTTTACGATTTGGAGCTACAGACATTAACAGAACAAAAGTTAGTTTTGGTAATGCTCTGCTTTTAAAAGGAATGCTTATCATTCCATCTATAACTTTAATTCTGACTCTGGGATATTTAGCTGGGTATAGAGGTATTACTTTACAAATACTTTTCTTATTTAGTTTAAGTTTAGTTCTGGATAGTTTTTCTGCTATTTTTAGTAGCATTAGAAGAATCTTTGGTAATTTCAAACTTATTTCTTTTTTCAGAGTATTAAAAACATTTATTAATCTTTTAATAGTTTTTACAGCATTAAATTATAATAGTTCAGTTTTTACTCTTGCTTTAGCAAATACCCTGCTTAGTATTATTGTTTTTTTAATATCCTTAATAAACACCATACTATTAATAAAGCCTTCTCTAGATTTAAAACTATTTAAAGAGTTCTTTAAAAGCTCATCAATATTTAGTATCAGTGATTTTCTGTTTAATATTTACGGGAAAATTAGCACTGTATTACTTTCACTTTTATCAAACATGCATACAGTAGGTATTTATAGTGCAGCAATAAAATTTACTAAAATTGCAAATCTCTTTCCAAATCAAGTTAGATTTGCAATGCTTCCTTCTATATATAAGATCCTTGAAGAAAAAGCAGTTGAATCACCCACACACCCTTTATACTCAAAAAGAAAAAAAGTATTCAATATAATTTTTAAATACATGGTTATATTAGCTACACCGTCAGCTATTTTAATCTTCTTCTTTTCTGATTCCATTATCCATCTGATTTTTGGCAGAAAATATGATCTTTCTATTTTGCTTGTTAAGCTTTTTAGTTTTTTTATATACTTAAGGTTTTTAGAAACTCCTTTTACTCTTTTTTATATTGGTCTTATTAAACATAAAAGAATGCTTTTTTTTCAAACTATATCTACCAGCCTAAGCATTATATTAAATATATTACTCATCCCAAAATATTCATACTTTGGAGCTTGTTACTCTACACTTATAAGTGAATCTGTTTTTATGCTTGGTTTATTTTTCTGGGGGCTAAGATACTCTATCTGGAATCTAAAAGAGTCTATGATTAATTTTCTTAGACCCACTATTTCTGCATTAATAAGTGTTGGAATTGTCGTATTCTTATTTAACAATTTAAATATTTTTATAAAAATTATATTTTTGCTTGTTTTGTATATTGCATTCCTACTCTTATTTAAAACCTTTAATCAAAATGACAAGGAACTTTTTAGTAGGATTTTTCACAAATCAAAAAATACTTAGCTATTAATCTTGTCATAAATAAGAGGTGGAGCTGATTCAAACCTTTTAAGGATTTCTTCTCTTGTACTATCATCAACTCCAAGCTCTTTAGCCAGCTCTAAAACAGTTTTATATCCTTCCATTGGAAGTTGCTCTGGGTCTACGGAAAAAGCTATGGTTAAGCGCCCTGGAGTAGTAATACCATCAAGAAAATTTAATGTATACTCCTGACCGACTACAGCTGACCTACCAAATGCTTTAGCCGCTCCAGTAACACTTTTTGTTAAAGATGTTAAATCTTTTAAACCTACTGTTGTACTATCGTCATGATTTGAACGAAACCCAATAAGCCTGTCACAACCTTTTTTATTTAATGGGGCTGACTGTCCAAAAATCATATCCACTGGTGAAATACTCATATTTTCTCCTTTATAATTTATAAGAACTATTAAAGACATTAAAATATATCCTGACAAATAGAAAATATATTGATGATATTATATTTATGAAATGCATATAACTCAAAAAAATAAAGGTAAATCTCTTAGACTTCCTGAGTGGCTTAAAAGAGATGTTTTACTAAATGACAAATCAAGAAAAGTATATTCTTTAATTCAGGAGTTTGACTTAAATACTGTTTGTCAAAGTGCTCGTTGTCCAAATAGAAATGAATGTTTTTCATATGGCACAGCTACTTTTATGATACTTGGCAATACCTGCACAAGAGGATGTACCTTTTGTAGTGTTCCAAAGGGGAAACCAGAACTTGAAATTGAAAGTTTAGAGCTCACAGAAGAACCTAAAAATATTGCAAAAGCTGTAGAAATATTAAATTTAAAACATGTCGTAGTAACTTCAGTTAACAGAGATGATCTGGATGATCAGGGTTCAAATCATTTTGTAAAAACTATAAATGAAATTAGAAATCAAATTTCTGAAATAACTATAGAAGTTTTAACTCCGGATTTTAGAGGAGACAAAAACTGTATTGAAAGAGTAGCAAAGGCAAAGCCTAACATTTATAATCACAATCTTGAAACAGTACCTAGGTTATACAAAGAAGTTAGACCAGGTGCCATTTATGAAAGATCTCTAGAATTACTAAAATATGTAAAAGAGTTAGATTCTGAAATAATCACTAAATCAGGTATCATGCTTGGTCTGGGTGAAGAAAAAGAAGAAGTTATTAGCGTTATGAAAGATCTTGTAAAACATAGCTGTGATTATTTAACTTTAGGACAATATATGATGCCTTCCAGGGACAGTATTCCTGTCAAGAAATACTTAGAACCTCAAGAATTTGAAGATTTAAAGAGCATAGCAGAAGAACTTGGATTTAAAAAAGTTTTTAGTGGTCCACTTGTACGTAGTTCTTACCATGCTGAGGAATTTCATAATAAAGATAGTTAAATATTTATTTTGTTAGAATTAAACCATGAAAAAACTATTTCTTATTCTTATAGTACTTCTAAGCTTTCAAAGTCTTGGACTAACTATATCTCAAAAAATTATAGATAAAACATCAAATAAAAAGCTAGAGAAAAAAGAAGAAATAAAACCATTATCAAAAAAAGCTTTTATCGATAGTGAGCTTAATACAAATGACTCCTACTGTCTGGCTAAAGTCTTAAAAATCATTGGAAGTAGAGAAGAAGACCTTCCTGGTGGAAACAAACAAATAACTCAGGATCTATTATTAAAAATAATTTCAGGGAAAGACTCTGGAAGAACAAGGGTAACATCAAACATAATTCCAGATAATCCTGCTTTTTCTATCATAGGGGAAGTCGGAAGGAAATACCTAGTCAATAAGACTGAGAATCTTGAGACTGGAAACGAGGATTATTTTTTAATTGATTACTATAGAGAAAATGTTATATGGGTACTTGGTATTGTTTTTTTAATATTACTAATTCTTGTAGGTGGTACAAAAGGGATAAGAACAATCATTTCACTGGTTTGTACTATTTTACTTATAGCTTATGTACTCATTCCATTTATTGAAAAAGGGCATAATCCACTTCTAGGCGCAGTAATAGTTTCATTCCTTTCAACTTCACTAACAATGGTACTTGTAGCCGGAGCAAACATAAAATCAATCTCAAGCACTTTAGGTACAGTTATAGGAGTTACTGTTAGTGGAATAATTGCCACTATAGTCATTGACATTGCTCCTTTATCCGGGCTTGCTAGTACTGAAGCTATGATTTTATGGGGAAATCAATTATATGAAATTAATTTCAGAGGATTACTTGCTTCAGGAATGATTGTTTCATGCCTTGGTGCTGTTATGGATGTAGCCATTTCTATCTCCAGTTCTATACAAGAGCTAAAAATTGCAAATCCGAACTATTCAGTAAAAGAGTTATATAATTCTGGAATGAATGTTGGAAGAGATATTATGGGAACAATGACAAATACTTTAGTTTTAGCATACACAGGAATGGCACTACCACTACTTCTCTTAATAAGCCACGATCAAAATCCAACAAAATATTTAAATTTAGAACTTGTTGTTTCTGAAGTTACTGCCACAATAGCAGGTACCATTGGATTAATATTAGCGATTCCAGCTACAGCAATAATAATGAGTCTACTAGCAAGTAAAAGAAAAGCTTAAATGCGTAAAAAAAAATTAGATTTATTAGATTATCAAGAACCTGTCACTAAGATTTATTTTGTACGACATGGTGAGACACTAGCAAATAAAAAGAGATTAATCTTTGGACATTTGGACTGGGATTTAACTAATAAAGGAATTAAAGATTCATACAAAACCAGCAAGGTCTTATACAAAGAAATTAAAAAAGTAGACTTTATAATTTCTAGTCCATTAAAAAGAACAATGCATACAGCAGAAATAATTGCCAAACAGTTCAAGACAAAAAAAATACTTACCGAGAATAATCTTATCGAAAAGGGAGAAGGGATCTGGGAAGGAAAGAATTACTGGGAAGTTAGAGAAAATGATTATAAAAATTATTTAAAGTGGTTAAAAGATCCTTTAGGTTATAGACCATATAAAGGTGAATCTATAAAAGACATGAATAAAAGAATAATTAAATTCCAAAAATCTATTTTAAATAATTATTCCGGTAAAACTCTTATAGTAGTAAGTCATGCTGGACCAATAAGATTATTTTTATTAAATCTTCTAAAGTCAGATTTAAACAATTTTTGGAGCATTCAAATTAAATGTGGATCTATTACTGAAATAAATATAAGTAAAAAACAATTCACACTAGTTAGAATAAATTACCTTAAATAATGCAATGGATTTTGAGGTCTGCCACTTTTCCTAACTTCAAAGTGTAAATGAGGTCCTGTTGAATAACCAGTTCTACCTTCATGTCCTATTACATCACCCTGACTAACTGTTCTTCCTGGAGATGTAGAAGTACTGTTTAAATGTGCATAAAGTGTTGAATAGTCCATTCCATGATCAACAATAACAACTTTTCCATAACCACCATACCATCCAGTAAAAATAACTTTACCACTATCCGAAGCCATAATTGGAGTACCAAGTGGAGCCGCTAAATCTACACCACTATGAAAACTTACAACTTTAAAAATAGGATGTCTTCTCATCCCAAAAGGAGAAGTCAACCTTCCCATTATAGGATAAGCAAACACGCCTGTACCTGGGAGATTATATCCAGTAAAAGTATCATGCCCTACAAGTCTATTTATATCTGCAATTAACTGCTGGGATTCTCTTTCTAACTGTCTTTCAGCCTGCTCATAAGTACCTCTTTCTGTACGAAGTCTTCTTACAAGATCTGTTTGGTTAGCATGTTGCCTTGCTATAAGTTTTTTTTGTCTTTCTATATCACTTACAACATTTGCAATTCTGATTTTTTGCTCAGCAAGTTTATCTTTATAATCTTGAATCTCTTCTGACTGCTTATTAATGCTGTCTAGAAGTTCTTTATCCTGATAAACTAAAAGTTTTTGATAATAGAGTGTGTCTAAAAAATCTGTAAGATTAGGAGTTTTTAAAAGTACTTCCAAGATTCTAAGTCTTTGTCCTTGGTAGATCTGTTTAATTCTTTTTTCTGCCTCTACTCTGAGGGTGGAGTAGTTTGTTTTCAATCCTACTAATCTTTCTTCTGTATGAGCTAGGTCATTTTGAGTGACAGCAAGCTTAGTTCTATTTTCTCTAAGTTCTTTCTGTGTGTGATAAAGCTTACTTTGAATTTCAGTAAGCTTATGAATAGCTACTTTTTCTTTAACTTTTGTTTCTTCAATTTTTCTTTTTAAATATTCAGATTTTTCCTCAATCTCTTTTAAGACTCTGGTTCTTGCAGGATTTGCTTTTTTAGGAATATTAGTTTTAGCTAAAACCTCAACAGGAAGTGAAAACACAAAAGAAGTAATTAATAAACCACATAAGATTTTATTCAATTTATCATTCATAGGATTATTGAGGTTTTATTGTAAAAACATAAAGCATTGGAACTACTGAAGCCATTACAAAAGCTATTAGCATTAGTATTATAAGAAATTTTGAATACTTGCGAAAAAATTCCATATGAACATTATAACTCAAAATCGACTAGTGGATTTGCTATGTCTTTCTCTTAATGCGTATAACTCATCGCGTAGCTTTGCGGCCCTCTCAAAATCCATTAGCAATGCGGCTGACTTCATTTCTGATTCTATCTTCTTTAAAATTTTTGGTATTTCTTTAATGTCTAAATGTTCATAGGCCAATTGTTCTGCCACAACCTCTTCTACATCCTTGTTTGAACGTAGTGATTCGAGTATAGAGTTTGAATGACTTTTAACAATTGTTCTTGGAGTAATATTATTTTTCTCATTAAATTCAATTTGCAGTTTTCTTCTTCTATCAGTTTCATCAATCGCTTTTCTCATTGAATTGGTTATTTTATCAGCATACAAAATGACTTTTCCTGAAACATTTCTAGCTGCACGACCTATCATCTGAATCAAAGATCTTTCTGCTCTTAAAAATCCTTCTTTATCAGCATCCATAATACATACAAGACTTACTTCAGGAAGATCTAATCCCTCACGTAAAAGATTTACCCCAACAAGAACATCAAATTCCCCAAGTCTTAAATCTCTCAAAATCTCAATCCTATCCAAAGCATCAATCTCACTATGCAACCATCTAACTTTCAAATTAGCTCCAGTTAAATATGCAGTTAAATCTTCAGCCATTCTTTTTGTAAGAGTAGAAACTAAAATTCTTTCTTTTTTTTCAACCTTTAATTTAATCTCGCTTATTAAATCATCTATCTGTCCTGCAGTAGGTCTTACCTCTACATTAGGATCAACAAGACCTGTAGGTCTAACTATCTGTTCAACAATTTTTTCACTGATTTTTAATTCATAATCTCCAGGAGTAGCACTTACAAAAATAGCTTTTGGTATTTTAGCCCAGAATTCATCAGGTCTTAATGGTCTGTTATCCTTGGCACATGGAAGTCTAAAACCATAGTCAACAAGAGTACTTTTACGAGATAAATCTCCATGATACATAGCACCAATCTGAGGAACCGATACATGGGATTCATCAATTACACAGATCCAGTTATCTCCAAATTTTCTATTAAAATAGTCTACTAAAACTTTTGGTGGTTCTCCTGGTTCTCTACCTTCCAGGATTCGTGAATAATTTTCAACTCCAGTACAATATCCAACTTCTCTAAGCATTTCCATATCATATTTTGTTCTTTGTAAAAGTCTTTGAGCTTCTACATCTTTTCCAAGAGACTTAAGTTCAGCATGCCTTTCTTTAAGTTCTTTATCAATTTGCTCACAAGCACTTTCTATGGTATCTTCATCTGCCACATAATGCTTTGCAGGATATATTGTTATTTCATCAATTACTGACTTTATTTCACCTGTTAAAGGATCAACCATTGAAAGATTTTCAATTTCATCACCAAAAAATTCTATTTTCAAAACCTCTTCTTCATACACAGGATAAATATCAACAATTTCTCCTCTTACTCGAAATTTTCCTCTAACAAATTCAATGTCATTTCTCTCATAATAAATTTTTACGAGGTTTCGAAGGAGGTCATCTCTTTCAATTGTTTGTCCTTTTTTTAATTTCAGAGCTGACTGATAATAAAGCTCTGGCACACCAAGCCCATAGATACAACTTACTGAAGCTACCACCACCACATCATTTCGTTCAAAAAGTGATCTTGTAGTTGAATGCCTTAGTCTGTCAATTTCATCATTTATCGCCGCAACTTTTTCTATGTAAGTGTCAGTGGATGGGATATATGATTCTGGCTGATAATAATCATAATAGCTAATAAAATATTCCACAGCATTTTCTGACATAAAATCTCTAAACTCATTACATAACTGAGCCGCTAGCGTTTTATTATGCGCAATTATAAGTGCAGGTTGTTGGATTTCTTTTATAAGATTTGCTATGGTGAAAGTTTTTCCTGAACCTGTTACACCAAGAAGGGTCTGATATCTAAAACCTTTTTCTATTCCTTCTTTTAATTCAGAAATTGCCTTAGGCTGATCACCAGCAGGTTCAAATAATGATTTAACAACAAGTTTTACCTTTTCAGTCATACTAATATAATATCCTCTATCCGCTATAATGTTCTTATGAATACAATTACTGATAACCCAATAGAAACCAAACTTAGACAGGATTTAAAAACTGTATGTAATCTTTTATATAACAGGGGCCTGATTTCAGGATTTGATGGGAATGTTAGTTTAAGGATATCAGAAGATTTATTTCTAATTACTCCAAGAGACAGTCATAAAGGGCTCTTAAAAGAAGAAGATTTTGTAATAGTTGATCTAGAAGGGAATTCTAAGAGCTTTAATAATGACCCCAGTTCAGATTTTTCTATCCATGCTTCTGCTTATAGAAAAAGGACTGACATAAAAGCATTTATTCATGCTCATCCTCCTACAGCTGTTTCAATATCAATAGCAAATATCAATGTAAATAAGCCTATTCTTCCTGATGTAGTAGTTTTATTAGGAGAAGTATCAACCATCCAATATCCTGGAATTGAGAAAGAAAAAGAACTTAATCTTATTGTTAAATGTCTTGAAAAAAGTGATCTTATTATTTTAGAAAAACATGGTGCCATTGCTGTTGGGGATAGCATTTTCAATGCTTTACATAAGTTAGAAACATTAGAATATGCCTGTAAGATTTTACTAAATTCCACTTTTCTCGGAGAGGCGAAAACACTATCCGAAGAAGAAGTAAAGCTCCTAATTAATGAAAGACACAGAATTTATGGGAAAGAGCTTGAAGAGAGAGAAGGAAAAAATTTATTTCAGTCTGTAAATAGAAATTTAAATTTGAAAAATATTTTAAAAAATGTAATTGAAAGTGATAAGCCTGTATTTCAGAGAATCCTAAGTCTTGTTAATGAAATTAATTTAAATACAATAGAAAATACGTCTTATTCTAAAAAGCTTAATAAAGAGGAAAAAGAGCTTTTAGCAAGAGAACTAACAGGATCGTTTTTAAGCATGATAATTGGAAGATTTACCAATAAACCCAAATAAATATATCTCTATTCACTTTATAAAAGATTTTGTCATTATATATGTTTTTGATAGAATTTAACTTGTATTATGGCTATTCAAGAATCAAAAAATTTAAAATACTCAGATCAAAAAATAAATTTGAATTTAAGAATAAATTCAGTTGCAAACCTAAATCTTTTTGCTATTAATCATAAAACTGCGCCAGTTGCTATTAGAGAAAAATTTGCTATCCCAGACTATAAGTTAAAAGATGCTATTCAAGAATTAAAAACCTATAAGTTAGTAGAATCGTTTTTAATACTCAGCACCTGTAATAGAACAGAGATTTATTTCACATCAAAAAACAGAGAATCTTCAATTTCTGAAATTTATAAGTTCCTTTCAAAATTCTTATCGATGGAAGAAGAAATAACAAAAGAGTATAATTCTGTTTTAAATAGTACAGAAGTAGTTGAACATGTATTCAAACTTGCATGTGGACTAGAAAGTCTAATTATAGGAGAGAAACAAGTACTTTCCCAGTTAAAGTTTGCATATTCAAAAGCTCAAGAAGAAAAAACACTTGATAACACATTAGAATTATTATTTCAAAATGCTATTAATTCAGCAAAAGAAATTCACAAGAATACGAATCTTTCCACCAATAGTCCTTCTATCAGTTCAGCGGCTATAGATTTAGCTAACAGCATATGCGGACCTATTAAAACAAAATCCATAATGATACTGGGCGCAGGAAAAATGGCAGAATTAGCACTAGATCATATTGAAGAAATTGGTGGTGCTAAAGAAACTGTCGTTTTAAACAGATCACCACATAGAGTTATAGAATTTTCTGACAAATATAAAATCGATAGATCTATTCCCTTTGATGATATTTACTCTGAGATAAATGAAACTGACATTATTATTACTGCTACAGGAGCACCACATTTTATTTTATTTGCTGAAAAGTTTAAATCGCTTAGAAAAGACAGTTCAAAACCTCTTCACATATTTGATATTTCATTACCTAGAAATGTAGACCCAGAATTTAGAAATCTTGAAAATATAAAGTTGCTTGATATCGACAGTCTTCAAACAATTTATAGCAATAATACTAATATCCCTAGTGATGTCCTAAAGAAAGTTGAAGATTATATTACTAACGGTATAAAAGACTTCTCAGAAGAAGTTTCATCTTCAGAAACAAATACTTTGATTAAAGATTTAAAAACTAAAGTTAATAACATTATTGAAGAAAAGCTTTCAAAATTAAAAAGCAACAGCAATATTAACCAAGAAGAACTTGAATATATTGTTAACAACATTGCAAATACCATTATTCACTCACCAGTTAAAAACCTCAAAAACTCAAAAGTTCTTGGCTCAAAAGAAGAAAAGCTACAGTTAATTAGAGACTTATTTGAAATTTAGTTTAATAGCTTTTAAAAATAGAATATATGAAGTCTAAACTTATAATTGCAACTCGCTCAAGTAAATTAGCCCTATGGCAAGCTGAGTATGTAAAAAGTGAAATTATTAAACATCATAAGAATTTAGAAGTTGAGCTTTTAGAAATTAAAACAAAAGGTGACCATATTCTAGATACTGCCCTCTCAAAAATCGGAGATAAAGGATTATTTACTAAAGAAATTGAAGAAGCTATTTTAAATAATAGTGCGGATTTAGCGGTCCATAGCTTGAAAGACTTGCCTACAAAGCTTCCCGAAGGTCTGAATATTGCTTCTGTCTTGAAGAGAGAATTACCTCATGATGTTTTAATAGCAAACAAAAATACTTTTTCATCTTTGAAAGCAGGGTCTAGGATTGGGACATCAAGTTTAAGAAGAATTGCCCAGCTAAAAAGTATTAGACAGGATCTTGAATATATTGATATTCGTGGCAATTTAGATACCAGAATAAAAAAACTTGAAAATGGTGAATATGATGGAATTGTTCTTGCTTTTGCAGGAGTTAAAAGATTAGATCTAGAAAGCAAAATCTCATACCACTTTAGTCCGGAAGAACTATTACCTGCCGTTGGACAAGGAGCTTTAGCGATTGAAATTAAAGATGATAATTTTTTTGTGCAAAACATAATTAAAGATTTAAATTGTGAAAAAGCATATGTGGGTAGTATATGTGAAAGAGCGTTTCTTAGAAAGCTACAAGGGGGCTGTCAGGTTCCAGTTGGCGCTTATACTAAGTTTGAAAATGAAACTATAACTCTTTATGGAGTAATTGCTGATCTTGACGGGAAAAAGATTATAAAAGATAAATTATCTGGAGATAAAAACTCAGCTGAATCTATAGGAATCAAGCTTGCTGAGATGTTATTACAAAATGGCGGAGACACAATTCTATCTGAAATTCACTTAAATCTAAGGTAGTTACACTTCAAAATAGAATCTAATTTGCCATTATGATATCTTTTTCTTATGGATGAAAACCTAATAAAATCCACTGTTTATATTACCGGTGCTGGTCCTGGAGATCCAGATTTACTTACCATTAAGGCCAAAGAAATTATAGAGATTGCAGATGTAATTGCATACGATAATTTAGTCTCTAAAGAAGTATTAGAACTAGCACTTTTTTTAAATCCTCAAGTAAAACTTTTATATGTAGGAAAAGTTGTTGGCAATCCTGAAAAAACAATTAGCCAGGAAAAAATATTAAAACTTTTATTGGAATTATCAAAAGATTATAAAACTATATGTCGTTTAAAAGGTGGGGATCCAAATGTTTTTGGAAGAGGTGCTGAAGAAGCCATATTCCTAAAAGAGAACAATATTGGTTTTGAATTTATACCAGGGGTTTCAAGTATCACCTCTGTACCTGCATATGCAGGTATTCCATTAACTCACAGAGATTGCAACAGCTCTTTCACCGTTCTTACTGCACATGAAGACCCTGAAGATTCTGAAAGTACAATTAAATGGGAAGACTTTGATCCTATAAACAGTACTCTTATACTTTTAATGGGTACAAAAAATCTAACTAAAATAGTTAACAAATTAATTTCTCTTGGCAGGAAGAAAGAAACACCTATTGCTATCATCTACCAAGGAACAACAAGTGATCAAAAGACTTATACTTCTACATTAGATGAGATTAAAGATTCAACTGAACCAATTTCTTTTAAAACCCCTTCAGTAATTATCATAGGTGAAGTTGTTAACTTTAGATCAGTTTTAAATTGGTTTGAGACAAAGAAACTCTTCGGGAAAAAAGTCCTTATTACAAGGTCACGAGAACAATCATTTTCATTTGCAAAAAAAATAATAAAATCAGGCGGAAGCCCTATTCTATGCCCTATTGTAAGCTATAACTTAATTGAAAAAGAAATCTTTAATAAGGGTATTGTAAATAATTTACCTGGGTTCAATTGGATAATTTTCTCAAGTCAAAATGCGGTGAAATACTTTTTCGAAATACTATCAAAGAATTACCTTGACTCCAGAGCACTATCAAGCGTCAAGATAGCAAGCGTTGGATACAGAACAAAACTTGAGCTTGAAAAATACAATATTAAAGCTGACTTTACTCCTAAAAGATTTTCATTTAATGACTTAATTAATGAGTTAAGTGAGATCGAGAACTTAAAAGATAAAAGGATTCTAATACCTACACAAGAACTAAGTGAAAGAAAATTTCATCTAGAAAATGCTGTTATCTGGGAGATATACAAAGCAAATTTTTCAAATATCTTAGATGAATCAATAATCAATTCAATCAAATCTGGAATAGATATAATAACCTTATTTAGCTCTAACACTGTAGAAAATTTCAGCAACTTAATTAAAAAATATAATTTAGAGGATTTCATTAAAGACTCAAGACTAGCTGTTATAGGTGAAGAAACCGCAAATAAAACTAAAGAATTATTTGGAAGAGTAGACATAATGGCTAACCCATTTACGGAAGATGGGATTCTAAAATCTATAGAAAATGATTTCACAAAAAGTATGGGGGAAATAAATGTTTAAAGAAAGTCTAAAAGTAAGACCTCGACGTCTTCGCAGAAGTGAAACTATTAGAAAGCTTGTCAGTGAAACAATCTTATCTCCATCTCAATTTATAGCTCCCATTTTTATACATGAAGGCAAAGATAGTGAAATTAAAATCAATTCTATGCCTGGCATTTATCAATTCTCTTTAGATAGAGCCTTAAAACATATTGAAGAGTTAAATCAAAATGAAATAAACTCTATCATTATTTTTGGAATCCCTGACAGTAAGGATTCATCTGCAAAATCTGCCTGGGATAAAAATGGAATAATTCAAAAAGCAAATAAGAAAATTAAAGAAATTTTTCCAGATATTCTATTAATAAATGATACCTGCCTATGTGAATATATGGATCATGGACATTGTGGAACGATTCATGACTCACAGGTTTTAAATGATCCCACACTTGAAATACTAGAAAGAACCGCATTATCACAAGCTGAAAGTGGAGCAGATATAATTGCTCCTTCAGGAATGATGGATGGAGTCATTAGTTCTATAAGGTCAGCTCTTGATAGTAATGGTTTCCAGGATAAAGCTATTATGAGTTATGCTGTCAAATATGCTAGTGCATTTTATGGTCCTTTCCGTGAGGCGGCTGAATCATCCCCACAGTTTGGTGACAGGAAATCTTATCAGATGAATCCTGCGAACAAAAAAGAAGCTATTAGAGAAGCTTTATTAGATGAAAAAGAAGGCGCTGACATTATTATGGTAAAACCAGCATTACCTTATCTAGATATCATTTCAACTGTAAAAGAAAAAGTAAATCTTCCAGTGGCGGCATACAATGTTTCTGGAGAATATTCTATGATTAAATCTGCTTCTCAGAACGGTTGGATAGATGAAGATAAAGCAACCATTGAAATGCTAACTTCTATTAAAAGAGCAGGAGCAGATATAATAATTAGCTATTTTGCTAAGGATATAGCAAGACTCTTAAAAAGTGACTAGGGAAGGTTATAATTATACTGAGTTAGATTTCACACAAATAAAAAACTAGCAAAGGGAAGTGCAAACTTGTTTTGCATTAAATAAAAGATATGTGTCCAAATTGTATTTTAAATCAGGCAGGTATTGGAGCAGGATATTACGGTGCAGGAGCTATTTGTATAATATTTGCTCTAATGGCATTAGCTCTATATATCTGGGGTAAGAAAACGGGTGAATTTAAGGGCGATGAAGAAGAAGCTAAATATTCAGTTTTTGAAAAAGAATAATTTTTACTTGTTTTTAGTTCTTATTATTGGTTTAATTTTTTCATTGTCTGCTTTTTCACAAGCATCAAATCCTTTTTTAATGAGTTATACACCAAATAATGTCTACTCTTCTGACAAAAAAACTATACTAATTGTTTTTGATGCTTCAGCAAGCATGGAAGATAAGATAAATGGTGAGACAAAAATTCATATTGCAAAAAGAGTTTTAGAAGATGTACTAATCAAAGCTCCACAGGATATTAATTTAGGTCTTAGAATTTATGGCGCCAGCAATCCTAAAGGTAATCCATATACAGATTGTTTTGATTCCAGACTTGTAGTCTCTCCAGGTATAAATAACAGAAGAACAGTTATATCTGAGATTTTTAAAATTTTACCCAGAGGATTTACTCCCATTACCTTTTCTCTTTCACAAGCTCTGCAAGATTTGTCTGCTTATTCTGGAGAAAAATCTATTATATTAATTAGTGATGGGTTAGAAACATGTGGTGGAGATCCTTGTGAACTTGCACAAACAATAAACCTATCAAATATTGATTTAAAAATTGATGTTGTTGGTTTCGGTATATCAGACGATCCAGAAGCACAAAATCAGTTAATGTGCGTAGCAACCAGTACAAAAGGGAAATATTTTTTAGCAAACAATGATCAGGAGTTAACTCAAGGATTAACGGAAAGTATAAATAAATCAGTAACAGGAAAAATAGTAACAATGTTTAATCCTACAGAACAGAAAGAAAAGATTCAGACTCCAGAGTTACCACTTCCATCACTTCAAGCAGAAAAATTAATTTTAAAAAGAAAATGATTAATTGTTTTTTTCAAAGACCATAAAACAATGGACTTCACCGTTTGGCATAGAATAAAGTCCTGCACTACTGTTTCCTGACTTACAAACTAATTCACTATACATAGGATTTCTAATAATTTTTCGCTGAAGATCATATCTTCCTGGGTAGAGATCCCAATCAATAAAAACATTTTTATCGTGCTCAACAAAATTACGTGCTAATTCTACTTGAAACTCTTCATATGCCAGTATATTATTATTCCCATTCATTAAAATATAAACATTATCATGTTCATCTTCATAAACAATTAATCCGTGAGATGAAGACTCTGAAAGCTTCACTTCTACAGAGTTTCCCCAATCGACAAGATTATTAATATTCAAATAACCATTAGTATTTTTATAAACCACTAGATGTGGCACAGGTTTATAACAATCAATATATCCATTTACTTTTTGATCTTCAAAATATCCACCACTAAACCATTTTCTTGGTTGCGCTAGCTTCATTATGTCTAAGAATCCATGACTTCTTCTTAAAATACCATCCCAAGTATTTTGATTATATAAATCACTGAATCTAAAATTTATATGGTCCTGACCAAACAATAAAGTCTTAAAGTAGTCAGAATAAAATCTCAAAACCTTCTCTATAGAGTCAGCACCACTTAAACCACAATCAATAGTTACCTTACCTTTTGAGATAAGCTCACTGGCTATCTTTGAAACAAAGTCTTCTTCAAAAATAGTTTCAGTTCTATCAGGCTTAAAAAGAGTATAATCCTTAAATTGTTTATATGAAAAACCCTGTGCATGAACAGACAGCATAGTTAATATAAAATCCTCTTTTTAATATAGAACTCTTTTAAAATTTAATTGAGGATATTATATCTTACTTAAATTACGGGTTAATGACTTTACAGATTACAACCACATGGAGACTTTGCTCATCTACGCATTCTTCCCTGATTAAGTTCTAAATTAATTATTTTTAATCTTTTATTTCTATCTTATAGTCTTCTATAACTGGATTTGCAAGTAACTTTTCACACATTTCTTTAACCTTAGATATCGCTTCAGCTTCAGAATCCATCTCTACTTTAAAAACAATTTCTTTACCCACCTTTAGGTCTACAATATTTTTATAACCAAGCGAGGATAATGCTTTTTCTACTGCTTGCCCCTGAGGATCTAAAATATCTGCTTTTGGAAGCACTTGCACTTTTACAGAATAAGTCTTTTTTGAAATTGTTTCATTTGGCATTTTTCCACTTCCTTCTTTTACCCTTTTTAATATTTCAATATAAGCAGATTCTACATTACCTAAATCTTGTCTAAATCTATCTTTATCTAACTTCTCATTTGTTTTTGCATCCCAGAACCTGAAATTATCAGGAGATAATTCATCTGCTAAAAGTAATTTCCCGTCTTTATCTAGTCCAAATTCTAATTTAAAGTCTACTACTTTTATTCCAACATTTAAAAAAAATGTTTTTAAAAGATTATTCACTTTTAAACTTAATGCTGTAATAATATCGAGCGTTTCATCATCTGTAATTTCAAGTGCATTTTTTATATAAGCTCTTGTTAAAAGGGGATCGCCAAGCTCATCCTTTTTATAGCTAAATTCGACAATCGGTTCCTTTAAAACTTTTCCTTCTTCAATTCCTAATCTTTTACATAGACTTCCTGCTGAAATGTTTCTTACGATAACTTCAAGAGGAATAATTTTTACCCTTTTTACTAATAGCTCATTCTCAGAAATCTGCTTTATTAAATGTGTTTTAATTCCATTTTTTTCTAAAAATTCAAAAAGTAAAACAGATACAGTAGCATTAACTTTTCCCTTGCCAGAGATTTCTCCTTTTTTTTGATTATTAAAAGCAGTAGCACTATCTCTAAAATAAGCTCTTAAAACATTAGGGTCTTCTGTCTCAAAGATATCCTTAGCTTTTCCAGAATAAATCGGTTTTGATGATGCTATTGGCATTTTATCTGTCCACATCAGGAAGAATAACATCTAAACTACTGAAAATTGCAACCGTATCAGCAACTGGCTGATTTTTAATTAGATCTGGAAGAATAGCTACGTTATTAAAAGATGGGGCACGCCACTTAATACGATATGGTACTGAACTACCATCAGCGACTAAATGCACACCGAGCTGTCCTCTAGGAGATTCAATAGCTGTATAAGCTTCACCAGGTCCACATTTAAAGGCTGGTGCTACTTGTTTTCCTTTAGCAACAATCATTAGATCTTCAGCAGTAAAAACAGGCTTCTCACCACTTGTAAGTTCTACTTTATTTTTTTCTAAATCTTCAGTATCTCCTCCTGGAAGCTGGTCTAGAGCCTGAAGAATAATATTTGCAGATTCTCTTAATTCCTGAATTCTACATGCATAACGAGCCTGAACATCGCCTGCAGTAGAAGTAGGAACGTTAAATTTCAATTTATCATAAACTGAATAAGGCTGATATTTTCTTAAGTCTAAATCAACACCAGAAGCTCTTATATTTGGTCCAGTAACTCCTCTATCAAGCCCTAAAGATGGATCCATATATCCAATACCTTTTGTTCTTGCAATAAAAATAGGGTTATTTGTAGCTAAAGCTTCATATTCATCTACATAATTAAAAAACTCTTCTGTAATCCATTTTTTTACTTTTCTTGTCCAGCCTTTTGGAAGGTCTCTATAAACACCACCAATTCGAATATAGTTAAACATCATTCGCTGACCTGAAATTTCTTCTAAAAATGAAAGTATGGTTTCTCTATCCCTAAAAGTATAAAAAGGGAATCCCATCATCGCGCCTAAATCCAAGAGAAAAATTCCTAGAGAAAGTAAGTGCGAAATAATTCTGTTTAATTCAGAACAAATTACTCTAATATACTCTGCTCTAAGTGGAACTTTAACATTTGCAATTTTTTCAATAGCCATAATATAAGCATGACTGTCTGACATTCCTGCAAGATAGTCCACCCTGTCTACTAAAGCCTGATACTGAACATAGGTTCTGTTTTGACCAAGCCACTCCATACCTCTGTGTAAGTAACCTATTACAGGCTCACAATCTCTAACAGTCTCACCATCAAGTTTTAAAATTAGTCGTAATACTCCATGAGTTGAGGGGTGTTGTGGCCCCATATTAATAATCATTTCATCAGTTTTGAAAGCTTTTTCTGACTGATTTGTATCTTTAACTATAGACAATTTTTTTACCTCATATTACAAGAATTATACAAATTACATTTTAACAATTATTTTTGATTTTAACCTATAAAGATTTTGAGATAATTTGTTATTTATTTCTGTACGTATATCTCTTTATGATACTGTTTTACTTAATATCATTTATCTAGCTAATTTAAAAGGGAAACTATGATTGAAGCTATTGGAAGGGTAATAACTACTGGAATAACAAAGCCAGTAGCAGTTCCCAATGAAACTAGTAATATCAAACCTTATATAGATGATGGTCCATCAGATGAACAACAAGTTATCCTCCCTTTTCCAATAGCATTAGTACAACCAGCAAAAGTTAATTACATATCATACGATGACTCTAGGGAAGAGGTTTTAGGAGCACTAGATAGAGTATGGAGAAGTGGGGATCTGTTTAAAGGTATAACTACACCTGACTCTAATTTTTATCTTGATTATGTAACTCAACTTACCACCTGGGTGGAAAAAAACAGTAACTTTTTACACAATCAAGCCATTAATGGTGCTGAAAGTTTTAAAAGAGAATTCTTTGGGATTGCTTTTAGTGATAGACTCTCACATCTTAGTAAATCAGCTTTTCTAACACAAGTTTTAGAACTAAGGCTTATGGATGTAAATATCACTCCTGTTCTTACAAGTGCTAGAAAAAATATGCAGTCTAAAAAAAATGGTTATAGAAATGAAATTTTTGCAGGATGGTATTTAGCAAAATTTATTTTTAATCTTAAACCAGGACCAAGTATTCTTTTTTCCCACTCAAAAATATTTCAAAGTTATAAAGTAAATCCCGAAAAACATCTGGTTACATCTGAGGATAATTACAGAAGGGAGATTGACATTCATATTGAAGATTGCTTAGTTTCAGTTAAGTCATGTGACACAAAGCTTTCAAGACAAATTAGCGATTTATTCTACATTATAACCAAACCAGAGAATAATCTATCAAATAAGATAAGTAGACTCATTTTAGTTAAGACTGTAGAAGAAAGCGGGCAGTTAAATCCTCACTATAGAGCATCTCCAGAATATAGATCTCTAAAAAATAAGATCGTGGAAGGAGCTATAGAAAAGATTTCAGCTCTTGAATGCCCAGAAGAAAGCAAGGAAATAATTTTACAATGTAAGAATAAGTTATTAAATCCAGATAAAATTGAAATATTTTTCTTACCTAAATTAGAAGATTTTGAAACGATTTCTACCTGGATTAAAAAACATTATGAATTCCAAGACAAGATCTCTTAACCAAGCAACATTACCGTTATTAATTAAAACGTTTTCATTACCTGATATGATAGCTTTAATAAGGTTTTATTTCATATGCCAATTCCAGCTTTAAGAATAGAAAGTCAGAATTTAAGAACTCTTGGTAGATCTGAGACAAAGAGATATCTTAGAGATCTCTCAATAAATCTTGATGAAGGTCAAGAACCCAGATCCATTCTTCAACTCAAACCTAGTCTAGCTGAAAACATTGTCTATGAAAAACTTTTACCTACAGACTCGACAGAAAAACTTCTTCTAAAATTAGACAAGAACTGGAAAAGTGGGATACTTTTTACAAGACTAAACATTCCAAATGGCACTTTTTATAACCGATATATAAATGAACTAAAAAACATTGTTCAAATTAACAAGCATAGCTTATCAAAAGAATTTTCTGAAAGATTTATCCATTTTTCAGACAGGAACGATCAGCCTACCACTCATAAGATAATTTTCTTAACCCAAACTCTTGAGCTTGCTTTAAAAGGAGTCAACTGCAATTCACTCCTTAGCGAAATTAAAAACAGACGAAACGGAGAAACAAAAGGTTTTAAAAATGAATTACTAACTACTTGGTTTTTAGCAAAGTTTGTATATCCTTCTAATGAAGCAAAAGACTTCAAACATATGTTAATGCTACGTAGTTATGAAAGAAGGAAAGAAGATCTTAAAACATATAAGAAAGAATTCTTTAGTGAAGTTGACTTAGTAACAAACGATGGATTGGTCTCGATCAAATGTAATGAAATGCCCTTTGAAAAAGAATTAAGAAGACTATTTTTTATAGCAACTGATGGCTTAAATAAAGATTTGAACAGTAGCATTGACAGATTTATACTCATAAAAAGTGCAGAAAAAAGCAATGGGAAAGATAATCATGGAAATAGATTTGAACAATTTGATCCAAAATATTTAATCTCTAGAGAATTCATAAGAAAAAAAGACGGGATAATATTTGAAACGAAAAAATCAATTAAAAAATATAGTTCTCCTCCTGGCATTAAAAGATATGAAGAGCTTATTAATAGAATTCTTAGACCTGAGAATGTTGAGATCTATTACTTACCTGCATTGGATGAGTCATTCGAAGAGAACTTAAAAAAGTTTATTGAAATGAATTATCAAAAAAAATTAGTAACTTAAGAAGGTTTTGTTAATGTCTTATCTGCCATCTCTTTTTCAGATATTGGATGTGGCCCATTTAAAGCATCTGTAGGTGGAATATAATCTTTTCTAAGAGGAAATCCTTCCCAATTATCAGGATTTAAAATTCTTTTCAAATTAGGATGACCGCTAAATTTTATACCCATCATATCGTAAGCTTCTCTTTCATACCAATCAGCAGTAGACCACACCCCAGACACTGATGGAATAGTGGGATCTTCTTTACTTACATTAACTTTAATGCGAAGTAGTTTTTTTGTTTTTAAAGATTGAAGATTATATATAGTTTGAAAGCTGGACTTCAATTCCAGCGATCCTAATAAAACAAGAAAATTAAAATCTGTTTCTGTATTTTCTTTTAAGATTTTACAGGCACTTACCAAATTATCAGGATTTAACTCAATCATCTCAATACCAATAGAATCATTTCCTAAAGGTTTTGAATCTATGTTTTTTGACTTTAGAAATAATCCGAATTCACCTGGTGAAGGTGGAGCTAATGGAGCTTGAACTGTAACTGTTTCAGACATTAATTAACTCCTTCAAACTTTTTCACCACAATATGCATCTTCTCTGTATGGAAGCGGCAATCCTGTAAGCTCATCCACATAGGTAACCGGATGATGATCTTTTGCATATAATCTTCTTGAAGCTAAGCATTCATTTCTAATTTTTCTCTGAAGAGTCATAAGTCCATGAATAAGACCTTCTGGTCTAGGAGGGCAACCTGGTACATATACATCTACTGGAATAATCCTATCAACACCCTGAACTACACAGTATGAATCATGGAACATTCCACCAGTAATAGTACATGCTCCCATAGCTATAACATATTTTGGCTCTGGCATTTGTTCATAAAGACGAATAAGCGCCGGAGCCATTTTACGAGTAATTGTTCCAGCAGTAATAATTAAATCAGCTTGTCTTGGAGTAGCACGGAAAACTTCAGAACCAAATCTTGAAATATCAAACTTGCTCATACCAGTAGACATCATTTCAATAGCACAACATGATGTACCAAAAGTTAGCGGCCATACAGAATTTGATCTTGCCCAATTATAAATTACATCTAAGAAACCGCCAAGGGTAGTAGATATCACATTTCCTTTTAATTCATCAGGAAGATCTTTGCTTGGAAGTTTTAATTCTGGTTCTGACATCAATTATTAAATTTCTTTTTCCTTGTTAATTTTCAAACTCTAAAATACCTTTAGTCCATGCATAGTATAGGCCAAGCATTAAAATAAATACAAATATAAATGCTTCAACAATTAAAAATAGTTTATTAGAAACAACGTCAAGTACAGTAGCCCATGGAACAAGAAAAACAAATTCAACATCAAAAACTATAAACATAAGTGCATATAAGTAATATTTAATATCATACTGAATCTTTGTATCGTGAAATGTATTCATTCCGCATTCATAAGGCTCAGTTTTTGCACCTTTAGGATTATAGATTCCAAATATTCTTTGAATTACTGCTGAAAGTGTAAGCAGTGTTAAACCTAGTGCAAATCCTACAACTGTAAATAGAGCTACCTGTGAAAATTGTGTGTCTAACATCATACTTACTTATAACATAATTTAGAAAAAAGGAAGGTTTATACAAGTTATATTTATTTTATTGTTTATTATTGGGTATTAATCCCCACCGAAAAGATGTCCAACATCACTCAATGGTCCTTTTGTATTTCCACCACCAAAGATTTCTCTGGTAAATCTAGACCATGGTAAAGACTGTAAAATAATTTTGCCAGGACCAGTCAGAGTAGAAACAAATAGTCCTTCACCACCAAAAACTGCAGTTTTAATATTTCTCATTCCTTTAACATCATAAGAAACACTATCTTCAAAAGCTACAACACATCCTGTATCAATAGAAACAGTTTCTCCATGATCAAGAGTTCTTTCTATAGCTAATCCCCCACAATTTAAAAAGACTTTTCCATTCCCAGTAAATTTCTGCAAAACAAATCCTTCACCACCAAAAAATCCAATTTTGAATTTTCTAACAAATGCAAGATTTATTGATATATTTCCATGAGCAAATAAAAAGCTATTTTTTTGTGCTTGCCATACTTTATCCGAAGAGACATCAATCTCTAAAATCTTTCCAGGATAAGGAGGTGCAAATGCAACTTTAGAACCTTGTTTTTTTGATTTAAATACAGGTAAAACAAAAGATTCACCAAGAAACATTCTCTTTAATCCACCAACCCAACCACCAGGAACTCTGATATCCATTTCAATATCACCTTCCATAAAAAACATACTTCCAGTTTCTGCCTGGACAAACTCATCTGTATCTAACTCAACAACAACAGACTGCATCTCACTTCCAAGAATTTCATGTTTCATAATTTACTCTTCTTTTTTTTCTTTTTCTAATGGTGGTTTTTTAGGAGTGAATTTCTGAGGGGTCTTTATCTCTGTCAAATACTCTTTATTTAAAAAGATTCTTGCACTAACATCAGAATCTTTAGTAACAGGATTTTTTGACGTAACTTCTATGGGCTGGTTTAACTCATCTCCAGAAGCCGCTGTTTCATAAATATCATTCTGACCATTGCCTTCAAAAAAAATAATTCTATAGTTTCTTAGAGGTATATCTGAGACTTGATTAATTTTAAATGAGACTGTTGGATAGTAGAATTCTCCAACCATTGAAACTACAATCTTAGAGTCTCCAAGCTTAAATTTTGCATTCAAATTTATAATTTTATTTAATAGAGTTAAACCTTTTGGATTAGTTGAATCGCTTCCGATAAGGAGCTTTATTCTTTCTGAATATTCTTGCTTCTTTTCTTTATCATCAGTATTTTTTAAAGCTTCTTCAATAGCCTCTGCATAGGCAATTTTATAATCTTCATTATCTTCTTGAAGTGAAATTGCTTCTTCAAATTTTTTCGCAGATAGTTCAAACTTTTTTAAATCCTTATAAACTAAGGCTTCTTGGAAACATACTTCTGCACTCTTTCCAACAACTTTTGCTCTGTCTAAAATATCAATTGCCTCATCATATTTCCCTTCAAGATGAAAGTCTTTTGCAATTTGGAGATACTTGGGAAGCAGTAATGCTTTTAAGCTTTCTTTTGACTCACTATCATGAAGTGCTGAAGCAATGTTAAATGCATTTTCCCAAATTTTAACAGATTCTTCAGGCAGAATCTGACCTACTCTAATAAGATTTTTTACAACTCTCTTTGAAGCTTCATCTTTTGGTTGAAGTGAAATATATTTATTTGCAAAAAAGATAGCAGATTTCACATTACCAGATCTATGATTTGCCTCTGCAAGATCGACTAGAAAATCTTGAAAATCCTCTTTACCGCTTAAAATGTTATATAGTTTTTTTTCAGTTATTACCTTATTTACATCTTCAACCTCTCCAGTAAGAAGATAAGCCTTTGCCAGAAGAAAAATAATTTGTTCATCATCAGGGTATCTATTAAGCCCCTCATTTAACGTTTCAATTGCTTTTGCAACTTTTCCACTACTTAAATCAGTACTTCCTTCAGTGATATATCTGGATGGAGTTCCAGACCAAAAAACAAACCCACCTACGATCAGTATAATTAAACCTAAAAATAAACCTAAATTTTTCATTGGTTTTATAACCTTGTAACAGAAATCTTAATCAAATTTTAGTTCTTATTTGCTCCAAATGCATGACAGATATTGTACACTGTTCTAGAGAATTTAAAGAATAAGAAATTTGAGAACCAAGATATGGTAAATAAAGGGAAAATTTTTGTACTAACCGGACCTTCTGGTGTTGGAAAAGGCACAGTTGTTCAACAGGTATTAAAAAAATTAGAAAATATATATCTGTCAGTTTCTGTAACTACAAGAGAAAAAAGAGAAGGCGAAAAAGAAGGACTAAACTACTTTTACAAAACTAAAGAAGACTTTGAAAAACTAATTAAGGCAGACGAGTTTATTGAATGGGCAGAATTTGCTGGGAATTATTATGGAACTCCAAAATTCCAAATAAATAATTATCTTTCATGTGGAAAAGATATTCTTCTTGAAATTGAGGTTCAAGGAGCAAAACAAATAAGAGAAAAAAGACCTGATGCAATATTGCTATTTTTAGCACCTCCATCGTTCGAAGCGTTAGAAGAAAGACTAATAAAAAGACAAACAGAATCCCTAGACAAAGTAAAAATAAGATTGAAAAAAGCTAGACAGGAAATGAAAGAGATTTCACTTTTCAGCTATCTTGTAATTAATGATAATTTAGATGAAGCTATAGATAATGTGACAAGCATAATTAAAGCAGAGAGATGTAAGATCCAGTAGTTTCAAGACAGAAGATGGGAATCAGAATAAGTTAGGCGCTATACCCTATTTACATATTTTTAGGACCTAATGTTAAAATAGAATTAGATGTTGTTAGAAATTTATCAGGAGTATTTTTTTTATGTCAATGAACCAATTAATGAGTGACTTAATTTCAGAAGCTGAGAATAGATATGAGCTTGTTCTAAAAGTAGCTCAACTCGCAAAACAAATTAAAGATGAAACTAAAGAACTTGAGGGAACAACAAACCCTGTTATTCAATCTCTTCAAGAAATAGCCGCTCAAAGAGATGGCACAATGTTAGTAGACATTAAATAGTTTAAATTTTTTAAATCTGTTTATTAGAAATTAAATGCCAACAAAACCAAAAAATATAATTATCGGTATATGTGCAGGCATAGCGGCTTACAAAATGTACGATCTTGTAAGTGAGCTAAAAAAACTTGGTCATAATGTAATTGTAGTTCTAACAAAAGACGCTAAAAACTTTGTAAGCGAATTACCTTTTAAAGTACTATCCTCAAATCCAGTTTATTCAGATATGTTTTCCCCTGATATTCAGGCCAAACCTATTCATATTGATCTTGCTGACAACGCAGACATTATTCTTATATCTCCAGGAACAGCAGATATAATTGCAAAAATTGCTAATGGTATTTGTGATGAACTAATAACCAATATTTTATTAGCAACTAAAGCACCAGTATTTATTTCCCCTGCTATGAATACAAATATGTGGGAACACTTTACCACCCAGAAAAACATTGAGACTATTGTAACTAAGCTTGGACATAAGATTATTCCTCCAGAAGAAGGTGACCTGGCATGTGGTTATTCAGGAGTTGGACATATAGCAAGTAATGAAAAGATACTAAAAACTATCCTTCACGGTGAAGAGGAATCAAAAAAACTCTTAAATAAAAAAATAATTGTAACTGCTGGCGGTACAAGAGAATCCATTGACCCTGTTAGATTTATAGGGAATAGAAGTTCTGGGAAAATGGGAATAGCAATAGCCGATTCTGCACATAGCATGGGTGCTGATGTAATTTTAATATCTACTATTCCATGTGAGAAGAAATATCAGGTCATTGAAGTTGAAACAGCAGAAGAGTTACAAGAAGTAATTGAGGTTGAATTTGATAAGGCAGATGCACTTATTATGGCAGCAGCAGTCAGTGACTACAGACCAATTAAAATCTCAAAACAAAAAATAAAAAAGAAAAATGAAGATATTACTATAGATTTAATCAAGAACCCTGATATTTTAGAAATCTTGGGTAGAACAAAGAGAGAGACACAAATAATAATAGGGTTTTCGGCTGAATCAGAAGATATCGAGAAAAATGCAAAAGAAAAACTTCAGAAAAAGAAGATTGATTTAATAGTTGCAAATGATATTACAATTCCGGATCTAGGTTTTGGTTCTGATGAAAATGCAGTTACTATACTTAGTAAAGATGGTCAGAAAGAAGTTATACAAAGACAACCTAAGACTGTTATTGCAAAACATATTTGCAATAGATTAGCCGACCTGTTCTTAAATATTAAAGAAGGAAAAGAAGTATGAATTTTTTTTTAGCACTTATTTTACTGTTATCAATAAACTTAAGCTATCAGCTTAATGCCTTTAGTTCTGAAAAGAAGAGTGAGAAAAAAGAAGAAGAAAAGAAAAAGATTGAAATAGTTGAATCTGAGTTTAATCCTGTTTTACTCGGTTCACTTCTTGAAACACCAGACTCATTTATAGGCAAGAAAATAAAGTTTAGAGGGAAATTTAGTTCATTTACTACACTAGCGTTAGATTACGAACCTGCACTTAGAAAATCAAAAGATTATATCTCGCTTTGTATTTTTAGACCTGATACTAAGATCCCTTTATCTGAACTTAAACTTGCTTACCCATTAAATGAAGCCAAAGAAAATCCTGTTATCAAAGAAATAGAAGAAGGAGATTTGATTGAATTTTATGGTCAGGTATTCAGCTCAGCACTTGGTGAACCGTGGGTTGATATAGTTTCCCTTAAAGATTTACAGCCAAAAGATAAAAAAGGTACTGAGGATAAAGTAGCTGAAGAAAAAAGTTCAAAAACAGATCAGAAAAGTATTAAGGCTAAAAAAGTAAAGCAAAATAAAAAGCAATAATGAGTGAAGAACTTTTCAATCAGGTGTTAGATAAAGTTGGTAACCTATCTGGGATTAACTCTATCTATCTTATAGATAGCAACTATCGGGTTACTTCTTCTCATAACTTCACTGAAACAAATACATATCAAGAGAATATCTCAACTATCCTAAAGTCAAAAGACTTGTTAAATAATATATCTCCAAATTTTTCTGAACCATTTCATACTTTTACATTTTTAAATGAATCTGGCTTAATTTTAATAACCAAGCTTTCAGAAAGTGAAAATACTTATATGGTTATTATTGCGGGAGAGAGTGATCCTGTTGATTTAATAAATTTATTAAAAATTTGCAAAGAAAGCAGAGCTAATTAGGACTTGTATTGGTTTTTATTTTAAATTTTAATAAAAAAATACCTAACCAGCAGTTAATTAATCTTATGTAATATAATTTATTAAGAGAAGGCTATTAAGCTAAAAAAGGGGATTAAGGAAAGTATGTACAACAATAAATCATTTTCAGTTTTATTAAGTTTAGTCTTTTTATTTCAATTACCAGTTTTATCTCAGGATGGGTACCAGCAACCAGTAGAACCTGATGACTCATATGATCAAGCAATCCAAAAAGGTAATAGCGCACCAGGAGCAGGAAGCACAAATAAGCCTCTTCGTGGAAGAGTGGTAGTAGCACCTGCTGGAGCAAGATTTGAAGCGGCATTAGTTTCTACAATAAGTTCAGGAATAAACAGAATTGGAGATATCGTAACAGCATCTGTATCTTCTCCATTAGTCATTGGAAACGATGTAGTAATTCCTGCTGGTAGCCAGATAATAGGTCAAATAGTTAATGCTGTTCCAGCCGCACGTTTTATGGCAGGTGCAGGTGGACAACTTGAAATAAGATTTACTTCTATTCAAACTCCAGATGGACAAAGATATCCATTAAGCGCTTCAGTTGATACTTCATCATTTAAACTCCAGGCTGAAACTGGTGGTTCAAGATTAGCAAAAGGTGTAGGAAAAACTGCTGTTGGTGCTGGCTTAGGTGCAGCTCTTGGAACTGCAGTCGGTGCAATTGCTGGTGGTATGCCAGGAAGAGGTGCTTGGTCTGGAGCCGCAATCGGCGGCGGAGTAGGAGCATTAGGTGCACTTACATCTAAAGGCTCAGAATTAGTAATCCAAGGTGGAAGTCAACTTCCTGTACAACTTGATCAGTCACTTCAAGTAGTAGTACCGCAAAGACCTTAAGAAGGTTAACAACTCTAACTTAGAAATTTTATATAAATCTAATACTGATGGGTATAATCATCACATGCCATCAGGAAAAACACATGACTTTTTAGCAATAGCATCTACTCTTGGAGGAGCTTACTATTTAATTAGTTCAAATCTATCTAATGATTTAAATTGCGTAGGAATATTTTCATTTGCATCATTGTTTGGTGGTTTAATGTTTGGTCCTGATCTGGATATAAAAAGTGTTCAATACCATAGATGGGGACCCTTAAAATTTATTTGGCTTCCATATCAGGCATTTGGACACAGATCAAAAAAAACCCAGAGCCACGATGCACTATTTGGACCATTTATAAGAATTATTTATTTTTATCTTTCAATAGTTGTTCTTTCTATTTTCACAGCAGGACTTTTTAGTATTTTTGACAGAAAATTATGCTTAGGATTTCTACTTTCATTCTTGGATTTAATCCTTACAATCCCTTTAAAGTACCAAATAGCCTTCTTATGTGGCTTATGGTACGGAAACATCATCCATTACATGGCTGATTGGATTAATGAATTTATGCCAAAGCGAAAATTGAAAAGATATTAATTTTGCTCTTTAACTAAATGAAGTTTGTCTGATTTGTTAAATCTTTTTTAGAGGTTAAGGTTAACCTTTGAAAGATTATTGAAAAATTTTCTATGGTACAAAAATAATACTTGATTTTTATATGCTTATAAGATAGATTTTAAAGTAATAATGACAACAGTTAGCGAAGTAGTTCCCAGGATCTCTGGTTCAGCAAGGATTCTTGCCAATCTGGATTCTGCAAAAAAATTAAGTACCAGCATTAGATATATAATGGCTGGCAGTGAACTTTTAGCTGAAAACCAGTTTAATCCTAATCAGAGCAGGCATTCGTATTTAAAACCTAAAGTTCCCCAGGAAGAAATTGTAGGATTAAAAGATTTTTCCCTTGAAAGATATAATGAACTCCCCGAAGATATAAATCAAGCTATTCAGGATTTTAGAAGAAACATAGAAAGTGACCTTCCTTTAATAAGAGATTTTCTTGAAAATATTCATTTAGCTCTTGATGATATAAGTTTTTCTGGCGACATAAATCAAATTATCAAAGAGAATATTTTCAACTCATGCTCAGAAAGCGATAAAAAACTATTAGAAGATTTATTTTTTGTCTTAGCCTGTGAAGCAAAATCATCCAGCAAAATTAAAAAGAGTCTTTCATCTAACAGTAGCGATGAAAGTTATGATCCTATTTCTCTACTTCTACTTATTTCTGAAGAAATAAAAAAACTCAGATATTCATATAGAGATCATTTTTTTGGGAAAAATATGATCTCTGACAGTTCACAACTGTTTTAGATTTTAAAATCCTAAAAGCTTTGCTATTTTATCCAAATCTGCTTCTACTTCATAAGATCCACTAGGACTAGATTTAATTGCTGTATCAGGATCCTTTAAACCATTCCCTGTTAGTACACAGACAACAGTAGATTCTGGAGAAATTTTCCCGGCTTTTGCACTTTTTAAAAGACCAGCCACAGAAGCAGAGCTGGCTGGTTCACATGCAATTCCTTCCATACTATGTAGAGTTTTATAAGCTGAAATAATTTCATCATCACTAACCATATCTATAAAGCCATTTGAATCTTTTGCTGCTGAAACTGCATATTGCCAGCTGGCAGGATTTCCAATCCTAATAGCAGTAGCAATTGTTTCTGGCTTTTCAATTATTTTATTATGAACAATCGGTGCAGATCCTTCAGCTTCAAAACCAATCATTTTGGGTTTGTCTTTAGAGTATTCACAAAAACCTCTCCAATAAGCAGTAATATTTCCTGCATTTCCTACAGGAATAGATAAGATATCAGGTGCTTTTCCTAGCTGATCACAGACTTCATATGCAGCGCTTTTTTGTCCTTCAATTCTAAAGGGATTAACTGAATTGACTAAAGTGATAGGAAATTTATCTGACATTTCACGAACTAGTTTTAAAGCTACATCAAAGTTTCCATAGACCTGTACAACTTTTGCTCCATAAATCATAGCTTGAGAAAGCTTCCCAAGAGCAACATATCCCTTAGGAACAAGAACATAACAATCCATTTTAAATCCATTTGCTCTGGCACGAGCGGCATAAGCGGCCGCACTTGCACTAGTATTTCCTGTACTAGCACAAACAATTGCTTGGGAGCCTTCTTCACAGGCTTTACTAACTGCCATCGTCATTCCGCGATCTTTAAAACTACCAGTAGGGTTTGCTCCTTCAACTTTTAAATAAACTTTCAGTCCAGGGACATTACAAAGTTTTGATATATGTGGTGCTAATACAAGAGGAGTATTTCCCTCATTTAAAGTAATAATAGGAGTTTTATTGCTGACAGAAAGAAATGATCCATAAGTATCAATAATACCGTTCCAAGGATGAGTTGATGATGTTGATTTGCTTAGCATAAAAATATTGTAGCAGGATTTTATGTCATTGTGAGGAGGCTTCGATGAACTCAGTCTCTTCACAATGATGTGTTTTGACATGCTAAAATAGTCTCTATGAAATTCTCTATAATTACTTTTCCTGGCTCAAATTGTGACATGGACTGCATTCATGCAATTAAAGATGTTATCAAAGAAACAGCTGTTTCTGTTTTTCACACAGAAGAAGCCCTTCCTGAAAAAACAGACTGTGCAATAATTCCTGGTGGTTTCAGCTATGGGGATTATTTGAGATCAGGAGCGATTGCAAGATTTTCGAAAATTACTTCTTCTCTAGTTGATTTTGCAAATAAAGGTGGACTTATAATTGGCATCTGCAATGGCTTTCAAATTTTATGTGAGATGGGACTACTCGAAGGAGCATTAAGCAGGAATAAAGGATTAAACTTTATTTGCGATGAAGTCTATTTAAAAGTAGTAAATAATAAAACGCCTTTCACAAGAAATTATTCTAAAGATGAAGTTATTAAGCTTCCCATTGCACATGGTGATGGTTGTTACATAAATAAAAATATTGATAAAAATCAAATTGCATTTCAGTATTGCGACAAAAATGGAAATGCTTCTACAGAGAATAATCCTAATGGTTCTATTTTAAATATTGCTGGAATTACAAATAAAAAAGGTAATGTTTTAGGTATGATGCCTCACCCTGAAAGGGCTATGGAAAATATTCTTGGATGTGAAGATGGTCTAAAGCTTTTTAAAAGTATTGTAGGCAGTGCTATTAAAGTTTAATTACTCAGCAAGGCTTTTTGCGAATTCCACTGCTTTTTTAGCATTTAATAATCCATAACCAAAATCATCATCTCTACCAGAATCTCCAAGATCATCTGCTGAAAGAAGCAAAACTCTTCTTAAATCATCCGCTGAAAGAGTAGGAACTGCTGAAAGAACGAGTGCCGCTGTTCCTGATACTTGAGGAGCAGAGAATGAAGTTCCTGTTACCTCTTCATATTTTGAATCTAGTGTTGTAGTTAAAATTGATGACCCTGGCGCAACTAAACTAACATGTCCACCAGTAGTACTGTAATACTCAAGATTTTTATCTTTATCAACAGCTCCCACACCTATAACATTTTCAAAAGCAGAAGGATATCTAAGTTCATTGATTCCAGAATTACCAGCTGAAGAAATTATTAGCAGACCTCTATCTTGTGCTAACTTTACAGCATCTCTTAATGAGTAAGAATATTGATTAGTGCTTAAGCTAATTTGTACAACTCTTGCGCCTCTTTTATATGCTTCATCTAAACCAGCGACAACACTTGATACTCTAGCTTGACCATTGTCATCAGTAATCATTATTGAAATTACATTTGTATTCCATGATATTCCAGTAATTCCTTGGTTATTGTTTGAATTTGCTGCAATTATTCCAGAGACCTCTGTTCCATGTCCAATACTGTCAGTTAAATCATTCCCTATTATATGTCCATTTAAATCTGGATGACTTGCATCAACTCCAGTATCAAGAACTGCAACTATAACTGAATTACTATAGTCTGCTGATCCCCATGCTTTTGGAGCATTAATTGTTTTTAAATAATACTGAGATTTAAAATCAGAGTCATTCGGTGTAACATCAGGAGCAGATGAATCAGGGATATTGAAGTTATTAAAAGTAGAATTTTTAGTTACTGAAATATAATTTTTACTTTCAACTTGGTCAATTGAAAGTTTATAGTCTGGTTCAACCAGGTCAAAAAGACCAGCTTTCTTTAGCTGATCAATCTGTTGGCTTTTATTTTCTGCACTTAAAGGGATTAAAAATAGATTTTCATTTATTTTGTAGTAAGTACGGACACCTCTTCTGTACATTAATCTTTCTTGTCTTTTTAGTTTTTGTACTTTTTGTGAAGGTCTCACGATTACAGAATCAAAATCCTCAGAGTCGTTTGCATTTGCATCTAAAATATTTAAAGTCAAAAATGATAATACGCTAAGCGCAAGTAATAAAAGGTTAATTTGATTCTTTTTATTATTCATTAGGTTCGGTAACTCAGCCGCCCGGATTTTATTCTTTGGGCCTGGAGCTTTGCGTCCCACAATTTCTTATGGTTTGCCTTTATCGTCCAAGAGGTCTTTATCTGAAAAAGACCTATTAAAGCTATCGGTTTAAAACTGACTTGTCTTAAATATTCCTGGCAAAATGTCCTTCTTACTTAATATTCTTTAAAAAGAGAATAGGATTCTCCCTAAATATCTCTTCATTGATTAGATTTTGTTAAATATAGAAAGGAAATTTATAGGTAAAACTATTTTATTTAGAATTAACCCTAAGGTAAAATGGTTAATTACATGAAAAGTTTTTTAGGGTAAGCTCTATATATAGAATTTAAATCAAACTTTTAGAGGAGATGAAATGATTGAATTACAAAATGATCCAGAATCAAAAATTAAAGAGCTAGGTCTTACATTGCCACCAGCTCCAAAACCTGTTGCAAGTTATATTCCTACACTTATAGTTTCTGATCTTTTGTATACATCTGGAACACTGCCTATTAAAGATGGGAAAGTAGCCTATCTCGGGAAAGTAGGAGAAGGAACTAATACTATTGAAATTGGTTATGAAGCTAGTAAATTAGCAGTACTAAATTCATTAAGCGCAGTTAAAGAAACCATTGGTAGCTTATCTAAAATAAAAAGACTAGTAAAAGTTACTGGATTTGTTAATAGTGCAAAGGGCTTTACTGATCAACCAAAAGTTATTAATGGTGCTTCTGATCTTTTAGTTCAAATCTTTGGAGAAGAAAAAGGGAAACATGTAAGAAGTGCTATTGGAGTAGCAGAACTTCCTTTAAATGCTCTTGTTGAAATAGAATTTATTTACCAAATATAAATTATGAATAAAGAAAAAAAGCTAATACCAATGTCAACCACTAAATCAGGATTTCTACTTGTTATCTGCAGTGTACTAGTAATTGGTATCTTTACCCTTTCATCAAAAAGTACAGGTTCAAAAGGTACAATAACTGCAGTTTTACAGTCTGATTTAAATATTGACTCTCCTTCTGGTTCTATTCTTGCAGTGTCCACTACTGATCAAGCATTACCAGATGGATCAGTACTACCCAGAGGGACTAAATTTGTCGGGAAAACTAGTGTTGAAGGAAATAATTTAGTTGTATTTTTTGATTCAATTCAAACATCAGATGGTCAAAACCAACAATTTATTGGAAAATTAATAATAAATAAAATTGATGATAAAGCAGTTAGCGGAGTATCAGCAAAAATTGGAAAGACTTTATACAATCAATCTAAGTCAAATGTCTTAGGAGCAATTTTCCATAATCCAGGAAGCACTCAAGGTTCAGATATTCAAGCCCTACCAAAAGGTTCAGTTCTAAAGATTGAAGTTGACTAGTAATATTCCTATAACTTTAAATGGTATATTTATATAGAGTAAAAGGAAAGTTCGATCCGCAGAATGACAAGTATTTTATTTGATCAAAGACCAAAATCGCATGGAACAGAACCAATTATTGTGGCATTCTATTCTATTATTCCTGGTCTAGGTCAGCTTCATAATGGAAAGACTTCAAAAGGTATTTTATTTCTTTTAGCTACTGCTGTCAGTATAACAATGCTCTTAGGTTCAATTTTTCCTGAAGCTACATTACCAGTAGCACTTTTTGTTTTATCTGTTGCAAAGTTCCTTTTTGGATTTATTTTTAACTTTGATTTAAAGCCTTCTCCAGCCGCTATCCAGCTTGTAGACTCTATTAGATTTGGGGGTTCATTTTCTACACTACTTTTAATCACCATTGCAGGTTTTATAATCTGCAGTATGGTTGATGCATATCTTGATGCAGAAAAAGCTAATCAGAGCTATGAGCATGGAATGATTTACACAGATTCTACAAACTTCAGGTTTTCTGAATCTGCCGCAAGTTCTTACATCATACATGCTATTGCATTTATTTTACTTTTTTCCATCAGCTTATTTTTAGTTATTCCAACAAAGAAAAAAGAACAGGTTACTGAAATCGAATTTATTCTCCCGCAGACTGAATCTAAAACTCCTCCACCTCCTGAAACTAAAAGAAGATCAACAGTTCAATCAGTAGACCAAGGAAAACATGATCCTAAAAAACCAGTAACTCCAGCACAAAAAGCCTTACCAGCCACACCTCCAGCTCCAAAACCTATACCAAAACCTGAACCAGTTACTCCACCAAAACCAATTACTCCTCCCCAAGCTATTCAGCCACCACAACCAAAAGCTATTCCAAAACCAATTCCAAAAGTTAGTGACAGACCAGCACTTACTCAAGCACAACCTGCTCCAATAAAGCCTTCTCAGTCTACTGAAACGTCTAATGACTTACCAAGACCTGCCGCTCCTGCTCCTGAAGCACCATCTTCTCAGTCTGGAGTACCTGGAACAGTAAGAGCAGTACCAATAATTCCAAGAGTACCTGGTGTAGGTGGCACAGGAGGATTGGGTAATGTAGGAAATGCTCCTCCGAATTCCAGACCAAATGGACCAACAAGTCTAGCCGCAAAAAAAGATGTGGACTTTGGTCCATATATGAATGATCTCCAAAGAAGAATTAAACGTGCATGGAGGCCTCCACGTGGTAATGAATCAAAAAGAGTTATAGTAGTTTTTAGAATTGGTACAAATGGGGAATTATCAGATCTTACTATAAAAGTAGGAAGTGGTTTTGAACCTTCAGATAAAGCGGCTCTTTTGGCAGTCCAAGCGGCCGCTCCATTTAATCATTTACCAGATGGAGCACCAAGCAGTGTAGACATAGAATTTACATTTGACTATAACGTGTTTGGAGATAAGGGGTCATATAGACAATATTAGAAAGCAAGATAAATGTTGAAAACACAAACTTGTTTTCGCTATGAGTAAATAAATATGTTAAAGTTTTTAGAGAGGAAATTTAAGTAATTATGGAACCACAAACGGTAGAACACGGAAACAAGTTTTTTGAATATTTCTTTGCATTCATGGTTCAAGATTGGTTTGCATTTTGGCCAATTACAATTTGTTCAGTTTTAACAATTGCTGTCGTTATTGAAAGATTTTTCTACTACATGAGAAATAAAAGAGATGTTGCTGTATTTATTCAAAGATTACAAAGAGAGCTGGAAAGAGGGAATCTTGAAGTAGCTCAATCATTATCAAATCAATTAGGTGGCGTTATAGGCGAGATCTCAGAAGAAGGAATTAGATTAATAGCTGTAGAAAAAGAAGATTTTTCCAGAGCATTTGACATTACTGTAAATATTGTAAGTAGAAAATTAGAGAAATATCTTTCTATCCTTGCTACTATCGGTGCTACTGCTCCTTTCATTGGACTATTTGGAACTGTAGTAGGTGTTATAGTTACACTTCAAATCCTTGGTGAACAAGGCGGACAAACACAGGAAGTCGTTATCGGTATAGCAAAAGCACTTATTGCTACTGGATATGGTCTTATTGTTGCAATCGTAGCCGTTATTATGAATAACTTTTACAACAATACTGTTAAAACCTTTGAAGAAGATTTTCAACTTTTAAAACTTTTATTTTTAAGTTTCTCAAACACCCCACCAAATGCACAGCCTAGACCACAAAGTGGTCCTCCTGGTGGCGGATACAGAAGGTAATTTATGGGATTTTCAAGCGGATCCGGTGGAAACAGACAAACCTTTAGTGAAATTAATATCACTCCTCTAACAGACGTTTTTTTAGTACTTTTAATTATCATGATTTTAATTGCTCCAATGATTAATCAAAGTTCCTTAAAAGTAGAACCTCCTATTGCTCATCATGGAAAATCAGAACAACAAAATAAAAATATAAATATTGAAGTTAGCAAAGATGGAATTATTGCCATAAATGGGAGAGTTATTTCAGATTCAAATACACCCATTGAAAAACTAGAAAGCATAGTAAGTGAAGCAATGAAATCTGAATTTATAAAACTTGGTCAAGCACCAGATGATATTCCTGTTGCAGTTAAAGCAGATGAAGATGCAAAACAAAAGTATGTAGTTGCAGTATTAGATGCCGCCGCTGGAAATAAAGTTAAAAAACTTAGAATAGTTACTCAGCAGAATTAAAAGCATTACTTGTTTTCATAGAATAAATTAACTTTTTAAAGAATTTAATATATTATAGCAAATTGTGTGGCGTCCTCACTTTAAATTCAACAGTTTAGCTTGATAAGATATTAATCAAATGAGCACGAATAAAAAAGAAAAAATTGTAATAAAGATTGGTACTGCAAGTCTAAGCTCAGTTACTGAGGGAAAAGGAATCAATCTAGATATAGTAAAAAGACTAACTAATATAATCTCTATCCTGAAAAAGAAGGGACATAAAATTGTTTTAGTTACATCAGGTGCAATTGCTCTTGGGGTAAAAGAGTTAAAACTTAATGCTAAGAATAAAACTATTCAGGAAAAACAAATGTCAGCATCTGTCGGTCAAGTAAAGCTAATGGAAACATATGAGAAGTATTTTTCAAGATATAAAATTACTATTGCTCAGATACTTCTTACAAGAGATGGATTTGAACAAAAAGAAGTTTATAAAAATGCCAGAGAAACATTAAACTCACTCCTAGAAAAAGGAGTTGTACCTATCATAAATGAGAATGATGCAGTAGCAAATGAAGAAATTAGATTTGGTGATAATGATATGTTAAGTGCACTAGTAAGTAAGCTTATACATGCAGATCGTTTAATAATATTAACAGACGAAGAAGGATTATACGATAGCAATCCAAAAATAAATAAAAATGCTAAATTAATTTCTGTTGTAAAAAAAATCACTAAAGCTATAGAGAAAATGGCAAGTGGAAAAGGTAGCGACTTTAGCCTTGGAGGAATGAAATCAAAGCTTCAAGCCACAAAAATATCTTCAGCTTGTGGCATTAAAACACATATAACTTATGGCAAAACTCCTGAGAACATAATAAATATTTTAAATGGTAAAAGCATTGGAACGACATTCCTTCCAGAGAGAAAATAAATGAATCCAGTATCCACAAAAGATCTTCAGTTATATGAAAAAGATGAAGTTATTGGGGAAATAATGCCTCTAACTAAACATCTAGATGAGTTAAGAACAAAAATAATATTTTCCGTTATTTCTTTGGTAATTAGCACTACCATTGGATTTTATTTAAGCAGAGATATCATTAAACTTCTAACTGACATAGCCCCAAAAGACACTTCTTTCTTCCAAATAAAACCAGGGGAATTCTTTTTTAGCTCTGTTAAAGTTTCATTTTATTGTGGAATCTTACTTTCATCACCCATAATTTTATGGCAGTTAGCAAGCTTTATTTTCCCAGGATTAAAACCTGAAGAAAAGAAGCTTACTATACCTATTCTAATTGGCTCTCCATTTTTGTTTTTATGTGGATCACTATTTGCATATAATTTTATAGCCCCATCTATGCTTAATTTTTTATTTGGCTTTGGAGAGAATATTATTTCTACAAGTATAAGCATTGAAAATTACATTTCATTCACATTAATGATTATGGCTATGTGTGGATGTACATTTTTATTACCAGCTATTATTTTCACATTGGCTGGATTAAAAATAATTGATTCTAATTTTTTAATTTCTCAATGGAGATATGCAATATTAACCAGCGTGGTTCTTGGGGCTATTCTTACTCCAACTCCAGATCCTTTTAACATGGGGATTATTAGTGGAATATTAATTGGATTATATTTTATAAGTAGTTTTGCTTTAAAGATAATTAAGATTTAAACACGGAGTTTTTTAATTAAGTACGTAAATTCTTCCTGGCTAAAAAATAGCTCAATGCTATAAATAGAATTAGATTTTTATATCCAAGCATTAGTGACAGGTACTCAGCAAAGCCTCCGACCCCAGCACCTAGTATATTTGAAGCAAAATTAATTGAATTGAATTTTGATTCTTTAAACGTTAAAGAAAAAATTACATTTGCAAAGAATATTGGCAATAAAGCTACCAAACTAACTACTACGTATTTTATAAACAGTGGAAGCTCAAGGATAAGTTGACTAGAGGAAAAATACTGAACCAATAAACTTATCCCTAAAAGGCTATACCAAAGATTTAAATTATTTGTCTTCATTTTCTCAACCAAAATAATAGCAAAATAAACTAGTATTAGAATAGCTAAAAAAACCAATGAATTAACAACCCATGTCGATCCAAAATAAAGAGAGAAAAGAACTATACTTTTAGTTTCAAGTAGTAAAAATGCCAATCCTAAAAAGAAGTAAGTAAAATTGATTTTTTCATAAAGCGGTTCCGACAAGATCCAGTTAAATGAAAAGTAAATTATTAAAGCTAAAATTATAAAAATTTTAATGTAAATAGTTGGAATAGAAGGTTCATACAAATAAGGAAAAGGCCAGTCATCTGTAGCTAATTTCAAATCTATAAATGGAGTCTTAACTCTAGGGACATCAGTTCTAAGGTCATTAAGTTTTGGACCATTCATAAGAATGGCAGATGACCATTGAGTATTTAATACAAATGTTTCTTTGTTAAAAACTATTGCTAACATTTTAGAAAGCTTATGAACAAGCCAAGGTTCTCTATAGTTGTTATAAAGAACAACTAGCCCATTATCAGTTAAATGATCTTTTGCTGATCTGAATGAATCTAGAGTATATAAGAAACTTTCCAAGCGTATATTACTATGATTTGAAGCTAATATTAAAGAATCTGTTAAAGCAAAGATTATAATGTCATATCTTTTTTTTGATTTCTGTAAAAATGATCTTGCATCAGTAACGTGTACAGAAACTCTAGGATCCTCATATGGTTTATATGGATTGAGTTTATCTCCAAAACTTTTTATTACAGGGTCTATTTCAACAGCATCTATATGCTCCACATTGTTTGCAAGAGCTAAAGCAACATCATTCCCAGTACCCGCGCCAATTATTAAAGCATTTTTATATGAATTATTATTAAAGAATTCATATGGGATTTTATAAAAAAACTCTCTTTTTGAAATATCTTTCACTACTACTTGGTGAAAAATGTTATTTACAAATATTTCATATCCTTGAACTTCATTTGAAGAAGGTTCGATCCAGGGATTAACTGTAATTTTTTGATAAGGAGACCAATATGTTTCTCTAGTACTCAAATCAACTAAATATAACGTTCCAATTAATGCAATTATAGACAAAAAACAAATGTTTGTTTTCTCATAATTCAGGATTAAAAACAATAAGCCAATGATTATAAACCAAGCTACAGGATTAAACTGATAATAGCTACATAAAGTAAAAGTTAATACTCCAAATATACCCCCTCCGATATCCCATTTATAAGCTAGAAGCGGTGGAAGACCATTGAATAACTTTCCTAAGGTTTGAGAAAGAAAACTAAATGTTAGTGCAATAATACAAAACAAAACAGGAATAAGAACAATTTCAGGAAGTTGCTTTCCTGGTAAAGGTACAAATAAAAAATGAATTTCACCAACTGGATTTGGCAATATAGAAAACGTTAGCCTAGTAGATAGATATATGAGCAATAACAGCATCCAAGGAAAATACCATTTAAGCTCCCATTCTTTACCTGCCATAAGTATTCCAGCAGATATACCAATAAAACTAGCAAGTAAAATAAAATTTGTGTAATATCCAAGACCTGCTATTTGTGCAGGTAAAAATCGAATTAAACTTAATTCTAAAAATAGAATTAAAAATGATAGTAAAAAAATTTGCGTTTCTTTTCTATTCATACTAAAAGAATATCAATCAAACTTATTTTAGTGTGAATTTATTCTAAAAAAAGAATCTAATTCTTTAAACAACTCTGGGTTTTGAAACAGTAGTCCATGATTTTCTCCAGTTATTGAAAATGCCAGGCTACAAAGTATAGTAATGAGTCCTGAAATGAAAATTAAAATGTTTAGATAATATATCTTTTGAGGGATACTACTATACTTCTCGTATAAATAAAAAATAATATAAAAAACAGAGAGAATTATCAAACCAATAAAATCACCAAGATATCTCATAGAAACATATTGAAAGCAAAGCAAACAAATTAAATTTAATATTGCAGGAAAAGAAATTAGCTTAAATTCAAAACTTGAAAATATACTTTTAATACAAGGATTATTAGTTTTAAAAAAAAGAGGTATTAATATCATAGGGAAATAACAAATAATACCAACAATTTTCTCTCTTCCCTCAAAGATAGTAAAGCTTGGTTGCCAAAACTGTGTAAATAAGTATGGGAATTGTGATCCAACAATTGGGGGAATAAAAAAATAGTTGACGAAATTGCTTGTTAGTCCTTCCAAATAGAGCAATTTAGGTGAAAGTGCAGCAAGTACATAGCTACTACCATTTTCGAAAAAATTATCAAACCTTAAATAATTATATGCAAAAATAACTCCAACAATAAAAAGAAAAGGAATAAATAAGATTTTTCTTATATTAACAATTTGATTCAATCTAGGTTCAAGATTTATCTTATCAAAAATTATTTTTAACACCAAACAAGAAGCTAATATGTAGTAAAATCTTGCACCTACAGTAAGTCCAAGAAAAAGGCTTCCTAAAAAAATAAATTTACTACTCTTATAGATAGAACAGTTAAACGCTTTAATAAAGAAATATATTGAAACTAGCAGGAAACTTGATGCACATGAAATTGCAACACAATAAACTGAACTAACCCTCAACAAATAAGGAGAAATATTACCCACTGAAAGAACTAATAATAAAAATAAAAACAATGTATCCGGTATGTTAGAAGAATACTTTTCTCTTATAAGACTTAAAATGAGAAATGAAATAATAAAACTCAATGTACAGAAAAATAGAATTGCCATCCCATCTGACGCATATAAACCAGTTAATAATTTTATGGGTAAAAAGAAGGTAATCACTGGAGATGGTCCAAAATAAACATATAATTTCTTTTTATATAAAGCATAGTCTTGATAGCCATGTGATCTATAAAAGTAGTTTTTGTGCATATCATAAGGGTTTGACAATTGCAAAAGCCCAGGAGGAGTCTTAAGACTTAAATCAAGACTTGCATGATTAAAAGCTTCCGTCAAATATGTATATTGATGAGTGGGATATTCATATAAATCAAATTGATATTTCCCTGCTGTTACTGTCCACAGATAAAACCAGAAAACTATTATTAATAAAATAGTAAATGAAAAATTTATTTTTTTATTCATTAGAGTTAAAATCATACTTTTATGGGCTATTAGTTTTACTTAATAAATAGACAGAAACAACCTTTTGAATAGGAGAAAAGGCTTTTTCTAGTTTTGCATATTCCTCTGGATTTTGATGCTGAAGTCCATGATTTAACCCTGTTATTGAAAAAGCCAGCCCTAGAATAACACCGGTCATTCCACAAATAATTAAAGCGGTAGTCAAAGCTAATCTTAACTTAGAGTTTTTTTGATAGAAATTATATAAATGCAAGAAAACAATATATGTCGATAGGATTAGAAATCCTATGAAATCTCCCACATACCTCATAGTGACATATTGAAAGAGAAGTAATAAAACTAGATTTACAAAACAAATACAAAACAATAATTTGAACTCAAACAATGGGAAGCTCTCATTAAAATATTTTTCTTTCATTATAAAAAATGGAATCAAAATAATCACCAAAGGAAAAATATAAAATAAACCAACAATCCTTTCAAGATTTTCATACATATAGAATCCTGGGTGCCAATAATCCATAAAGATAAAAGGAAATTGATGTCCTAGTACTGGCGGTTTTAAGAAATAATCATAAAAGTTACTAAAGAGTGCCTGTGGATAAAACAGTTTAGGCAAAAAGCCATTTAAACCATAACGATTACCATTATCAAAAAAGTTATCAAATCTCACATAGTTATATAAAAATAATATTGTCACCATGATTATAAAAGGATTTATTAAATTCTTAATTAAGAGTTGTTCACTACTTTGATCATTAGCTTTTTTTATTCTTTGCAGAATTAAACTTAATACAAGTACTGATGAGAAAATATAGTAGAATCTTGCACAAACCGCAAGACCCAAGAAGATACTTCCTAATAAGATTAAATCTTGTTTTACTTTATCTTCTTGAAATGCCAGAAAAAACATTAGGATAGAAAACAGCATAAAAAAAGATGCTGAAGAAATAGCCACCTCATAAACTGCACCACACCTAAGTAAAAAGGGAGCTATATTCGACACAGACAAAACAAATAGCAGAAAATGAAAAATGCTGACAGGCACACTATTAAAATATTTTTCCCTGAGTAGCATTAAAATAAAGAAAGAGGTTAAAAAAGAACAAATCGAAAAAAAGAATATAGCAAAATTATCAGGAATAAATAAACCAGTAATTAATCTAAACGGCAAATACAAGAATAAAACTGGTGATACTCCATAATAAACATAAATCTTATTTTTATAATAGGAGTAGTCTTGAAAACCATGCCATCTAAAATATTTATTTTGTGTTGGATCATATGGATTAGGGAGGGAAGAAAATTCCTGAGGAATATTCATAGGGACATCTAACCTCCAATTCAAGAAAGCAAATGTTAGATTATTATAATGCCCATATTGCTTATCATGGAAGAAAAATCCTTTTTTTTCTGGAACTGCTGACCAATAATAGAACGAAAAAACAACAATAAGCAAAACAAAAAATGGCATCCAGTATTTTTTATATATAGTTTTCAACATACTTTAAAATAGTTTAACCCTATTAGGATAAAACTTCTATATAAGATTTCAGAAAGTTAAGTCAAAAGTTTCAGTCATCTCTTTCATATCATCTTTTTTAATTAAAAAATCTTACTATGCTATTAAACAAATGGGGGTTTTGAGATTCCAGACCTAAGAGTTGCCCTTTAATAGAAAATGCAAAAGAAAATACAATGCTTATTAATAATAAGACTGTAGAAATAAACAAGAACTTTT
>CAZRTB010000007.1:121967-138267 GCA_964602915.1 uncultured Gammaproteobacteria bacterium | reverse complement strand
TTGGTGAAATCTCTGCTACTAATTACGTCTGTAATGGTGCTGTTGGAGCTACTGGCGCTACAGGAGCTACTGGCGCTACAGGAGCTACTGGCGCTACTGGTGCCGCTGGTTCTAATGGTATGGACGGGACTAACGGTTCAAATAGTTTAGTAAATATTTCTAATGAATCTCCTGGTGCTAACTGTACTACTGGCGGAAAGAAAATCGAGTCTGGTATTGATTCTAATAACAACTCTACTTTAGACGTTGGTGAAATCTCTGCTACTAATTACGTCTGTAATGGTGCTGTTGGAGCTACTGGTGCTACCGGTGCTACTGGTGCTACCGGTGCTACTGGTGCTGCTGGTTCTAATGGTGTCAACAGTTTAGTTGCTGTTTCTAATGAAGGTGCTGGTGCTAATTGTGCTACTGGTGGTAAAAAAGTTGAAACTGGTATCGATGATAACGGTGACAATATGTTAACTGCTGGCGAAGTAGATGCTACTAATTATATTTGTAATGGTGCTGTTGGCGCGACTGGTGCAACTGGAGCTACTGGGGCAACTGGAGCAACTGGTGCTGCTGGTTCTAATGGTGTCAACAGTTTAGTTGCTGTTTCTAATGAAGGTGCTGGTGCTAATTGTGCTACTGGTGGTAAAAAAGTTGAAACTGGTATCGATGATGACGCTGACAATACTTTAGATGCAGGCGAAGTAGATGCTACTAACTATGTTTGTAATGGTGCTGTCGGTGCTACTGGTGCTACCGGTGCTACAGGTGCCGCTGGTTCTAATGGTATGGATGGTGCTACTGGCGCTACAGGAGCTACTGGTGCTACTGGTTCTAACGGTGTGAATAGTTTAGTTGCTGTTTCTAATGAAGGTGCTGGTGCTAATTGTGCTACTGGTGGTAAAAAAGTTGAAACTGGTATCGATGATGACGCTGACAATACTTTAGATGCAGGCGAAGTAGATGCTACTAACTATGTTTGTAATGGTGCTGTCGGTGCTACTGGAGCTACCGGAGCAACTGGCGCTGCTGGTACTAATGGTATGGATGGAGCAACTGGTGCTACCGGTGCAACTGGTGCTACAGGAGCTACTGGTGCTGCTGGTACTAATGGAACTAACGGTATAAACTGTTGGGATATAAATGCAAACGGTACAAATGATGCTAGTGAAGATGTAAATGGAGATGGTTCTTATAACACTGCTGACTGTCAAGGTGCGGCAAATATTCCTGATATAACCTACGTAATTAATAACTGGCATAATACCTGCCAAGAAACAAACCAAACAACTGGTGCAAGTGATATGACTAGAATGATTAAAGTCCCTAGATTTATTAAAGATGGTGTAATTTATGGTGGCTTCTGGGTAGACAAATATGAAGCTTCAATGTCTGATGCTACTGCATCAAGTGCAGGATCTACAACCAGACCAGTAAGTCAAAGAAATGTAGTTCCATGGGGAACAGTTAACTACTCTACTGCTAAAAGTAATGCAGAAGCAAGAACAATTTCAGGATTAGGCTCATGCCATTTGATATCCATGAGGGAATGGTATGCACTATATCTTTTAGGCAGAGAAGCAAAAGATAGAAATTTTAAAGGCTCCACAAGTGCTCTTGGATGGAATCAAAGAGGAAATACTATAGCTACAAGAAGAGATGGGAGAAATAGTGCATCTTTCGTATGTAATGATGATCCTACAGATGCAAACAGCAGATGCTTAACCGGAACTGGATATAAGAGCTGGGGACATTTATTAGAAATCTCATCCACCACTAATATAAATGCTTCAGGAAGTGGTGCTGGTCAGGGAGCACTAGGTGGTACTGCTGACGCTACTAAAGATGATGGCGGTGGCACAGGCGCAGATACTTTTGATGGTGACTGTCAGATATATGATTTAGTAGGAAATGTTCAGGAATGGGTAGACTATGCTATCACCAGGTCAGCCTCTGGAACATTCGTAGATGATTCATATCCGGCTAGTGGATTACCACTTCCATATACTACTACTGCAAGATTTTTCAGTTATGCCACTGTAGCTGGAGTTCAAACTCACCAGGCAAACACATTTTCCGATTTTAATGGTTTAGGAGTTCCTTCAACTGGAAGTGCTTCTAACGTAGCAGACATAAATACAACTAGTTTAAATGATGGATTGTTTTCATTCCCTGCAGCAAATGGTAGCTATGCAGCAATAAGAGGTGGACATTACACTTCAAATACTAATGCTAGATCCCCATTAACCTTAGATATCAGTCAAACAACCACTACTACGAATGCAAATCTAGGATTTAGAGTCACCTGTGATTATCCTGCAGGACAGTAGAGAACTAGACAGGATAGTGAATCGTGAATAGTGGTTAGTAGAAATCTAACCTAGACTTTTAATTAAATTCATTAGCATTTGACTTTCATAGTAACGTCATTGCGAGCCGAATGAAATGAGGCGTGGCAATCTAGCTAACGAATTAATTACAAATTTCTTTAAAAAGATCATTCCATTCTTTATTAACACTTTCAATCAATTTAACTTTATCTACTCTTGAACCTGCTTTTATTTGCTTTATATTTCTTTGTAAAACCTTTTACTAAACCACTTTTATGTTCAAATGTCCTTCTACCTAAATTATTAGTAACTCCTGTATAAAGTACAACATTAGATTTATTAGTAAGAATATAAATGTAATAGTCTCCACTCATAAGAAATATTATTTCATATTCATTATCTAGATTGCTTCGTCGCTTACGCTCCTCGCAATGACGTGTTACGGATTCAAGCCCCGATCTCATGTAACCGCCAGTTACACAAAAATAAAAATTTAACAAATCTTTAATTTCTTTTTCACTCTATGTAACCCACGGTTACAGCTTTTCAGACATGAAAGATCTATACTCTTTTTTCAACTCGAGTTGAGTTAGTTGGAGATGTTTTCTAGAGATTTCTCCATCAAAAAAATAAAGGAGAAAAAAATGAAAAATTTGTTACTAGTCCTAGGAGTATCTGCAATACTTACAAACAGTGCATTTGCAGAAGATGTGAAAGTGGAGACTTTACCACTTACAGAAAGTGTTCAAACAAATAATGAAACGCCTGACAGTAGTGTGGTCGAAAAAAAAGTCAAGAAAAAAACTACAAAAAAGACTAAAAAGGCAAAAAAAGCAAATAAAGTCAATTAATGAAAGGTGGTTATATGTCAGCTCAAAATCAAGTTACGCTAATCGGAAGATTAGTCAGAGACCCAGAGGTAGATGAGGTCGGCGCTGGGAAAAAATATATCAAAGCTAATCTTTCTTTGGCAATAAGAAAAAGAAAGAAGAAAGGGGATGATATAGATGCAGAATTCATAGATGGAATTGTTGCCTGGGGAAAACAGGCAGAGTTCGCTGAAAACTATCTAACAAAAGGACGAATGATAGTAGTGCACGGTGAATTAAAGCCAGACAGATGGGAAGATAAAGAAAAAAAGAAACATTATCGACTTACTGTTCTTGCTAATTCCATCCAGCCGCTGGATTCAAAGAAAAAAGCAGGATAAAAATGGGGCGTACTATGTACGCCTTTTTAATTCTAAAAGGAAGGGTATAATATGGATAAAACAATGTCAGAACCACTTGAAAAACGAGTACAAGCTATTGAATTAAGGATTCAGTTTTTAGAAAGCTGGAAAAACACACCCTATATTCAAATAACAATACCATTAATTATTTCATTGTTCTTGGCCACCTCCTGGGTTAATTTTGCTCTTGCTCAGATTGATAAAAGAATGGATTCATTTGATAAAAGGCTAGATAAGCTTGAAGCTAGAATAGATAGAATGGAAACCAAAGTGGATAGAATGGAGACTAAAGTGGATAGAATAGAGTTAAGGATGAATCGGCTAGAATCTAAAATGGATTTAGTAATCTCTGAATTAAAGACTCTCAAGAGAACTTAATATCTTTTTACTTTCTTCTATCAATCCATCTAGTTTGTTCAGGAATATTACAGAAGCAATAAAACATACTATAGAACCTACCTGAATAGCTCTAAGTGATCCAAAATTATTAGCAATTAAACCAATAGCAATATTTCCAAGTGGAGGCATTCCCATAAACATAGTAGAATACAGCCCTACAATTCTTCCTCTTAAATAGTCAGGAACCATGGACTGAAGAACGGTGTTGCTTCCTACATTAATTACTATAGTTGTAAATCCTATAAAAAGAAGAAAAAAACAAGATAAATAAAAATTCTCTGATAAACCAAAAAGAAATAGAAATAAACTAAAAAACAAAGCTGAAATTCCTATTATTTTCTTTAACTTTAAGACATTATTCCTTGAAGTTAAAAAAATGCCTCCAAAAGCAGAGCCTATACCAGCAACAGTAAATAATATTCCCATGGAGTCAGCTTCCCTATGAAAAACATCACGACAAATCATAGGGAATAAAATGCTAAATGACATTCCCCAGAAACCATAAATAGCTAAAAGGATTAAAAGAGTTTTAATAGGTGTATTCTTTAATGCAAAAGTAACTCCTTCTTTTAAATGAATTATTGGAGATGTGAATTCTTTTATTTCCTGATCTCTTGATTTAACTCCTATTAAAAAAAGTATTAATGGGAAATGGAAAATAGAATTTAAAATAAAACAATAACTCTCTCCATATTTAGCAATAATAAATCCTGCAATTGCAGGTCCAAAAACGTTTGCCATATTAGCGATTATCGAGCTGGAAGAAACCGCACTCATCAAATGCTCTTTTTTAACTAAAAGCGGGACAAAGGCTTCTCTTGCTGGCTCATCCACAGCATTAACTATTCCAAAGATTAATGAAATAAAAATAAGTAACCATGCATCCTCTATATGATTTTCACAAACAAACCACAAAATAATTCCCTGAATTAAAAAAGAGATTTGAGTAAAAGCAAGGATGTTTTTCCTTTTAAACTTATCACAAATAACTCCAGAAAAAGGAGCAAGAATTAAAGCAGGAAATAATGAAACAAATCCAACTAATCCTAATAAAATCGAAGAGCTTGTCAGCTTATACACAAGCCAAAACACAGCAGTGCCTTGAAACCAGCTCCCAGTATATGAAATAGTTTGAAGAATAAAATAATAGACGAAGTTTTTACTTTCAAATGCTTTTGGTAAATTCAAGAAAAACTTATTTTTATTCATATTTATTCTTGAGGAAGACAATATCCATCAGATTCTTTATCACATAAAATTTTATTAACTTCTGCATTTAGCTTTGGCAGAAAGAACATAAAACAAACTCCCACAAAAAAAGAAGAAACCGCTCCTACGCTCACTGCCATATGTACGTTAAATTTATTTGCAATAAATCCTAGAGTTAAACTCCCCAAAGGGAACATACCCATAAACATCATGGAATAAAGACTTACGACTCTACCTCTAAGTGAGTCTGGCGACATAGATTGCATGGTAGTGTTACTCCCAGCATTAATAATCATAAAACAAAATCCTATAATAAACAGCATAAACATGGATAAAATGAAATTCTCAGAAAATGCAAAAACAAAAAGACATATACTAAAAGTTATACTTGCAAATGCAATTAATTTGACAACTCCAAAAGATTTTTGCCTGGAAGCTAAAAACAAGCCACCAATTACAGCACCAACTCCTGAAGATCCCATTAAAAGTCCCATTCCTCTTGATCCTGCATGTAAGATTTTGTCACTAAATATAGGTATAAGAGTACTAAAAGACATGCCCCAAAAACTTATAGTACCCACTAAAATTAATAGCATTCTAACGGGCTTAGTATTCCAAGCATAAAGGAAGCCTTCTTTCAAGTGTGAAACAGGTGATGAAACATTATTAATATCCTGTTCTTTTGATTTCACCATAAAAATAAAAACTATAATAGGGATATAGCTAATAACATTGAAAGCAAAACAACTCCCTTCTCCAAAAGATGCTATCAAAATCCCTGCCAAAGAAGGTCCTACTATTCTTGCCGCATTAAACATAGAAGAATTCAACGCAATAGCATTTAATAACTCTTCCTTCTTTATTAATAACGGTATGAAAGATTGCCTAGCAGTTACATCAAAAGAATTAGCTATTCCTAAAAAAATAGAGAGAACCAAAAGATGCCATTTATTTACTACATTTAAATAAAAAAGTGAAATTAAAATTATCCCTTGAACAAGACATAATATCTGAGTAATAAGTAAAATATATTTTCTTTTAAATTTATCTGCCACAACACCTGCTAGTGGTGAAAGTATTAAAGCTGGAAACGATGATGCAAAATTTATAAGTCCCAAGAATAAAGCAGAATGAGTAAGTCTGTAGACAAGCCAGCTTTGAGCAGTAGTTTGCATCCAAGTTCCAACAAAAGACAAAAACTGCCAAAAGAAATAGTTTCTATAGTCTTTATTCTGTAATGCTCTGGATATGTTATTTAAAGATTTCATGGTGAAAGGCTTGTTTTTCTCCCCTAATCTACCTAGTACTTTTAGCTTAGATAAACATCTAATTTTGGCTTATTAGAAAGATTTTATCTTTCAATTATAGCTTTTTATATCAAGAATTGCTTCAGAGGGTATAGAGAAAATATGATCTCTGAAGCGCAAAAAATACTTACTTTGTTAATAAGAAAACTGTTTAGTTCCTATTTTATACTCTCATTGTGTTTTCCTATTCTATCATCGAATGCACAGATACCATCAAATTACAATGAAAATCTCAAAGACAGTCTTGAGTTTGGATTTACAATTCACACAATACCAAAAGATTCTGATCTTTCAAATACTATTTCAGAATCAACTGAAAATAATTTTCCAGATATAAGTCAATCATTTAACTATGAACTAACTCATAATGAGACTGGAGAGATCAGCGTTAGTATACAAGACTCAGGAGGTAATACTACCAATACCGTTTTTTTGAAAAATGTTTTCAGCCAAGATCAGGTTTTTGTAAATGATTTCAACAATGACAGACTCCCAGATATTTTAGTTTTAAACGAACATGGGTTTAATATTCTTATAAATAAGAATAATGCTTTTGATTCTTTTATAGAGTATTCTACTACTGAAAAACCTATTTCAGTTAAAACAACTGATTTCAACCATGATGGAAGAATTGATTTAATAATCGGTCTTGAAAGCGAAGCAAAACTACTACTACAAAACAGCACAACAGAATCTGTCAGTATTCAAAGATTTCAGCCTACTAATAATAAAAATTATAGAACTGCCTTTTTAGTTAATGAAATTACTACTACAAGTGATAATTCCTTTAATGTCCCCTGCAAAGCAGATGAGAAAGTAGAATGTAATGAACGTTGTGGAAACAATTCTCCTAATTTTCAATGCACCTGTAGGTGTATTCCAAACCCAGCGATTGATCATATTTCCTGTCCACAAGGCTCAACAGAAATTTGTCCAGAATGCAACTTAACAAGTTCTAAAGCTTGCAAATGTTCATGCTCATCAGATAACAACAACACTACTCAACAGCCAACTGCCCAACTATACTGCTGTGATAATGGTCAATGTAATATCATGAATGGTGGGAATTGTGCTGATGGCTACAACCCTTCTCCTCTTGCTCAATGCATGGATAGATGTTCTTCTTCTAATACTCAACAACAGCCAACTGCCCAACTATACTGCTGTGATAATGGTCAATGTAATATCATGAATGGTGGGAATTGTGCTGATGGCTACAACCCTTCTCCTCTTGCTCAATGCATGGATAGATGTTCTTCTTCTAATACTCAACAACAGCAACAACAAAGTGAAAATACTCAACATCCAGTTGCACCTACTACACAAGCCGCACCTACTACACAAGCCGCACCTACTACACAAGCCGCACCTTCTACACAAGCCGCACCTACTACACAAGTAGCACCTACTACACAAGCCACAAACACTAAACAAAATGATAGTAACCAAGTTACTACAGATGGCTCTACCTCTACAGACGCTTCTACTTCTACAGGTGGACTCCCACCTCCAATATGTGGGAACAGAGCATGTGAATACTTACAGGGTGAAGATTGGACAAATTGCTCAGTGGATTGCCCTAGATCTACGACTGGTGGGTCAGAATGTAAAACTGGGGAAACCCTTGTTTGCCCTGATTGTCCTGCTCTTAGAAATTGTCCTTCCTGCAGATGCCAGACTACCGCTAACTGTGGAAATAGAGAATGTGAACACTTGCAAGGTGAAGATTGGACAAATTGCTCAGTGGATTGTCCTAGACCAAATACTACTAGTGGTACTCCAGAATGCAAGGATGGAGAAGTGCTCATTTGTCCAGCATGTCCTATTGGAGGTCCAGCAGAATTATGTAGATGTACATGCCGACCAAGAAATACTTCATCCTCAAGCTCTAGTGGAACTACTACAAGTGGAGCTCCAAAAGATTGCAAAGATGGGGAAGTACTTATTTGTCCTGCATGTCTTCCTGGTGCTACTAACTGCACATGCTCATGTAAATCAGTGTCTACTTCAGGTAACCCACCACCTCCAATTTGTAGAGAAAATCAAAGACTCCAATGCAATGAATGTAATCCAGAAACACCAGACAATCCTGAGTGTAAATGTGTTTGCATAAATGCTTTATGTGGGGACGATGTTTGTGACATAGGAGAAACAGCTTCTAATTGTTCTAAAGACTGTCAAGGACGTACATTTAGTGGTTGTTGCCTAAAAGGCAAATGTCTAAATGCAGTAGATGGTATATGTAGAATCCAAGGTGGTATTGTAACTGGTGGGGAAAATTCTTGTAATGTAAGTAACTGCATTGATAATGATCCTGACTATAATAAACCTGTCGGATGCTGTAATTTAAATAGTGGTGAGTGTGGAGATGCCGCATCAGTAGCACATTGTGAAAATGGTGGCGGAAAAGTTACAGGACCAGTGCACTCTTGCAAAGCTGATGAATGTTCAAAGAATGCTACTGAAAATCTTCATAATCCTCCAATAGGATGTTGCATTGATGGAAGTTGTTACACTAAAAATCGTTCTGAATGTTTAACATCTAACGGAGTGGAAACTGGAGCCCCTGGCTCATGCAGACCTTTAAACTGCATTAAACCTACTCCTACTCCAAAACCAATAGCACCAACTCTTACAAGATGTTGTATAAAAACTTTCTGCTTTACTGCTCCATCAGAAGCTAAGTGTATTCAAATAGGTGGAACACCAAAAAAACTCTAGGTTTTTAGATTCTCTACACCAACTCTATTGCAAAAATCTCCAAACCTTTCACCAGGATTACGCTTTTCTCTATATACTTTAAAAAGTTTTGCTATTTCTGAGACTAAATTATTACTACTAACACTCTCTAAATAAATTTTATTTAGCCTCTTTCCATCAAAGTCTCCACCTATATAAACATTATATTTATTAGCACTTAGACCAATTATCCCTAGCTCTGCTACAGGTGGTCTGGAACACGAATTCGGACAACCACTCATTCTTATAGTAAGAGATTCTTGAGCATAACCAAGTTTTTCAAGCTCTGTAATCACCTTCGGTAAATATCTTTCTGCTTCTGCTAATGCTAAACCACAAGTAGGCAACGATACACAAGAAATGGAATTTCTTCTAAGTGGTGAAACTGTCTCTAAAGTAGAAATATTATATTCTTGAATAAGTTTATCTATAGCTGACTTATCTTTTTCATTAATATTCGTAAGAATAATATTCTGTTGTGGGGTAAGCCTAACTCCAGGATTAAATTTTTCAATGATTTCTTTTAATCCTGTTTTTATTTTTTTATCAGCTCCATCATAAATACGTCCATTCTCGATAAAGAGCCCTAAATACCAGTTTCCATTTTTTTGTTTATGCCAGCCTAAATAGTCGCGAGTTTTATAAGAGTTTATTTTTTTAAATGATTGGAGTTTAAATCCAACTCTTTTTTCTACTTCTGATTTAAACCAGTCTAATCCTTTATCATCAACTAAATACTTCATCCTGGCATGTTTTCTATTTTCACGACAGCCATGATCTCTCTGTATAAGAACTATAGCCGTAACTACTTTTACTAAATCATCAGGATTTACAAAACAAAAATCATCAGCAAGGCGAGGATATGTTTCTGGCTTATTATGACTATGTCCAAGCCCACCACCCAGTAAGATATTAAATCCACCCTCTAAAGCAATAATACCAACATCCTGAGTAAATAAATCTATAGAATTATCTTCTGGAATTGCAATTCCAATTTTAAATTTTCTAGGAAGATAAGTTTTTCCATAAATCGGCTCTTCTTCTTTTTTACTCAAATCAATCTTTTCTTCATCAACCCAGATTTCATAATATGCCCTGGTATTCGGCGTTAAATACTCAGATAAATCTCTCGCTAATTTACATAAATCCATAGGATAATCAGGATCAATATCGCTAACTGGTGGTGCCATTATGTTTCTAACCACATCTCCACATGCACCATATGTGTTTATAAGTTTTTTATTAATCTCAGCAATAGATGATTTTAACTCTCCTTTTATAATTCCATGGAATTGAATGGTTTGACGAGTAGTTATTCTAAGTGTTTGATTTGCATACTTTTCACAAATACCATGGAGTCCTAAATATTGTTTTGCAGAAAGCTCCCCACCAGGGAGTTTTGTACGAATCATAAAGGAATAAGCTTTTTCTTTACCTTCAGCAGTTAACTGAGCTCTTTTATCTCTATCATCTTGCTGATATGTCCCATGAAATTTTAAAAGTTTTATATCATCTTCACTAAAAATCGATGTATTCTTTTTTAAATCTTCTTTTATCGTCCCACGAAGATAATTACTGTTTATTTTTACAACTTCTTCTTTTACTAGTTTTTTTTCTTCTGACATTCAGATTAATTCTATCGCAATTGAAATACAAAACTATACTTTAATAAAAAGATTTTGCATACTTTTCACATTAGGAGTAACACTAATCCAACTAGGAGACATCACTGAATCTGTTAACCAGATTTTAATCTAGGTAACAGAATTTTTACCCAGGCTAATTGTCTTAGTGTTTTCTTAAATATCTTCACATAGGATATAAACATCGATCAGCAAAAACCATAGAGGAGATACAAAAATGTTTACGCAAGGAGAGGTGGGCACAATGGAAATTAAAAATGACGTTATGGTCCACGATAAGATCGTCGATATAGGCTTCGTTAATAGACTGACAAACCTTCCTATTACTAATAGGGAAAAAGAAGTCCTGGTTAGTCTTGCACAGGGAATGACAAATAAAGAGATTTCAAGGCATTTAATGCTTAGTCCCTCAACTGTAAGAAATCATATTTCTAGCATTTTTGCTAAATTAAAAATCTCAAACAGGTCACAAGCTACTGCAATTGCAATTTATTCCGGAATGCTAGATTTAAAACCAGTTATACAAGATTGGCTTAAAATAGCGTAATAAAAATATTCCTACCTATCTCGCAGGTGTGTGGCATGCTACGTACCTGCGATCTTTTTTATATCATGTTATTATTTTATGCGTGAAAAGCAATATAAAATTTGGCACTGATGGGTGGCGAGGAGTAATTGCAAAAGATTTTACTTTTGAAAATATCAGCTTAGTATCACTGGCTACTGCTGAACAATTTTTAGAAGATTTAAAAGAAAATCCTAAAAAAAATAATTTGGTTTTTATTGGGTACGATAGAAGATTTTTAGGTAAAGAATTTGCTATTAAAGTCTCTGAAATATTCTCATCAAAAGGATTAAATGTAAATCTATATAATACTGATGTACCAACTCCAATGGTTTCTTTTGATGTAAAAAAAAATAATGCTGTTGGCGGCATAGTTATAACAGCCAGTCATAATCCACCAGAATTCTCAGGATTTAAAATTAAGCAGTCAGATGGTTGTTCAGCAAGCAAAAGCTATACTGACAAAATTGAACAAAGATTAAATGGCTTAGATTTTTATAAAAGTGATTCTCAGAAAAAAGCTACCTATAATGTTATAAATCCCTCTCAAGCTTATATAAGCTTCATCAATAAAACTATAGATATAGAAAGTTTAAAATCACTTGATAAAACCATTATTGTTGATTCTATGTATGGCACTGGAGGAAACTATGTAGAAGATTTCCTCTCTGGCGGAAAAATTAAAGTAAAAACTATTAGATCAAATATTGATGTGACATTCGGAGGTATGAACCCTGAACCAATGATGCCACAGCTAATTCCTTTATCTGAAGAGGTAGTTAAGAATAAAGCTTATATTGGACTAGCAACTGACGGAGACGCTGACCGTGTAGGTGCTATGAGTGAAAACGGAGAATACATAAACACTCATAAGATTCTTTCCATATTACTTTATTACCTCGTTGAAAAGAAAAAGCTAAGCGGATCCGTAGTTCTAACTTTCTCGCAAAGCGTTTTGGTAAAGAAAATGGCAAAGCATTATGGACTAAAGCTTTTTGAAGTACCAATTGGCTTTAAACATATTGCAGATTTAATGCTTAAAGAAGATATTTTAATCGGAGCAGAAGAAGCTAATGGTATAGGATCTAAGCTTCACTTCATTCCAGAGAGAGATGGCATTTTTAATTCTCTTTTATTATTAGAAGCTGTGAATTCTTTCAAGCTTACTCCAAGTAAATTAATAGAAAAAATACACAGTGAATTTGGTGCCTTTTACTATGACAGAATTGATCTACATATAGAAAGCCCTTCTCTTGGAAAAGACTTTGTAAAAAGAGTGGAAGTCAACCCACCAAAAGATGTAAATGGACAAAAAGTAAAAGAAATACAAACTTTAGATGGAACTAAGCTTATTTTCGAAGATGACAGCTGGTTATTATTCAGAGGTTCTGGAACCGAACCACTTTTAAGAATATACTCAGAAGCAAAAAGCATAGAAACAGTAAAAAGCAATCTTAAATTTGGGGAAAGTCATTTTAAAGCTGAGATGACTGCAAAAGTTTAATTAACCTGTCCTTTATTAGTAGGTCCAGCTTCCTGTTCATTTAATTTATTAGCACCAGTCCATCCAATAAAATAATCTTTTTCATCTTTACTAGCAACTGCTTTATAAAGGTTATCTTCTTTAACAAGGTTTGCTCCACTTAACTGGTTTTTTGCAAATTGCAAATATTCATCGTCAGACATATAGCCATAAATATCAGGATAAACTCTAACAAAAAGCTTATTCTCATACTCTTTTACCTCAATCGGATTATAAATAACATAAACAGGAGTTCCAATTTTTACTAAATTAAAAAGTTCTTTTACATCTTCAGGATACATTCTTATACATCCATGGGTACTTGCTTTCCCAACTGACGAAAGATCTGTTGTAGCATGAAAACCATATTCCTGACTCTTCTTATTCATTGCAAATCCAAGCCAATACTGCCCAATCGGATTTGAAGGTCCAGGACCAACAACTTTAGATTGACGGTAAGGATTTACCCACAATGGATTAGTAATTCTTCTAACTACTTTAAAAGTTCCAAGTGGAGTAGGAGTAAGTGCTTTGCCTACACCCACTTGATATTCTTTTGTAGCAATGCCATTACTGTATAAAAGTACTTTCTTCGTAGCAACATTCAAAACAATTGCATAGTTCTGATTTAACGGTCTAAGTGAATGTGCCGGTAAAAGAGTAATTGTTAGCAAGAACAATGAAAGTATAAGCTTTTTCATTTTATTTCCTCTACTTTTTATTACCACATTCCAGCAACATTTTTATTTGCCGCATCTTCTGCAACATAGTCAGAGTTACTAGTATCAATTCCTGACTTATCTTTAGCAGAATCTAACCCAGACAAAGAATCATTTGATTTATCTCTATCTGAATCTGCTAAGTTTTTATCAGCATCTCCACTCCCTGCAAGTCTACCTTGTTCTAACTTTGACAATTCATCAAGAAGAGCTTTTTGTTCATCAGCGGATAATTCTTTCCCAATTCTTCCACCAACAATTACATAAGAAGATTCAGCAGGAGTAGTCCCTGTAATTTGTCTGTCTGCTCCACTAATACCATTTACAGCAACTCTTGCTCCACGAACTGAACCTTCAACAGCACCTCCGGTGAATCCACCAAAAAGTCCTGTTACAGCTCCAGTTGCTACAGCTGCAGCAGATGAAGACCATGCACTTGCTTTACCAGAAACATCTCCACCAAGAGCCGTACTTGCTTGTCTTGCTGTCCCAATTCCAATTTTTGTACCTTGAACTACACCTTTACCAGCTCCAACAACAGTACCTGCAAAAGCACCAAAGGGAGCGGCAACTGCACCAATCGCTCTACTTTTTGCATCAAATTGTTCTCTAGGTAATTGTGAAAAATCTCCAACTAAATATACGTGATGTGGAATATCAACCACTGGTGATGAATCACTTTTTGATCTTTGAACATCTTTTTCATGAACTGAATTTTTATCAAATAAGAAATTCTCCTCTAAAACAATTCCATTAGCACCAAGCTTAAAAAATGCCGTTGGTTGAGATACAAATCTTGTATCGTTGATTTTATATGAAATATATTCACCTTGATTTACTGGCTGTTGCCCTTCAATTTTAAATCTTTTTAAAACCTCATTAATTGCTTCTCCAGGCCTTGCATGAGCACTTAAAGAAACTGATTGACTTAAAACTAATATTGCTAAAAAACATTTCAAAGACTTCATTTTATTTCTCCTTGTAGAGCTTGTTAATCATTTGATCCATTTAGCCAAGACGATCTTAACCATGAGGTGTTTCAAGAACACACCTAATAAAATTATATAGAAAAGATATGAAAGTAACATACCCAAAAGGAATGAAAATTAAAGATAATACTATACAATATTAAGATCTAAATTCTATTAATTTAGGATTTTGGTATTACTTCAAGCAATTCAACATCAAAAATTAAGGTTGAATTTGGTGGAATTACAGCACCTGCTCCTCTAGCTCCATAACCTAATTCTGCTGGAATAGTTAGTTTTCTTCTACCGCCAACTTTCATTGATAGAACGCCTTCATCCCACCCTTTAATTACTTGGCCTACTCCAAGAATGAATTTAAATGGTTCACCACGATCTACTGAACTATCAAACTTTTTTCCATCTACTAACCAACCTGTATAGTGCACTACAACTGAATCACCTTTTTTAGGGGCTAAGCCTTCGCCAGGTTTAATATCCTCATATTTAAGACCACTGGTTGTTGTTGTCATCTTACCTTGCTCCTTTTCATTTAAAGCTTTTTGTTCCTTTTCAATATCTTCCTGAGATTTATAGACAATCATTACTTTTGGTGTCGCTAAACACTGATTTACAGTAAAGCTAGCAACAAAAAATGCAATTAAACCTAAAACAACTGATAATTTTTTACTCACTTTAAATACCTCCGAAACATTTTTATATATTATATAACGAATTTTAAAAGTCCATTAAAGGACACTTCCTAGTTTTTTTTATTTGCATAGGCATCTACTGTCACTACAACTGTATCTGTTAGTTTTTGGAAAATTACTTCTGGTCTTTGAATCTTATGCTCTGCAAGCGGCACTTCAAATGTAGACTGAATCCTTATTACATCACCTTTTTCAAATCTGCTATGTGTAAATTCTGATTCCTTAAAATACACCAACTTTACTGGAATGTTTTTCTTTACAGTTACTCCATGTAAGACAAAATCACCTTTTGTCATCAGCTTAAATGATTTTCCATCTTCTAATTTAGTGGGCGTTTGGGGAATTATTTCTTTTACATTTAAAACTGCCTTAGGAAATTTTTTTGTTTCTAAAAAATTATCTCTCATGTGCTCATTTCTAAGAGGAATTCCAGTATCAATACTTGCAAGATCTACTTCAAAATTTGCTTTTGGGGCTAGTTTTTTTAAGTCTAAGCTGTCATCAATTATAATTTTTCCTGTAATTTTAGGTGTTCTTCCAACAATAAGTTCTATAGGTGCATCTGAAGTAAATGAGACATTGTTTCTCTCGTCGTCTACTATAAATTCAATTGGTTTAGAATGTACTGCTTGAATAGCTATAAAAAAAAGACTTAATAAAATTAAAGACATACATTGCTTCATAAATTTTCTCCAAGTTAATTAAAATAAAAAAATGGATAGGGATGTTAAGCATCCTCTATCCACTTAAACTATCAGGAAATGTTAGTTTTTCTTAGCTCCACAGGTACCTTCGCCAGCTTTTTTGTCTGCTCCACACTTTGCTTCGCCAGCTTTTTTATCTGCTCCACATTTACCTTCACCACATTTTGCTTCACCAGCTTTTTTGTCTGCTCCACATTTTGATTCAGCTGATTTTGCTTTTACTTTAGCTTTTTTAGCTTTTTTGTCTGCTCCGCATTTGCCTTCAC
>CAZRTB010000007.1:83236-121867 GCA_964602915.1 uncultured Gammaproteobacteria bacterium | reverse complement strand
CACATTTTGCTTCACCAGCTTTTTTGTCTGCTCCGCATTTGCCTTCACCACATTTTGCTTCACCAGCTTTTTTGTCTGCTCCGCATTTGCCTTCACCACATTTACCTTCTTCATGAGCAACTAAAATTGCATTGTTATTTAATTCTTTCAAACTAAATAATGGATCATTTAATACATTATCAATGGTTGAAGCTTGAGCCGCAGCACCAACTGATACAGCTAATGCCGCAACAATTGCCTTTTTACTAAAATTCTTACTTTTTTTCATATAAATCTCCTGTTTTGTAATAACCACTACTTTAGACGAGTATGCAAAAAAGTTATTCTCTTTTACTTTTTACACATTCGATAATAAGGGTACAATATTTTTAAAAAATTAGTTCTTATTCATTAAATTTAGTTAATAGAAGAATTCGTGTTTTTAAATCGATTATATATGAACTGATTAGACTCACTATTTTTAAACAAAAAAACAGGTTGAGACAATTCCCAACCTGTTTAAAAAGAAATAATCTAACTTATTATTTTTTAGCTGTTTGCAAGTTCGTGATAACTTTTTCGAAATAGTCTACTGGATAAGCTCCAAGGATTTTTACACCATTAACTACAAATCCAGGCGTCCCTTGAATACCTACAGCTTGACCAGCTTCTGTATCAGCTTTTACTGATTTAGCGGCTTCTTCACTACTTCTGTCTTTATTAAATTTATCAATGTTCAAACCAAGATCCTTTGCAAGTTGAAGATATAACTCATCTCCAAGTTTTGCTTGATTTTCAAAAAGCTTGTCATGAAACTCATAGAACTTACCTTGCTTTCCTGCGGCCCAAACAGCTTTTGCGGCAGGCTCAGCTTGAGGATGGAATCCTAAAGGAAAGTTCTTAAAAACATAACGCATTTTATCTCCATATTTCTTCTGGAGTTCTTTTACGGTGTCATCACCTCTTTTACAGAATGGGCATTGGAAATCTGAAAAAGCAATTACAGTAATTTCAGCTTTTTTATTTCCTCTGATAGGGGACGTTCCAATTTCAATATTTACTTTATCTGCAAGTAATTTAGAGAATTCATCTTCTTTTGATTTTTCTGCGGCTTCTTTTTCATATTTTTCAAGTGCTTCTTTTACAATTTGTGGATTCTTTTTAATAACATCTAAAACTAGATTTTCAAAACTAAGATCTTCTGCAAATGCAGACAATCCAATTTGCAAAAATAATGCTAATGTTAAAAACAATGACATTGCTTTTTTCATAACTATACTTTTCTCCTCTTTCAATCAGGTAAAATTTGACCAACAAAAGTATTCTACCCTGAAAATAAGTATTTTATATTGTTAGAACAGCCAGTATTTACACTACTTTTTTTTCCAAAGATAATACACCGGTATTCCTAAAAATACTATGCAAAGACCAGGCCATGTATAGTTTGGCTTAAAAGTTAAGAGAGAAAATAAAATAAAACTTGCAAATAAAATATATAAACCTGGAACAAAAGGATATCCAATGGCTTTATAAGGTCTCTCTAAATCTGGCTTCTTTATTCTTAAAACAAATAATCCTGCAATAGTTAAAACGTAAAATAAAAGTACTGCAAAAATAACATAATCAAGTAAATCACTATATGTTCCACTTATACATAACAGGCAAGACCAGAGACACTGAAGTAATAGTGCTTTAGATGGAACAGAATTTTTATTGACTTTAGAGGCAAAATCAAAAAACAATTTATCTTTAGCCATTGCATAATAAACTCTCGCACCAGAAAGAATTATTCCATTGTTACAACCAAAAGTAGAAATCATAATTAAAATAGCCATTATAAAGGCACCAGAACTACCAAAAACAATTTCAGCAGTTGCAGTTGCAACTCTATCATTTGCAGAGAACTGAATACCCCTTGAAAATGAATCTATTCCATTAATATTTCCATGTAATGGTAAAACAGTTAAATAAACTATATTTGCAAGCAAGTATAAAAAAATTACTGTACATGTACCAATAGTTAAACTAAGTGGAATATTTTTTTTTGGGTTAATTACCTCACCTGCAGTAAATGTAATATTATTCCAAGCATCTGCTGAAAAAAGTGAACCAACCATTGCTACGCTTACTGCCTGAATAAGAGAAACCCCAGAGAGTTCTTTAACACTAACAACGCCATCTTTAACGGTAGTCCATGAGGCTGACCAGAAGTATTGTAGGTTATGAGAGATAGCTTCAATATTTCTACCAAATATTAATCCAACTAAAATTAAAAAGATTAAAGCAACAGCTTTTGTAATTGTAAAAATATTTTGTATTATTTTCCCAGCAGAAAGTCCTTTTGTATTTATCCATGTAAGAAGAACAATAGATAAAATTGCAAGAGAGTTTTCTGTAGTTAACCCAATGTTATAAGGTCCAAAAGTTCCAATTTTTAGAATCCAATTAGAAGAACTAAACCACGGGAAAATAACTCCCGTAAATCTTGCAAAGGCTACTGCTACCGCAGCAATAGTCCCTGTCTGAATAACTGTAAAAAGTGTCCATCCATATAAAAATCCAAACAACTTTCCAAATGATTCTCTTAAATAAACATATTGTCCACCAGCATGAGGCATCATGCCTGCAAGCTCGCCATAGCTAAGTGCCGCTGTAATAGTAATTAATCCTGTAACAATCCATGTTACAAGAAGCCATCCAGGAGAACCAACTGTACGAGCAATATCAGATGAAACGATAAATATTCCAGACCCAATCATTGAACCTATGACAATAGTAGTAGAATCAAGAAGATTTAATCCACGTTTTAAATCTTTTTCTTCAAGGTTGTCAGACATAAAGACTATTATACATAAGAGGTTTATTCACAAACATCAGAGATTCCATTTTCATTTAAATCAGTACTGTAAAGCTCCCTAAGTTTTTGATATATTCCATAGCACTCTGAAAATATATTCACACGTATCTGATTATAAAGCTTTTCTGAAGGTGGCAAACAATCAGGTCCAACGGTCTGGGCTGTTGATGGCTCTAAATCAAAAGGTGGAATAATAGGTGGTCCACAAGAAATACCTTCACTCAGCTTTGAAACTAATGCATAAAAATCATATGTCCCTTCTTTAAATAGTTCATTACATTTATCTGGCGGGATTAGTTTAACTGCTTTATCTAATTTTCTTTTTAAAACTAAAAGTTTCCTTGCTTTTGTCTTACTAGCTTTATCTTTATTATTCGTTTTTATTCTTTCAATTAAGTCACTTATATCATTTAAAACAGTATCAATAGTCACTGTAGAACTATCTAAAGTATCAGTTTGTGCATATAAAATGTTTGGATTTGATAAAAAGAGAAAAAGAAAAATTAGTATAAAAGTTCTTTTGTTTAGCATATTAATAACCATCCTACTAATGAGTCTAACTTTAAAGGCGTGTAAATACAGCAAATATTACTAATTTTTATACCCTGAATAAAACATAATAATCTTCCTCTTAGTTATACAAGGAAATAGATGTATAGGACAATCAAGCTTTATTTCAAATAAATCTGCTTAAAAAATAATCTAATAAATATTTTATATAATTCCTATATGTCAGCATACGAAGAACAAGCCATAAACATTTTAAAGAAACATTCTTTTCGAATTACTAATCCAAGAAAATTAGTTATAAAGCTTTTAGATAAATCTAAAGAAGCACTTTCTGCTTATGAAATTAAAGACAATTTAGATTCTTCTGGAAAAGATGTAGACATTGCAAGCATATATAGAATCATAGAATGTCTTGAACAAAATAAACTTATTCATAGAGTTTTATCTACAAATAAAATCATGAAGTGCCAGCTAGAACATGAAGATGATTGTAAAAAACACCATCAAGAGCACCACTGTCATCATTTATTAATTTGTCAGAAGTGCGGATCAATTAAAGAAATTCATTGCGCTGGAATAAATCATGTTATAAAAACCGTTGAAAGTAATTCAAATTTTGAAGTGAAAAATCATAGTCTTGAATTTTACGGAATCTGTAATAACTGCTCAGAGTAACGTCATTGCTTTGTCAATTTCAACAAGCCCAACCTCCTCGAAATAACACATGACATAATACTACTGCAACATTGTTGCATTATAAGCAGTCTTAGTTTATAGTTTTATTATTGCAACATTATTGCATTATAACTATGAGCGAACTTAATTTACTACCTATACTTCCTAATACTAATACAAGCTCTGCTTGCAGGCCAACCTGCAGTCATAACCATGGTGTGCCTCAATTAACTCAATTAGAATTGCCAGTTTTAAATACACCACATGTCCATAATCATGATTGTGGATGCAGCCACACACATAAGACAGAAGCAAAACCTAATAAAACTTTCACTCCTCTAATGGAAAGAATTATTAAATCTAAAAAGTTAACAGCAAATCAAAAAGAGTTATTGGTAACAGGTAGCTTTTTAGCATCTGCTCTTCCTGTAACTAAAATAACAGGAGTTTTAACCAGAGCTTTAGGTTTAAATCCCTTTACTTCTTCTTTACTTACGGCACCACTAGCTATAAGCTCTATGCATTTTGTAAATAGAGGAAATAAAAATAAAGATAAACTGGCAATGATATTAGCTAGTTCTTTAGGAGGAATAAGTCTTCAAAACGCTTTTGGTTTGCCTAAAACTATTTTAAGAACTTTGTTAACAACTGCTGTGTTTTTCATAGAGAAATATAGACCAGACAATATACAAACAACAGAGTTTGCTATTCAACAAACACCACATGAGCATGGACCTAACTGCAACCATGGAGACTTACCTTCAGTTGAGCAAACAAGAAAGACTAAATTAAAAAAAGAAGATTTTTTAAGATTAGGGAAAACTTTAACAGCAATTCTCTCAGTCCCTGCACTATTAAATATTCCTTTGCATGCTATAACCGAAGTAGTAGATAATCAAACTAGTAATTTAAATAAATTTTTAGGTCATATTGGCTTGACCACTGCTCAAATAGCAGGTTTAACGTTAGGTTTTTTTGGATTTGGAAAAGCAATTAATTATGGAACAGATAAATTAGGTTTTAGCTCAAACGCTAAAGTTACAAATCATACACATCATCATAGTAATAACCACACTCACAACAATCACAACCATAGTACACACGGTCAAACAGAAGGAGCAGTAGAAGTTTGTGCTCATTGTGGAGTACCTGGTTGTATAGATTCAGTTACTGAGAGCATCACGGAATCTGTCGAATCAAGCATTGTTTTTAACTTATTTTCTTAGAAATTTAGCCGATTTTAAAGAAATCATAAACTTTAACCAGTAAATAATCATTTTATGGGAATATCAAACACTATATCTCGTCGTTAAATTTAGATTATGAATAATATTGCTTTTAAATCGTTATTAATATTGTTAGGGTATTCATTATGTATGTTACCTGGTTTGGCCTGCAATTGTGGTTGTATGAATGGTAATTGTGGGAATAGCCAAAGTACTCAAGGACAGAAAAATGTTAATAGCAGGGTAGTTGATAATAATAATGAAAGATTAAATCTAAATAATATAAGCTGTAGAGCTGAAGAAAAAATCAGTTCTAATAATTTGTATTGTAATGGACACAATCACTCTTGTGGAGGAGTAAAAAAATGAAAAATATATTGATCCCAGTAGTGCTAAGTGCTCTTATGGCTTTTGGTGGATATGCAATTCATAAAGCTTCCAACAGCTCATGTGGTGTTAAATGTGCTTGTGCACCTTGTAACTGCAATAAGTAAGCAAAGACTTAACTAATTAGGAATGACAAACCTCAAAGTGATTTTATATAATTATTGTCATGAAAGACAAAGTACTAATTAGTATTATTTTACTTCTTGCAATTACACTAATTATAGAAACTGCTTATATTATTAAGCTAAAAATCGAGAAGAAACCAGATCTTGTAACTAACAATAATGCATTTAATCTTAGAAATAGAGCATTAAATAATTTCAACAATTTTTCAGATATAAATCTCTTAGAAAAGTCAATTGACAGTATTTTAAACAATAACTTAAATCATTTCCACTCTGGTAATTTCATTTCATTAAGTCCAGATTTTCACACTTTCGAGACTGATAAAGATTATGTAATCAGAGGGTATGCTCCCGGGCTTGAAAAAGGGAAAATAAATATAAATATTTCCGGCGACTCCATAATAATTTCTGGTGAGCAAAAAACTAACAACGAACAGAAAAACGGAAATTTTTATAAGGTTGAAAGTAGTTTTAATTCATTTACAAAGACATTGCCTCTTCCTCAGAATACAAAAGTAGGAGAAGCAAAAACTAATTATAAAGATGGGTATTTAGTTATAACTATCCCTAAAGGAAATAGATTTATCGGTTCAAACAAATTAAAACAAAAAGAACTATGAAAACACATACTGAATATCTAACTTTCAAAACAAAAAATAAGAAAGAATATATAAATATCACTTCACAGGTAGAAGATGCAGTAAAGAAATCTGGAGTAAAAGAAGGAATGGTTTTAGTCAACCCAATGCATATTACTGCCAGTTGTTATATAAATGATGATGAGAGTGGTCTTCTTAGAGATTTTGATGAGTTTTTAGAAACTATAGCTCCATACGATCCAGATAAATATCACCATCATCAAACAGGAGAAGACAATGGTGATTCACATATTAAAAGACAATTATTCGGTCGTGAGGTAGTAGTAGCAATTACAAATGGAAAACTAGATTTCGGCACCTGGGAACAGATATTTTACGCGGAATTTGACGGTCAAAGACCTAAAAGAGTACTTGTTAAAGTAATGGGAATTTAAAAACCAAAGCTTTTAATTATACTTATCACGTTTGAATAGTCATCTGTCCAAACAGGAGTAGTTTGATTCCACTGTAAATATCTCCATCTGGGATCAGTTAATAAAGCCCCAAAATATTCTCTTTTCCTTGCTATTAAAACCCATTCTGATGATGTTTTACCATGATATCTCATATCCTGGTCAGTCTGAATTATTCCAAATAATTTTTCTGCATTACAAAGACTTGCTAAAACACTTGGAAGGTCTAAATGCCTGTTTGAAGTATGAAAAGCAATTATGCCATTTTCAGAGAGTTTGCTTAAGTACATTTCCAGAGCTTCTTTAGTAATTAAGTGCACTGGAATTGCATCTGAACTAAAAGCATCAAGAATAATAATATCGAATTTTCTTTTTTCTTTACTCATTGTCAGTCTTGCATCACCAAAGACTACAAAAGTTTCAGGCAAACTATTTATTAAGTAAGTAAAGTAGTTTCCACTTTGATCAATGATATAAATATTTGGATCAATTTCAAAGATTGACCACTCTTGATCTTTTCTTCCGTAGCAAGCAATAGATCCTGTTCCTAACCCGACTGCGGCAATCCTCTTTTTAGTTTCATCATTATAAAATGCAGAGAAAAGCTGACCAATTGGTCCTGTAGGATGATAGTAGGTAGTAGGCTGGCACTGATCAAGTTTATCTAGCTCCTGTGATCCATGAAGAGTAGTATCCTGGTAAAGGTTAATAAATTGACGGTTTGAATCTATAGAAATTCTATGAATTCCAAAAAAATCTCTTTTTACTAATAGGCTATTCTTCTTTTCCTCTGAAACATTTTTAACTGAAAAAATAAGTAAAAGACATGCAATAGAAATACCAAAACTTACTGGTTTTTTTATTAATCTAACTAAAAGTAAAACAGGTAACCCAAAAGCAATATAAGCATCCTGCCTATACTCCTGATAATTTGTTATGCCTTTCAACAATGAATGAAGTATATATAATGCAGTTGGTGGTATAAGAATATTTATAGCTTCTTGTGGTTTATCAAGCTTTTTATAGTCAACAACTGAAGGTAAAAGCATACAGGCAAGAATCATGGCTATAGGATATTCCAAGACTTCAGTAAATATCATCGGAGCTAAAATTGCATTAAAAACTCCTCCTAAAAATCCACCTAGAGAAATCCAGATATAAAACTCAGTCAAATACTTAGAAGGAACACGACTATTTGAAAGCTCACCATGACACATCATTGCTACATTAAAAAAAGTAATCAAGTGAAGCAAGAAACTAAACCAGATAAAACTATTGGTTTTTGTAGCAGTAAAAAACAATAAGAACATAATCGTATAAGGCATTGCTTTCACTACGAAAGAATGTGGAATTAACTGCTTTCTTGAAAAAGTTAAAATATAAGTTAAAAGATAAAGGGTTAGAGGAATAATCCAGAAGAGTGGAACAGGAGAAATATCTATAGAGATATACGATGTTACCCCAAGCATTAAACTTGACGGTACAAAAGAAAGTAAAAGCCATCTTATTCTTTGTTCTTTTGTAACCTCAGATGTGGCTTCATTACTATCTTCAACTACAGATTCTTCTTTCTTACTAAATTTCACCAGGAAGTATACACATAAAGAAATAAGTAATATAAAAGCAATAAACAAATAAAGCCATAGTTTCGTTTGCTGACTTATTTTTAAATTCGGCTCTAGAAAAAAAGGGAATGAAAAAAGAGACAATAAACTCCCCACATTACTTGCTACATATAAAAAGTATGGGTCTTTAGCTTGAGGATGATTCGTATTAGAAAACCATTTTTGAATCATTGGAGATGATGCTGAAAGAATAAAAAATGGAAGCCCAATTGAACACATCATTAAAACAAGTACTCCAGGTATAGGATTTTCCAGTACAGGTGGTCGCCAAAAACTTGGTATCTTGATGGGTAAAAAGAAAAGAGCTAAAACCATTAATCCAAGATGAATATATGGCTGTTTCTTTATTCCAAAATATTTAATTGAAAAGTGAGCATAAACATAACCAAGTAAAAGAAATGCCTGATAAAAGACCATACAAGTATTCCATACAGAAGGACTCCCTCCAAGTAAGGGTAAAATCATCTTGCCAAATAAAGGCTGAACCCAAAATAATAATACTGCACTTAAAAAAATTGCCAGCTTAAATACTAATAACAAATTTTCCTCCGCACAATAATATTAATTCCATCTAAAAATACTAAATATATTTGAAAAGCTATCTGTCCATAAAATAGATTTTGAATTTATAGTACCAAGCTCTTTCCAATTTTTATCTAAATCTTTTAAATTGTTTTTATTAAAAGTCAATACTGCCCATATTGATCCGTCTTTTCCAATACTCTGCTCTTCTTTTGAAATTTTTAAATCATATTTAATTACACCATAAAGATTCAGATCTTTGCATACACCAGACAAAACAGGCTCCAGATTTAAAAATCTGTTTGAGATATGGAAAGCAAGAATCCCATTTTCCTTAAGTTTATTCAAGTAAGTTTTTACAGCTTCTCTTGTTAATAAATGAGTAGGAATTGAATCTGAGCTAAATGCATCTAAAACTATTAGATCAAAGGTAGAATCTTTTTCATTATTTATAGAAATTCGCCCATCACCAAGAATAATCTTATGATTAGATTTTGAATTAGAAATAAAAGTAAAGAATTTAGGATCTTCAGCTATTTTACCAACTACAGGATCAATTTCAAAAATCTTCCATTCCTGTCCTTTTTTGCCATATGAAAGTAGCGATCCTGCACCAAGTCCTATAACACCAATTTTTGACTCTTGATTTAGTGATTTTAAATTGTTAAAAAGCTCACCGATCGGACCTGTTTTATAATAATAGGCTAAAGGCTCATCTTTAAGGTTACCAGTTATGTACTGAGCTCCATGCCTTGTTCTCCCATGAATAAGCAAATGAAGTTTTTTATTCTTACTTAAAGCTACTTTATTTACTCCAAAAAAACTTCTTTCCGTATATAAGATTTTCTCATCATTATTTGCAAAAATCATACAAGAGAAAATAACACTTGCTATGCTAAGCCCAAACCTAATAGGTCTTTTTACAAAGAAAAAAGAGGCTATTATTGGTAATCCAAATAAAAGAAGATTAGTTAAAACTATAGAGTTAATTTTTAATGCAGGGATGAAATAAGACATAAAGCAAACAAAAGAAAAAAGAAGTGCTGGAATTATAAAATCCAAGAGTATCCCGAGTTTGTTTTCACCCTGCTTCTGTTTAGGCAGTGCAAAGCAAGCAAGCACTAGAGCTATTGGATATTCAATAACATTGTTAAAAATAAGTGGAGCTACAATAGCGTTAAATACTCCACCCATAAATCCACCCAATGAAATCCAAATATAGAATTCAGTCAGGTGACTTATACTAGGTCTGGTTTTTGCTAGCTCACCATGACAAACCATCGCTAATATAAAAAATGTAAATAAATGAATTAGCATAGAAATAAAAATATCTTTTGTTTCTGCATTTATAAACTGGAATGCTAAGGCTAATACCATTAACGGTGCTGTTTTTTGCATTAATTCATGGGTAAAGATTGGCTTTGTCGCAAAAGTAAAAATGAATGTCAGAAGATAAATTACTAGTGGTATTATCCACAAAAGCGGTACTGTAGCAATATCAGTAGATAGGAATGTAGTTAATCCAAGCAATAAGCTAGAGGGAATAAATGATAAGAACAACCATTTAAATTTTGTAGATATTGTAATTTCACTGGAATCATCTGTTTTTTTTATGCTTTCTTCAATAAAGAGATCCATTTTAGACATAAAGAAAGAAATTAGTAAAATTAATATAACAAGGACACAATAAGCATAAAACCAGATTTGATTTTGAGTTGTTAAATTAAGATTTGGTTCAATTAAAAATGGATATGATAAAAGAGCGATTAAACTTCCTAAATTACTTGAAACATATAAGAAATATGGATCTTTTGACATTGAATGTTTTATTGCAGAAAACCATTTTTGGAGCATTGGCGCATTTATTGAAACTACAAAAAATGGAACACCTATAGTAGAAAGCATAAGCAAAATTAATAAGAAAACAGGATTCTTTTGTCCTTGTAAATTTGAAAAAGATGGAACTGAAAGAGGGAGAAAAAACAGTGGCAAAAATAAAAGCAAAGCATGGTATTTTAACTGATTTTTTATTCCTAAAACTTTAATTGAAAAGTGTGGATATAAGTATCCAAGCAGTAAAATCCCTTGAAAGAAAAACATGCAAGTATTCCACACATTTGGACTACTACCTAAAAATGGCAAAAGCATCTTTCCAAAAATTGGCTGTATTAAAAAAAGTAAAAATGAGCTTAAAAAAATTGTTAGAGAAAAAAGAAATAGCAAAATTTCATCCTTATTTAGCTTCTTAACCATTAAGAAAGTTGAATACTGCCAAAAATAGTGCCCAATTTTTTACATTTAAGTTAAAAGGCATTAACTAATAATTGAAGATTTGTTAACTAAAACTCAAAAATAAGGAAATTTCTTCCAACATTATCTGTTTTATAAGTAAGAGTGTTTAAAAGTTTAACAATGAATAGTACAATAAGTCATAATAAAAAATATATTAATAGAAGAAAAACCATAATGCTCAAGAGTTACGAAGGTGTAAGTATTGATAGTAAGGAACCAACCTTAGATTTTGAGTCTATGGTTTATCAAAATATTTTAAATAAATTAAGTGATGGAATTGTTGTTGCTGATAAAAATGGAAAATTCTTATTCTGGAATAATTCCGCTAATAATATCGTAGGACTTGGATCTTCAGATAAATCTCCAGAAGAGTGGTCTGAATATTACGGATGCTACTACCCTGACAGAATTACCCCATATCCATCAAATGATCTTCCATTAAACAAAGCTATTAAAGGAATAGAACTAAACAACATAGAGATTTTCATTCGAAATCCAAAGATAAGGGGTGGTGTACTGGTAAATGTTAATGCAAAAACATTAACTGATAAAACTGGAGAGATTTGCGGTGGAGTCGTTATATTTAACGACATAACTAAAAACAAGGTTTTAGAGCACGAGTTAGAAATCTCTATAAAAAAATGCTTGTATAAAAAAGAGTTTGATTCTATTGAAAATATAAGTAATATTTCTAAAGTCGATGTCCTCTCAAAACTATTTGAACCGCTAAATAAGACAGAGCCTAAAATGTTTAATGAGGTTTTAAAAAAATACGAAACTTTAATTGATTATGGATTGGTTCTTAAAGAATCAGACTGGGAAATATTAATTTCAGCAGAACTTCACTATATATCAAAACAATTAGGCTATTTAAAAGCTTCGCCATTAGATATTGTAGAAATTTATAAAGCAGTATTAAAAAAAAGAATTAAACAAAGTCCAAGTGAAGATACTGAAAAAATAATGCTGATTTCAAGACGTCTTGTACTAGAGTTACTGAGCTGTCTTGCTAGCTACTATCGCAATTCATCAATAGCTTCTAAAAAAACTATAGCTATAAAAAGTTAACAGGAAATGGGGGGAATATGAAGACAATGGTGTCAAAAACAATTCAAGAAATAACAAAAGATGATCATACTTGTCTAATTTATAGTTCAAACCTAGAGTTCCTTCACTGTTTAATACCATTTGTCAGAGAAGGTTTTAAAAGAAACAGAAAAACACTTATTGTTCTTGATGAAATTAAAAGAGAAGATATCTTGAGAAGCTTGAAACACATTTATCGTGAAGGACCTATATCTGCTGAAGATTTAATGCCTCACGGAAAATTAGTTATAGAGCAATTTAAAAACCTCTACCTGCCAGATAATGCTTTTAATATGGAAAGAACAATGGAGTATTATTTCAATTCAACAAAAAAAGCAATGGAAGAAGGTTACAGCGGGCTAAGAGTTTTTGCTGAGGTTTCTTCTTCTGCTAAAGACATAATAAATATTCCTATTTTTATGGAATGGGAAGAGTATGCAGATAGATATTTTAAAGACAGTAACTTTGAAGCAGTCTGTGCTTATAATAAAAAATATTTATCTGAAGAAGATCTGATAAAAGTTCAGTCCATTCATCCAATAACAATTGATTTAATTAGAACAAGACTATAAACCCATGAAATCTGGACCAGAGCCTTCAGCTGTAGGTCTTACTCTTAGATTAACTTCTGGACAAACTATTTCGCAGGTGCGACATTGAATACAGTTTTCAAGAGACATGCCATGTATTCTTTTTAAGTCCAAGATATCAATTCTATGAACTTCTGCAGTACAGTCTGAAACACAAGGAGTATCTTTCCCTAAATTATCGTAAGTTTTTATGCACTTTACACAGGTATTAGAATTAAATTCTTCTATATGTTTGTTTCCTTCATGATACTTAGTCTTAGCATAAAAGACAGCATCTTCACGAGAATAAACTGTTTCTTTAGCAAAGTCTTTAACGTTAGCTGGTTTAATTGAATTAAAATTAGGAACAATATGCTGATAGTCAAGCTGATATTTCACATTCCCAGCTTCATTTCCATCCATTAAGTATTTAAGACGGATAGCATCACTTATAGCCTGAATAGGATTTCCACTAAAGCCAATTTTCAAGAAACCAAAGAATGGATTTGATTTATCAATGCTACTCATAATTTTAGGCAAATAATCATTTAGTAGTCTTGGATTTTCTTGCCATGCAAATCTAAAATATCTACCTTCTTTTAACTCTTTACCTACAAATGTATTCATCAAATTTTCTTTATACTCTGATAAAATATTTTCTGTAAAATCATCTGACTTTAAACAAAGATGGACAATTTTTCCAGCTTCATAACCTGACTCCATAGATTTATCAATCCCTGATAGTCTTTCTATATCCAGCACTCCAAGTGCATCCCCAAGTAAAATAGCACCATTTACTGCAAATTTTTTCGGAAGACTATATAATCCACCTTCAGGTAAAACAGCTCCTCCATATTTAAGCATTTTTCCATCTTTGATCATCTCTTGAACCCAAGGATGCTTTTTCAAATCTTGAAGTCTTTGTTGTGGATTGATGTTTGGATTTTCACTATCTAAAGAAATTACCATTCCTATAGTTAATTTATTTCCTTTCATTCCATAGATGAAACCACCACCAAATGAACCATCAATTAATGGATACCCAAGAGTATGCCAGACTTTATTAGAATAATCTTTATCAGAAGTAAGTTGCCATGTTTCTTTCACACCTATAGACCAAATCTGAGGGTTTTCTCTAAGTTTAAAATGTTCTATAACATCACGAGAAATAAATCCTTTATCTCCAAAGCATGTAATTTTCGCATAAATAGTATTATCGAGGTCTGAGTCATTAGCATTTTCAGTTACATGAACTCCAACCACCTTATTTCCTTCAAAAATAACTTTATGTGCAGAAAATCCAGGGAAAAAATCTACAGTTACATTTGGCACTTTAACAAGCTTTTCTTTCAGTTTATTAAACATCCAGTAAATAACATGGCTGAGTGTAAGGATGGCACATCCTTCTTTTTTTAATCCTGAAGGTAAAAGAAAACTCGGCACATCCCATTTTTTTTCATTACCTAAAATTGAGAACTGACTTTCATTGCAGATTCCTTCTATAGGAAAATCAGAAGTTGCATAGTCTGGAAAAAGTTTTTCTATAACCCTAAGATTAGATACTGCACCACTTACGATATGAGAACCAAATTCTTTTGCTTTCTCTACTATTGCCATAGAGAATTTAACACCGCTTTTTTCTGCAAGATCAACTAAATGGTGTGCTAAAGCAAAGCTTGAAGATCCGCCACCAATTATTAAAACATCATATTCAATTCTGTTTGACAAGTGGTTTTTCCTCCTTTGAGCCATGTCCTTTTGACTTAAAGTGTTTAATTAATTCTGGAATAATCTGATATAAATCACCAACGATACCATGATGAGCAAATTTAAATATAGGTGCATCTGGATCTTTATTTATAGCAATTATTAGTCCTGATTTACTCATGCCTACTCTATGCTGAATAGCACCTGAGATTCCACAAGCTATATAAACTTTTGGTCTGACTGTTTTTCCAGTTTGACCTACTTGATGCTGATAAGGAATCCAGCTTAAGTCAACAACTTTTCTAGATGCACCAACAGCAGAGTTTTCAAAACAATTTGCAAGCTCTTTAACCAGATCAAATCCATCTGCTTTTCCTAAACCAAATCCACCTGAAACTATTACATCTGCCTCTGTAAGGTTAACTGATTTATTTATTTCATGAACTATTTCAATAAGCTCAACTCTGAAGTCTTCATCTTTAAGATTTACAGAAATCTCTTTGATTTCACCCTTTTTACTATGATCAGGATTTAATGGGACCATTATCCCTGGACGAACTGTAGCCATCTGTGGATTTTTCCATGGTCCAAGAATTCTTGCTTTTAAACTTTCACCAAAGCTGGGACGAATAGCATATAAACATCCAGGATATAAACCAACTTTATCTGGATCCATTTTATTTGTGTGTTCATAGGGTCCGATATCAAGCTCTGTACAATCTGCGGTTAAACCAGTTTCAAAGTGTGCGGCAATTCTAGGAGCAAGATCTCTTCCAGTAGTAGTAGATCCTAATAAAACTATATGTGGAGGAAGTGGAAAACTTTCAAGGAAATCTACAATTACTCTTCTATATTTTAATGTTTGATAGTTTTCCAGGTCTTTATGATCAGCCATATAAACGACATCAGCACCATATGAGATTAGTTTTTTAGGCATATCACCTAATTTATATCCAAGTAAGACACAGGAAAGTATTCCACCAAGTTTATTTGATAAATCTCTACCAGCTCCAAGAAGTTCTAGAGAAACAGGTTTAATTTCCCCATTATTTTGTTCACAAATAACTATTACTTCTTTATTACTTGGAGTTACTATTTCTTTTAATTGTTCTTGTTCAGCCATTTTTTTATTTTACAAATTCTAGAATGTTCGTACCTGCAATAACATCATCGACCATCTGTTCAACTGGCATTCCTTGTCTTAAGATACAACTTCCGCCAATCTCTGAAACTTTATCAGTTCTCGCAACTATAGTAGGAGAACCCTTTAATCCACATTTTATTGGATCTGCATTAACATCATCCAAATTAATCACTTTAATATATTTTTCCATTTCACTTTTATCTCTTAAAAGCTGTTGAGCCATTCTTGCGCCACGTAAGCTTTTATACCTTAGTGGATGATATGAATTTGCTACTGTGATAAGAGCTGGCATTTCCATTCTTACAACTTCATGTCCACCTTCTACAACTCTTCTAGCAATAACTCTTTCACTCTCAATTTTAAAGTCTTCACAGTAAGTAGTTTGTGCTAAGCCTAATCTTTCAGCAATCTGAGGTCCTACCTGAGCAGTATCACCATCTGTAGTCTGCAAACCACAAAAAATCAAATCAAACTTTCCAACATATTTAATAACATTAAATAAAGCATAGGCTGTAGCAAGTGTATCTGAAGCCGCTAATCTTTTATCACTAAGTAAAAAACAAGAATCAACACCGTGCTCTAAAGCTTCAATAAGAATTTCATTTGCCGCTGGAGGTCCCATTGTAATAGCTGTAACTTTTCCACCATAGTTTTCTTTAGTGTGAAGAGCCGCCTGAAGAGCAAACCGATCAAAGGGGTTTAGCATTCTTTTTGCTTTAGCTCTGTCAATAGTGCCATCAGGATTAATCCCTGCTTTTGAACTCTGGTCAGGGACCTGTTTAATTAAAACAAAAATGTTTTCTATTTCTTTCATTCTATATATATCTTTCCCGTATAGTTATTTGCTAACAACTTTTAGCTTAATATATGTTAGTAATTTATTTAGCTTATAATTTGCAAGTAAAATGGTTTTTTAAAGCAAAATTTTGGAAAGGTTGATACAAGATTCGCACGTCTTTGTACTCAGTATTTTAGCTACCCTTATATCAATAAAAGATTATCATAAAACCTACTCTTCAGCCCATGGGTAATAGTCACTAACTTAATGAAAGAATTTATACCGATTTTCGGCCAAATTTGAAATACAGCTTATTGTATTTTACCTGTAGACGATTAGAGCTTTGACTTATAGACTAAATTTATGACTCGTTATCCTTCGATAAAAAATCTAATACTTTACTTTATTTATTTAGGAGGATTGTGCTTTGGTGGTCCTATCGTACTTGTAGGACAAATGCAAAGTGATCTTGTAGAAAAAAAGAAATGGTTCAGTAAAGAAGAGTTCTTAGATGGATTAGCATTTTCTCAATTAGCACCCGGACCTCTTGCTGTTCAATTAGGGATGTATTTAGGATATATACGTTTTGGTATTTGGGGTGCCACAATAACCTTATTTTCATTTATACTACCACCGACTTTAATCGTCATTGTAATCTCATACTTCTATACAAAATATTCTGGATTAGGTTGGATACAAGCTTTTCTTTATGGGATTAGTCCATGCGTAATAGCAATTATATTTAAAGCTGTTTATAAATTACTAAAAATTACAATTGACAGAGAAATCTTTCTTTCTGGAATTTGTTTTTGTGTATGCATATTATCCTTATTTTTCAAACTAGATCCTTTCTTGCCAATACTGCTATTTGGATTATTTTACTCACTCCTTAGAAATAAGCAATCAAAGAAAAATTTTCTTTTTGCTATAGTTCCAGCGCCACCACTTTTAAAACTGTTTTTTTTCTTTTTCAAAATAGGTGCACTGGTTTTTGGTGGTGGTTATGCAGTAATTCCATTTTTATATAAATGCGTAAAAGATTATCACTGGATCACAGAAAAACAATTTTTAGATGCTGTTTCTATAGGAATGATAACACCCGGTCCAATATTAGTCTGTGTTACTTTTATTGGTTATCTTATTAAAGGACTAAATGGCGCATTAATTTCTACTATTGCAATTTTTCTACCTGTTTATATCTATGTGTGTATTTTCAGTTCAATATTTAAAAAGGTTTCAAAGAGTCTGTTTTTTACTGATGTCATAAAAGGCATTACAGCAGGTGTTTGTGGAGCGATTTTTAGTTCTTGTATTACTCTACTTACAAAATCAGTTATAGACATTCCCACATTAATAATAGGAATAATTTCAATGTTTTTATTAGCAAGATTTAAAGATCTTCCCAATCCAGTATTAATTTTATTTTTTGGTATAGCAGGAATTCTAATTAAACATTACCTAACATTGTAATATTTATAAAAAGTTTCTGGCACTTTAGTAAGCTCATACAAAGCTTTCAACAAATCAAATTCAGTAAGAATTCCAATTAGCTTTCTTTTTGAGTTTAGAACAGGGAGACATCCATATCTATTCAACAACATAATCTCAATCGCCCCCTTTAACGGAGTTTCAGAAGTTACTGTTGTTACCTCAGTAATCATTGCTTCCTTAACATTTTTCTTTTTTGGATTTGACTTCATAGCTTCTACAATTTCTCTAAGTGTAATTAATCCTATCAATGTCCCAGATTCATCTATAACTGGTACATTTCTAATTCTTTCATCTTTCATAAGATCTGACGCTGATAAAATCGAATCTTCCTGATAAAAAACAATAGGATCCTTATTCATCATATCTTTTACGAACATATTTAGATTCTAAACCTTTCAGAATAAAAGTCATCAGGTACTTTTATTAATTTATTCAAATTTCTAAATAAATCAGTATCAGTCACCATACCTTTTAGAGTTTTTCCTTTATCAGCAACTGGTAGTGAGTTAAATTTATTCGTACACATAATTTCCACAGCTTCTTCTAATGAGGTTTCAGGAGTAACAGTAATTACCTGAGCTTCTTTTAACATAGCATCTTTAATTAAAAGAGTCTGATCATTATTCACCAAAGCATCAATAATTTCTCTCAGAGTAACTAACCCTACTATCTTATTAAACATTCCAACGACAGGAAGCGCTCTTACTTTTTCACCTTTCATAAAAGAAGATGACTCAATAACATTATCATTTTCTTTTAGAGTATTTGGTTCAGGATTCATAACATCTTTAACTGTTAAATTAATTTGACCATTATTTGATTCTTTTAACATTTTAACCATTGGTCTTAAGAAATCAATTTCTGCAAGAAAGCCTACTAAGTTCTCATCATTATCTTTTACAGGCAAACAACCATAACGATTAACCATCATAATTTTTACCGCTGCTTTAATCGGCAAATCAGGCGTAATCGAAACCACACTTCTTAGCATAGCCTCTTTAACTTTTGTCTTATTATTTGAAACTATTGAATCAATAATTTCTCTAAGTGTTATTAATCCCACGAATTTATTATTCATGTCTACGACAGGAAGACTTCTTATCCTTTGAGATTTCATATGCTTTGAAGCTTCTAAAATTGAGTCTTCTTCTGTTAAACCAAAATCTATAGAATTTGTGATGTCTTTAATTCTCATAACTATAATTATATTTCCCAAAAAGGAAAAAGGTCTAACCCTACACATATATTATCTGAAGTAAAATTTACAAGAATACTTAGTTACACACTTAAAATGAAACTAATCCTTCTCGCATAGCTTTTACTGCCGCCTGAGTTCTGTCATCAACGCTAAGTTTATTTAAAATATTCCTGACATGCGTCTTTACTGTAGCTAAAGAAACAAAGAGTTTATTTGCAATCTCTTGATTGCTTTTGCCTTCAACAATGAGCTTAAGAACCTCTAATTCTCTTTCAGAAAGTGGGGTAATAGGAATATTTAATGATTTTTTCTCTGTCTGAACTGATTCAAGTTTTTTTGTTAGGTCTAACTGCTTAATTTCTTTTACATCTTTACCACAAATATTTCTTAAAACCTTTTCCGCTACCTGACTACTAAGCCATGCATTTCCTTCATTTACAGATTTAATAGCAGTGTAAAGCTGTTCTGGGGAAGTGTCTTTTAAACAATATCCGTCAGCTCCACTTGCAAGGCTAGCTAATATCTCTCTTTCTGATTCATGGCTAGTTAACATGATTATTTTAATCTGAGGGTTTATTGTTTTTATTCTTTTAGTAGCCTCTATCCCATCCAATTCAATCAAACTAATATCCATAATTACTAAATCAGGATTTTTTTGCTGAGCCATTTCAACAGATTCTCTGCCATTTGGAGTTTCAGCAATGATTTCAATATCAGAGAATTTTTCAAGTGAAACTTTAAGACCAATTCTGGTAAGCGCATGATCTTCAACTAACATTATTTTAATTTTTTTTATGTCTTCCATAGAATTTTAGACCAACTCTGGTATTTCAAAAGTCATTCTTGTTCCTTGCCCCTGCTTACTTTCAGCCCAAATCCTACCTCCATGAAACTCCACAATCTGCCTAGACAGGTATAATCCTAAACCTGTACTATTTAATTTATCTTCAGATTTTTTTGATTGCCAAAATCTTTCAAATAAGCTTGGCAATTCTTCTTTAGAAATACCTATGCCTTCATCTTCAATCACAAAAGTAACTTTCCCTTTTTCGTCTTTTACGCTTCTTATCTCTACAACACTATTTAAATCAGAATATTTTATAGAGTTCGTAAGAAGATTTACTACAACCCGCTCAATCTCAAAAGGATCACAATTAAATTTAAATGATGAGGGGAAAACTTTTATAGTTATATTTTTTTCATCAGCAAGAGGTTTTACCAAAGCAACAGATTTCTTTATTAGTTCAGAGACATCTGTAATTTCAAGTAATAGCTTATATGACTTTGTTTCATATTTAAAAACTGCTAAAAGATTTTTTACAAGTCTTAAGGCATCAGTATTGCTCTGACTCATTAAATTTAAAATTTCTTTTTGACTCTCAGTTAACGGACCAAAATAACCTTCCTGTAAGTGTCTTAAACTGTTTTCTGCCGCAACCAATGGTGTTTTCAAATCATGAGTTAAAGCACTCACAATATCTTCCATTTGCCTTGCTTGTTTATGGATATCTGTAATATCACTAATAATCATACAAGCACCAATATTTAAATTTCTTTCAGAAAAAACAGGAGAACACCCTGCTGTAAAAATCCTCTTTCTACCAAAAAAATCATAACTTTCTAATTCAATATTTAACGAGCTTTTACTAGTAACCAAGACTTCCTTAAGAATAGGTAAATTACTTAACTTATAACTTTTACCATCACAGTAAAATGTCTTAAATTCACGAATAATACTTTCACCAAGTTTATTTAAGTCAACGGGTTCTAGTTCTCGATTAAAAACAATTACACCTTCTGTTAAATTTTCAAATACACTTCCAAGTTTAGCAAGTTTTTTTTTCATCCCACACTGTTCACAAAGCTCAATCATGCACTCAGAAGCAGTTTTAGCTAGCTCTCCTGTAAGATTATTTTTTTCAATTATGTTTTTTATATCTTTTATGTCTGTCATGCTATCGATTATATACCTTATATAATCATCCAAAAGGTTGATCTTTAGTCTTGAAAAGGATACCCGGGAAGTTTTTTCTCTAATTCTTTATCTTCTCTATAACCAAGAGCATATTCAGCCTGAAGAATTGTATGGATTTCTCTTGTACCTTCATAAATCATGGCACCTCTACAATTTCTAAAATGTCTTTCCACATCAAACTCATTTGAAAAACCATAAGCTCCATGAATTTGAAGAGCATTATTTGCAGATTCGAAAGCATTATCACAGTTAATCCATTTAGCTAGGGATGTTTCTTTAGTATTTCTTTTACCAATATTTTTTAAGTGCCCAGACTGATACATCAAAAGTCTTCCAATATCCTTTGATGCTGACATTTTAGCTATCATTTGCTGAACAAGCTGATGCTTACCGATTTCTTTTCCAGAAGCTTCTCTTTCTTTAGAATATTTAACACTGGATTCTAAACATGCTTCAATAATTCCCACTGCTCCAGCAGCAACTGTATAACGCCCACTATCAATAGCACTCATAGCAATTTTAAATCCATCACCTTCTTTACCAATAAGGTTTTCTTTAGGTACTTTCATATCCTGAAAAGCAATACTTCCAGTATTACCAGCTCTAACACCTAACTTTCCATGAATAGAACTAGAAGAAAAACCCTTAAAACTTCTCTCCACAATAAAAGCAGAAATCCCTTTATGCTTTTTACTTTCATCAGTATAAGCAAAAACTAAAAAGTTATCTGCCACATCTGCAAGTGAAATCCAGGTTTTTTCTCCATTTAAAATATAAGAATCACCTTCTTTTTTTGCTCTTGTTTGAATTCCAACAACGTCCGATCCAGCATTCGGTTCTGTAAGTCCAAATCCTGCAAATTTCTCACCTTTTGCTTGAGGAATTAAATATTTTTTCTTTTGCTCTTCAGAACCCCACTGTAAAAGTGTCATAGAATTTAGTCCTGTATGAACTGACATTATTACTCTAAGGAAAGAATCAATTTTTTCCAATTCCAGACAAACCAAACCCAATGAAATATAATCAGCTCCCTGACCACCATATTTTTTAGGGATACAAATACCTAAAAAACCATTAGAGCCTAATTTCTTTAAAATATTCTTATCAAAACTCTGTTTATAATCATTTTCTTTAATGACTGGTGCAACTTCTCTTAAAGCAAAATCTTTTGCTGATTTTGCAATCATTAAATGCTCTTCTGTTAGAGAAAAATCCATAGTTTAATTTTATACTATTCTAAAACAATATTGTTATTTCATATAAACCAGGTTTTATACTGCTTTTTCTTTAGAAAAAACTTTCTTTTAACCTATAACTGAGTAGTTACAATTTATAAAATCTAATTTTCCATATGCTAAAGTCATGATTAATATGCCAACAATAACTTCTAGCAGTATTTTAAGAGCAGAGTCGCATTTAAGAAGGGTGTTAAGCAGAAATCTTTTTAATCATTGTGTTAGAGTGGGGGAAACAGCAAAAAAACTTGCAAAAGATTTTGACGTAGACCCTGATAAAGCTAAACTATCTGGACTACTACATGATTGTGCCAAAGAATTAAGTGATATAGCAATGATAGAAGAAGCCTCTGCTAATAAAATTGTTATTTATGGTCCTGACAGAATAGCTCCAAATGAATTGCATTCAAGAGTCGGTGAACTAATAGCAAAAAGTGAACTTGATATTTTTGACACAGAGATTCTGGAAGGAGTAAGATGTCATACCTTCGGAGAGCCAAACATGAGTGATCTAGCAAAAGTAGTATTAATAGCTGATGATACAGAACCTGAAAGAGATAGAGAAAAAGTTGAACAAATCTTATCTTCTTTAAAAAAAGAAGGACTTAATTCTGCTGTATTAACTGCTCTTGAACTAAAAGTAAAAAAAACTATTAAAAGAAAAGAGCCTATACACCCTCTACTTCACAATACATGGAATCAAATAATAATTAGAAATAATGATTTTAAGGCTTAAGAAAAAGTCTTTTCTTTTTTGTTTTTAAATCTTGGATTCTCAGATATGACTCTAGCAGGATTTCCAAGAACCCTCGTGTATGGAGGCACATTCTCTAAAACTACACTTCCTATTTCTATTTCTGCCCCCTCACCAATTCTCACAAAAGAACCAATGGTAGAACGTGCTTTAATCTTTACAAAATCACCGATTTTTACACCTGGTCCAATTTTTACATCTGCTCCAATATTAACTTTTTTTCCAATTATTACTCCTGGAGTAATAGTAGTATAACCACCTATAGATGTACCTTCTCCAATATCAATGTATCCTAAGATTACTCTTCCATTCTCTTCAAAAAGATGATTAAAGCATTTTACAGCAAGCCCTATAGAACAACCTTTTCTAATTCTAGTCCACCCTCTTACTAAAATATCAGTTACGAATTCGGGTGCTATAAAAACATCCTTTTCTACTATAAGTCCAACTAACTTAAATAACCATTGTTGTAGAAAACAAGGAGGTAAAAGCCCTGCGATTTTATTTATATAACCTCTGAAGACTAAATGGAGTTTAATTCCTACTTCAAAAGAAGAAAATAATGCATTTTTTTTAGAATCATTATTGTCAAATCTGAAAACAAAATACGTCCTGGGAGCTTTTCTCTTTTTATTTAGCCTTTCAAGCAATTGAATCTTTTTATAGTATCTGCCTTCAAAGCAAAGTTTATCTAAAAAATTTTCTAATCCTCTAAACATAACTCCTCTACTGGTTCAGGCATCTTTTTATTTAACCCAAAATAGGTTTTTATAGAAGCAATTACCAGTGGAATACATCCTACCACAATAAAGATGATATCAGCAGGTAGTCTTGCCCATTCAATTTTTCTAATCAAAGATTGATTTAAAAAATCTGTACTTCTAGCATGCCAATATCCATTATTTAAAACATCAATTAATTGTAAGATCCCTGCAGGGAAAAGATTAGAAACTACCATTAGTATAAGTCCAAGATTTAAGCCATAAAATGATATTTTAATGTATTTTTCAATTTCTTTCCATGACTCATCAACAGAAACATGCCTATAGGAAAAGACCATTAAAGCAATTGCAAGCATCCCAAAGACTCCCATCATTGCAGCATGTCCATGATTTGGGGTTAGTAAAGTACCAACCTCAAAGTAGCTAACTATAGGAAGATTAATTAGAAATCCAAAGACCCCTGCTCCTAAAAAATTCCAAAAACCAACAGCCATAAGGAAATAAAATGTCCATTTGTGAATTACAAAAACATTTCTGCTTTCAAGTCCACCTACTTTACTTAGTTTTATAAAATCCCAGGCATCAAGAGTTAAAAGTGTAAGCGGAACAACCTCTAATGCAGAAAAAATTGCTCCTAATGCCATTGTAATATTTGAAAGTCCACTCCAATACCAATGATGTCCCGTTCCAATAATTCCACTTGATAAATATAAAATAGCATCTAAATAAACTACACGAATTGCTGTTTTTTTAGACGAAACTCCTAATTTATAAAAAATTACTGCAACCATTGTTGTTACAAAAAGTTCAAAAAATCCTTCTACCCATAAATGAATAATCCAAAACCTCCAAGTATCAACTACAGAAAAGTGTGTTTTACCATTAAAGAAAAATGCTGGTAAATAAAATAAAGGAATTGCAATAGCTGAATATAAAAATAATGAGGAAATATCCTTATCCTCTGAACTAAAAGCATTTTTTATACCTCTATATAAAAGGAATAACCAAATAAGAAGTCCAACTGCAAGTAGCACCTGCCATATCCTTCCTAGATCAAGATATTCCCAACCCTGGTGACCAAGCAAAAACCAATTTTCACCTAAAAGATTTTTTACTCCTAGATATTCACCAGCCATACTCCCAACGACTACAACGATTAAAGCAAAAAATAAGATATTAGCTCCTAATGCTTGCCCACCAGGTTCTTTACACCCTAACATTGGCGCAAGCATTAAACCACCTGCAATATATGATGTAGCAATCCAAAAAATCGCAAGCTGAAGATGCCAAGTCCTTACTATATTGCTAGGTAATAAAAAAGATAAATCAAATCCAAAGAAATTACCTGGCTCCGCTCTATAATGAGCTGTTGCACCTCCTAAAAGAGACTGAGCTAAAAACAAAAGTGAGACAATTACAAAATATTTAATAACACCTTTTTGACTTTCAGTATATAAACCAGGTAAAGATTTAGGCTGAAGCAGATTTTCTTGATTTTTCCATCCTAAATAATTAAATTTGCCAAAAGAAAATAAAACTACACCAATACCACAAAGAAGAACTAAAATACTTAATGCACTCCATATTAAAGAGTCAGAACTAGGTACATTACCTATATCTAAATCATATGGGAAATTATTTGTATATGAATATGACTTGCCAGGTCTGTTAGTAACACTAGCCCAAGCAGTCCAAGCAAAAAAACTGGTAAGCAATTTTATTTCATTTTGATCTTTAATAAGATTTCTAGATAATCCAAAATTTCCATTAGGGTTCGAGAGATACTCTGTCCACTTTTTTATCTGATTATAATAAGAAATCTCTTCTTCTTTGGTGAAAACAAGAGAGCTGGCTTCCTTATTAAATCTATTTTCCTTTAAAAGCTCTTTTGTTTCAAAGATTGCAGAACCTTTCTCAGAATTATTTAACAACTTATAGTTCTTACCAAATCGTGTCTGAGATATTATTTCCAGTATGTCTACTTTTAAAGCATGTAAGTATTCACTAGAAAAGTCTGGACCAAGATATGCTCCATGTCCCCATATAGTTCCATTCTCCATGAGTCCATACTTTAGAAAAACTTCTTGCCCTTTTAAAATGTCTTCACCTGTAAATAAAACTTGTCCAGTCTCATTTATTACTTTTTCTGGAATGGGTGGAGCATCTTTATAAGCATTTGTTGACATCCATATTAAAACACTAAATCCTAAAATTAAAACTATTAAAATCGAATTTGCCCACCATGGTGAAAGCTTATCTGATAAATCTTTATCCACTATACCTCCAAAAAAATCTTCTTAAAAACTCATTGTTATTTGCAATTTAAGGTTATCTCTTAATAAATAAAAAAGAATCATCCTAAAGAACTATCAGATTTAACATATGTTTTCTACTTAAGTATGATGTGGTAATTCCCCAAATGAAGGAATATGTTAATAAAAAGGAGTAAAAGTATGACAGTAGCCGAAGATACATCAGTTAGTCAAATAATGCAAACAGATTTAGTAACCATTGGTCCTAAAGTAAATATATTTGAAATCGCAAAGCTTATGGATGAAGAAAATGTAGGAACTGTACTAGTCGTTGACAATAGTCAAAAACTTTTAGGCATGATTACTGACAGACAAATAGTAGTTAGAGCAATTGCTAATAAAAGAGATTTATCCACAACCACTGCTGATGAAATAATGACAAAATGGCCTATGACTATTTTCCCTGAAACTACATGTAAAGAAGCACTTGAAATAATGGGTGATTATGGATACAGAAGACTCCCTGTAGAAAAAAGCGGAAAGCTAGTAGGTATTATTTCTATAAGTGATCTTGCACCCATAGCAGAATTCGATGATGAGTGTATAGAAGATATGGTGAAAGAGTTAAGCGATGATGCAAGATATAGATAGGATAAATAAAAAAGGAGTCCGAGATGATAAAAAGTATTCTTACAGCAGTTGATAATTCAAACTCTAGTGTGTCAGCTATAGAATTTTCAGCAGAGTTTGCAAAAGCAACAGGCGCAAAATTGAAATGTCTCTACGTGGAAGATCTATATAAACTCTTAGAATGGCAACCAACTGAATTAATAGGTTCAGCAATAGGTGCTACAACTGCCACTCCTCACATGAAAGCAACTGAAGAACAGCTAGAAATAGAGAAAGAATTTAAAAAAGATCGCACTCAGCTGAAAGAAATTTTTGATACTGCCTGTAAAAAATATAATGTGAGTGGTACTTTTGAAATTACCAGAGATAGGGTTGATGATGCAATAATTAAAAAATCAAGAACTGTTGACCTCGTAATAATAGGAAAAAGAGGAAAAACATATCCAGAGAATTCAAAAGAGCCTGGTCCAATAGCAGAATATTTACTTAGACACATTTCAAAACCAGTTTTTGTAATTCCTTCCACTTCAATGCCCACTGCAAGAATTAGTGGAAGTTTTCCGCTCGATAAAATACTGGTAGCTTATGATAGTAGTGAGGCTTCCCAAAAATCTTTAAGTTTATCAGCAAGCTTAGCAACAGTTTTAAAATCAGAAATTGAAGTAATTAGCGTAACAAATGATAGTAAAGTTGCTGAAGAGATTCTTAAAGAAGCTAGAGAATTTCTAGAACCTTACAATTTAAAATCATCTTTTAAATCTGGTACAGGCGCAGGTATGCCTTGGTGTGCTATTAATGAGGAAGCTCAAAAATATAATCCTGGAATAATAATAATTGGTGCATTTGGTTCCAATAAACTGTTAGAATTAATATTTGGTAGTACAACAAAGCAAGTGCTTACTGATTCTACCTGTCCTATTCTTCTCAGCAAATAATTAAAAAAGTAAAATGAAATTATCTTTTCATGGTGCGGCACAAGAAGTCACTGGCTCATGCCACTTACTAACCATTGGCAACATTAAAATTTTAATTGACTGTGGAATGTACCAAGGTGGAAAAGGGCTTAGTGAAGAGAATCTAAAACCTTTTGGATTCAAACCAAAAGAAATAAATTATTTACTATTAACACACGCTCATTTAGATCACTGCGGAAGAATTCCTCTCCTTGTTAAACAAGGATTTAAAGGAGAAATCATTTCTACTTCTGCCACAAGAGAGTTAGCCAAATTAGTTTTGCTGGATTCAGCCAAAGTTCACGAAGAGGAAATTAAGCATAAGCTTAAACATTTTAAAAGACACAGAAAGAAAAAATCATTAAAGCTTGAACCTTTATACACTACTATAGATGCATTAAGAGCATTGGATTACTTCGGGAAAAATGCTACTTACAGTAAAACTCTAAAACTAGAAAAAGGGATTTATGTTACTTTCTTTGATGCAGGACATATTTTAGGATCTTCAAATATTTTTCTGGAAGTGGAAGATGGAAAAAGTAAAAAAAGTATTCTTTTCTCCGGAGATATAGGAAACAATGATAAACCGATCATTCATGATCCTTCTCCTGCTCCACAAGCAGACTATGTAGTAATGGAAACTACCTATGGTGACAGAAATCATAAAGATATAAAAGAATCTGTTAAAGAATTATACTCAGCTATTAATGAAACTTTTAAAAAGGGTGGAAATGTCTACATCCCGACCTTTGCCCTTGAAAGAGCACAAGAATTACTTTATTTTCTCAGAGAAGGTGTAGAACAAAAGAAACTTCCACAAACAATGCAGGTCTTTTTAGATTCACCGATGGCTATCTCAGCTGTTGATATTTATAAACATCATCCTGAATGCTTTGATAATGAAACAAATTATTTATTTAAAAGTGGAACAGATCCGTTTAGTTTAAAAAATCTTAGATTTACAAAAGATGTTTCAGAATCCATAGCTATTAATAGTATTAAAAGTGGTGCAGTAGTAATGGCAGGATCAGGGATGTGTACTGGCGGAAGAATATGCCAGCATTTAAAGCATAATTTATGGAGAGAAGATTGCAGTGTGATTTTTATAAGTTTTTCTGCAGGTGGCACTATAGGAAGAAAAATTATTGATGGAGCAAAATCTGTTTATCTCTACGGAGAAGAAATAGATATCAAAGCAAAAGTTTATACAATAAATGGATTTTCTGCACATGCAGGACAAAATGAGCTTTTAAGCTGGCATAAAAATACCGGAAAACCTAAAATTACTTTTTTAGTTCATGGAGCTAAAGAGTCTATAGCAACAATGGCAACCAAACTTAAATCAAGAGGAAATAAAGTTATACTCCCAAAACTATTTGAAAGTTATAATATTTAATTAAGGATTTCCTAGTGATGAGATTGAAGCACTAGATAAAGAAGAGGATTGTGGTCTAAATTCTATAATCCTATCGGAAAATACAATTTCACCACTATAACCTGGAACTTTAATGATATCTCTGCCACCAAAAAGATAAGCGAGATTTTTACTTGTATCCCAAACACTAGGCACACGTTCTACAGTATCATCCGGAAGACTGGCGACTTGAACATATTTATTTGTTAATGGATCATATTCAATTACAGCTGAGTTCCCAAAAACATATGCTTTATTATTAACTGGATTCCAAACTCCACTATAAACAAGATGATAAGAAGAAACGCGATCACCAATTTTAACAAGTGATTCTGTTTCTAAGTTAAATTCATAGACTTTATTGTAACTTCCAAAAACATAAGCCTTATTTCTTACAGGATCTAGAACAGAAGCTCCTCCAACGCTAATATAACGACCTGCTTCACTAGGAATAGATGAAAGTGTTTTTGTAGCAGGATCATATTTAATAATACCTCCAGCAAATAGATAAGCAACTTTCTTATTTTTATCCCAAATAGCAGAGTTTAAAGGGTAATCCCCTCCAAGACTTTGAGAATCAAGAACTAGAGAGGTTTTTGTTATTGCATCGAATTCAATAATTTCAAGACGTGGTAAATAATTTGTTCCAGCACGATTAAAAATATAAGCTTTAGAAGTATCCGGATTCCACACAGCAACTGATTCAAATAAATCTGAAGGTAAATGCCCAATCACAGAAGATGTCATTAAAGAAGGATTATATTCAACAATCTCATTTCTAGATATAGTGCTATTTAATCCACCAAAAATATAAGCTTTATTATTAATATGATCCCATATAGCTGAAGATCTACCGCTTCCCTTAGGTAATGTTTCAGGTTTTAATGAAACTTTTAACTGTTCATTAGGTATAGAGTCTGGAGAACCCAAAGGGTTAAATTCAAGAACTTTATTTAGAGGTTGTGCTAAACCTCTATAATCATCACTAACTATATATGGCACCCCATCATCTGGTACAGGTATTATAGTAGCCTTTCCTAGATTGAATCCACCAAGCAGATAAGCAACATTTCTACTTAAATCCCAGACAACGGATATATCATATATTGGTGCAGGAAGATTCGTTAGATATTTAGCTGTTTTTGTATTTGTATCATACTCAACAATAGAGCTAAGATATCCCTCAGAAGCTCTTCCACCAAAAAGATAGACTTTTTTATTTACTGGATTATATATACCTGCAGAGGAATAAAATGGAAATGGAAGGATAGAAACAGTTGTTAAAGATTTAGTTACCGGATCAAACTCAAGAACATCATCCCAAATATGCGTTGAAACACTACCACCAAATAAAAGAACTTTTTTATTTATAGGATCCCATACTGGTGTAGGATTTATTCTGTTCGAGGGTAAATCTGCAATTTTTGTTGTTACTTTAGTAATAGGATTAAATTCAAGAATATCAGTTGACCCTCCAAAAAAGTAAGCAACATTTTTATTTGTATCCCAAACAGGGGTAGAATTAGTAGAATACGGAAATGAGGCTAAAACAGAAAAAGTATTTGTAGCAGGATTATACTCCTGAATATTTCCTGTTTGATTTGAGTAGTCACAAAAAATATAGGCTTTTCCCACAGAAGGATTCCAAATGGCGGTTTTTACATATGTAGTATTTGGTAAGCTAGTAACTAAAGAAGTACTCATTAACTGTGGATTATATTTATATACTGGTCTTGTATTAGTAGTAAGATCAATGTCAAGGCTGAAAATATAAGCAACCTTATTTACTGAATCCCAAACTGATGATGCCCTTCCTATCCCTGATTGGATAGATTCATTTTTTATTGCTATGGGTTGTATTCCACTTGATGAGCCACTAGAGCTTGTTGAATTAATTGAAGAACAAGCAGAAATCTTTTGTACACTAGACTGTTGAGTACCAAACAATATCTCTCCATTTTGACCTAAAGTTATTTGAGATGGACCTGTTATATTTGCTGGTAATGGATATTCTGTTATAGCTCCATTGATAGAGATTTTTCCTATTTTATTTCCAAGGTTTTCTGTGAACCATAGGTTTCCATCTGTTGTAGCCAAAATACTGTTAGGATAACTATTAGCTGTAGGAATAGTATACTCAGTTATAGTTCCTAGAGAATTAATTTTACCAATTTTATTTCCATGACTTTCAGTGAACCAAATATTCCCATCAGCACCTCTAGTAATAGCACTTGGATAACTACTATTAGTAGGAATAGAGTACTCAGTTATAACTCCTGCTGTTGTGATTTTTCCTATTTTGTTTGTTCCAGTATTTGTATACCATAAAGTCCCATTAAGTCCTGCTCTTATAGCAGAAGGCTTATCATATAAGCTACCAGAAGGAAGCGAATATTCTGTGATAACTCCCACTGGAGTAATTTTTCCTATTTTCTTTCCTTGTGATTCTGTGAACCAATAATTTCCATCAGGACCTTTTGTGATACTACTAGGATAGCTATTACTTGTAGGAATAGAATATTCTGTTAAAACACCATCAGTAGTAATTTTTCCTACTTTATTGCTGGATATTCCAGCAAACCAAAGTTCTCCACTAGTACCAGAAATTAAACTTGTTATATATGCAGGAGTAGAGTACTGAGGATATAAATCATATTCTGTCTTTGTCCCATTTAAATTAATCTTAGCAACAATATCATTTGAAGTATTTTTTGGATCACTAGAAACCCATATATTACTATCAGGTCCAAAAGCAATAGAAAGAGGAGCAAAGTTCAAATTATACTTACTTAAAATTTTTCCTGAGGTACAAGCTAACTCAGATAATACAAAACCACTCGATGATGGAGTTCCACCAGAAGAGCTTGAAGAAGAGGTACTACTTGTAGTAGAAGTAGTAGAACCGGAAGAACTACTTATTATAATTCCCGAACTTGATGATGGGGCACCACCTGAAGAACTGGAAGCTATAGTTCCTGAACTCGATGACGACATTCCACCTGATGAAGATGAACTACTTACTATAATTCCTGAACTCGATGATGGAGTTCCACCTGAAGAACTGGAAGCTACAGTTCCTGAACTCGATGAAGAGGTAGTATTAGTTGTTACTGAACCAGATGAGCTACTAGAAGTGGTTGAATTAGGAACTCCTATAGCCTGGCAACATAAAGCACCAGCAGTTAAATTTCCTTGACAACCTCCAAAGAATTGGTTTGTAGTAGTATCTAACCCACATCTTGTCCAGTTACACATATTATTTAGTGAATCTGTATTCGTTCCACAGACTCTCATTGGTTGATCAGCCCCACAGTTTGAAGTAGTGGCAAGCGAAACACTACAGCTTTGATTAGATCCACTATAACTTAACTGATTATCGGTCCAGTAACTATATGAAGGTGTTTTATTTCCATATTTATCAACCCATTGTTGAGCCGTACAAACTGACCAACCATTAGCACATAAAGTACTTCTATTACTATAACCAACACTACCAGCACAACCTTTCATTTCATCAGAAAAGCTATCTTCAACTGTACCATCAACACAAGCCGTGTTACTTACACTACCAGAAGAACTGGAAGATGAAGTAATCACTGTAGATCCGCTTGATGATAGAGTTCCACTGGAAGAGTTTGAAGTTACAGCTCCAGAACTTGAAGATGATATTTGCTGACTTGGACAAGGTTTAAATTCAATTACACTATTTGGTCCATTATCAGAAAGAAAATCGTTAGTAATAATGTAAGCAGTTTTATCGCCTGCATTCCACACGCTAGAGACGCTATCAACTTTGATCGGCAAGCTTGCTATTTCTTTAGCTACTTTTGTCACTGGATTATATTCAATAATATAGTTAATCCCATAATTGTTTGTATGACCACCAAAAAGATATGCTCTATTGTTATCAGAATCCCAAACACAACTCGTTCTGCTAATTGCAATAGGAAGAGTAGAAACTTTAGTAACCTGTTTTGTGTTTGGGTCAAATTCAAGAATGTCATTCACTTCTCGATAATCAAATGATCTAGATCCACCATCTTTAGTACCACCAAAGATATAAGCCTTATCTCTAACTGGATCCCAAGCTACTGCACTATAAACTCTACCTTCTGGTAAAGAAGCAATTTTTATCAGCGCCATATTAGCTGGATTAAACCCAAAAACATCTCTTGAAAATGTTGCTCCTGTCGCATTTCCAGTAAAACCACCAAATGAATAAGCAAATTTTCTATTTGTATCCCACACCCAAGTAGCCCCATCAAACAAAATTCCAGGAGAACTAATTTGATTATATAAAGTAGCAACCATTATAAGTGGATTGTATTCAAAAATTCTAAGTTGTCCTATTATTTTACGATCAAAAATATACGCTTTGTAATTAGTAGCATCCCAAACTATTGATGTTGGACTTAAATCTGTCGGAAGTCCTGTAGCTAAATTAGTACTCATTGAAAGTGGATCATATTCAATGCCATAGAGATAGATTTTCTTTTTAATAGGGTCCCAGACAGCTGGTGATACACCCAGAGCAGATGTTGTATCTATTATAACTGAAGCATGAGAACAAGTTTCACTTACTTTTGGTGATGGTGGACAAGTAAAAACAGTACTTCCTGGTGACTGCCAGTCAATATAGACATCACCCTTACCACCAGATAACACAATTTTTTGATTTGTACCACAACTTGCATCAAAGACAGGAGCACCTCCATTATAAGTTGGAGCAAAAACATTTAATCCTATTTTCCCTGGGGCTTCCTTGGAAAGACTTACTGTAATATCAGTACTTCCTAAATCTCCATGATAAATAAGAGTATCATGAGTACTATGTTCTATATCAAGCATAAAAGTAAAAGAAGATGTTGATCCTGAATAGCTTCCTGTAGTTGGGATACATAGTGGTGAAAGCTCTGCACACTGCTGACTATTTCCAGAAGAACTGCTAGAACCTATTACAATACTTCCTGAACTCGATGATGACATCCCACCTGAGGAAGATGAAGAAGTTGGTGGACATTGACAAACACATGTTTGTGATCCACACAATTCTGTGCATCCTTGTGGACAACCACTTGAACTTGATGAGTTTATCGATCCTGAAGAAGAACCAGATGAACTACTTTGTGAGCAAGGAGATATTACACCAATCCCATTGAGATTTGCTGTAAATAATATTTTATTGCCTTGTGAAATTATTTGAGGATTAGAACGAGTATCTTTATATGCTTCCGGTAAATCATATTCAGTAATTACTCCTGCAGGAGTAATTTTTCCTATTTTTTTACTGCCTGAAGTTTTTATAAACCATAAGTTTCCATCTAGTCCTGCTGTAATAGAACGTGGATTTCCACCTGTAGGAATAGCATACTCAGTGATAATACCACCTGTTGTAATTTTTCCTATCTTACCTGCACTTTGCTCAGTGAACCATAAGTTTCCATCAGGACCTGCTGTGATACCAGAGGGTGAACTACTGTTTGTAGAAATAGGGTATTCAGTGATAAGACCAGCTGTTGTAATTTTCCCTATTTTATTTCCATTTTTCTCAGTGAACCATAGATTATTGTCAGAACCTTTAGTAATAGCAAACGGTGTACTGTTGCTTGTAGAAATATTATATTCAGTAATATCACCAGCTGTTGTAATCTTCCCGATCTTATCCGTGTCAGGTTCAGTGAACCATAGATTTCCATCAGGTCCTGCTATGATACCAGATGGCTTACTAGGAGCCGTATAATTAGTAAGCATTCCATCAGTAGTAATTTTATTTATACTACTGTCTGTAAGCGTAATAAACCATAGATTTCCATCAGGTCCTGAAGTTATTCCATAGTTAAACACTGGGGAATAATGTGCTGGATATAAATCATACTGATCGACTCCATTGCTCGAGATTTTAAATACTACATCATTTGAATTATTATGAGGGTCGTTAGTACCCCAAATATTTCCATCAGGTCCTACAGTTATAGAAAGTGGTACTAAATTGCTTGAAGAAGAATAAGAAAGCAATTTACCAGAGGTACATAATGATTCAGACAAAAAGTTTCCAGAACCTGATGAACTGCTAGAGCTTGTTGAATTTGATGAATTAGTTGAACTGGATCCACTACTAGATGAGGTTATCGATCCTGGAGAAGAGAGACCACTAGAACTGGAACAAACTAATTTTCCACAAGGATATAAAGGGCATCCATTATTATTTAACTCAGGGCTACTTTCATACCTACACCCTGCTTGAGGTGCGACACATGCAACCATAGGACAAACAGGATTTGTTAAACCACCTGATGAAGATGAGCCGGATGAACTAGTAGATAAACCGCCTGATGGTGTACTACCAGAAGAGCTTAAGTTACCAGCACCTGAATCAGCTCCTGAACCAGCTCCTACAATAGAACCCGAACCAGACTTTGAAGATTCTGAATCATTACTACATGGAAGATTAGGGAATAAATAAACAAACGACTTATTATTATTAAAATTATTAGTCCCAATTTCTACAAAGTCATCAACGTTATCATTATTATATTTACCTGCCAGTAAAACATTTGTATTTGTAAAACTTAGATTTGAGAGAAATACTGGCTCAAACGTTCCATTTCCAACTCCAAATAAAACATTTAGCTTTCTAAATATATCAACAGCAAATAAATCAAGATTGCCATCATTGTTTAAGTCTGTAGCATTCAGGAAATAACTTTGAGTATTTAAATTATAATAAACAGGATTTGCAAAAGTATTATTCTTATTGTTAATTAAAAGTGCAACTTTATCAAAACATAAAACTGCTACATCAAGGAAATTGTCTTTATTAAAATCTTTCAAGATAAATTCAGATGCCATAGATAAAGTAAAACTTCTTCCGTTATTATCAGGGAATTGAGTTTGACTTTCAAAATTAAAATTACCATCTCCCATTAGAACAACTAATCCACCGTGAGTTAATACTGCAAGATCTTTTTTAGAATCATTGTCAACATCGCCAGCTTTAATGCCACCAAGCCCTGCCCCAATTAAAACAAGTTCTTTAACAAATGGGAAATCAGTCCCGTCATTTCTATGAATGTAGACTATGGGTAGACCAGTGCCATTTTGTCTCGTATAAGCTATATCAAGTTTTCCATCATTGTTTAAATCTGTTGTGAAAAAATCATTAACAATATAGTTTCCAAAACTTCCTTCATTATAAGGACTCGTAGAAGAAATCTGCGAGAATGTTCCATTTCCAAGACTTCTAAAGACTTTAAATCCTAGATGTGAGTTTTTCGTTATAAGATCTGAAAGTCCATCATTATTTAAGTCAGCAGTAGACAAGACAAATGCTGAATAATCATTTGTCGCGCCAGATGGTCCATTATCAAATGGAGTAGAATCAAAATCACTGCCATTTCTAATTAAGATTTCTGCTTTTTGGGCAGGTGCATTTGTCGAACCAAAAATAGCTATATCCGTCTTACCATCACCATTAAAGTCTCCTTGTTTAGCAGTTGATATTAAATAGTTTTTTATAATCGATAAAGTAGGAGAATCTGGATATATAAAATTATGTGAACAAGTATTTGGAAGACTTCCTGAAGATGAACTAGAAGAAGTGGTAGTAGAACTACCTTCTGGGCAACAATAATATTTCGTAAAGGGAGAATTATCACATCTTCTATGAAGACGACATAAATAACTGTTTGGTATAGAGGTTAATCTTGGTTTTTCTGGAAGTGGGCACTGAGGTACTGCACAACCTGCTTCAGGTCTTATGTATCCGGATGGTAATATTTCAGCGACAGAACAAGAAAGTCCATTTCCTTCTGAACAGTTCCCCATATTTAAAACTACGCTTACTGCACTTGGAGTTTGAGTTTGTACAAATGCAAGATCTGGTTTATTGTCAGCATTAAAATTATTACTTATTAATGACCATAAATTATTGCCATCAGCCTGAGGATCGATAGGGTCTCCTTTAACAAAAGTACCATCTCCCTTTCCAGACAAGACATAGATTTCTCCTGTTACTGGTTTTTGAACAAGAACACCTATATCATCTTTTGAATCCCCATTAAAATCATTTACTGTAATTTGCCATGGACCATAATCAAAATCAATATTTACTGGGGCTCTAAATGTTCCATTTCCATTATTTATAAGAACAGAAATATTTTTACCCATAAAGTTTGAAGTAACAACATCAGTATTACCATCACAGTTAAAATCTCCAGTTTCTACAAATATAGGATTCAGACCTGTTGCATAAATCATTTCTGATAGAAACGTTCCATCACCTTTACCTTTAAAGATTCCAAGACCTTGATTACTCCATGTAAATGGGAAAGCTAAGTCTAATATAGAATCATTATTAAAATCTGCTACTTTAAAGTAATTTAAATAACCAAGATTTCCTGGAGTAACATTAGTTATTATTGGTTGAAGAAAACCTCCATTATTATTTCCAAGGAATGTTCCAATAACAACTCCATTCCCTACCGGATTATTAACTGGACCTACAATATCTTTTCTTCCATCACCATTAAAATCCCCAAATCCTATGTATCCAGTTTTGTTTAGTTTTATAGGAGCCATGAAAGTTCCATCGCCATTTCCATATAAAATCTTTAAATATTGTTCCCCCTGTGCACTTAAAACACCATAAGCTATATCTGCATTATCATCATTATTTAAATCAAATGTTTGTATCCATCCTACTCCACCATCTTCATCAGAAGATGATACATAAGTAGGTGGTTCTATCTGTCCATTTACATTTCCAAGGAGAACAGCTACATCAGCCATATTTGTTCCATCAGAAGTTGTTGAATAAATAACAGAAGCTATATCATCTACTCCATCTTTATTAAAATCAGCAGAGGTAATTGCTTTAGCTCCATAGTTATTACCAGAAACACTTAAACTTCTGCTACTATACAATTCCAGTTCAGCTGTGCATGATACACCTACTACCACCCCAGAAGAAGAAGGGGTTGGTTCTGGACAACAAATATTTGAAATTCCATGTGAGGGGTTATAGCATTGAAATTGATTTAAATTTTGAGGGCAACTATTCGAGTACTGAACCTGACCACTACAACAATAGAACCCTGATGGCGAGCTAGATGGTGATGGACTTGGTGATGATGATGGACTTGGCGATGGTGACGGACTTGGTGATGGTGATGGACTTGGTGATGGTGACGGACTTGGTGATGGTGACGGACTTGGTGATGGTGATGGGCTTGGCGATGGCGATCCGGAAGAAGAAGTTGAAGATGTACAGTTTGAAGGAGCGAATGAGCATCTAAATGTACTTGGCTGACAGCAAATTAATTTATTCCCATAGCATGCTGTTATATTTCCAGGACATATTAATGAATCATTACCATTACAGCTCAAATTACCATTCTGACAACTACAACAGACTTGAGGTGTAGGACTTGGTGATGGTGACGGACTTGGCGATGGTGATGGGCTTGGTGATGGTGA
>CAZRTB010000007.1:0-83136 GCA_964602915.1 uncultured Gammaproteobacteria bacterium | reverse complement strand
TGGACTTGGTGATGGTGATGGACTTGGTGATGGTGATGGACTTGGTGATGGTGATGGACTTGGTGATGGTGATCCTGAAGAAGAACTTGAACTACCACTATTTCCCAAACTACCTGAACTAGATGATGTCAATCCAGATGAACTGCTTGAGTTTGTACAATTTGAAGAAGCAAATGAGCATCTAAAGGTATTTGGCTGACAACAAATTAATCTATTTCCATAACATGCCGTTATATTTCCAGGACATATTAATGAATCATCTCCATTACAAGTCAAATTGCCACCTTCACAATTACAACAAACTTGACTAGTTTCACTTAAAGCTTTAAAAGCATTTATCCTTCCAGGAATACTTGCATCCTCTGTAGTGCTCACAGGATCAAGATTTCTCTTAATTTTAGATATAACATCTTCTACTGATAGAGATGGAGTCTTCGAAAGAATCAAAGCACATAAACCTGCCACATATGCTGTAGCTTGACTTGTACCATTTACTCTTTGATACTTAGCATTAAAATCTAAAGCAGGAATAAACTGAGTTCTTGAAGGATTATTTGAATATAGGTTTGTACCATTTGCTCTTAAAGAAGTTATGTAATATCCAGGAGCCGATACATCCACCTCAGAACCATAATTTGAGAAAGGAGCTCTTTGATCTATTCCATTAGTAGCAGAAACCGTAAGTACATCATCAATATTTCCAGGAGTATAATATCTGGCTTCATCACTATTATTTCCTGCAGGAGCCACTACTATTACCCCATTTTCTTTTGCATAAGCTACTGCATTTGCTAGAGTAGTGCTTGTACCATCTCCAGACAGTGAAATATCAAGCACAAGTTTTTTACCTGTTTTCTTTGCTAGATCAACTGCATAATAAATACCTCTCTGAACATTTGAAACACTGCCTGCTCCAATATTATCAAGTACTTTTAATGGTAGGATCTTTGCCTCAGGAGCAATTCCTATAATTCCTTTTTCATTATTTCCAGTTCCAGATATTATCCCTGCTACATGTGTTCCATGTCCATTATCATCCATAGGATCACTGTCTTCATTTATAAAATCCCAGCCTTTGATATCATCAATAAAACCATTTTCATCATCGTCCACACCAGCCATCCCATTTAGTTCTGAGTCATTAGTCCAAATGTTTGAAGAAATATCTTCATGGTTATAATCAACACCTGTATCAAGCACACCTATGATTACATCGCTACCTCGAGAAATATTCCATGCTTGCTCTGCATTTACTTTATTTCTTTTTAGCGCATACAAATAATCATAATTATTTCCCCAGCCGCCAGAAGACATATAGAAAGAATCATTTGGAGGATCAACAGGATAAGACTGAGCATAAACATTAAAATCTTCTTCTACTGATTCAACCTCTGGACTAACTTTAATTAAGTCTATGGCTGTTTCAATATTTTGCTTATTTTCATCGATGTCTACAGTTACAGTATTAAAAGATTCTCTTTCAACTTCTCTCATCATGATATATGCCTGTCTAAAAGTTGTCATTGCTGAAGCTGAGACTGGTGCTTGATCATGAATAAGGTCTATGTCAGTTACCTCTACACCTACTTTACCAACAAATGCTTTTGCTGACTGGAGAGGATCACTAGCATTAGAATTTTTCATTTTAATTATTAAAGATTTTGATTTAGATGATTCATTATGCTGAATATCAGCACTACCATCTTCATGTGATAAATCTGGCTTTGTTTCTTCAGCATGAACAGGGGGAGTCGGCGTTTGACTTTCTAAATTATTATTTTCTGCATTTCCGGGATTCACTTCTTCCTGAACAGGGACTTCCTGTATTTGTTCAGAATTTATTCCTTCATGAACAGGACCTTCAACCATTTCTTCAAGGTTAGAATCATTCTGTGCCAGAACATTTTTATCACCTAATATTCCAGGTGGGATTAAAAATAAATTTTTATAATTTAAATCAAATGCAGAAAGTGCCGGTAAATTAACTAAGAAAATAGATACTATGCTAAAAGCCGTTTTTAATAGCTGTATTTTATCTATTCTTTTCATCATAAGTATAAGATTTTAGGCCTATAAATTACTAACAATTAAGAGAGCATATTTGCATTTGCACACTTCATCAGATTTAACCAAATAACCAGACCATGACTAATATTCCCTAGAAATAGGGATAGCCTCCATAAAAACTGAATTCTTATCCTATAGATAACATAAAAAACTTTTAATGTTTTTTTTGAGTTTTTTGAGCAATTTTAATCATCTAAACAGATGAGTTTTTACGCTCTCTTAATAAAGAGCCTCCTATTTTTATAAATTATATTGAATAGATTATGGAGAAATATGGACAGTATTACAAAGATTAATTCTTACTTAAAATTAATCAATGTAACTCTGGGTTACAGATCTTTCAAAACAAATTTGATATTTTCTTCCTATGGAAGAATTGTTCAAGGATAAATATAGAATAAAATCTGCAAGATTAAAGGATTGGGATTATTCACAAGAAGGATATTATTACATAACCATTTGTACAAAGAATAGAGAACCATTTTTTGGAAAAATTATAAACAATAAAGTGAATTTGTCAGAAATTGGAAAAATTGTTGAAAAGGAATGGTTAAAAACACCACAAATCCGAAACAATATTCAGATTGATGAATTTATAATAATGCCAAATCATTTTCATGGAATCCTAATCATTGATTACAAATACCCCGTAGAGACATCACAATCAAATGTTTCATCGGACGAATATACAATAATCCCAAATCATACACATGAAATTGTTGCTGTAAATAATGCATCCACCGTAGAGACGCCACGATCAAATGTTTCATCGGACGAATATACAATAACCCCAAATCATACACATGAAATTGTTGGTGTAAATAATGCATCCCCCGTAGAGACGCCACGATCAAATGTTTCATCGGACGAATATACAACAACCCCAAATCATACACATGAAATTGTTGGTGTAAATAATGCATCCCCCGTAGAGACGCCACGATCAAATGTTTCATCGGACGAATATACAACAACCCCAAATCATACACATGAAATTGTTGGTGTAAATAATGCATCCCCCGTAGAGACGCCACGATCAAATGTTTCATCGGACGAATATACAACAACCCCAAATCATACACATGAAATTGTTGGTGTAAATAATGCATCCCCCGTAGAGACGCCTCGGCGAGACGTCTCTACGGACACAAAACATATTGATCACACCACAAATAATCACCATCAAACCTACACTAATCTGGGCGTCTCTACGGGAGCAAATCATAATCCATACCACCACCCTGAATGGAAACCCAATTCAATTGGTTCAATTATTTGCCAATTTAAATCTGCCGTAACCCGACAATGTAATAAAAATGGTTTCAATAATTTCAAATGGCAAGCACGTTATTATGATCATATAATTCGAGATGAAAAAGATTTAAATCGAATAAGAAGATATATTAAAAATAATCCTTATAATGCACATTGAAAAAATATCATCTTGAAAATGTTTTTTGTTTTTAACACTATATTCCACTTGATGATGAAGTAGATCCTGATGAAGAACTAGATGGACAAGAAGTTATAAATTTCCCGATTTTATTTACTCCAAGTTCTGGGAACCAGAGATTACCATCTGGTCCATTGGTAATCTCACGCAAACTACCACCAACTGGAATACTAAACTCAGTAATTACACCACTCGGTGTAATCTTCCCGATTTTACTTCCTTGATATTCAGTAAACCAAACATTTCCATCTGCTCCTGTAGTAATACCATAAGACTGGCAATTAGTTGGAACATCAAACTCAGTAATTACACCACTAGGTGTAATTCTCCCTATTTTATTTATACCGGTTTCTGTAAACCAAAGATTTCCATCTGACCCCGAAATAATGTCATATGGAACCCTTCCAACTACTGGAAGGTTAAACTCAGTAATTACACCGCTAGGTGTGATTTTACCAATTCTATTTCCGGTACCCTCTGTAAACCAAAGATTTCCATCTGCTCCTACTGTAATATTATATGGAACGCTACCACTCTTTGGAAGAGTAAACTCAGTAATTACACCTGCCGGTGTAATCTTTCCGATTTTATTTCCACTAGCTTCAGTAAACCAAAAATTGCCATCTGGTCCTGTTGTAATGCTTGCTGGAGCACTACTAGTTGTTGGAATAGAGAATTCAGTAATCCCTCCGCCCGGTGTAATCTTCCCTATTCTATTTCCAGTTTGTTCAGTAAACCAAAGATTACCATCAGACGCTGTGGTAATTCCACTTGGATAACTATTCGCTGTTGGGAGAGCAAAACTAGTAGGAATACCAGAAGGTGAGATCTTAGATATTTTATTTTGAGGACCTTCAGTAATCCAAATAGAATCATCTAATCCTTTAGTAATTCCAAGTGAATAGGACGGTGTTGAAAGCCCATATTCAAGTACCAAGCCAAATTTACAACTTCCACTGATACCAGGAGAGTTCAATGTACATGGTGTAATCTTACCTATTTTATCTCTACCACCTTGAGCAAACCAAATATTACCATCTGCTCCTGCAGTAATACCTCTCAGAGAACTACCAGCTGGAATAGAAAACTCAGTAATCACACCACTAGGTGTAATAGTTCCTACTTTATTTACAGCACTTTCAGTGAACCAAATATTTCCATTAGCATCTGTAGTAATCTCAATAGTATTGCTATTAAAAGTAGGTATACTATATTCTGTAACTGTGCCAGTAGGAGTAATTTTTCCTATTCTGTTTGCACTTCCTTCTGTAAACCAAAGATTTCCATCTAGTCCACTAGTAATACCTCTCGGAGAAGTACCAGCTGGAGCAGGATACTCAGTAATTACACCTGCCGGTGTAATCTTTCCTATTTTATTTCCAACATATTCAGTAAACCAAATATTCCCATCTATTCCTGTTGTTATGTCATATGGTTGACTCCCAGCTGTTGGAATAGGATACTCAGTAATTACACCTGCCGGTGTAATCTTTCCTATTTTATTTCCAACACTTTCTACAAACCAAAGATTTCCATCTAGTCCCTTAGTAATACCCCATGGATTACTAAGAGCTGTTGGGATAGGGAACTCAGTGACTATACCATCAGGTGTAATCTTTCCTATTTTATTTCCACTACCATTTTCAGTAAACCAAAGATTTCCATCTGGACCTTCAGTAATATCATATGCAATACTACTAATATTGTACTCAGTGAGAGTACCATCATTAGAATTGATCTTGCCTATCTTATGCGGATTTGAAGCACCATTATATTCAGTAAACCAAAGATTTCCATCTGGTCCTTTAGTGATTTGAAATGGTACTTTAGTATTTCCAGAAGTAGAAACACTATACTCAGTGAAAGCACCAGCAGTACAGTTTCCTCCATTGCTACCACTTGAGGAAGAAGAAGATCCTGAAGAAGAACCTGATGAGCTAAGTATGCAAGAGTTAACTTTTAATACCTGATTTAATGTACTTACTGTTATCCAAAGATCTCCATTAGTTCCTTCAGTAATATGTCCAGTACCTAATTCACCACTATCTGTAACAGAGTATTCAGAAAAATTACCGTCAGTGGTTATGCTTCCGATTTTTCCTTTAGGATATCCAGTAAACCATAGCTTACCGTCTGTTCCAGAAATAATTTCATTTGAATGAAATGTTGAAAGAGGATTTGTAAATTCTGTAATAATCCCATCAGGAGTGACTTTTCCAATTTTATTTGTAGTTCTTTCAGCAAACCAAAGATTTCCATCTGGACCAGCAGTTATTCCTCCTGGTGCAGCATTTGAAGGAATGTTAAAGGTTGAGACCAGTCCACTCGGTGTAATTCTTCCTATATTATTAATACCAGTGAACCAAAGATTTCCATCTGGACCAGCAGTTATACCGTAGAAAGAAGGTGCAGTATATTCAGTAATTACACCGCCAGTGGTAATCTTTCCTATTTTATTTCCAGCACTTTCTACAAACCAAAGATTTCCGTCTGGTCCTGAAGTAATAGCACCTGGATTACACTGAGCTGTTGGAACAACATACTCAGTAATTACACCAGTTGGTGTGATTTTACCTATCTTATTTCCATATAATTCTGTAAACCAAATATTCCCATCTGGTCCATTTGTAATACGGGCTGTATTACTGTTCATTGTAGGGATATCAAATTCAGTAATTGAACCATCACTAGAAATTTTCCCAATTTTATTTTGAGCAGTTTCTACAAACCAAACATTGCCTATAGAATCTCTAGTTATCCCAACAGGAAAACTGCTTAAACTAGGAGGAGTATAATTAGAAACATTACAAGTTAAATCAGGAAGAGGTCTTTTTGTACAAGAGTTTGGATTAACTTTAATTATTTTTTTTGCATTAGCTTCAGTAATCCAGAAAGAACCATCAGCTCCTGTAGTAATTCCATACGGTACTGCTAGGTCTGAGGCAATTGTAAATTCTGTAATTTCTCCATTGGTTGTAATTTTAGCTAATCTATTATTTCCGATTGGAGACCAAATATTCCCATCTGGTCCGACTATAAGATCACCTAGGTAAGTAACAGTAGATACTGGAACATGGTATTCACTGAATACACCATTAGGAGTAACCTTCCCAATTTTACCTGTATCTTCAACAAACCAAAGATTCCCATCAGGCCCTGTAATAATATTTGCAATATTATTTGCTATGTTTATTGCATTGTAAGTGAAAGCTGTTGGCAGAGGATATTCAGTAATAACGCCACTAGGAGAAATTTTTCCTATATTTCCAGCTTGTTCAGTAAACCAGAGGTTTCCATCAGGACCATTAGTAATTCCAATTGGACTGCTTCTTGTAGTCGCTATAGTAAATTCACTAATTGTACCAGAAGGAGTAATTTTTCCTATCTTTCCAGCACCATATTCTGTAAACCAAAGATTTCCATCTGGTCCTTTTGTTATTTTTTGTGGACCGCTATTAGCAGTTGGAATGGAAAACTCAGAAATTATCCCAGCAGTTGAAATCCTTCCTATCTTGTTTGCAGAATTTTCAATAAACCATAGATTACCATCAGGACCATTAGTAATATTGTTTAGACCGCTGTTGACTGTTGGGACTGGAAACTCAGTTATTACCCCATCAGGTGTGATTTTCCCGATTTTGTTCGTAGAATATTCAGTGAACCAGAAATTTCCATCTGGTCCTGTGACGATCTTAGAAAAGAAACTGCCACTTGTTGATGGAACAGTAAATTCAGTAACACTACAATCTAAACCATTATCTGAAGATCCTGAGGAAGAATTAGATCCACCTGAAGATGTTGTTGATCCTGAGGAAGAGTTTGATCCGCCTGATGATGTTGTTGATCCTGAGGAAGAGTTTGATCCACCTGAAGATGATCCTGATGAAGAACCAGATGATGAACTTGGGCAGGTACAATTAGAGTTTGCTGTATTAGTGAATAAAGTTAAAAGTCCATTTGCAAAACCTTGATGACTTAAAACTGCAATATCTTTAGAACCATTTGAATCTATATTTCCTACATCTATAGCTGATATTGTACTTGGCGGTGTATATCCTGTCATTGATGCAGTGCCAGTAACACCAAATGTTCTTGATGTTTGGAAAGTTCCATCTCCATTACCAAGAAGAACTCCAAAATTACTGTAACTTTCATAATTACTTCTAACTACAAGATCATCTTTGCAATCTTTATTAATATCTGCGACTTTTATATCTTCTGCTGGAAGTCCGACTGAAGATATTTTTGGATTTCCAAATCCTCCCATTCCGTCTCCCAGTAAAACAGAAACATAATTAAGATCTAACTGACCCTGATCATAGTATGATGAAACTAAATCTGAAATTCCATCTCTATTAAAATCACCTGTATTTATCGATGAGAAATATGGATAGAGAATAGTAGAGAGGTTACTGGTTCTTGTAACAGTTGTTGGCGCAGTTCCAAAACCACCCATTCCATCATTCATTATTAGGTGGATAGTGTTCGAATCACCTTTACCTAATGCAAGATCTTTAGCTCCATCATTATCAAAATCAAGAGCAGTTCCTTCATATAGAATGCCTGCATTGTTACCGACATTAATGGAAGCTTCTCCAAAAGAATTATTACCATTATTTAAAAGAACAGAAGGTTGTGAAGTTGCTGATAATCTAATGAGGTCATCATAGAGATCATTATTGAAATTTGCTTTTATGATGGAATCAGTTGAGCTCATTGAAATGTTGATAAATTGGAAATTCATACCATCATAATTAAGTGCACCATAAACACCTTGGTTGAGTATTCCCATACCTGAACCATCTTCAACAGAATATGCAAAAGCAATATCAACAAGATCCGTTAAATGAGGGTCACTGCCTGGTAGACCAAAACGACCTGGAGTGAGAGCAAAATATTGTTCACCGATATTTGTCCAGTAGTTAGGATTATGAGGAATGCTTATATCAAAAGGTGTTCCTAGCCCTGAACTTGTATTTGGAACTATATGAATACTATTGCTTGAAAATCCTCTTACGCTACCAGTAAGAATATCACCTTGACCATCGTTAGTTAAATCTGCAATTGCTAAAGAGTCAAAATTAATATTAGGAGTATAAGCTGATGTAAGATTCCAGTTTGCATCTCCAGTACAAATATTTCCACTACTACCTGATGATGAATTAGATCCGCTCGATGAAGATCCTGAAGAAGTATTTGTATCCTGACATGAACCTGAGTCTACCTGACCGATTGAAGTGCCAGCAATTGGAGGTACTTTATATGTTTGACCTACAGAACAGCAGAGTATTGCATTTGTGAATGATGTTGGACTCCAGCTTGAACCATCCCAGGTGTAAGTAGTATTAGAATATTGATTTTGACCAGAAGGACAAATACCTGATGAAGAGTTTGATCCACCTGACGATGAACCAGAAGAAGATGAGGTAGATGTACAAACAGTAAATTTCCCTATTTTATTTACAGAAAGCTCAGTAAACCATATATTTCCATCTGGTCCAGTGGTAATACCAAAAGGAACATCTGGAGTAGCAAATTCAGTAATTAAACCAGCCGTTGTAATTTTCCCTATTTTATGTCCAGTAATTTCAGTGAACCAAAGATTACCATCAGGACCTGCAGTTATACTGTTTGGATAACTATTAGCTGTTGGTATATTGAATTCAGTAACCACACCAGCAGTTGTAATTTTCCCTATTTTATTTACATATGCTTCTGTAAACCAAAGATTTCCATCTGATCCTACAGTAATACCAAGTGGATAACCATTAGCTGTTGGTAGATTGAACTTAGTAATCACACCATCAGGTGTAATTTTCCCTATTCCATTTCCATCTCCATATGATTCAGTAAACCAAAGATTTCCATCTGGTCCTGTAGTAATGTTATTTGGACCACTATTCCTTGGAAGGGTGAATTCAGTTATCATACCATCAAGCGTAATTTTCCCTATTTTATCTGCAGAAATTTCAGTAAACCAAAGATTTCCATCTGGTCCTGTAGTAATAGCAAGAGGATTACTATAACTTGTTGGAACTGCAAATTCAGTTATCACACCAGCTGGTGTAATTTTCCCTATCTTATTTCCACCACGTTCTGTAAACCAAAGATTTCCATCAGGACCTTTAGTAATATCTTGTGGATTACTATTAGCTGTTGGAATACTAAACTCGCCAAATGTACCATCAGGAGTAATCCTACCTATGATATTTGCCATAGATTCCACAAACCAAAGATTTCCATCAGGTCCTTTAGTAATACCTGCTGGATTACTATTAGCTGTTGGTGTATCGAACTCAGTAGTCGTGCCAGCAATGCAAACCCCACTACTCCCTGATGATGAGCTAGAACAAGGTGTATTTAAATATTCATAAACACCCAAATCGCCACCAATTAAATATCCTTTATTTGTTCCATTCCAGATAGCAGAAGAGCTTCCTTCTTCTCCCATATATGTAATTGTTGTTTTCTTTGTTACTTCAGGAGGATTTGGGTGATATTCCAGTATTTCTAAATCATTGTCTAAAATACCATAGCCATGAAAACCTCCAAAAATTATAGCTGTATTTGTAAAAGTATCCCAGAATGCTGAATGAGGAGCTCTAGCAGAAGGCAATACTGTATTTTTAATTTGAACAGATCCAGTAATAGGATTATATTCAATAATATTTTCTGAGAAGTTTGAACCGAATCCTTTTAATCCACCAAACAGTAAAATAGTCTTATTTACCGGATTCCAGACTGCAGGAGAATAAGCAAGTCCAAAAGGAAGTTTTTCTGTTTTTGTTATTACTGCATTTGTCGTAGGATCATATTCAATAATTTCATCACTGAAATTATTTTCAATTCCACCTAAAATATAGATTTTATTATTTTCTGGACAGAAGACACTGCTTGTGTTGACTCTGCCTGATGGCAGTTGAGCTGTTGAACTTATTAAATTTGTTGCAGGGTTATATCCTACAATGTCGCTATATACTGGATTATTATTATTTGCTCTAGAATTTATTCCCCCGATAACATATATCTGACCATTTGGAGGGAAGTATACTGCAGAGGATTGTGATCTAGGTGCTGGGAGATTAGATTTTTGAACCACTTGCTGAGTAGTCGGATTAAGCTCAAATATTTCATCTGTAAATGTATTCGTATAACCACCAAAAATATATCCTTTATTTAAAGCTGTGCTGTATGCAGATGAAGTAGCACCGATCATAAAGTCAGCAACCATTGTTAATGAATCCACAGAACAGGTGAAAGATCCAGAAGTGTTGCATGTAACAGGCTGATTCGATGTTGAATAAACAGTAGCTATCTGTGATGGGGCAGTTAGTGGATTTACTATACCACCTATAATAAAAAGTTTTTCCATAAAGGTAATAGCTGTATAGCCAGTTATAATAGCTGGGAAGTCTGTATTTAATGTAGTCCAGTTTGTACCATCAGTAGTATAAAAAACTTTAGCTCCAGACATAGCAAACAATTTATTTTCTATGATTGCAGATTCTTTATAAGCTCCTTGACTGTAAGTAGAACCTATAGAACCAGTTATCCAAGATATTCCATTAGTATTAGTAACAAGTTCATAAGTTTGATTATTGTCTTGATATGTACCATCCATGAAGGTTTCACCACCATGAATGAATAGTTTATTATTAAAGACAACTGCATTATGTCCAGAAAGTGAAATTGGCAAGTCAGTTTCTCTAATCCAGTTTAATCCATCAGTTGATGAATAAACTCTGTTTGGAAAACCCTCAATAATTCCTCCTGTTAAATAAAGTTTTCCATCAAACAATGTAACTCTATGATCATGAACACTAACTGGCAAAACACTACTTTCTAGATTCCAAGTTTGACCATCAGCAGATGAATATATTCTATTTGATAAACCATTATTAGTAGTTCCACCAAAGATCCAAATCTTCTCATTAAATATTACTGATGCATGATGATGGATTGACTCAGGAAGTGCATCTCCTCCTGACACGCTCATTACTTCCTGCCAATTAGAACCATCACTGGACTGATAAACTTTTGTTCCACCAATTACAAAAATCATATTTTGAAAAACAACTGATGAAGCTGAAGCTATTGGTTCTGGTAAAGAGCCTTCATTATTCCAGTAATCACCTGGTGAAAATGCAGTAGGAGTACAAAGAACACTTCCCATCGGTTTAACATCATCAGGATTTAAACAATTATTGTTTATTAAAACACAGTTTCTACTCTTAGAACACATAGATGGTGAGCAAACTCCAAATCCACTACAAGTCCAATCATTTGAAGTACAATTTCTTGGTGCACCCAATGATGAGTTTGATCCACCTGATGATGAGTTCGATCCACCTGATGATGAATTAGATCCACTCGATAATGAGTTCGATCCACCTGATGATGAGTTCGATCCACCTGATGATGAATTAGATCCACCTGATGATGAGTTCGATCCACCTGATGAAGAGTTCGATCCACCTGATGAAGAGTTCGATCCACCTGATGATGAATTAGATCCACCTGATGATGAGTTTGATCCGCCCGATGATGAGTTTGATCCACCAGATGATGAGTTCGATCCACCAGATGATGAGTTCGATCCACCTGATGATGAATTAGATCCACCAGATGAGGAGTTCGATCCACCCGATGATGACCCAGATCCTCCTGATGATGAACTAGATATTCCACCCGAACTTGTTGATGATGTACTTGACGTTGAGCTCGATGATGACCCAGATCCACCTGATGATGAACTAGATATTCCACCTGAACTTGTTGATGATGTACTTGACGTTGAACTTGATGATGACCCAGATCCACCTGATGATGAGCTAGATTCACCAGATGATGAACCTCCACTACTTGATCCACCTGATGAAGTATTACAAGTAACAACTTCATTTGATGTCGAATAAACATTTCCTACAGGTGATAGTGAGGTCAATGGATTTACTACACCACCTATAATAAAAAGTTTTTCATTAAAATTAACTGCATTATATCTACCTCCAACATGTGGAAAATCTATTGATTTTATCCAATTTACTCCATCTACTGTATAAGTAACTTTATTTCCATGAACTTCCCATAATTTATTATCCACAACAGCAGACTCTTCATAAGCTCCTTGTGAATAAACTGTATTTGAGCTAACTGTTGTCCAAGATATTCCTTGAGCATTGTTAATAAGTTTTTGAGTTATAAAATTATTTTGTGTTACTCCATTAAATATTGTTTCACCTCCATAAACTAATAAATTGCCATTAAAAACTATTGCATTATGTCCATAAACTGGATACATTAAATCAGTTTCAGGATTCCAATTTAATCCATCAACAGAAGAATAAACTAAATTTGATATTCCTACTCCACTAGCAGATCCACCAATTAAATAAAGTTTTCCATTTAATTCAACGACTCTATGACCATAAACACTTACAGGTAAAGTTAGATTTTCCAGACTCCAGGTTTTCCCATCAGCAGATGAATAGATTCTATTTGATAAACCAGTACCAGTGTTTCCTCCAAAAACCCAAATCTTATTATTAAATACTATTGCAGAGTGATAGGAAATTCCTTCTGGCAATGGATCGTCTCCATTTTGATTTTTTATTTCTAACCAATTAGCACCGTCACTAGACTGATAAATAGTTCTAAGTGCTATTGAACTGCCTGAATTTCTTACTGTTCTTCCACCAATTACAAACATTTTATTTTGAAAAACTACTGTAGACGCATTAAATAATCCTTGAGGTAAATATCCTTCAAGAATCCATCTTTCTCCTATTGAACTAGGAGTCGGTGTACATGATTGGCTGATAGAAGGTATTACGTTGTTTGGATTTAAACAGTTCTCATTTATTAAGTCACAGACTCTACTTTGGGTACATTTAGAGGTAGAACAAATGCCAAATCCACTACAAATCCAAGCATTTGCAGTGCACTCTACTTGTGCTCCTGAAGAAGATGATGTTGTTGATCCTGATGAAGAATTTACATATGTGAACATGGTTGATGAAGTAATGTCACTGTAACCATTTAAAGCAATAGCACGTACACTAACACTCTCAGCAGTTGAATAATTAGGTGAGGTAACTATTAGTTTTGTATCTGATTTTTGATTAATTATAGCTGTTATATTTTTAAATAATACAGAGATTGTTGCCGCTAAATTACTACCTGTGATCGTAACTAGAGTTCCACCACTTAAAGGTCCTGATATAGGACTAATAGAATTAATTACGGGATTTGGCGGGCAACAATAATACTGCGTGTAAGGAGAGTTTGGACATCTTGCTTGAACTTGGCACTGCTGACTATCAGGAACTGACGTTAATCTAGGTAAAGAAGAAAATAAACACTTTTGTATAGTACATCCAGGCTCCGGAGTTATGTAATCATCTGGATTATATCCATATCCTGAACCACTTGATGATGAGCTTGATACTCCACCCGAACTTGTTGATGATGTACTCGATGTTGAGCTCGATGATGAAGTTGAACCACCTGACGATGAGCTCGATACTCCTCCTGAACTTGTTGATGATGTGCTTGATGTGCTAGACGTTGAACTTGATGATGAAGTCGAACCACCTGATGATGAACTCGATACTCCACCTGAACTTGTTGATGATGTACTTGATGTTGAGCTCGATGATGAAGTCGAACTTCCTGATGATGAGCTCGATACTCCACCCGAACTCGTTGATGATGTGCTTGACGTGCTCGATGTTGATCCTGACGATGAGCTTGATACTCCTCCTGAACTCGTTGTCCTTGAAGAAGATCCTGACGACGTAAGTAAAACTATCCCTGAACTAGTTGAACTTGTTGATGATGTACTTGATGTTGAGCCCGATGAACTACTTGATGTTAATCCTGATGATGAGCTTGAAGCTCCTCCTGAACTGCTTGATAACATTCCACCAGATGAACTGCTAGAGGTTGAACTCGATGATGAAGTTGAACCACCTGATGACGAACTTATAACTCCCCCAGAACTTGTTGATGATGTACTTGATGTCGAACCTGACGAACTAATTTCATTTAAAGCTTTAAATGCATTTATTCTTCCAGGAATAAACTCATTGTTCGTAACATTAACAGGGTCAGTATTTGTTTTAATTTTAGAGATAACATCCTCTATTAATAGAGATGGAGTCTTTGAAAGAATTAATGCACATAAACCTGCGACATATGCTGATGCCTGACTTGTACCATTTACTCTTAAATATTTTGAATTTATATCCAGAGTAGGAATAAACTGAGTCCTTCCAGGATTGTTTGGATGTAACCTTGTACCATTTGCTCTTAGACCTGCCACGTAATATCCAGGAGCAGAAACGTCTACATCAGAACCATAATTTGAGAATATTGCTTTTTGATCTACCCCATTAGTAGCAGATACAGTAATTGCATCCTCAATATTTCCAGGAGTATAATATCTGGCATCATCATTATGATTTCCTGCAGGAGCTACTACTATTACTCCATTTTCTTTTGCATAAGCTACAGCATTAGCCAGTGTAATACTTGTACCTTCTCCAGAAAGTGAGATATCAAGCACAAGTTTTTTACCAGTTTTCTTTGCTAGATCAACCGCATAATAAACACCCTTTTGAACATTTGAGACACTACCTGCTCCAGTATTGTCAAGCACTTTTAATGGGAGAATCTTTGCTTCAGGTGCAATTCCAATAACTCCTTTTTCATTATTTCCGATTGCAGATATTACACCTGCTACGTGTGTTCCATGTCCATTGTCATCAATAGGATCATTGTCATCATTTACAAAATCCCAGCCTCTAATATCATCAATAAAACCATTTCCATCATCATCCACACCAGCCATCCCATTTAGTTCTGAGTCATTTGTCCAAATATTTGAAAAAATATCTTCATGGTTATAATCAACACCGGTATCAAGCACGCCTACAATTACATCACTGCCACGAGAAATACTCCATGCTTGCTCAGCATTTACCATGTTTCTTTTCAGTCCATACAAATAATCATAATTATTTCCCCAACCACCTGAAGATACGTAGAAAGAATCATTTGGAGGATCAAAAGGATAAGACTGAGCATAAACATTAATATCTTCTTCGACTGATTCTACTGCCGGATTAACTTTAATCAAATCAATTGCTGTATCAATATCTTGTTTATTTTCATTTAAATCAATAGTTAAAGTGTTAAAAGATTCTTTCTCTACTTCTCTCATCATGATATATGCTTGCCTAAAGCTTGTCATAGATGGGACTTGATCATGAATAAGATCTATATCAGTTACCTCTACACCAATTTTATTTACTAATGTTTTTGCTGACTGGAGAGGATCACTAGCATTAGTATTTTTCATTTTTATAATTAGAGCAGTTGGTCTAGGTGCATCATTACGTTGAATATCAGAGCTACCATCTTCATACAACGAAACTGGTTTCACTTCTTTCTGAACAGGACCCTCAACCATTCCTCCAAGATTAGAGTCATTCTGTGCTAGTAACTTTTTATCTCCTAATATTCCAGGCGGGACTAAAAACAAATTTCTATAATTTAAATCAAATGCAGAAAGTGCAGGTAAATTAACCAAGAAAATAGATGCTATGCTAAAAGCAGTTTTTAAAAGCTGTATTTTATCTATTTTTCTCATTATAAGTATAAGGCCTACTAACTACCGAAGATTAAAAGAGCGTGTTAATTTTTCACACTTCATCAGATTTAACCAAATAACCAGACCATGGCTAATATTCCCTAGAAATAGGGATAACCTCCATAAAAACTGTTTTTTATCACATAGAGAACATAAGAAAGTTTTAATATATTTTTTATGTTCTTTTTGAGTTTTTTGAATGATTTTACTCATCTATTTAGATGAGTTTTTACCTTCTCTTAATAAAAGGTCTGTTACTGATAAAATCTTACTTGTTTAATAGGGGACAATTATGAAATTATTACTTGCTGGATGTACTGGTTTTATTGGAAAAGAGTTAATTAAAAACTTAGAAAAAAAAGGACATAAAATTATACTTCTTTCAAGAGATTCACAAAAATACCACTTTATTGAAAATGAAAATATTAGTATAAAATCCTGGGATGGTAAAACAATTGGTGAATGGGCTAATGAAGTCGAAAACATTGATGGCATTATTAATTTATCTGGTGAATCAGTCGTAAAAAAAAGATGGGATAGAAAACAAAAAGAAATTTTGCGGAATAGCAGGATTGACTCCACTAAAGTTTTAATAGAAGCTATAAAAAAAGCTAAGAAAAAACCAAAAGTACTTATCAATGCATCTGCAGTAGGATTTTACGGAGATGTTAAAGATGGAGAAGTCGGCGAAAGTAGTCCCATGGGGAAAGGCTTTTTAGCAAAGCTTTGTTCAGATTGGGAAGGAACTGCTCTTTCAGCAAAAAGTGAAGGTTTAAGAGTAGTAATTCTCAGAATAGGTGTGGTTTTGGAAAAAGAAGGTGGCGCAATAAAAAGCATGCTCCCTCCATTTCTAATGTTTGCAGGTGGACCATTAGGATCTGGAAAACAATGGTTGCCATGGATTCATAGGGATGATGTAGTAAATATTATTATTTTTTCTCTTGAAAATGAAAGAATAGATGGTCCTATAAATGTTTCAGCACCTGAAATAGTTGACATGAATAGTTTTTGTAGTGAATTTGGCAAAGTTTTAAAAAGACCTTCATGGGCCCCAGTTCCAGGCTTTGGTTTAAAGATTCTACTTGGAGAAATGTCTGACATGCTTCTTTCAGGTCAGAAAGCTACTCCTAAAAAATTAATTTCTTCAGGATATAATTTTAAATATCCTAAAGTAAATGAAGCACTCAAGGCTATTTTTAGTTAATTTATGAATGAAAAAATTATTTTAATAGCACATGGGAGCAAAGATCCTAAATGGAAAAAACCATTTGAAAGTCTCCATGAGAGTTTAAAAGAAACTTTTGGTGAGGAAAAAATTGGTTTATGTTACATGGAATTCATAAACCCAAATCTTGAAGAAATAATAATTTCATCGATAAAAAACAAAATTACAAACTTTAAAATTATTCCTCTTTTTATGGCTGGCGGTGGACATGTAGACAGAGACATTCCAGAACAAATTGCAGGAGCAAAAGAGAAATTCCCTGAAATCAAAATTTCACTTTTACCTTCTATTGGTGAGAACCCTATTGTAATTAAAGCCTTTAAAGAAGTAATTTCAAGTCAATTTAAATAAAAACTTTTTACCTAGGAATTTACCTAAAACATTTACTTTCTTTAAGCATTAATACATACAATTTTCTTTATTAACCGATAGTTAATAATATAGTTGAATAATATTTGTAGACAGAAAGAGATAGAGATATGTTTAAAAGAATTTCAAAATTAAAAAGTATTTTTCTTTTAATATTTATTTTATTTAATTTTGCATTAGATGTAAAAGCTCAATGTGGAAATTGTCGTCCTAGTAATTTTTCTCTTTTTTATAATTACTTAGTGCCAAATCAAGTTAAAGCATATACGAACCCTTACTTTCAAGCACAGAGTGTAGTCAACACTGTAAGAAATCCCAGATCCATACTAAGCCCATGCAATCCTGTTAACAGATATATTCCTGGAGGAGCATTAACTACTAATTTAATTTATTCTTATGGTCCACATCACCAACCAAATTCCATTCAACCAATAAATCAATTTATCCCATCTGCAAATAATGTAATTAATGAATCTGCTTATATTAGTAATTTCAACACTAATAACCCCTCACAAACACAAGGTGATAGTTACTTTGATAGCTCTACTAACAGTTATGTCTGGGTTTTACCAGAACAAAATTAATATTTTCATTTCTTCATTGACAAATTTATTATTTCATTTAATATTTAGTTAGATGACTTTTGAGCCTATAAAAACAAATTGGTACATTATAACTGGCGGACCTTCTACTGGAAAGTCCAAAACAATTGATCATCTTGCATTTTTAGGATATTTAATCAGACCAGAAGTCGCAAGAATTCTAATCGACAATGAAATGAGCAAGGGGAAAACTCTCTCTGAAATAAGAGGAGATAATAAAAAATTTGAAGATGAGATTGTGAATATAAAAATTGAGTGCGAAGAAAATGCACCTAAAAATGATTTGATTTTTTGGGAAAGAGGAATGCCTGATAGTATTGTTTATCTAAAAGATTGCTGTGGAGATCATGCTAAAGCTTTAAAAGAAAGCATGAAGTATAAATATAAAGGGATTTTCATTCTGGACATTTTACCGACATATGAAAAGGATTATGCACGAACAGAAGACAGTAATAAAGCTAAAGAAATTCATGAAGCTCTTTATAATGTTTATATTGATTTTGGATATAATGTAATCAGAGTCCCAGTTATGACTATATCTGAAAGAGCAAAATATATTCTAAATCACATTAAAGAATAACTTCATTCAATTATCTGAATTTTTCTAGAAATACCCCATATAAATACTGTTACTTTTATCACACTTATCTGAAACACCCCTGAAATGAGGGTTAACTCTTAAAATTAAATAGGTTTATCGTGGAATATTCATAGTACAAGATGAAGTTTCCAATCAACAAAATATTAATATTTGCTTTTATTTTTGTTTTATTCCTTACCGTGAATAAAGCTAGTGCAGATGCTACTGTTAATTTTAGTGCAAATATAAACGGCTCTATAACCGTTAGCGATGACTCTAATGATGCTTCTGGTGGAAAAGATCCCACATTAAACACCAGTATAACTTTGACACCGGATCTTGGTGCTACTGTAGCTTTTGGCTCTTCAAATTTCAGAGTAAGAACAAATCTTACTATGTGGCAACTCGGCTCTCAAAGAAGTGGCTTTAACGCAGGAACAACTGGGCTAGACACTACTGATGTTAGTTTATCAGTAACAAAGACTGCTGGTTCAAATGCAAATGCAAGCTCATGTGCTTTACAAGGAGCTTTCAGCGGAGTTACCGATCTGAGTGAGATATCTACATCTTCTGCTACTCCTATCTGTACTGGTTCAGCGATCACATCGTCAGCAAGAGACACAGCAAATAGTACAAACTATCTTAGATTTCAAATCCTTTACTTTTTAAACCAGGATTTCTTTTTCACACCAGGAACTGCAAGTGATACTATAACTTATACTGTAATCTCTCTATGAGAATCTTAACAATATACTAACAAAATAACTTTCTATATCATCCTATGACTTATCTAAAAATTTATAAAGTCATTTCATAAAATAACTCCATTTAAATAACTGTTATGTCTATAATGCTTGATTGTCCTATTGGTCTTCCATTTGCATCAAGTGTAATAGTAGTGATCGTATAATTCCCTGGTGCTAATGTAGGAAGATTTACATTCCATGCACCAGTAGAAGCATCTGCTTGGGTTGTCACACCTTGTCCAGTATTTAAAATCAAAACCTGGACATTGCTTCCTAAAGGTCCAACCCCACTAATAGTAACAGTTCCTGAAATCATTGCACCGTTAGCTGGAGAAGAAATAGAAGTACTCGTTGCTGTTGTAGATATTACCAGTGCTTTATTTGCACCTAGTGAGCCTGCCGCCCCAGGTGTTGCAAGTATTGTATTTGCATTTGCATTAGTAGCAGTACTCTTTATGGTCCCACTATTTAAATTCAATGCTGACGTACTAGAGTAGTCTAAATCTGCAGAGTTTTCTCCCGGTGAAACAGTGTAACTAAAGCTCAAAGTATTTGTACCACTTCCTGAAGCATAGGTAGCCATTGCATTTGATCCAGAGCTCAGAGAAAGGTATGGCGTTCCAGTCACTGTCACTGCTTCTGAAAAGACGGTCTGAATACTTATCATCCCACCTATCATATAGGTTCCATTAGCACTGGATGAAGTGACACTTGTAATAGTAGGACCTGCCGCTAAAAAATCCCAGTTTGTATTGTTTCCTGAATTTAAATTATTAGCACCACCTGCATTAACTGCTGTAGCATTTTGATTGTTGCTATCTTGAACATCTAAAAAATTTATATTTCTTACTCCCTGTGGATTTATATTCCACTGTGTACCCGCCAGAGAAGACCTCAGAAGAAGTCTGACAGCAGAACTTAGTCCTCTAAGAGTAAGAATGTTTTGTATTGTCTGTGTCTTTCCTGCTTCCAGAGTCAGTGTGCTTGCTGAAGCAATAGTTTTACTTAAATTATAAAAGGTATTATTTCCTGAAACTGTTTGGTTTGTACCACTGAGTGTAACAGTGTTCATAAAAGGAGTAAATGTCCCATTGTTTGTCCAGTTTCCAGTAAGAGTCACACCATAGTCAGATGGGCTTACACTAAGAGTGCTTCCTGAAGTAACAGTTAGATTTCCACTTAGTGCTAAATTGTTTCCCAGAGTAGAAGTAGAAGTATATGTTCCAACCACTGTAAAATTGTCTAACCTCTGGTCAAACACATCATCCCCACTAAGTCCTGTAATTCCTATATTCCCAAAACCGAAACCTGCTCTTCCCGCTGATGTTATAGAAGTATCAGTCACAGAACATTTACTTACATTATTTTCTTGAAAGTCCAGAGTGGATCCATTCAAACTGAATTTTACAGTAGAAGCATCCATAATCGCCACTCCTGGGCAATTCATTATAAGAGACCAAACACCAGAAGCTTTTTTATAGATGTCAATTCCATTTGCAGTAGTTTCATTCCATTTCACAACATACATATCACCATTTGATTGTATTCTTCCAGCAATAAGACATGGATCATCTGTCAACCCTCCATTTGTCTGTGTCGCAGTGATATCATAGTTTGCAGTAGGATAGACACTGTTCATTGAATCAATATTTGCTACATAAAGAGCACCACCAGAATTTCCTCCGCTAAGGCTTCTCGTATCTCCTATAGCCTGAAATGTTGCACCGTCTACAGATATGAGCCTCTCCCAATTATTCCCAATGCTACTAGGAGTACGAACGGAAAGATCCTGTGAAGTTGCACTTGTAAAATTGTCTAGAAATATATTTGCCTGTCCGCCTACACTTACATTTCTCAGTGTACTCATAGCAGTAACAGATGATGTAGAACCTTTAAAAATTGTAGTACCTGTAGTAGTCACTGTACCTGAAGGGGAATTTAGCCTGCCTCCGACCACAAGATTATTTGCACCAATATTTAAAGTCCCATCTACTTTTATATCATTTACATCCAGCGCAATTGTCGGAGCAAAAGTATTTCCAGTAGGAATAATTAACTCATATCCTGTGTTAACTGTTATAGCAGATGGGTTTGCTCTAAAAACATCTGAAATGTCATCTTCACTACTTACTGCAGATGTAATAATCTGTGCACTGGTAGTAGAACCACCTGCACTATTTCTAATAATCAATTTATTTCTAACAAGATCAATTCCAGTTAAATTTGTCCCAGGATTAGCTACTGTTACAGTCACTGCATTTTCAGTTTCATCTTCCAGGTATATAGTAAATATCGTGCCTGTTCCTACATAAACATTACTAAATGAATATGATCCATTTGCAGAACTGCTGAGTGTAGTACTGCCTACATCAAAACCATTTACAGCCAACCTAACATTTTTATTTGTAAGTGGTGTAAATCCATTAGGAGCATAAACCATTCCTGAAATTGAAATATTAGATGGATTGGTACAGCTTGCAAAACACCAGTTTGTATTGTTTGAAACATTGGTATTAGTCCCATCTCCTGCATTGATATTTGCACCAATATTATTACTATCTCTTACATTTAACTGAGAGATATTTCTATTAGAAGGAATATTTATCATCCACTGAGTACCAGCTAATGTAGATTGTAAAGTCAGCTTATTTACCGAGCTTGAACCCATAGCCGTAAAAGAGTTTGTGATATTTTGTGTTTTTAGAGCTTCAAAATTCAGAGTGTTTGCAGAAGTAGCATTTTTTACAAAGTTATAAAAAGTATTATCCCCTAATACTGTTTGTGTAGTACCAGTAAAAGTAACAGTACTTTGATTTGGAGTAAAAGTCCCACCGTTTGTCCAGTTCCCAGCAAGATTTATATCATAGTTTGACATGCTAGTGTCTAATGTACTATTTGGAGCAATCGTTACCCCTCCATTTAAAGTTAGTCCACTTGTTAAAGTAGCAGTTACAGGTGAAGATGAAACCATATAAGTAACAGTAAAATTATCTAAGTTTGTAGTATTAATTACATCTTCAGTATTCAATGCAGGAATACCAATGCTTCCAAATCCTAAGCCAGCTTTTCCTGCCCCAGTAATAGATGAATCAGAAGCAGAACATATACTAACTCCATCATCAAGTAGATCTAAATTACTTCCTGAGACTCTAAAAGCAACAGTAGAAGCATCAGCTACTGAAGAGCTCATGCAATCCGAAAGTAGTGTCCAAACACCACCAACCCTCTTATACAATCTAGCACCAACAAGTGTATTTTCATTCCATCTTGCCGCATATAAATCACCAGTGGACTGAATCCTAGCAAACAGCCAATTTGGGTCATCATCTATACCACCATTTGTTTGAGTAACAGAAACATCATAATTCGCAAATGGATAATCAAAATTGCCACCTATATTTGCCACATAGATAGCTCCACCACTATTTACTGATGCTGTTGGTCCAACAATATTTGATGCTGCAGTAGCAGTAACTCCACCTATATTTGAAAGTAAGGTCCAATTCGCACCAGTGCTTGGAGCTCGAGTACTTATCACTCCAGTGGCAGTAAAAGGATCATTAAAATTAACTAATTCATTCCCAACTGTCAAATTATTTAATTGAGAGGTGGCTTTAACAGTATTATTTCCAGATACAAAAACAGTGCCAGAATTATGAGTAAAAGTACCCCCAGATTGATCAAAGCCTCCATTTACAATTAGATTTGAGTTAGTAGAAGTAAATGTACCACCATTTTGATTAAAACCACCTGAACCAATAACAGGAGAATATCCTGCTGTATGAGAAATAGTTCCAGTATAACTAGGAAGAATTTTTACACCTTGAACATTGACATTAGTATCTACTACTGCATTTTTAGTAGAGGTTGAAGAAAAACAAACTACATTTGAGGAGATAGGTACAGTGTTGCCTGCCCAATTAGTAGCTTCAGACCAGTTATTGGTACTACCACCTCCATCCCACTCAATATCACCCACAGCACATGAAACAACCTGAGATTTTATTTCTCTATTAATTTCATTTTGGGGGAAATTGTTTTTTGATATATAGTTTAAATAGTTTGTTTTTACTTTTTCTTTTGAAAGTGGTCTAAAGTGAAGGTTTAAATACTGTATTTCTTGTGATTTATATTTTGATTCAAGATATTTTTTCAATAAATTAAAATCAACATTATATAAATGTAGATCTAGAATATTTTTTCTCTCACCATTTACATATATTAGTAACTTTTTCTCTCTCCCTAAATAAACAAGAGTTATGAAATAATATTGAGAAGTGTCATTATTTATAATTTCAATGTTTTCTCCTTCTGCTGACGTTAAATAAATATTTCCTTTTTCTATAGATATAGAATTGGTTTCATCTGAAATAATGGTTCGATTTTCAAACAAAAGGAATTCTACTGTTTCTTCAAAGCCAGCATGCACAGGACTCAAAGAAAATATAAACATTAAAAGAATTAATATTAGAATTCTTAATTTCATAAATCTGCCAAAGGTTAAACTATATTTTTTATACCAAGATTAACAGCTTAATAATTCAAACCAAGCTTATAAGAAATTATTTATTTAGTAAATAATAGGGATACCCACTGAAGATAAGAAGTAAAAGTGACATATCTCACGAAATATATTAATCAATTATAGGTCCAGCTAATTTAACAATTTCAGATGGTAATAAACTATCACTGATAAGAACTACAGTCATATTATTACTTTCCCAATAAGCAAAATGGTGAGTATCTGTACTTCCATGGTAAATCTTTTTTCCATCTACATGAGTAAAATCATTATGAGGTAATTTATAGTTTTTGGGATAAAAGCAAACTGTAAGTTTCTGACCTTTTGTATTTTTTAAAGACAGCGATGTAAGTTTTTTATAAAAAGGTTTTACAATTTTCACTCCACCATTTAGTTTAAAATCTGCTTTTTCAAAAGCTAGAAAATGATGGGACTTTAAAGGTGATTCTATATGTTTAAGGAATGATTCTATTTGATTTGACATTAAATCATAGCTTGAAGAATCATGAACTTCATGAGCATATGGAAGTCTAAACATAGTTTGATCTAACATTACTCCAACACCTAGAAGTCCTACAATACAAACAGCAATTGCTTTTTGCCTAAGAGTATTTGTATTAGATTCAAGAGTTTTTATACCATTATCAATTTTCTTCTTTAAAATATCAGATGCTGTAATTTCTTCATAATGAGTATCTATTTTTTTACATAATTTTTCAGGAAGCCCAAACTTACTTGAGCAAGAAGAGCAATCAGATAGATGCTTTTCAAAAGATGAATATTTCAATTCATCAAAATCAATATCTTCTTCAGATATTAAATATTTAAAATATTCACTTGCTAGTTTGCAATCCATAACCACCTGCTTCTAAAGAACCTTTTGAATACCCTAATTCTGTTAAGACTTTCTTTAGCTTTAATCTCCCTCTATGTAATCTAGACGTCAAAGTACCAAAAGGAATTCCCAACACATTACTTGCTTCTTTAAACGAATACCCCTTAACATCTACCAAATAAACTACTTGTCTTTGATCTTTAGATAATTTACTTAATGAGAGGTTAAGATCTTCTTCAAGTATTTCTCTTTCTTGATCAAGATCAAGGTTGTTTTCATCATTATTTTCATCATTATTTTCATTATTAATAGCTACATCACAATTTTCTAAATTAAAATCATCAACAATCTCTATATTCTTTTTTCTTAAATAGCTAATATGGGTATTAATCAATATTCTAAATAACCATTCTTTGGGTTTAATGATCTCATTTCCTTTTAAAGAAAATGCTTTATATGCTTTTATGCAAGCTTCCTGGACTAAATCCTCCGCTAACCCTCTATCATGGCATCTTACGTAGGCAAACCTAACTAAAGAATCCAGATGTTCTTTAAGAATTTCATTAAACTTTTTTCTTTTAAACCAATCGATCATATTCTAATGACAATTATATAAAAGATTTACAGATAAGAACTATTTAAAAAAACCAAGGGAATTTTATTTGGTTTTTTGCGTTCAACATTATTAGGCGCTTAAAAAGCAGTACGTAGTAAGTAAAGACTATAAAAGGACAAAAAATGGAAGTAAATGCCTCAATTAAAGAATTATCAGCTGAAGAATTAAAAGAGAAACCTGAGAATGGGATTAAAGGATTAAAGTATTGGAGAAACGACATCGTTGCAGGATTGCTTGTAGCAATGGTATCAACACCTTTTTCAATCGGTATAGCAGTAGCTTCTGGAGCGGAGCCTATATGCGGATTAACCTCAGCTATAGTAGCAGGATTTGTTCTTCCATTTTTAGGTGGTTCATTTGTAACTATTAGTGGACCAGCAGCAGGACTTGCACCAATTTTATATCAAGGAATGCTTACGTTAGGACATGGAGATCTAAAAACTGGTTACCCTCTTTTACTTGCTGTAATTTTTGTAGCCGGTATTATACAAATAGTTTTAAGCGCTTTTAAGCTTGCAAAATTTAGTGCAATATTTCCTGCTCCTGTAGTCCAAGGAATGTTAACTGCAATAGGAATAATGATCATTGCAAAACAATTACCTACTTTAATAGGACACCCTTACAAAGCACATGAATTCTGGGGAATAATTTTTGAAACTCCAAGTGAATTAGCACAAATGAATACAAAAGTTTTTATTTTAGGAATTATAACTTTAGTAATAATTGGTTTTATATCTGGTTTTGCTAAGCGTATAAAATTATTAAAAGCGGCTCCACCACAAATTATTGCTGTTTTTATAGGTACAGCGATAGGATTATTCATGCATTTTGATCCAAAGTTTTTAATTCATATACCTGAGAACCCTCTTCATGGAATAATTTTTCCTCACTTCAGCAAACTATTTTCAAGCAGTCATTTATGGATAGATGCCCTTATAATAGCTATAACTCTAACTTTGGTAGATGGAATTGAGTCTCTTGCTACTATTAATGCCATAGATAAAATAGATCCATATAAAAGAAAATCTGATCCCAACAAAACACTTTTTGCAATGGGAGTTTCTAATATTTGCTCAAGCATGATAGGTGGTCTTACTATAATTCCAGGAGGAGTGAAAAGTACTGCAAACATTACTGCAGGAGGAAAAACTCAATGGGCAAATTTTTATAATGCAACGTTCTTGCTTATTTTCATGCTTGGTTTAAGACACTGGATTAACCTTATGCCTCTAACAGTTTTATCAGCTGTTCTAATTTATACAGGGTATAAACTGTGCAATACAAAAGTTTGGTCAAAAATGTTTAATGTAGGACTCGATCAGTTTATTGTTTTTTCATTTACTGTTTTTATTACATTAACCACTGATTTGCTTTGGGGAATTATTAGTGGAATAATATTAAAATTATTTATTAATTCTTATTTCGTTTGGTCAGTTGAAAGCAAAGTTTCTAAGCTTAATGAATCTATTGGAAAAGCTGACGTTAAAGGTCGTCCATATTTAGATATTATGTTTAGGATGTTTAAAAATCCTGTAGAGAAAAAATATGCAGAGGATAAAATCATGCATTTTTATTTTGATAAACCTCTTGTTTGTTTTAATTCACTCCAGTTAAGTAAAGAACTTTCAAATATTCCAGAAAGAGTAAAAGATATACAGCTTCACATAACTAATAATGTAAAACTTATTGATCATACTACATGTGAATTTCTTTTGAACTTTGTAAAAGAAAATAATTTACATGGTGGGAGAACTGTAGAAATTATGGGGATGGATCATATGAAAATGCTCTCAAAATATGAAGGATGTACAAGACTAATGAAACTGAAAGACGCATCTATTGCTGAGGTTGGTCTATAATTTTAAATAAAGAAATGAACTTATTTTTCCTATTTATTATTTGTTTCACATTGACTTTAAACAATGCTAATGCAAGCTCTGATCATTATTTACAAGATGATTTTGGATACTGGACACCTGTATATTTAAACGTCCCCATCACTAATAAAATAAGAGGACAGTTTGAAGTCAACCCACGTATTGAACAGAATGGAACTCATATCAATCAGCTTTTAGTTAGACCTTCCATAGGCTACAATCTCACAAAGAACTGGTCTGTCTGGCAAGGCTATGCCTGGGTTACAAACTATTTACCTGGTTTTGTTAGTGAGCAAAGAATTTGGCAACAGTTATTATATGAAAAACATTTTGAAAGATTTCCCAGACTTTCACTTATAAATAGACTAAGAACTGAAGAAAGATTTATCCAGCATGTAAGCGAAGGAGCATTCAGAATGAGAAACATGCTTAGATTACAGTACGCTTTAGGAAGTAGCAAGAAATGGTCTTTCGTCATATTTGATGAACCATTCATAAACATAGGTTCTCATCGTCTTGGACCTCAATCAGGAATAGATCAAAACAGATTTTTTACAGGTATAAACAGAAAATTCAATGATCATTTCAATGCAGAAGCTGGATATTTAATGCAGTATATTAATGCTCCTAATTCCGGGATAGATAAAATAAATCATAATATTTTACTAAATATGTATATTACCCTGCCAAAGTTAGCTAAATAGATTAATTTTGCTTAGATTTCTACTATTTAACAAATACTTAACTATAGTTTTTTAGGATTATAAAAGGTAAAAGAAATGAACTTAAATCCTATAGCTTTATCTCAAACAACTTCAAAACCATTTAACAGATTTGGTTTAGAGTCTGGCAATAGCGAAGATAAATCTTTTTCAAACTCAGGGAATAGTTCTGGAGGTGATCAGTTTATCCCTCATGCTATTCGTACAAATGATAGATATAATCCTTATTATGTAAGAAGTGGCATTAGCTTAGAAATGATTAGAACTTTATTAATTGCTCTTGATAATGCAAAAAATCAAGATGATAAAGATTTAATGGGTAAGATTCTTAAAAGACTTCAAGGATTTGGAATGCTATAAGATTAAAATAAGAAATCCCTACATTTCAACAATTTCAACAATTTCGACACTTCAGATACATTATAAACGTCTAAAATAAGAGTAGTTTTATTTTAGTGGGGTTAATATAAAAGATTTAGAAACAATAAAAGCAATTATTGACGGAGATTATAATCTCTATTCAAAAATTGTGGAAAAATATCAAAAAAAAGTTTTTGGCTATTGTTTAAATTCTCTAACAAACTACGAACTAGCAAAAGATGCTTCCCAGGAAATTTTTATTAAAGCCTACAGAGGTTTAAGTAAATTTAATTTTAAATCTTCTTTTAATACCTGGTTATATAGAATTGCTTTTAATCATTGCCAAGATTTGTTAAAAAAAGAATCTATTCGAAAAGAAGACTCCTTAGACGAGATTATTGAAAATGGAAGGGAAAGAATTGAAAAACTCCTTTTTACTACTAAAGATATCAGCGCTCGGGTAGAAGATATTGACCTAATAAGGCAGGTTCTTTTACATGTATCAGAAAGATACAGAGATATTCTTATACTTCGTGAAATCGATGGGCTTAGTTACAGTGAACTAGCAGAAGTTCTGGATTGTTCTATAGATTCTGTTAAGGCTAAGTTAAAAAGAGCCAGACAGGATCTTCATGGAAAGATTCGACACATTGTAAGCTATTTACATGTCTAAACTAGCGAGGAAAAATGGACCACTACATAATAAAAGAAAAACTACTTTCATATCTTGATACAGAGATTCCTGAACAGGAATATATGGAGATTATGTTTCATGCTGAGCATTGTTCAGATTGTAGTAACACTTTAGCACTGTGGGATTCTGCAAGGAAGATGCTTTCATACCTTCCTGACGCAGAGCCTCCTAAATCTCTGGTAGATAATGTTATGAAATCAATTAAACCTGCTGAAAAAAGTAAAAGTTCTGTATTCGTCCAGTGGCTTAAACCCACTCTGGCATTTGGAACAGCTTGCTTGTTATTGATTTCATTTATTAATAAAAAAGAGAATACAGTAACCACGGAAAATCTCTTATTATCAGATATTTCTGACGAAACTATTAGTTGGGCATTTTCTCCATCAGACCCAGATATTAATTTGTTGTTAAATACAACTGAGGAGGAACTATGAAAATGGCATTTGTTCAAATCTTACTTTCGCTAATAATAGGATTTGCACTTGGAACTACTTTTGACAAACTTCAAGGACCAGGATGCCCATGTGCAAAGTCTTGCCATAGTCACAGTAAATGCGGTGGACCATGCCACAAAAAAGATGGTAAATGCGGGAAAGGCGGCTGTAAAAGCAAATGCCATGGTGACTGTAAAAAAATGAAAGAGCACATGTTAAACAAATTTAGCACTGAGCTCAGTCTCACCCCTGAACAAAAAACAAAAGTTGCAGGAATATTTGAAGCTAAACATAAAAAGATGAAAGAGCTAAGAGAGGAAATTCGTCCAAAATTTGAAGCTTTACGCAAATCAACTGAAAGTGAAATCAAGCAAATCTTAACTCCAGAGCAACAAAAGAAATTTGATGTTATTCATGCTAAATGGGAATCAAGAAGAAAAGAGTGGCATCCAGGACCACCACCAGAACATATAATGGGTGAATAGGTTTAATAACCTATTCTTCTAGTCTAAAACGATTTGACAACGAATTATTAGACTTTGCAACTAATCTTTTTTTTCCACTTCTAGTTTCTACTACTTCAAAAATACATCCACTAGATGCTGGTATTTCTGTTTTTGCAAAACTAACTATTCCTTTTTTAATAATCGCTCTTTTTACGGGTAGTCTCGTTCCTGAATTATATACAGAGAATTCTTTCTCTGTACGATGTGAAATCCCTGAAGAAATTCCTCCTCCATGAGTATGCCCAAATGTTAAAACTTTTATAGAAGGATCACCATTAACAATTCTCTCTGCAGAATCAACTTGAACATGATTATTGTGAGTCATAATGGAATACACATAAGAAGTACCATACATAAAAGCACTTTTTAAAAGATTTGATTTTAATGCACTTTGAGGAAGCCATCTTAAAGGAAACCCAAGAACAGTAAATGGTGTATCATGAATCCTTTTTGCAAATTCGTCAGATCCTACCATAAAAATCTTTTTTATATTTCTTGCAATTTGAGGTTCACCTTTTTCAATATATCTCTCAGAATACTTCTCTACAGTGTGTTTTAAATATAAACCAAAAGCATTAGCAGATCTTATATACTCAACATTCCCTATTTTTTTTATTAGCGTTTCTGCAAGGTCTTCTGGCAAGCCACCATTAGAAATACTTTTCCCTTTTGATTTTTGAAGTTCTTCAATTACTCTCTTAACTAAATGTACCTTTACATAGCTAAGCCAATCACCCCATGTTAATTCACCTTTTTCACTATAATCATATGGATCAAATCTATGTCCATGTTCAAAATAAAGATTAATAGAGTCTATTTTTCCAGATCTTACAAACTTTATTTTATTATTTCTTTCTTCATCAGGAGAATCTGGCATTAAGATTTCTAGAAGGATAGATCTTAGTTTATTACCTAAACTATCATCTTTAAACAACAATATGTCATGGTTTCCTTCTACAAGGATAAGCTGAGCACTTTTCGTCTTTAAGAAATTTTGTATTGGAATAAGACAGCATGAATTATTCTGCAATATATCAAGAAAAGTGTTTATTACATTCTCTTCACTTTTAATTTTTCCACTATCATCGCTATATAACTCTCCATATTTCCAGATATAAGTTTCTATTATTTCAAATAAATCACCATTTCCAATAAGGATAGTATTTCCATCATTATTTGAAGCAATTTTTGCAAGTTTATAAAGCTGAACCTTTAACTCACTAAGCCCTTGCATAAGTCCCATATCTTTACCAGGGAAATGAATATCACTATGACTAGCTATATATAAATTGTCAGGAGAAATATCCAAAACTAGCTTCTCTTCAACTTTAGTTTTAGTTTCTGGCAAATAGATTCTATTAATTACTTTGGGAGCTAATTCAGGTGATCCAATTAAAATACTCATACTTAATTATCAATTTAAACTAACACTGAAACAAATAAAGCAAATATACGTAAGATTAAAAGAATTTAATATATTAAAAAATAGATATAATTAATTTATGCATTCAATAGAATTTACACTTTTAGTTACTTCAATATTTTTATTTCTGAGCATATTAGCCAGCAAAATTTCAATGAGACTTGGCATTCCAGCTCTTTTATTATTTCTTTTAATTGGAATGCTAGCTGGCTCAGATGGTCTTGGTAAGATTTACTTTGACGATACAAAACTTGCCCAAGATCTTGGGATTTTAGCTTTAACATATATATTGTTTGCTGGTGGATTTGACACTAAATGGAAAGAATTTAAAAGCGTATCTTTAAAGGGACTATCACTTTCAACAATAGGAATATTCTTAACAACCTTTTTAATCGGACTCTTTGCAAACATAGTTCTTAATTTTTCATGGCTTGAAGGATTTCTTCTTGGTGCAATTATTTCATCAACTGATGCTGCCGCTGTTTTTGCAGTTTTAAGAGGAAGAAACATAAAGCTTAAAGAAGGCTTAAGACCATTAATTGAGATTGAATCAGGATGTAACGATCCAATGGCTGTTTTCCTTACAATAGCTCTTGTAAATTTAATTACTAAACAGAACAATTCCCAACTTATACTTTTATTTTTCAAACAATTTATTATCGGTGCAGCTTTAGGATATGGAATAGGAGAAATAACCGTATTGGTTCTTAAAAACATCAAGCTTGAATATGAAGGCTTATATCCTGTTTTATCCCTTTCTTTTGTTGCATTTACTTATGGAATAACTACACTTCTTGGTGGGAGTGGATTTTTATCAGTCTATCTTTTAGGATTAATTTTAGGAAAATATGAATTTGAAAATAAAACAGACTTAATGCAGTTTCATGATGGAGTTGCATGGCTTATGCAAATTATAATGTTCCTTACACTTGGATTGTTAGTTTTTCCTTCTCATCTTCCACAAATAGCTTTAGTAGGATTTTTAATTTCAATATTTCTTGTTTTCATAGCAAGACCATTAAGTATTATTTTAAGCCTTGCTATGTCTAAGATGAGCTTTAGAGAAAAAATGTTTATTTCATGGGCTGGATTACGTGGCGCAGTTCCTATTATTTTAGCGACCTTTCCTAAAATTGCTGGAATAGAAAAAGCCGAAGTAATATTTAATTTAGTATTCTTTGTAGTAATTGTATCAGTACTATTACAGGGAACTACAATTCCACTTGTTTCAAAATTACTTAAAGTTGAAGAGAATTCTTAGTTGTTACAGCTACAATCAGTTTTTATTTCACCATCACAACAATAAGTAAGTCCATCTTTTTGCTCACAAATCCCCTTATGAAAAACACAACAATTTTTATAAATATTACTGCATCCTGTATCTTTTTTTAGTTTTCGTCTTATACTATACATTCCAACATTTCCAGCAACAATGCTTACTGGATTTGCACCTAAAATTAGTCCGATTGTAGTTGTAGTAGCTTTAACTGTTCTTTTAATTATTTTTGATTTCTTTGAACCGTCTAAGACTCCATCATCATAGCCACTACCTATTCTAATTACACGGCCACTCGTTGCTAATAAATCATCTGATTTTTTCGACTCTAACCCCCTAAGCTCTTGAGCATATAAAAAGCTTGAGTTAAAACAAAAAATAATTATTAATAAAATTACGATGATCATCAGTCTACACTGAAGGAATATAACAGTTATTGTTTCTAAAACATCAACATAATAATTTATAAAAGTAAAAACTCTCTTTGTTGATTATTAAGTTCTTTCCACTTCCCAGAAGGAAGACCATTAATCTCAAATTTTCCAATAGACTTTCTAATAAGTCTTAAAGTAGGGAATCCAACATTTGCTGTCATCCGCCTAACCTGCCTATTCTTTCCTTCGGTTAATTTAATTTCAATCCAACTAGTAGGAATAGTTTTTCTAATACGAATAGGAGGATTTCTTTCAGGATAGTTAATATCTGAAACTATTTTTACTTTACATGGCTTAGTTTTTCTACCCTGAATAATAACTCCTTTAGAAAGCTTTTCAATAGCTTCTTTAGTAGGCATTCCCTCTACCTGACAGTGATAGATTCTTTCATGTGCATGTCGTGGGTTTAAAAGTTTATCATTCCACTCTTTTTCATCACTTAAGAGAAGAAGTCCTTCACTATCCCAATCAAGTCTTCCTATCGGATAAACATTTTTAGGAAATTTAAATTCTGCCAAAGTTCTATGATCTGATTTTTCTTTTGTGAACTGTGAAAGTACTCCATATGGTTTATGAAAAGCAAGGATCATAAATTACCCCTCTTCATATCCTACAGCTTTAAGCCATTCTGGAGTAGGCAGAACAAGTTTCCTTTTATTTACATCAAAAAGCCCAAAAGTAAAGTCTGCAACACAACAAGTTTCACCAGATCTAATTATTTTCTGTATAAGTTTTCCAATTTTTTTCCTATATAAGACCATCTCAGATTCTATAATTACTTCATCTCTTGATCTAATCTCTCTTGAAAATTTTAGATTTACTTCTAAAATTGTAGGACCAAGTCCTGTTTCCATTATTTTTTTCAGGTCATATCCATTTTTATTTATAAAATCCCATCTAGCTTCTTCAAAAAGAGTAAGATATACAGCATTATTTACATGACCAAAAACATCCAAATGAGTTTCATTAATAGTTAAGGGGTATGAGAATTTTTTTTTGTTTAATGAGGTATCCATAAACACTATTATGCTTGCTGAACAGTAAAACTATTTAAATTCTTAAGAAAAAATTATTTTTGTACAAATATACAAATTAAAATTGTTGAAAATTCATTGATTTTAAATTTATATTCAAAGGTTTAATTATTTTTTAATTCAGTCAAATAAAGAAATATACTATAACTATATATGGTTTGAAATTAGTTTTTCATGCCTAAACCGTGAGTATAAAAACACAAAAGGTTATTCCATTTCAAAGTAATTGTCGTTCCACAAGAACAAACAAAGACAATAATCATAATCTAGAAAACACAGATAGCAATATTGATAAAAATCAAATTGAAACAAATTCAACTTTAAAGCGATTTTCTAAAAATACACTCACGATTTCTGCAAATTTATTACCAGCATTGGTTTTTACTGAAATATCAGATGAAGTAAGTGAATCGATAGGTGCAAAAGACTTTTTTAAATATATTAAACCTGTTGGAAATCAATTCAGCAGATATTTATTAATAGAAGGGATTACTAAAGAAAACATATATAAGCCTATCGCTGAGTCAATAAGCGCATTGGGATTACTAAAAATTCAAAATGTATTTGATATATCAAATACATTACTAAGACCAGTTTCTACAGTTCTTTTTTTCTTAATAGAAACTTTTGAAGATATAAAAGACCTATTAAAAAGCTCAGGAAAAAGCTATGTGGAACTGTCATCTGAAAATCAGGATTTAAATACTTTAAAGAACAACTTGTCATGGGAATCAATTTCACAAGCATTATTAATTACAGAATTACAATTAAATATTGTAGTTCCAATTGTACGTAGCCTTAGAAAATACTTCTTGAAAAATATAAATAGTGCTGTTTTCGGTTCTATAGGAAGAACACTTTTTAATATTCCACTCCTTTCTAGTGGTTTTACATTAATAGGAGAGCTAGCATCAAAGGGGTTAAAATACGTGTCTAAGAATCCTAGAAATAACTCAATTAAGCCAGTCATTGCAGGTAAAATTTACTGGCAATAATGATTAAAACTTTTACAAATTACTATAGTACAAGCATCTTAGAATATATTTACACTATAATCTTATTTGAGCTTAAATTAAAGGATTTTTGGTGCTTATAAATTTAATTTTTATTTTTGTTTTTATTCTAGTACTCCTAATTTCAGCAATATTCTTTGGTGAATATATGGCTAAAGTTTTTAAAGGAGATAAAACTTTTTTGTCATCAATATTAAGACCAATAGAAAAAATTATATATAAGATTTCAAGTATAAATGAAGAAGACGAAATGGACTGGAAAACCTATACATTTTCATTTCTATCAATAACATTATTTAGCTTTATCAGTTTATTCCTACTTCAAGAAACGCAGCAATTTCTTCCTTTAAATCCCCAGAAATTAGGACCAGTACGCTGGGATATTGCTTTAAATACTACGATTTCATTTATTACTAATACAAACTGGCAGGCTTATGGTGGTGAGAATACTATGAGTTACCTGACTCAGATGCTTGGTCTTTCAGTTCAAAATTTTATATCTGCAGGAGTAGGGATTTCAGTACTAATTGCTTTTATTAGAGGATTTACCAGAAGCGAAACTAATACCATTGGTAATTTCTGGGTTGACTTAACCCGCTCGATAATTTATATTCTACTCCCATTTTCAACGATTCTAGCATTCATATTTGTTTCAGAAGGAATAGTTCAAACATTTGATAGTTATGTGATTGTAAAAACGTTAGAAGGTCTAGTTCAGACTCTCCCTCTTGGTCCAGCAGGATCTCAAATTGCAATAAAATTTCTAGGTACTAATGGTGGTGGATTTTTTAATGCAAATTCGGCTCATCCTTTTGAAAATCCAACACCACTTACAAACTTTTTAGAAATCTATGCCATGTTACTTATACCTGCAGGACTACCATTTACATTTGGAGTTCTTTTAAATAAAAAGAAACAAGGACTTGCTGTTTTTTGTGCAATGTTAGTCTTATATTTAGTAGGACTTAGTTTAGCTATTTATTATGAACACCAAGGTAATCCATTACTTTCAAAACTAGGCATAGAAAATACAATAAACATGGAAGGAAAAGAAGTCAGATTTGGGCTAATTCCATCCATTCTATTTGCTCAAAGTACTACCTGCACCTCATGTGGTGGAGTAAATAGTATGCATGACAGTTTAACACCACTATCAGGCTTAGTTTTATTGTTTAATATGTGTGTTGGAGAAGTAATTTTTGGTGGTGTAGGAGTAGGCCTTATAGGATTATTAGTAAATGCTGTACTTACCATGTTTATAGTAGGGTTAATGATAGGCAGAAGCCCTGAATTCCTTGCCAAAAAACTTGAACCTTTTGAAATGTTAATGTCAGTAATTTCAATTCTTTCTACCCCAATGTCTGTTCTTATTTTTGGTTGTATTGCAATTAGTACTAAAGTGGGACTTGACTCTTTAAATAATTTTGGACCACATGGAGTATCTGAAATATTATATGCATATGCTTCTACTAGTGGAAATAATGGCTCAGCCTTTGGTGGATTAAATGCCGGGACCTTATTTTACACCCTTAGCACTTCTCTCTCCATGTTAATTGGAAGACTTACTGTAATTATCCCTGCAATTGCAATTGCAGGTTCACTTGCTAAGAAAAAGTTTGTGCCTCAAAGCTCTGCAACTTTTACAACAGATGTACCACTGTTTGTATGGCTACTTGTAGCCGTGGTGATTCTCGTCGGGGGACTTACTTATTTCCCCGTATTCACTCTGGGACCTATTCTTGAACACTTGTTTATGAAAACAGGAGTAAGTTTTTAAAGTATGGATAATAAGAAAAAAGGATTTTGGGATACTGAGTTGTTTTTAACTGCTCTTAAAGAATCTTTTATTAAATTAAATCCTATTTCACTCTGGCGTAATCCTGTTATGTTTGTCGTGGAATTAGGTTCAATAATTACAACATTTATAACTTTAAAAGGGGTTCTGAATGGAGAAAGTTATTTATTCAACCTACAAATCACACTCTGGTTATGGTTCACTATTATATTTTCTAATTTTGCAGAATCTTTAGCTGAGGGGCGGAGTAAAGCACAAGCAGAATCACTGCAAAAAACTAGAACTGAAACCATAGCAAATAAACTTTTATCAAATGGAAGGATTGAAAAAGTATCAGCCACTTCACTGAGAAAAGAAGATTTAATCCTGGTTAAAGAAAATGAAATTATTCCTGGAGATGGTCAGATTATAGAAGGATCAGCTTTAGTAGACGAGTCTGCCATCACAGGGGAATCTGCCGCAGTTCTTAGAGAATCTGGAGGTGACAGAGACTCAGTAACTATTGGTACAAAAGTAATATCAGGAGATATAAAAGTAAAAATTACTGCTAACCCTGGGGATACTTTTTTAGATCATATGATTGCAATGGTTGAAAGTGCTCACAGGCAAAAGACTCCAAGCGAAATAGCTCTTGAAATATTGTTAATTGGATTAACAATTGTATTTATAGTAGTTATAGTTACACTAATAGGCTTTGCAAACTATTTAAATGTTTTCATTCCTCTTATTGTTTTAATTGCACTTCTTGTATGTCTTATGCCTACGACCATTGGAGCATTATTACCTGCTATTGGTATTAGTGGTATGGAAAGACTTGTAAGAAATAATGTTATTGCTGTAAGTGGCAGAGCCATTGAAGCGGCTGGAGATGTAGACATTGTTTTACTTGATAAAACAGGTACTATCACGTTAGGAAATAGAATAGCCTCAGATTTTATTCCTGATGATGGTGTTGACGATCACCTACTAGCCGAAACAGCACTTTTATCTTCTATTACAGATGAAACACCAGAAGGAAGAAGTATCGTTACTCTTGCTAAAAATAGATTAGGTGTTAGAGGAAAAGATATTCAAATACCAGAAGGTGCAGAGTTTGTCCCATTTAGTGTTCAAACAAGAATGAGTGGGTTAAATTATCCTGGGGTTGAAATAAGAAAAGGTGCATTTGATGCAATTAAATCCTTTGTAGAAGAAAAGGGTGGAAGTATTAGTTCAAAACTTATACAAATTTTTGAACTGATATCAAAAGAAGGAGGGACACCTTTAATTGTTGTAAAGGGAGAGAAACCTCTTGGAGTAATCTATTTAAAAGATATTGTTAAAGAAGGTATTAAAGAAAGACTTGGTCAGTTAAGAAAACTAGGGATTAAATCAATAATGATTACCGGTGATAATCCTCTTACAGCCGCTACTATAGCCAAAGAAGCAGGTGTTGATGATTTTGTAGCTGAAGCAAAACCAGAAATAAAATTAAAGTTGATTAGAGATTTTCAAGCTAAAGGACATTTAGTAGCAATGATTGGAGATGGAACAAACGATGCTCCAGCACTTGCACAGGCAGATGTCGGAGTCGCTATGAATGCAGGAACACAAGCGGCAAGAGAAGCTTCAAATATGGTTGATTTAGATTCAAACCCTACAAAGCTAATCAGCATAGTAGAGATTGGGAAGCAAATATTAATCACAAGAGGTTCTTTAACTACTTTTAGCATAGCAAATGATATTTCTAAATACTTTGCAATTGTACCAGCAATGTTTTCTGGTCACTATCCAGCTTTAAACATTTTAAATGTCATGCAACTTTCCACACCTCATAGTGCTGTACTTTCTGCAGTAATTTTCAATGCAATTGTAATTCCTATGCTCATTCCACTTTCCTTAAAAGGTGTTGAATACAAGGCCATACAAGCAGAAAAATTACTTAAATCAAATATGCTTATTTATGGTGGTGGTGGACTTATTCTACCTTTTATAGTTATTAAAGTTATTGACGTACTACTATCGGCATTACATCTCATATAGGAGGAACAAATGAAAGAAATAAAACGAGGCTTTATAATTCTAATTCTATTTTCTTTTCTTACAGGAATTGTTTATCCTATACTCATTACTATTCCATCTCAAATTCTCTGGAGAGATAAAGCCAATGGGAGTCTAATTAAAGTCAAAAATGAAGTTATAGGTTCAAAACTAATAGGACAAAGATTTTCAAGTCCAAAGTATTTTCACGGAAGACCATCAGTAATAAATTATGATGGAAATCTTTCTTCAGCTAGCAATTTAGGTCCAACGAGTAAAAAACTAATTCAAATCACTAAACAAGAAATTGAAAAAGTAAAAGCTGAAAATAGTCTTTCAAATGACACTAAAATACCTGGGGATTTAGTCTTAAGCTCTGCAAGTGGATTAGATCCTCACATAAGCCTGGAATCTGCATATCTACAAGCAGAGAGGGTATCAAAAATTAGGAATATTCCTTTAGATACAGTAAAGAATCTAATTGTAAAAAATACTGAGAATTCACAGTTCAACTTTCTAGGGGAAGTCAGAGTAAATGTTTTATTGCTAAATTTAGATTTAGACAAAATATAAATTAAGAAATGTCTTTTAAAAGTTTTTGCACTGCAGCTTCCATTCCAGGTGAAACACTGTATTTAACTTTCCCATTAACTTCTTTAATTCCATAATAATTGCTAACTACATTACCAAGCATTGGATCAATCATATATGACATTTGAACGGGCTTAACTAAATCCATCAAGAACACTCCTTCGCTATATCTTACTCCAGACAATGGTTCACCATTATCATTTAATATAGGAGAGCCAAGAAGTGCATCATCATCTCCACTAAAAGTAAATTTCTGTAATTTTTGTGCAATATCTTTTGTCCATTTAGGCTCGGATTTTCCCATAAAGTAAATAGTTACTGTATCAGCTCGTCTCCAGCTGTCAGGCTTGATAGGGAATTTATAAACGAATTTATATTTTTTAGACAAGGTGTCAAGCATCTGAATAGTTTCATGATTAGCTACCAGTCTACATGAAAGTCTATCATGACTCTCTTCTCCATCAAATGAAACTCCTTCTAAATAATTTCTTGGTATTCTATACTGCCAATGATCTTTTTCTTTGGCTTTTTCTGGATCGACTCCATTTGAAGATTGTTGAGCAATAACAATTGTTTCAGATGGCACATGTGATACTCCCTGAATAGAAACCTGAGGAATTGGTTCACCAATCTTTCTAACTATTCGATAGTTTTGTTCTATTACTATCATTAAAGCCTTTTCAGGTGATGAAATCTTTTCCTTCTCCATTACACCAGTCACTAACTCAGCAAGTTTTTTTCTATGTTCAGAATATTCTCTTGTTTGTTGAGCTGTATTTTCAATCAAGGTTTTATAACATTGTGTAACTGCTAAATCTTCTAATATCCTAGCCTCATCAATTTTTCTTTGCAACCTTGCTACTGTTTTTTTATTTGGAGATGACTCTGCTCGTAAATATTCTTGTAGCTTATCTTTTGCCTTATCCTTACTTGCTCTAAGACCGCCTAAATGTTGCTGTCTTAAGTTAACTATCTGTAGTGGAGTAGCAAATTTAATCTCTTTACTTAATTCGACAACAGTTTTATGTTCTTTAATAAGATCATCTACTACTAATCCTGTATCAACCATAGCAAGCTCTTTCTTAAAAACCATTTCCAATTCACTTGGTAATATTTTTTTTAATCCTGTAAAATCATTATTTTTAATTTTCTGTACAGCCTTTTCAACAGCTTCATATTTTATAGGATTCTGAGCTAAAGCTGAAATCAAACATTCTTTTATAGCTTCTCTCTGAGCATAAGCTTTATCATGCTCAGAAATAATAGAAGCTAGTTTCACCTCATCTATTACTTCTTTTTGTTTAGCAGAAGAAGTACTCTTGGGCTTTACTTCTAATACTTTAATTTGATCTAATTCTACTAATTTAATAGCAATTTTATGAACTTCATAATATACTTTTGCTATTTTCACTCTCTCTCTTTCAGCATCAAGAACTTTATCATTTGCTTCTACTATTTTTCCCATAAGATCTTCTGGAATCCTTCTAGAATTAAGAACACATGATTCTTTTTCAGTATCAAACTTTCTAACTTCTTTTTCTGCATTTTCTTTTTTTATTTCAGCTTCCGCAAGCTCTCCAAGAGCAATATCATGAATTTGCATAGTCTCATTACGAAGTTGCTCTTTCTTATCAATAGCTTTTTTTAATATAATCAATGCGGGGAAAGGTTCTTGTTTTACTTTACTTCTTCCTTTTTTCTTTACAGGCTTTTCGGAAATCACTTCCTCTACAGATTTTGAAATAACCTCATCAGAACTTACCTCAACAGGAGAGATCTGCTGTTCAATTTGAATCTGCACAGGATTATATAATTCTCTAACTTCTCTAGCTACATCAGCTTCTGAGATTTCATCTTTCGTATGTTCATTAGATTTACTATCTGTATCTGAAGAAGATAAGGAATCATTTCTTCCATTTAGTTCTTTCCACTCTTTTAATCTGCCTTTTGAAAAGTTATCAAATGCTTCTCTATCATGCCTTGCTAAAGGAGATTCATCATACTCACCAAAAAGCTCAAGCATAACATTAAACTCCACAGCTTCAGGATGGAACTCTCTTTTATCAACCGGTTTATAATCATGAGTTAACCTATGAAATTCAATCCGCTCACAAGTATACTCCCAGAACAAGTTAGAATCATGCTCGAATAGTTCACTAGAAGTATTAAAAGAATCCAAGGATTTAACACGAGAAGACAACCATTTTTCTAAAGCACCTAGTTTAATATCTTCATCAATATTATTTATCGATATTTCCTTGCCAATAATTGGCCCTGTAAATTTTATATCATCAAAGAATTTTGATATTTTTACTCTCATAAAGCTATCTCATAAATAGTACAAAACACCCATACTTATAAAAAGAAATAAATTATTCAAGTTTTATATAAGCTAGTTAAAATTTATTTAATAATCGCTCAGATTTAAACTGATCTTTTTTTTATTGTGACTTAGAACAATCAGCTCCTGAAAATCCGGAGTTACAACTACAAGTACCATTTTTACAAGTACCATGCTGAGAACAATTGTTTTGACAGGAGTTTGCACTTTTATCACACACATCCACTACTGAATTACCATTAATATCAACATCTAGAAAAGAATTAATATCATCAATAGAATCATTTACTGTACTTGTAAATCTATCAGATGTTTGTATAGGAATACAGTTAAGTGTTTGGTATTTAAGATCATCTGATTCTCTAGAACTACTACATGTTTTAGATTCTACAAGATCAATAATATCGAGAAGACTGTTTAATGCATTATTTATATTATTTTCACAATTAGAACCTTTTAAAGACATTGCTATTCTAATTTTATTTATTGAGATTAATACTTTTTTAGCTATATTACGACCTACTTTTGAAGATCTGGAAAGAATTATTCTAACTAAATCTATATTTTTAAGTGATTTTCTTAATTGATCACTAACACTGCTTGAATCCGAATTGCATTCTGACTGAACTGCCTTACATGTTCCATCTGAACATTTTATTGGTAATGATGATGGGCATGAACAGGTGCTTGCTGTTTTACCACATATATTATTTCCACATGATATTGGAAAATCTTGCGGGCAACCACTTGATGATGCAGTTGTTGTACTTGAACCGCTTGAGCCACCACTTGAAGATGTTGAACTACATTCCCCTTGAGATACCATGCATGTTCCATCTGAACATTTCACTGGTGCATTTTGTGGACATGGACAAACTGCCGCTGTCTTACCACATTGATTAGTCGAACCTGAACATGTTATCGGATGAGACTGTGGACATTGTCCTGATGAAGCTTCTACTACATCAGGAGCCCCACTTGAGCCACCACTTGAAGATGTTGAACTACATTCCCCCTGAGATACCATACATGTTCCATCTGAACATTTCACTGGTGTATCTTGTGGACACGGACAAACTGCCGCTGTCTTACCACACAGATTACTTGAGCCTGAACATGTTATCGGGTGAGATTGAGGACATTGTCCTGATGAAGCTTCTACTACATCAGGAGCCCCACTTGAGCCACCACTTGAAGATGTTGAACTACATTCCCCCTGAGATACCATACATGTTCCATCTGAACATTTCACTGGTGCATTTTGTGGACATGGACAGTCTGCTTGTGTCATTGCACATGATCCATTAAAGCATTGAATTGGATTATCCTGTGGGCAATTGTTCCCTGAACTACTGTTATTGTTCCCTGAACTACTGTTATTGTTTCCTGAGCTACTGTTATTGTTTCCTGAACTACTGTTATTACTTCCTGAACTACTGTTATTACTTCCTGAGCTACTGTTATTACTTCCTGAGCTACTGTTATTACTTCCTGAACTACTGTTACTTCCTGAAGATGATGAATTACAGTCTCCCTGAGTTAACATACATGTGCCATCTTGACATTTTGCTGGTAACTCAGGAGGACATGGACAGTCTGCTTGTGTCATTGCACACGACCCATCAAAGCATTCAATAGGAGTACTACCTGTACAAACACTAGCATGTACAATAAGAGAATTATCAAGAGTTATTATATTTAAAATATAAATTACACAAAGTAGTGCTGATATGTAAGAAGTTTTTATTTTCATAGTATAGTTTTTAAATCGTTTTTCCATTAAACCTATAAAATAATTTACTATGAATTAATAAAATTCATGGTAACTTGTTTATAAATATATATATTTATCTAAATAATAGAAACAATTACTCCATTACAAACAAATAATCTCTAGAAAAATAAGGATTTGAATTTGCTTCACTAGACGTTTTAATTATTTTAAATCCAGCTTTATTAGCCAGAATTTCTATTATTTCTGGTGAAATGAAGTAGAAATCCTCAGGAGAATAGTATTCTTGACTGTTAAATTTTTCCCATCCATTTACAGTTTTTAAGTTTGACGTATGCAAAAAGACTTTTCCATTTGTATTTAATATCTGTCTAATCTGTCTGAAGTACTTGAAAATAGCATGGAGGTCCATATGTACAAAAACATCAAAAGAATAAACAAAATCAAATTTTGTCTTTATGTTTTCTAATAGTGTTTTTTTATCTAAAAGATTAAAGTAAATGTTTTTGGTATTATTTAAATTTTTCTTACACTCATTAAGCATATTTATTGAGATGTCAAAACAGTGTAGCTCTTTAACAAGTGGTGCAACCTTAGAAGCTATTCTTCCGCCACCACTTCCTATTTCACAAACAATACTATTACTATTTATATAAGGTTTTATAAAATCAGATATAACTTCTAATACTGCTTCTTTATTTCCCCATTCATCGCCTATAACCTGCAAAGATTTTGATCTTTCTACAACAAATTTTCTAATAAACCATGCATTCTTATAAAAATCCCATAATTTTTCATTATATGAAACATTATCTAAATTTTTTGGATTCGGTAAAAGAAGTCTGATTATTTGATTTTTAAGATTCATCTAATTATCAGACTAATTTTAATATAAAAAGGCTTAAATTAAAAATTTTGCCCTATTTCAGGAATAGTAATATTTGGCTCCCAATATAACCATTCTTCATTAAAATCAGAAGCCAGGTTAAAAACATGTCCTGGCTTAACTTCTGGACCTGGTGTAGATGGTGTTGAGAAAGCTATCCCACCAACCAATAAAGTTTTAAGTGGATTTGAAATTGTCTTAATTTTAAACCCTTTAAACAGCTTCCAATCAAAATCAATTGTCTTTAAATTCCAAAAAACAGTATTTGTCCTAATTAAATGTGCATATTCTTCCTTAATGTTTATAGTTAGAAAAACACTGTTTCCACTTTTTGGAAGATTCATATCATCTACAATTCCTACGACATATCCTTTATAAAAAACATAAGAACCTATCATTGTGGAAGAAAAAACATGAGGGGCTTTCACTTTTACGATGAAGTCACTTTCTGCAGTATCAATAACACTTTTTGTATTTTTTTCACTACCCACAAAGTGACACTGATTAAACCCTCTTGAACTTTTTCCTATCCTTTGAGGCAAATCAACCGCTACATAGTTTCCACTAACAATAGTTTCAAGATTTTCTAATCCACCTACACTAGCTTTTGGTCTAACTACCCAGAATTTCGCACCATGATTTGCAACATGAGAAGCATTCTTAACAAGCCTAATAACAAAATCAACCTTGCGAAGATCTTTACTAACTTCTAACTTAATAACTTTACCAACAGGAATTCCATGATACTTTAATAGAGTTTTCCCTTCCTCAACTCCTTCAGCAGAGCTAAATTCAACATGAATAACTGGTCCTAAATCATCATAATACTTATAAACAGCCCATCCTGAGACAACAAGTGACAAAAAAGGTATGAACAAAGATAAAATTGCACCTCTTTTTATTTTTCTAAGCAGATTCATTTTCAGCAAACTCCTTTAAATCAATATTAGAAGAAGACAATAAAGTTAAAATAACCATAGCCGTATATATCAAACTGCCACTTTCTAAACTTACATTAGCAAGAGCATTAAGTTTAACTATACTAACTAATATTACAGCTATAAAAATATCAATCATTGACCATCTGCCAGCAGTTTCAAAAAAGTGATATAGGTTTCTTTTAAAATTCATATTCTTTTTACTTCTGGCTGTAAGACTTAAATAAAATAAAGAAAATATCTTAAACCATGGACCACAAAAGCTAGCCAGAAAAACAAGTATTCCAATTGGCCATGCAGGTCCTTCAAATAAATGCATTATTGATTCCCATAAATTAGTTTTGTCTACAATTCCAGGTTTTACCGTAGTCATAATAGGAAGTATATTTGCTGGTATTAAAAGAAACAACCCCGCTAAAGAGTAACAAAAAGCTCTGAAATTCGATTTGTTTTTTATTTCCTCCTTCTCTTCAAACCAAAGAAACTTATCTGCAAAAAAAACTAATAACCAAAAAATAAAACAAAACAAAGTCCCCAATCCAATTGTTACATCTACCATTTCGCCTAATTTAATCATGCTTGCAAATACAGCTATAGTAAAAATGTCTAACATCATCCATTGTTTTGAGAAAAAATAGATTTTGTAGTAGACGCTACGTTCACTGGTACTTTCTTCAAATAAAGTAAAAATGATAGAACATAAAATCATAAGCAATGGCGAAGCAAGGACAGAAAAAATAGTAATAACTGCTACAACAGGAGTGCATTCAAATAGTCTTATTATTATTTCAATTACATTTGCTTGTTCAAATCTAGCAAGTTTAGTAATTTTAATTATTGGGAAATAGAAAAGTGGGAAAATTAAAAAAATACCTGAAATTGAAAGGGAAAAAACAAGAACTTTTCTTATATCAATTTCTTCTGAAAAACTTCGATTTAACGTAATATTCATTTCTCAAAATAACTTACCCGGTATCGATACTGTTTAACTATTTCTTTATTTATTATCTTAACTTAATTCATTAATGTTTAAAACAAGTAATTAGATGATCATCTACAAGCCCTATAGCCTGCATATATGCATAAATTATTGTAGTACCTACAAATTTCATTCCTCTTTTTTTTAGATCTTTTGAAATTAAATCACTTTCTTTTGAATTTGCAGGAATTTGTTTTAAATTCTTCCATTTGTTTTTAATAGTCTTGTCATTAACGAATTTCCAGATATATTTATCAAAAGTCTTAAATTCTTTTTGAATCTCTAAAAAGACCTTTGCATTTTGACGAACTGAAAAAACTTTTAATCTGTTTCTGATTATTCTTTCATCTAATAATATTTTCTCTAGCTTCTCATCAGAAAACTTTGATACTTTTATAGGATCAAAATTTGCAAATAGCTTCTTATAACTATCTCTTTTTTTTAGTACTGTTTCCCAGCTAAGTCCAGCCTGAGCACCTTCCAAAGATAGCATCTCAAAATGCAAAATATCATGATGGACAGGTATTCCCCATTCCTCATCATGATATTTTACGTAAAAATCTTTTTCGCCAGCCCAAGGGCACCTAATTTTCTTCACTCAACAATTATAAACTGAAGGCAAAGTTATAGACCACTTAAGCAGAAAAAAACAAAGGCTTAATAGCGATTTCTATTTCCTCTGCTAGAACCACCTCTGTCATCAGCTTTATCTTTTGCAAGACTAACATTAACAGCTCTTCCTTTAATTTCAGTTCCATTAATTGAATCAATTGCAGTTTGTGCACTGCTTTCAGAATTCATTTCAACGAAACCAAATCCTCTTGAACGGCTGGTATCTCTATCTAAAATTACTTTAGCTGAAACTACTTCTCCATGTTGCTTGAAAAGATCTTCAAGATCTAAATCTGTAACTTCAAATGATAAGTTACCAATAAATATTTTTTTTGACATTATTTTCCTCTTTTTTTCAGGTACTTAGCAATTTTTAAAAGAGGATACAGAAACTATAATTAAATAAGACCCTAATACTCTTCTCAATATCACAAACACCAAATTTTCCTAACAACCTATTAACTAGGCTAAGTCAATATACCACAAAGACTTAAAGAATATACTTTTACTCACTTTTTCGCAGAAATTGCCCTATATTATAGTGTTAGGCTTAATTAATTGCTTCTATTTTTGGTAGAAGACAACTAGATTTCTTACTATTATCGCAATTAACAAGGTGAGTGTTATCGGCATATATTCTTGGTGTTATACAAAGCAATTTTACAGCCTCAATCATTGGAATCAACTGTAAACGATTTGGATATAGCTTTAAAAGCAATTTTCTGACTTTCGGATAGTGTGATGAACCCATTACTGGATATAAATGATGTTCTACGTGGTGTGAAAAGTTTGAAAATACTTTATCTACTATCCAGCTATTTTTTAAAGAGAGTGAATTAATTAATGGGTCATCAACTTCTTCTGTAAGTGGTGAAAGAAAGTGGTTAGTATGAATATATAGCATTGTTGTAAAATGTGCAATCAACACAGGAAGGGATGAAACCAAAAAATAATTTAAAAAGCTGTTTCTTGCAACCACACTAAATAAAAACACTTGAAATGAAATGATTAAGAGTACTTCTCCAAAAACAACAAATAATTCCTTTGACTTGAAAAGCCTATGTATTCCCTGATATTGATTGGTTTTTTCAAATTTAGTGTTTCTTTGTAGCATGGCATAAAACATTGTAGAGAAATACCAGAAAAATCCAAAAGACATTCCTAGAATGCTAAAAAATGTATTATATGAGTCGCTAGAAAGTCTCAAGTTATAAATAAATCTTTGAATTGCAGTTTTTGGCTTTTCACTTAAGATATATATTCTATCTGGATCATCAAAAGCTCCCGTTCTTGCATGATGAAAATTATGAACTCTTTGCCAGAAAAGTGGTGGGAAGAAGTTAAAGATACCTATTGATAATCCAATTATATAAGTAAGTGGTCTAGATTTTATAATTGCTCCATGCATTAAATCATGCATAAAAAAAGTTAATGCGGCTAATGATATACCCATAATAGCTGAAACCACTATTTTTACTGGAAGGATTTGAATATTTGATAAACTATAAATTCCAAACAGATATAGAGATATAAATAAAAAGTAACGTACAAGTTCTTTTGTATCAGGAGAAAAGTCTTCAGGAGACATATATTTCTTTAAGACAGAACGATACTCATTTTTGGACATAAGTTTTATATTGCTTGGATCTGAATCAGGCTTTAGACTAGGTTTAGAATTAAGCTTAATATTTATCTCATCATTTTTTACAGCTGTTAACATAAATTAAAAAAACCTCTTATTTCTTTAGGGTTTAAATTAATCTATTTATCAATTAGATCCTGATCACTTAAAAATATTTCATTATTACTTGATTTAGCTCTTTTAGAATAAATTTTCATTGATTAATTTTAGAATCTTAATTATACCTTTTAAAATTAGTCTTTGTAAATTTTTTAAGATTTTAAAAATAATTACAAAACTTATTAGATTAAAATCAACAAATACTCATATTCCTAATAGAAAATGATCTTAAAGGTAGAAATTGCTAACTTTATCTTATTAGTAATAGCCTATGTACAAAGATATCTATGAATTAATATAAAAAAGAGTCCATAAGTTTTGATATAAGGCCCCTATATTCTCAGTTTTCTAGAGAAACCTATAATTACACTAATTTTTTAAATTAAGTAACATTTATTTGTTAGAATAATTGGAAGTTTTAACATAGGAATTTTCAGATGAGCATAATTAACATTGATACTCTAAAAAGTTTTTTAGAAAGCCAATATTCAAGACAATTAATTTTTAAAACAGATAATGTAGAAATAATTTTAATGTGCTGGCTACCTGGACAAGGCACACCTATACATAATCATGGCAAGTCAGATGCTATTACTTTAGTACTAGAAGGTGAGCTGTCATATACAACACATTATGAAAATGAAAGAAGTGTAACAGGAACGCTCCTTCCTGGAGATATTGAACATATTCCTGTAGGCATAGAACATGAAGTGAAAAATAATACCTCAGATAAACTTGTTACATTACATGTATATTCACCACCTTTAGAAGCAGACTTATTACCTCAGACACTAGGATATTCAAATGAGGTAACACTTAAAAAAGTACAAGTTTGTGAAAAAGTGGTTAGTTATTTAGTAGCTGATAAACCAATGGTAGACAGTTCAAGAATTAAGAGCAAGCCACCGATATCTCAGCCTATACCTTCAAATCTAACATCAAAAAAGCCAACAGTAGTAATTATTGGTGGTGGGTTTAGTGGAAGCCTTGTTGCTACACACTTGATGAAGAAATCTGTTAATGAGCCGCTTCAAATAATTTTAATTGAAAGAGCATCAAAATTTGCAAGAGGATTTGCATATTCTACGAATAGTCCTTTACATCTTTTAAATGTCCCTGCTGGAAAAATGAGTGCATTCCCTAACGATCCAGAACATTTTCTTAGATGGGTACAAAATAGAGACTTAAATATTACTGCAAGTTCATTTGTTTCAAGAATGCTTTATGGTGAGTATTTAGAATCTGTTTTATATGAAGCAGAAGGACATAAATCTCCACAAGTAAGTTTTAAGAGATTGAACGATGAAGCGGTTTCTATAATTACTGACAAGGATACAAAAAAAGCAAGAATAACTTTAGAAAGTGGTATTGAAATCCCTGCTGATAAAGTAGTGCTTGCAGTAGGAAACTATCTACCCAGAAATCCTCATGTAAAACAGAATTCTTTTTATAAGAGTTCAAGATATATTAGAGATCCATGGTCAGCAAATGCTCTTTCCATGATTTCTCCAGACGATTCACTACTTCTTATAGGCACTGGACTTACCATGGTAGACAAAGCTATAGAGTTAAAATGTAGAGGACACAGGGGAACTATTCATGCTCTTTCAAGACATGGACTTATTCCAAATCCACACAAATTAGATATCAAGCATATTGATATTAAATTTGATTTCAATTTTGACAATTTGACAGTTAAAGATTTATTTCATGAAGTAAGAGAAAAAATAGATTACGCCCTAGAAAATGGTAGTGATTGGCGTTTGGTTTTTGATGCACTTAGACCCCACATTCAAAAAATATGGAGCGCTTTGTCTACAGATGAAAAGAAAAGATTTTTCAGACACATTAGACCATACTGGGATATACACAGACACCGTATGCCTCAACAAGTATCTAACGTAATTAACTCATTAATTGAATCAAAACAATTAACTGTTCATAAAGGAAGAATCAAAGACTATGAAGAAACAGATGAAGGTGTAAATGTATCGATTCAAAAATCAAAAAACAATTCTGAGGTTCTTACAGTTTCCAGAGTTATAAATTGCACTGGTTCAGAACTTGATTTTTGTCAAATACAGGATCCTTTAATTGTAGGTTTGCTTGAAAAAGGACTTATAGCTCCTGATAAATTATCACTTGGACTTGATGCAAATAGTAATGGTGCACTAAAAGACAAAGAAGGTTCTACTTCAGAGACTTTATATACACTTGGACCACCATTAAAAGGACAGCTCTGGGAAACTACTGCTGTACCAGAAATAAGAGAACAAGCCTTTCAATTAGCAAATGAACTTTTAAAATCAATTTCTTGTATTCCTGCTTAAATAGAATTTACCCAAGAATAATTTTCACTACATGGACTTTCATATCATCTATTAAAGGAATGCCACGCTCCAGTGAAGCTATAGGCTTGTTATCCAATTCAATTTTTTGTACACCACTTGAAACTGATTTAGGATTTTCAACAAAAATCTCATATTGTGTTTGTCCATGTTTATAGTAAATCGTAAAACCTTGCCAATAGCTTGGGATGCATGGATTAATATGTAATTTATTTCCTTCAACATTTAGTCCCAAAATCCATTCTAATCCTGCTCTATACATCCAACCAGCCGATCCTGTATACCACGTCCAGCCACCTCTTCCAACATGAGGAGGTTCAGAATAAACATCTGCCGCTACAACATAAGGCTCAACTTTATATTTATGAACACCAGAACGAGTATTTGAATGATTTATTGGATTTAGCATGCTAAAGAGTTCATAAGCTTTATTTCCATTTCCTAACATACTATAAGCGATTACATTCCAGATTGCGGCGTGAGTATACTGACTACCATTTTCACGAATACCTGGTAAATAACCTTTTATATATCCTGGATCAAGATGAGTTTTATCAAATGGTGGAGCAAAAAGTAAAATAAGATTATCACCTGCTCTAACTAAATATTTTTCCACAGATTCCATGGCTTTGAGTGATTTATCTCTGTCACCTGCTTTTGAAATAACGCTCCATGATTGAGCAATAGAATCAATTCTACATTCAGCATTTGATGTAGACCCAAGAGGTGTACCATCATCAAAATATGCTCTTCTATACCATGCACCATCCCATGCCTCTTTTCCAAGTGCATTTTTTAAATCCTCTGTATGTTTAAGCCATCTCTCTGTACAGTCAACTTCATTTTGCTTTTTAGCTACATCAGCAAACTGTACTAGCGTCGTATAAAGGAACCACCCAAGCCAAACACTTTCACCTAAACCTTCATGACCCACTCTATTCATTCCATCGTTCCAATCACAACTACCAATTAGTGGTAATCCATGTGATCCTGTTTTAAGACTTCTATCTAATATTCTCTTACAATGTTCAAAAAGAGTAGCACTTTGCTCTGAATGTATAGGCTCATAGTAAGCACTCTCTTCTTCAGGTAAAAGAGCACGCCCATCTAAAAATTTAATAACCTCATCAAGTATTTTATAATCACCTGTAACTTTTAAATACTGACAAACAACATAAGGAAGCCACAAACTATCATCTGAACACTTTGTACGTACACCCTTATCAAAAGGAGGATGCCACCAGTGTTGTACATCCCCTTCTAAAAACTGATGGCTTGCACTATTCAAAATATGTGCTCTTGCAATTGAAGGTTGTGAAAAAACAAGAGCCATTACATCTTGGAGTTGATCACGGAATCCATATGCACCACCAGCCTGATAAAAAGCTGTACGTGCCCAATAGCGACAAGCTAAAGTTTGATATAAAAGCCATCTGTTTAACATTAGATCAGCTTTACGATCAGGAGTCTTGACTTGAATTCTACCAAGAATATTTTCCCAGTTCTCTTTTACACTTTTTAGTACTGCTTCAGAGTTTGAAGATCTATATTTTGTTATTAGCTTGCGAGCAGTTTCTCTGTCTTCTGTTTGTCCAAGAAAAAACGAAAGTTCTACTTTCCCCTTAGGTGGAATTTCTATTGTTACCTGTTGTACAGAACAAGGATCAAGTCCAGCACCTACATTTTTACTAAATGTTTCTCCATGTATAAGAGATGCAGGTTGTTCAAGGGTTCCATTTCGCCCGATAAATTCTGTCCTGTCAGCAGTCCATGAAGTTTGTTTTCCAGAAAAATCAGCAAATGTAATTCGATTACCAAATTCTGCATTCCAGGGATTAGAAGCAAACATTGCATTAGTCTCTTTATCAACTTCAGTAATAATAAAAGGTGTATTAGTACTTCTTGAAGAGCCAAGAACCCACTCTAAATAAGCAGTTACTGAAAGGTTTCTAGTTCTTCCTGATTTATTTTCTAAAGTAAGATGCGAAATTTTAATAGGATCATCAAAGCTAACATATTGAGTAAGTTTGCTTTCTATACCATGTGAATTATGTTCAAAAGTGCTATATCCTTGTCCATGCCTGGTAACATATTTTGAATTTTCTAAACGAACCGGCAATGCTGTAGGTGTCCACAACTCACCAGTTTCCTCATCACATATATAGAACACTTCTGAGCTTGGATCACATACTGGATCATTAGACCATGGGGTAAGTTGATTTTCTCTACTATTTAAAGACCAGGTATAACCTGAACCTGATTCAGAAACTAAAAAACCTATTTGACTATTAGCGATTACATTAACCCATGGTGCAGGAGTATATTGTAATTTTCCAAGAACTATTACATATTCACGCCCATCTTCAGTAAAGCCACCAAGACCATTAAAAAATTCAAAAGGTGGATAAGCTACTGACAAGTTTTCAGCTAATGGATCATTAGTAAGTCTCTTCCCCTGATAAATAGATTTATAAGAACTGCGCTTCATTCGTTTTATTTGCTCTGCAAGTCCACCCTCTTTGCAGGACATAACAGAACGAGCCGCAGTTTGTAAAAGCTCTTTTTCTTGTAGTGTAAGCATGTCCGCTCTTAAAACAAAAATATTGCCACGGTTTTCCTGAATATAATTCCCTGACATTTGAAGACTTGTTCTTACCATTGTTTCAAGAAGAACCTGAAGATCCTGGACATAGGATGTAGCCTTTTCATTAATGATTACTAAATCAACAACAAGCCTTTTCATTCGCCAGTATTCATGTGCATGTAAAAGCTGTCTGATAACTGCTTGATCATCAATACTATCGATATGAACAACAAGAATAGGATAATCACCAGAGATTTGATGAGGCCATAGACCGGAGACACTTAAAGTGTTTCGTTTTAAGATTTCACTTGAAGGTCGCATAGAAGGGTTTGAATAAATAATGCGATTTGCAAGATGCTGAAAGAAATTTGCCTCCATGCTATCAATTCCAAGATAGTGTAACTGAACCTGGGCATGTGTCCATGCCAATGTAGAGATTCGGTGAAAAGTAGAAGGGTCATGATACTTGTCTGCAAGGTCAATAATTTCTTCACGTGAATTTGCAACAATGGTTGAAAAAGTAACATGCTTTGTAGCACCTGGAGGAATATGAATACGCGTACGCAAACTAACTATAGGATCGAGAATAGCTCCTACAGTATTTGATAAAGGTTGCCCTTCCACTACTGAAACAGCTTTTCTAATAGAACGTCCACGTCCAAGAAAACGAGCTCTATCAGTTTCATATTCAATGCCAGGATTTATATCTCCATCAACTGCTATAACATGAGCCATCCATATAGAAGTTTCACTTGAAGAGCGAGGTCTTCTTACAGCAATTAAACCGCTTACTTCATGAACATATTCTGTTTGTACAAAAAGATTTGAAAAAGCAGGATGCATAACATCTGCACCTTGAGGAGCTAAAACAATTTCACTATATGAAGTAATTTCAATTTCCCTTGCTTTCAATCCATTATTTCTAAGAGAGACTCGTCTAATTTCAGCATTGTCTTCAGGAGATACAATAACTTCTAGGTCTGTATTAATATCACCATCCTGTCTAACTATTTTCGCCCTATCTTCTGCAAAAGTTACTTCATAGTGATCAGGTTTTATGCCGGAAGGCTGGAATCCCGCTGACCATAATTCTTTACTTTCAGTATCATATAGAAAAATATAACTCCCCCACATGTCAGAGGTAGAATCTTCACGCCAACGAGTAACTGAAAGATCATTCCACCGGCTATATCCAGATCCAGCAGAAGTCAGCATAACTGTATAATGTCCATTTGATAAAAGATGAGTAGAAGGTATTGGAAGATTTGGTAAATCAAAGCGTCTTAGTGCAGATTGAGAGCCATCTCTTATTTTGCTAGCATGTAGGTTTTCTATTCTTGTATGTGCTACAGCAACATTACGTGGTGTTCTTTCCTGAAGTAAAAGCTCAGCCGCTCTCACTGTAGAAACATTATGAAAACGATGTCGCATAATACCATCAAAAATTACATTTGTAAGAGCAACTAATGTCATCCCTTGATGATGAAGCATATATGCCCGAACAATAGCTACCTTTTCATCTTCCGGTAATCTTTCAGTAGTGAAATCTAAAGCTTCATAAAAACCATAAGATCCAAGCGCACCAATTTCCTCAAGCCGTTTAAAATTGTCTTCTGCAAATCTTGGATAATACATTGAGGCAAGTGCTGTAGAATATGGAGAAATAACAAGATCTTCTCCAAGCCCTCTTTTTAAACCAAGATCAGGAACTCCAAAGCTGGAATATTGGTAGGTAAAATCTCTATCCCTAATGTTATAAGCTGACTCTGAGATTCCCCAAGGTATCTGGTATCCTGCTCCATACTCTATCTGTTTTTTTATAATAAGACGACAGGTTCTGTCTAAAAGACTACCTCTAGGAGTATACATAACCAATGATGGCATTAAATACTCAAACATTGAGCCTGACCACGATAGAAGTGCAGAACCATTAGCAACAGAAGTTAAAGCACGACTTAAAGAGAACCAGTGTGTAGTAGGTATCTCTCCTTTCGTAATCGCAATAAAACTTGTAAGCCTAGCTTCAGAAGCAAGCATATCGTAATATGATGGATCAAGATGCCCATCAGAAACATTAAAGCCTATTGAAAAAAGATTTCTATTAGAATCAAAAAGAAACTTAAAATCCATTTCATCAAATAGCCTGTCTGAAATAGTTGAGATTTCTACCAGCTTATCCATTAGTACCTTACAAGCAAATGATGATTTTTCAATTACATAGATTAAAGTATCAATATAACTTCTTGTATTTGAAGAATCGTTATTATATGGATATTTCTTTTGAAAGCTAATTAGTTTTTTTGCAATCTCTTCATAATAAATACATAAATCTGGTAGGGGTAACTTTAAAATCTCATCTTTCAAAAGAAGCATAATTTGTTCTTTTTCTTCATCAGAAACATCAGAAGGTAAGTTATTTTCATCCAGTAATTTAGTCCATGAAAGGATTTGTTCGTAATCGCTAAGATGACTCTTAATATCTGAACAAATTTGAAAAGACCAAAATAACATTTCACGACAATCAGATTCTCCATGCTCTTGTGAAAATGTTTTTGCTATATCTGTTAGGACATTAGCACTAACTAATAAAGATTCCCATCTGAAGAAATACTCACAGGGGGATTGTGGAAAGTTTTTTAAAAGCTTTTCAATATCATTAATAGCAATTTGTAAATGGTCAAGATTAACAGTAAGAGTACGTCTTTTTTCATCAATTTTTAACAATGATTCTTTAAACAAGCAAATCGCATCTTGGATTCCATTAATTCTACTTGAAACAGGTAAAGGATTTTGTAGCATTTCCTTACATGTTTGAGAAATAACAAGCAAGTGACCAGCAAAATTTCCACTATCAACCGAAGAAATATATTGGGGAAGTAAAGCTTGTTTTGTTTTTAAATCATACCAATTATAAAAATGCCCTTTAAAACGTGGAAGTTCATCTAACACTAAAAGTGTAGACTCTAGCCTATTTATCATTTCCCCTACACCTATCCAGCCGAAATCATTTGCTGATACTGTGGAGAGAAGATAAAGTCCAAAATTAGTTGGTGAACTACGATTTGCCAGAACAGGATTTGGATCTTCCTGAAAGTTGTCTGGTGGAAGTAAATTATTTTCTTTAGTTATAAAAGTAGTAAAAAATCTCCATGTACGACGAGCAATTAAACGAAATAATTTTATTCCTTCCTGAGTAGGTGGTTCTACAGGATCAGTTTTAGGTGGCTGACTTATATACCAGGCAATAACAGGTGACATTATCCATGAAAAAATAAAAGGACCAGCAAGCAATGCCACGCTGTCACTTTTTAGAAATAGAAACATAATTCCTAAAACAATTGAATAAGATAACACTACTTTATTTCTATTAAAAAAATATTTAAATGAAAGATTAGAACTGGTTTTTTCCTGAGCAACAGTAACCCACTTAAGAAGATTACGCTTGCTTATAAACAATCTGTATAAAGTGCGGGAAATTGAATCAAGCATTAACACTGCATGATACATAAGTAATGAAAGAAGAACTATGGTTTGTTGAAAGCTAATGAGAAAATCGTGGAGAAGAACACGAAATCTGCTAATTTTTTTTCTTTTTTTTGTATCTGGAATAAGTCCTGAAATAAAAGGAAGGAATAAAGGGAAGGCAAGAGATATTACAACAAAGCCAGTCCATAAAACGTGAGGAGTATGGGGCAAGAACCAACTTGCTATCAGTGTAAGTAACATTCCAGGAGCAGACAATGTACGTCTTAAATTATCGAGCATTTTCCAGCGCCCAATACAAGGAATAGATTTACCTTCACGACCAAAAATCCATGGTAATAATTGCCAGTCTCCCCTTGCCCATCTATCCATTCGGGAAGATGATACTTCTGTATGCGAGGGGAAATCATCAAAGAATTCAAGATCACCTATAAAACCACATCTTGCAAAAATTCCTTCAAAAAGATCGTGACTAAGAAGTGCATTTTCAGGTACCCGGTCTTTAAGTGCCATCTCAAAAACATCTAAATCATAAATTCCTTTTCCAGCATAAGTACCTTCTCCAAACAAATCCTGATAAGTATCAGACACTGCAAATGTATACGGATCAATTCCGCATGGTCCAGAAAAAAGCCTTTGAAAGGCTGAACTGTTTGTCCTTGAAGGAAGAGAAGACATAATTCTTGGTTGCATTATTCCATAGCCTTCTACAACACGTTTTAAATGTGGGTCAAAAATAGGCTTATTTAGTGGATGCGCCATGGTCCCTACTAGCTGGTTAACCATACCCATTGGTATTCTAGTATCTGCATCAAGAGTGATTACATATTTAGTGTCTTTAGGGATTTCATTATCTATTGCAATATATGAAGTGTCAGAAGCTCCTCGTAAAAGCCTATTAAACTCATGAAGTTTTCCTCTCTTACGCTCCCATCCCATCCATTTGTTTTCTCCCTGATTCCACATCCGTTTTCTATGAAAGAGAAAAAAACGTTTTTGCCCATTTGTTAAAGTACCATGAGTAATATTTAACTGCTCAATCCCTTTTTTAGCTATATCAAGAAGTTCTTCATCTTGTGAATCATCTTCTTTATCTGAATCCTTCCAGTCTGAGAGTAATGCAAAATGGACAACTCCACCAGGGTTTGAAAGATAATGAATTTCTAATTGCTCAATATGTTCATTAATTGTTTTTTTATCAATAAGTAAAATAGGTACAACAACAAACGTTTGCATAGAAGCAGGGATACCATCTGTTAACTTAAGTCTAGGCAAATAAGAAGGTTTGACAAATTTCGCTACAATTTTATTTAAAAGAGCAACAGCAATATCTGAAGCCGGGAAAAATCCAACAACTGAAAGAATAATAATTTCAAATAAAGAAACCCCTTTTAAATAAGTCAAATAAAGAAGAGAAAATAATAAAACACCTGTAAAAAGTAAAATTGTACTTATATAACCAAATTTCGCATTCGAAATATAAAAATCTAAAATTTTATTTCCAAGAGATGAAGAAAATTGAATTTCTTTTTCTAGGGTTTTTCTACCTGTAGAAATCAGATAATAGCCTGGATCTGTTTTCTTTTCTTCGACAGGCTTTCCAGCAAGATGTTGCTCAGTTTTATATTTCCCCGTCTTTAGAATTACAAGTTTTGTAATATCAAGCTCTGAATATTTTGAACCTTTATTAAGTTCTTCGATAGCATGGCGATAACGATCCTGAGAAGTAAAATCCATTCCAGAAAAAATAGGATTTATCTTAAGAGTATCATCAACAAGACTAACTGACTCAAAAAAAGTACGCCAGTCAAAAGCTGAAATCAGCCTCATGCTAGTAATAATATTTCTAACTGTTACATTAGTCGCTGACTGGCTATTATGTTCGAGTGCGACTATTTCATCTGCTGTCAGATTCATCTCATTAAGCTTTTCATGCACCCATTGCATAGTAGAAGCTACAGATGGATCGTGATATCGCAGACGCTGGATAAGATGAACTAAAAAAGATTTTCTTAATTGTTTTCCTTCAAAACCTTTTAAATAGACTTCAAGAGTCTGTGATATTCCACCATTGTTTAGTCCTAATAATTCATCTGCAAGTAAATCTGCATTTTTACGTGCCTGCATAGAGCTTAAAATAAGCACGCTAAGACGTCTAAGATTTTCTACTAGTACAATACGAAGAGTAATTGCTATTGCCCAAAGCTCACCTATCGTTAATGGCTGAGTATTTTGATATGCTCGCACAAACTGAGTTAAAAGTTCAGGATCAAAACGACTATCCGTATGGGCTACAAAAGCCCAGGATAAGCCATATACACGTGGATAGTCTTTTAGATGACCTTCAGCAAGTTTTGGTAATTCTTTATAAAATCCGATCGGGAGATGTTCACTTATATCTCTAAGTTGTCCTTCAACAATATGGAAATTATCAATTAGCCATTCAGCCGCAGGAGTAATTGCTTGTTTTTCATTTACAGCTTTTCCAATAGTGTGATAGCAATCAGAGAAAATTTTTCTATTATTGTTTAATCTCTCTGCAAGGTTATATCCTTTTTTTGGATTACTTGTAATAGTTTGAGTAAGTGCCAGACTTTCAGCATGTTGTTTTAATCTTTCAACGCTGAAGATTTCAGAACGGATAGGTTCTTCTGCCTTTTCATCAGAGAAGATAAACTGATACTCAAAACGATTAAGGATATTGAGAAAAGACGATTGAATCATATCGCTATAGAACCATTTTTTATTTGTTGGTTACTATTTATTTTGTTATTAGAATAAATATTGTTGACTGATTTCTCTTTCTGTCAATTCAATTATACCTTTATTGCAGTTTAAACATAGCTTAAAAACATTGATAAGTTTAGATTCTTGACAATTTTGCCTTAAGTCTTACGGCTTCTGACTTTTTAAAAATAGCTAGTTCTAAAGCTCTACTCTCTAACTCTTTCATTAAACCACTCAAGCCATTATTATAGCTATTTTTATTTTCAGTATTTAGACAGTCCTAAGGCTCAGAAAAAGACAATAAGTTTTTTCATATTATTCCTATCTTTTTACTATCTGAGCACAAAATGATTCAACACCTTCAGCTATTTCTTCAGTAGTAAGATCTTTTTTATGAGTAGCAATCATCCGTAGATAACCAGATCGATCCTTTACCTTACCACAACAATCTCCCCAAAATATATTTGACTTTTGTCACAGCAGGGTGGAAATTGCCTATCGAAAATGAATATTCTTTTATCTATACAGCGTAAAAGCTTTAGTAAATAGGGTCAACGATAAGTACTAATTTGACTTAAATTTAGCTCTTTATCATTCTAAGTGCTGAGCCTAAGATATTGTTTAGGTATAAGTGCCTAAGGATAGTAGTAGCCTGGCGAATAACATTAGGAGTAGCATCATGTTTAACTTTATAACAAAACATCTTCTCCTTCTTTTATTATTAATTTTAAATTTTTCTGTTTTTATCCCTAATGCTATTGCAGAGGACTTTACAGAAGATAGTTATTCTTACCGTTCAGGCAAGCAAGATTCTTCAGATAAAAATTGGAAAGGTATATGAAGTTCTTTATCATCTCCAGTTCAAATAACATCAGGTGACTTTGCTGGTACAACTATTCTTGGATTTGCATTTTGCAATAATAAAGGGTCTTTTATGGGTAGTGTAATTTATGTGAACAGTTCCTCAGTTTCTACCTCCAAGAAACAACGTAAGTTTGGTGAATTATCATTTTATAGAATGATTTCTCCTGAAACAATGCATGCTTATTTTTAAGGACTCTGAAAATAGTGGGAAAACTTTAGACGTTTTATTATCTCTAAAAGGTAAAAGAAAAGTAACTGGTAATTTACTCGACTCCACTTTTATATTTGAAGGTAGAAATAGATCTGGCAATTCCTGTGCTTATGTAGGGACTTCTACACCGAAAACATTATCCCCTTCAACAGAAGACAACTCTACAGAACCTGAAGAGTCTGAAGTTCCAGATTCTAGTAATCCAGGTGGAGCACCATCAGTTTCAACATCTCCTGGCGCTCCAAATGTCGGTAGCACACCTACATTTACTGTTACTGCTACTCCAATACCTACTGCTAATCCAACATTTCCTGGTACTCCAAGCCTAAGTAGTACACCTACATTTACTGTTATAAATACTCCAACACCTACTGCTACTCCAACATCTCCTGGTACTCCAAGTGTAAGTGGCACACCTACATTTACTGTTATGGCTACTCCAACTCCTACTGCTACTCCAATCCCTACTGGCACTCCAAGTGTAAGTGGCACACCTACATTTGCTACTCCAACTCCTACTGCTACTCCAATCCCTACTGCTACTCCAATCCCTACTGCTACTGCTACCCCAGCACCTACTGCTACTCCAAAACCTGGTAATGGTAAGCCTAATAAGCCCGGTAGCACACCAACACCTACTGCTACTCCAACTCCTGGTAGCACACCAACACCTACTGCTACTCCAACTCCTGGTAGCACGCCAACACCTACTGCTACTCCGACTCCTACTGCTACCCCAGCTGGTAATGGTAATGGTAATGGAAACGGCAACGGTAATGGTAACGGCAACGGTAATGGCAACGGTAATGGCAACGGTAATGGTGGTAATGGAAATGGACATGGTAAAAAGTAAATTAAAACATGTTCTATAAGAATGAGTACTCATTCAAGAATTATAAAGACCTAAGCTAGTACCTAGAATTTCTGCTATTAAAGTTTAAAAGTAGACTTTATATTTTCAAGTAGCTATTTTTTATTAAACTTAGGCTCTTTCCCTGTTAATCTTTTATATCTAGCAAGAGCTTCATATTCTAAATATGCAACATGTCCCATTAGAATTAAGTCTTTAGCTGATCGCTTACTCTTTTTAGTTTCACATTTTACAGGACAAGCTACAACAAATAATTTAAACTTCTTTTTCCAATTTTTATATAGCCCCAATGAATTTTTCATTGTAATTCCGCCACTATGTCCAGACTTCCCATTTATAGAGTTATCAAGTTGTTTCCATCTACCAGTAAGCCCTCCATTCGAATTTGTCATTCCAATATATGAGACATCTTTTAAACTGGGATATCTGCCTGCAAGATTTTTGGATGTAATAGAAATAAGATATATCCCTGGATATCTTTTATAACTATAATCATTTCTTTTTTCCCAGAGCATCCATTTTGAAAATTGTAACTTTGGTTTATTCATTTTTTTGATTTTCTTTAGAATATTGCCATGGGACTTTATCCAAATCTCTAAGTGATATTTTATGATTAGTTGCAAGTTCTCTTACATGCTTAATATATTTTTCCCAAAAAAGAAAATCATATTTCTTAGGTTCTTGCCAACCTAAAGACCATATAGTCCTAAAGTCTATAATCATATATTCATCAGGAAAAGCAAAATGCAGAATTACAGAAGCCACTGGATATGAAACTCCCTTTAAAAGTTGAAGGGACTCTACTTTGAAGTACTCATCTTTTGAAGAAAATGATAGTGAGGTAATAAGCTTTACTCTATCATCAGAATTAATTTCATCTTCATAGCTTTTCTTAGGTCTAGGAGATTTCCACATACAGAGTTCTATAAATTTTTGCCTATTTAAACATTTATTCATTTTAAGAAAAGATTTCAAACCTTCTTCTATTTTTTGAGCATCAATAGAATAGTTTTGTTTATGCTTACAAAGAAGTTCTTTAATTTTGCTTGAATTAAACCGCATTTATCTCATCCACAGTTAACATTTCAGACTATTTTATCTCAACAAAAAGCTCCTAACTCCTAAATAGATCTAGATATTCCCACAATACAAACATCCTATTTCTTTCGTAACCTGTTACCTCTTTAAATATTTTATGCTTAACGAATTCATTCACTAAAGCATTTGCTGTAGGAAATGTGATTTTTAATTTTTCTGCGATCAAATTAATACTCATTACTGGTTGCGAGAATAAAAGAATTAATAAATTTTGTCCAAGTCCTGCTCTTTTGCCCATTTTAATGATGGATCTTTCATATTTTTGTCTAAGAGAAATTATTTGTTCAAATGTAAGCTTTCCTTTTTTTGATGTTTCTATGATCCCTTTTAGAAAAAATCTTATCCATTGTTCTAAGTCGCTAGATTCTCTTACAATTGTAAGAGAATCATAATAAGCTCCTTTGTTTTTTTCAAAAAAATCTGAAAGGTATAAAGTCGGCTTTGTAAGTATTTCTTTATCTACCAATTGCAATGTAATTAATAATCTACCAATTCTTCCATTTCCATCTAAAAACGGATGAATAGTTTCAAATTGATAATGGCTAATAGCAATTTTAATTAATTGCGGCAATTCAATATTTTCATTGTGCCAAAATTTTTCCAGATCACTTAAAAGATTACGAACTTCTTCATGCTGTGGCGGAATAAAAAAAGCGTCTTCTAAACTTGAACCCCCAATCCAATTCTGACTTTTACGTACTTCACCTGGCTGTTTATACTTTCCACGCACTCCAGACAAAAGTTTTTCATGAGTTTCCTTAATTAATCTAATTGAAAGTGGTAATTCTTTGAGCTTATTCATTGCATAATTCATTGCTTTTACATAGTTTTGTACTTCAGCCCAATCATCTCTTTTTTCTGGATCAACTTCTTCTTTAGGTAAAATAACTTCATCAATTTCTGTTCTAGTACCTTCAATCCTACTTGAGGTATTTGCTTCTTTTATTATGTGCATCTTAATAAAGAAGTCTACATCTAGAACCAAATTTGAATATGCATTTAATTCACCTAAATATCTAACAGCCTCTTCAAGTAAAATATTTATTCTTTTATCTTTCCATTCAAACGACTTATTAATTAAGGAAGGATTAAAACTCTTATATTTATATTGTTGTCTATAAGTCCCAGCGTCAAATTGATTTGTACTCATGAATATTTCAACCTTTAATAAGGTATTTTATATTAAAAGTTAGATGCACAACTTTTAATAAGAATTTTTGTATTAAAAGTTAATAAACTGCCTAAGCAAAAAAAGCGGCAAACGAATTAACGCTTACCGCTTTTAACTTAAAAACTCTCCATAGCAAATGAATTTCGAAGGAGAATCATACTGGAAAAGCCTAGGATTTATAGTAAAAAGGTGGCTTAATTACACGATTTGATTTATCAGTATTTACTCTTCACACATAATAGTTAAAGTCGGTATAACTTCTATGGTAAAGTCTATATTTTCATTTGTCTTTTGTTTTAAAAGTTCTTTTACTAGATTAGCTTGAGTACAAGTTATATTAGAATTACTTGTTCTAACTACAGCTGTAACACTATATATTTTAGCCACTTTAGAAACTTTGACATCTATTAGCTCAACTCTAGAAAAAGTTTTTGTTTCTCTTTTTAAAATGGTTTTGATTTCTTTTCTTAATTTTGACTCTTTAGCAATATCCATTAAAGATATGCTTAGTGGAAAAATTATTATTAAAGTAATTACTGCTGTTGAAATTAACCATTTAAAAGTTCTTGTAAATCTATAATATCCAAGGAAGAGAAAAGTTACTGAGCTTGCAAGTAATATTCCATTTAAGTTAGTAATAAAAAGTAAAGTTGCTCCAATTGTACCTAGCAAGTCTGCATGTGCAATCTCATAACCTATTACACATATTGGTGGCATTAAAGCTACAGCAATTGCTACGCCAGCTATGCTTTGGGAGAGTTTTTCCTGAGATCTTATATATGCAGCCGTAGCCCCAGCAAATACTGCTACCCACAAATCCAGTAGATTTGGCTTAGTTCTTGAAATGATTTCACTAGTTGCTTCTGGGCTATTAATAATAAGTGACAAGAGAAATGAGATTAAGATTCCAGTAATTACTCCAATAGCCAATGAAATAACTGCATTTCTAGCATTATCTAGGTCTGCTGTTACAAGCTCAATAGAAATTGCAAGAATGGGCTGCATTAAAGGAGCAATTATCATTGCACCAATGATTACTGATGAATTATTTAAATGTAAGCCTAATGTAGCAATAAGGCAAGAAAAGATAGTTAACAGCAAAAATGAGAATGAAAATCTTGCATCTTGATTTATCTCATTCAGTAAAATTGCTAAATCTTTTGATTTCAGTGTAAGCATAAATAACTATTATATCTTTAAATTAGTTCGGAAATTAATTTAAATAGCTCATTAGAGGAAGATAAATAGGACTTATATCTATAGTTAAGTTTTTTATTTAAAGAAACAGATAATCCCTTATACTTATCAACTTCTCTCATTGCTGAAATATCAGTTACATCATCTCCAAAGTATATATAAAAGTAATTAGGATACATTTTGATAAATTTTTTTATAGCATTTCCTTTACTTACATCTAAAGGAAAAATCTCAATAATATTTTTCCCTTTCATTACTTTTAATTTTCCATCCAATTTGTTTTCTTTAAGCAATTTTTTTAGGGCGCTGGACAAGATTAACACATGATTTGATTTTCTTTTATCTCTTATATGATAAGTGAACGTATACGGCTTGTATTCTAGAAATCCATTAGCAATGCCTGTAGCTATTTTCAAAGCTTTACTTTTTATTTTGTTAATTTCAGAAATACCAACTTTTGAAAGAAAACTTTCTTTGCCCTTATACAATACTTCAAATCCATGACTACCAATAAAAATAATTTTCTTACTATTAATTTTAGTGAACTTCTTAAGTGTAGTAATAGTTCTCCCACTAACTATAGCAACTTTAAACATTTTATTTTTTGAAAGATTAATTAGAGAATCTTTTATCTCCTGTGAAAGAATGGTTTTTGTTGGATCGTTTTGAATAGGAACTAGAGTCCCATCATAGTCAAATAAGAAAAAGATCTTTTTTTTATTTCGTAGATTGGCTTCAATGAGTTGCAGAATTTTATTTTTGTTTTGTATCATAAGAATCTTACATGGATTTAACAGTAGGTTCATACTCGATTCCAATGTTTGTTAGTTCTGTAATAAGATCGGCAGCCCATTTGTAAATATTGTGTTCTTTTACAATTCTTCTCATTCTCTCCATCCTAAATCTTTTTTCTTCAACATCCATATTTAAAGCTTGAAATATAGCATCTGCATTTTGTTCAATATCATAAGGATTTACAATCAATGCATCATGCAATTCCTTTGATGCTCCTGTAAAGCAGCTTAATATTAAAGCTCCAGTATTATCATCCTTGGAAGAAATATATTCTTTTGCAACAAGATTCATCCCATCATGCAAAGAAGTTACCATACACAGATCAGCTCTCTTATAAAATGGGAAAATCTCTTTTTGGCTATGATGTTTTTCTAAATAGATAATTGGTTTCCATCCTTTGGATTTGAATCTCCAATTAATTCTTTCTACTTCTGATTCTACTTCTGTTAAAAAATCATGATACCGTTTTATATGTATCCTTGAAGGAGCTCCAATCTGAACAAATGTAAATTCTCCTTGGTAAGAGGTGTATTTTTCTAAAAATCTTTCAATTGAACGAAATCTTTCAATAATTCCTTTTGTGTAATCTAACCTATCTACACCAAGCCCAATAAACTTAGTTTTAATTCTTAATTCTTCGAGTAAAGAATTTTCGCTGGACTGTTTATCTTGAAAACTAGTAGGGAAAGCTACGCTAATCGGAAATTCTTTAATAAGAGTTTTATGGTCTTCTTTCGTTACTGAAAAGGTATCCCAAGATATTCGTGATTCTAGTACCCTATCAACAGTTTCAAGAAAATTATTACAGTGATACTGAGTTTGAAATCCGATTAAATCTGCACCCAGCATTCCATTAAGTAATTCTTTTTGCCAAGGACAAATTCCAAACACTTCTGGATTAGGCCATGGGATATGCCAAAACAGTGCAATTTTTGCATCTGGTCTTTTTTCTTTAATCATTTTTGGGAGCAATGTAAAGTGATAATCGTGAATTAGTACACAAGGATTTTCTATTCCTTGTAATTCTTGTATAGCAACATCTGCAAACTTTTGATTCACACTCTTATAATAAAACCAATCCTCAGATCTAAAAGTTGGTCGTGTATGAGCTATATGACATAGAGGCCAAAGTCCTTCATTTGCAAATCCATAGTAGTATCCATCATCTTCTTCTTTTGAAAGAAATACCCTTCTTAAAGTATATGTAGGTTCTTCAGGTGGGACCATTATCTGTCCTTTTTTATTTACTGTTTCTTGGTCAGCATCACCAGCTCCATTAGCAATCCATGTGCCTCCACAAAATCTAAGTACAGGATCTAATGCTGAAACCAATCCTCCAGCAGGTACAATAATTTCAATTTTTGGTCCACTGTGGACATGCATATAAGGTTCTCTGTTAGAAATCATAAAAATTGATTTATCTCCTAATTTGGATTTTATGTATTCTTTTAATCTTTCTGGTGTCCATAATGATTCAGCTTTTTGTCTAAGTTTTGCTTCTTCTTCGGCTGCTATTTTCGCTTGTGAAAGATTTTTTGCTAGTCTAGTTGCTTCTTTTGCAATAGGAGCAAAAAGTGTATTCTTTGGAAGAGATGGTTCTTGTAAAATCTCACCAGTCCTTATCTTTTTTAACCAAACCGCCGTTTGTGTAATTGGTCCGATAATTCCCCATCTGATTAAGAGAATAATTGTAAATGAAATTAAAATTACTATAAGCAATGTTTTTAAAAATGTTTGTTTCCACATATCATCTAGCTTTTCATTTATATATGATGTTTTATGAACGATAGTCAAAATACCTTGGATCTTTTCTTGTTTTAGTATAGGTTTTGAATATGAATATAATTGTTTTGAATCTGCCTGAATGTTCTTTCCAATATCAATCCCTTTTTTCAAAGATTCATTTGCTATATTTGTAATAGAATCAGCTACTAACTCTAATTTAGAAGTAATGGCAACAATTGTTCCATCTGCATCATGAACAGCTAAGCCAATCAATCTTTCTCTATTTCCAAATTTATTTACTAATCTTTTAATTTCCGTGTAATTCTTTTTATCTAATTGTGGTTCTATGGTTTCTTGTAAGCTTTCGGCAAGTAATGAAGAACGCCTATCAAGTTCTTCGTATTGCTTATTCTTCTCTTCATTCACCTGAAAATAAGTTGATAAGAGTGTAATTGAAATTACGATTAAAATAATTGAAGATATTAATCTGGTTGTAATATTCATTTTAGTTCTCCAGTTTTAAGAGTAGCTCCAACGTGTTTTCAATTTCATGAATACATAAAAATTTGTTTAAAACTTTTTCTCTGCCATTTAATCCCATTTCTTTTCCAAGCTCTTTATTATTTAGGATCTTAAAACTCTTACTTGTTGCTTCCTGTATATTGTTAACTAGAAAACCTGTTTTTCCATCTTCTATCTGTAATCGAATTCCGCCTACATTTCCTCCAACCACAGGGATCTTTTTCCACATTGCTTCAGTAACTGTAAGCCCAAATCCTTCTTTTAATGATTTTTGCATGATTAAATCTGCTCCATGCTGAAATGCACTTACACCAACATTTCCAACCCCATGAAAATTGCTATAAACATGAATATCGAAATCTTCACCAGCTTTTCTCATTACTTTATCGTAAACTAGCCATCCTTCAGGATCATCATTTGCCATGCTTCCTACTAAAGCTAATTGGAGTCCGTCAATATCTTTCCTTAAATTTCTATAAACATTAATTACACCAATTGGATCTTTCCAAGGGTCAAATCTTGAAACTTGGACCATTATTGGTCTTTCTGGATCTACATTGAATGACTTTAGCAAATTATTTACTTCAGTTGTAGGCATATCAATATTTTTTGGAGTGAGTGGATCTATAGATGGTGGAATAAAAGTAATATTATTGAAATTCGCCTCTTTATAAACAAAATCTTTCATTGTAAATATTACAGCTTCATATTTTTCAATATGGGGGCATAGTGCATCCCATAGCTGTTGATTTGGAGAAGACGTATCTATATGACATCTCCATATCCAATGCTTAACTGGTGCATTTACATAGTTTACTAATCCTAAGGGTTGCGGATCATGAACTATGACAAAATCGAAGCTTTCTATAAAGCTTTTTGAAATTTCTTTTTGAATTTCAAAAAAATAATCAATATCTTTTTGTGGGATTTCTTCATTTTTCCCTTGAAGTGAATTGTGAAAAGCTTTTGTTATATTATAAAAATTATCAGGAGCTTTTATTATTTGCCATTGAGCATCTATTCCTAAGTCTCTCATTAAGGCTACTTGGCTGGATAGGATTTCAGCAACTCCACCCCCATAAGCGGTAGCATTTATATTTAAAAGTCTTTTACCTTTTAATTTTATAGCAAGTTTTTTAAGTTCAGCTATAGGTTTTTCACCTACAACTGATATGTAATCATCAATATGCTTCGGGTGGATTCTGACATTTTCTAATTCTGCAATTGCTAGTTTTTCCATTATAAATACCTCCACCAAACATAGATAGTTGAAATTACTAAAGACTCAAAAACTATTAATGAACCCACTTTTAAGAATTCAATAAATCTAATTGGATGTTTTACATTATTTGCCATATCAGCAACTATTATATTTGCACTAGCACCTATTAATGTACCATTGCCACCAAGACAGGCTCCTAAAGCTAGGGACCACCACAGTGGCTCTATGTTTTGATAATGTTTTCCTAAATTATGTATAAGAGGAATCATTGTAGCTGTATAGGGGATGTTGTCTATCAAGGCTGAAAGAATAGCTGAAACCCAAAGCACTGAAATTGTTAGTACTTCAAAACTTCCTCTTGAAGATTTCAGGACAAATTCAGAAAGATACTCTATTGTTCCTGCTCTTTCAACAGCACCTACTATAATAAAAAGCCCCACAAAGAAAAATATAGTAGTCCACTCTACATCATTCCAAATATGTTTTCTATTTTCAAAAATGAGCAAAACAGAAGCTCCAGCAAGTGCAATAGTTCCTGCTTCTAAATGGAAGAATCCATGAGTTAAAAATCCAAACAATACACAAGTGATTACAATTAAAGACTTGTTTAATAAAGGTCTCTCAGTAATTATTCCTTCCAAAGACAGCTTCTCTAATTCTTCTTTTGCAGTATTTGGAATATTTAAATCTTTTTTATAAATAAGATAAAGAGTAAACATTGATACGAAAAGAATTATTATGGCTACTGGTCCCAAGTTAGTAATGAACTGTAAAAAGTCGAGTTTTGCTGCAGACCCCACCATGATATTTGGAGGATCACCAATTAAAGTAGCTGTACCGCCTATATTTGAAGTAATAATTTCTGTGATTAAATAAGGCACAGGATTAATTTTTAAATCTTTTGTAATTGCACAAGTTACAGAGCATAAAATAAGTACAGTGGTTACATTATCAAGCATTGCTGAAAGTAATGCAGTCAATAATCCAAAATAAATCATAAGCCTTACACCGCTACCATTAACACTTTTAGCGATAAATAAAGCTAACCATTTTATAGCACCTGTTTCCCCAAGAATGTTTACTATAATCATCATTCCAACAAGTAAGAAAATTACATTAAAATCAATACATCTAAATGCTTCTTCCTGAGGAATAGTTTTAGTTATTAATAACAGGCTTGCTCCTAGTAGAGCTACTACTACTCTTGGAAACTTTTCAAGTATTAATAAAATATAAGTAAGAATAAGGACTAAGTTGGAGAAGATAAAATTAAAATTATGAAACATTATTTTATTGTACTATTAAAAAAACTTAAACTTATTTAAGGATTCTATGGTTTTAATAAAAAAAAGACTGGCTCTTTAGAATTTGCTTTACATAAGGAACTTGCTAGAACTCTATGTTTTTGCATGAGTTATTATTAATAGCTTGTTTAAATGAGAAAAATACATTTATATTCAACTTGTAAATTAAAGTGGTGGGCTCGTTTGAAATAATTGTTGATTTATTTTAAGTCCCTGTTATTCTTTTTTATTTTGTGGTATAAAAATTCTGTAGAACTTATCTATTGGTAAGATTGTACATATTTTGCTAATTTATGAAAAATAAACTTTCAGCATTAATTTCTATAACAATGATATTTTCGTTGTTATTACCTACGGTAATTCCAAGATCTTACAGGCTTCAAAACCCGGAGCAAAACTCTTTACTAATTAGATCTAAATCGGTTTCTGTGAATTTGCACAAATCCAACCCCGATTCAAATGAAATTATTGACCATATTAATTCTTTTAAAGACACTCTTTTTGTAGTCGTAGATAATTTTATTTCATGTGGGTATAAGAGTTTGAAATATCCCAAGAAAGTGAAATTTAGATTTCAAGATGAGACAGATATTGCACAAACATTTGCTAATTTTATTTATGGTATTTGTAATCCTGGGAGGCTATTTCACACTAATACTCATAATATTATAGTTTCGAGTTTTCCGAATGACAAAAAGCTAAAAGTGAATGCAAACCTTCTTGAACTTATATCTAAAAAAACAGAATAATATTTCTCTCAAAACAGTGTTAACTATCTTAAATAAGGCTATAGCTTAAAAGCTATAGTTAGTGTTTCTGTTGATTTTTTAACAAGGAGTTGCATAAATGAAAAAGAAATTTTTTATAGTATTAACTTTGCTTTTGTTTTATTATGGGATAAGAATAACTTCCTCATTTGGGCTTAAAAAAAGTGAGGCTCAATGTTTATCTATTACTGATACAAATAATAATTCAAATCCTACAATTAACTTGAGCTATGATTTGACACCAGAATTAGGAGCTGTTTCTGTTTCTATGACCTATGGTCTTCGTCTTAGAACCAGTGCAATGAGTTGGAGGCTCCAAGCTTCCAGAACAGGACCTACCAGAACATCGGGTTCTGGTCCAGCCAGTCAGAATATATCTGCTAGTGATATAAATTACACTGCTTCATTAGTTGGTATTATGACCATGGCAGGTAGTGCTACTCTTGTAGCACCATTCAATGCTGTAACTACTCAGTCTAGTATAAATACTACAAACACACCTATTGTTCAAGGGACAGCAAGGACTGCGGCTACTTGTAATACTATGAGCGGCACTTACTGGGAGTACTCTGTAACAGAAAGCATTTATCCAGATTTTTTCTACAACGTAGGAACGTACTCTGATACTGTTTCTTATATTCTTACTACGCCGTAAGAATATCTAGAAGTAAAAATATAGATTTATTATATGGTGGTCAATTTATAAGAAAGAGTGACGAACCTTTAAAATTATATTGAATTCACAACTAAAAGGACCTGTCCAATTTACTCGGCGGGTCCGCTAATGTGAAAAGGGGTTACAGAAGGAAGTTTCAACTTGTTTGAAGCTTCATAAATGAAATTAGTGGAGACCTAGTGCAGGAATCAGATTTGGTTTATTTGAAAAACAAAAAAAAGCGGCAAACAAATTAACGCTTACCGCTTTTTTCTTTAATCCTCCCCGTAGCAAGTGAGTTTCGAAGGAGAATTATCCTGGAAAAGCCTAGGATTTACAGTAAAAAGGTGGCTTAATTAAAATGCTTGTTGTAAATACAAGCCAAGCAGTTATAATTTTACCTATTAAAATAGGACTTTACTATGAGTGATATTAACAATCCTGTTCAAAATGAATTGCTTACAAAAGTAGAAAAACATATAGATTGGAACTTGAACTCTTTCAAGCAAGGCTCAAGCAATATCTCTAGGGCAGTCAAAGTAGATAAAACTGTAGCAAAAGAACAGCTTAAGAATGCTACTGAAGGATTTTTTTACAAGGGAGATGAATTATATTTTATTTCAAGGATTCTTTTTAAAATGGGATACACTCACTTTTCCATGTTTTGTGGACACCAAAGTATAGAAAACTTTTTAAAAGGATTTTTATTGAAAAACGGATATGAAAATATAGCTGGGCATGATTTGGAAAATCTTTTTAACAAGTGCAAAGTTTTTAATTTGAATGTAGAGTTCTTTGAAAATGAAAAAGTTTATGGAAGCATTTTAAAGTATAGTCCTTATTATGAAACCCCAAGGTATCCAGTATTGTATGGTACTCAACCAGACCGCCCAATGTTTATCCTAGAAGAAGATATTTGGTATCTTGATTATTTTGTACATAGTTTTTTTTCACTTCTTTCTGAAAAGTACATCAAAATAATGGAAGAAGAAAATAATAAGCCTGGCATTTTTTTCAACCCTCAATCTGATAAACGTGTAAGATGGAAACATTTTTTTAAGAACGCAGACCTTTCCCTCTATAAAGTGGGTCTTCAAGACAAAATATGGAAATTATTTACGGTTGATAATATAAATGTAGTTAATTAAACGTTTATAGTCTGGTTATTCTAATTATTTAAAGTATGAATTTCATTCTAGAATGATGTTGGAAAAGCCTAGGATTTACAGTAAAATGGTGGCTTGATATAAATTAAGCAATTTGTCAAACATTATAAATAATAATTTCTAAGTAAAATAGAGAAACAATGGAATCAATTTTATATTTTGTAGGAATTATTGGAGGTCTTTACTTCCTGTCTTATGTATTGAATAATCTTTGCCCTCATGTTGTATGGAAAGGAAAAACAGAGAATCTATGTAATGAATGTGTGAAAAATGATAAATATAAAACAAGAATGTATTTTATCGAAAAAGTTCTTGCTGGAAAGCTTCCCGAATTTTTATTAGTCCCAGGCGATGAAATACTAATAGAGGAAAGAAAAATCTTTAAAAAAAGATATATAAAATTATCAGAGTGGATAAGCTTCTTCGGGTGTTATTTTATGTTTACTTTCCTTACAGGTTTTGCATTTTTAATTTATCCTGGAGGAGCATTTATTGTTTTAACTCTTTTAGGATTCAGATTAACGGAGGCTTGGGATTCATTTTTAGTTATATATGCTATTGGTTATTCAATTTGGTGTCTATATAAGTTTAGTAAGAATACGATTTGCAAGCATGGTGTTTTTGGAGGAAGCTCATACAATCAGTGTAAAACATGCTTTGATGAAAATATTGCAAATCAGGAAAAATTAATACGTGAACGAAAAGAAAAAGAGCAAATAGAGCATGAAAAAAAGAAACATGAATACGAACAATTAAAGATTGAAAGGGAAAAAGCTGAACAGCTTGAACAGATTAAATTAAAAAACTTGAATTATCTTTTATCACTATCCCCTGAAGAGTTTGAAAATGCTGTAGCTAAATTGTTTGTAAGTTTGGGGTATTCAGTAAAACAAACACCTTTTACAGGTGATGGTGGTTTAGATGCAATTGCTACTAAAGATGGAACTAAACATCTTATTGAGTGCAAAAGGTACGCAATTGATAATTTGGTTGGCAGACCAGAACTGCAAAAGTTTTTTGCAGCTATAATTCAGGAAAATGCTAGCGGTGGTTTCTTTGTTACAACATCAAACTTTAGTGATAAGGCAAAAAAGTTTATTCAAAATGACCATATAAAACAAAGAAAAATAGAATTGATTGATGGAAATAAGCTTATAGAAATAATACAAAAAGCATATCCTGAAGAAAATAATATAAATAAAGAATCAACAAGCGATATTAAATCTAATTAGATAAAGTGTCCTTATTGTAATAGAGTTATTGTTTATGAAGGGGTATCTAAAATCTGTATTTGTGGAAATGTTAAAGCTGTAAAATGAACTGGTTGCGGAATGATAAGAACAATAAGAGGTAACCAAGCAAGGATAGATGAGCTTTCTGCAGTTGCTCAAGTTGGAATACAACAGATATAAGAAATAAAAAAACCTTAAAGTCAATAGCCATGAGGGTTTTAGTAAAAATGAACTCCCGGGAGAGGGCTCGAACCTCCGACCAATCGGTTACTTTCTGACTTCAATTACTTGAAGAGTCGGACTTTCTCTTCTCCCATAACTAAATATTTGGGAGGTAGGTGTAAAGTCTCTGCACTCAGATAAATAAATTTATCCTAGCTCAGGATTACCCGTTATCTCTCAACACTTGGGTTTCCCTGACTTAGCCTACTTATTCACCGCAATATTACTACTGCGGGCTGCTAACTTTGAATGTAACTCTCTATGACAATTAGCACACAAGATCATGCATTTATCAAGTTCCTGTTTCACTCTTTCCCAACTTCTTGTATATCCTTTACTAGATATACTAAAACCTTTTTTCTTAGGATCTGAGTGATGGAACTCAAGGGCTTCATTACAGCGTTGATATCCACATGATTCACATTTGCCACCTTTATATTCAATGGCTCTTTCGCGAATTAGTTTCCTTCTTTTTCTAACAGCATTTATTAAATACTGCTTTCTATCGCTGTATTTTCTGGTATCCCTTGACATAGATTCTTACATATAATTTTACAGCCGATCGCTCTACCACTGAGCTACCCGGGAATGATTTTATAAGTGTTCACTGGCAATTGCTTACCGATTTTTTATGATACCGCATTTTAAACCTCATGTCAGCTAAATAGCAAAAATTTCCCTTAAATACAAATAAATATAAGAAATATACATTTTTTATGGTCTAAAATTAATATATGAATTCCCCAAAAGTAAAAATTGGTACAGATATTTGCCAGCTTGAAAGATATGAGTCTGCATATAAAAGATTTGGAGATAGATTTTTAAAGAGAGTTCTTACTGAAAATGAATACATTTATGTCACCAGTAATAAAAGGAATTTAGTGCCGAGGCTTGCTGGTCGTTTTGCTACTAAAGAAGCAGTCTCTAAAGTTCTTGGAACTGGACTTAGAGGCGTATACTTTAAAGAGATAGAGGTTTTAAGAGAGTCTTCTGGTGCACCTAAAATAGTTTTACATTCAAGAGCAAAAAAGAGAGCAGAGGATAAAAAATTAATCAATTTTGAGGTTTCTATTTCTCATGAAAAAGACTATGCAATCGCTGTAGTTTTAGCTGTTTGTTCTGAAAGTACCTAAAACTTTTTTGGCCACATCTTCGTTAGCACATGGAATCTTTACTTCTTTTTTATTTGACTTATTTATAATTACAAAATATGGCAGTCCTTTTGTCCCATCCTTAAGTGTATTATCTTGTTTTGTTTGTACGTGAATATAACTTTCCATAAATACTTTTCATATATAAGTCCTCTTTGACTTTTACCCTTAAAAGATTAGCAATCTGGCATTTAAAATACAATTCTTGACAGCCTTGGAACATTTCCATTCATAGAATCTATTTAGGAATTTGCTTAGTTACAAAGCGTATGAAAAATCTTCTTTTCAATTTATTGACAATTTCTTGACATACCCTTGTTATAAATGGTTACATTTAAGAGGTAAAAAAAGGAAACCATAATGATATTAGAAGAATTCGTTAGCTATTATCACAAAAATAAAAATAAAAAGAAGCAGGTTAAAGAAGTTCTTTTAACCTGGCTAAAAACAGAACTTAGTACTCTCCCACAGAAGAACTATCAGAAAGTTATTCATAATGAGCTCACTTTACAGGACGAAATTATTCTCCCTAAAAATAAACAAGGGGAAAATCTTTTAAGTTCACTGCTTAGAATTACAAATATCTTAGAAGAAAAAGAATTTGAAAGCTGGGCAAGTAACGTAAAACCTAAGGATTTTATACATGCCTAAAGCTCTCGTAACAGGGTTTGCAGGTTTCATCGGTAGTCATTTAACAGAAAAACTTTTAAGTGAAGGTTTCACTGTTATTGGAATTGATGATTTTAATGATTACTATGACCCTAAAATAAAAGAAAGAAATATTTCTGGATTTAAAGAAAATAAAAATTTTATTTTAAATCGCTTTGATATAAGAGATAAAAATAAAGTTAGTGAGCTTTTTAATAAACATAAACCAGAAACAGTAATTCACCTAGCGGCAAGAGCAGGAGTAAGACCATCACTTACTGAGCCGCTCCTTTATGAAGAAGTAAATATTTTAGGTACATTAAATCTTTTAGAATCAGCCAGAGCAAATAACTGCAAAAAATTTGTTTTTGGATCGAGTAGCTCTGTATATGGCGAATGTAAGAACTCTCCATTTAAAGAAACCGAGCTAGATCTTAAGCCAATTTCTCCATACGGTGTTACTAAACTAAATGGTGAAAAATTCTGTTTTTCTTATAATCATTTATATAAAATCCCTATTATTTGCCTCAGGTTTTTTACAGTTTACGGTCCACGCCAGAGACCAGATTTAGCTATTCATAAATTCACAAAGTTGATTTTAAATGAAAAGCCTATCCCTGTCTTTGGAGATGGCGAATTTAAAAGAGATTTCACCTATGTAACTGAAATAATAGATGGAATTATGGCTTCTATAAACTATTCTAAGACTGATTTTGAGGTTTTCAATCTAGGCGAGTCTCACACCACATCAGTAATTGACCTGGTTAAACTTATAGAATCTGCTTGTGGAAAAAAAGCTATTATAGACTGGCAACCCGCTCAGGCTGGTGATGTCCCACTTACTTATGCTGATGTAAGTAAAGCTGAAGGATTACTAGGATATAAACCTAAAACAAAACCTGAAGAAGGAATTAAAAAGTTTGTGGAGTGGTTTAAGAATGAAACAGAGCCTTTACTAAAAATCTAAGTAGTAATTCCCCTTTCTAATTAGTGCCATTCCTAGTGAAAAATCTAGGAAAAACATTCTCTTATTTTTTACTATTATCTAGTGGAAGAAGCATTAAAACGTGGAAAAGAAAATCATAATATTTTTTCTAGCATTTTTACTAACAATTTTGTCTGCACATGCAAATTCGCATTGCCTTGAAGTTAGAGGCTATCAAGGGACAAATACCATATATGCTGAAAGTAAAAAAAATAAAGCTCACATAAGACTTCCAAAAAGAGTTTATTATTCAGTTTTAAACTCAGGGTTAGAAAGTTTACAAATTAGAGTTAAAGGTAGTAATAAAAAAGCAAAAAGGCTAAGTGCTAAATCTTTAAATGCACATCTCAATAATAGAAATCTTATTCTTACACTACCTAAAAATCTATTAGAAAAAAAAGGTCTTTATAGTCTTCTAATTGATACATCAGATGATTCAGCAAGCGGCTCATTTAATTTCATTCCTAATATTCATGTAGTAAATAATAACAACGGTTTAGAAGTAGAAAGTGTAGTAGAAGTTAATAATCAAAGTGTCAAAGATTCTGGAGAAGGTCTTGTAGTGAGCGATACAAGTGAAGAAGTAAATGAAGTACAAGACTTAACTAGTAATGGTTTAGAGGTTAGTTTTTAATTAGCCAATCACTGATAAAGTTTTTTCCTCTTTATTTGAGCAAATCTCCAGGGCCATCTCAATACCTATTGATTTTCTCATTAAGTTAGAAAAATCATTTAGATTTAAAGCCTGGTCTTTATCACTAAGCGCCACAGAAGGATTATTATGAACTTCTACAACAATACCATTAGCACCAAGAGCAACTCCAGAAAGTGCAAGAGGTTCTACATACTCTTTCTTTCCTGCAGGATGGCTAGGATCAAATATGGTTAAAAATCCTGCTTCCTGAAACTTTAAAATAGCCATATGATCAGCAGTAAATCTTCCAACACCACCAGCACTACTAAATGTCATTATTCCTCTTTCACACATGATAACTGGACTTCCACCAGAAGTAATGTATTCAGAAGCACTAATCATTTCAGAAACTAATGCTCCTTTTCCTCTTTTTAAAAGCACAGGGATACCTGTCTTCCCTACTTCTCTTAGTAAAAAATAATTAAGTGCATTTCTCGCACCTATTTGAAAAATAAAAGGATGACCACCTGAAGCATTAATAATAGTTTCTATCTGACTTGCATCCATTACTTCAGTAAGTACAGGAACATTCATTTTTTTTCCGGCAGAAAATAAAAGATTAAGACCTTCTACACCTAGCCCCTGAAAAGCTGATGGTGAAGTTCTTGGTTTATATGCACCACCTCTTAGGATAGTAGCTCCATTTTTAACTACATGCTCTGCCACTGTAAAAATCTGTTCTTCATTTTCTACTGAACATGGACCAGCAATATAAGTACATTTATCGTTTGATATAGTAATATCTCCAACCTGTACCTTGTTTCTTTGACTTAACATTGTTATCTCCTATATTTCCTTATACTGCTTTGCTCCATTGCAAAATTACAAAATAAAAACCCCCGCTACCTTAATATGGAGCGGGGGTTATGAAAAGCTCAAACTATAACCTACCTGCTCCCTTGAGAAGTAAAATAGAACCAGAAATAGCTAAATAGGTTTGTCATAGTTTTCATTATATCAAGTAATTACTAAACCCTAAAAGGCTTAATAATTTCTTTATTCTTCGTCCTCATCTTCTTCAATATCCTCATCTATTTCAGCACTAGGTGCAGTATTTGAGTGTTGAAGTCTTTGCTCCTGGATTTTTGCTCTGACTTTAGTTTCAACTTCTTTTAACATTTTAGGGTCTGAGGAAAGAACTTCAACTGCTTTTTCACGCCCCTGACCAATCTTATCTCCATCATAGCTAAACCATGTCCCTGATTTTTGAATAACATCAAAGCTAGTAGCAACATCAAGTAATGAACTCTCAAAGCTAATTCCTTTTCCATAAAGTAAATCAAACTCTGCAATTCTAAATGGAGGAGCAACTTTGTTTTTAACTACTTTTACTTTAATTCTGTTTCCATACTCTACATTATCTTTTTTCAACACTTCAATTCTTCTAACATCTAAACGAACTGAAGCATAGTATTTAAGAGCGTTTCCACCAGTAGTAGTTTCATTAGAACCATACATTACACCAATTTTTTGTCTCATCTGATTAATGAAAATAACTACACTCTTTGTCTTACTTACTATACCTGTAAGTTTTCTAAGTGCTTGAGACATAAGTCTTGCTTGAAGACCCATGTGAGAATCACCCATTTCACCTTCAATTTCAGCTTTAGGTACAAGAGCGGCAACTGAGTCTACAACTACTACATCAATAGCACCAGATCTTACTAATTGTTCTGTAATTTCAAGAGCTTGTTCACCAGTATCAGGCTGACTTACTAAAAGATCATCTGTATTCACTCCAAGAGTTTTTGCATATTCTGGATCTAAAGCATGCTCAGCATCTACGATAGCGGCAATTCCACCCATTTTTTGAGCTTGTGCACAGATATGCATAGCAACTGTAGTTTTACCACTGGACTCAGGTCCATAAATTTCTATAACTCTTCCACGTGGTACTCCACCTATTCCTAATGCTAAATCTAATGTTAATGCACCGGTAGGAATAGCTTCTATTGAAGAATATTTGGCATCACCAAGACGCATGACAGAACCTTTTCCATAATCTTTTTCAATTTTTTCAAGTGTAAGACTTAAAGCTTTTAGTTTTTCTACTTTTTCATTTTTAGCTTCTGATTTTTCACGACCTTTTTCTTTTGCTTCGTCTTTAGCCATCATTTTGGTTGCCATCATTATTCTCCTTTAATCATTTTCTGTACACCTAAAAAATCTAGTGGGGTATTTATCGTAGCCGCTAATTCTAATTTTAGCTGATTATCTAAATCATTTACTGCGTCAATACCAGCAAGTTCTATCAAAGCGTTACGTTGGGATCTAATCTCTGCATCAATCTTTCTAATTTCTCTCTCTACTGAACGTCTTTCAATAGAAGCAAGTAATTCTGCTTCCTGAACCTTTGCTTCATGAGCATCTAAAGAATCCTTTTTAACTTCATCTAATTCATTAGTAGCAAGACTTCTTTCAACCATTAACTTCTTATATGAATGATATCTACTTCTAAGTCTTTCAGCCACTTCATCAATCATCATAAATAGAACAATAGATTCTGTTTGAGAAAGCTGAGCTTGGACATGATTTTTTTGCATCTTTCCATCTACTATACTTCCTAAAACTCTGCCCCCAAGCTGACTTCCATAATATGCTCCTGAATTATTAGTAAATGCCTGAAGTGCATAAAATGGTAAGAATATGGCTGTTCCTATAGTCTTAGATAGTAAAGAATTTCCCTCTTGTTTTGATGATGCAGGAGTTAATTTCTGAATAATAAACTGAACTGTTTTATTTCTTTCAATCGTAGACTTCCATAGATTTAATAGTTGCTCCTGCTCATTACGTGAGAAGAACTCATTTATAGCTACCTGCTCTTCCTCTGTAACTCCAAGAGAAGGTTGAATGAAATTTAATCCAACCTCTTCTTTTTTCTGAAGTTCTTTTCTCTCAACAGCTAGATCAGAGACTGTTTTAGTTTCTTCTGCCATGCTAGTAGTAAGAGCTATAGGTTTCAATTCAGGAGATTCTTCTTTTTTTATCTCTGTTTCTTTTTTTTCTACTTGCTCTACAACTTCTGCTTTTTCAAGCTCAGGAGTAATATTAATGATTTCAGGTCTGATTTCAAATATAGATACATTTCCTCTTAAAGGCTCTTGTAATTTTCCAAAAATAGAAGTTTGTGGAAAAGAAGATTTACTTAACTCATTTAGCTTTTCTTCTTCTTTATTTGAAAGCCTTTCAGCACTAAATACTGGTATCTGAGAGAAAGAAAAAAGCACACATAAAGAGGTATATATAATCTTTATAGATGTGTTATTAGTACTTGTTTTCAGATTTTTCAAATTTTTAACTTTTCCCTCTGATAAATATGTTATCAGGTTTATAAATAGATTTCTGTAACCCAGGGTTACACAAGATAAATTTAATGTCTCAGTTATAGAAATTAAGTATGAATTTATTATATTTTGTTTCCTTAATAATGTATTTAGTCAAATTTCCTAAGATTTTTATCCTCAAAAGTATGGTTAAATAAGTTTGTCAGGCAAAATATTAAAGGTTAAAAAAATGAAGCGTTTTTTAAATTATCTTGCATTAGTTCTTTTAGTTAGTTCTTTAGCAACTCTTCCTTCCTTTTCTTTTGGTAAAAAGAAAGAAATAAAAGAAAGTATTCCAGAAACAATTCCAGGCACTAAACCGACGTGCGATAATGCAGGAAAAGTAGGTTGTTCAGAAGGACTTCAGCCTCTTTGTCCAAAAGATCATAAACCTTCATGTGTTTTTGTTGGAACAATGTATCTTCCATCCTGCTTAGCGAATAGCAGTGATAATACTTTTTTTAGTTATAAATTAAACAATATTTCTTGTGGAAAATAGAAAGATAATCACAGTGATTTTTAAAAGAGTTGTTTTTTCAATTCTTTTAACACTTGCTTCTCAGGTAGATTCTTTTGCAAAGCCTGATTCCGTTTATCCTGTTTGTTCTCAGGGTGGAAATCTTTTATGTCCAGATGATTTTGAACCTGCTTGTATAGATAAGCAATTTTCAGAACCAAAATGTATTCTTTTAGGAAGCATGTTCATACCTGGTTGTTGGAAATTTATTGGTATAAAAAAAATTGATCTTGGGTTAGATAAACTAAAAATGCCAGGATCAACAATGGTTGAGATAATTGGTGGTGGTGAAACATATACTCTTGATAGAGAGGGCGTATTTTGCAAAAGAATTTAATTGAAGTATATCAAGTAGTGATTAAATCTGATCTTTAGGGTAATATAATAATTGTGTACACTGAAAATATATTTCTAACCAACTTAAAGCTAGAAGGATTTATTCCATTTATTGGATAAATCCGATAATGTGAAAAGGTTGTTAGATAGAAGCTCAAGCTTGTCTTGAGCTATACAAATAATTGTTATGGCGGCTTAGCCAAGCGGTAAGGCCGAGGTCTGCAAAACCTCTATGCGGCGGTTC
>CAZRTB010000006.1:59079-194851 GCA_964602915.1 uncultured Gammaproteobacteria bacterium | reverse complement strand
AAACTTCCCCAATTACATATATTTTTATCTATGATTCCATTGTCAGGGATTATTTCTACTTCTAAATCATCATGAGTAGTGTTATTTGAAACCACTATTTCACACTGCGATTTATCCGTGTTTTTAATTCTATTACATTTACTTTTTACTATTTTTGGATCATCAAGGAGAATATATTTCTTAGGGCTTCCAGTATAAAAAACTGGGGTTGAATTACACGCTGTAGAATACTCTCCACTTAGATCTATTGGACCAAATGAAGTCCCATTTAAAAACCCTTTAGTAAAAATACTATTGTTTTTTAAATTAAAGTTTAATGAGTTTTCATATTTTATACTTCCATCTGATTGAGAAATCCCTTTTGATGCTATTTTCTCATTAGTATTTTGTGGTGTTATTTTCTGTAATGTAAACCATTTTTCATCATTTGGAAATTTCACTCCATAAAAGATCTCACTCTTTTTGCATGAAATTAAATCAATGAGTTCTTGTTCTAATTCAGATGGTTTCGAAACTTTTGAAGAAACATGAATACTATCAGTAATGATAGCTCCTTCCTCTGGAGAGGTTATTTCAGCATTTATATTGGTAATTACAGGAAGCTCGATATAAGCAGAGATATTGATTCCACTAGGATTAAAAATATCTCCAGGTAGTTTTACAGGAATTGAAAGTGATGACCTGTTTGGAGTCTTTGGATTAACCGTTGTTAAAAGCTTAAATATATATTTGCCTGGATCAGTACTATCAATTTGTTCTGATTGAACTGTTATTTGAGGATTGACACTTCCAAGGTTAGTCCATATTTTAGAGTTTAGATCTAATGTCGGGATTCTACTTCCAGAAATAAATGGAACATTATCAATTACTACTAAATCAAACTCTAGTTTATTTACTACATTATATAAAAGACTTTTAGTAGATAAAGTTTTACTTACTGAATCTTTAGTCACCGTATTTTTAAAAGATGAAACCTCAATTTTTGGATCTCTTTTTACATTAACCGCATACTTATATCTCTGGGAAATAATTCTATTACCAGGATTTTTTCCTAAACATGTTCCATAAGTACTACAAGATACTGGATTTTCATTAACTTCAAAATTTAATTCATACGTTCCTATATCCCATGGTTTTGTCGGATCTTTCTCCTGGGAAGTGAAGCTAAACCTATTACCAATTCCAGGGTTATTTAAAAACTTTGATTTGAAAATCTCATAGCCACATGCAAAGTTATCAAAATGAACACATTTGTTCAAACAAGCAGTTTTTGCTGAATCAGTACAACTTGGGTTAAGTAATCCTGGTATTGTTCCTAAATCTGCACATCCAAGAGTTATTTGTTCTTTAATAGAATTTAGAATCTCATCTAATTCTGACTCACCTTTAGGTACAGTAATGCCATTTTGTTTAATTTCTTTTAATTTAAGACTTTCAATATCAAGGTTTGCTTCTACACCACCAGATTGCATATTTTGATCATCAGAGAAGCATGTCTGAAGCTGTATCTTAAAGCTGTTCCCAGCAATTAAATCATCATTGGTTTCAAATATTTCAGGATTGTACAGATTATTCGATGCATTAGTAACATAGGTAACTCCATTTTCTACTATTTTTCTGATTGATATTGTAGAGTTGTTTTGTTTTCTAATTCCACTATTTTCTTCAGAAATATTCCCAGCTAAATCGTAAGCCGTGATTATTAAATTATGTTCACCATTTGATAAATTATTTAAAGTTTTCCTAAACTCAAACTCATTAGTTTCATTGTTTGTTAGCTTTAATTCCTCAGAGCTTAGTATTATTGGAGTGTTACCATCTACACCAATTTCTACTTTTTGAAGGTTTTCTTCAGTAATATTCCCGGATACAATGACATCATTATTGTTATTTAAGAAATGAATATTGCTAATAGCAGGTAAAACAGTATCTAGAACTATATTCTTTTCCTCAGTCATTAAGGTTTGACTTGAACTATCTGTGCTTTCAAAATAGTAGCTATTTTTCCCTTCTGACAGAGATATTGTTTGACTATCTGAGTTTGGATTTAATTCAGTAATATTTTCAATACTTTGATTATCCTTTACTTTGATTTTTAGTCTATTATTTAAGTCACTTGGATTTGCAAAAACAGTGTTAACCATAAAAGTAATTATTGGGTCATTTGTAAATTGAGTGCTGGATAAATCATCAAGAACATATACACCTGCTGTACCCCTAGCCCCCACTACGATATCTGCTGTACTAAATTCAAATACCTTTGTCGTTTCTTTGATATATACCTTCAGTTTTGGATTATATGTTTCGGCAGTAGTATAAATGTGCGTAAAGATTTTTGATTTTAATTCGTCAAATGTAATTTCGTCAGGAGATTGCTTCGTCGCTACGCTCCTCGCAATGACGCCTGTCTCAATACTGCTTCCATCTCCCCAGTCCAATTCATACTTAGTAGGTGTAGCATTTACTATTTTTGCAGTTAATGGATCGATCATTAGATTTACAGTAAATGGAACTATTCCAGAGTTAACTTCTGGTTTTAAATCGATTAGAACAAACTGAGGTTCAGTATTAAATGTAATTGTTCCAGCACTTGCTGACCATTCTTCAGAAGATCCATCTCCAAACATTGCACTAATTATGAGTTTTGGAGTGACAGATTTTCTGCTATTAAATTTCGTACCACCAAAGGATTTTTTTCCATCGAAATAATAATGGATTGGATTTGGATCAGTACAATCAGAATTTAGATTACTACCGGAACAAGACCCATCTCCAAAATCCCATTTATATGAAACAGATTTATAATTTCCGAAAATACTAGATTTAAACATCACTGGAAGCCCCTGTGATGTACTGGTAGAAGGATCATAGACTTTCTTGTCACCAGGATCAGTACTAGCAAATACTCCTACTCTCTGACCCACACCAGCTACCGTTACACTTTCTGTACTCGCTGAATCAGATAATCCTGTTTTATCTCTAACTGTTAACTTAGCAAAATAGCTCCCTCTTTCAGTAAAATCAGCTTGAATGGTTTTCATATCAGAAGATAGCATTGTTTGTGCAGAAGTATAAATCATTCCATCAGTACCAGTAGTGATTTTATATAATTCCCAAATATTGTTCATAGAGTCTACAGAGTCTAAAACTGCTGAGAACTTCTGATTTGGATCATAGCTTCCTGTATCTATAAATGCTGTAGAGAGTGGTAACTTATCTGCAAAAACAGGATATTGTTCTTTTAATACTCTTGCTTTTGCTACAGGAGCATAGTTTGGATAGACTAAAATACTTGGTCCAGAAATATCTCTAATTTTGCTTTGGATTCCATTATCTATCCAATAAACCTCTATATTAGTATTAAATGTAGTTGGAGTAGTAGCATTTAAGTTAGAGTTTGAATACCTGAAACTGTATGAGTCTTGCGGCGTCAACCCTGATGCTCTCCCATCCCCAGAAATAAAGTTATATTTGAGCATTGAAGAATATTCTTGTCCTTGATTTATAACTACTTTTAATTTAACATCTTGATCACTTTGAATTACTTTTGTCATTGCAGAATTAAAGCCCTGATTATATACATCATTTTCATCAATACCTACAGTAAGATCAACTCCTGGCTTTGGGGTAAATGTTAGCTTATGTGAAGATGGAACATTGGTATCATCTAAAATTAATCCTAATCCTTTTCCTGCAAGATAAGAAACAGCATCGACACTGCTATAGTCAGAGCCTAAACTAGAATCTCTTTTAACACTTCCTACTGTTTTGTAGTTCCCTTGTTTTGCATAAACTGATAACGGAACAGTAACAGATAATGGTGTAATGCCAGAAGGATTCCTTAAACCATTTACCTGAATAGTAGAGTAGAGATTTGAAATGTTAGGAATTACTAAAAGTTTTCCATCAGGATCAAACACTCCCAGTTCAGCCGTATAGTTTGATGATTCATTTAATGTGTCAGATACTGAAAGATTTAAATTAAAGTTTGTACCAGGAAAAGGCTGTATTGGATTTACCTGAAATGAGTTAGAAACAATTTCTGGTTTATTTAAAACATTTAGATAAAGAACTCTTGAAACTTTTCCATTTCCACTTAAAGAAAGTCCTTTTTGTCCAGGACTAGAGAACTTGTCTGGAAATAATGCTTTTATCTCAGTACTTGTAACATTTGTTTTAGTTAAAGCAATTCCATCGATTGCTGGAACTACATCTTGATTAAAGTTTCTACCAGTAATAGTTACAACTCTTCCTGCCCCTTCTTGACCTATACTTTTTGGTTCAAAGTTATCCAGAACAGGACCAGAAGCATTTAAAAGTTTTATTTCACCAACACTTAACCTATCTCCCTGCAAGCCACTAAATCTTATTTCTAATGTGTGAGAAGAATTTGTCAGAGATTTTACAGTTAAGTTATCAATTAACTGGCTAGTGTTACCAGAATATACTCCCTGTCCTATATATATTCCGTCTAACCAGAAAGTAGCATTATTAGTAGTAGAAGAACTAGCTTGAGTATGAGAAGTACTCACTGTAATTTTCACATCATAACTATTATCCAAACAGAAAGGAATAGTTACTGAACCGGCAGATTCTATCACTGCATTTGGTAAAGAAAGGTAGGTGTTATTACCACCTAAAACTGTCCAGCTATCAGCACCATAATGAGCCTGGGGAAGAGATGACTGGATATTACATGGATTGTTTGGATTTACTTTTACATCAAAAGTTTTTACAGATGATTCCTGTCCATCTGAGTTTTTTACAGTAATATTTTTACTTCCAGAATCTTTAACATAATCTGCTGGAATCTTTGCGACTAGTAGAGTCGAATTGCTAATATAAGGAATAATAGAGTTTCCATTAAAATATACTTTTGATGATGTGTTGAAATTAGTTCCATTTAAATATAAGTCAAAAGATCCTCTTCCAGCTATAGAACTCACTGGAGATAGAGATGTAATTTCAGGTTTTACTGGTGGGATAAAATTTATATATGTCATTGTCCAGGTAGCTGAATTTAATGCAGTTCCATTATTGTTTGCTGGTCTAAACTCTACAGGTACATTTTGTTTTGTTCCTGTATAAGAAATACCGCTTGCACTGTTCCATGAAATTGTACCTATTTTATTTCCATCAATATATACAAGAGTCTTCCACCAGTTAGAGAAGTAAGTGCTGGTAAGTGAACCCATAGCACCAATTTCTAAATATCCTTGCATTGAAGTATTTGGTACAACATCAAGAGTTAATGAGTTCGTACTAGTAGGACTAGAATAAACCCATGGATTTGTAACTGCAGTAAGAGAGTTAACATTAAAACCAGTAGCTAAAGCTTTTATATTTTTGGAATTACTTAAATTAAATCTAGTCTTAATAACATCTTCAAGTTCTTTAGCACTATTAGCACTTAAATAATCTCTTTTTCTTATGTGTAATCCATAATCATTTTCAAGTTCAGCAATTTCATATTTTTTATCTGTACTGTTTTTAGAAACTAAATTAAATTTCTTTTTGTTTTTTCTCTCACATCTTCTCTTCCCTGCTTGACCTTTAACTTTTGAACAAGTTTTTGAAACTCTTGCCTGTATATTTGCATCAGTCAATTCAAAGACTTCAGAAGGAGCAATTAAAACATCATATTTCGTAATTCCACTTTCTGATTTTTTAACTTCAAATGTAGCTGAGACTTCTTCATTTGAAGATATCTTTGCCAGTTGGTTACCCGAAGAATCAGTAGCAGTAAATTTGATTTTATATGTACCGGGTGTGATATTTATAGGGATATCAACCTTTTCTTCAATATAGAATTCACTATTCACATCCCCTTTAATATTTTTATTAATCAAATCAATAATTTTATGAGAAACAGTCATTCCATCTGAAGATAAAACTACATATCCAAAATTGGCAAGACCTATATTGTCCTTCACAAATGCACTTAATTTAAGAGCCCCACCTTGTTCTACAGATTTAGGCTCTAATGTAACTGGTCCGATCTCAGGCTTTTCATTATCTGAAGAATCATATGAAGTGATTACATCAGCAATCATTGTTTCTACTGATTCTTTATTTTTTTCTGGATCTTCTTCAAGAATAGCTTCTTCGTCTTCACCTACATTATCAGCAGTTTGGAATAGTATTTTTCGAGAAGACAGATTCTCAGGAGCAGTAATATCATGAGCTGTTTGAACTTTTATAGACTGAGTTTGAGCATAACCAATTTTTCCATCATTTCCTAAAACTATTAGATTTGGAGTAAAAGTACCCTCAGTACTATAGACATGTTTTGGGAAAATTTCACTAGACATAGTTCCATCACCAAAATCCCATAAAAATGACATTATGCCATCACTTTTTGGATCATAACTATCTGAACCATCAAAGGTAATTTCAGTATTTGGAGAAATTGATGTTTCTTCATTTAGTATTTTTGCAATAGCAATCGGAGCTTGATCTTCAAAAATAGTATACGTTTCACCGTAAAAATTAAATTTAGAACCATCTTCTTTTTCAATTTCAAGAACAGGAGTGAATTGCCCTATATTATTAAAAGTATATTCAAACTCCTCTCCCGTATAGATTAAGTTCGACATAGAGATCTGCTCATTTAAAGTTGATGAAATATCTATTACATTTCCCAGCACATCCCAGCTTCTAGCTGACCAGCTCCATTTATAGTTAATCATTCCACCAGCAGGATCAAAACTTCCCATTGCAGAAAGTTTTATCATGGCAGTTCCAAGAATACCCTTTTCGCCACCTTCTAATTTTATAATCTGACCAACAGGTGCATTACTATCATTTACAATAACATTTCCCAAATTTATTCTCTTAAATCTATTGTCTACAGCACTTGCAGTTAATGTAACCAGATAAACTCCTGGATTTTGATAAATATGCTTAATAGGGTCACTTAAACTATTTACTGCCTGTGAATCTCCATCACCGAAATCCCATCTCAAAGATACTGAAGTACCATCATAATCAGAAGAACTCCTTCCATCAAAAATAATTTCTAAAGGCGCTATTCCGCTTGTTTGATTTATGTTAGCTATAGGAAGTGGAACAGGTTTTAAAACAGATACAGGCAGAAGACTTTCTACCTTAGCATTTCTCTCATCAGAAACAACAAGTTTTACATTGTAATTTCCACTCATCAAATATTCATGTTGTGGGTTTTTCTCAGCACTAGTTTCTCCATCTCCAAAATCCCATAAGTATGTCAAAGCTTCGCTATCAGAATCATAAGTACCCTCACTTGAAAACTTAATATTTCCAGTAAATTGACCGTTGTTTTTTTGTTTTAAAATACAGCTTGCTGGAATTGCAGAGAACTGAACATTTGGAACATTGTTTGGCAGTAGTACTTTTATAGCTGAAGTTGTAAGTGTGGTTTTTGCTCCAGCTAAATCTGTAACAGTTAGTTTAGGAGCATAAGTTCCAGGAATTTCATAAGTATGAGTTGGGTTTATTTCACTACTAGTACTTCCGTCACCAAAATCCCACAAATATGAGATCGTATCTCCTTCAGGATCAGTAATCATAGAATTAAATGAAACCTCTAGAGGGACATCTTCTCCAGAAGCACTTGATGAAATAGTACCGACAGGAGGATCATTTTTATCTCTCACTTCAATCTCTCTGGTAAGATTTGAAGTCATGCCGTAAGAATTTGTAATAGAAAGCATTACTTGATATTTCCCAGGGATATCATACTTGTGAGTAACGACAGGGTCATCTAAAGTGTTTGGATTTTCATTATCAGAATTATTATCTCCAAAATTCCATAAATATGTCGTCATAGTACCAAAGAAACTAGCAAGAATATCTTCACTTTCTCTCCCATCAAAAGTAATTACCTGTGGTGCAATTCCAATACTGGGATTAGCAACGATTTTTACAGTAGGAACAGGATCTACTACTGAAACATTTAAACCTTCACTGACAGATCCATTAGGAGTAGGATTAACCACAAAAATCTGGAAAATGTTTTCTTTATCAGTAAAATTAGCTGGAATAATAGCAATAATTTCTTTTGATGATATATACTCAGAATCAATTTTTAAAGTACCAATTGACACGACTGCATCTTTTGAAAAATTCTCCCCAATAAGTTTTATTCTGTAGGTATTTAAATCTGACTTTATCGGTAAAATATTTGGAGAGATCTTACTTAAATAGGGAGTGCCATTATATGCTTTATATGAAACTGGCTCACTTGATACTGCTACTTTCTCACCAGTGAATTCACTTAAAGAATAGCTTACAGGATTTGAGCTTAAAGTAATTAGATTTGCTTGCATTGAAGTTAAATAACTAACAGGCAAAGAAGAAGCAAAAAGAGTAGTAGGAAGTAAGTCCACTTTAAAACTCACAGGATCAGATGATAAAGAAATATGATTTCTTGTATCAGATAAAGTTAAAGACACTGGATCTGAAGTTATAGATATAGGATCAGGCAAAAGGCTTGTACTATAACTTACAGGATTTGATGTGGATTTTATAAGATTCGTTTCAGCAAAGGCTGACAAAGATAAAGAATCAAGAATTAATAGCTTAATACAAAGCAAGACTAGAATAGTTTTTTTAAGATTTATACTACCTAACACTTTAATATCCTTTTATTTGTAAGCTATTATTTTGATTCTGAAAGTTATTAATAGTTTTCTAATTTTGCTCCCCAGACATAAATCTTCTTATTTAGAGGCTGTGATAATCCTCCGATAAAAATCTGCTTACTTTTATCTTTCAACTCTGGATAAATACTACTTATAGTAAATTCCTGCCACTGAGGAGTAACTATTACTGAAGAGTAACTATAAAAAGGTGGTCTGGTTCCATCTGCAAGCTGATCTGGATACCGACATCCTTCCCAACCTGGAGAATTAAAACTTGATGTTTGGGTTCTATCAGGACATGCTGGTCCAATACCAATTGGAATAGTAATGCTTTCATTATCTGTTCTCATCCAGACACTAAAAACAGTATTATTCAAACTATTAGATATATCTAAATATAATGGATTTAGCCTATTACCAAAATCAATAAGTGTTGGATCATTTATATTATTGTCAGGATCAATAATTCCAGGAACAGATACACTTCCAACATACTGATTAAATTTTTTCCAGCCACTATTTGTAAAATTAAATCTTTGTGATGCTGGAATTAAATTTGTAGTTGAATTAACAGCGCTCCTTTTTGGTGCAGAATTTAAAGGCTCTTCTGGGAGCGTACCTGGAGGAACAACAGGTTCTGTTCCAGGGAGATACACACCTGGAGCAGGAATAAAAGGATCAGATTCTGCTTTAACAATTTTTGAAGTTCCTGCATCGATTTTTACTGGTACTGATGCAACTCCGTTAACTAACATTGCAGAAGGTTTATCTGAAGATACTGTGCCATCTGCATTTGTTGTAATCAATTTTACATTTGTACCCTCTGGAATATTTTTTGCTGTTACTTCTACTGTTTGATTTCCTGCATAACTATAATCAAGAGATAAATCAGGAGTAGAAATACTTCCTTTTGGATTTGATACCGGACTACCTGCAATTTTTGTAATTGACAGAGTTGCTAACTTAGCAATTTGAATAGGTTGATTAACATAAGAAACAGCATTATTTAAAATCAATATTCTATTTGGCTCAATTACATATAAATTGTTTAACTTATCTACTAACAATGATGAAGGAGAAGAAAGAGCAATGCTTTTAGCAGATTTATTCTGACCAAAATCCAGATTTTCACTTCCACCCCCTACTACAGTATTAATTAGTCCATTACTGTTAAATACTTTTCTAATCCTATTATTTGCAGTATCAGCAATTAATAGATCACCATTTAAATCACTACAAACACATTTTGCTCCTTCGATAACAGCATAAGCACTGCTTGCTTGTCCACCATCTCCAAGATCATCTTTTGAACTCACACCATTACTTATAAATGAACTTAAACCATTTCCGACATTAGGAGTTACTTTATTTATATTAGGATAAGTGGTTGCACTTCCTGAGACATTAACAGTAGAAGCTGTAGACAAGTAGCAATTTTCACTTTTATCAAATGCAAATCCTTTTATAGACAAGGTCTCTATATTTTGTGCACTAATCAGAACCTGATAAGGAAACCCTAAACTACTCAGTGTTTCACTAATACCATATGTTTCAAATGCATTTGTAATAGGATCATATCTGAAAATTGCCTGACCTATTACAGGATTAAAGTATGAGACATTTGGATCAGGAAGCTTTGCAGACCCATAAATATAAATAAATTTACTATTGTCATAAGAAATACCGTTAATAGAAAGCTTAGTGTTTGGATTTAAATTTAGTGTTTTCTCCAGATCTAGCACTTGTGTAATAGTGTTATTTTTAAGTGAAGCTTTTAAGATTATTGGCTGGGTATCTTTACCTAAGAAAACAGAGTCATTAGGTACATTGTTAATTAAAATATAAATATTCCCATATTTATCGAAAGTAAAATCTTTTACTTTGCCTAGACTTGCATCATTAAAAGAAACAGTCATTGAATAGTCTACTAATGTAGTGCTTTTTGGCTTACCAATAACTCTGGTCACCTTGCCAGATAAAAGATTTATTTTAGAAATGACTTTTAGTCCTGTATCAAAGAAATAAATATTCTCTTCCAGAGGATCTAGCTGGGCAGATTTAAACCCACCGATATATGCATCTTCTTTTTTTAAACCATCTGGATAAAGTGTATAGTAATCTCCACTACCAGCTTTAGCATAAAGTCCTACATTTGTTATTTCAGCGGAATGAGCACTTAAAAAACAAGAGCTGAGAACTAAAAGCATTAATATTAGAAATGGATAAATTAAGTCTTCAAATATCCTACTTATAGGGTGATTCATAGGATGGGCTTTTATCTGACTTCTTTTTATTACTATTTCTCTTTTCATATTTTTACCTCTCTTGTTACAGCTCTTGTAAGTTGTAATTGAAACAAAAGAATCATCTTTTGTGTATAAGGTAAAACCTCTGGTTAGATTAAGAGAATTTATTTTATAAGTATAAAAAAGTAAGTAAAAAGGTTAGATTTCGTTTAACAGCAAAATCTTGCCTAAGGTAAAGTATGGGTTTAGAAAAATCTTTTTTATTTTTTAATTATTTATGCTAAAAATCTTTTATCAGCCTGGAATTCGTTTAGATCTTTTATAGTATCAATTCCCTTCCAGTAGACTTCAGACTTATATCCAAATATCTGTTTCTTTTTTGCAAGCTCGGGAAATGTAGTGGTTTCATGATCTCCAATATCAGGTAAGAAATTCTTAATTTCTGGTTCAAAAATATAAATGCCACCATTTATCCAGTATGGTAAATTACGTTTCTCTTCAAAGTCATCAACAACACCATTTTCAGAAACTCTCACAATGCCATAAGGGCTTTTATATGGGAAAAGACATAGTGTAGCTAAAATATTGTTTTCTTCTTTTTGTTTTAAATGTGTCTTTAAAACTTCACTTAAATCTAAATCTGTAAAAATATCCCCGTTTGTAATAATTACTCTTTCATCGGATAATTTAGACCATGCTTTTTTAATAGCACCACCTCTACCGAGAGGTTTTTCTTCAATAGAATAGTCTACTTTAATAGATACTACTCTTCCATTTCCAAAATAGTCTTTAATTTTCTCGTTTAAATAACCACAAGCAAATATTACTTCATCAACACCATGTTTTTTAAGCCAGTCAATCTGGTAATGAAGAATAGGCTTGCCCTCAATCTGAATCATCCCTTTTGGACAATTTTCAGTAAATGGCCTAAGTCTTTCGCCTTTTCCGCCGCTTAAAATAATTGCTTTCATATAATCCTTTAAATTTATTCTTTAAAGTTAAGATTTGGTTTGCACCTATAAGGGTTTTTCCCTGAGAAATACTTTTTATAAACTAAAAGTACATTTTTCTACTCTATATTAGGGATACCTATATCAATATAAGGTTTATATATAAATGAATACCTTATTATTTTGATATATTAATATTGGTTGTTTCTTAAAATTACAGGATTTATATGCATATCTGGATAGATATTGATAAAGAAGAACATACGCCTTTTTATATAGCTCTAATCAATGAGCTAGAAGCTAAAGAGCATAAAATAACAATTACAGCAGAGGATTCTACTGAAATAAAAAATGCTACAAATGGTTTTCACCTCCCTATTAATTACATATCAAATGGATCTCTTTTTGGACTCTTTAAAAGCCAGCTCTCAGCAATTAGATCAGACTCACTTTCTAACTTTATTAAAACCCATCTGCCAGTCACTGCTATCTCTTTAGGTTCTAAACCCATTCTATATTCATGCATAGAATTAAATATTAACCTAATTTTAATCATAGAAAATTTTGAAGAAAAATTTGATCAGTTGTTTTTTAAAGCCTATAACATGTCCTATTTAATACCTGAAAGTATGTCTGAGATTCCTCTTTTAGATAAAGGATATAAGTCTGAAAATATCGCAAAGTACAAAGGTCCTATACAAAAGAATACAAAAGAACAAAATCCAAAGCTTATCAGGGAGCTTGTTTCTAAGATAGAAGCTGTTTCCAGCTATAAGGACATTAAAGCTTAATCAATCCTTAAATCAAATATTAAGATTTTACTCTTAAAAGAAAAAAACCTGCAAAACTATCAAATTATTTTTAAAAGCGCCTTTATATATTGTGAAGATCAACAAGGAGTTGAAGTTTAGAGTCAACTAACCAGGAGAAAAACAATGTCAATAGGTTTAGCATCCATAAAAATAGCAGAATACACCTCTAACATTTCAGGTTTAACTGAAGAGCTAGGTGGATTAGAAAATCAAGCAATAGCTATCGCAGCTGCAGGTAAAAAGGATGACCCCGCATTAAAAGACTTAAACAAACAGATTGCAGTATTAAAAGCAATCATATCAATGATGAAAGACTTTCTAGAATTCTGGAAAGATGTTATTAAGTCAGTCCTCTCTCTATTCAAATTATTTAACGAGCTTTCTAGAAACTAAAGTTAAATATTCTAAGTATAAAAGCAGTCTCGTAATAAGACTGCTTTTTTCTTTGTAAAAAGAGTAAAAGAATTATAGAATAGACTTAGAAGTATTTAACCTTATGTCAGAATCTCTTGATTTATTAATAACAGATGCAAAAGGCAAAAAAAATCCTATCAAAGAACCTTTTCTACTTACAGATGAACAGATCTTAAAGTTAGCAAAAAAAATAAGTAACAAGAAACAAAGAGCTGACTATTTAATAAAAATTTTGGAAAATGCACCGGACAATTACACTTTATCTACAGAAGAATTAATATGTTTATTAAAAAAAGAGAATCCTCTTTATGCTTTTGATTTAGCAAATAAACTTGCTAGATTTTATATAACTTCTCCTGTTCCATACTGGTATATAGCTGAGTTAGCCATTGAAAACAATGCTATCCAGATTGCAAAAGACTCTACAGAAATTGCCAAATGGTTAAGTATTAATGAACATAAACCATGCTTAGGAAAAAGTAATAAGTTGTTAAAAAAAGTAAGTAGGATTCTGAAGGAAAACAAAATTAAATCCTGCAATGCTATATGGAAAGAAAAGCGCATTGACAAGTACTTGGTTTTACTCAGGATTCTTTATTCCCACTCAAGTGATGAAGCTTACATGTACTGTATCAAGCTAATTGAAGATTTCTCTGAAGAAATTGAAAATTATGAAAAGGTAATTGAAATTTTATCAATTATTGAAAATAACAATTTATTTAAAAGTCTTTATGATTTCATACAAGATTCAAAGGTATTAGATTCAAACAAAAAGAGTCTTATATCTGCTTTGATTCTAACTAATACCCTAGAAATCAAAGAGTCTCAAAGCAAGCTATTAAGATTTAAAGGAGACGAAAAAGAAGAAACCATCTGTAATTTTTATAAGTGCTACAACTTTCTTTTAGAAGGAGATAAAGAAAATTTTATCAACCATTTTGAGTCACTAACCTCAATTAAAGCACTTAATGAAAGTGAAACAAATACACTTATAAATAACTCTGGATCTATGTTTTCTGCTGTTTTTTTAGCGTGGGTTACATTAACAGATAAAACTTTTAATCACAAAAATATAAAGAATGAAAAGGAATGCGCAGAGAAATTTATTAAAAAGATCCTTTCAAGAATATTTAGATTAAATAATAGAAGCTTTGGAATAGAGCTAATAGATAAAATTATGACCAATCAATCTACCTCAGAGCTTGAATTACTACCTTTATTTATAACCGAACTGTTGATTTCTATAGGAGAAACCAAAAAAGCAAAAGAAATATTAAAAGATTTATCTAACAATGAGACCTTCAGACTTAAAGCGTGGATTAACAGGATTGAGGGTGACAACAATTCTTCCGAAAAAAACCTTTATGAATACAGAAAGAACATAGACAAGTCTCAAACACTAACCACTTCATATAAAATGCTTTATTTAAATTATCCTGAATCTGTACCTAATAGTGAAGGAGAGATTCTAGGACTATTGAACAATATTTATGAAGATGCAAGAATAACTAAAAGTAAATTAGCCACAAAATATGGGATAAACAGGGATACTTGTTTTGAAAATAGCTGTAACGAATGTTGCTCAAAGACTTATCCTCACATCTCTTATACTGAATATCTACTGCTTAGGAAATGGTTAGATAAACAACCAGAAAACATTAGAAAAGATATATTAAACAAATCAACAATAATTGTAGAAAGCTTTAGAACTAAATACAAAAAGGATCCTCCTTTTTACAACTCTAAAAAAGCTTCTAGCTCCCATAGTTTTTACCCAAAAGACTTTACCTTTGACTGTCCAGCATTAACTGATCAGGGATGTAGCGTATACGAAGCTCAACCATTCATGTGTAGAGTTTATGGCTATTCAAGCAGTAATAAACTTCAATTTCAAGGATGTACTTTCTTTCATGAACAATTTAAATATGCTTCTGGGCTTTCAGGGGTCAGGGAATTAATTGATGTTTATTCTTTTGTAAATTTTATGGGTAGAACAGATGAGGCTCTGCTAGAAACAAAGGTTTTAGCTCCTATTCCAGTGTGGTTTGCTCAAAACCATGAAGAAACAGTCTGGAAAGCAAAACTAAATCTTTTATCAAGGGGAATAACAAAACCTTTATACGATGTTTTAACTAAGCTATACTTTCACTTATTAAGCAAAAAGAAAAGATCTAATTAGTTTTAATGACCACCACCGCCACCTGTAAGACCTACAGATGACATAAATCCTGTGTTCACAAACTCTGTTCTTTCTGATTCATCCTCAGCAGTTTTATTTTCCTGAGCAATTCTTGTTCTCCAATAACTTGCTTTACTTCCATCCAGATTTTCAAGCGCTAAGAAACCTCTTTGAATACCACTATTAAGATTCTCATTCTCTTGCCTTAAGCCTTTAACAGAGCGATTACTATCAGCAAATTGTCCTGCTTGCTCTTTCAATTCTTTCATATTAGCTTTTAAACCATTTAACTTGTCTAAATTTGCTTTATTATAAGGATCTTTCTTCATTGATCTCTGTACTTCTTTTGCTTCTTTATCAAGTTGCCAATATCCATTTTTTTTTAAATACTTATTTATTTCTCTTTCTCTTACTCTTTTAATTTGATGACCATTGGCTCTAGTTTGGCTCTGCATTGATTCTACTAAACATGCTGGACCACTAACTGCCGCATATGTCATTTCATACTCTATATGTGGATTGATATAACCTGACATTAAATCGCCATCCATTAAGATACGCCTCCTATACCAGAATGCCCTAGTTTAGCATTGTTAGCAAGTTTACAGAAATAGTTAAATGGAACTGGAGCTGTATTTGGGTAATTAAGCCAATGATTTCCAGTTTTATAATATTTCCATCCTTCAATACCTGCCATTAATCCTACACCTGCAAGTGATGCAACTGCACCAGCAGCAGCAGTTGGAGGGAACAAACATAAAGCTCCACCAATAGCCATAGAAATACCTGCCATAACTCCCAATCCATGTACTTTAGGATCTGTTATTAAATCTGTTTGCCAACCTTTAGAAGTATCGCTCATCTTTTTATATGAAGACCACGCATACTTAATACCAGTAGCAATACTTAAAACTGAACCTAATGCTCCTAAAATACCTAAAGTCCATCCTCTACCGTTAAGAGCACCTAAACTTTTTGTGAATGCACCAAATCTTTCACTAAATGGTGCGCTACCTTTATAAAGCTCTGTTAATGTGCCTGCAACCTTACTCTCTACAATACTATGTACTCCGCCTGCTCTTAGACTAGCGCCTACTCTTTCAGTAAACGTACCTGTTGCTACTGAAGCGGCTCTAGCACCTTTTAATCCTTCTGCTGATTTTTCTAATGTCGATAAATAGCTTGGTGCTAATTCACCATTAATTACATTTGCTGAATTACCACCAGCAAAAATACCCCTTATAAATCCTACGGGTGCTGATACAGTAACTCTAAATGGAGTAGCAATAATACTACCAATTGACATAATGATACCTTTTCTTAAATATATGACCTACTATTCCAACAATAAAATTGTCAAAAAAGTTTTTATATAATAAGTACAAACTAAAATAGTTCAATACTTATATTCTTGTAAAGTGAGTCTGCCTGGTGACAACTTCTCACTTCGCATATACAAAGCAGTGTAGAAAAAGAATTTGATAGTAATAAAAAAATACTTACTGAGACTTTTATCCTATAGAAGCTACTTGTTCCTTATATTAAGGTTCTTATAAAGATTAAAGTTAAGTTAAATTACCCACTTCTAATTAAAGAACTTATTATATAGTCTCTTTTATTAAAAGAATTTAATAGACTACTATCAAAAAGAATAATTTTTATCCTTTATATTAATGTAATTTCTATAAAACTATTTTCAGGAGAAATCAATGGCATTTAATAATATAGACAACTCAGGTAGAGTACCAACACCAAGATTCATTCAACCACCACAAGCTTCAGGCTTAATGCCATTAGATATGATGAATAACGCTTTTTATCAAGCTGACATGTTTGTTATGGCTGACTTTGGACCAGGAGCACCTATAGCCTCTGGAACTCCAACAGGTAGCGGTGCCAGTACAGGTACAATGACAACTCAAGATATATTGAATAAGCTAAGAGGCTCTTCTACTCCAGTAGCAGGTCCAGCAAGCCCACCACCAGCTCCAGGTTCAGTAGCACCAGCTCCTGCAACAGGTTCAGGTTCACTTTCAGCTCAAGATATTATAAATAAAGTAAAATCTGGCTCTTCATCAAGTACTACAATTAATCCTGGTTCAACTAGTACAGGAGGACAATCATCAAGTGACATAATATCTGCAATGCAAAGAAGCTCCAGCCCTGCATCAACTGCAATGACTGGATATACTTTAAATGCTGATGGATCATATTCACATCCAGGAATGCCAGGAATAAAATTTTATTACCAACCAGATGGCAGTATCTATAGATCCGCTGGTAACAGCGGTGGTGCAGTAGTAAAAGCCGCTACCGGAGCAAAGGGAGCATGGAGTGAAACCTCAGATAAACCTCTTCCATGGACTATAGGAATAGCAAATTTAGGGTTAATAGGATCTGCAGATGGAAGTTATATTTTACCTGGGTCAAGAACCGCTAACTCAGGGAGATACTTCTTACAACCTGACGGATCTATATTCTATGAAGGTGGTTTAGTAAATGGAGTAAATACTGCGGCAAGAACTTATGTAGACAATGCAGGTACATGGAAATGGGATCCAGCAAAAAATACACCGATGTCTGGAGCCAGATTCATACCTGATATTTTAAATGGAACACCAGTGCCAATGGGGACAAACAATCCTGATGGAAGAGTATGGGTATATAATGCAACTCATGAAAATATCGCTAAAGGAGATAGTACCTACGTACTTCCTAATGGAAGAATAGTAGCCCTAGGAAAAATACCAGGACAAGCTGAAGAACATGTCTTAGTTTATGACAAAGTAGACGATAAAGTTGGATGGTATGACATGGGTACAATTAGTTCAGTAGAAGGAAATGCAACTCTCGCACCAACCTTAAAGCCTGGTATTGATGCAATAAAAAAATCCAGAACTGATAGAGCTTATACTCCACCAGCTAGATAAATTTAATTCTAATTAACTAAAACAATATGTCAGTAGAAAATTCTGGCATATTGTTTTGTACTTTTAAAATTTAATTATGAAAAATATTTAATAAATAACTTATCAAATACTATATTTATAATTCTTTTTATAAGTGTAAATAAATTAAGGAGTCCACTATGTTTTTACTACAATTTGATGGTCCAGGAATAGCAGATAAAATTATAAATCCTCCTCCTGCAGGAAGAGTAAATCCTCCAGTACCAGGACCTTTAAATCCTCCTGTTCCAGGTAACCCAAATCCACCTGTAGTACAAGCACCAAAGTTCGATGATTTTCAACCAGCAGAAGGTGGACAAGGAATAGCAGAAGGTGGAGCAAAGAACCTGCGTGAAGCTAACAAACAACTTGTAAGTAAAGATTTTTACAATGAAACTACAAGATCTTATTATGAAGATATAGATCAAAGAAGATTAGCACTACTAGGTGGTAATGCAGCATTAACAACAGCCGCATATGGAACATCAAAAGAATTAGCTACTGCCGCTAAATATTGGAGAGATTTAAATAGTACTCTCACAGTAGCAAAAGAGGCAAGAAACTTTAGTGAAGTCTCTAAAGCAACTTGGACTGCAAGATTTTATACCTATTTATCAAAGTTTGAAAGATTAGCTCCATTAATGACTCGTTTTTCAAACTTTGCTAGTTCAGTTACAAGTAGAATATCAAATTTTGGTGGTGTAGTTTCAAAGTTACCTGTGGTAGGAAAAGTTGCAGGCTTGGCTGGTGGAAGAGCAATTCCAGTTCTTGGTGCCGCACTTTCAGTCTGGGATAATTTTCAGGACTGGAAAAAAGTTAGTGATATGAAAGTAAGAGTACAAAATCCTAATGAATCAGCAGAAGAATATAAAGCTTACTTAGATGATTTTGATAAGGCAAAATCAACAGCTAAAACAGATGCTATAGTCAACACTTCATGTACAGTTGCTGGAGCAGTTATAGGTGGTGTTATAGGTTCTATAGTTCCAGGAGCTGGAACATTTATTGGAGCATGTGTAGGTGCTTCTGTAGGAAATCTAGTGGGTAAAGCTACTAACTGGATTCGTAGATGGTTCTAGTCTAATAAAAATTACAACAAAAAAAGAGCTATTTAAGATTAAAAATCTCATTAGCTCTTTTTACTTTTTAATAACTTTATTTTATTAAATAAATCTTATTTTCTCTTATTGGTACAATATCAAATTTTCTCATCTAAATGCTTTTTATTAATAGATCCAAAAGGGAGAAAACAATGTTTATATTACAATTAACATCAACAGACATAATGAAATTGGTAAATAGTGGAGACGCCCCACAACAAGGAAAAAATCCTGGTGGTAGACCAGAAAATGGTGGTCATACCAAAAGATACAAAAAGTCTGATCAAGATACATATAAAGATTTTACTAATAGAAATTCAATAGGGAATTCTATTGTTCAAGGTAGCTCAGTATTAGCTGGATATACACAAACCAGTGCAAATATTGCGGCAAATAGTGATAAATTTGCTACTTTACTTGAATCTAACGGTATACGTGGAAGTATTTTAAGACACACTAATAGAGTAGGAACTTCAATAAATAATTATTTAAGCTTTGCTCCATCATCAACATCCACTGTTGCTCCTGCTGTTGCTGAAGGTGCCACAGTTGTAAGTGAAACTACTACCGCTACTTCTGCTGTTACTGAAGGTGCCGTAGCAGTAAACAATGCATCAAAAACTGGTAACCTTTTCTCAAGATTTGGCAGATTTATTACTACAGGACCTTTAGGAAGAATTCTTCCATGGGTAGGTGCACTTCTTGCTTTAAGAGACTTAAGTAAAGATGCAAATGAAATTAAAGAAATGGAGAAAAAAGCTCCAAAAATAAAGTTAGAAGGCGAGTCCCAAGATGCTTATGAAGAAAGAGTGGAAGCATATAACGAAAATCTTAAGACTATGAAATCTGATGCAAATATTAATAAAGCTCTTACCATAGGACTAGCTGTAGCAGGTGCAGTTTTATTACCAGGAGTTGGTTTCTTTGTCGGAGCCGCAATTGGTGCAGGGATTGGAAATATGCTTGGAAATACATTCAAGAGTAATGGAATTGGAAGAGGCATATTCAACGCTCTATTTGGTTAGTAAAAAACTCACAGTAAAGAAAAGAGAGTCTAATTCTAGGCTCTCTTTTTTATTTATTAAACAGAATTTATTTTTTTAGTATCAAGGATCTGTTTTTTTTTACTTGTATTAGAAAGAGATATACTTATGATTTTACAAGTTTCAATTCCAAACTTTTTAACAAGTTTAAGAGCAATTAAAAAACTATTTAAAAGAAATGTGGAAGTACAATTTGCACCAGGTAAGGGAATAGCTGAAGGAATTTATAAAAAGGAAGAAGATATTTCACCACCACCTCCTCCAGCAATACTACCAAAAGCAGAATTTGATGATTTTGCACCCTCATTAGGTCCTACTGAAGCGTTCTTATTAAGAAAGTCAACTCCTATACCAGAGAATGCAGGACTAGTAACACCATCTACAAATTTTCAAATTCCTGATTATTCACGCTCAAAAAAAGTAACTATTACTCCTCCTATTGGCTACGGAAGTAAAACTACATTTAATACATCAACTAATTCTGAAATAACATTTGGATCTAAATGCACTGTCACTGAAAAAGGAGAATTTAAACTTAGCTCTACTCCTACCTATGGACATTATTCAATTAACGTAGAATACAATGATAAAGTTTGCACTTATGATTTCTATGCAGAGCCTGATTTAAAGACTAAAAATCTTACAATATCCCCTGGATCATCTGATGTAATACCTCAGTTAGATAAGACTACTTTTTATCTTGTTAAAGGACCAAGAGATAAAAATTACATACCTCAGCATGTTGAACCAGCAGGATATTATCATCTCAATGATTTTACATTGTTTAGTAGAGGAACGTTCAATGCATATCCTAAAGCTGATTTAGGAGATTATATTTTGGTCACAGCTGGAGGACAGATTATTACTATCTCCGTTAAAAATCCTGCTTCTATTCCACCTGAGCCAGCTTCTACTCCAGATAAAGTAATCACTGCCAACACCACTCACCAATTCAGAATACCACCTCCTCAAGGACCTGAAGTAACAAAAAGAGCTGAAATAGCAATAGGAAAGTTACCTATAGAAAAAGGAAGTCCTTTTACAGTACAGGGTCCAACTCGTAGCGGGGGAAGAGGATTTGGAGGCTGGACCTTTAATGGTAAAAGTACCTGCATACTTAATGGAGACCTACTCCTTGATTCCTCAGGGACCTTGAAAGTTACACCATACACCATTCCTTACACCTATAAAATAACTGTAAATCAAAAAGACACCTACATTCTAGAAATCAAAAGATAAGTAAATGAAAATCTTAGTTTTGCAAACATTTTGATTAACAATAAATTAAGACTTTTTATTCTTAAAATAAATTTATTTAGGCATTATAAAAAAGTCATTATTCCTACACTTGTATACAATGAAAGAAGAAAATCATGATTTTACAAATTATATTTGCACAGTTTTCAGGACCCGGAGTTGTTGAAAAGCTTTTTAACAATAACCCTGATCAAAAGAAGCCAGAAGCCCCTCCCCCTCCTCCAGTACCAAAGGCAAATGTAAAATTTGATGATTTTGGTCCTGGGCTTGGAATCGCACAAGAAGCATTTAACAAACGACCAGAAGGTCCTATTAAATTTCTTCCAAAGCTAACAGAAATATCTGAAGATGAACCAAAAGTAGACAAGTTTATTAAACATCCTCCTATAATATTTAACAGTGCTATACGTTGTCATCAACAAAAAAACAATCAGAGCTTTAATGAAATTGATTATTATAAAATGTCATTTTTTTTTAATAGTACTAGCAAATAACCACCTACACTCCTAAAATCCCCATCTCAAACATTTTTCCATGTTTTTTATAAAGTTCTTCAGATGTTTTAGTATCATCCAATTCTATAGTTATAGAAATCTTTTTTAAATCTTTCCCTATCCATATCCCCATAGATCCAGGAGTAGGATACCCCATATGGCTATGTACCATAAGCCCAGTGGCTATACTGAGTTTTTCTGCCAGCTCTCTGGAATGGTCTCCATCATAATTAACCATTGGTGGATTTGGAAACTGAATGTAATGATTAGTATGAATAGAAATTATTTTTTTAAAGTTATATTTATTTAAAAGATCCACAATAATTTTAGTCTCTGGTTCTGAAGCTGGTTTAGAGCCAGGGTGATAAGCACTATTTCCAGAGACTGGCACACTGTGCCATGTACTAGCTGGAAAATTTCTATTTAAATCAACTCCATTTGCATTTCCTCTAATATTTAAAGAAAGTCCATCAGGATTTATAGCAGGTATAATACATAAAAAAGCATCATCATAGAATGATTTATCTTTCATTTCATTTACGTAAAGATCACAAAAGCCCCTAGACTGGGGTTCTACCCCATGAATCCCACCAACAATTAAAGTCTTATTAAAAGCTGTTTCATCTCCAAAACAAAACCCTTTAATATCAACACCTTTTACTGATTTTCCTAATATAATTTCTTTCATACAGTAATTAAAAAATATTATAAAAATTTTCTCTTGTGCCAATTTTAAGTACAAGCACTAGAACCATCTCACTCTCAATTTTATATAAAGCTCTGCATTCAGGCTTTCTACCAAAATGTAAAGCATACAAACCTTTCAAATTGCCTTTTAATGGCTCACCAACTCCATATGGATCCAATGAAAGGACTGGCACTAATGATAAAAAATCCGAATATGATTTCCAATATTTTTTTCTAAATTTTTCTAAGTCTTTTTTAGCTTTGCGTGAAAAATCTATCTTAAATTCTTTTTTCATCTTCATTCCTAAAGTCTTCTAGGATTTGTTCTAAGGTGATTGTTTTACCATTTTTCAGATCTTCATCAGCTTCTTTTTTAGCTTTTAAAATACCTTTAACAACGATTGGGTCATAGATCCAATCATCCTCATCATTATGTTTTTTCTTATTGCTAGATTTAGGCTTCATATAATTTATTATACCCTATTTATTTTATATTTAGTTAACAATTTGTTAATTTTATCATCGTGATAACATATAAACATGAGAGAAATAAGCATTAATATTAATGACAATTCATATAAAGATTTCTCTATGGTTTGCAATAAGCTTAGACTAAAGAAAGAGAGAGTTTTATTTAACCTTATTAAACACTATATTGAAAACCACAAGTTAAGTAGAATAAAAAAATAGACTGAAATAGATTGTTATGAAATATCAACTCTCCATAAAACAAATCTCAAAGCTTTTTGAAAAAGAAATTGAAAATAACACTTTAATAACTGGCATTTCATATAATTCTAAAGAAATTAAAGAAGGTGATATTTTTATATGTCTTGTAGGGGAGAAAACTGATGGTCATAATTTTGTAAAAGAAGCAGAGTCTAAAGGAGCAAAAGTAATAATCTCCCAAAAAGATATAGAGACATCTATACCAGTAATAAAAGTACAAGATACTCAAATTGCCCTTGCAAAATTGTCCAATGCATTTTATAACGAGCCTACCAAAAAAATTAGAGTTTTAGGAGTAACAGGAACAAATGGAAAAACTACTACTACTCATTTAATTCAACACATTCTTGAAAAATCCAGTTTGAAAACTGCAGTAATAGGAACCCTTGGAACCAGAGAATCATCCACATCTGCTTATTATGATGCTAAACACACGACTCCTCAGGCTCCAGATCTTCAGAAACAATTAGCAGTATTAAGTGATAAAGGATTTACCCATATAGCTATGGAAGTTAGTTCACATGCACTTGAATTACATAGGGTATCTGACTGTGATTTTGCTGGTGCAGTTTTTACAAATCTTACCCAGGATCATTTAGATTTTCACTTAACTATGGATGCATATTTCAAAGCAAAAAGAAAACTTTTTGAGATATTAAATAATTCATCTCATAAAAACAAATATGCCATCTTAAATAAAGATGATGGGAAGTACTCTGAATTGGTTGAAGCCTTAGATTCGAAGAAAGTAAGAATTATAAGTTATGGGGTTAAAAACTCTTCTGACTTTCAGGCAAAAAATATAAATTTTTCATCCAATGGGCTAAGATTCTCTTTAGTTTCTCCAGAAGGGACTTTTGATGTTATATCAAAATTAAATGGAATGTTTAATGTTTATAACTTACTTGCCAGTATTTCTTGTGCATTTGCTGAAGGGCTTAGCATTAACTCCATAATTTCTGCTATTAGCTCTGCAGATGAAGTACCAGGCAGATTTCAGATTATCACTAGTGAAAATAATTCTGAATCACCCATATGTATCGTAGACTATGCACATACTCCAGATGGTCTTGAAAATATTTTAAAGTCAGCAAGGCTTATGGTAAAAGAAGGTAAAAAGTTAATTTGTGTGTTTGGTTGTGGGGGAGATAGAGACCCTACTAAGCGCCCTAAAATGGGAAGAATTGCTGAAGAACTTTCAGACATTGTTATAGTGACATCAGACAATCCCAGATCTGAAGATCCAAAACAAATTATCACTGATATTTTATCAGGCACTAAAAATGTTTCAAACATTACAGTTGAAGCTGATAGAAGAACAGCCATTGAAATTGCCATTTCAAAATCTAGCAAGAATGATGTAATAGTTATAGCTGGTAAAGGACATGAGGATTATCAGATATTAAAAGATAGAACTATTCATTTTGATGATAGAGAAGAAGTAAAGAAAGCTCTTGACGGATTCACGTCATTGCGAGGAACATAAGTGACGAAGCAATCTCATAACGTAATCAGATTGCCACGCCAGCTCTTTCAGAGCCTCCTCGCAATGACGCAAGGGAGAATGTCTTAATGCTAAAACTTGGTATTTTAAAATCATCCAGAAGTAAATCATTGTCAAAACCAATGCACTTATCTGCTTTAGAAAAACTTAATTTAAACGGAGAGTATGAAATATATGAATGTCTTCCGGAAGATTTAAAAGAGACTTTTGAGAAATTAAAAAAAGAAGGAGTACGTGGATTAAATGTTACTATTCCACATAAAGTCAGCATCATTCCTTTCTTAGACAAACTAACTGAAAGAGCTAAATTAATTAATGCAGTTAACACTATCATTTTTAATGATAGCGGCACAATTGGAGAAAACACTGATCTTACTGGATTCTTTTCAGCCATTCCAGAGAAATTTAAAAAAGATATAAGAGGAAAAGAGATTTCAATGATTGGTTATGGTGGAGCCGGTTCTGCTATTGCATATTCATTTTTAATGAATGATATTAAGAAGCTAAATATTTATGGAAGAAATTTAGAAAAGTTAAAGAACTTTAAATCAATGCTTAAAAATAATAATTTCAAATCTGAGATTGTAATTGATACTATGGATAAAATAGATTTATCAAATACTTATATTCTTACAAATACGACTCCCATTGGAATGTATCCAGATATAGACTCTTCGCCAGTAAGAACTGAAGACTTAAAAAAACTTCCTAAAAGTTCATTAGTCTATGACATTATTTACAATCCATCTAAAACCAAACTTTTAAAAGAGGTAGAAGCACTTGGGCTAGAAACATTAAATGGAATAGATATGCTTGTTTTACAAGGGGCAGAGTCATTAAAACTCTGGACAGGGAAAGAAAATATTCCTGTAGACGTTATGAAAAAAGCTGTTTTAGAAAATCTTTAAACTGGAGCAAGAAAGGTTCAGCTTGTCTGAACCTTAGACAAATAATACTCTTGAAGTGGTTTTACTTCAATTATATTTAATTTTAGTCCACTTATAGCCTCAGCAGTTGCTATAGCACCACGAATTGTAGTAACTACTGGAATAGAATACTGAATAGCCGCTTGTCTAATATATTTATCATCCTGCCTTGCATCTCTTCCAACAGGAGTATTAATTATTAAATGGATTTCTTTATTTTTAATATTATCAACAATATTTGGTCTTCCTTCATACACTTTTTTTACTTCTATAGCAGGAACTCCATTCTCTTTTAAGATCTTTGCAGTCCCTGATGTAGAGTATACTCCAAGCCCTAAATCAAAGAGTTTTTTTGCTATAGGAATAATTTGTTTTTTATCCTTATCATTTACACTTATAAAAATATTTCCACGAGTTGGCAAAAGCTGACTAGCCGCGACTTGTGACTTTGCATATGATTTAGAGAAATCATCACTGATACCCATCACTTCACCAGTTGACTTCATTTCTGGTCCTAGCAATATATCTGACCCAGGAAATTTTTTAAATGGAAGAACAACTTCTTTTACTGAAATATGAGAAGGAACTATTTCTTTTAACCCCAGCTGTGAAATAGTTTTTCCTAACATTATTTTACTTGCCATTTTTGCCCATGGAACACCAGTAGCTTTAGATACAAAAGGAATCGTTCTACTTGCTCTAGGGTTAACTTCAAGCACAAATAGAACACCATCTTTAATTGCAAACTGAATATTCATAAGTCCAACAACATTAAGTTCTAATGCCAGCTTATATGTAGCAGACTTAATTTCATCAATTTGCTTTTCTGGAATGTTTTGTGGTGGTAAGGTACATGCACTATCTCCACTATGAACACCCGCTTCTTCTATATGTTCCATAATTCCACAAATAAGAACTTCTTTTCCATCTGATATAGCATCTACATCTATTTCTGTAGCATTCTCTAAAAATGTATCTATTAAAACCGGATAATCAGGTTCTACTTCAAAGACTCTAGAAATAAATTTTTCCATTTCAGCTTTGCTATAGAATATTTCCATCGCTCTTCCACCAAGAACAAAACTTGGTCTAACTAAAAGTGGAAAGCCTAATTTACCAGCAATTTCCATAGCTTCTGAGATTGATTTAGCAGTATCTGATTTTGGCTGATTTAAGCCTAACTTATTAATAACTTCACTAAAGAGTTTTCTGTCTTCTGCCAGCTGAATACTTTTTACTTTTGTACCTAAGACATTCACACCTAGATTTTCAAGCGAGGTAGCTAAATTTAAAGGGGTCTGTCCACCAAACTGGACTATCACACCTTCAGGTTTTTCAAGACTATAAATATTAAAAATATCTTCTGTTGTTAAAGGTTCAAAATATAACCTATCTGAAACATTATAATCAGTTGACACTGTCTCTGGATTTGAGTTAACCATTATAGTTTCAAAGCCATCTTCCCTAAGTGAAAAAGAAGCATGAACACAACAATAATCAAATTCTATTCCCTGACCAATTCTATTCGGTCCGCCACCTAAGATCATTACTTTTTTTCTATTTGATGGTTTCACTTCTGACTCAAGTTCATATGTAGAGTAATAATACGGAGTATATGATTCAAACTCACTTGCACAGGTATCCACCGTTTTATATGCAGGGAAAACACCATGTTTTAATCTTAATTTTCTAATATCTTCTTCAGAAACATCCTCTATTCCGTGCGAGAAAATCAGCGCTAGTTGCTTATCTCCAAAACCCATTGATTTTAGTTTAAATAATTTTTCTTTTTCATCTATTAAAGTTAAAGATGCTTTCTCAAGAATTTTTATTTCACTTACTATTTCTTCCAAATGTTTTAGAAACCATAAATCAATACCAGTACTATTATTTACTTCTCTTATGGTTAGCCCATTATATAGAGCTGAAAATATTTGTTTAACTCTTTCTGGAGTAGGGGTGTGAATTTGTTTTAAGATTTCTTCCTTTGAAAGATTTAAATATGTTCTATCGTAAAACCCACTCATTTTAATTTCAAGACCACGAAGTGCTTTCTGAAAAGATTCTTTAAATGTTCTCCCTATAGCCATCACTTCTCCGACAGATTTCATCTGAGTAGTAAGTGTATGATCTGATCCTGGAAATTTTTCCATAGCAAAACGTGGGATTTTTGTAACCACATAGTCTATCGTAGGTTCAAAGCTTGCCAATGTAGTTTTAGTAATATCATTTTGAATTTCATCAAGTGTATAACCTACAGATAATTTAGCCGCAATTTTTGCTATAGGAAAACCAGTAGCTTTACTAGCCAGAGCACTGGAGCGAGATACTCTAGGATTCATTTCAATAATAACAATGCGACCATCTTTAGGATTTACTGCAAACTGAATATTACTTCCGCCGGTTTCTACACCAATTGCTCTTATAATTTTTATCGATGCATCTCTTAATTCCTGATACTCTTTATCACTCAAAGTTTGAGCTGGTGCTACTGTAATAGAATCTCCCGTATGAACTCCCATTGGATCAAGGTTTTCTATAGAACAAATAATCACAACATTATCTGCAAGATCTCTCATTACTTCAAGCTCATATTCTTTATAACCAATAACACTTTCTTCAAGCAGAACCTGTTTAACAGGACTAGCTTCCAAAGCTTTATCAAGAAGCGCATCAAGCTCATCCTGATTATATGCCACTCCTCCACCCCAGCCGCCCAGAGTAAATGCTGGTCTTAAAATTATAGGAAACCCAATTTCATTTGCCATTGCAATTCCATCAGACTTAGAACGAGCAATGTATGATTTAGGAACTTCAAGCCCTATTTCCTGCATTTTATTTTTAAAAAGTTCTCTATCTTCAGCAAGTTCAATGGCATTAAGTTTTGCACCAATTAACTCTACTCCAAACTCAGAGAGAGTCCCATTTTTAGCAAGTTCTACAGCTACATTTAATGCTGTCTGTCCACCCATAGTAGGAAGAAGTGCAGATGGTCTTTCTTTTTCAATTATTGCTCTAACGTAGTCAGGAGTAATTGGTTCAACATATGTTCTGTCAGCAAAATCAGGATCGGTCATAATTGTCGCTGGATTTGAATTTACTAAAACAACTTCATATCCTTCTTCTTTTAATGCTCTACATGCTTGTGTTCCAGAATAATCGAACTCACATGCCTGACCTATTACTATCGGTCCAGCTCCTATTATCAAAATCTTTTTTATATCTGTTCTCTTAGGCATTCTTAGTTAGATTTAACTCCTCTGTTTCACTTTTTAAAGAGTTTGCAAAATTTAAAATATTTTCTTCGCTTGTAAAAAATCTTATCCCAAATCCATCCCAGGTATAGTGATCAGTGATTACATTTCCTGCATCAACCCAACAAGTAAAAGAATAACCTGCATGTGATCTTTCAAAAATAATTTCAAAAGAAGGTTCTAAAGGTTCAAATGAATACAGTGTATTCGTCTTATCTTCAAGAAAAGTTTTTAAGCCTTCAGAGATTTTTAGTATTTCATTTGCCGGGACTAAAGAAAAAACATAATCTCCAGCACCATTATCTTCAGGATTTTTCTTATAACAAATACTCTTTTCACCGCTTATAAGTAAAAGTTCATATTGTACCCACGAAATCCCAGGTTTATTTTTTACTTCATCTTTTAAAATTTTAATTTCAAAACGTGATTTTAGGCTTTTATCTTCTGAGTGTAAAATTGGCATGGTTATACATTAATACGATAGCAAATTTTATGTTTTAGATATTATTAAGACTTATTACTTTATACCTATAAAAATAGATTAACGTTTTGATTACGTTACTTCAAGGTTATTTACTATAATTAACCATAGGTTTTATCTATGCAAACTATCAATGAAATTAGTCAGAATTTATTTCCAGAAGGAAGCTCAGTAGCTTTAGGGTTTTTTGATGGGGTTCATTTAGGACATCAGGAAATTATAAAAAAAGCTGTTAATTACGGAAAAGAAAATAATTTAAAATCTATAGTAGTGACTTTTTCCAATCATCCACATACTGAAATCACTGGACAAGCACCAAAACTCTTAACTACATTTGAAGAAAGAACATTACTAATTGAAGCTTTAAATGTTGATGGCATTGTAGCATTAGAATTTAATTCAAAGCTAAGAAGAATGAATGCCCAGGATTATTTCACAAAAATTCTAATTGAGGCTTTAAACGCACAGTTTATAAGTATTGGTTATGATCATAAATTTGGGTTTAATCAAGAAGGAACTCCAGAGAAATTAAAAGAATGGGGGAAGAAATTAAATATAAATGTTTTAATTAATAGCCCTGTAAATGTAAATGAAGAGCCTGTTAGTAGTACAAGAATTAGAAAAGATATTTCTGCAGGTCAGGTAAAAGCAGTAAAAAAACTTTTAGGCAGACATTACTCTATTTCTGGAACTGTAACTCAAGGGCTAAAAAGAGGAACTGAATTAGGATTTCCTACTGCAAACCTAATGGCTCCTAGTGGTGTAGTAATACCAGCTACAGGTGTGTATGCCGGCTATTGTACATTATTAAATAGCGAGGAAACAAGACTTCCTGCTGTTATAAATGTGGGTTATTGTCCGACATTTAAAGAAAATACCTCAGATGTAAAAATAGAAGCTCATATTTTAGATATGCAAAAAAAAGACCTCTATGGAGAAAAGCTAAAAATAGAATTTGTAGACAGGCTAAGAAATGAAGAGAAGTTTTCATCTAAAGAAGAACTTATTGTACAAATAAAGAAAGATTGTGAAGTTGGAAGGGAAAGTTTAACGTCATTGCGAGCCAAATGAAATGAGGCGTGGCAATCTCATATCGTTTCACAAAAGCCAGATTGCTTCGTCGGACTTTGTCCTCCTCGCAATGACGTATTATCCTCATTTTATTGATTCATCATAGAATGATTTTATAGTATTATATTAGTAGATTTAGGAGTAAACACTATGCCAAATACAGTTACTGATTTCAGAATTGAAAAAGATACTATGGGAGAATTAAAAGTACCTTCTAATAAGTATTGGGGTGCGCAAACAGCACGTTCACTTCACTTTTTTAAAATTGGCACTGATAAAATGCCTAAAGAAGTTATTTATGCATTTGGGATTCTAAAAAAAGCCAGCGCTATTACAAATAGCGAACTTGGATTATTAGACAGTAAAAAATCAGATCTGATTTCTAAAGCTTGTGATGAAGTTATAGCAGGAAAATTAGATGATCATTTCCCTCTCGTAGTATGGCAAACTGGTTCCGGTACACAGTCAAACATGAATGTAAATGAAGTAATTGCAAATCGTGCTATTGAAATGGCAGGAGGAGTTTTAGGTTCTAAAACTCCTATTCATCCTAATGATGACGTGAATAAATCCCAGTCATCTAATGATACATTTCCTACTGCTATGCATATTTCTGCAGTAATATTTACTTTAAATAGTTTAATTCCATCAGTCACAAAACTAAAAAATGAGTTAAATTTAAAATCAAAATCATTTGAGAAAATCACTAAAATAGGCAGAACTCATTTAATGGATGCAGTTCCTATAACTCTCGGACAGGAATTCTCGGGCTATGTAACTCAGCTAGAGAAAGGACTACAAAGAATTAATTCTATTTTGCCTGATCTCATGGAATTAGCACTTGGCGGAACAGCAGTAGGAACAGGTTTAAATACTCATCCAAAATTTGCTGAAAAAGTTGCAGAAAACATTTCAAAGCTTACTGGAATAAAATTTAAATCTGCACCGAATAAGTTTGAAGCACTTTCAGCACATGATGCATTAGTAATGGCTCACGGAGCATTAAAAACACTTGCTGTTTCACTTATGAAAATTGCAAATGATATAAGACTTTTAGGTTCTGGACCTAGATGTGGAATCGGAGAATTATCACTTCCTGAAAATGAACCAGGATCATCCATTATGCCTGGAAAAGTAAATCCTACTCAGTGTGAGGCTATGACTATGGTTTGTGCTCAGGTAATTGGAAATGATACTGCTATAAACATCAGCGGTTCAAATGGACACTTTGAATTAAATGTTTTTAAACCAATTATTATATTTAATTACTTAAACTCAGCAAGATTATTAGCTGATGCTTGCTCTTCATTTGCTGATCACTGTGTAAAAGATATGAAAGCAAATGAAAAAGCTTGTAAGAGTTATTTAGAGAATTCTTTAATGCTTGTAACAGCTCTAAATCCTCACATTGGTTATGATAACTCAGCAAAAATTGCAAAGAATGCCCATGAGAAAGGAATAAGTCTTCGTGAATCCGCTATTGAACTCAAACTCTTAACCAATGAACAGTTTGATAAGTGGGTAAAGGCTGAAGAGATGCTAGGACCAAAAAATTGAAACTTTAAATTATGGAATCGCTAAACATCGTATATTTATTCACAGCACTTTTTCTCGGCATGCTACATGCTTTAGAACCAGGACACGGAAAAAGCTTAATTACTACTTTTATTTTAAGTACTAATACAAGTAAAAAAAGAGATGCTATTTTAATCGGAATAACTGCATCTCTCATTCATACAGCAAGCGTTTATATTTTAGGTTTTATAAGTATAAAGATTATTGAAAGTTTTTTTCACTCAAATCAAGGCATAATCATTAGTTTGATCTCAAGTATTTCTATTTTTTTAATAGGCTTATATTTAATATGGGACAGAATAATTAAGCCTTATTTTGAGCATGAACATGGGCATCATCATGAACACGATTGCTCTGCACACAAAGTTTTAAGCAAAAATTTAAAAACCACAAGCATACTAACGATAGGGCTTACAGCAGGACTTGTTCCTTGCTCAGGTGGTTTAGCTGTATTCATGACAGCAACAAGTGTTGGCGGATTTAATAACTTACTCAACGGATTCTTTTATGTATTCTTTTTCAGCATTGGAATAGGCTTAGCATTAACACTCGTAGCACTTATCGCTATTTTAGGAAAAGGATTCATAAGCACAAAACTAGAAAGTTCATTTTCAAACATTGAAAAAAGTTCAGGTGTAATTAGTGCTATTATTATTTATACTTTAGGTATTGTTTTACTTACTACCAACATCGTTAATTTTACAAATAAAACACCTCACAAACATTGCGACCATTGTGCTCATGGATGTAAATAAATGTCATTGTGAGCTGAACAAAGTAAAGCGTGGTAATTTAGCTTTTATAATACGTTGTGAGATTGCTCCACCTCAAACTCATAGAACTTTCCAGTAAGAGCATTAAACTTCAGGATTCTATTAGTATAGAGTTTTCCAATACCTAAAATTATTTTCAAGACTTCATTTGCCTGTAATGTACTCAAAACCCCGACACAAGTAGGCAAAACTCCAACTTCTCTACAGCCACCTCTAGAATCAGAAGGTACACCATCAGCAAATAAATCTCTAAGCGAAATAGATTTACCAGGGATAATAGTTAGTAACTGTCCTTCATAGCCAACAGATCCTGCATGAATAAGTTTTTTATTTAGTTTTAAACAATAATCATTTATTAGAAATTTATCTTTAAAAGTATCTAAACAATCCACAACAATATCAAAATCTTTCAATATTTGTTCAATATTTTCCTCATTAAGTTTTTTTTCAAAAGTTGTAATATTAACATCTGGATTAATCTGATTTATTTTTTCTTTAGCTGAAGTTACTTTTGATTTTCCTATATCTTTAGAAGAGTGAATTACTTGCCTGTGTAGATTTGATAGATCTACTTTATCAAAATCTATAATTCCTAAATTACCAACCCCACTAGAAGCTAAATAATATAAAACACTAGAGCCTAAACCACCTATACCAACCACTAAAACTCTAGCTAATAAAAGTTTTTTTTGTCCCTCTAAACCTATCTCTGGAAGAACGATTTGCCTTGAATAACGTTCTAATTGTGTTGATGATATTTCCATAAGTGCTTTCTCTATTATATTATGTGAAGCAATAAGTTAATTAAATACAGGTATCCCTTAAAGCTATCCAGATTAATTATTTTTTCTGTCTAATAACTTAGATTTTTAGTACTTATAACCCTCATCTTAACTATATAATCCCCAAGGACCAAACCTACTACATTGTTTAATTTACACCTTTTAACTGAATAAGATAATTAAGGGGATTATCTTAAAAATGAAAAAAATAACATTATTACTAATAATCACACTCTCAATAAATCTTGGATTTATCAATATAGCTTTTGCTGAAGATGAGCAAAAAGATGAAATAATCACAGTAGATCCTGCACAATCAGGAACTGAAGATGAAATCTATCAACAAGAGAATTAAATATCAATATTCACAACTTCAACAGGACATGCAGTTACACACATTTCACAAACTGTACATTTTGGTTCGATAAATTCTAAATGATATAATTCGTCTAGTTTTAATGCTCCAGCAAGGCATACAGAAATACAGGCTCCACAATGAATACACTTATCCATATCAAATGAAACTTTTCTTGCAATTTCAGTTATATTAATTCCAAAACTTTTTATTCTCTGAATAGCTACTTCTAAATTATCAGGGAGTCCATCCATCTCCATTACAAGTTTTCCAGATTCCTCAGGAGCAATTTCTGCTCTTAAAATATTACTAGCTATATCATATTCTTTTGCAAGCATATACGTAATAGGTGTTTGAACAACATTAGGTGGGAATTCTAATATCACTCTTTTTCTAGTTCTCAAATGACTTTGAGATTCTAAATTATCTGGTACTTTCTTTTTCTCTTTTTTTCCCATACATCTCTTATATTAGAACATTTTCTTTGGAAGTGTTCTACTTGATATAGATAAAAGCAAAAATGCTGAGAACAAATCAACAAGTAGAGCTGTTCCACCATAGCTTAAGAATGGGAGAGGAACTCCTGTAATAGGCATAATACCTAATGTCATTCCAATATTTATAAAAATATGAAATGCAAAAAAAGAGAAGATTCCTATTGCTACAAGACTTGAAAATCTATCGTTAGAATTTCTTGCTATATAAACCGCTCTAAATAAAATTACACAAAATAAAATCACCATAAGTGATGCACCCCAAAAACCAAATTCCTCACCACAAGAAGAAAATATGAAGTCTGTATGTTGTGCAGGCACGTAATCACCTTTTGTCAATTTACCATTCTTCCACCCATATCCAAAAAAACCTCCATTACCAATAGCTAAAAGACTTTGTATTATGTGGTAGCCTGCTCCTTGAGGATCGCTTTCAGGATCTAAAAAGATTGTCAGTCTTTTTTGCTGATAAGTGTGTAGAAAATTCCATAAAATAGGTCTTATAAAACCTATTACAAAATTAGCAAAAACAATAGATGAAACAGATAAAACTATCCAGGGTGATTTCCAGGGCTTATAGTTAATAATTAACCAGGCTACTAAAAAGACTAGAAAATATATGAAATTTTGTGTGATGTTTAACTCTATTACTTTATGATGGATTTGAATAGCTCCAATATTTAAGGAAACTTCACCTGTAGCATTTGTAATCAAACTTACTATCGGTGATATTCCTACAAGTAAATGAGTAATAGTGGCTCCTGCCCAAAAAGCCATTCCAAAATATATTGCTATAAAAGCTAATGAAGTGCCTAAATCAGGTTGCTTAAAAATTAAAATGAATGGGGGTCCAATAATTAAAAATGACATGAATATATCTGTGTAACTATTTATTGGTCTTTTTGAAAACCATGATGCCAAGCTGATAATAATAGATATTTTTGCTATTTCCGAAGGCTGAATTCTAATCGGTCCAAGATCGATCCATCTCTGCGCCCCCATAGCACTTGCACCTTTTATCATTACAAAAACTAGAAGTAGAATATTAATTATATAAAACCATTTAGATGATTCTTCCCAGAATCTAATCTTTATGAAGAGAGTGCTTATTCCTACTATCAAAGCAAAAATTAAAAAGAATAATTGTCTTCCGAAATAAGCTCCATCACCAGCACTTGTTAAAAGTAATAGACTAAAAAAAATTATCGTAATAACAGACCCTAATAAGTACCAGTCAATATCTGCCAGATCTGACCATCTCCTTACAGAAAATTCTTTTTCGCCTACAATTCTCATAATTTAAAGAGTTAACTGAATCAGCAAAATGAAAACTGCAAAAACTAGTTTCCAGCAGTTTGTTTTTGTTTTACATCTTTCAGACTAAGGCTAAGTCTATGTTCATTAGGTGCAAATCTCTTAACTAGAACTTCAACTTCCTGTCCAACATTTATATAGTCTTCTACTTTCGGATTTTCATTTTCCTCAGTGATTTCAGACTTTGGAAGTAACCCTTCAACACCTGGATATACTTCTACAAATGCTCCGAAGTTTGCAACTTTACTTACAGTACCTTTGATAACTTCATTTTCTACTACTTTACCTTGAAGTTCATCCCAAGGGTCACTTTGCATTCTCTTAAGACTGAGACTTATTCTGTTTGTCTCTCTATCTATCTTTAAGACTTTAAGTTCTATTTGTTGTCCAACTTTTAGCATTTCTTGTGGACTGCTTATTCTCTGCCATGAGAACTCAGAGATTGGAAGAAGACCATCAATACCACCTAAATCTATAAATGCTCCAAAGTCAGTAACTCTAACAACTTCACCTGCAACACTCTGACCAATGTCTAAATTTTGCATTGTTTTTTCTCTTAAATCTGCTTTCTCTTCTTGAACAGCAAGCTTTTGAGATAGGATAAGTTTATTTTTTCTTTGATCAATTTCTAAGATTTTAACGACTAGAGCTTGACCCAATAAATTTTCTTGTTGGCTATTTTTTAAGCGTAACTGACTAGTAGGAATAAATCCTCTAATACCAAACACTTCAACAATTATTCCGCCTTTAACGACAGAAGCAACTGTTCCATTAATATTTTCATTTAGTTTTTTAGATTCTTCAAGCTTATTCCAGCCTTGTGCTTGATTTACTTTTTTGAGTGAAAGAACTACTTGTTCATCGTCAGATTCTTCTCTAAGTACAAAGAATTCATACTCTTGACCAACATTGATTAATTCTTCAATTTTTACTCTTTTAATTTTATTTGTTAATTCTTTGTATGGTACAAATGCTTCTGATTTACCACCAATGTCTACCAGCGCACCATCTTTTTCTATTGAAACGACTAAACCTTTTACTATGCTTCCTTGTTCGATCTTATAGTTATACTTTCCTTCTTTTAATAACCTTTCGAATTCTGTTAGTTTTTCACCCATTTTATTTGTAATTATCTCCTTTTCTAAAGTAAGTTTTTTACTTTGAGTAAATCATTATACTACAGGGGATATTTTGAATAAATCTCTTATATTGTAAATAATGCTATTACACTATTACTTAAATATTGAATCTTTAACTTTATTTAAAACTGCTACACCTTCAAATGCGTAAATAGGAGTCTTTCCCTCATAAACTGTTGTTTGAAATATCGTTAAAAGTTCTTTTTGATTTACTCTAAAAATTTTTCCTCTTACAACTTCATACCACTTATCACTACTGACATTTGCCCAATAGTTTATTTGTTTTTTATTGTAAATCTGAAAATTTATCGACTCATAATTAACTTCTTTTTGAACAATTCTTAAATCTATTAGATTGTCTGCCAAATTTGTTTCAAACTGAATTCCCATTTTATATGGACCATATTTTACTGATCTTAAAACTCTATTCCGATCAAGTTTTGAATTAATCCAATATAGAGATCTATCAGTAAGCTGGAAACTACCGATCCAAACTCCATGTATATCTTTTAATTGGCCAATCTCTAAATACTTATCCTGATTATCATTAAAGAAAAAGTCAGGCTGATAAAGATTCTCTTGATAATTAAGTTTTAGTTCTATTTTAGTAGGGGAAGAATGATCTTTTTTAGTGAAAGAAGAGATGTCTTGAAGAGGGATATCCAGGTATTCTTTACTAGTAGTCTGGGGGTATACCCACGATAAATGTGAAAAGTAATAAAAATTTAAGAAAATTAGTATGAAATATTTAAATAATTTAAGGTTTCCATGCATATTCTTTATCAGGCTTTAACAACATTTAATAATAATACATTTGATTGTAGGGTAGCCCCTGATAGTATTCCCCAGAATTTGCCAAAAATATAAGTAGGTTTTGACAAATTTCGCCAAAAAGGAGATTCTAAAATGTTTCAGATAAGTGCAGCCCTAACAGCCTTAAGCTCCTCTTTAAACAATCAGATCTTGATACCAGTTTTATCAAATCAAAAAATCCATGTAATTAACAAGCTTCCTATCAACACAAAAGAAAGTGTTTTATCTGAAATTGAATTTGCAAGACCAAACTTTTTATTTATTTCTTCAAACCTACCTGGAGTAGTAAAACTAGAAGAAGTTATTTCAAAAGTAAAACAAAGTTCACCAAAAACTAAAATAGTGATTTTAGTTTCAGATAGTGACAGCTCGAAAGTTGTAAGTTATGCTTCAAGTAATGCAAGCGCAGTAATATTTGCAGAGAACATTCCTGATTGCTTAGAATTTGCATTAAAACAATTAAGCAAAGATCAGGTTTTCTTATGCGGAATGACTTTAAATATTGTAAAAGAATCTTTAAACCTCGAGAAAGAACAAGCAAGTGGAAATCCTGGTTTATTAAATCTTCTTACTGATAGAGAGGCTGAAGTTTTACACTCTCTAACACAAGGGGTAAATTATAAACAAATTTCAAAAATGTTATTTATAAGTGAATCAACAGTAAAGACTCACATAAATAATATCTTTACTAAGTTGAATGTAAATGACCGTACCCAAGCAGTTCTGTATGCACTCAGACATGGAATTGAAAGAGTTATCAGTAATCCTGCCATTATAAGTAATGCTACCAGTGTAACTGTTGAACAATAAATTGACTTTCAGCCTCTTATCTTAATTTCATAATACTGTGCGGTATAATTTTATATCCGTAGTGATTGTTATGGAGTATTGATGAAAAGACGCGTTGTAATAACAGGTATTGGGCCGGTTACTAGTATAGGTTGTGGGAAAGAAGAATTCTGGACAAGTCTGGTTAACGGTAAAAGTGGAATTGCAAGAATTAAATCTGCTGATAGCGAAGAGTGGCAGATAATAGATGTAAAAATTGCTGGTGAAGTAAAAGATTTTGATATTAGTAAGTTTTTCCCTGATCCAAAACAATCCCGCTCCATGCTAAAAGATATGGATAGAGTAACTCAGCTTGCTGTTTGTGCATCGAAACTTGCTATAGAAGACTCAAAAATTGATTTCTCAAAAATGAATACTGAAAGAGTTTCAACCTTTGTAGGAACTGGAATAGGTGGAATAATCACTACTTGTAACGATCAAACAACACTTGTTAAACATGGTCAAAAAAAAGTCGGAGTACGTTCTATTATCCGTTTAATGCCTAATGCACCATCTGGCTTTATCGGAATTTTATGGGGACTAAAAGGTAGAGCAAAAAGTGATTCTACAGCATGTGCCAGTGGAATGGACTCAGTCATTGATGCTTTAAACTGGATCAGACTAAATAAAGCTGATGTTGTTATTACTGGAGGAACAGAAGCTACTGTTAATCCCTTAAGCATGGCTTCATTTAGTAATATGGGCGCACTCTCCAGTAGAGATTGTCCTCCAGAAATGGCTTCCTGCCCATTCAGTAAAGAACGTGATGGCTTTGTAATGGCTGAAGGATCTGTCGTTTTTGTTTTTGAAGAATTAGAACATGCTAAAGCTCGTGGTGCTCACATATATGCAGAAGTAATAGGTGGTGCTGGAACTTGTGATGCTTACCATATAACAGCCCCACATGAAACTGGAGAAGGTGGAGCCAGAGCTATGAGAGATGCTTTAATCGATGCTGAAGTCAAACCTGAAGATGTAGACTACATCCATGCACATGGTACATCTACACCACTAAACGATGCCAGAGAAACAATGGCTATAAAAAAAGTCTTTGGAGATCATGCAAAAAAATTAGCTATAAGCAGTTCAAAATCAATGACAGGACATTTGATCGGTGCCGCTGGTCCATGTGGTATTGCTACTGCCACACTGACGATTAAAAATGGGATTGTAACTCCTACTATTAATTATCAAACCCCTGATCCTGACTGTGATTTAGACTATGTACCAAATCAGGCTCGTGAGAAAAAAGTAAATGTTGCACTAATTACATCTCTAGGATTTGGCGGACATAATAGTGTGATAGCGATTAGAAAATTTAGTTAATTATACACGCATATTTCCACTAGCTAATGCAGTTATTAACATTTTTAAAAACTCTTCTGGTCCTTTTTCCTTAGGTAAAACATTTACTAGCTCAGTAGTAACCATTTGTTCAAATTCTTTGCCATCAATTTCTACCTTATCATAATCCCATTCAATTTCTTTCGTTTTATCATTCTTAATCATCACAGAAACTTTTCCATTACCTAAGAACTGAATAGCATGATTGTCATCTTTAGAATAGAAGATTCCATTTTTAGAGTGGTAAATTGACTTAAACAAACTTAACCCGCTATTTCCTTTTTGATCGCTATTAGTCTGAGCAAGCGCTTGTTTATTAGTTTGAATGTAATGCTGAATGGTACTATATGCGGTCTGTCTTAAGAGCATACGTTTATTCTTATCAACCTTTTCATTAACTAATGCTTCCACCTGATTTCTAATATCATCTAGGGTGATTTTTATTTCTTCATCCTGACCTATTTTCCTTTGACTTCTTAGGTATCCAGGGAGCCCTTCTATAATAATCCTTAAGTCATTTGGCGTAAGTACTCCATTAGCAAGATAATTACCATTTTTACTTGAATGATCCATTAGTAATGCTGTTAATTGTTTTTTATTAGACACTTGAACGCTCTCTTCACCCACTGTAAAAGAGAAATCTTTATCATAAGAGAGTTCAGAACCCTTCACAGAAGCATCAACATAATTAGAAATTATTCTTGCTTGTGTGTTTGAGTCTGGAAGCTCAATTATTACTTCTTTTAATCTTCTTACAAAAGCTCCAAGAACATTTTCAGGAATAATGTTTCTTAATTCTTCTTCGAGTTGTTCACAAGTTTTATTGCTTGTAATAAGAATATTTCCATAGTTATCTTCTAATAAATAATTCAACTCATTGAATAATCTTGAGATTTCTTCAGGATCACATCCATGAAGTTTCCTAGGATCAAATATTTTATCCCATTCATCAATAAATATTGCACTGGCTTTCCCTGATTCTTTTGATGCCTGGACTGTTTCTTTACACCTGCCAATTAAATACTGAAATGCTATTAAAGTTTTATTACCACCAATATTACCTTCTCCTAAATCATCTTGTATTAAATTAAGGGCTTCTTTCCCTTTCTTTTGAATCCTATCGTATCTTTTTAAAGCCTCATCAAAATTACTTAAATCAAGCTTAAATATTTCTACCTCTTTATTTTCAGCTTTCATTTTTTTAACAAAATTGCCGAGTATGAGTCTTACACCTTCACTTTTCCCAGTACCAAATGTTCCAGAAAAGAATCCTCCTAATTGTCCTAGTGTATGCCTTTCTGTTATTTCATGAGAAGCATCCTGATTATAAGCTAATGTATTTTCTTGTTTTTCTGCATGTTGAACTAATTGATCATTATCTAATTTAAGGAAACACTTCTTACCAGACTCATTCTCATATTCCTGAACTAAGATTTTACATATTTCAGGTCCATAAACAAATTCTCTATGAAGTCCTAAAGCTTGACCGATCCTACCTAAAGCAAAACTTGCACCACTAACTATTCCAGCGACCCAATTCAAAGACCTACCAAAAAAGCCACTTTCTGTAGAGCCTAAGAATTTGTGGTTAAATAACATAAATCCTAGTCCACAACCAGCAAATAAGTCTCCATATGAAAAACTGTCTTTAACCCATTGAAATGCTTTAATAAAAGGGTTTATATCTTTATTAATATTAGTTCCACCATTTTTAAGTCTTGCTTCAGTGGTTTTGCGAACATCACTAAAGACTGGTTTTGCAAGAACTCCACCTATGAGATCCTGTCCCATACTTGAACCCATGAACTGCTTAGCTTTATCCCAGTTAAAAACACTACTGAGTACAGTCCTTTTTATATTTAAAATAAACATATTCTTTAATCCAAACCTAATATATCTTTAACCTGACATTAACAAAGTTAATTCTCCAAAGTCAAGACCATAGAAAATTAAGACTAGAAATAGGAAGTAATTTTAATTTTTTGTTTATATTTAAGCTTTTAATCTTAACTATCTTTTTCTAACTTTCATTTCATATTCTGAAGATTTAAAAACAGATACTAATTTATCGCAGATTTCAGTAGAAAGTTTTCTGGTGCCAAAACAATATAAATCTATTGCGGCAGATTTATACTCAGGCCATGTATGCATAGTGAATTGCAATCCCTGAGCATAGACTATAGCAGTAACTCCAAAAGGCTGAAACTGATAAAAGGTCTGTATTTTAGGTTCCATTTTAAAATCAGACAGAACTTTTAAAACTCTTTGCTCAAGAAGCTTAGCTTTAGCTAAAGCTTTTTCATCACATTCATATAAATCTAAAAGTACATGTACTCTATTTACTTTAGTATCTCTTTTTAGCTGAACACTTTGAATAGATCTGACAGATGAAATACTGCTTCCATTACCGTTTTTATGACTACCATTTTTTCCATTAGTCGAATTCATAATATCTATAATACTACAAAGTAATTTTACAAGTAATCATTTTAGTATTTGAAATTACAAATTAAGCAGAAGCGCTTTCATATCTATACTTTGAACCTTCTAGCTCTGATGGTATTTCTATGGGGTATTCTCCACTAAAACAAGCTGTACAAAAATTATCTCTGGATAAACCAGTAGCTTTAATCATACCTTCATGGCTTATATACTTTAAGCTATCTGCTCCAATATAATTACTAATCTCTTCCACAGATTTCATATTTGCCGCAATTAACTGTTCTCTCGAATCAATATCTATTCCATAGAAACATGGCCACTGAACAGGTGGAGAGCTAATTCTCATATGGACTTCTTTTGCACCAGAATCTTTAATAAGCTTAACTAATTTTCTTGATGTATTTCCTCTCACGATAGAATCATCAACTACAATAATTTTTTTTCCTGCAATAATATCTTTTAAAGGATTTAATTTTAGTCTAATACCTAATTCCCTAAGCATTTGCGAAGGCTGAATAAAAGTTCTTCCAATATACCTATTTTTAATTAATGCTTCACCATAAGGTAATTTTGATTCTTCAGCAAAACCAATAGCCGCAGGAGTTCCTGAATCAGGGACTGAGATTACATAGTCAGCATCTACATAAGATTCTCTAGCTAACTGTCTTCCTAGCTCTTTTCTAAAATGGTAAATGCTTAAACCTCTGAACATACTGTCTGGTCTTGAAAAATAAATTAATTCAAATATACAATGATGTGGTTTTATGTTTTCTGTAAAAAAGCTTGAATCAAGTTTTTGGTGTTTATTTATTATTAAAATCTCTCCAGGCGCAATATCCCTTATAAAATCAGCACCAACAATATCTAAAGCACAGCTTTCTGATGCAATAAGATGCTGACCTTTAGAAGTCACACCAAGACATAAAGGTCTTACACCATCAGAGTCTCTAACTGCAATTATGCTATCACTCGTACCTATAACAACTGAAAATGCTCCTTTACATTGCTTGAAAGCAGAAGCAATTGCATTTTTTAAACTAAGTCCTTGACTATTCTTTCCATCTTGTTCCATCAACTCATATATAATCAGCTTTGCCATTACTTCACTATCAGTAGTAGATTCAAATGAACAACCTTTTTTTATTAAAGAATCTCTTAAAGAGTTTGCATTTACAAGGTTTCCATTATGTGCAAGTGCAAGTTTGAAATTTTTAAAACCAACAATTATAGGCTGTGCATTACAAATATTGTTTGAGCCTGTAGTAGAGTATCTCGTATGCCCAACAACTACATCACCTTTAAGTTTTGAAAGTATAGTTTCATCAAAAACCTGACTAATAAGGCCGATACCTTTATGTATAAAAACATTATTGTTTTCAAAAGTAGCTATTCCACAGCTTTCCTGTCCCCTATGCTGAAGAGCATAAAGTCCAAAGAAAGCAATTCTCGAGACATCTTCAGAGGGAGCCATAAATCCAAATACTGCACAAGCTTCTTTTGGCTTATCATCTAAAACATCATTTTTTTCAATAAAACTGTCAAATATATTCATTTTTGCTATTTAATTATTAATTGAATCTTAAACAAGTATGATTATAGCCTGCAAAATGCTTTTTTTTAACAAAATACAAAACATTTATGGGTAAATTCAAACAAATAGCTGAAAAACATTTGTAAAACAATCTTGGTTTTACAAGTCATGGACAACTTTTTTATCTTAAAGTAGTCTAGATACTTAATTAGCTAGGTCAAAGGGATGTTTTTTTGTGAAGAGTTTATACAAAAAAATCAATCACTCAAAGTCCAAAGTTCTAGTATTAAATGCTTCATATGAACCATTAAATATCTGTAACTGGAAAAGGGCTTTCCTTTTGATTTTCAAAGGTAAGGCTGAGCAGTTAGAACATAATGGAAAAGTGATTTACCGAAATTTTAAAATACCTACAGTTATACGTCTTAGAAAATATATTAAAGTACCATATAAAGAGATTCCACTTACTAGAAAAAATTTAATGTACAGAGATGATTTTACTTGTCAGTATTGTAGTGTAAAGTCTGGATCACTTACTATTGATCATGTTATTCCTACCAGCAGAGGTGGAAATGATACATGGGAAAATGTTGTTGCATGCTGTCAAAACTGTAATGTGAAAAAAGGGAATAAAACTCCGAAAGAAGCAGACATGCCACTTAAAAGACATCCTAAATCCCCTTGTGGACATTTATATTTTGAAGCTACTAGATTAGCCACATCAAGATTTCCTGATTGGCAAAAATATATTATTGGAATGAGTGCATAAGAACAAGATAACGTCATTGCGAGCCGAACAAAGTGAGACATGGCAATCTCGATTACTTTTAATTATTGCTTTAAAGATTGGGATTCCCGCTTTTGCAGAACCTTTATCCTCGATTTGTTAGCACACCCACCCTTTTATCTACTGATAGAATAGTTATCAAATGAAAACAATAGTACTCGGTCTGTTAAAAATTTTATTTACCACTTTCTTAGTAGCTACAGTTACTTTTTTTCTACTGCGTTTTATACCAGGTAATCCATTTACTTCAAATAAATCTCTCCCACCAGAAATTGTTGCGAATTTAGAAGCGAAATATCATTTAAATGAACCTATACTAAAACAATATTTCTTATACATATCAAACCTGGCAAAAGGTGATCTTGGTCCTTCCTTAAAATATACAAATAGATCAGTAAATGATATTTTACTTTCTGCATTACCCACATCATTTACTCTTGGACTCCTTGCTCTATTAATATCTATTCCTACTGGATTATTTTTTGGGATACTCTCTGCTTTATCTGTTTGCGAAAGCATAAATTATAAAATAAAGCTTATTGGTTCTCTTTCTATTATTTTTCTGACAGTTGGAATATCACTACCCAGTTTTTTAATCGGCGCTTCTTTAATAAATATTTTTGCACTTAAGCTAAAACTCTTACCTGTTGCATTATGGGAAACCCATTGGCATATGGTTTTACCCACACTAACATTATCTTTTGTCCCATCTGTTTATATAGCAAGAATAGTGAGAACACAAATGATAAATGAACTAAGCGAAGAATACATTAGAACTGCACTAGCAAAAGGACTAAAACTTAGAAAAATAATTTTCAAGCATGCATTCAATAATTGTTTAATTTCTCTTGTAACTATTTTAGGTCCTATAATTGCAGTCTTAATTACAGGTTCTTTTGTAGTTGAGTATATTTTTGCTATTCCAGGAATGGGGAGATATTTTATTACTGCTTTTACAAACAGAGATTATTTTTTAATAACTGGAACAGCAATAATTTTTTCAATTATTCTTACTTCTTTAAATGTAATTATCGATGCACTATATAGGAAGATTGATCCAAGGATTATTTAATTTCTAACCAGACTTAGTTTCTTTAGAACTTTTCCTGTTACAGCTAAAGTCATTTCTATATCTCTATCTGAAACAAAACCTAAATGTCCGATTCTAAAGATTTTATCTTTTAAAACATCCTGACCATTAGCTACTGTAATATCCCAGTCTTTTTTATATGCAGATCTGATGTCAGGTATAGCCACACCATCAGGTGGATAAATAGCAGTGATAGCACAGCTAGCATCTTTATCCTCAGCTAAAAGCTTTAATCCTAAATCCTTAATACCACTTCTCAGAGAATCTCTCAATCTCCTATGTCTTGAAATAATATTTTCAAGTCCTTCTTTTTTCATCATATCAAAAGCTTTCTTTAGAACACATATAAGAGAAACATTTGGTGTCCATGGAGTAGTTTCTTCAGCTAAAGATTTTTTATGTCTTGCAAAATCAAAATAAAATCTGGGTGATTTAGCATTTTTATTTACTTCCCATGCTTTTGGACTTACATAGATAAAACTTAATCCTGGAGGAATCATAAAACCTTTTTGTGAACCTGAAATAACGACATCTAATCCCCAGCCATCTATATCTACATTCATACAGCCAAGACTAGTAACAGCATCTACTAACAACAAAGCTCCATGAGATTTTACAATTTTAGCTATTTTTTCTAAATCATTAGCGGCTCCAGTAGATGTCTCACTATGAGTAACAGTAACTGCTTTAATTTCTTTCTTAGTATCCTTTGCCAGTCTTTCTTCAAGAACTTTAGGATCAATAACTTTTCCCATTTCTACATTTATAACTTCTACATCTGCACCATAGACCTGGGCTATTTGTGAAAATCTTTTTCCAAAAACACCTATTACAAGTGATAAAACTTTATCCCCAGGTGAAACTATATTTGCAATTGCCGCTTCCATAGCACCAGTACCACTAGCTGTATAAATAAAAGCATCACTATTTTTGGTTTTAGCTAACCATTTTAAATCCTCAGTACAAGACATAAAGATATCTGAAAACTCTTTTGACCTGTGACCGATAGGATGTCTGGCTAATTCCACAAGTACACTTTCAGGTACTGGAGTCGGTCCTGGAATCATTAAAAAACTCTTATCTTGCATGTTTCCTCACTTTAACGGTATAAGTCCTATTATCTTTTTAACGCAAATATTAGATCTTTATAAAAATTCCTGCGTCTATGTAAAACGTGGAATATAAATAATATAATCTACTTTGAGGGAAATAAAATGCCAGGTCAAGAAAAAATTACAAAAGAACGTAAAGCACGCATAGAACGTAAAACAAATGAAACAAGCATTACATGTAGTCTGAATATAGACGGCACTGGAAAAGGTGTTATAGCTACTGGTATTCCATTTTTTGATCATATGTTAACAGCACTAAAAAAACATAGTTTCATAGATCTGGATTTAAGTGCAACAGGTGATTTAGAAGTAGACTCACATCATACTGTAGAAGATGTAGGAATTGTTCTTGGAATGGCATTTAAAGAAGCTCTTGGTGAAAGAGCAGGTATCGTACGCTATGCAGACAGTAAAGTCCCTCTCGATGAAGCTTGCGTAGAGTGCGTGTTAGATCTTTGTACAAGACCTTTTTTACATTATGATCTCAGATTTAATAAAGAAAAAATAAATAACTTTGAACTTGAATTAAATCTTGAGTTTTGGAAAGCATTTGCATTTAATGCTCCTTTCACTCTTCATATCAGACAAATATCAGGTATAAATTCTCATCACATTATTGAATCTTGTTTTAAATCATTTGCTTTAGCTTTTGATAGAGCTAAACAAATTGACAATAGAATAGAAGGTTCTAGATCTACTAAAGGTTCAATATAAATATAGATGTAACTCTTAGTTACATTGCCAGATTAAAAGAATATTAAATCACAACAAATGTAACCAATGGTTACAGGAAAAGATTTTTATGCTTGATAAGATTTTGAATTAAATGCAAGATGAAATCAAAAAATACAAAGCTACTTCCATTCAGATAGCTGGATTTTCACTTATGGTACCTTTCGGTAACCTTATTATTAATCTTCTTCAATTAAAAGACTTTAACTTATTCTTTTTTATTTACACAGTATTTTCTTTAGCATTATTAGCCTTTGGTATAATTCTGGTATCTAAGGGCATAGAGGTGTTGGAAGGAAAATTATAAATGTTATCTATGTTATCTTTTACACTATTATTATTGTTTTTTTTTATTGTAATTGTTTTAAGTGTCAGATATCTTGAGTATAGATTTAAGAAAGCTGGAAAAAATTAAATCTTAAAAAGTCACTTAGCAAAAGGATTAAAATCAGTCTCATAATCAAAGTAATCTTCACTTTCTACTTTTTTTAGATAGTTAACAACTTTATAAGTAACTGGAGTTATAAGAACCTCCCACATTACTTTTAAAAAATAATTAGAAGCCATAATTGTAAAAATCAATTGCCAGGAAAATGTAGCAAGCCCTGCAAATGCTAATGGATAAAAAACTAAACTGTCTACTGCTTCACCAACTATAGTCGATCCAATTGTTCTGGACCAGAGATATTTCCCTTTCGTTAAAATCTTCATTTTTGCAAGAGTAAATGAATTAGCAAACTCTCCACACCAAAATGCAACCATAGAGCTAAAAACCACTCTTGGAGCATTTCCAAAGATACTTTGAAAGATTTCTTGATTATGCCATTCTTTAGCAGGTGGAAGCCATATCATTATTTGAACAAGAAAGGTAGAAATGATTAATGCACCAAATCCAATCCATATAACTCTTCTACTTCTTGAATAACCATATACCTCTGTCAAAATATCTCCAATTAAATATGACAACGGAAATAAAATTACACCTGCAGTAAAAGTAAGTGGACCAAAATGAGTAACTTTTGCATTGCCAATAAAATTCGACAGTAATAAAGAAACTACAAATGCTGTTGTAGCAATATCTAGAAATCTATAGGACTTCATATTTAGTGGAAGAGTCTTCAGTAGGTGCTGTTAGCTGTAAGCCTAAAATTGTTCTTACTAAACCAGCAAATAAAGGATGTGGTTTTTCAGGGCGAGATTTAAACTCAGGATGAAACTGACTAGCAACAAACCATGGGTGATTTTTTAGCTCCACTAATTCAACTAAATTATTATCAGGTGAAACTCCTGAAAATACAAGTCCATTCAAAGTTAATCTTTCTCTATAAAAATTATTAAATTCATACCTGTGTCTATGGCGCTCACTTATTACTTCCTGACCATAAGCTTCAAAGGCTTTAGTATTTCTAAGTAAAACACATGGATATTTCCCTAATCTCATGGTTCCACCTTTTTGAGTAACATTTTCTTGATCAGGCATTAAATCAATTACTGGATGTAGAGTTCCAGGAGCAAACTCTGTACTGTTAGCCCCATTTAAACCACATACATTTCTAGCAAACTCAATTACTGCACATTGCATACCAAGACATAGCCCAAGGAAAGGGATTTTATTTTCTCTTGCATATTTTATAGCATTAATTTTACCTTCAATACCTCTATCACCAAATCCACCGGGAACTACAATTCCATCAACATCAGAAAATACTGTTTTCAAATCAACAGTATCATCTAAATCATCAGACAAAACCCACTTAATTTCTACATCAACTCCGGAAAATACCCCAGCATGCTTAATAGCTTCTACAACACTAATATATGAATCAGAAAGTTTAATATATTTTCCAACAATTGCAATTCTTATTAATTTCTTACCATTTACACCTTCAGGTTTTCTTAATTTATTTACCATTTCTTGCCAGCTGGTAAGATCAGGCTGATCACTAACAAGACAAAGTTTATCTAAGACTCTTTCAGCAAGCATTTCTTTTTCTAATGCAAGTGGCACTTCATAAATTGATTTTTGATCTTTGCACTCAATCACACATTCTGACTGAACGTCAGTATAAAGTGAAAGTTTTTCTTTCAATGGTTTTGAAATGGATTTTTCACTTCTACATACTAGAATATCTGGCTGAATACCTTTACCTCTCAAGATCTCAACACTATGTTGCGTAGGCTTAGTTTTTAATTCACCAGCGGCTTTTAAATTCGGGAGTAATGTTACATGTATATATGCTACATTTTCACGACCTACATCATTTCTAAACTGCCTAATAGCTTCTAAAAAGATCAACCCTTCAATATCACCAACTGTACCACCAACTTCAACAATAACAATTTCTGCACCAGAGTTTGTAGCCGCTCTTCTAATTCTTTCTTTAATTTCATTTGATACATGTGGGACCATCTGAACAGTTCCACCTAAATAATCTCCTGCTCTTTCTTTAGCAATCACTGATTGATAAATACTTCCTGAGGTAATGTTATTTATTTGAGATAAATCATTCCCGATAAATCTTTCATAATGGCCTAAATCTAAATCTGTTTCAGCACCATCTTCAGTCACAAAAACTTCTCCATGTTGATAAGGAGACATGGTTCCTGGATCTACATTTAAATAAGGGTCAAGTTTCTGAATAGTTACTGAAAATTTTCTTGCTCTAAGAAGACAGCCAAGAGAAGCGGCTAAAATACCTTTTCCTAAAGAACTAACAACACCACCTGTTACAAATATATACTTAGTCATAGTGCCTATTCCCCTATTTTTGGCACCCTAAAAAATCCATATTCTTCATGAGGTGAATTTTTTAACATTTCTTGTCTCTCATACTGCTTTTTGATTACATCTTCTCTCATTACATTTACTGTAGGTATAGGCTGAGTCATTGGTTCTATGCCTTCTGTACGTACTTCATTAAGTTTATCAATATAATCTAGGATAGAAGAAAGTTGTTTTGTATAAAGTTCTTTTTCTTCTTCACTTAAACTAAGCATTGCAAGTTTTGCAACATGTTCAACTTGTTCTTTTGTAATCATTACGAATAATATTTTAGCAGGTCTAAAAACTAAAGGAATTATTAATATTTTATCTTTTTACTATTGACCTGTTGATATAGGACTTATAGACTTCTTTTATGACTTCTATTCTAAAAAGATCATTTTTTGAAAGAGATACATTAAAAGTTGCACCTGAATTACTGGGTAAATCAATAATTGTTAAGGAAAAAAAGAAGAAAAAGGTTGGAGTAATAGTTGAAGTTGAAGCATATACAAAAGATGACCCTGCTTGCCATGCAGTAAGAGGAAAAACTCCAAGGAATGAGGTTATGTTTGGATCACCTGGATTTAGTTACGTTTATTTTATATATGGAATGTACTTTTGTTTAAATTTTGTAACTGAAAAAGAGAATGTCCCTGGAGCAGTTCTAATTAGAGCACTTGAAATACCTGGGGAAGAGGATAAAAAATCAGCAAGTGGCCCAGGCAAACTATGCAAATACTTAAACATTACAAAGTCACATAATAAAATCGATTGTACTAATGAAGATAGTGTTCTAACAGTTTCAAATAATAATTTAAAGTTTTTTAAAGATTTTTCAATAGTACAAACCGAAAGAATAGGTATCTCTCTAGCTAAAGATTACCCATGGAGGTTTTATATAAAAGATAATGCGTCTGTATCTAAAATAATTAGGGTATAGTTAATTTTAGAGATAGAATCTATTAACTATGGACATTTCTCAAAGAGAAAAATTTTATATCAGATTTCTTGAGGCATTAATAAATGCACAATCAGTAAAATCCATGTACGAGAATTCTCTCGAAGTAATTAGAGATTATTTTAATGCTTATAAAATTCAGATTTGGAAAGAAGTTAAAGAGACGAATCAGTATTCAGTAGAGCTTGAGATCCCTTACAACGGGAAAGATTCAATGCTTGCTTTAAGAATAAAAAGATTAAATAGTGTTTTAAAAAAAGAAAAAAATAATTGCAGGATTTTTATTTCAAAGAACACAGACAAAACATTAAGTGACCATGGAATAAACTCTACAATTGAAATCGAATATTTAGGAAACCATAAGATACTTACTTTTTCTTTTAAAGAATCGAATTTAAATTTTGAGGATCAAGATATTGAGTTTTTGATTAAAGTCACTGAATATTTAAATAAATCAATAATTAAAATTGAACAGGAGAATAAATCCAGCAATGATTTAAATAAAACAGCTGAGCTATATTCCAGGCTTAAAGAAAAGGATCGACTAAGAACAGATTTTATTAATGATATAAGCCATGAGCTCAGAACACCTTTATCCAGCATTTTAGGATTTAGCAATATGCTCTCCACAAAAAAAGAAGCTTGCAAAGGAAAAGAAGAAGAAATAGCAAAACAAATTTTAAATGCTGGCAACAGACTTTCAAACTTATTAACCGATTTTTTAGAAATTAATAAATTCGATACAAAAGGATGGGTCGTAAATGTAGAACAAACTGATATTGGAGAACTCATAAGAAAAGTGGTGGAAGAATTTTCATCACTCTATAAAGACTATAAAATCAAATATACATTTGATGATAACTATCCAATAATAAAGATTGATCCGAAACTTTTAAGACAGGTCTTGGACAACTTAATTTCAAATGCTATAAAATACTCTCCAAATAAAAAAGATATTTTAGTTAAGTTAGAATATTTCCCAGATAAAAAATATTTAATAATCTCTATAATTGACAATGGAGTAGGAATTAACAAAGAAGAATTACCTAAAGTTTTCAACAGATTTTTCAGATCGTCAAATGAAAAGATAAAAGATATCTCAGGAACCGGGTTGGGACTTGCTATATGCAAAGAAATTATACAGTTACTTGGCGGAGAGATTACAGTATCTAGTGAACTTGATAAGGGAAGTAATTTCAGCATCAAGTTAACTGTTTATTAATTCTTTATAGAATTTTGGGATTTTTTTATACTTTAGCTTATCCTTTATCCCTGCTTCAGCAAAGCCTTTAAGTCTAAGCCTACAACTATCACATTCGCCACAAGCAAGATTCTTACCACTATAACAACTCCAAGTCATAGACCAATCAACACCAAGCTTTTCTCCAAGTTCTATAATGCCTGCTTTAGTCATTTTCATTAACGGAGTTTTAATCTTAATACCACCCTTGGATCCTGCTACCGTAGCCACTTTGATAAGCTCTTGAAACTTCTTTATAAATGCAGGGCGGCAGTCTACATAGCCAGAATAGTCAACTGCATTTACCCCTATATAAATTTCTTCAGCACCAATAGCTTCTGCATAGCTTAAAGCAAAAGCTAAAAATATAGTGTTTCTAGCCGGAACATAAGTTACCGGTATTGATTTATCAGTCAGACTTCTATTTCTTGGGATATTGATATTAATGTCGGTTAAAGCTGAACCACCCCATTCTGTTAAATCAAAATTTATGACTACATGCTTTTTGCTTTTTATTGCTTTGGCAATTTTAAAAGCGCTTTGGATTTCTTTTTTATGTTTCTGCCCATAATCAAAAGTTAATGTGTGCACCCTATGATTTAAGTTAGAGGACTTCTGCTTCACAGCGTAATAAGCTAGAGTTGAAGAATCGAGTCCACCAGAAAGAAGTACTAAGACATTCTTAAAATTTTTATTATTTGATTTTTTAGATGGCATAACTAGGAAAGAACCTAAAACCTTCTTCAGTTGTTAATAAGAGCTAATTTTGGGGTATGTTATAAGCAAATGTACATAATTGACGATGAAGTCTATGAAACCCTACCTAACACCTCTACTCATTAGCATATCTATATTATCAAATAGTTTTTTACTGTCCGTAAAATCTGCTGAAAATAATGAATCTGGTATTACAGAAAATGTAACCTTGAGAGGTTCAGCTTCTTTAAATGATGCTCTTAAAAAAAATACAAAGCTAAAAATTTCAATCAATGAAGAACTTAGTGGTGAAGAAAGCCAAATTGGAGATACATTTACAGCAACAATATTAAATGACTTGAATGTAAATGACAATAATTTAATTCCTGTAGGTAGTCTAATTGTTGGTCATGTTGATGGAATTATGCATGCTGGTAAAGCAAGTATGCAAGGAACTATTGATATTGCTTTTGACAAAATTGTTTTACCTGATGGAAGATATATTCCTCTTGCTGGAACGAAGTTAGCGACAAATAGTAAATTCACCAATTCAAAAAGAAATTTTAAAGGTGAAGGAAATGGACTGGCAAGAGGTGTAGGTCTTGGTATAGTGAAAGGCGCAACATTTACTTTCATACCAGGAAATAAATATGTTAAAACAGCAGCAGTTGGAGCCGCGGCGACAGGAGCCGTATTTAGTGGCGGCTGGAGTTTAACTTCTACAGCTGTAATTGGCGGAGCAACAGGGCTTTACCTGGGGCTTAAGAAGCATGGAAAAGAAGTAATGATAGCTTCTGGTCAGGAAATGGAAATAGTTTTAGACAGCTCTCAAGATCTGTCAGCATTAGCTACAGAAACTTCAGCATCACCTGCTAATGAAATTAAAACTTCTGACAGCTCAGAAACTACTATTAAATAATTATCTACAGGAATTCCTTTGTCATTAAGAAGACTTTAGTCTGAAACAATTTCAATTTATAACACCTATCCAATCATTTCACGATATAATTTTTGAGATGAACATAATTACTTTAACTACAGACTTTGGAAATGATGATCCTTTCGATGGAGTTATGAAAGGTGTCATTCTAAATATTTGCCCAGAAGTAGAGATTGTGGATTTAACTCATAACATTTCCCCACAAGATATTTATCAAGCAAATTTTATCCTACAAGCATGCTATGAATATTTTCCACAAGGTACGATTCATGTATGTGTAGTTGATCCTGGCGTAGGAAGCCAAAGAAAACCTGTTTTAATTCAGACAAAAAAATATTTTTTCATTGGTCCTGACAATGGATTATTTACTAGCATCTCTGAAAAAGAAGAAATTGTTGATGTGTTTGAACTAAACGAAAAGAAGTACTGGCTTGAAAAAGTCAGCAACACTTTCCACGGGAGAGACATTTTTGCTCCAGTATCTGCTCACCTAGCAAAAGGAGTTGACATAAGCTCTCTTGGTAAAAGAATCAAAAAAGAAGATCTTGTTACTTTAAACTTAAACAAACCAGTTAAAACAGAAAAAGGATTTAAAGGCATCATTCAATATATAGACCACTTTGGAAACTTAATTTCAAACATTCCAGAGAATTTTGTAAATGGGAAAATTACAGGAAAAGTTAAAAATAAAACCTTTGAAGGATTAGTTAATAATTTTGCAGAAGCAAAAGATAATTCTCTTACGGCCATAAAAGGAAGCAGTGGATATATAGAATTTTTTATTAAAAAATCAAATGCTAAGAATTTTACATCTGCAGAAATTTGTGATGAAGTATTAATAGAGCTTTAATTTAAGCTTGTATACATATACTTTAACAGTCCCTCTGTACAAATCACGAACTACTAGTCACAATCCACGATTCACTTGATTTATTGTAAAATATTGACGATATAGTGAAAATCTTACGAAAGGGAATATTCAATGTCAAATAAAGAGAAAATCCTAAACGCAATAAAAAATAAAAATCTTGTAAAAGTAATTTCTGGAATTAAGAACTATGATTTAGAGAAAACTTTAAACATTGCTAAAGCTGGAGAATTTGGCGGAGCAACGGCTGTTGACATTTGTGATTCACCTGAAATTATTAAAGCCGTTAAAGAAAAAATACAAATCCCTGTTTTTGTATCAAGCGTTGATCCAAAGAAACTAATTGAAGCGGTCAAACATGGTGCAGATGCTCTTGAAATTGGAAACTATGAATCTTTTTACATTGAAGGTAAAATGTTCACACCATCTGAGATCTTAGGCATTGTAAAAGAAGTTAAGAATTCCGTATCTGAAAATATTGTTATTTCATGTACAATTCCAGCGACACTCGAAATCGAAAATCAAATTAAACTAGCTGATGAGCTTTTAGAGTTAGGAGTTGATATTATTCAGACTGAAGGATTTGCACCATTATCCCCTTCATCAGACAGAAGTGATTCATCATACGATGATGTTTTAAAAGCTTCTTCAACTCTTACAAATACTCTTGAAATCTCTAAAAATGTCCCTGGTGCAAATGTAATGAGTGCTTCTGGAATTACTCCTAATACTGCACCAATTGCTATAGCTATGGGGGCAGTAGGAGTAGGAGTAGGAAACTATATTTCTAAAGCTACAGAAATTAATGAAATGTCGAATAGAGTTAAGGAAGTAGTTGCAAGCGTAAATTCATTTGCTTCAAAGCTTGTCCTAGTAAAAACACTTGGCTTAAAAACCTCAACATTATAATTTCTCATATACTCATAACTGTAGGCTTTATCTAAATTTTAATTTATTTGATGAAGCCTTTCAGACGAGTAGAAAGAATAAATAGAAATGTCAACAGAAACAACAATTGATCATCATGAATCTTCTAGACTTAGAGATGAGAGATTGCGTAAATTAGAAAAAATAAAAGCTTTAGGCATTGAGCCATATCCTTATAAATTCACAAGATCTCACAAAGCAAAAGAACTTCAAGAGAAATACAAAGGTCTTCAAAACAGTGAAGAAACTTCTGACATCGTTATAGTTGCTGGAAGAATTCATAATGAAAGAAATGACTGGATGTTCATCGATCTATATGATGACACTGGAAAAATTCAGCTCTATTGTGACAAGGAAAAGATTGATAAAAAGATTGTTGAACTTCTTCCACTTTTAGATAAAGGTGATCAGCTAGGAGCCACTGGAACAGTACGCAGAACACCAAGAGGAGAACTTTCTATTAAAGTATCAGGAATAACACTTCTTGGTAAATCATTACTTCCACTTCCTGAAATTATTGAAGGTAAAAAAAGACATCTAGGAATTCATGACGTAGAAACCAGATACAGGCAAAGGTATTTAGATTTAATAGTAAATCCTAACTCTAAAGAAACGCTTAGGAAAAGAGCTTTAATTACTGCTGAAATTAGAAACTATTTAAACAATCTTGGCTATATAGAAATTGAAACTCCTGTTTTACAAACTGATGCCGGTGGTGCTGAAGCAAAACCATTCGTGACCCATCACAATGCTTTAGATATAGATTTGTTTTTAAGAATTGCCACTGAGCTTCATTTAAAGAGGCTAGTAGTGGGTGGATTTGAAAAAGTCTATGAACTCGGTAGAATTTTTAGAAATGAAGGAATCTCTACTAAACATAATCCTGAATTTACTTCTATAGAATTATACGAGGCTTACGCAGATTATACTGACATGATGAATCTTACAGAAGACTTAATTAAATCTGTGTGTAAAAAAGTAAATTCTACCCTCCAAGTCGAGTTCCAAGGAAAACCTATTGATTATGAAAAGCCTTGGGTTAGAATTCCTATGCTTGACCTTATAAAGAAAAACACGGGTATTGATTTTTCAGGATATCTTGGAAAAGAAGCAGAATCAGTTAAGAACCTTCCAGAAGTTAAAAAACTTGGGATAGACCTAAAAGATTGTAATTCTGTGGGTGAAATAATCACAGAAGTTTTTGAAGAAAAAGTTGAGTCTTTATTAATCCAGCCTACTTTTGTAATTGACTATCCTATAGAGATTTCCCCCCTTGCAAAGAAACACAGATCAATCTCTGGCTTAGTAGAAAGATTTGAGCTTTATATTAACGGTTGGGAGATTGCAAATAGTTTCTCAGAACTAACAGATCCTCTTGATCAAAGAGCACGATTAGAAGAGCAGGCAAAGAAAAAATCAGCTGGTGATGAAGAAGCTCATTCTTTAGATCTTGACTTTGTTACGGCATTAGAATATGGATTACCTCCAACAGGGGGACTAGGAATTGGAATTGATAGATTGGTAATGCTACTTACAAATTCAGCAAGTATAAGAGATGTAATTGCTTTCCCAACTATGAAACCTTTATAAAAGACCTCTAAAGCAAAAAGACGAGGTTTTAACCCCGTCTTTCTTTATTTAAACATTTTCTCGTCTTACTTAACTGCTGCCATTCTTTTACGTTCTTGGTCAACAATTTTTACTGCACGTCCAATTGATCTTGGGAATTCTCTACCTCTACTAACTACTGTTTCATCAAAGTTAATAGGTTCAAAAATATCAAGAGCAATATCAACTGCTTTTCTAATATCAAAATCTTTGCATGAGAATATATCCAGTGTAAAGAACCCTTTTTCAGGGAAAGTGTGTAAAGCAATATGTGATTCAGCAATTAAAACAATACCGCTGATACCCCAGTCTTCTTTTATAGTACCGCTGTCATATTTAAAAACATATGGAGGCATAATTTTATGCATATCCATTTGATCAGGGTATTTATCAAGTAAGTCACTAATAAGACCTACATCAGAGAGTTTCTCCTTCGACGCACCGTACGCTTCTAATAATAAGTGTGGTCCAAACATTATTTGTTTTCCTCCAGCCTTTTACCTTTTAGCACATTACAGATTTATATATTTTGTTGTTTTTTAAATCTGTTCCGCACTCCACCGTTTTGCCCACTTTATATCAAATTTTATTTTGATCTCCAATTTTTTTTTGGCCGGATTTGGGCAGTCACCTTAGGTGTTAGTAACTATGCTGATTTGCTCCCTTCGTTTTTTTTAATTTTCCGAATTCACAGTTACTAATTTGTTTAATTTTTTTTCAATGTTTTTGATAGATAAATTTTGATCTCAACAAAGAAAAATCATTTAACAAGCATTTGATTATATCAACATACTTGCTATAGCTACAGACGTTCCAAAATATATTTTTATACAGAAAATTAAGAAAAAATTTATTTTTTATGCTGGGTGATTCGCCTTGCCAACTTCACTAAAATGATGTTTTAATGCGGCAAAACTGCTTTATAATTGATTTTAGGGTTTTCATTATCTCTAAATTTTCTTTTTTACAATTTGTGTCATAATCATCTCTTGAAGACAAAAGTACCAAGTCAGGACTAAAAAAACAATGAAACTCTCACTTACATGGCTAAATAATTTCTTAAGCTTAGATGGCATTTCTCCAGTAGAATTAGCCCAAAAACTAACAATGAACTCTTTTGAAGTAGAGGAAATAATAGAAGTAGGGGCAGACTTAAAAGGACCTTTAGTTATAGGGCAGATTCTTGATATACAAAAGCACCCAAATGCAGATAAACTCTCTGTCACAAAAGTAACTACAGATGGAAAAAATGAGTTACAGATTGTCTGTGGGGCAAAGAACATTGAAGTAGGTCAAAAAGTGCCTGTAAGCCTTGTAGGAGCTGAAGTTGTAAATAGACAAGATGGTTCTAAACTGGTTATTAAAAAAGCAAAAATAAGGGATATAGAGTCTTCTGGAATGCTTTGTTCACCTGGAGAACTAGGAATCAATTCTGAAAATGAAAGTGGTATTTTAATTCTTCCTGAGAATGCACCTGTTGGTAAGGAAATTGTTGATTACCTTTCTTTACAAAAAGATATAGTTTTAGAAGTTGCCGCAAGATCAAATCGAGGAGATGCTCTTTCTGTTTATGGACTAAGTAAAGAAGTTAGTGCTCTTACAGGCAGAGATTTAAAAGAAATCTCATTTATAGAGCCTAAATCAGATAAAACAATTGTCCAAGTAGTCCCAAAAATTGAAAATACAGAAGACACTTTTATTTTTTATACAGCAGTTCTAGAAAATATAAAAGTAAAAGAAAGTCCAAACTGGTTAAAGAAACTTCTTCAATCAGCTGGAATTCGTTCAATAAATAACATTGTTGATATAACGAATTACATTAATTTCTCATTTGGTCAGCCAATGCATGCCTATGATAAAGAAAAATTAACTGGAAAAACCCTTATTTCCAGAATTTCAAAAAAAGACGAAAAGATTCTAACCTTGGATGGGAAACTTAGAAACCTAAAGGAGGGTGTACTTGTTATTGCTGATGAAAAAGAACCTGTTGCAATAGCTGGCATCATGGGTGGAAAAGACTCAGAAGTAACAGAAAGTACAAAATCAATAGTTTTTGAATCTGCTGTATTTAGCCCTCTTAAAGTAAGAAGAGGCTCTAGGTCTGTCGGCTTAACATCTGAAGCTTCAAGAAGATTTGAAAGAGGCGTTGATAGCAACTTTACTTTAAAATCCTTGTTAAAAGCTATTGAGCTTACTAATGAACTAGCAAAAGATAATATTTCTGACATTAAAATTGGTCCTATCAGTAAAGCAGGACAAGAAATTACAAAATCCTTAAAAATAAAAGTAGAAACTAAGGAAATAAAAAGAGTTTTAGGCATAAACCTTGAAGCAAAGAAAGTAGCAGAAATAATATCTCCACTTGGATTTAAATCTGAGGCTATAACTGATAAATCGCTGGAAGTAACAGTTCCTTCTCACAGAATGGGAGATGTTTCAAGATCCATTGATGTAATAGAAGAAGTTGCCAGATTGTATGGATATGACAATATTGAACCATTACCTCCACCATCTTCACTAAGTGCAGGAAAAATATCTGATTGTCTTGATAAAGTTAAAAACTATTTTATAAGCTCTGGATTTTCTGAAAGTTATATAAGTAGTCTTATTGGTGAAGAATTTACAGCTATTGAAGAGTTTAAATATGATGATAGAATCTCTGTAAAAATGCTGAATCCTCTTTCAAAAGAGCATTCAATCCTCAGGCAGACTCTCATTCCCGGACTCATTCAAGCACTTAAATTAAACCAAAATTATGGTGTAAAGAATATAAAACTATTTGAACTTGGCAAATCATATTTCATTGATAACTCAAAAACACCAACAGAAAAAGAGACTTCTGTAAATGAAGTCCAAAACGTTTCTGGAGTATTGTTTGGAAAAGATGAGTCCTGGCTTGATCAGAATAAATTAAGTTATGAATCAATATTCTTTCAACTAAAAGGTATTATTGATGGTTTTTTCATTAGCAATAATCTAACTATTGAATATAAAGAAAGTAATAATAAGCTATTACACCCGACTCTAAGCCTCAAAATCACCTTAAATCACAAAAATACAACTCATGATTTAGGATTTTTTGGCTGTATACATCCTGGTTTAGAAAGTAAGCTAGATGCTTCAGGTCCTATAGCAGTTTTTGAAATAAATTTAAGTGTGGTTTTAGAACTTTTAGATAAGAATATTGTTTTTAAAAAAATCTCTTCAATGCCAGTTGTAGAAAGAGATTTAACTGCAGATATATCTAAAGACTATAAATCAAATGAAATAACTAAAAGTATTTTGTCAAAATGTTCAAATTTTGTAACTGATGTATATCTTATTAATGTCTTTGAGCTAAATCAAAATACTAGAAGCCTGACCTATAGATTTAAAATGCAGGATTTAGAGCAAACTCTTACCTCTAAACAAACAGATGATGAAATAAAGAAAATCAAAGATCATATTTCTACGTGTTTTAATGCTAGTTTTAGAGGATAAAAAGCCTGAAATTATAAATAATTAGTCTTATTTAGTGTATAGTAATAAGAAATACTTTAAAATTTACTTGTAAATAATGTATAGGCTTTCAACTCCAAATTTATTAATTTTTATTCTCCTAGTTGCTATAGGGATAATATTAACTTCTCTTACACCAAATTATTTTGGTGCAACAAGAATTTTATCTTTCATTTCATTAGCAATTGGTGAACTAGGTATGAGTTTTATTCCTGTAATAGCACTCTATCCTAAAGCAAGCCCATTACAAGCAATCTTACTTGCACTTATATTTTTTATTACTACATTTACGATGTGTGTAGCCGCCTGGGGAATTAACTCATTTGGTTGGCCAGGAGATTATGCATTTCAGTGGAAAGATGGAGAGTTTTACGTTAACACTTACGCTCTATTTGTTTCAAATATTATTTCTCTTGCTTCACTAATACTTAACTTCAAGCTTATTTATGATGAAGAATTAACGAAAGAAAAACATAAGAATGCTAAATATAAGAGAAGTAATTTCAAAGGCTTCAAAAAATCTCTCTTAAAAAGACCACTGTCTTCAGAATTTAAACAGCCAACTCCTCAAGCTACGAGCAAAGAAAGAAGTCCTTCACCCTCAAGGATTAGAAGAGAAAATGAGGAAGAGGATTTTGGAAAACCTTTTGATTTTACATCTGATGAAGTCGAAGTAAGTGAAGATAAACTCCCAGAAGAGAGCTCAGGAAGTTTGTTTTCAAAAGAAGACACTTTTTCTCCTCCACAAGACGAAGACACATTTTTCTCATCAAAACCTTCTGCTATTAAGCTAGAAGATCCTCCTTTTGAGAGTCTTGAAGAACATGATGAAGATTTGCCGTTCTCTGAAGAAAGACCAAAATCATTATTTGAAGATTTAACTGCAACAAAAGAAAAGATAGAAAAACCTGAACCTATTAAACTAGAAGGCTCTTTAAAAGTACCTTCTGATATTAAAAATGACTTAGCGGCTATTTTTGAACAGTACTCATCACTTAATGCAGTAAAAAAATTAACGAGCGATATTTCTGAGAAATATATTTCAAACAGTGAAAAGAGGTTTAGAAGAGAACGTAATATTGAACGAGATAAAAACAGGGATAAAGAAAGGGTAAAGATTTCCATTTCAGATGATGTACATGAAGCTAGTTATAGGCCGGTTTCTGAAAAAGAGACCATGAAAGAAATTAAAGAGTCGCTAAAAGGTGAGTTAAAAGATGAGTTAATTGAAAGTTTAAAGAGTGAGTTAAAGAGAGAAATTGCTGACGAGAAAATAAATCTGGAAATTAAAGAAGATCTTGATGAATTAAAGAAAAAACTTTCTCTAATAAATAGAAACCAGAAGATTCTTGGATCGCTATTTTTAACCAAAACAGGTGAAGTAGTTACAGAAGAATGGAATGACATAAATAGTAAATCTATTTCAGGACAAACAATTGCTGATGTGTTTAATGTTTATTCAACAGAAATATCAAAGACTAATCAGGGAGGACTAAATCACCTTTTATTAGAAAGCAAGAAAGGGACTATTATACTCGTTGAGTATAATAATAAAATACTCACCATTCTTTCAGAAGGAACTGGAGAGATTTATACAGGTCAAATACTTAGAACACTATCAGAAATTGAAGAAGAATAAGGAATAAGAGTTTAATATGAGAGAGTTAATTGAGTTAGTAATTAAGAAAAAAGCAAGCGATCTTCATATATCAGTTGGTGCGCCACCAGTACTTAGAGTTGACGGAAAGCTTGTTCAAACCGAGTATGAACCATTAAAGCCTGAAGATACAAAAGCTCTAATATTTAGTATTTTAACTCTAGAACAAAGAAAAATATTAGAACAAAGATTAGAGCTAGACTGTAGTTATGGAGTGGAAGGACTTGGCAGGTTCCGTGTAAATGCTTATAAAGACAGAAATGGATTTGCCGCTGCACTTAGAACTATAACATCTAAAATACCTACATTTGAAGAATTAAATCTTCCTAAAATCTGTCAACAGACTGCAACAAGACCAAGAGGATTAGTCCTTGTTACAGGACCAACCGGGTCAGGTAAAAGTACAACATTAGCATCAATGGTAGGTTGGATAAATGAAAATAGAACAGATCATATATTAACGATAGAGGACCCTATTGAATATATTCACACCAGTAAAAAATCAGTGGTTAATCAAAGAGAAGTAGGATCAGACACACATAGTTTTAACAATGCTTTAAGAGCCGCTCTAAGAGAAGATCCTGACGTTATATTAGTCGGAGAAATGAGAGATCTGGAAACTGTTGGACTTGCATTAAAAGCCGCAGAAACAGGACACTTAGTGTTTGGAACACTACACACCAGCTCTGCCGCTCAAACCGTAGATCGTATAGTAGATGTATTCACACCAGATCAACAACAACAAATAAGAATCCAGCTAAGTAATGGTCTTGTAGCAGTGTTTAGCCAAACACTAATCCCAAAAATAAATGCTCAAGGTGAAGTGAGTGGAAGAATAATGGCTATGGAAATATTAATAAATACTCCAGCTATTGCAAATTTAATCCGTGAAGGAAAAACAGCACAAATATATTCTGCAATTCAGACAGGTGGAAAACTAGGAATGGTTACTTTAGAAAATAGCCTTGCTGAACTTGTAAAGAAAAAATTAATAAGAGTTGAAGATGCACTTGCTAAAAGCTCAAGACCAGATGAATTGGAAAAATTAATTGGTCCTGAAATGGCTAACCTTAAAGCTCAAGGATTAGTTTAAATATTGTTCATTAAATTCTTTGCTTTCTCTAAAAGCAAATTTTTATCTTCTTCACTTTGATCAAATAAATATTTTTCCAAAGCAGTAATAGGACTGGAAACAAGACTTGAATCTAACTCAGCAACCCGAAAAGTTCTCTCCCCATTGTCAATTTCTTGTTGAATATAAAAAGAAAATGTCTCTTTTAAAAGATCTCTGATTTTCACCTCATCAACCAAATTAGAATTTTGATCTGTTACCTGATATCGAACTCTAACGATTGCACCTTTTTCAGTTTTCTTTTTTATAATCTCCTCTAATTCGGACTGAGGATTTGTTGATTTTCTTAAATCTTTTGAAATAGTAATAAATTTTCTAGGATTTGTAGGAATAAATTCATAGGTAGTTTTCCCTTTTTTAAGATTTACAAACACAAAGCTTTTTTCTTCATCCTCTTCTCCAAAATCTACTCTCTCAATAGATCCTGCATATAAAATAATTGGATTGCTTTCCTGTAAAACTTGTCTCCTGTGAATATGTCCAAACCCAACATAGTCTAATTCTTTATGCTGGAAATAACTCAAAGGATAACTTAAGACCTTACCTATTGATAAATCTTGCTCAGAACCAAATTGAGCCTTTTCAATCGTTCCATGACCAATTAAAACAGAAGGAATCTTTGGATCTAAGTCTTCAAGATAACCTTCTATTGCTGTTTTAACTTTTTCAATCATTAACTGATCTTGATCTTTCGAACTTAAATTACGATTTTCTTCCTTTGTCAATAGTCTGCTTTTAGTTACATGTGGCAAAGCAATTATTTGAACTAATCCTTTTTTTGTTTCAATGTTTTTTAACTCTACTTTATTGAAAACTGTTACATGATCAATCCCTAAAGTACTATATATATCAAGCGCATCTGAACCATCAATCCTGTACAAGACATCATGATTCCCAACTAAAAGAATAGTTGGGATTTTTTTTAATGATAGCTTTTTTATCCTTTTAGCAAACTCTCTTTGGTAAATTGGTTCAGGAACAGCATGTTTAAAAGTATCTCCAGTAAAAATCACAAGGTCTACATCATTATTAATTGAAAAGTCTATGACTTTATCCATAGCTAAAATAAAATCTTCAAACCTTCTATTCAGACCAGTTTCTGGATTAATAGAACCATAACGCTCACCTGAACCAAAGTGTAAATCACTAAAATGAGTTATTTTTATAGGTTCAGACAAGCTGAACCTTCTTTCTGTTAATTACCATCCTAAGCCCGGATTCACTGGATAAACCAGATGAATCCTTTAAATCTAATTTTGCATATATTTTCATTTCAAATTATAGGTTCAGACAAGCTGAACCTTCTTTCTGTTAATTACCATCCTAAGCCCGGATTCACTGGATAAACCAGATGAATCCTTTAAATCTAATTTTGCATATATTTTCATTTCAAATTATAGGTTCAGACAAGCTGAACCTTCTTTCTGCCAATTATTATTATTTCTTTGCTCTGCACTCTCAGCCTCGATCTCTTTATGCTATATTTTACCTTATGCTGTTTTTTAAAAAGAAAGAAATCGAAAGACAAATATGGGAAGAAGCAACATTCGGTCAAGTAAAAGGTTGGCAGTGTACTCCATTTTTGAATTTCTCAAATCTTAAACATCTCTTTACAGGTAAAGCTGGAGATTTTAATTTAGCAAAACATAGACCTACAACTTTTCCAGATAAAGGAGTTGATAAAAATAGAGAAACTCTTTGTAAGCTACTAAATCTCCCATATGAAAATCTTGTTGTTTTACCATTAGTTCACTCAGATAAAGTTCTAATATTAGAAAAAGATACTAAAGAACTTATTGAATGTGATGCTGTTATAACTAAATTAACAAATATTCCTCTTCTAATAACTTATGCAGACTGTGTTCCAATTCTTCTCTATGCAGAAGATAAAAATGTCTTGGGGTTAGTTCATGCGGGATGGAAAGGAACAGCATCCAAAATAGTAGAGAAAACACTTACTGCAATGCATGAGAATTTTATGGTTAGACCTTCTCAAATAACTGCCGCTATCGGTCCTGCTATTAGTCAAAAGCATTATGAAGTCGATGAAGATGTTGCTAAAAAATTGGTGGACTCATGTGAGTCTGAAGAAATCTTAGATAAAAGTGGGAAGAAACCTAAAGCTGACTTAAAGTTAGCAAATAAACTACAACTGGAAAGATGCGGGATCATGAAAATCTTTTCTTCAGATTTAGACACAGCTTCTCACAACAGCAAACTTTATTCACACAGAATGCAACCCACTAGAGCTGGAAGACAAGGGTTAATTGCATGCTTAACAGATTAGACTCAAAATATCTCTATTTCTTGCTACATGAAAAACTTTATAAATTGAAGGTAAAACATTTTTTATAGAAATTTTTATATTTAGTTCTTTAGCTTTATTTGTTAGCATTTCTAATCTTTCTAAAAATCTGACATTAATAAAAGTAACTTTCTCAAGATCAATAATAAGATTCTTCCCATCCATTAATTCACTTTCAAAAGTATTAAAAATATCATTTACTACTTCATCTGAAGTTAATTCACCTTTTAATTGTTCTTGGATATTATTCATTTATATATTAATAAGCCCCTCTTAAGACTTCTTCAAATTCTTCTACCATTGGCATTCTAGGATTTGTTCTAATACTTAAATCTCTGCTTGCCTTTTCAATCATCACTGGAATAGCTAGAAGGTATTCATCAAGCTTTATTCCTAACTCACTTACTCTCGAAGGCATAGAACATTCTTTTAAAAAGTTTTTAACTTTATTTTTTAGATTTTCAATTAATGCTTTGTCATCTTCACCTGGACAGGAAAGGAGCTTAGCAATTTGAATATATTTCTTATTAGCAACATACTTTCTGTATGTCGGGAATGGCATAAATTTATTTGGCACACCAGAATTAAAAGAAATAGTACTGGTTAAAAATACAGCATTTGCCCTTCCATGCGGAATATTAAATTTTGAACCTAAAGCATGAGCCATTGCATGATTAATTCCTACTGAAGCATTACTAAAAGCCATACCAGCTACAGTAGCTGAATTATGCATTGATTGACGAAGTTCAAGATTCTCAGGATTTTTCAAAATTTTAGGCAAAACATCAAAGATAGTTTTAATAGCTTCTAAGCAAAGTCCATCCGTATAATCAGATGCAAAAATTGAAACAAATGCCTCAAATGCATGAGTCAAAGCATCAATTCCAGTATCAGCAGTAACATTTAAAGGTAAAGATGCAACTAGCTCCCCGTCAATAATAGCCATATCAGGGGTTAATCCAAGATCAAACAATGAAATTTTTTCTTCTTTATTCCTATCAATAACTACTGAAGCTGGACTAATTTCACTTCCTGTACCACTAGTAGTAGGAATAGCAATAAGTTTTGTTTTCCCTAATGGGGGAAAATTAACAGCTCTTTTCCTAAAATCAGCAAAGTCAACAGATAAATCATCAAAATTTGTATTTGGATTTTCATATAATAGCCTAACTACTTTACATGCATCAATTACAGATCCTCCACCAAGAGCAATAAAAGTATCTGGATTAAATCCACTAAAACCATTTAATATTTTTTTTATCATCTCAATATCAGGTTCATTAGAAACTTCACTTATAACCTTGTATTTTTTCACTCCTGGAGGAAGATTCTCTATAATTTTTTTTAAAGAACCATTCTTTTCAGAACTCTTACTCGTAAGAATTAATATGTTTTCAGCATTAATTGTTTTCAGATTTGAAACAGATCCCGGATTAAAGTGAATTTTGTTAGGTACATTGACAATCATAGATGCTGACTGACGTCTTGGAACCCTTTTAATATTTAGCAAATTATAGATGTTAACATTTTCAGTAGTACTGTTACCACCACCAGTTCCACAGCCAAAACTCAATGTAGTATATAAATTATTATAAATCCCACCAAGTCCACCAAGTGAAGTAGGTTGATTAACAATTATTCTTCCAGTGTTTATGAGATCTTGAAATCTTGAAATTACTTTTTCATCATTACAGAATATTCCCGATGTATGACCAGTACCACCAGAATGATTTACAAGAAGACATTTGTTTAAAGCTTCATTCTCAGAGTCAGCTTTCATAACTGCTAGTACAGGCATCAATTTTTCTTTTAAAAGAGGATTATTAATATCACTAGAATCTATTTCACAAAGTATAATTTTTACATCTTTAGATACATTTAGTCCTGCCGCTTCAGCAATTTTAAAAGCACTTTTTCCTACAAATCTATAATTCATTGAACCTGTATTTGGATCAATTACTATAGGTATAAGTTTTTTCACTTCATCTTTGGTACAAATATGGCAATTTAATTTTTTGAACTCTTTCAATGTCTCATCATAAATTTCTTTATCGATAACTAAAGTCTGCTCTGAAGGACACTCATTTCCATTATCAAATGTTTTTGAAATACAAATATCCATAGCAGTTGATTCAACATCAGCACTCTTATGAATATAAACAGGCGTGTTGCCAGAACCCACTCCCAGCGCAGGCTTCCCCGAACTATAAGCAACTCTAACCATACTTGTTCCGCCAGTAGCAAACACTAGATCAGCCTGAGGATGATGCATTAGATATTCTGTTTGTGCTCTTAGTTTTGAATTCCTTTTTAACCACCCAATACAGCCTTCTGGGGCACCAGCTGACAGTGCCGCCTTATAAAGAACTTCTGCTGTATAAGCAACACACTTACTTGACATTAAGTGAGGACTAAAAACAATTGCATTTCTTGTTTTTAAAGATATTATTGATTTATAAATAACTGTACTTGTTGGATTTGTAACTGGAGTAAGAGCAGAAATAACTCCTACCGGTTCAGCGACTTCTACCATCTCTTCTTCTTTATGATCTCGAATTATTCCAACCGTTTTTTTATCTTTTATTTGATAATATAAGAACTCACTAGCAACTAAATTTTTTAATACTTTATCTTCAAAGATTCCCATCCTTGTTTCTTCAGCCGCAAGTTTTGCAAAATCACGAGCGTGAACAAGTGCTGATCTAACTACAGAATAAATAATTTTATCTACCTGCTCTTGAGAATACTGGGTAAAAATAGCCGCTGCTCTTCTAGCTTTTAGAAGTAATTCATCGACTTGAGGGAATGACTCAACCGAATCTTCTTTATCAGTTTCAATAACTTCTTTATTCTCAGTATTTGTAGGAGTCATAGCTTATAATCTTACCAAACTGACCATTTTGAATATTTTCGTCAGTTTAAGATAATGATGCTTATTGTATTTGCAAGCTATTTACCCTGTTTATATATGTCAATTAAAAGCTTTGTAGTTTCTTCATAACTACATGTTTCAAAAATACCTTGTTGTAAGAATGAGTCTATAACAGGTTTTAGTAGTACTGCTTTATCTATTCTTGGATCAGATCCTTTTTCATATGCACCAATTGCAATTAAATCTTCAGCATTATTATATGTAGCCATCATATTTCTTATAAACCCCCCAGCATCTTGATGATCCTTACTTGCAAGCTCAGTAAAAAGTCTGCTAACACTGTTTAAAACATCAATAGATGGATAATGGTTTTTTGCCGCAATTGCTCTTGAAAGAATTATATGTCCATCTAAAATACCTCTTACTGCATCACAAATTGGTTCATTAAAATCATCACCTTCTACAAGTACGGTATAAATTGCAGTTATTGAACCTTCTTTAGAACGTCCTGCTCTTTCAAGAATTTTTGGAAGCATTGCAAATACAGATGGTGTATAACCTTTCATTGTAGGAGGTTCACCCACTGAAAGTCCTACATCTCTGGCTGACATTGCAAGTCTGGTAACTGAATCTGCCATTAACAGTACATTTAAACCCTGATCACGAAAATATTCTGCAATTGTTGTAGCAGTATAAAGGCATTTCATTCTAAGCATTGCTGGCTGATCTGAAGTAGCAACAACAACTACAGATTTCTTCAAGCCTTCTTCACCTAAACTAACTTCAATAAAATCCTGAACTTCTCTACCACGCTCCCCAATTAAAGCAATTACGTTAACATCAGCATCTCCATATCTTGCAATCATACCTAAAGTAGTACTTTTTCCAACACCTGATCCAGCAAAGATTCCAACCCTTTGACCTATTCCTAGAGTTAACAATCCATCAATTGCTCTTACACCAGTCGAAAATACAGTATCAATTCTTGGTCTTCCATATGCATCTGGTGGATTTGCATCTAATGGTTTAGGGAAAAAAGAGCCTTCTAAATTATTTCCATCTAAAGGTCTTCCAAAAACATCTAATATTCTCCCTAGCAATCCCTCACCCACTAGAACTTCTATAGGTCTTCCTGTTTGAATAATTTTACTTCCCTGATGAACTCCTTTTCCATCTACCAATAAAAGTAAAAGTGAAACATCACCCTTAAATCCCACCACCTCTGCAGGCTTCATTTCTCCATGATCCGTTATCACATTACAAAGCTCTCCCACCATCGCTCCAGGAAGTTTAGCTTCTAAAAGCAGACCAACGACTTTATTTACGTATCCCGTCCATCGCCTAAGTTCATTTTTTGAAAGCTCCTGATTAACAGCATGATCTAATGATTTTAAATAATTTTGATCTATCAGCTCAACAGTTTTAGATTTTTCCAATTTTTCAAATTCATCACTCACTATAAATTACCCACCATTTTATTTTTAAGCAGCTGCTTGATTTTCTGCACCAATAGTTTCTAATACCTGAACATTAAAATCTGGAGAAAGTTCTGCATATGAAAGTACATGTATATGTGGATCAAACTGCTCAAGAAGTCTATAAAGCGGAAGCCTTAATCCAGGTCCACATATCAACACTGGTCGCCTTCCATATCTTTCATTTATTCTCTTTGAGGAGCGAGAGATTAATGTTACAAGTTGTTGAATTTGTTTTGGATCAAGAATTAAAACTAAATTATTTTCAACTCTTTGCAAAGATTCTTCCAGTTTACGCTCCCATGTAGGATGGAAAGCTACAGAATAGATTTGTTTTTCTGGTGTTGCGAACTCAAGACAGATCTGCCTTCCCATTGTAATTCTAAGCTTTTCTGAAAGAAGATCTGGATCTTTAATACCTCCACAAAGATCCTCTAATCTTTCTAGAATAAATTGCACATCTCTCATTGAGACTCTTTCTTTTAAGAGATTCACAAAAACTCTTCTCAAATCTCCAATACTTATTAGTCCAGGGACCAACCCATCAACCAATTGTGCATCTTTTTGTTTTGCTTGCTCTAAGACTCTCTTTACATCAGTTTTTGTGAGCAATTCATCAATATTTCTTCTTACAACTTCTGCAAGGTGAGCAGTCACAACTCTTACTGCTGGAGTAGCTGGATATTGCCAATCTATTTGCTCTAAATAATCTGGATCAATCCAGTAAGCAGGCTCTTGAAGCGCAGCATCCCATCCTGGAAGTGCTCCTGGTGGTGGTTCAGAATAAATTCTGTCCCAGTATTCTCTAAGTACAAGCATTCGATCTGGGTAAGCTTCACTTGAAGCCACTGTAGTATCCCTAATAACAATCCTATATTCATTTGAATTTAAACTTGGTGCATCCATAATTCTTACTGATGGTAAAACATACCCTAGATTCAAAGTAAGTTGATGTCTGAGAGATGCAATCTCAGGGACTAGAGTCCCCTGCCTAGATGGATCAGCAATATCTAATAAATTTCTACCAACCCAAATTGCAAGATTGTCCACTTCTAAAAGTGAATACATCATATCAGGACTACTTGGATTTACTTTAGGCTCTGTAATAGCCTGATCCTCAGTAGCTCTCATCTCCATATTTCTCTTATTAATAACAAAAAATGCCATAGATCCAACTAATCCCGAAAGTACCAGAAATGCAAGAGTTGGTAGTCCTGGCATAAAACCAATTAAGAGCAATAAACCTGACGCAAGTGCAAGTGCACTAGGTTTGCTTAAAATCTGGGTGCCAATATCCTGACCTAAACTTTCTGCATTTGATGTAGATCTTGTTACTATAATACCTGCAGCAATAGATAAAATAAGTGCTGGAACAGAAGCAGAAAGTGCATCACCCACTGTTAATATCGTATATTTATTTGCCGCTTGACCAAGTTCAAGTCCTTTTTGAAAAACACCAAGGGCTAAGCCAGCTGTGATATTTACAATGGTTATAACAATACCTGCAATTGCATCCCCTTTTATAAACTTACTAGCACCATCCATAGCTCCATAGAATGATGATTCTCTTTCTAAATCAGCTCTCTTTTGTTTTGCCTGCTCACTACTAATAAGTCCAGCATTAAAGTCAGCATCAATAGACATTTGCTTACCAGGCATTGCATCTAAAGCAAATCTTGCTGAAACTTCTGCAATTCTTTCAGCACCCTTAGTAACAACAATAAATTGAACAACCGTAATAATTATGAAAATAATTATACCTACGATAAGATTTCCACCTGCAACAAATCTACCAAAAGCATTAACAACTTCACCAGCATAACCATTAGAAAGGATAAGCCTTGTAACAGCTATATTTAATGACAATCTAAGCAGTGTGGTGATAAGAAGAACTGAAGGTAAAGCCGCATAATCTAATGGCCTAGCAATATAAAGTGAAATCCCAAGTGTAACAATAGCAAAAGATATATTCGTGGCAAGAGCAATGTCCATAAGCCATGTAGGCAATGGAACTAAAATCAGAACCAATAGCCCAAAGACTATTACACCTATTACTACTTCACTTATTAAACTATTTTTCATTAATAAAGATAGAAGTTTTATACTAAACTTTTAAAAAATTTAGGGACCCACCCCTAATTTAATAATATTTAATCTCCCTATAACGTTTTTATACCTTGTTTAAACCATGCATAGTCATTCTCTTTTAACATAGTAATGAACTCGTTAAGAAAAACATAAAAAAGACATTAATCTTCTATCTATTATCTATAGTTTTTTATTTTTTGTAAGGGATAATACTATATCTTAAGATATTAAACAGTTTTCACTGGGTCTTTCTCTTCTGAATTAATGATTTCTCTGACTTGGTATGTTTTTTTATCCTGGGACTCAAAATATGTTCTCATCATTAAATCTGCCAAAATACCCATTAGTAAAAGCTGTACACTAACGATTATAAATACTGCAGCAAAAATAAGGAGAGGAGTAGCATCTAAATCAATTCCCTGGGAGAACTTTAAATACAATGCCCAAGCACTCATAGCTACTGCCGAGAAAAAACTAAATATTGAAAATCCACCAAAGAAATAAATTGGTTTTGTTGAGAAATCAGAAAGAAATTTTAGAACTATTAAATCTAAAACAACTTTGTAAGTCCTACTTAAACCATACTTTGATTTTCCAAACACTCTTGCTTTATGATTCACAGCAATTTCAGCAACTTTTGCACCATTCCATGACGCACAGATAGGTAAAAATCTATGAAGTTCACCATAGAGCCTAACTCCACTTAAAATATCTCTTCTGTAAGCCTTCAAAGAACATCCATAGTCATGGAGTTTAATACCTGAAACCCATGAAATAATTTTATTTGCAATCATAGATGGAATCTTTCTATCAATAGCTCTATCTTGTCTATTTTTTCTCCATCCGCTTACCAGATCATAGCCTTCAGAAATAAGATTTAATAATCGAGGTATGTCATTTGGATCATTCTGCAAATCAGCATCTAAAGGTACAATCACATCCCCTGTAGAGTAATCTATAGCCGCAAGCAATGCAGCACTTTGACCAAAATTTCTTCTTAATCTTAGAACTTTAAACTTCGAGTTATATTTAACAGCTTCTCTTAAAACAAAAAAAGTTTTATCCTTACTACCGTCATCAACAAAAATAACTTCATAGTTATACTGAAAATTTTCTAAGAATTTGTTTAATTCATCGACTAAAACTCTTACGCTTGTCTCTTCGTTATATGCTGGAATTATAATTGAAACTTTTTGTATGGACATTTACTACCTCTTTATTTTTTCAATGTATATCCTACATTCTATTCTATTAAGAAGGGTTAGATATTAAAAAAATTTTAATCTTACTAAATTATTCAAAAATGATTAGTTTTAGATATATTTGCATATCTAAAACAATCACTTTAGTGTTGATAAACTGTAAATATTTGATTTTAAGCACAAATCATTTAAGATTTGCTTTCCACTGTATACAAATAAATATTTTCTTTATAATTAATAGTAAATTTAACCTAAAATATACAGATGACGTTCACCTTAGACAAAAACGAATCCCTTGAGTTAAGAAAGAAATTTTCTATAGATCTTTGCGATAACTTCATTAAACGATTAAAACCTTATCAATCAAAAGAAACAAAACTCAATGCCATCATTGCAATAAGAAACCTAATAAAAGAATCGAAAATTAGTGATCCAATTTTATATAGCTGTTTAGTTGATTCCATTGCAGACACTGACGAAGATGTTATAAAACTTGTAATTAGAGTTATTCAAGAAGTAATAAATGACGATGTTATCGAATTATTAAATATTAAATTAAATGAATTATTAGACACTAAAGCAAAAAAAGAAATAGTAAAAATACTAAATTCTGTTCAAACTCAAAAGACTAACTAGCCTTTTATTGATTCTATTACTTCAGGATGTGGCGCAATGTTATTCTTCTTACAATTTTCAATATATTCTTTTGAACAAAATAAAAATGTTTTGTTAAACTTCTCTTCATCAGTCATGATTTCTAAATAATGTTTCAATTTAGGAGGAATAGATTTTATAGGGCTTGACTCAAATCCCATCTCTTTCCCATAGCAGACTTTTTTCAAGCTTTGCAAACTTGTTTTTATATTTTCTTCTTTACCAGACAACAGTAAAGTCACTGAATCAGGTCCAAATTTTTTAGCAGGTAAAACATTTAATAATGAAACACCATGTTTCATAAAATGACTATTTAAATCACTACCCATTACTTCCAAAATTTTTTGAGAAGCAAGTACCATTGCCTGGACTAATTTATCTGGATTGTTTTCAGAATAAGAACTCATACATCAATAGTATATCGTGAAGAAAAAAATCTGCCTACCACTCTATACCTTTTGAATATCCTTGATAATGTTTCAGAACCTTTCCTTCAACAATAGTAGTAGCAGAATCCTTTAACCATTCTGGACATTTATGTCCCGTAATTATGATTGAAGTCTTAGGATGGATATTACTAAATATTTTCTTGGCTAATTCTTCTGGAACACGTTGCTCTTTATGATAAATTAAATCTGTCAACTCATCTAAAAATAGTACATCATACTCTCCAGATGACACATCTTTTAAAAGTATAGAAATTCCTTCGTTTAGCTTTAACTGATCTTCTAATGACCATCCATCTTTATCACCAAAGAACCTGAAACTACCATCATCCCTAATCCTTGAAATCCCTGCAAAAAAATAATCAAATGAATCAGGGAACTCCTTTTTTAGTAACTTATATATTTTTGACTCACTAGTATTTTCTGAATACTTAGAAAACAATATTATTTTTACTTTTAGTCCAGCACCTAAAGCTCTAATTGCCAAACCATTTATAGCTGTTGTTTTACCAGGAGCATACCCAAGATACAATCTAATTTTATCAACAAGGACTCCACTTTTTAAATTTTTAATGTCATCCATATAAATTATCTTATAACTTTTTTACTGCTTTTTCTGTAAAAATTCTTCCAGCATTAATCTTGCAGATTCAGCATCTATATATTTCCTTGATTTCTTTGACGAAACACCTGCTTCTCTAAGATTTTCTTCAGCACTAAATGAACTTAATCTTTCGTTTATAGTTTCAATTTTTATATCTTTAATGTTTAATCTTAACTTTGAAATGAATTCTTCTACTTTTCTAGTCATTTCACTCTTTTGATCCTTAACCTCAGGCATATTAAAAGGAACACCAACCAGAATCAAATCAACGTCTTTTTCCAAGATTAAATCTCTTATTTTTTCGCAAATATAGTCAAATCCTTTATTTTCAATAGCTCCATATGGAAATGAAAAAATCCTGCCAGGATCAGAGAATGCAACACCAACCCTCTTTAATCCATAGTCAATTGATAAGATACTACTCAAAGCTCACCTTTTATTGAAAAAATACTTCCCATAAAATAAGACTTACAGAAACACTGAGATTTAACGATTCAACTTTATCAGACTGGGGGATTGTAAGAAGTTCATCAGACAAACTAGTAATTTCTTCAGATATACCACTGCCTTCATTACCAAACATAAAAACATTCTGCTGTTTTAAATCTATATCTTTCAGGGATTTCCCACCAGATTTTACAGTACCAATAAAATTGTAGTTTTCACTTTTCAATTCAGATTTTATATCACTTAAGTCATTAGTACAAACAATTGGCAAGTCAAAAATAGCCCCAGCGCTAGCTCTAACAACTTTTGTAATATATGGATAGACTGAGTTATTCGTAAGAATAACCCCTCCAGCATTAAAGGCTAAAGCAGATCTTAAAATAACCCCTAGATTTCCAGGATCCTGAATCCTGTCTAATAGAACAATTGGCCCTTTAGGTTTAATTAAATCACTTATTGACCAAAGTTTTTGTTTTGCTATCGCTAAAATTAAGTCATCAGACTCAGGCTTATTTTCTGTAGTAAAAAGAGAAGATATAAGATCATTACTCATAAAAGTAACTTTCTTGGAAAGAGCTTTTGGATATTTATCTAAAAGGTGTAGGTTTTTCTTGTCTAAAAAGATTGTCTCAATTTGAGCTGATTTTTTAAAAGCTTCTTCAAAGATTTTTTTACCTTCAATAAATATAAAATCATTCTTTTTATTAATGATTAGTTTTAATTCTTTATATTGATTATTTTCTTTACTAAGTATTTCAACTGTCATTTATTCTGGTTTTGTTACACTGTACCTTTTTCAGCTAATATTTTTTCTATCAAATTAAATAATTCTATAGGACTAAATGGTTTAGTTAAAAAATAATCAGTACCAACTGAAAGTGCCCAATCCTTATCAGACTGTTGTCCTTTTGCAGTAAGCATTATTATCGTAATTTTCTTAGTTTTATCGTCGTTCTTTAGTCTTTCACAAACCTCAAAACCACTTAGTCTTGGCATCATTACATCTAAAAGTAAAAGATCAGGATTCTCAGTTTGAGATTTTTGAAGAGCTTCATTTCCATCTCCAGCTTCAATTAATTCAAAAGATTTATTAACACTTAAAGTAGCTTTTACTAAAAGTCTTAAGGATGGCTCATCGTCTGCTATTAAAATTTTTGGCATAGTAGTTAACCCTAACCGTTAAATTATAACTACCCAAAAGCAGAAAACAACTATCTATAATTGTTATTTTTTAGGGATATTCATGATTTTTAGGAGATTTATATTGTAAAGATTAAAAGGTTATAAAGACTTAACAACATTACATATATATTTGAGATAATCATGACTGTACTTAGGAGTTAATTTTAATCTTTATCATGCATTTACTAAAGAACATTTTAATTTGTCTGGTTTACGAGCTTCCACCAGAATTGTTAAATAAAAGGACCTTAGACTCAGAGTCTGCAAAAAAAATAGACTATTTAATTCAAATTATTAAATTTTTGGCTGGTTCTGAAAAATTGAAAACAAATTTTTATATTAATGGAAATATACTGTCATATCTTGATAAAAAAATTGCTGATTTTAGTAATACCGTTAGGACTTTAATCGAAAAAAATTCTTTAGAACTTTTAAGTGGCGGCTACTATGAACCTATTTTTTCTTTAATACCAAAAGATGACAGGCAAAATCAAATTTTACTTACAAACAGATCAATAAATCATATTTTTGGATATACACCAAGCGGGTTATGGCTAACTCAGTTCCCTTGGGATCCCTCAATTATTGTTGATTTAAATAAGTCAAAAATAGACTACACTTTTCTGCCTGCTGAATACTTCACTTCCTCTGATAATAGCAATAATATTTCTGGATATTACATAACAGAAGAAGATGCCAGAAAAATAGCTATTTATCCGATTAATATGTGTCTTAAAAAATTAATGAATGAGCTATCTCCAGAAGAAGCACTCTCTAAAATTACAAATGAAAATCTTGATATAAATACTATTTTTCTAAACGAACCTATCTCAAATGATTCTGAACTTAAATGGCTTTTAGAATTCTTTCATTTAATTGAAGTAAATGAAGATATAAAATCAAATCTTTTTAAAGACAATTTTCATTCAAGCAAGCCAAAAGGCACTATTTACTTAACATCAAAGAATGCCTCAAAAGAATCACTTGTAAAGTTTAAAGAGGTTAATTTGCTTCACAAAAAGATGTTAAGAGTTAGTAAAAAAATTAATTCTGCAAAAGAGGGTAAATCAAGATTTAAAGTTATTAAAGAAATGATTAGCCAGGCTCAAGATCTGCTTTTACAAGGTCAGATTTACTATCCATATACTAGTCAAATTCACTCTTCAAATCTAGTCCAAAGCACATACTCAAATTTAATTAAAGCTGAGAACCTAATAGATATTTCTTCAAGAAATACCTCAAAATGGATCCAAGTTTCTGAGTTAGATTATGACTGTGATGGAAATGATGAAATAATAATAGAAAGTGAAACTCAAAATATCTATATTTCACCATCATTAGGTGGGAGTATCTTAGAACATGATTACAGATCAAAAAACACTAACCTGAGTTACATTGCCTCAAGGAGTGCAGAGATAGATTCCGAAAAAATTCATTCAGTAGAACAAGTAGCTTCAAAATCCCTGAACAAAGACTCATCAACCATAACAATAGAAAAAGTTTCTAAAGCTATAAATCAAGAGAAGCAAAACACTCATATAACATTTGGTTTAATTGAGCATTTCAGCAAAAATAATTTTAATTTAGATTCTTTTCACAAGACTAATCTAAATCATTACCAAATTGAAAAGATAAAAGCTAAAGAGGAGAGCTGTAAAGTAAGTTTAATCACAAATGTTTTTATTGAGAAGAATGAGCTCGAAATAAAAAAACAAATAAGTTCTAGATCTGGGGATTCATCATTAGTTATTGACTATGAAATAACTAATAAGAGTTCTGAACCATGTGAGTTCTCCATGGGAGTTGAATTTAACTTAAGCATATTTAATGATAAAGTCGATAATTGCTTTATTTATTTAGAAGGCAATAGAAATAATAAGTCTAACAATCCTTCTCTAATGGAGAATGAAGAAATTAAATCAATTAAACAAATATCAATTCACAACAAGTCAGTACTTTCTGATATATCGTTATCATGGAATGTCGAATCTGATCTACTTAGATCCCCACTCAAATCTGATACTGAAGTTAATAATGGAATAACATTACTACCTATCTGGAAGATTAAAATAGAGCCTAATTCCCTTTGGAATTTATCTATAAAACAGGATATTCTAAGTAACTTGAATTACGAAGGATAGTTTCGATTTATGCAAATTATTTCTGGCAAGTTAAAGGGTAGAAAACTAGCCAAGTGCAAACTCCCATCCGTAAGGCCAGCAATGGCACTTGTTAGAAAGTCGATTTTTGATTCTATACAAGAATTCACAACTGATGCCAGCGTACTGGACTTATGTGCTGGTTCAGGGATTTTAGGGATTGAAGCCATTAGCAGAGGCGCTAAAGACTTAACTCTGATTGATTCAGATAAATTTGCTGTTGAGTTAATCAGAAAGAATCTTGATATTTGTAAAATAAAAGGAAACGTGATTTTTGGTAGACTTCCAGGAGCTTTAAAAAGAGTTAAAAAAAATATGTTCGATCTTATTTTTATTGATCCTCCATATGGAAATGGTAAGTTTATATCAATTGTTCTAGAAATGATAGAAGTACAAAAAATACTTAACAAAGATGGGCTGATTTCAATCGAAGCAGAAGTAAGATCTGATTTTGAGATTCCTGAAAACTTAAAAATATTTAAAGAGAAAAATTACGGAAACACTAAAGTTACATTTTTAAAATACTCAGATCCTGTATAATAATTTTATGGCTATTGATACAAAATTTATTGGTCGCGAATATCCACCAGTAACATATGTTGTTGGACAAGAGAAAATTAAAGAATATGCCATGGCTATCGGTGACTCTAACCCTTTATATCAGGATTCAGGATTTGCAAAAAAATCAAGCCATGGATGCATAATAGCTCCTCCTATGTTTGTAGTAGTTTTTGCAAATGATGCCATGAACAATCTTTTCAACGATAAAGAGGTGAATATAAATTTTGCAAAGCTTTTACATGGCGAGCAGGAATTTACATTTCATAAAGTAGTTAAAGCTAACGACACTATTAAGACCTCAGCTAAAATTAAAAATATCTTTCAAAAAGGAACGAATGATTTTATTGAGCTTGAAACAAAATCTTACAATAATCATAATGAATTTGTAGTTGAGGGACTTTGGACATTTGTTATAAGGAACTAATTACTCATCTTTTTTATTTCTAAAAATTAGTTTTAACGGACTTCCTGAAAAATCAAAGCTTTTTCTGAGTTCTTTTTCAATAAACCTTTCATACTGATCACTAACTAGCTCATTATCATTTACAAAAAAAACTATTTCAGGAGGCTTAGCATTTGACTGGGTAACATAGTATATTTTTAAAGATTTTCCTTTTTTTGTAGGTGGTGAAGTGTTTAAAACTATATCTTCCACCACTTTATTTAACTTAGCAGTAGGCACTCTTTTCTCATAATTTTCATATGTTTGATTAATTAAATCCCAGACTTTAAAAACATTTTTATTTTCAATTGCACTAGTAAATAAGACTTTTGAGTAGCTGATAAAATGTAGCCTGGATAGGATCAATTCTTCATGCGAATTCATTGTGATTGAGGATTTATTATCAACAAGATCCCATTTATTAATGATTAATATTGATCCTTTATTTCGTTTTTTTATTACATTAGCAATCTTCTGATCCTGGTCACTTATTTCTTCATTAATATCAACAACAAATAAAACTATATCTGAATTTTCTATAGCTGATAAAGTACGAGTTGTGGCATACCGCTCTATATTTGTATCAACTTTTGATTTTCTTCTTAAACCAGCAGTATCAACTAAAATATAATCTTTACCACTAACTGTCACCATTGTATCTATGCAATCTCTTGTAGTGCCTGCAATAGGTGTAACAATCGATCTTTCTTCTCCAATTAAACTATTTAAGAGGCTTGATTTACCAACATTTGGCTTACCGACAATTGAAATCTTTATAGGCTCTAACCCTAATTCTTTTTCGCTAATAGATTCTTTAGCAATTTCATCTAAAATATCAGCAAGATCACTAGACCCAGCTAAAGCAGAAATAGCATATGGATTACCAAACCCTAATTTATAAAAATCATGCACAAAATGTAATTGCTTTTCAGTATCAACTTTATTTACAGCTAAAAAAATCTTTTTATTATTTTTAATTTTTCTTAAAGACTTAGCAATATTTTCATCCTGAGCAGTCAAGCCAGATTTTCCATCGACTACAAAAAGTATGAAATCAGCACTTTCTATTGCTGAAAAAACTTGTTTTTTCACTTCAGTTGTTACTTCTTGCTCAGTATTTTCCAGATTATCAATAAGACCACCGGTATCAATTAAAGTGATTCCCTTTCCATTCCAAAAAATATCTGAATAAAGCCTATCTCTAGTAACTCCCGGAAGATCATCAACGATAGATTTTCTTTCTTTTACTAAGCGATTAAAAAGTGTGGACTTCCCTACATTTGGGCGACCTACAATAGCTAAAGTTTTATATCTCTTTTTCATCTATCCAAGTATAATAAGATTCTAGCTAATAGTTATTGTTACTACAAATATTGATACATCAATTAATGAGTACTAAAATTAAATTCAACAATAAGGTATACATTGCACAAAATGTATTATTAGACATAAGTATATTCTTAGATAATGAGTATCTATCAAGAATTGCAGGTACTATTGCTCAAAAGATTTCTGAAATCACCTGTGATAACTGGGGTAAGTTTAATCAGGTAAGAACGCTTTGTATTAAGCTTATGGGTGTTGATACAGAAAGTGGTGAAGTTAAACCGTCTAGCCCATTAAATGTTATACCCTTCAACTTTTTACACTTTGTTTTATCAGGAGGATTACAAGAGCTTTTAAATGAAAAGAGTTTAGATGAGTTAAATCTTTTGTTTGAAGATTTAATAAAAAAATCTGTTGAAGAGTGTCATGCCTACATTAAACCCTGCTTAAAACAAAAGGAGATTTCCTTTATCAAAGATTTAAAAACAAACATCCCTAAAATCCTTATAAATAATTATCCTAAAGAAACTATCAGTATTTTTTTAAAGGAAGCAGGTCTTGAAAACATATTCTCAGAGACTCAGGAAGTACACTCTTACAAAAACAAGAGTATTTTTATTACCAGGAATAATTACTTAGAGACTTTTTATAGGAACAAAGGACTTGCAGATGTCTTATTAATAAATGATATTTCAGATATTAGCATAGAACACACTTTTTCAAATGATCCTATAATCATAAATATTGATGGGGCTTCTAAAGGCAATCCTGGACCTGCATCAATAGGGATTGCTTTCTATAAAAATGGTAATGAAAAAGAGTTGTTAAAAGAGGTTTCTGAGCCTATAGGAAATCAAACAAATAACTATGCAGAGTACTCTGCATTAATAAGGGCACTGGAGATCAGCATTGAAGAAGGATTTACAAAAGTAGAGATATTATCTGACAGTGAACTTGTAGTAAAACAAATAAATAAAATTTACAAAGTGAAAGACCCTGAGATTAAAGAACTATATGAAAGAGCCGTAAATCTCTCAAAGAATCTAAACAGCTTTAAAATTACTCACATCCCAAGAGAACAAAACTCAAAAGCAGATAAGCTTGCAAACAGTGCTTTGAAATTTTAGATCTGATTATTCTTCAACCACTGCAAACCCATTTGTAATCACTTGTTCATTATTTTGATTTTCTACAAGAAGATCAATCCCTGTAAGATTATTTTCAATTCCAGTAACTTTTCCTTTTACAACAAGCTTATCTTTTGGTCTAACAGGCATCTTAAAACGAACTCTTATTTTTTTTAACTTTGCTGGGTCTTTATCTTTTAAAACTGCTCTGCTTACATAAGCCATTGTACATAGTCCATGAAGAATAATTCCTGGCAGTCCAACTTCTTTTGCAAAATCGTTGTCTAAATGTATGGGATTAAAGTCTCCCGAAGCACCTGCATACCTATAAGTAGCATGTTTTCCAACTTCAATTTCAAATGGCTTAATTTCATCATTCACTTTCATATTCTTCTCCTACAGGAATAAGCCCTGATTCTTTAACAACTTTTTGTCCTTCAGAGCTAGACACCCAATCAAAATATTCTTTAGCATCTTCAGAGATTCCCGAAATTGTAATTAAATATAAGTAGTGTGCCAGTGGATAATCACCATATCTCATAGCTTTCTCATTTAAAGTATTACCAGTGAAAGGCGAGAAACTAACAGCACCTTCATAACTTCTTACTTTCAGGAATTTAACATCTTTATTATTTATAGGATAATTTGTTGAGTTTAAGAAGCCAATAGCTCCATTATTTTGAGAAATAAAACTAGCGATATCCTGACTAGTGTTTTTTCTTTGGATAGATTCAGGGAAATCAACTCCCTCAAGTATTCTATTAATTACAAACTCATTGGTCCCACTACCTTCTTCTCTAACAAGAGGAATAATAGGTTCATCAAAAGCCGAGAAACTACTCCAAGACGTAACTTGTCCGCTGAAAATCTGTTGTAAATTATTTAAACTAAGATCAGAGATTGGGTTGTTTTTATTTACTACAACAATTAGAGCATCTATAGCAATCCTAGATTCTACAAGTTCAAGTCCTCTTTTCCTCGCTCTATTCTGATCAGAGAAGGTAAGAGGTCTGCTTGAATTTGCAATATCAATTTCTTCATCAAGAAGAGAATTAATACCACGTTCAGAATCTGAAGGTATTAGTTTTAAGTCAAACCCTTCATGCTGAAGAACAAATTTACTTTTTAGTTTCTTTGAAAGATTCAGCAAACTACTAGATCCAGAAATTTTTATTACCCTAAGCTGACTCGCTGAATTATTACTATCTTTTTTAGCAAACTTTATAATTTTTTTCTTAATCTCAGACTTATTTATATCACTATATTTTTCCTGAACAAATGAAAAAGCAGAGTTTGCATACTGAGAAAAAAATGGCAAGTTGTTAAGTACTACTTTCTGAAATAAGAACCATGTGAACCATATCAATGCAATAACAATTGTCAAACTAACTATCCCTGCAATTACTGCAGGTGCAGATGATTGTTGTTGCGGGATTTGTCTTGGAGTATTATTTACTGTTTTAGCTAATTGTGGTTTTGGTTGAATGTTTTGCTGGGAATTGTTTGTATTTAATAAATTTACTTTAATTGTTTTGTTGACTAACTCTAACCCATTATTTATGGTTTCATAGACCTCTTTTGGGGATTTGCCTATTCTTTGTGAGATCTGATCATAATTTAAATTTTCAAAATATCTTAGCTCTAAGACTTCCCTTTCTTTTTCAGGGAGGAGAATAATAGTTTTCCTAAGATCTCCTTTTAATCTTAGAATTTCATCTTGTGCTTTTTTATCCAGTCTATCCTGAGGTTTAAAAGATAAGATTATTTCTATAGCTTTTTCTCTTAATTCCTTAAAAGCCTCATTAGACATAATGATAATATTCTAAACGAAGGCTTTAATTATAGGAATAAATAAAACTAAATCTTTCCTAAATCATGAGGTTTTGGTTTTTCTGTATTAAACGGACTTTCAGTTCCTAGGTTTAACTTATAAGCTTTACATGTAAGTTCTGTTAATATTTCAAGACTTTTAGATGATAGGACTCCAGTCCAATCATTATTAAAATAATCTTCTATATTCTTTCTATTTATACCTGACAAGGTTTCACCTCATTAAAGGTTACATCAGCCATAATCTTAAGTCAATTAAAGAATTTATTATTTGTCTTCTTTTGTAGAAAGATCAGTAAGAAGCTTTTTTGCTCCTCTAGAAAGTGGAAATAAGTCTACTGCTCTAGCTATATCCAAACCTGAAAGGTGTTTCTCCCCAGGCTCATTACTTACGAATTCATCAACTCCAGCACCACTTGTGGCTTTTGTTGTAGCACTTTGCTCTTTTGCTGGGCCCTGAATGATTGAAGGAGCTTTTGTCGCATCAACATTTGCTGATTTTGCTGGATTAAAATCTACCATAACTACCTCTCTTATCTTTTATACCTTACTTTTATTAACCTTTGTTTAACCTAAGATCAAATTTAACCACTTATATAAAGGACTAGAGTAAAAAGATTTGATAGCTTAAATTATTAAATCTTTTTAAGGATAAAATTCTATCTAAATTTAGCAAAATATAGGGTTTTCAAAAGAATAAAGCTTAGAATCAGAGTATTGTCTTCATCTAAGCCCTATTTATATCTCTTATTAAGATCTAACTATACTTGCATTCCTTGTAAATCATCTTTTTTACGTTTGTTTTCATTTTGACGTAAAGTATCAATAGCTCCACCCATTTGACTTATCATTGCAATTTGAGCGGCAATATGAGCATGTCTTTGTTTAGATTCTTGGTTTATTTCACCCATATCTTCCATTGCTCTTCCATATATTCTTCCAGCCATTGATGAACCAACATATCTGCCTACAAGATTACCGACAGAAAATCCTACAGTCATTCCAGCTGGACCACCTAGTGCACCAGCCGCCATTCCTAATCCTGAAAAGAGAGCTGATACTCTTTGTTTAAGTTTTCCTGATCTGATTTCCAGCTCACCACCTTTTTGTAGTGAATCCATATAATCTTGAAAGTTTGCATTCAATAATCCTTCATATTTATTATGCATGGAATCATTGTCTACATACATTGCTGTCAGTGAAAATGGTTGTGAAATATACATCTTTAGCTACTCCTATTAATTTAAACTTTCTACTCTTTAATGAGTTCCCAAGCCTTTTTCATACCTTCTTTTTCTTGCTTGATTACATCCATCCAGAATTGTTCTCTTTGAGTTTGATTACCCATCATCTGTCTTGTTATAGAAAGGATGTGTCTTGCAGAGTATGGGTCACCATAACCTAAAACTGCTAATTGGGTTAATTGTTCAGCAAAAGTATTATCCTGTGTTGCTTGTGATATACCTTCTTGAGCTGATGCTAATTCTGCTACTGGGTTTATAAAATATACACTTGGCATAACTTCTCTCCTTAAGTTTCCTAAAGTACTTGTCTCATTCGTTCATCACGAATATGGGTATTAACTCAAATTCTAGTTAAGCGAAGGTTATAAGAAATATTAAATTTTTGATTTTGCATATGAGAAATTAGTACTATCTTTTGATTCCAAATTATTGTCACTCTCAACATTCTAGAAATTTTGTTTGCTTTACATAGCCACTCTGTCATTGCGAGCAAAGCAATCTCATAGACTGATATCGATCAACAGAGATTGCTTCAGGCTAAAGCCTTCGCAATGACATATCGGATCCGTCCCATTCATTGGGCGGATCCGATCGTGGGGAGAAAATCTCTAGATAGAAGTTTCAGCTTGTCTGAAACTATAAAAAAAAAGAACCCCGCACAAGGAAGCCATATGCGAGGTTTTCTTTTTACTCTTAGCTTTACGCCATTTCTTACTATGCACTCTTGAAGTGATCGTGAGTTTTGGATTCTGCTTGTTTATTTGATTCAACAATTTGATTCCAGAATTGTTCTGCTGTTCTCAATTCACCTTCAAATGCTCTTGCTCTATAGAGTTCTTGTCTTACGACGTTTGCATCTATTGCACTTGCATTTTGTGTGTCAAAGCTGAATCCTGAGATTTCTCCAGGTCCACCATATTGCAAAATTGCAAATGTTAGTAATGCTTCTAAATCTTGTACCCTTTGTTCAGCTACTGCTATTTTTGATCTAACTTCAGCTAAACGATCTGATGGGTTTACTGATCCCTGATTTCCTTGTAGTCCTATTGGTATTACACTTAATATAAACATTTTTTGCCTCCTTATCTGAATTGCTCCAGATCTTTCCTTTTTGTAATCAATCAATCGTTTTAAAGATTAATCAATCCGTTGTCGTATATTAGGCCGAGTTTTCATTAAGCCCGCGTTATGAAAATTATTAAATTTATTTAATACTTATAAGAAATTAGTACTATCTTTTGATTTCAAACTATTGTCACTCTCAACATTATAGAAATTTTGTTTGCTTTACATAGCCACTCTGTCATTGCGAGCAAAGCAATCTCATAGACTGATATCGATCAACAGAGATTGCTTCAGGCTAAAGCCTTCGCAATGACATATCGGATCCGTCCCATTCATTGGGCGGATCCGATCGTGGGGAGAAAATCTCTAGATAGAAGTTTCAGCTTGTCTGAAACTATAAAAAAAAAGAACCCCGCACAAGGAAGCCATATGCGAGGTTTTCTTTTTACTCTTAGCTTTACGCCATTTCTTACTATGCACTCTTGAAGTGATCGTGAGTTTTGGATTCTGCTTGTTTATTTGATTCAACAATTTGATTCCAGAATTGTTCTGCTGTTCTCAATTCACCTTCAAATGCTCTTGCTCTATAGAGTTCTTGTCTTACGACGTTTGCATCTATTGCACTTGCATTTTGTGTGTCAAAGCTGAATCCTGAGATTTCTCCAGGTCCACCATATTGCAAAATTGCAAATGTTAGTAATGCTTCTAAATCTTGTACCCTTTGTTCAGCTACTGCTATTTTTGATCTAACTTCAGCTAAACGATCTGATGGGTTTACTGATCCCTGATTTCCTTGTAGTCCTATTGGTATTACACTTAATATAAACATTTTTTGCCTCCTTATCTGAATTGCTCCAGATCTTTCCTTTTTGTAATCAATCAATCGTTTTAAAGATTAATCAATCCGTTGTCGTATATTAGGCCGAGTTTTCATTAAGCCCGCGTTATGAAAATTATTAAATTTATTTAATACTTATAAGAAATTAGTACTATCTTTTTTATTTTGTAAGTATGGATGCTAAAGATAAGGGGCTCTACTATGGATACAATTGAACTTCTACTTTTTACTTATATATTCATTATTCACTAGTATTAGAGGTAGTAAAAAGAAGAAAAATACTAGGACAATTACTAGTGATAGTTTTACTTATAAATCATATTAAAATTAAAACATGACAGAAGAAAAAAAAGATACTTTTATCGTAGTTGATGACCATCCACCAATTAGATCATTTAGTAAAAATGTTTTAAAAGAAGTTTTTCCAAACAGTATTATTTTAGAAGCTGAGTCTGGCAGACAAGCCATAGAGCTTAGTTTAAGTAACAAACCAAAGCTAGTTATTATGGATATTGCTATGGCTGATATTGATGGAATCGAAGCCACACAAAAGATTGTGCAGAGCCTGCCTGAAACAGGAGTTGTAATTTATTCTAATTATGGTGAAGAGGTCTATGTTAGGAAAATAAGACAAACTGTTCCAGTTGATAGAGCATTTGCCTATGTCTTAAAAACAGCTAGTCAAGAGCAGTTCACCCAAGCAATTAAACAGGTTTATTCTGGAGAGGTATGGTTACATCCAGATGTTCAACAAGTTGTTTGGAAATTAAATATAAACAAGAAAAGCACACAGTTAACAGACATTCAACATAAGATTTTAATCGCAGTTGCAATTGGTAAAACTAATGACTGGATTGCAGAAAAGTTATATATGAGTAATAAAACTATTCAATATCACCTTTATTCTATATATGACAAATTAGGAATAAACAATTCACAAAAAAAAGTAAATCCAAGAAATGAAGTGGTTTGCGTTTCTCTTCTAAAGGGTTTAATAGAATTACAAGACTTAAAAAGTGCATATGAGAAAGAAAATGTATAAATTAATTAGAAAAAATTTGAACGTACTATTACTTATATGTGTTGTTTTCATTTCATTCAATACAAACTGTTCTGCATTAAACGAAAAGAAGCACAGGCCAGCTAGTAATCTAAGTGTAATTAACTATGCAAAAAATTTATCCTTGAGTATTGTTGACAATAACTTCAGAGGAAGCTGGGTAATAGATCCTAATAAAGAAGAAAAAGATGTTAAGATTCTTAAAACTTATAATAGTTTAGTTCAGGTTAAGATTGGAAGTAGTCAAAAGGATGTAAGAAAAGTACTTGGAAGTCCTCAGGAAGTCAAAAATAATGGCAGAATCTGGGTTTTTGGCAACCCTGCTGAAAACGGGACCTATACAGGTCTAACCCAAGTCTTCTTTGATGAAAAGCTGGGTCATGTGATTGGAATCACATCTTTTAACCCCAAAAATATAGTAGAAAGTATTGGAGTTACAATTGGTGATCCGATTGATAAAATAATTTCAGCTTATGGTGAAGTCGTTGATGAAAAAGATTTCTTTGAAGATCCAGACAATAAAGAATATCTTGGATTGTATTATTTATATCCAAGATCAGGTGTTGGTTTCCTTGTTGGTCAAGAAAAAGGAACAAAGAACCTTCTTGTCCAAGGAATTCTTGTTTTTGGAACAAACTAACAAGAAAGTTTTTTCTATGTTACCAATCCTAATTAATTTAACTCTTTTTCTAACTATATTTTTTAGTTCTAATCCAGCATTTGCAGAACCAAATATTAATTACTACAATCCTAAGTCTATTCAACAGGGTGAATCAACTGATATTGTAATTGAAGGTGAAGGGCTAAATCTGCCTGTTATAGGTGTTAGTGGTGGAGATATTTTTGCACTTATACTAAAAAGAGATAATGGTGGTAAAAGTTTAACTATCAAGCTGGCGGCAAATCCAACAGCTGAGCCAGGAGAAAGAGAGATATTTCTTAGATCAGGTACTGGGGAAGAGGTTAGATTTACTGTTCTTGTTACACCAAGAGGTGCACCAGTAGTTCAAAGCATTTATCCAAATACCGGAACAGTTGGCTCAAAATTTAACACTTACATTTACGGTGATGGATTAAATAATTCTGTTGTCTCAACAGCCAATGACAATGTTTCAATTAGCTTCTACCAACCATCAAATGACGGATCCTTTATTTATATAAGTGGTTCCATCTCCGATTCTGCCATACCAGGAGCTTACCAGTTTTATATAACAAATCAAGGTGGGCAAGCTCAAGCAGATTTTGCAATAGTTGGATCAAATGGAACTAACAGTGATTCTATCGCTGATCCATATTCTCCTGGGATTTACTCTGTTGACTCAAACCAACTGAACAATCAACAATTAATTCTTAGAGGGAATATGTTTGATGCTAATTATGCAAATAACGTTGTCACACTGCTTGAGAACCATGATGGAAGCGTTATTAGCAAGCAATTAGAAATAATTTCAGCCACCCCAAATGAAATAATAGTAAATTTACCAGAAGGTATTAAATCAGGAAGCATTGCTGTTTCCAGCCTTGATGGAAAATCAAGTAATATAAAACCATTTGACTTTAGTTCGGTTACTGAGAATCCATCTTCTACTAACTCTAATAACATAAATAATCCGACTCAAAATACTGACACAGCAAATAACACACAGCCAAACACACAAACAACAGCTTCTAATAACACTCAAACTTCTACAAATACGAATCCATCACAAGGAAATAACGATATAGCAGAAACCACTCATAATACTCAGGAAGCAACAAATAAACCATCAGCCACTGAAAAGAATACAGAAGTATTAGAAGAAACTTATATTGCACAAAATATTCAAAACTTAAACCAGTATTTATTCCCTGGAAGTATTGGTCAGCAAACGAAACAAGAAGTCTCATCTATAGATGAGATTAAAGATCCTGCAAAGCTTATCAACTCACTTGAAGAAAATAAACAAATTAAAAGTCAAGTTGATCTAATAATGATAGCTATTGATGAGGCTAAAAATAATCAAGAGTTATCTAGTGCAGTAAAAAAAGCTGAAACTTTAAAGTCTAAAGTTGAAGAGTTAGAAAAAGTAATTGAACTAGAAAAGCAAAAAGGCAAACCAAATCAAAAGAAATTAGCTAAATACCAACAGCTTCTTGCTACAGCTCATGCTGAATCAAGATCTCAGACCTTCACTTTATTAAATAACTTATTAAAATATAAGCCTCAGCTCAAAAATCTTTTAACTCAAAGACCTTTTGATCTTGCCGCAGTTCAATCAAATATCCCTGACAATTCAGCCATTATTCAGTACGTTCCAACCGATGAAGGACTCATTATATTTGTAGTTGATAATAAAAACTTAAAAACACGTATAAATAAATCTATAACTAAAGATGTCTTAAATAAACAGGTCCAAGAATACAGACAACTTTTTGAAAATGAGATTGAGAAAATTAAAGCAACTGGAAGAGTTACCCCGATATCAAATTGGAAAGATGATAAATCAATTACTTACAAAAAGAATATTCTTCCACTAAAAGAAAAAACTGTTTTTCTGTATAATGCACTAATCGAGCCAATAGAAAAAGACATAAATAATAAATCTGTGATTGCTGTAATAGCAAATGGATGGCTGAGATATCTGCCATTTCAGTCTCTTGGGAAGCTATCAAAAGACGGAGATATTAAGTTCTTAATTTCAGACAAGTCTATAGTTTATTTAGATAGTGTTATTGCTTTAAACAAAGCCTCTACAATTCCTTTATCATCAAAAACATCTGTAACAGTATTTGCAAATCCAGACGGATCTCTCCCTGGCGCAAACAAAGAAGCAGAATTAATTACAATGATATTTAGCATGTCTACAACTGCCTATGTTCAACAACCATTCAACATAAATTTGATTAACCAATTATCCAAGAAAGCAGATATTCTTCATTTAGCTACGCATGGAAATCTGGATGGATCAGAAATAGATTCTAGCTATCTTGTAACTGGTAAAAAGATTGTTAATGGTAAAAATACTCAGAGCAAGTTATTATTAAAAGATATCTATGATTTAAATCTTAGAAACAGTAAGCTTATTGTTCTAAGCGGGTGCGATACAGGGAAAATCGGCAATTTATCAAATGAACCTGATGATATTGTCGGGAGTTTAGCAAGTGCATTTAGAGTTGCTGGTGCAAACACCATTCTGGCAAGCCTCTGGAAAGCACATGATGAAGCCACAAAAACAATGATGGAAACTTTCTACGAAAATATTAAACAAGGAAACAATAAAGCCGAGTCATTAAGAAAAGCTGAATTAAAACTTAAAGAAAACCCTAAATACGGACATCCTCTTTTCTGGTCATTGTTTAGTTTAATTGGAGACTGGAGATAGACTTCCTGAATTCCCATTTGTAGAAGAAGGGGAATCACTTTTTGCAATTAACTTTGTAGGTTGATATGAAAAAGTACCTGCATTAACTTTTTCTAGAATATCTTTAAACTCTTCTTTTTCAATTGTTTCTTTATCCAATAAAACTTGAGTCAATGCATCCATATGTTTTCTTTTTTCTGATAAGAATTTTTTACAGTCTTCATATAATTGATTAATAATTTTCTTCATTTCTGAATCTATCTGCGTTGCAATTTCTTCACTATAGTCTCTTACATGTCCGAAATCTCTTCCTAAAAACACATGCTCATTAGTCTGACCAAAAGTCATTGGTCCTAATCTTTCACTCATCCCAAACTGAGTTACCATTTTTCTTAAAAGCTCAGTAGCTTTTTGAAGATCATTTTGAGCACCGGTAGTAATATCATTAAATACAATTTCTTCAGCAATTCTTCCACCAAGGAGAACCTTTATTCTTGCCAAGAGCTGAGACTTAGAATAATTTAAATGATCTTCTTCAGGAACTGTTAAAGTTAATCCTAAAGCCATTCCACGAGGGATTATGGTTACTTTGTGTAATGGATCAGAATCTTTTTCATAAAATGCAACTAAAGCATGTCCAATTTCATGATATGCCGTTACTTCTTTATCTTTTGGAGTTATAATTCTAGATCTCTTTTCTGGACCTGCAATAACTTTATCTATAGCCTTTTCAAGATCTTCCATTTCAATCTCACGCTTATTAACTCTTGCCGCAAGCAGTGCCGCTTCATTTAATGTATTTGAGAGATCTGCACCTGTAAATCCTGGTGTTCTTCTTGCTATTACTTTTAAGTCAACATTTGATGAAAAAGGCTTCCCTTTAGCGTGTACTTTTAATATCGCTTCTCTACCAGCAATATCTGGTCTGTCAATTACTATTTGTCTGTCAAAACGCCCAGGTCTTAAAAGAGCACTATCTAAAATATCAGGTCTATTCGTAGCCGCAATTACTATGATGCCAGTAGTAGCTTCAAATCCATCCATTTCAACAAGTAATTGATTTAAAGTTTGTTCTCTTTCATCATGTCCACCACCAAGACCAGCTCCACGCTGTCTTCCAACTGCATCGATTTCATCAACAAATACTATACAAGGGGCATTTTTTTTAGCCTGATCAAAGAGATCTCTAACTCTTGAAGCTCCAACCCCAACAAACATTTCAACGAAATCAGAACCACTAATACTAAAGAATGGAACTCCTGCTTCTCCTGCAACAGCTCTTGCTAAAAGGGTTTTACCAGTACCAGGTGCTCCTACAAGTAATACTCCTTTTGGAATTTTAGCTCCTATAGCTAAATATTTTTCATTGTTCTTTAAGAAATCAACCACTTCTTGTAATTCTTGTTTTGATTCATCAATCCCAGCAACGTCAGCAAATGTAATTTTCACTTTATTATCATGCTGAAGCTTTGCTCTACTTCTCCCAAAATTCATTGCCTGAGTACCACCACTCTGAGCACTTCTGATCATAAAAATAAGCATTATTAAAAATAGTGCTGGCACAAGAATAGAAGTTAGAAAACTAAGCCAAAAACTTCCACTGCTTGATGAGCGTACATCGACATCAACCATATGCCTAACCAGCTTATCTGCTAAGTCTTTAAGTTGCTTTCCATCAGAATTTGGCACTTTTACAATTTTTTCAGATTCGTCTGGAAAGATTACAACAAGATTGTCAGAATCATTGGTAATGATAACTTTTTTAAATGGAGAATTCCCTTCCATAGGGAAAGCTAATTTTAAGAATTCACTGTAGGTAAGAATATTATTCTTTTCTTTCTTAGCCACAATAGTAATAACAAAAAGGCTAAGTAACATAAATAAAATTACAAAAGGTATTGTTGTACTAAATTTTTTCATTTACTGCGTTTTACTTCCTTTAATTCAACAATTATCTTATCATACAGAACGATTCAAAAGATACAAAAAAGAGATTAATACAACTAGGATTCTACACCTAAGAATGGCAGGTGTCTAAATTTTTCAGCAGTATCTAAACCATAACCTACCAAGAAATGATTTCCTACATTAAACCCTACATAATCTGCTTTGACACTTACTTCCCTTCTTGCATCCTTATTTAAAAGGCATGCGACTTTAAGGCTTTTTGGTTTAAACTGAGCTCCAATATATTCTTTTAAAAATCTAATTGTTCTTCCACTATCAACAATATCTTCAACAATTAAAATATCTCTTCCAGTCAAATCTGGTAATAGTAAAAGCGGTGCATCAATTTTTCCACTTGAAACTTTTTTCGAGCCATAGCTAGATATCCTCACAAACTCTATTTCCAGCGGATGTTTAATCTGTCTAATTAAATCAGAAGAAAATATAAAAGCACCTTTTAAAACAGTAATTACTACAAGTGGTTTGTTACTTTTTTTCTTAGAATAATCAGAGTTGATTTTTTTTGCAAGCTTATCAACCGCTTTTTTTATTTCTTTCTCTGAATAAATAACTTTCATTTTTTTCATTGAAGCTAGCCTTTTTATATTAGTTTTAAAATGTGCGTAGGTTTTATTTTTACTTTTAACTTTTCACTTAACGAATATCCTGGTAACCAAAGAACCTCATTTCCAACACATAGTAATGGTAAATTATATCTTTCTTTTTGAGATATTTTTTTATTTATTAAATATTTCTTTAATTTAATATTTTTACTTAATCCAAGGGGTTGAAAAACATCATACGAGTTTCTGTATCGCAACGTAAGGTTATTACAATCAAGAGTAGAAAAATCACATAAAGCAAGCTTTTCAGCATCTTTTGGAAATTTTTTATTAAATGATTTATACTTGTATTTTTCTATAATAATCTTTTTATTATCTGGTAATAGTATTTCATTCTTACTCTTACCTAAGTCTATCTTTTTCTTAAAAATATTGGTTTCTTGCTTGGATTTATCATCATGGAAATCAAAAATTATATCGCTACTTGTAGTTTTCAAATACAGGTTTTTATTTAAAGTTATAGTTTCTTGCCTAGAAATAGCATCAAGTATAAAGTCAATTTTACTGAAATTTCCTATCAAATTTATTTTTGACAAATACCAATATATGAACAATTTTTGTTCTTGCTGATCCATCCTCATAAAAAGTCTTTTATCGAACTTAACAAAATCATTTTTTTCAATACTCTTTTTAAGTTTTAAGAATATATCGTTAAGGTATTTCTCTAGAACCAGGTTTTGGGAAAAACATAGATCACTTAAAGCTAAAATATTTTCACCGGCTTTTGGATTTATCGTTTTCAAAAGAGGAATTAATTCTTTACGAATAAAATTTCTCTTATATGAAATGTCATTATTCGTAACATCCTCATTAAATGTAATCTTATTTTTCCCCGCATAAATTCTAATTTGATCTTTAGAAAACGATAGCATTGGTCTAAATACTTTTATTTTATTTTCCAGATTATAAACTTCTTTAATTGGCATTAAGCCTTTTGGACCAGTGCCTCTTGCCATCCGAAATAAAACAGTCTCAAGGAAATCATCTTTATGATGCGCTGTACAAATATATTCAAGACTATATTTTTTAGCTGTTTCTAGAAAAAAAGAATATCTTTTATTTCTTGCATTCTCTTCATCTTTTTCAATCTTTCCAGTATCTTCCTGATAAATAAGATTTAATTTATTTTTTTTACAATAGCGTTTTATCAACTCGTAGTCTTTAAGTGATTCTTTTCTCCAGTTATGGTTATAGTGCAATACATATAGTTTTAAATCTAGATTTTTTCTTTCTTTCAATAAAAGATCAATTAAAACCATAGAGTCAACTCCGCCAGAAACAGCAATTCCAATTTTTTTATTTTTTAGAATCCTGAAATTTTCTAATTTAAAAGTCTGACTCTTCAAGTTTGTTTTCTTTATCAGTATTTTTCTTATCTTTTTTCTTTGATTTATCATCATTGTTTTGAAATGTATCCAAAAGCTCTACCGTCTTATTAAGTGCTGATTTTGCTGGTGTATTAATTATACTGACTTCACCAGTATAGTCTGAAACTGGTATAACATTTACTCTTTTTGTTAAAAATACCAACCCTACTAACTGTGGTTTTAAAGCCTCCCCAGTTAATCCTATTGTTGCTGTTATAAGCTCATTCTTCCCAATCTTATTTGAAGTAACCCATCTTTCTAATTTTGTTTCACTTGTTAATCTAAATTTATCTTCTGAAGAAACTTGTGGATAGATTAAAACCTCTTTACTAATTGCTGCAACAGGCTTAACATCTTTTGGTAAATCAAAGTCTAATGTCGCTGTATACTGCTGTCCACCAGCTACCTGTTCAGGAGCAGTGAGTTTAATTTTATTTTTATCAATTAGTTCAGCACCCTGTCCATAGCCTATACTTACTTTTTCTAAGAAGGTTTTGTCACTAGTAATTTTCCACACCGGACCAAATCTTTTAAGGAAAAGTTGTCCCATTGAAACAGCTTTTAAAACTCCTTTACTGCCAACTTCATCTCTAACTTTTTGAGAATTACCTTCATAAAGATCAACACTGTCTACTGTGGCATAATCTCCAAAAACTCTTACAGTACGCTCATTTGATCTACTCATAATATCTGGGTAAGCTTCCCATAATTCTTTTGTCAAGCCTTTAATAGAGTCCTTATCTAAACCATCACCATTTATAAAATCATCAGAATAGTGACTTATAATTTTTTCCAGATCATGACTATTCCACTCTGATTCCAAAGCATTTAAAAGTTCATCAATTTTTTTTGATTCGGCAATAGAATCAAAATCTTTAGATTCAGCACCAATTGAAAAAGCTGAGCTTTGTAAATCAAAAGAAAATCCTGGCAAAGAATAAAGAGAAAAAGATATCAGAAAAAGTAATATAATTTTATGTATGGAGAATTTGTTCATGTGTTTGTATTAAACCCTACAACATTAATATTACAACAAAATATTAACTTTACTAACAGATATGAAAGATAAGACAGATAAAATAGCTATTATTCGCAGAGGAGAAGTAGTTGAGAACGTTCACTCTGGGTGGATTTGTATATTAAATAAAGATAAAAAAATTATATTTAGTAAGGGCAATCTAAAAGATCTGGCTTTTTTAAGATCTACAGCTAAACCCATACAAGCCATACAAACTATAAAAAACAAAGTAGATTTTTCTGATAAAGAATTAGCCATAATTTGTGGTTCACATACAGGAACTCAAAAACACATAATCTTATTAAAAGAAATGCTTAAGAAGTCTGGTTTAACAGAAGGGATTTTAAAGTGTGGGATTCATCTGCCATTTAATGAAGAAGAAAAAGTTAAGCTTATTAAGAAGGGGGAATCTCCATCAGCACTTCACAATAACTGTTCTGGAAAACACATAGGAATACTCTCTGTCTGCAAAAAAAATAATTACCCATTAAACACTTACTTAAATCCTTCTCACCCACTCCAATTACTAATCTTAGATAGTATTAAAGAGCTTTCAGAAATAAAAAAAATATCTATAGCTATAGATGGGTGCGGATTACCTACTTTTGCTCTTCCTATTTTAAATATCGCAAAAATGTTTTCAAATTTTTCACAAGAAGGTAAATATATAAGGATCCTTAATTCAATGTCTAATCACCCATTTTATGCTGGTGGTAATGGACAGATTGATACTGAAGTAATGAAACTAAATAAAAACATTTTATGTAAAGTGGGTGCAGATGGAATAATAATAGCCTGTCATAAGGGGGATTCATTAGTATTAAAAATTGCTGATGGCTCACCCAGGATCAGAGGATTTGTTTTTGTTAGACTTTTAAAAAAGTTAGGGTGGATAAAAGAAAATAAGATTAAAGACTCTCCTCTGAGAAATATTTATGAGGGTAAAATAAAAAATATTGCTGGATTACCTGTCGGACAAATAGAGATGGTTAATTTATAGTTAATTGAATATCTTTTTTTAATACTATCTGTAATTCCTGACCTTTAGTCAAAGTAATATTGTCTCCATAAGAAAATAGAGCAGTTAGAGATCCTGCTACCAATGTACCAATAACAGGCGTTCCAAGAGTAGCTACTGAAATAGCTTTTCCAGTATTACTATCTAATAGTTTTTGGGTAGGCTCTAAAGCCTTTGTACCATAGTTTGTCATAGGATCTAAGATTCCCTGATTATTAACAATGCCCTGCTGAATATCTAGTTCAGCATCAAGAGGAACGACTTCTCCAGTAGGTGTTACTAACTGATCTAAATGAAGTCCAATTTTTCCAGCCATGCTAAATACGCTTGGTTTTTTAATAAAACTAATATGCCCTCTAACCCATGCTCCTTTAGGTACAACTAACTGAGGCGGAGTGCTTGGAATATAAAAATCCTCAAGGATATGTGCTTTAAAGTAATCCCCGATCATAGAGAGTTTTGCATCAGCTGGACTGTCTACAGACATTCTAAGTCTGGTATCTAGCGGAATAGATGTAGCACTTGCACCGATTCTATGTGAAGAAGACTTTCTTGAAATAGTAGGAAAATTTGGAAGTTTTTTTATTTCTACCTGAGTGGGATTATTGTTCTCATCACTTAAATCATTAGACTCTATAGAAGGTATTAAAGTATCCACTTTAGGAAGATTTTCATCTTCTACATTTGCCAATGCTTGTAGATTTATAAGCAAGGCTACTATAAGAAAACAATAAATAAAATTTTTACTGTAGTTCATCCTGAAGTAAGACATCGCTTCCACGTTTTGAAAACTCATTTAACTTAGTACCAATCTTTGAGGCTTTTTCTTGAAGTTTATTAGCTACTTTACCAGCATGCTCTTTGCTATAGTCCTGAAATTCTGAAAGTCTTTCTTTCGTTTTATCTTTTAATTCTTTAGATTTATCTAAAAGATCTTCTCTCATTTCCTGTCCTGATTTTGGAGCAAATAAAAGACCAAGAAAAATACCAGATATCAGTCCTGATATCATTCCAAAAGCAAACTTAAATATATTTCCTTCTTCTTTAGACATTTTCATCACCTTCTTTTATTCTTTAAGGTAGTAATATTCTATCTTTATTTACCATTTTTGTAACTAGTGAGATACTCTTTAATCCCTGCAAGTAGTCCATACGTAGAAGAGGTTAGGACAACCCCTGCTGAAGAAACTCCAGATTTAACAGAAGCAGAACCTTTTGAAACTACATCTTTAACAACAACAACACTTTCTTTAATTTCTTTAACAGTAGGTTCAAGATCGTTATTTATAGTATCTAAAAGAGTTTGTGCAGAACCTAGTGTTTTTGAAAATTGCATAGCTATCGGTAAGATTACTGCAAAAGTACAAAGAGCAATAACTACAAGTAAAACAAGCGATAGTACTACAAGTAAATTTATATCAACAACCATAATTTTTACTATTCACCCACTGAAGTAGTAGCCATTTTTTTTAATTCTTGTGCTTTTTCCTTAGCAACATTTACTCCCGTATAAACTGCTTTTGAAAGTCTTTCCTTCTGTTCTTGAAATGCAGACATAGCAAAATCCATAACTGAAGTTACTAAATCAACAAGGCTTTCAAGCAAATTAAAAAAGTGGTCAGGAATTGAATCTATTTTTTCTTTTAAATCTTCTCTAAGTTCTTTTCCGGGTTTTGGTGCATACAATAAAGCTGAAACAACACCTATAATCAAACCTAAGAAAAGTCCGTTTTTTATTGAAAGTTTCATAATTCTTTAATACCCCTAATTAATTCTAGCAAAACAAAAGATTTCAATTTTAAGATCCAACATTAAGGGAATTAGTATAGCAGTGAAGATAATATAAAGCCCTAAAGATTTCTCTTTAGAGCTTTAAGTGTTTTTCTGACTTTTACCCTATGGATTTACAGTAAAGTAAAGAGGGTTAGTATTTAACATGTTTCCGTTAACATCAAAAACATATATGGTTCCACTCGGTGAGTTCCTGTTTATAAGGATTGTGGCTTCTGTAGGTGAAATTATTTGTGTTGCACCAATTCCTTGAGTTTTATAAACGGTTTGACCATTAATATCCTGATAGCTAACCAAATAAATCCCGGCTTTTAAGTTTTCACCTATTATACTCACCGTTTCTCCTACTCTTGCACTAGATACAGAGAATCCAGCAACAGTAGTAACAGCAGTAGCTACTTTTAATATTCTTTGCCAAAAAGAATTCGCTCCATATAAGCTTTCTTTATATTTAAAAACTCTATTCAACTCTTGTTTTACTATATTAATATCTATAGTATCTGGGTTAGTCGTATCACAATTAAGACCTGATATAGGCTCTAAAAGAGGTCTATGAGTTGTAGCAGATCTTAGTACTTTCCTTAAGTCTGCAATTCTTAGATTTGCTGAATTAATCTTAGCCTGTACTTCAAGTATTCTGTCATTAATCACAGCAATATCATCTGGGCTATATTTTTTATATGTGTTTAGCTCTTCACTTCTTTCTTTAGCAAGAAGTGAAAATTTAAATCCATTGTAAATATTACTCCCAAAATCAAAAGGAGGGTCATCAGCACTTGTTATTAAAGGTGTTGTTCCATAACTAAATGGAGTTCCATATTGTAAATCTGTAAATGTTTGAAGGGCTTCTAAATGTCTTATTTTCAATAGGTGTGGATCTATTGCTCCAAATTCTTCAGGAACTTCAGCCTGCAGAGTTATTGGAATAATACTTGCTTTTACACTATCACAAAAGAAACCACCACTTAGAACTATTGATAGTACTAATAACACACTTAAAAACTTTTTCATGTTTCCTCCATTTAATTTAGAACACTTAACTAAAATGCATTAAACAGACTTGAAATTAAAGACTTATTAAAGATTAATTAAATTTAATTCTAGGGGGGCTTAACTCTGTAAGCTACCTATCTGAAGCTTACCTATTACATCGTCGATAGAAATACTTTCCATACACATACCACTACCAGATTTTTTCTTACACTTTTTAAGATCACCTATACACATACAGTCTTTTGCTCTTAGAACATCAAAATCTGAGGTAAATGGACCTGATCTTTCTGGAAGTGTAGGTCCGAAAATTCCTATTACCTTCTTCGATAGTGCTCCTGCTAAATGTAAAAGCCCAGTATCTCCAGAGACTAATCCAGCAGAGGAGTTTATAATCTTCGCTGAGTCTACTAAACTTAGCTTTCCTATAAGGTCTGCAGTTCTTCCCTCAAAACTATTGAAATAAGGCGAAAGTTTTTCTTCATCCTCACCACCTAAAAAAACTACTTTAAATTCTTTGTCTACAAAACTAACTAACAGTTTTTTAGCAAGCATTACCCAGCTATCTACACTCCATGCTCTATGTGCTCTGACTTTTCCCACCCCTGGTACAAAACAAAAATACCTGTTTTCTTTTAAGCCATATTGATTTAAAAGATCTTTTGATGAGCTAATAGCTAAAGTTTTAGGCTCCAGATTATGTGCTGAAATATTTAAATCAAATGTCTGAGCAAAATTTACCACTGCATGTAAATCCCTATCTTTTTTAAAGTGAAAATACTTTTTTGCTTTAATATCAAACAAATTATAAAGAAAGAACCTAAGACTTCCATGTAAATTAAAGAAGTAATCCACTTCATCTTCATCTCCTAGTATTTCCAGAGCTAATTTATTTGCACCTACTTTTGTATAAGACCAAGTTTTATCTATAGATCTACAGGAAGCTTCTAAAAGCTCAGCTACATTTGTAGATGTTATGTATTCAATACGAGCATTTGGAAATATCTTCTTTAAGTACTTTGCTAGTGGTAGAGTAAGAATCACATCACCAATCCCACCTAAACGACATAAGAGAATGCGTTTAATTTTAGAGTTAGATTCCCTTTCGAAAGCTAATCCTTTTGAATTGTTTTTTAAAAGGGACTCTATCTGCCTATCAATCTTATCTTTCAACGACTCTATGCCTTTACTTTTTCTTTGAGCGAATTTAATTTACTAGAAGGTGTTAAAAAACTCATTTTACTTCTAAGCTCTTTACCTACTTCTTCTATTGAATGTTCAGCTTCTGATTTTCTAACAGCATTAAAGTTTGCTTGTTTTGCTTCTTCATTTTCTGCCATCCACTGTTTAGCGAATTTTCCTTCTTGAATCTCTTGAAGGATTTTTTTCATTTCTTTCTTAGTTTCAGCTGTAATAACTCTAGGTCCTCTAGTATAATCTCCATACTCAGCAGTATTAGAGATAGAGTCTCTCATCTTTGCCAAACCACCTTCATATATTAAATCTACGATTAGCTTAACTTCATGAAGACATTCAAAATATGCCATTTCTGGTTGATAACCAGCTTCTACTAAAGTTTCATATCCAGCTTTAATCAATGCTGATAGTCCACCACATAGAACCGCTTGTTCACCAAATAAATCTGTCTCTGTCTCTTCTTTAAAATTGGTTTCAAAAACTCCTGCTCTTGTTCCACCAATTCCTTTTGCATATGCCATTGCTAAATCTCTGGCTTTTCCAGTAGCGTTTTGGTATACAGCAATTAAGCATGGCACTCCATGTCCCATTTCATAAACAGCTCTTACTCTATGTCCAGGTCCTTTTGGAGCTATCATAAAAACATCTATGTCAGATGGCGGTACTATAAATGAAAAGTGTAAGCTAAATCCATGAGCAACCATTAATGATTTGCCTTTAGTTAAGTGAGGTTTAATTTGAGATTCATAGACTGATTTATGTTTTTCATCTGGTAAAAGAATCATAATCATATCTGCTTGTTTTACAGCTTCATCTACAGGAAGAACTTCAAGCCCATCAGTTTTTGCTTTTTCAGCACTTTTTGAACCTTGATATGAACCAATAATAACTCTCTTAACACCAGAGTCACGAAGATTTAATGCATGTGCATGTCCCTGACTACCGTAACCAATAATTGCAATTGTCTTGTCTTTTATTAAATTAAAATCTGCATCATTTTCGTAATAAACCTTAGCCATTTTGTACTCCTCTACGTTATCTAGGGTAGTAATAATAGCAAATTTTTATTAGATATACAGTTTTCAGCTGAGTCTAAGCACTAATAGTAAATATCACGATATCTGCCATTTGCTACTTATAGCATTCTCCAATAGAGGGTTGCCCCCATAAACCCATATATATAGTCGAGTTTGTTCAGGATTTCTCATGGGAAAAAATTAATTATGTTCGCTTCACAGAAAATAGATTCTTCCCATTTATGGGGTGAGTCTGGTCAAGAAAAAGGGATCTAATGTCAATAAAAGAAATAAAAGAAGATTTAATTTCAGAAGCAGAACTGCTTATTTATCAGATGAAAGCGGCTCAGCTTATAACTGACTACGAAACTGTAAATGAAAAAGCAGATATGTTGACCAATATTTGCAAAAAACTTGAGTTTATAAAAGATGAAGAGGAGAGGATGCTGGATGAATTGGATTTTTAATCCATAAATAACCCATCTATAAAAAACTATGAACACAGAAACAGTACCAAATAATTTAGAAAAGTTAAAAGGTCAGCTTGAACAAATGAAAAAGCGCCTGGATGAAATCGATAAAGTTTTAAGCATTCAGGAAAAGACAATTGACTTAATGGAAGAGAATAATAATTCATTAATCCAAGAAGCCTCTGTTACTAATAAAGAAACTTCTGTTGAAGCAATCATGAAAAATGTTTTTTCGAAAAAGACCTTACCAAAAATCTTACAAAAAAATCAAGAGCAGTAATCTAACAAATAATTAAGCATATCGGCCACCATTAAAATGATTATCTTTAATGCTTTGGGCCTTTAAATCCTTGAATTTCGGCCATCAAATGTAAAAGATCATTTTATTTTTCTTGACAAGTTATCTAAAGTCAGTGATCCTATATATAGCAATAGTTTTTATTGTTTTTGTTTAAGTAAAAAGCAGAAATAAGAAAGTGTGAAGGGATTAAAAAAGAATTTTTTAAACGCAGGTTATCTTTAATAAAAATTCTTCTAATAAAAAAATCTCTTCACAAATGCTACCCAAACACAAATTAATAATGTGGTAATAGAAAAAACCTTCAATAAAATAAAGGAACAATTACAGGGTAGCAGGGTCAAAATTATTGCTGTAACAAAGTATGCAGACGAAGAAGAAATCTACAAAGCATACAATCTAGGCATAAATGACTTTGGTGAAAGTTATGTTCAAAATGCACTAGACAAGATTTCAAAAATAAATGCTAAATATAATTTAAAAAATAAGATTAATTGGCATTTTATTGGAAGACTTCAGAAAAATAAGGCTAAATTTGTTATCGGTGAGTTTTGTCTTATACATTCAGTTGATTCCATTGAACTTGTAGAACTGATAAACAGACTGTCCGGTGAAAGAAAGTTAATCCAGGATATATTAATTCAGGTAAATATCTCTGGTGAAGCATCTAAAGCTGGGTTTAAAGAAAGTGATCTAAAAAATGTATTTGGAAAGCTTTTGAAATTAGCAAATATAAAGATTTTAGGACTAATGACAATTGCACCAGATACAAGTAATACAGAAGTAGTTAGAGACTGTTTTTTAAAGCTGAAAACATTAAAGGATGAGTTAAACAAAACTTATAACTCCTCATTAACAGAGTTATCGATGGGAATGAGCAACGATTACATGATAGCTGTTGAATCAGGAGCCACGGTTATAAGATTAGGAAAGGTTTTATTTAAAGATTAAATAAAGTTCGGGAGGGTAAAAACTTGAGTATATTAGAAGTTATTAAAAAAGCATGGTACCAGGAAAATAAGACAGATATATACGACTCTCACGATTTTGACGAATTGTGGAAGGTTGAGGAACAAGAAAGCTCTTCTATTAGTCGTCTCATTAATAGATCGTATAAAAAAGATGTTGCTGATAAAAATTATTGTGAAGTTAAAGAACCAGGGGAGAGAACAAACGTGATAGACCATCCATCAATAACACCTCAAAGTGAAGTAGTAGTAATAGAACCAAGATCATTCGATGAAGCTTTAGATATTGTTGAAGAGCTTCGTTGCAGAAGATCAATTGTTTTAAATCTACAATACTTAGATGCAGAACAATCCCAAAGAGTTGTCGATTTCCTATCAGGTGCTACACATGCATTAGACGGACATCAACAAAGAGTTGGTCAGGGGGTATTCATTTTTGCTCCAAGTAATTTCATTTTGAATACAGAATCAAATGAAGCAAGAGCATTAAAAGATGCTTTCTGGGGACGTTCTAAAGAGAGAGAAGCACAAGAAAGAGAAAGTCAAAGTCAATATCAGTACTCAGAACCTGCTAAAAGAAGCTCAATTTTCTAAATAACGTTTAATACAAATCTAAAACGGAGCGATTTCATACCCGCTCCGTTTTTTTATTTTAAGGATACGTCATTGTGAGCCGAACAAAGTGAAGCATGGCAATCTAATTTCGGTAGCAGATTGCCACGTCGGCTCTTACAGAGCCTCCTCGCAATGACGTGAAACGTTCTTTACTGCTAAAATAAGTACGTGAAAAATAATAGCCAAACATTCTATATAACATCCCCTCTTTACTACGTAAATGATCTTCCTCACATAGGAAGCGCTTATACAACGATTGCATGTGACACCATAGCAAGATATAAAAGGCTTAGAGGATTTGATGTATGTTTTCTAACCGGAACTGATGAGCACGGACAAAAGATATTTAAATCTGCTCTCGAAAAAAAGACAAGTCCACAAAATCATTGTGATTTTATATCTTCAAAATTCCTGGAATTGTGGAAAATATTAAATATTAAATATGATAGATTCTCAAGAACTACATCAAAAAAACACTATAAAATTGTTCAAGAATTCTTTAACAGAGTTCATAAAAATGGAGATATTTACGAAGCAAACTATGAGGGTCTTTACTGCGAACCGTGTGAAGACTTTAAAGCTGAGAAAGATTTACTAGAGGGAAATATCTGTACTATTCACAAGCTTAAAGTTCAGGACTATAAAGAAAAAAATTACTTTTTTGCTCTTTCAAAATTTCAAGACAGGCTAGTTAAGCACTTTGATGAAAATCCTGATTTCATACAGCCCTCATATAGAAAGAATGAGGTTCTTGGATGGGTTAAAGAAGGGCTTAGAGATTTTCCAATTTCAAGACAGTCTGTAAGCTGGGGGATACCATTACCTATTGAAAATACTCAAACTATCTATGTCTGGTTTGATGCATTGCTTGGATATATTTCAGGACTTTTAGATGAGAATGACGATGTTACTTTAGAAAATGCTCTGAAAAAATATTGGCCTTCATCAGTGCATGTAATAGGAAAAGATATTTTAAGATTCCATGCTGTTTATTGGCCTTGCATGTTAATGTCTGCAGGTCTTCCATTGCCTAAAAAAGTGTTTGGGCATGGATTTCTTACCAAAGACGGGGAGAAGATGGGAAAAACGACAGGTAACATTGTTGACCCATATGAGTTAGTAAATGAGTTTGGTATTGATGCTGTTAGATTTTACTTCTTAAAAGAAATTGCTTTTGGAAAAGATGGAGATTACTCCAGAGAGAATTTCATAAATAAAATTAATGCTGATCTTGCAAATAATCTTGGAAATCTTTTAAACAGGTCTTTAAATCTGGTAAATAAAAACTTTAGCGGTGAAATTTCAAATACTAATAGTGACTTTTTAGGATTGAAATCAAAAACTGATGAAACAATATTAAATTATCAAAACAATATGGAGAATTTAGATCTTAAAGATGCTCTGGATTCAGTATGGAGTTTAATAGATTCCACAAATAAAGCTTTTAATGATAAAGCCCCTTGGAAATTGATAAAAAATAATGAAATTGAGAGTGCTAGAGCATGTCTTTACGAAACTTTAGAAATTCTAAGAAATGTAAGCATTTTAATTAGCCCTTTTATCCCTGAAACAAGCACAAAGATTAATGCTCAGCTAGAGTGTGATAGACTAGACCATACTAGTATTTGGGAAAAGCTAGGTTGGAATAAAGGACTTAATTCGTTTAAGGTAACTGAAGGAAAGCCAATTTTTCCAAGATTAGAAGAAAAAATAAAAGCATAATTTAAAATAAAAATCTTTATAACAAGGTTATTACAAAATACAAAAAATAAAATATTCTATTAAATAACATTATTTAAGGAGCATAATAAAAAAATGGACAATATACTCAATACAGCTTATGAGTCATCACGAGGTAGAATAGCTATTTTTATTGATGGAAATAATCTTTTCCATGCAGCAAGAACAATTGGGATTGAAATTGATTATGCGAGACTTCTAAAACTTTTATGTAATAAAGGTTCTCTATTAAGAGCATTTTTCTATACAGGCGTAGATGAAAATGCCGCAAAACAACAAGGATTTTTACTCTGGATGAGAAGAAATGGATATAGAGTAGTACAAAAAGAATTGAAAGTTTTTCCTGATGGTACAAAAAAAGCTAATCTGGATGTAGAAATTGCTGTAGACATGCTTAGTTTATCTGGTAAATATGAAACAGCGATTCTTGTCAGTGGTGATGAAGATTTTGCTTATGCTGTAAATGCAGTTGCTTATAAGGGAGCTAGAGTAGAAATAGCTGGCTTTAGAAATAATACATCTCCAAAACTCATAGATGTTTCTGATAGATTTATTGATTTAGATAGCCTAATTCCTTTCATCATTAAAGAGCCCGATAATGAAGAACAAAAAGCCGCTATTGATGCCGCAAAAGCCAATGGACTGCTATTTATAGATGACGATGTTATGTTAAACAGAGAAAGAACATCTCCATTTATTAAAAAAGGAATTCACGAATCAAAGGTAATTACAGAAGTAAGAGTACCTAAACCATAAAGAACCTGTAAAATATATAAGAGATTTGATAACTAGTAATTTAGTTTTTTGAAAAATTTCTAATCATCAACTCTCCTTTTATAACTTCAATGAATCAGACAATTAACTTTAATCGTCTCTTTAAACCATATGGCTACAGAACAAAAAACTACTGTAAGCGAAAAACTTTCTCAGCTTCTTGAAAAAAATGAAGTTGAGAAAATAAAGATTCTTTTAAATGATGAATACCCACAAGATACCTCTGAATTAATTGAGAACTTAGAATTTAAAGATAGAATAATCTGCTTTAAGCTTTTAAATCAAGAACAAGCTTCAAAAGTACTTTCTGAGTTAAATAACGATATTCAGAAAGAGTTATTAAAAACTCTTGGTCCAGGTTACATAGCTCCAATCATTTCACTCATGGATGATGATGATGCTACTGACTTAATCATTAAACTACCTGAGAAAGAAAAGTCTTTACTTCTAAAAGAGCTCCCAGACCCAATCCAACAAGCACATGTTCAAGAACTTATTCATTATCCACCTGAATCTGCAGGTGGAATTATGTCCACAGATTTTCTAAGACTTCGTTCTGATATGAATATTAATCTGGCTTTTAATTACGTAAGAAGACAAGCACCGGATTACAAAGGACAAATTTATTATTTATATGTGGTCGATAATGTAAATAAGCTTGCAGGAGTTATTACTCTTAGAAACCTTATTTGTGCTCCATCATCTGATCTTGTCGCTAATCATATGAGTGATGAAGTAATCACATGTAAAGTTACAGATGATCAAGAAACAGTAGCTAAGACCATTTCAAAGTACGATTTGATTGCTCTTCCTATTATTGACGAAGAAAATACTTTAAAAGGTATTGTAACCATTGATGATGTAGTAGATATTTTAAGTACTGAAACCACTGAAGACATATTTCAGGGCTCAGGTATTAGTGATGCCGTACCTTCAGATGAATTAATTAATGGAAAGCTTACTTTTGCTGTTAGAGCAAGATTACCATGGTTATTACTTACCTTATGTGGTCAGACTATTGCCGCTTGCATAATTGCATCTTATGATAAAACAATCGCTAGCATTCCTATAGCTGTTTCTTTTATGCCATTACTCTCAGGACTTTCTGGAAATGTCGGTGGTCAAACAGCAACCATTATTGTTAGAGGACTTGTTACAGGCGATATAGAATTAAAAAACACATTGAAATATGTTTTTCATGAAATTAGAGTAGGTTTTATTCTCGGAATTATTTGTTCAATAATTACAGGGATAGTAGCCTGGTATCAACATGATTTACCATTACTAGGAATGTTAGTGGCTTTTGCACTTACATGTTCAATGACTATTGGGGCTTTATTAGGATCACTTTTCCCTGTTTTATTGCAATACTTTAAAAAAGACCCAGCTACTGCAAGTTCACCATTAATTACAACAATGCTGGATATGACTACATTTACAATTTACTTAAGTATTATCTCAAATGCTATAAAACATCTAAGATAGCTATAGGTAACACTAAATTATTGACTAACTACATGCTAATATATTATCTTGTCTTTAAGGTAGCTTTATGCATACCATAGTAAATGTGGTAAATAATGAATAGGAGGTAAAATTGTCAGAGGTTAAAATTGAAGACGGTGAAAGCTTAGAATCAGCTCTTAAGAGATTTAAAAAGAAGGTTCAAAAAGCAGGGATCTTAACAGAAGTCCGTCGTAGAGAACATTACGAAAAACCAAGTGTTAAGAAGAAAAGAAAAAAAGCTCAAGCAAGAAAGAAAAGAAGGTAAGGTAAGCCTTATATCTGTTCTTTTTTTTATATTTTTATTTTTCCAATTAAATTTTATTAGTTTAGTATTAGCAGAGGAAGCAAATGTTGCTTCCTCTGATTTTTTTAGTACCTCCCTTGATGAGGTTGAAGAAAAAGTATTTTTCCAGAAATATTCCAGTGATAAAAAAGAAGATCGCCTATCCAGAATAGAAGAGTTTCTTTTTGGTACAGCTGATAATAAAAAAACAAATGAAGAAAGATTAAACAAAATAACTTCATCATTAACTAAGAAGAATACAAACAAACCTATACCTCAAGAAAACAGTGAAATAGTTAAACCTCCTGAAAAACCTCAGGTTACTTACGATAAAGATTCAAGCCGTGGTGTCATAGACACAATTAGCCAAATAGAGAAAAAACTTTTCTATAAAACTTTTGATGAATTACCATTCCAAAGCAGAGTAGAACAATTGGAAAGCAAAGTCTTAACTCAAAGTGAGTTAAATATTTCAAAAAGAAAATCTCTCCTAGAAAGAGTTACAATTTTAGTCCAAAGAACAGGCAATTCAAAAAATAATCCTCAAAACCAAGAAGTAATTAAACCTGTACAGAGACAGCCTCAGTATCAAAAGAATCAAGGACAGCAGAATTATAGAATAGATCCAAACACAGGAGAAATCGTAAATGAAATTACTGGTGAAGTAGTAAAAGATAGCTATGGAAATTCAATTATGGTAAAGATTCCCACACAACTACCATTTCAACAGCCTTTCCCTCAGGATGACAGTTACTTCCCACAAGCTCAGGGACAATATGGAAACAACTTTCCAAATCAGGGTAATCCACTTCAACAAAATCCATATCAACAACAGTTTATTCCTGGTGGAGGACAATTTCCGTATAACTTGCTAACAAATCCTAACAACTTTGATCCTGGCAATAATCAGAATTATTAATTATTTAGTCTTAAATAATTCTCTAAATATCTTCTGCCTTTTCCAGTTAATTACTAAAGCATAAAATAATGCTATTGTCATAATTAAACCTGCAATAAATAGAAATCTCAGAGAGGATCTTTTGCTAATAATGTACGTAGCAAGTACTCCAAAAAACCCAGAAACAGAATAAAGAACGTAAGAAGTAAGTTTTTGAGAGAATCCTAATTTTAATAGCTTATGATGTAAATGTTCTTTATCAGGTTGCATTATAGGACGCCCACTCATTAGCCTTCTAATAATTGCCATTAGAGTATCAAGTATAGGAAGTGCAAATACTAAAACAATAAGAGGAGTAATAACAGCAATTGCAACTTTTTTTGTAGTACAACCGATTGTTAAACAAGCCAGGATAAAACCTATAAGATAAGCTCCAGAATCACCTAAAAATATCCGTGCAGGATTAAAGTTCCATCGTAAAAACCCCAACAGTGCCCCTGCTATCGTAGCCGCCATAAGAGCTCCACCAGGTTGATTTATTTTGCCATCAAGAGATACAGACCATATTGCAACTGCTCCAATAAGAGAAACTCCTGTTGCAAGCCCATCCATACCATCTATTAAGTTAATTGCATTAGTAATTCCTACTATCCATATTACAGTTAAAAAATAGCTTATAACAGGATCAAAATGAATACCCTGATCACCTACTGAAAGCTTAAAAAATCCAAAATTTGAATGGTAAAAAGGATTTGAAAGAGAAATAATTCTTACACCTAAATACCAAGCTATAGAAGCTGACACGAATTGAACACCGAGTTTTATTCTTGGAGAGAGGGGTTCTATATCATCAAGAAGACCTACAAAAAATATAATTACACCACCTGCAAATATTCCAAGCAAAGTAAAAGTACCAGAAGAAGTAACACTATAAGTCCAATAATGAGATAGAAAAAATAATGAAGTAATAAATAAACTAGCAAAGATTCCTACACCACCAAGACGTGGAACTGGTGAGGTATGTATTTTTCTTTCAGATGGTTGATCTAAAACACCAAGCCTTGAAGCTCTGCTTTGAATTATAGGAGTAAGCACATAAGTAATTGCTAAAGCTATAAAAAAAGCCAAAAACTGGATGTAATCAATTTGATGAAATATTTTATTTAACAGCATACTGAATGTATAGAGGAAAACTCTTACAAAAAGATTCTACCGTACGTTTAGCATTTTCTTTAATATTGTTATCATTTGGGGATTTTAAAACACTGGCTATAGTTTCACCTAAAATCTTCATTTCTTTAGATTTTAAACCTCTGGTAGTAACAGCAGGTGTACCTAATCTGATTCCACTAGTTACAAATGGAGACTGAGGATCTTTTGGAATAGTATTTTTATTACAAGTAATACCTACATTATCAAGAATTAATTCTGCATCCTTACCAGTAAGATTAACTTTTCTAAGATCAACAAGTAAGAGATGATTGTCTGTACCACCACTTACAATATCAATTCCTGAAGAAATTAATGTATTTGCTAGAACCTGAGCATTTTCAATAACAGATTTCTGATATTCCTTAAATTCTGGAGATAAAGCTTCTTTAAGTGCTACAGCTTTAGCAGATATTACATGCATTAATGGACCACCCTGACTTCCAGGAAATATTGCTGAATCTATTTTTTTAGCAAATTCTTCTTTGCAAAAGACCATTCCACCTCTTGGTCCTCTCAATGTTTTATGTGTAGTAGTAGTAACAAAGTGTGCATGTGGAAATGGGCTTGGATGCAATCCTACAGCAACAAGTCCAGCAATATGCGCCATATCAACCATCAGATATGCAGAGACCATATCAGCAACTTTTCTAAATCTTTCAAAATCAATAATTCTTGAATAAGCACTTGCTCCAGCAATAATAAGTTTTGGTTTTTCTGCCTTAGCAATTTTTTCTAATTCATCATAATCAATGTAGCCATTTTCATCTACTCCATAGAAAACTGACTTAAACCATTTGCCTGAAACATTTGCTTTTGAGCCATGAGTTAAATGTCCACCCTGGTCTAAAGACAAACCTAAAATAGTATCACCTGGGGTTAAAGCAGAAAGAAAAACTGCAAAATTTGCCTGAGCACCACTATGCGGCTGAACATTCACGTGTTCTGCAGAAAAAAGTTTTTTTGCTCTGTCAATTGCAAGTTTTTCAACTTCATCCACATACTCACAACCACCATAATATCTTTTTCCGGGCAGACCTTCTGCATATTTATTAGTAAGAACTGAGCCTTGTGCTTCCATAACAGCAAGACTAGTAAAATTTTCACTGGCTATCAGCTCAAGCCTATTTTGCTGACGATTTAATTCTCTGTTTATAGACTCATAGACCTCAACATCTATACTTTTCAAATTCATATTTGACATATTAATTATTCACCTCAACAAAGACTTCACCATTAATAATTTTTATATTATAAGTCTCAGCAAAGACATCCTGCCTTGGATGACTAACACATTTACCTGTAGCTAAATCAAATGTCCAGGCATGCCAGCAACATGAGACTAATCCTTTATCACAATCAATAGGACCTTCGTGAAGTGGACCACCAGCATGAATACAGATATTATTTATGGCATAAACACCTTTTCCTGTATTAAAAATACCGATCTCTTTACCATCAACATTAATACACTTAGACTGGCCTACAGGAAGCTCATCTACATTGCATACCTTAACAGACTTTAATTGCGATTTTTCCATGTTAAAGAGTTTAACATATTTAATGATTCTGTTAATAAATCAAGGATGTCATTCTCCAGCTTGACTGAAGAATCAAGATTTATAAGTTTACTAGCCTGGATTCCCGCTTTCACGGGAATGACATGTCCTCAAAAAGTTTTCATATCTTTTTCTCAGATTCATAACATGAAACATTAATTAGCATTAAAAGTCATTTTAATAGACATGACAAATGAAGATCAAGAAGATTACAGTAGCGAGCGATTCTTCAAAAAAATAAAAATTTATTTTTTTATTTTAGCCTTCTTAATAGGAATATCCCATACCTGGTCAACAAGAGATGTAATATACCCTGACGGTATCTCTTACCTTGATGTAGGTGATTCATACTTTCAAGGAGACTTTAAAAGTGCAATAAATGCAAACGGTTACTGGAGTCCTTTATATTGTTTGATCTTAGGGTTTTTTAATTATATATTCAAACCTTCAATTGACTTTGATTCTATTTTCATCCATTTAGTAAATTTCTTCATCTATATAATTTCATTATTCTCATTCTCATTTTTTCTAGATCAAGTATTAAAATCACTTGAAGAAAATAAAGGATATGCCATATTACCAAAGTGGAGTTTAATATCTATAGGCTATGGGCTATTTATATGGTCATCCATGAATTTAATATGCATATCTACAGTTACACCAGACATGCTTGTTTCTGTTTTCATTTATTTAATATCAGGACTTCTTGTACAAATTAAAAGGAATGAATCAAACTATTTTAGTTTTATTTTATTAGGAGTGTTTTTAGGAGCAAACTATTTATGCAAAGCAGTAATGTTTCCAATAGCATTTTTATATATAGCAATTACTTTCTTCACATCGAAAAGCTTTTCCAAAACAATAATTACTCTGATTTCATTTATACTTGCATGCAGTCCTTATATTTACTTTCTTTCAAAAGCTAAAGGACACTTTACATTTAGTGAGACAGGAAAGCTTGTTTATTCTTTTAGAATGGATAAGACTTATGAATGCTGGAAAGAGAATTATCCTGGTTGTCTAGGACTAACTCACCAAGCAAAGCAAATTTTTTCCAATCCAAACATTTATGAATTTGCTAATCCTATCAATGGCTCATATCCAATATGGTACGACCCCACCTATTGGTATGATGGACTATCATCAAAGTTTAATCTTAAAAACCAGCTTAAGGTCTTAGAAAAGACTCTTGAAAAATGTCAGATTCTTTTCTTTGATCTACAGGGATTTATAATTTCTTGTTTTTTAATTCTGTTTTTATTATCAAAAAAGACGAAATTCATATCTAATACTTTATTCATAGCCATACCAACTATTCTTATAATATTCATGTATTGTTTAATCGACTTACAATATAGGTATCTTGGTGCATTCATTTGTACTACATGGATAATGTTATTTAAAGAGATCAAGCTAGAAAACAATTCTCAAAACCTAAAAATCTTAGATTCAATATCTTTTGTTCTAATAAGCTTATTACTCATCACGAGTATTGCATCAAAAGACATGCTTACTAATGGGAAAAATGCTTCAGGAGAAACACATAGAAAAGTAGCTAAAGCTTTATTAGAAGCTGGTATAAGCAAAAATGACAAAATAGCAGTTTTTGGTACTGACTATGGAATATATTATGCAAGGTTAGCAAAAGTAAAAATAATTATGGAATTGCCTGTTGAAGAATTTAATAAATTATATTCAATTAGCAATGAACAAAAGAATAATATATATAATGAAGCTAAGAATTATTCAGCCAAGATAATAGTTTCAGAGAAACCAGTAGACAAGTACTGGATAAATATAAGTGAAACACCTTATTACTACTATAAACTCTAAGATTGGGTCTAAATTCTTTTATTTCATTAATTTAAGTAGTATTAATTTCTAAACAAATCTCTTAACAGAGGACAGGGATAGCTCTAGAAAGAAAAAATAATTAGTTCTTATAGTGGAAAGTACTATTTTAAGAGAAGTGGAATAAATTTTGTATAAAAACTTTTTATATAGAATTTATTAAGGTGGATAAAATGCTTACTAGGCCAGTGAAAATTTTACTTATTGAAGATAATCCTGGTGATAGCAGGCTTATTAAAGAGGAGCTATCTGAAGTAATGGATTTTCTATTTGATCTCACCATAGCAGAAAGCCTCTCACGAGGATTGGAATCAGCGAAATCTAATGCTACAGATGTTGTACTCCTTGATCTTTCACTGCCAGACAGCAGTGGAATTGATACATTTAAGACTTTTCATAAAAATGCAGAACACATACCAATAATAATATTAAGTGGTTTAAAAGACGAAACACTAGCTTCATATGCAGTGACTAACGGTGCTTACGATTATCTGGTTAAAGGAGAAATCGATAGCAATATCCTAGTTCGTACTATTAACAATGCAATGGAAAAACAAAAAACACTAGAAGGGATTATTAGCTCACACGAAATAACAACATTAACTGATACAGAGGGAAATATTCTTTTTGCTAACAAAGCATTTGAAGAAAACACAGGATATTCTTTAAGTGAAATCTTAAACTTAAAAATTAATATTTTAAAATCTGGGCACCATACAGACACCTTTTATAAAGACATGTGGGAGAAAATACTTTCTGGAATTATTTATGAAAATACTTTCATAAATAAGAAAAGAAATGGTGACATTTACTATGAGAATAAAACTATTTATCCTATAAAAAACAATACAGGAGAAATCACTCATTTTATTTCTACAGGAAAAATAGTAATTAATCCATCATTTAACTATGATTCATGAACACAAATATTTATTACAAGAAAGAGGCTCATTTACCAGATAAATTTATTTGGTTAGTTATTTATTTATGTATCTTACCTACAGTATTAAATGCTTTTGGTGTTGATTACAGTTCCACCAGCAAATACATACCAGATCAAAGCAATATAATAATTGACTTACAAATATTCACTAACGTTTTCAAATCAACCATAGCAGGAAATTTTATATTAACGATCCTTGAATGGAGCGCATTCTGGATTGCAATGTTCACTGTAATTCTTGCATTTACTAACTTTAAAATTACTGGTGATGTTACCACTCCTATCATAGGTACTGTTCTTTTTTGTGCAGGGTGCATGGATGGATTTCATACATTAATAGCTTACAATTTTATGAATGGGATTGAAAAGAATGTAAATCTTATACCTCTTACATGGGCAATATCACAACTATTTTACGGACTACTTTTATTATTAACTATTAGTCTTTTTCTAGCAAAAGACAAAAGAGAAAACAAGTGGGAACAAGAGAAGGGATTTAGTTTTGCACTAATCATAAGCTCCTTTTTCTTCTTAATTGCTTATGTAATAATTCATCTAATTATAACTAGCCCACATCTTCCTGAAACAATGTTTCCATATTCAGTAGTTAGTAGACCTTGGGATATTGGTCCATTATTAATCTTCTTATTTATAGGACTTTATACAATACCAATCTTCTATAACAGACACCCAAGCCTCTTTTCTCATGCACTTTTAGTCAGCATTATCCCTTTAATAATGAGCCAATTACATATGATATTTGGTTCAACTACATTATTTGACAATCACTTTAATATCGCTCACTTCTTAAAAGTAATTTCTTACTCTATTCCATTTTGTGGTCTCGTTATGGATTATCACAGAACATATAGAGAAATCGAAGATCTAAACCAACAATTAGTAAATGAAATAGCAAATAGAAAAGAAGCAGAAAAAAAACTTGAGTGGCAGACCTCAGAACTCAGAAGATCGAATGAAGAACTACAACAATTTGCATATATTGCTTCGCACGATTTACAAGAGCCCTTAAGAATGGTAGCAAGCTATACTCAACTTCTAAAAAAAAGATATAAAGATAAACTTGATCCGGATGCAAACGAATTTATAGATTATGCATTCAAAGGTGCACTTAGAATGCAAGACTTAATTAATGATCTACTTTCATATTCTAGGGTTAATACAAAGTCCAAGAAATTTGAAAAAACAAATTTGGACAACTCATTCAAGAAAGCGCTAGAAAATATAAAAATTGCCTTGGTGGAAAGTAATGCAGAAATTACCTGTGATGCTCTCCCCACTCTAATGGCAGACGAATGGCAACTAAACCAATTATTTCAAAACCTCATTAGTAATGCAGTAAAGTACAAAGGATTAAATACTCCTAAGATTCATGTTTCCAGTAGCTTTTTAGAGGATGAAAATATGTGGAGAATAGATGTTTCAGACAATGGAATTGGAATAGATCCAAAATACAAAGAAAAGATATTTCTTATTTTTCAAAGACTCCACACAAAAGAAGAATATCCTGGAACAGGAATAGGACTTGCTATTTGTAAAAAAATCGTTGAAAGACATGGTGGGAATATTTGGGTCGAATCAGAAATAGATAAAGGGTCTAGATTTTCATTCACATTAAAAAATGAGTAAAATATTTGAAATCTTAATTATTGAAGACAATCCTGCAGATGCAAGGATTGCAAAAGAAGCATTTAAGGAAAGTAACATTAAGTACAACATTAATGTAGTAAGCGATGGTATACAAGCTATTGATTACCTGAGAAAAACAGAAGAATTCTACAATGCAGTAACTCCAGATTTAATATTACTTGATTTAAATCTACCAAAAAAAGACGGAAGAGAAGTTTTAGCAGAAGTTAAAAGTGATGTTAATTTAAAAACAATTCCTATAATAGTCCTAACCACTTCCCAATCTGAGCAAGATATTACAAATTCATATTCACTACATGCAAATTCATACATATCTAAACCTGTTGATTTAGAGAGCTTCCTAGTAATTATAAAAGCTATAGAAGAGTACTGGTTCAAACTAGCAAAATTACCTACACGAGAGTAAAATTCTTATTTAACTTTATCTGGCAAGATCCACTCACCAAGTTTTTTATTATAGCTTTTATCTTTTAGAACTAGCCAATGCTTAGCAGATGGGTGTTCTACAGGAAAGTCAAGAGTAGTAATAACCGTTTCTCCCTTAGGGAATTTAATAAATACATCTGACTTAAAATTTAAGAATGATGGGAAATATTCTTTCCCTTGAGAATCTCTAAGTAAAAAGTTATTTACATTAATTGATTCTTTAGTCTTATTGTCCAAACTAATAGTAATTTTTAATAAGGGTTCTCCAAATTCATCTTTCTTTCTTTTTACAGACTGGATTTCAAGAGCTATATTATCAGGGATTAAATCATTAGAAATTACTTCAGTAACTGGCTTACAAGCTATTTGCTTCAACTCATTTACACCTACATCTCCTATAGGTACAATTTTTAAATCATCTCCAGGTTCAACATATGCTTTTTTACCTTTCGATGTAACTCCTATAACTGTCCCTATTAAACCGCCAGCCGCAGCAGCACCTGCAAGAGAATATCCATGAGTAGCAGTAATTAATCCAATTCCACCTATTTCATAGGAAAATAACGCTCCAATTATTGATCCACCAACAAAATGTGCAGCGGTTTTACCAAAATGCTTAGCAGGGTTATAAGTTCTGATTTGAGACCTTGATGTTATATTTGACTTCAGAGTAAAAATACTTTTATCGGGACAGACTATACTATCAAAATCTACTTTGTAAAACCCTTTTCTATTAAAGCTTTTAGCAGGTACTATCTCACTTATATGACCAGTAAATTTTGTCGATTTTGGAATAAAGATTTCAACATCATCATATTTTAAAGAATAGTCTTCTGAAAGCTCTGCATTAATCATCAAATCTACATACGGTTCTATAGAATTATCCTCCAAATTCCTTTCAGCCAAATAAAATGAATCTTTATCAATATCTAAAACTTTTAACTTTAAAGGCAGATAATGTTTATTTGAAATATAACCTTTCAAAGAAATAGAATCATTCCTTTCATTTTCTTTTGCAGAAACATTAAAGATAAGAAAAAATAAACAATATATTAATAATGGAATTCTAATAAGCATTACATTTTCTATGACGTAGGGATCCCCCTTTTTCTTCCCATAAATATATTCATGTGAGGACTATCCCTATAATCCTTTTTAAAGATTTACCAAACCCTATTGATTGTTTGTTGTTGGACGAATCAATAAATAGGGCACATTATTTATATACACTTGGGATAGCCTTGAGAGGTTTAATTATGCTTAGAGTAACAGTTATCACACAATTATTAAATGAAGGACAATATTGGCAAGAGACATTTTCCAATGCATGGCCAGGTCAACTTGATATTACCCTACAAAAAGATTTTGTCTTTAAGAAAGAGACAGATCTAGTTGTTCTAGATTTTTCAGCACAAGATTCAAAATCACATGAACTGTTAAATGATGTTGCTCCACTTTTAGCCGGAAAACATTTCCTTATTGTTTCTGATCAAAAAGACGCAGACTTAGCTATCGATGCAATTAAATTTGGTGCAATTGGATTTCTTGTAAAACCATTCAAGAGATCTGAACTATTATCAAGCTTAGAAAGACTACGTAATACTCCTGCAGGAAACGTACACGTTCAAAGAAGTGCAAAAGTAATTGCAATGTTAAGTTACAAAGGTGGAACAGGTGTAAGCACTGCAGTTGTAAATCTAGCCTACTCTTTATCACACATTCATCAAAAAAAGACTTTAGTTATCGATGCCGCTGGATTCTCAAATCACGTAACTGTCTTATTAAATATCATTCCAAAGTGTACACTTGCTGATATCTGCAGACAAGGTGATGTAGATGAGCAATATTTAAATAGTGCTGTAAGTACAATGGGTAAGAACCTGTCATTAATAGGTGGACTCATAAAACCTTCAGACTATAACGATATAAACTTAAACTGTTTAGAAAAACTCATTGAGGTAGCCTCAGAAAATTATGATTTTATTATTATAGATACATCTGCACATTCATTAGATGAAATGACTATGTTCTTTATTAATAAAGCAACTGATCTTCTTTTATTAACTACTTTTGATTTATTAGCAATAAGGGATAATAGGTTTTATATCCAGACTCTAAAAGAGCTTGGAATCTCTGAACATAAGATCAAGCCTATTATTAATAGACAAAACTGGTATATAGGAAGTTTAGAACCCGAACTAGTACAAAAACAAATCAACCATACTATATTCCATGCATTACCAAATGACTGGCAGTTATGTGTTGAATCATCTAATTATGGAAGGCCAATACTAGAACTTTCACCAGATTCTCAGCTTTCAACTTCTTATAAAATTCTTGCAAGTAAATTTATTAAAGGGGATTCAGCAGATCATAATTTAGAGTTACCTGCAAAAGAAGAAGCAATGGCAGAAGCAAAGAAGCAGAAGAAAAAGGGATTATTGAATTGGTTTTAGTTTAAATTAAAATTGCAATTTTAGGAGATAAAAAATGATGGACCAACCACAAGGACAACACTTCTTTAAAAGTATCTTTAATAAAAACAATACAACACCGGAAACAGCACAAGCATCAGTTGCAACTGAAACTTCTCTACCTAAAGATTCATCTCCTGCTCCTCACACTCCTTCAAGAGAAAATGAACAAAATATAGTTCAAGCTCCACAAGCTATAACTCAAGCTCCACAAGCTACAGCTCAAGCTCCACAAGCTACAGCTCAAACTCCACAAGCTACAGCTCAAGCTCCACAAACAGTAACACCTAAAGTTCTTGAACCAATTAAACCTGATGCAAAGAAAGAAGATCCGAAATCACCAACATCTGCCAACAACAACAGCTCAAACAAAGGTCAAATGCCTTTAGGAATGGCGAAAAAACCTAATCAAAACAGAGGTGGAATTAATTATAAGGAATTAAAGAAAAAATTACACACAAAGTTAGTTGCAGAAGTTGATACTACAAAACTTGGTGATGATTTACAAAACAAAGAAGTAAAAACTCAAATTACAAGCCTTATTGAAGCATTGTTACAGGAAGAAGGACTTCCAATGCCTACACATGAGAGGAAAGCTCTCACTGAAGAACTTATAGATGATATTCTTGGGCTTGGACCATTAGAGTCACTTCTTAGAGATAACACTGTCAACGATATTCTTGTAAATGGACCTAAAAGGGTTTATGTAGAAAGAAAAGGCGTTCTTGAAAAAACTGAAATTGAATTTGATGAAGAATCACATTTAATGAGAGTAATTACCAGAATTACAAGTGCAGTGGGAAGAAGAGTTGATGAATCCTCGCCTATAGTTGACGCAAGATTAGCAGATGGTTCTCGTGTTAATGCAGTAATTTTACCGATTTCAATTGATGGAGCCGCTCTTTCAATAAGAAAGTTCTCAGAAAAGAAATTTGTTTTAGATGATCTTGTGGGTTTTGGTGCAATTAAACAATGTATGGTTGACACACTTAAATCAGCAGTTACGTGCAGATTAAATATCGTCGTATCTGGAGGTACTGGTTCAGGTAAAACTACATTTTTAAATGCTTTATCAAGATATATTCCTAATCATGAGCGTGTGGTAACTATAGAAGACGCGGCAGAATTACAGCTTCAAAGAGATCACGTAGTTAGGTTAGAAACAAGACCACCAAACCTTGAAGGTAAAGGTGAAATAACTCAAAGAGAACTTGTAAAAAATGCCTTACGTATGAGACCTGAAAGAATAATCCTGGGGGAAATTCGTTCTGGGGAAGCTTTAGATTTGTTACAAGCTATGAACACAGGTCACGATGGATGTATGGGAACTCTCCACGCAAATACATCAAGAGATGCATTTTCAAGACTTGAAACCATGTGCTTAATGTCAGGAGTTGAATTACCTCAAAAAGCTATTCGTGAACAAATTGCAAACGCTGTGCATATTATCTGTCAGCTAAATAGATTTTCTGACGGTTCAAGAAGAGTTACACAGATAACAGAAATAACTGGTATGGAAAATGGAGTGATATCTGCTCAAGATGTATTTTTCTTTGAACAAAAATCAGTTGATGAAAATGGTAAAGTTCAGGGTATATTTAAATCAACAGGAGTAAGACCTAAATTTGCGGCTAAATTAGAAGCAATGGGACACAAACTTCCTCCTGAGTGGTTTAATCCTGGACCACTACCTTAATAAAACTTCACAAATTTATGTCAAATCCATTCTTATTTTCAATTCTAGTTTTCTTTCTAGTACTTGTTGTTTGCTTCATTGGCTTTTATCTTTACAATAGATTTCAAAAAGTAAAAGAGCAAAGTCAAAGAATAAAACAGGTTGTAAATTTTTCTGGTCCTACAGGAATCACTTCTCCACAGAATAAAGCACAAGATGCAAAAGTAACTATAAATGAATCAAAAGACAATAAAGATCCTAAAGATAATACCGGACTAAGAAGAGATTCCAGAATAAGCAACATTCCTTTATTAAATGAAATTCTTTCAAAGTTTTTTAGTGAAAGCTTAAGTGGGTTAAAGATTCTTCTGGAACAAACAGGTTTAAAAATCAAGGTCGGAGAATATCTCTTATTTATTTTTTGCTTAGCTGTAATCGGGTGGTTAGTTGTAGAGCTAACTTTAAAAGTACCATTTGTAGGATCATTAATAGCAATTATCCCGTTTTTTGGATTAAATGTTTTAAAGCAAAAAAGGCTTGATGCTTTTGTTACCCAACTCCCACAAGCATTAGATATGTTATCAGGAGATATTAGAGCAGGATTAGACGTACAGCAAGGACTAAGACACGTAGCTGAAGAATTTTCACCACCACTCGGTGAAGAGTTTGCAAAAGTAAATGCTGAAATGGGTTTAGGACTTTCAATAGCAGACGCTTTAAATAATCTAGTAAAAAGAATGAATACTATGGATGTTCAGATTTTATGTACTGGAATAATTATAAACAGGGAACTTGGCGGGAACTTAGGTGAATTATTAGGTAGTGTATGTGAAACTATAAAAGAAAGATTTAGACTAAAAGGAATGGTTAAATCACTAACAGCTGAAAACTCCGCATCAGCATATCTACTTATGGGCTTACCTATAGGATTATTTTTTCTATTAAATGGTATGGCTCCAGAAACTTATAAAAGCTTTATGCAGGATCCTGTCGGTAGGGGCGCAATTTACGGATGTATAGGTTCAATGACAATTGGATTTATAATTATCAAAAAGATAACTAAGCTAGAGGTATAGAATGTCTCCCGTTTTAATAATTAGTATTAGTGCTTTCCTTGCCATATGCATGTTATGCATTGTTATTTTTAGAATGGCTCAGATTTCAAGAGAGTCTAAAACAATAAATAAAAGGCTTGAGTTCTGGCTTTCAGAACAAAGTTCAACAGCAAGAGGAACCGATAAAAAAACACATGAGACACATGAGGAAAACTTTGCAAAAAGAGTTCTTATGCCTATTGGTGAAGAGGTTGGTCAGTGGATGGCTGATAAAGTCTCATTTGCTCAACAATCAACTATAAGAAAACAACTAATAGCCGCAGGATATAGAGATAAAAAAGCACTTACAATATTTTATGCTATAAAAATGGCTGTTTCTGGTGGACTTTCTATCTTTATTTTTTTAACAATGGGTGTATTTGGGAAAGATCCAGCAAATGGCTTACTCCTTGCTCTTACATGTTTTGGCGCAGGGTTTATTTTACCTCAAGTATTTTTAGATAGCGTTGCTAGTGGAAGAAGATCAAAAATTGACAAAGTACTTCCTGATGCTCTTGACTTACTTGTAATTTGTACTGAAGCAGGTATGGGAGTTGATCAATCATTACTTCGAGTAGCCTCAAACTTAGGACTTCCAGGCAAAGATTTAGGAGAAGAAATTATTATCACAAACAGAGAAATGAATCTTGGATTAGACAGAGGTGTATGCTGGGATAATCTTGGCGAAAGAACAGGTTCTGAAGAATTAAAAAATCTTGCAAGAGTTATATCACAATCTGAAAAAGTTGGTGCTAGTGTGGGAACAGTTTTAAGAGGTCAAGCTGAGTTTATGAGAGTAAAGAGAAAACAAAGAGCAGAAGAGGCAGCAGCCCAAATGTCAGTTAAGATGATGGTACCAACTGTTATTTTTATATTCCCATGTGTCCTTGTAGTAACATTTGGACCACCATTGGTAAAACTAATGTCTACATTTAGTGGAAGTAGTTTTTAAGCTATTATCATTAAGATATATAGAACCTATAAATATAAGATAGAAGACTTTTTCATATGGAACATTTAAGCAAACTCCCTATTCTCTAATAGTTATCGTGAGTAGGGTAATAAGATTACTTTTTATTATATTGCAAAGAGGGTTAAACCCAAATTTTATCTTTGCAATTGTTTTTCTTTTTTCTACAATTCCAGTAAATTCAAAAGTCGTATTTCAAGAAGCAAATTTTTATCAGGATAAAGAGTTAACTAAAAAGTTAACACTTGGTAAAGGTGAAATAATTTCTAGTGATAAAGATATTATAAGAGTTGCCTTAAGTGATCCATCAATAGTAGATCTTCAAATATTAAATGAGAAACAAATTTTCTTAAGATCAAAGCAATTAGGTGGTACTACATTACTTATTTGGGAAAAAGGCAAGCTATCACCTGCAAGATTTGATATTCAAGTTTGGCCAGATATTACATTTCTTAAGAAACAACTAAATGAGTTAGATAAAAATATCGTTGTTGAGTATATTCCTCCAACGAATACTCTTACTGGCGATGCAAATACCTCAGCTCCAGCATTAGATCCTGCTTCACAATCAGGTGGAACTGGAGGACAACAGCAAGCAAACTCTGGTGCAAGTGAATCTGGTGAAAGCTTAACAAAGGGGAAAATAATTCTTAAAGGAGAAGTAGCAAATGCTGAGATAATCGCTAAAGCATTACAAGTTGCTGGAATTTATGTGGGTGATCAAGGAGTTAAGATTTTAGCACTTCCTGGTGGTCAAATTGCTGATGGTTTGGGTGGAAATTATAACCTAGTAAGCATTTCTGATGGCGGAGCAGGCGGTGGTTCCATCACAATGTTTGGTGGAAGAGATGGATTTTCATTTACATCAAATAGATTTGCTAACCTAAGTAGAGGAGCAATAGCAACCACACAAAATGGATTAGTTTTAAGCTTTTTAACTGTCAGAAATTCTCCACAAATTGCTGTTGCAATTAGATTTTATGAAATTACAAAATCATCCTCTAGAGGGTTTGGAATTAATCAAACATTTGGTGGAAATACCTTACAAGGTGGATCTTTTGTAGGAGGACCAACAGCTAGCGATATAACTGGAATGAATTCTTTTGATCCAAACATTAACCCTATGGGAGCATCAAATATTGCTCAAACTTTAACTGCTGGAGTTACAGCAGCAATATTTAACCCAGAAAATGGTGTTGGACTAGCAATACAAGCCTTACAAGATAGAGGTGAAGTAAAATCGCTCGCAGAACCAACCCTCGTAATTACAAACGGTGAACCTGCTTCATTCCTGGCTGGTGGAGAGGTTCCTGTCTTAGGATCAGTTATAACTACTGGTGGTTCAGCACAAAGTATTAATTATGAACCATTTGGTATAAGATTTACTATTCTTCCAACCATACTAAATGGCAAGCGCCTTCATTTATCAATCGTTCCTGAAATTAGAGATATAGACACTGAATTATCAAACTTTGTAGCTACTGCGTCAACTGCACTTAGACCTCCTGCATTTAAAACAAGAAGAACACAAACACAGGTTGAGTTAGAACCAGGCGAAGCAGTTGCAATCAGCGGATTACTTAGAGAAGACAATTCAAGAAGTCTAAGAAAAGTACCTGGAGTAGGAGATATTCCAATCTTAGGTACCTTATTTAGAAGTAAAACATTTAGAAAAGGCGAGACTGAACTTCTTGTCGTAGTTGCTCCACAAATAATTGAACCAACTCGTGCTGATAAAGGTGTCCAATTAACACGTAAGCTTACACCACCAAATTACTTCAATCAAATAGCACCTATTAAACCTGTAAATGTAAAAGATGAACATGATCCAGTACCAACTGTACCTATTGAACCTGCCAAAAACAACAATATTGGAACACTTCCAACACCTGAACCATCACCAGAAACTACTCCTGAAGAAATTAAACAAGTAGTTCCTGTACCACCAAAACCATCACCAACACCTAAACCTAAACCAAAATTAAAATCTATATTTAAGCCTAAGCCAAAAGTAGAAATAGCTCCAAGTCCTATGGCAAGTCCAGCTAAAACAGAAGCCTCTCCCTCTATAGATAAGAGTAAAAAAGTACCTGCTCCAAATTCATCACCTTCTACACAAATGACTGATATGGATATGACAACAGCTGAAGCAGTAAGCCCCGATCAAACCACTGAAAAACCTAAAGTTGAAAAGCCTAAAGCTAACCAAGATCAAACAGTACCATTTGACTTCTTCGGACTTTTCAAGATGTTCAATAAACAAGAACCAACTAATACACCTCAGAAAAAAGTTACAGAGGAAAAAGCTATGACAGAGACGACTACAGAGACTACGACAGAAACTACTACAGCAGGAACAACAACTAAAGTAGAAACTAGCACTAGCACCACAGTAGAAAAATCTTCAGAGAAAAAACCTGCAATGCCAAGTGAAACCATGGACAAGACTACTAAACCAGAGATTATTTTCAAAGATAAAATTGATTCAACAAACTCTATGCTTATAAAGAATGAAAAAGGTATATCGAGTAAAAAGCCTGTACAGATGACTCCTGAAGTTAAACCTCAAACAAAAACAGAGCAAAAGCCTGTACAGATGACTCCTGAAGTTAAGCCTCAAACAAAAACAGAAGAAAAAGCAAAAAAAGACACCATAAAAAAGACTGAAACAAGCAAAGAATTATTTAATATTAATCAAGAACAAGCTACTAATTCTCAAATAATTTCATATATTCCAAGAGAAGAAAAAGCAAATATAAATTTTGAATTAAATAACGTTGAAGAAAAGAAGCACAAAAAAGAAGTTAAGAAAAAGAAAGAGAAAAGTCACATAAGTAAAATTAACGAACCGCCTGTACCTGAGAAAAAAAGCATACTTGGAATAAACAAGATATTTAAAAAACATGAATCTATCCCTACATTAAACAATGAAGATGATATGTTGTTTCAAAGCATAGATCTTTCAACTTTAAATACAGACAATAAAAAGAGTAGTAAAGATGTTGAAGTGAGCATATTAAAGAATAAGAATACTCAAAATAAAATAAGAACTAATAAACAAAAAGAATTTGATTTATGGCAAAGAACTGAATTATTCTCAGAAGATGACAATTTAGTACTTAACTAAATCCTATTAAAAAACTTTATAAGATCTACTTCCACCTAATATAACTTCAATATTCTTTTTAGGAGCCATTAAACTCGGAGTAGCACCGCCAAGTCGATTTCTCCTACTGCTTCCATCACCATCAGAATAACCATATACATCTTCTGGGAAAATACCAGCTGAAGCAACAATATTTTTATCACCGAATGGCCTTAGAGTAAGTTGAATTTGTCCAGTATTTGTAGCTAAAAAGATTTTCTCTGCATCTTCTGGAGTAACAGCAAGAGTAAGTTGATTTACCACATTAGATGCATTTGAAGGTGGAGCTTTTGGATCAGGCAAAGAAGTACCCACGGCTAGAACTAAAACATGTTCAAAAATTGATTTAGAGACAAAGTCTTCTTTAGTTTTATAGAGTGAAAGAACATCTATATAATCCCCAGCTTTAATAAAACCTGAAACACCACTAACATCCGTTATCATAATAGTTATAGCTCTCATTCCAGGTGGAATAATTGCTGTTAATCCACTTGCCACTACTATAGGAACAAGCTTTGCCTCAGTAACAAAGTCGTCTTTTAGAATAGGTGCTTTTACTTCTCTATTCTTTAATAAATTAAACGAGGATGGGTAATCTGCAGGAACTTGCTGAGCAGGATATTCTTTAACCACCACATCTGCCTCTATTAGCTTTGCTCCAGCAGGAATATCATGACTTGCAACAATTACTTTTTTCATGACAGTAAGTTCTTGCACTTTTTGTTGTTGTGAAGTTAAATACTGACCAATACCAATAGCGGCTATTAACCCTAGAACTACGGCAAATCCACCCATTAGAATTAAAGGGCTAACCTTATTCTTTTTTTGTGGGGTAAAGTCTGGTTGATTAATTCCCATGTACTTTATCTACCACAATAAAATAAATATAAACCAACCCTAGATTAGACTAGATTAAAAGCCCTACAAGATAATTGTTTTATTAGAAGAAAACTACAGTTCTGGAACCCCCAAGGATTACATCTATAGGTTTTTTTGCTACTTGAGACTGTGAGGGAATCTGCGATTGATATGGTGGAGGCTGTTCTACTAAATATCCATAAACATCTTCATTCAAGACATCAGGACTTTCCAATTCTTCTTTATCATTATAAGATCTAAGCAATAGTCTTACCTCTCCTCTTACATTTGCAAGTGCTAATTTTTGAGAGTCAACAGGTGATAAAGCTAGCGTAACTTGATTAAATTGCTTAGGAGCTGTTGTATTTTCCGGCAGGATGTTTGGGTCATAAATCATATCACCAACAGCAATTATAAGAACATTCTGAAGAATTGATTTTGATAATAAGGAATGACTACTCTTTCTTCCAGAATCTACAACTGAAAGAATATCTACTCTATCCCCAGGATTTAAATAACCACCTACAGAAGTTATATCATTAACTCTAATAGTTATTGCTCTATAACCTTTTGGAATAATGGTTTGTAAGCCTGTTCTCTGAACTTCTGAAATCAATTTCTCTTCTGTAATTACTTCTTCTGTAGAAATAGTAGACTTTGGAAATTTACCAATAATAAATTTTGGGTTAGAAATATATTCTTTAGGTAATGTCTGTACTGTCAATTCTTTTGTAGTCAAATCAGCTTCTGTTATCTTGACTCCAGCCATCAACTCTTTCCCAGCAACAATAATTGTCTTAGTAACAGTAAGTTTTTCAACCTTCTCTTGAGTTTTACTTAAATATTCCCAAATTCCAAATGCCGCAACTAAACCCAGAGTTAGAGATAGTGCGCTCATAACTATAATTGAATTTAAATTAGACTTCTTTTTAGACGTATATGAGTCTTCATTATCTATTTCCATAAAAATTTAACCTTTTTGTTTAGTAATTTAATAAAATATTTGTTCCTTGCTAAAAACAAATATACAAGAAATTTAACAAATTTAAGATTCAAAAAGAAATGGGAACAATATAATTCTTATAAAATTTAAACAATTAATTGATTATCTAAAACTGTTATCTAGAAATGAAGGCATAGAATTACTATAAGTAAAATAAACAAAAATAATTACGCCAAACATAATAGCTATTCCATAAGGAATTTTTTCCTTCTTATCTGCGACATTCAGAACTTGACCTGTTGAAATCAAGAATTTCAAATGTCCAGGTCTCCCAATCAACCAAACCAATCCCAAGACTAAACCAGAAATAGCTGTAAAAAAAAATATTACTAAAATATTTTTATATCCAACAATCGATCCAATAGCGGCTAAAAGCTTTACATCTCCAGCACCCATACCACCCAGAATATAAGGAATAATAAGTAATAAAAGTCCAACAAAAAACCCAAGAATACAGCTCAAGACTGGCTCAAACTTTAAAAGACAAATATTATATATAAGCGCTAAAAAAAATGTACCAAAAGTAAGCCAATTAGGAATTTTTCTTGTCTTCCAATCACTTATCCCACCAATGACTGACACCAAAATTAAAATAATGTAAATTAGCTTCATAAAATAAAAAGCAATATTAGTTTAATATATTTAGAATTAAATAGTTAAAATTATGAAGGAATTGCCGTAGAAGCTTTAGTTATAATTGCTACTATCCTATCCGATAAAGTAGATAAGACTGCAGCTCCGACTGTAAATATCACTCCTAGAATAACACCATACTCAGCCAGTGAGATTCCTTCTTCATCGAGTAAAAATCTTTTAATTTGGTTTTTCATAGTTAATTATTATTTTACTATAATTTACTTCGCTATAATAGATAGATACCACTAATAGTTATTATATTCTAAGGGATAACACTAGCTAAAAATAAATTCCCTTTATGCTAAAAAACTGCCTTCATTAATACAATTAGATAAATCTTTTAGCTTTATTTTTTATTATAGATTAAACTTTATTTAAGAGGATATATGAGCTTAGACTTAGTAATTATTACAGGTGCAGGAAGAGGGATTGGAAAAGCAATTGCTTTAAACCTTGGATTGGAAGGAATCTTTGTTCTATGCATTTCACAAAGCAATAACTGTCTTCAAACCGCCAATGAAATAGTAAAAAATGGTGGTAAAGCAGGGGGCTTGGAGTTAGACATTAGTGATTATAATTCTACAGAAATATCTGTCTCAAACTGGCTCAAGAACAAGAGTTATAAAAGGATAGGGATAGTCCTATCTGCAGGAATATTAGGTCCAAAAGGACCGCTTGTCGAAGCTTCCCTAAAAGAGTGGGATGACTGCTTTAAAATTAATGTTTTAGGTAATCTTGCTGTCATAAAAGCTGTTTTACCAACGATGCTAAGTAATCGATATGGAAGAATCGTTACCTTTGCTGGTGGTGGAGCCGCATATGCAAATCCTACTTTCCCAGCTTATTCTGAAACCAAAACTGGAATGGTTAGAGCTACTGAGAATCTAAATGAAGACTTAAAGGATAAAGGTGATTTCTCTATAGCTTGCCTAGGTCCAGGAGCTATAGAAACAGATATGCTGAAAAAAGTAAAAGAAGCAGGTGGTGTAGTTAAAACCACTGCAAGCATCTCTGAACCTGTTAATTTTGTTAATAGCTTTTTAAAATCTGATACTTGTGGGTTTTCAGGCTCCTTTGTTCACGTACGAAATGACTGGAATGAGCTATTAAATAATGATAAGAAAATACCTGAATCAATGTGGAAACTTAGAAGGGTAGAATAAATTTAATTAAATGAAGAAAAATAAAAATATTGTTTCTGCTTTTCTGTACTTGTTTATTTTCATTTTTATTTACTTCTCTCTTAATCCATTTGTCTTTAATGCGTCCACAAACAATATAGAAGAGCTTCCATACTTATATAAACTCTTGGGATTTGCGCCATTCACACAAGATGAGCTTGTTCAATACCACACAAATCAATACACACAGATCACACCTTATATTTCTTTAATAGTTTTACTAGCAAAGGTTTTTAGTTTAAAGGATCTACTTTTTTTATTTTTCATACTTTACTTAATTACGGTGTCACTACTATACATCTCTTTTAAAAAAGTATATAAATCAATATCAAACACTCCAGATATTTTAATTGTTTTATTTATAGTTTTATTTAATTTAATTCTTAAAATTTATTACATAATTCCAAACAATAGAACTTTATTCTTTGATTTCTTTGATCCGGAATTTATTACATATCCATTCTTATTTTTCACAATAGCTTTCCATATAAGCAGAAATTATTATTTATCTTTTTTATGCCTTTTCTTGGGTACTATACTTCATCCACTATATACAATCCCTTTACTACCTGCAATGCTGGTTTGTACAATTTATGATTTTTACAAAAAAAACATTGACGAAAAGTTGGCTGTAATTCTATTTTCACTTTACTCATTAGCTGTTATTCCATATACACTTTTTTTATGGCTTACTAGCAAACAAACTATTAACTGTGGATATGACATATCTTTCGTTCCAGAGATTCTAAGAGGAACCCACCATCACAAGATACCATTACTTTTTTCTTTAGACAGAAACACTTCTACATTCTTTTTATTCTCGATTCTACTAAGTACTATTGGTTACTTTATTCACAAGAAAAAGAATAAATTAAAATCCATGGACTCCTTATTAGTTATAAACTTTTCACTTATAGGACTACTTTTAAGCATCTCATTTATAGCTGAATTTGCAAGAGTTCCTATATTGGTTCAGCTGACTCCATACAGAATCGGCATTGTAATAACTGTTTTATCATGGATACTTTTTACTTCTTCAATCTCAAATTTTTTTAGTAGATTTACAGATAAATTAAACACTTATAGCTCATTGGTTTCTCCTTTAGTTTTTATAATAGTATTAGTATTATTTTTAAGCACTTTACCAAATCAATGCTCAGACAACATTTCTTATGACTCACAAAGCAGGAATGAGGTAATATCCTGGATTAATAAAAACACTTCTAAAGATGACTTGTTCTTAAATTATAGTGATCTGGATATTAGAACTGAAGTCCTTAGATCTGACTACTTCAATTTAAGAACCTGCTATTTGACAGGTGATGGTCAAATATTATGGTATAGAAGAATGTTAATTTATTTTAACATTCCTTCTAATCTGCCAGAGAATGATTTTTTTAGAATTCGGGATACGCTACAAAACAAACACTTAATAACAATTAGAAATGTTATTCAAAGAAGCAGAACCCCTATTAAATATATAATCCTAACCAAAGATAAAAGAAATTTTTCTGAAGTTGCTAATTTGTTAAATTATAAGAATGAAAATTATACTTATAATACTGATGGTTTAAAAAATCTATTTGAAAACAAAATTTATATAGTCTACAAAAAAATAGAAGCCACAAAATAACTTATGGCTTCTACTATATCTAAATCTACCGAGTCCCTTATGAAGGTATTGCAGTAGTTGCTTTTGAAATTGCACCTGATATTCTTGTACCGAGTGCAGTTACCACAGTTACTATTGCAACTGTAATTAATCCGAGTAGCAATGCATACTCTGCCATTGATGTACCTTCTTCTTCTTGAATGAAACGAATCATATCCATAAGTTACCTCCTTGTAAGATGGTTACCGCCATCTTCTTTTATTATATACATACATCAAGAATGTCTTCCCTATAAAATTTTAAAAAATTAAACTTTTACTTTAGGACTGTCCATAATAGAGAAAAAAAATCAAAAAAAAACCACAGCAATCATAAAAATAGCTGTGGTTAATTTTATAAACCGCAATAAATCTGTTATGAAGGGATTGCAGTTGTTGCTTTAGAAATGGCGCCTGAGATTCTGGTACCAAGTGCTGTTACTACAGTAACGATTGCAACTGTAATTAAGCCAAGTAACAACGCATATTCTGCCATTGATGTACCTTCTTCTTCTTTAATAAAACGAACTAAGTCCATAATTACCCTCCTTATTAAAATAGCTACAGCTATCTTCTTTTATTATATACACTGAAAAGTCTTTCCTATCAATTTTAAAAAATTAAAAGTCTAATTTAGTAATATTCACTAGAAAAGAAGTTAAAAAAAAACCACAGCAATCGTAAAAATAGCTGTGGTTAATTTTATAAACCGCAATAAATCTGTTATGAAGGGATTGCAGTTGTTGCTTTAGAAATGGCGCCTGAGATTCTGGTACCAAGTGCTGTTACTACAGTAACGATTGCAACTGTAATTAAGCCAAGTAACAACGCATATTCTGCCATTGATGTACCTTCTTCTTCTTTAATAAAACGAACTAAGTCCATAATTACCCTCCTTATTTTTGGTTTTACAACCAACACTATAAATTATATAAACAAAACCTAAATGTTTTCCCTATTGCACCTTAAGTTTTGTAAAGCTTTAATGGCTTCTTATAATTGAAACCACCATAGCTGATGACACTACTAAATGCAAACTTGTTCCACCCATAGTTATCCACAGCCTAAGCTTTTACTAGATGATCAAAATGAAACCCCTATTTTAGAATCCCTTTTGATTGCAAAATATAAAATCAGCATTTTATATTTCACTAATAGGCTTATACCCAAACTTTTCCTTAACCATATACACTATTAAAACTAAGTAACATAACTTAGAACTTTTATTAATAGACGTAGGGAAATCTTTGTAAAGCTATTCAATATAATAATTATATAAAGAGCACTAATGGGGGGTATTAAGTTTATTAAAGGTTAGTGCAATGACTACAAAGAATATATATTTTCGTTCAAATAAAGGTGCAGTTATGGCAGAAGCGGCTTTAGTTCTTCCTTTATTAATAGGGATTACGTTTATAATTACTGAGTTTGGAAGTGTTCTATATATCTCAAATAGTTTAAATCAAGTTGCAAGAACTGCTGCGAGATATGCGGCAACCAGTCAAACTTATACTACATCAGGACTTCTTACTCAAGCTGGAGCTGGAAGTGTTTTAAATTCTGCAAAATTAACTCTCACAGTAAGCCCTGCTGCTGGCGCAGCTAGAAATGTAGGCACAGCGATAACTGTTACAGTTACATACAATTACACACCCATAATTAACCCCTTCAATTTCTTTAACTCTATGTCAAGTTGGGCTCCAACTTTAAGGAGTGTAGCAGTATCCAGATCAGAAGTTAAGCAATACCCATAGATCGTAGTACTAAGCTGTAGGGATTGCTTCAATAATAAAGTTTTTTTTGTCTTTCAATGAAGGAATAAATATAATGTAATTACCCTGACCTAAGGTCTGTAAATATTTTATTGGAAGATTTGTGATAAAAAAACTTTTAAAAAGATCGTTTAGAGGTGCTGTACTTGCTGAAACAGCGCTCATACTTCCAATTATTTTAGGAATTACTTTCACTGTTATTGAATTCGGAAGAATATTTTATTACGTTAATAGTTTAAATCAAATAGCAAGAACTGCTGTCCGTTATGCAGCAATAGGGCCAAACTATTCTGCAAGTGATTTAAAAACATTATCAGCGGCAGGTTCACTTTTACCAGATGTGGGTTCACTAACTCTTACAGTATCGCCTACAACTGGAACAACAAGAAGTGTTGGAGACATGATTTATGTAGATGTTTCAATTCCATTTACACCAATCGTCCCTGATGTACTAAGTCTTGTAACCAACATGTCAGTTTCTCTTTTCCCAAGTACACTAATGTCACATGGATATTCTAGAGTAGAAATTATTAGTGGGGGTCCTACTTTAACTCCAACACCAACTGCGACTTCTACAGCAACATCCACACCTACTGCCACTTCTACACCAACACCAACACCTACACCTACTCCGAACTGTACTTCTTATGCTGGTATTTGCTGTGACACTATGACTTCTACTTGTAGCGGTTCTACTTATACTACTGCTGATTGTGGATCAAATACTTGTTGTGTTGGTACTTGCAATACTCCAAC
>CAZRTB010000006.1:0-58979 GCA_964602915.1 uncultured Gammaproteobacteria bacterium | reverse complement strand
GCTGGTACTTGCTGTGACACCATGGTTAATACCTGTAGCGGTTCTACTTACACCACTGCTGATTGCGGATCAAACTCCTGTTGTGTTGGTACTTGTGTAACTCCTACTCCTACTCCGAACTGCACTTCTTATGCTGGTACTTGCTGTGACACCATGGTTAATACCTGTAGCGGTTCTACTTACACAACTGCTGATTGCGGATCAAACTCCTGTTGTGTTGGTACTTGTAGCACTCCTACTCCAACATGCTATCCATCAGGTGCAACCTGTAGCATAGGCTCTGATTGTTGTTCCTTTATATGCAATACAATGATTTGCATGTAATTAAAATAATAAATGAACTGTTTTTTATAGCCTATTAGGGATTACCCTGTTACTCAGGGTTAACAAAAGATATTTTCTATTACAAAAAAGGTACTATATAAGTAAAAAGCTATTAAAAAGATTTGTGGCAGTTTATGAAAAATGAGTATGGAATAGTTTCAGCATTCTTTATAGTTTCATTTATAATGATATTTGGATTTGCTGCGGGCGCATCTGCAAGTAATGTAAGCTCTTCAAATCAATCTCTTCTTGCCGCTTCAGCAGGTTTGTCACTTTAAAATACTTGAGTCTACTTTTTAGGGATACCCCTAGTTCTTTTTTTAACCTCTAGATAATCAACTTTTTAATCTATTAAAGTTTAGCCCTAACCAATTTCTGGGTAACAAATAAATATATAGAATTTTTCCTTTATTTTGGAGGTTTTAACTTGAATTTCTTAGAAGCAATTAAACTTCATATAAGATTGGGCCTACTTATTGTCTTCTTAGTACCTACAGTTTCATGGATAATAGCACTTTCAATTACCCCTATATATGAAAGCAAAGCAAGACTTTTAATTGAAGCAAAAGATCTTGGGCTAGATGGTGGAGCACAACAATTTAGATCTATTGCAAGACTTAGTGATCCAATTCAAACACAAATAGAAATTTTAAAATCTGCAACAATTTTAGATAAAGTTATCCGCCAATTTAATATGAGATATAAAAGTGGACCCAGAAAAGGGCAATATATTAGCTATCTAACTTTAAGCGAAAACTTTGAAGTAAGCGCAGATAGAAATGTAGACATTGTTGAATTGAAATTTAAAGATCCAAACTATAAAAAAGCAAAAGAAATTTTACAGGCTATTGTTGATAGTTATATTGAAAAAACTATAGAGTTAAAAGCCAGCGATACTGCAAGTGCAATACGCTTCTTAAAAAAAGAAAGAAATAGAGCTGAGAGAGAGACTCTAGATGCCAGTAGACGTTTGAAACAATTTGAAGAAACAAGTAAAACTATTAGTATTGAAAGTAATAGAGAATTAATCAGCACATCTTTCAGGCTTAAAGAAATAAAACTAACAATTAATACTGAATATGCAAAAGCAAAAGCCGCTTCTGCACAGCTGGAAAGACAGTTAATGACAGATCTTGATCAGGCTATTCTTTCAAATACAGTTGGTCAGGATCCATTCTTAACAGCACTAAGAAAAGATTTATATGATAAAGAAACTCAGCTCGTTAAACTACAAACTAAAGTTAAGCCAGGGCATTACCAACTAGAAGAAGTTAAACAACAATTAGAAGGTGATAAAAGGCTTATAGCAGAACGTATTAAAGACTTGCTTGGAAAAGAATTTAGTCCTGATGATTTCCCATACTCTCAGGATCAAACTCGTGCTGAATTAACAAGACAGTTTTTACAAGCAAAAACGACAGAGCTTGCCACAGAACAACAACTTTTTGTAGTAGATGAAGCACTTACTGATCTCCAAAACAGAATTGATAAGCTCCCTGGAGAAAAATATATTTATGTTCAGCTGATCAGGCAAAATGAAATCGCACAAAAAAGGTTAGATGAAATAGAAGTGAAACTTATTGAATCAAGAATGAAAGGTGTAATTGCTTCTCATATTACAAACCTAAGATTAATTGATCCTCCTTCATTAGCAACAAAACCAAAATGGCCTAATATACCAGGAACACTTTTAGTAAGTTATATATTTGGTCTTTGCTTAGCCGCAATTGTTATTTATATAGTTGAATATTTTGACGATGTTATTAAGAGTGTTGACACACTTCCAAAAGATATGGGTTGTCCATTCCTTGGACAGCTTCCACAAGCACATATGGGAGATTTGCCTATTGTCTACCAGGATCCGCGAAGTGACTATTCAGAAGCTATTCATGCACTTAGAACAAATCTTTCATTCTTATCATTATCCGGAGATAGAAAGTTACTTCTCACTACAAGTGCTGGTCCAAGTGAAGGAAAATCTACAGTATCAATAAACTTAGCTATAACCTATGCTCAGACAGGAAAAAGAGTTTTATTGATAGATGCTGATATAAGAAACCCTTCATTATATAAGTATCTTGCCAGACCAAAAGATGCAGTAGGTATAAGCAATACTTTAATCAATGAAATAGATTTTTATGATGTTGTTCAGAAAAGTATTTTAGGAATTGTAGGATTTGATTATATGCCAGGTGGTGATATTCCTCCAAACCCTATTCAGCTCTTAGAATCAGAAAAAATGGGAGAGCTCCTTGAAACTTGTCAGCATATTTATGACTTGGTAATTTTAGACACTCCACCATTAGGACTTTTCTCAGATGCATTATTGTTAGCAAGATATGCAGATGTTGTAGCTCTTGTGACAAGATACAACAAGACATCTAGAAAAGAACTAACAGCTTCTATCGATTTACTAGAAAAAGCAAATATAAATGCAGTTGGCGTAATCCTTAATTCTGTTCCTTCAAATGCACAAGGTTATGGATACGGATATGGATATGGCTATCACCGTGAAGAAAGAATGGGGAGAGGATTATCAGCCGCATAAGAGGTAATTAAAATGTTAAAAAAAGTTTTTACAATCTTAGCAATTTTAATTTTAAGTAATCCACTTAGTCTTACCGCTAATGCACAAGATTCTGAGAACAATCCTGCTGATGTTGGGAAGGTTGAGCTAAGAGCAGTTTTAACTCCTCCTTATATCATAGGTCCTGGAGATCAGTTATCTATCACTGATAGAACTTTAAAAGAATTATTTGGTCAGGTTGAAAGATATGACTTAGTAGTTTCATCAGATGGTTATATATCAATTCCACTTCCAGATGGTAATCAGGAAAATTTACTTGTTGCAGGGTTAACATTAGATCTAGTATCTGAAGAAATCAGAAAAGCATTTGGAAAAACTCTTAAGAATCCATTAGTATTTGTTCAGATAAGCAAATATAGACCAGTAAATGTCTACATCGGTGGAGAAATAGTAAAACCAGGAGTTTATAAAATCGAGTCTTCTTCTACACAAGAAGAAGGAGGGTCTACTAGTACAAGCAGTTCAAATACTTTTGGGCTTTCACTAACTCAAGCCATACAGCTTGCTGGAGGATTAAAACCAAGAGCAAACATAACATCCATTTCTGTAAGCAGAGGTAATAATGCAGAGAAAAAAGTAGTCAACTTAAAAGAATTAATCATAGGTAAAAGTACTTTAGAAGATATAAATCTTTTACCAGGAGATGCTATTTTCATTCCTACAGCAGAAAACCTTGAAGATCAAGCACAAACCTATGTAAGACTGCTAGGAAAATTAGCTTACCAGGAAATTCCAGTCAATGTAGTAGGAGAAGTTAAAAGCTCAGGAAGTTTTACTGTTCCTAATGATTCAACACTTTTAGATGCTATTGGAAAAGCTGGTGGAATAAATAATGTAGGAACCTTAAAAATTGTTCGTTTATCCAGATATGATGATGATGGTGTATATAGAACAAGAGATTTAAACATTCATGATTTACTAACCAGAGGTTCTGATTTTGATAAAATTGCACTTAAGCCAAATGATACAATAGATTTAATACCTTCTAAAGGAAAGCTGTTCAGACGTTTCTTAAGAGAAATAGCCCCAGGACTTACTACTGCTGTAGCTTCTACAACAACAGGGACTTTTGCAAGTTTCATTCTTCAGGACAATATGTTTAACAGAACATCTAGAGTCGGAAGAGGTGGAGGGTTAAACCTTGGAGGAGCAAATCCTATAACTATAATTGGTGGACAGAGATTATTTAAATTTCAATCAAATGGAAAATAGTCTTAAAATATTATCTATTCTTCTGCTTTTATTCGCTCCTATTTTAGTAAAAGCAGAAAATATTGATGTTTATAAAATAGATTTATCAAAACTAGAAAAGTATGATGTTATAAAAAAAGGGACTGAGTTTGATTCGACATTAAACACAGACATCTTTACTAAAACAAACAAAAAAAATAATAGCGTTAGCTTTAAAGTCTCAGCTTATGAAGATAGAGATTTAGATGCCTATGGAATAGTTTCTAAATCAAGCACAGGAAAAAGATTTCAAAGACAAAGCTCACTTGAACTTGCTCTAAATATGATAGTTTTAGAAGACGGTAGAGAAGTAAATATCTCTGCATCTACTCCTATATTTTCTAGTATTAATCAGCCGCATGCAGACTCCAGCACTGCTGGCATTGCCAGAGCAATAAGCACAGTAGCTCTTGGAACCAGTCCATTAACTTTTGGTGCTGGGTTAGGAGTCAGCTTCCTAATAAGTGGGTTTTTATCAGCAAGACAAAATGGAATTTCAGACTTTTTATGGGGTGGACTGGATGGAAGTGGACTTTCATTCGTAGAACATATCTTCAGAAAACAACCTGATGTGAATTTAGCTTTAGGCACTACGATTCCATTTATCCTGAACGAAGATTTGAAAATCAGCAAAGGAATAAAGAAAGAACAACTAAAAGAAATCTCTACTAGCAAAGAGGAAGCAATTGCTAAAATTAAAAAGCTAATTGAATGGGGTGATTTAAGCGGAGCTCTTGAATACTCTATAAAAACAGGTCAAAAAGATTTTTATGAGGATTTAATCAAAAAGATATCTTCTTAATTTATTTTTTCTAATATTTTAGGATCTAACTTAATCAGTATATTTTCTAATTCATCATATATAGATTTAACATCTTCAAAACTATTTTCAATTCCAAGACTTATTCGAACTGAACCTTTAAGATATTTCTCTGGCAGTCCTAATGACTGAATTACATGAGAAGGTTTTATTTCATCATCATTTAGTTTATTAGAAGAACATGCAGAACCAGAGCTAATAGCAATTCCTCTTAAATCCATCTGTAGCACTATACTTTCCCCATTAATATTTTCTACACAAAAGCTTACATGCCCAGGGATCCTGTTATTTAAGCTTGAGATATCAGGTCCAGTTAAGTCTATATTTTTGAGAGTTGAGATTTTCTGGATTAAATCTTTTTGCATTTGAACCAGATTTGGAATTTTGGTTTTAAGATCATCAGCAATTAACTCAGAAGCTACACCAAAGCCAACAATTCCAAAAACATTTTCAGTTCCAGGTCTTAAAGCATTTTCCTGACCTCCTCCTAATAAAAGAGGTTTTAAGTTATTTTTATTTTTAGCATATAGAACACCTATACCTTTAGGTCCATAGATTTTATGTGCTGAGATAGAAGCAAAATCAATATTTAAATTCTTAAAGTCTAAAGCTACTTTCCCAAAAGACTGAACACAGTCAGCATGAAAAAGAACATTGCTAGCGTTAGTAATATCAGATATTTCTTTCAGATTTTGAATAGTACCAATTTCATTATTAGCATGAATAATGCTTACTAAAAGAGTTTCAGGAGTAATCTCAGATTTCAGTTGATTTACATCAACGAATCCTTGCTTATCAACTTTTAACCATGTAACTTTCCATCCGTTTTTCTCTAAATATTCCAGAGGTTCTTTAATAGATGAGTGTTCAATGCTAGAGGTAATAATGTGCTTTTTTTTCTTCAGATTTAACTCGTCTAGAGATTTCACCAACCCAAATATAACTAAATTGTTGGCTTCTGTGCCACCACTTGTAAAAATAATATTTTCTGAATCTGAACTACAAGCAAGAGATATTTTCTCTCTTGCCTCTTCAATTATTTTTCTAGACTTTTTTCCAAATCTATGAACACTGGATGGATTTCCGTATTCATCTTTTAATAGTGAATTAATTGCTTCAAGAACTTCTTTCCTCGTTTTTGTTGTAGCAGAATTATCTGCATAAATAAATCTTTTTAAATTACTGGACATACTGTTCATTCTCTTTCGAAGCTTTGAAACTTATAGAATCATAATAAAGATCTTCTAAGGTAATTGATTTAAGCATTGAAACAATATTTCTATTTAGTTTTTGCCACAGCTTAAAAGTTACTTCAAAATCACCTTCCACATTAGGAGCTACATTAATAGGACCTTCTACAGCCTGAAGTATATCAGCCAGTGAAATCTGCTTTTTATCTCTAGCTAAAACATATCCGCCAGATGGACCCCTAAGACTTTTAACAAGTTCTGCTCTTCTTAGCTTAATTCCGATTTGCTCTAAAAAAGGAAGTGGAATATTCTGGTTTTTTGATATCTCTTTTAATGGAATTGGATGCTTTGATTTCGCACAATGAATAGAAATATCTATCATTGCCTGAATAGCGTATTGTCCTTTTGTAGTAAGTTTCACAATAGAATTATACTATACCAAAACTTACAACTAAAAGCATTTGTCCAATTTATTCGGTAAATGCAGTGCAACGAAAGGAATCAATTGATATAGTCTCAAACAAGTTGAGGCTATATCAAAAGAAACGGAAAGGATTACTTATGATAGCCGCTAAAACCTGCATAAATGCAGGTAAGAGAATTAAGAAAAGTATTAGCCCAACAGTTGGTTTAATAGAAAAACTGATTTGAAATGCATTAATCTGCGGAGCGGCTCTGGACATTAATCCAAGAATTAGATCAACCGATAAAACTATAATTATTATAGGAGACACTATTAAAAATCCAATGGCAAGAAGATCTCCAGAAGCAGATATTAGTTTTTTATAATTAATATCAAAATGATATAGGATTACAGGGAATGTATTATAACTCTTATAAAATCCTTCAATAATTTTCTCAACACCACCAATAGAGATAAACATGGTAATTGTTATCATGTCAAAGAATTTTCCTAAGATTGTAGTCTGACTTTGACTACCTGGATCAAATAAAGTAGCAGACTGTAATCCTAACTGCATATCTAGCATTTCTCCAGCGACCTTACCAATTTCAACAACAAGGTTAGTAGCCCATCCTAATAACATCCCTACAAAAACATTCATCATAATTAAATAAACGAATGCAGAACCATCTGGATATTCTTTAGGCACTTCCAATAATGGAAAGAGTATCAGGGTAAGAAGTACTGAAAATGCAACCTTTACAAGAGATGGAATTGTTTTATGTCCTAGAACTGGAGCTGTTGTAGTAAAAGCTAAACACCTTGTAAAAACCAAAAGTATAATAGTCCAAACTCCACCAAGCTGTTCTAGAATTTTCGTCTGGCTCAGAAGAATATCAAACATTTATCACCTAATTTAACCAGCTATAATTCTTTTCTACAAACCTATCATCATCATTACTATCTTCGTTAGACTCCAAAGAAATTTTATTAATTGGTTTTTGAGGAGCAATATTCAATTTATTATTTTCCAAATCATTATTTTGTTTTAAATTATTGTTTTCTATAACTGGCATTTCAATATCCATCACTGGGCTTGAATCTCCAATGGGTTTTAATTCCTGAAAATCATTAGGAATTACTTCTTTAACTTGAGATTTAGGCAGTTTAGGTAAATCAGGTAAAACTTCTTTTACTACTGGCACTTCAGGAGCATGCGGAGCACCTGCATATATAGAATGTCCTGGTGGTCCTCCTCCTTCAGGAAGCTTGCTTTCAATTTTTTCAGGCTCAATAACCATAATAGGTTCAGTAAATCTTTCAGAGTTAATTCTTTGTGAAAAATTATCATTCTTAGAAACAGCAGAATCTCTTGGAATTACTTTCTGAGAGCGGCGTGGTACAAAAGTAAATGCACTACTTAAAGTTTTACTCGTATATTGATTTAAATATTGAAACATCCAAAAACCTGAAACAAGCATAAGTCCAAAAACACCAATGAGTTTAACAGCAGTACCAATTGTTTGCTCTTGGACTTGAGTAGCCGCCTGTAAAATACCAATTACAAGACCGATCAACGCCGCCGCTAAAATAAGTGGTCCTGAAACAATTAAAACCACCAATATTCCATCTCTAATTGCCTGTGGCATCCAATCCATTGATTTTTAAAACACTCCCTTTTATTCTCTAATTAAAACTTTGTACTAATCCTTTAATTATTAGTGTCCATCCATCAACTGCTACAAATATTAAAAGCTTAAATGGTAAAGAAACAATTGTGGGAGATAGCATAATCATACCAAGAGCAAGGAGGATGTTAGCAACAATTAAATCTATTACTAAAAAAGGGATAAAAATCAAAAAACCAATTTGAAAAGAAGTTCTAAGTTCACTAAGTAAAAATGCCGCTATTAATTGTCTAAAACTTACTTCTTCCGGACTTTTTGGATTTGGTTCTTTACTTAGCTGATAAAAGAATGCAAGATCTTTCATATCAGTTTGTTTTAGCATAAATCTTCTTAATGGTTTATAAGCTTCACCAATAGCAATTGGAACGGTAACTTGCTTATTACTTAAAGGCGTAAAAGCAGTTTCATTCATTTCATTTAAAGTAGGTCCCATTACATATCCAGTTAAAATCATTGCCATTGCAATGATTACCATATTTGGAGGTACCTGCTGTGTACCCATCGATGTTCTAAGAAGAGATAGAACTATTAACATTCTTAAGAAGGGAGTCATCGTAATCACTATCAATGGAAGCATTGATAGTAAAACCAATAAAATTGTTATTTGAAGTGCTGGTTCTAAATTTCCAAGTAAGTTTTCAATATTCATTTAAAATATTCTCATTCCATTATCTGATGAAAAAATTTTTATAGATTTTCCACTAGATAACCTAGCTTCATAAAACCCAACATTTGATCCTAAATTTTTACTTTTTACAATTAAGAGCTCTTTATCAAATTTTGGCTTGGATTCTGAAAAAACTATTAGCTTTGCTAAATTCCTCATCTCATTAATAACCCAAAAAGCAATCAAACATGAAAGCCCTGATCCAATAAAGATAATAGTTAGTTTAATTAATAAAGCCAAATTTTCCATTATTGATTCCCAGAAGAATTATTCTTCTAAATCTTTCAACTCATCAGCAAAGCCACCTTGTTCAGCTTTTTGCTGAGGTTGATTAGCAAACAAATCTTCAAGCTCTACTTGAGCACCAGTAGCACCGCCAGCTTTTTTAGAACCAATTAAAATATCAGTAATTCTCATTCCGAATTGATTACCAATTATTACGAGTTCTCCTTTAGCAACAGGTTTTCCTTGTGCTGTTAAAACAAGCTCTGAATCTAGGACTGAACCTAATGGCAAAACTCCTCCTGCTTTAAGATCTAATACTTGTTTTAAAGGTATTAAAACTTTTTGAAATTCCGCAGAAAGTTCAAGCGGTAAGCTTGATAATAAATCTTCATCATGTGGTTTAATCATATCTTGGGCCAATTCCTCTACATTATCTATATCATTTAAAAAAACCGGATGGTCTTCTTCTGGTAAGACGACACCAATTTCTCCTAAGTGCCAATAAAATCTACTTACATCACTATCTTCAAAAATAACCAGATCTTCCTCCTCTAAAGATCTCATGTCACGAACTGAAAGTCTGGTTTTACCTACAGATATATCAATTGGAACTTTTATACCCGTATTAGCCAGTTTATTAATATCAATCACTTCTTTTGAAGGATTTTGATTAACTCTTTTAGGTTTAAAGCTAGCTGGCATTCCAAATGCAATCCTGCCTAACTGTCCTTCATCAGACTCTACTAACCAAACCAAATAAATCATATCCATCAAGTATGGATTCTTTGAATCAATTTCCCAATACTCTTTCATTTTAGATTCTAGGTTCGTTAAAAAAGTTTGAAGGATATTTAACTCAATTTGTGTGAGTCTTTTTAATGAGAACGGTCTATTTGTAAATGACTCACCAAATGCTTTATTTAAAAGGAATTCAGTAAGTTGTGTATCAATTCTAATTTGTCCATTTTGATTATTGTGTTGCCAAGATGCACCTATACCAATCCAGTTATTTAAATCTAAATCTAAAAGTATTCCAACTATTTTTGTTCTTACTTTTATTCCAAATAAGTTTTGAATAGTTTCAAACAAATCAATATTTTCATTTGACCATAAAGTAAGATTTTTCATCAAAGGTTCATTATTCAACTGAAAAGTATCTGGCTTTGATGGGTTCATGCCAATTTGTCTGATTAATTCTTTGTTCTTTTGTCTGGGCATTTTCTTAGTAGTATTATTCCCATTAATTATTAAATTGGGATAAATATTATCTGAAAGAAAAATAAAAGTATTGTCCTGAGTAAGTATTATCTAGAACTCACCTTTAAATTATATGTATGATAATTTAAGATTAGGATATGCCATCACCAGAAGTACCAGATTTTTTTCCAACACCAAAACAAAAGATTGAATTCGATAAGTTTTTAAACACATTTAAGAACTTTTGGTTATATTTCATTTTAATCTCAGTTCTTGTAATTTCATTAAGTGGAATTGTAGTAAAAGTTGATGCAGGAGAAAGAGCTGTAATCTTTAACACTTTTAGTGGTGTGGAAAAAAGAGTATTAGGAGAAGGAATACATTTACTCATTCCTATTCTTCAAAGAGCAACAATTTATGACATTAAACAATCCTCTTATAGTTTTGCTTCAGAAGATCAAGGACTTCAGGGTCAGGTCGTGGGCAATGAGATTCATGCACTCACAGCTGATGGTCAAAGAGTAGACATAGAATTAACGGTTCGAGCTAGGCCTCAGCCAAGCGATCTATGGAAATTACATAAGCTAATCGGTCCAAATTATGCAGTAAAAATTATTTTCCCAAAGACAAGAGCATCTTTAAGAGAGATTTTATCTACCTATGGTGTAGAAGATGTCTACAGTGTAAAAAGACAAGAGATTCAAAACAAAATACAAGAACATTTGCAAAAAGATCTGGCTAATAAATATTTTATTGATATTGAAGAGGTGCTAATCAGAAATATGAAATTTTCAAAAGAATTTCAAGATGCTATAGATAGAAAACAACAAGCATTTCAAGAAAATTTAAAGATGGAATATGTTTTAGCCGGAGAAAGATCAAAAAGAGATGGAAAAATCCTACAAGCAGAAGGCGAAGCAAAAGCAATAAGTTTGAGAGTAAATGCCCTAAGAGCAAATCCAGATTTTGTTAAATATAGAAGGGCACAAGTTTATGGAAAGAGAGCTAAATTAATTTTCACAAATGAATAATAATAGAGAAAATCACATAGCGATAGGACTAGCAATATTCCTTACAATAGTTTTTATTTTTAGTGGTTCAATGGTAAAGATTGTACCAGTAGGATATGCAGGCGTTGTTTTTAATTTATTCGGTGGAGTTGAGAAAAGGGTTTTAAGTGAAGGCTTTAATTTTATAATCCCTTTTACAGAGTCAGTCACCTTATATGATGCCAGAAAAATCTCATACAGCTTTACTGACTCTTATGAACCAGGACAAGTCGGTCAAAGCATTAAATGTCAAACAAATGATGGTCAACAGATTGGAATAGATGTTACTGTCATTGCTCATCTTAATAAAAATAAGATATGGCAATTACATCAGGAACTAGGTAGAGATTATGCACAGAAGTTAATAGTCCCACAAGCACGAAGCATATTTAGAAATGTTGTAGCGAGATATCCCATTGACTCTGTTTATTCTGCACACAGGAATGAACTAAATCTAGATGCTCAAAAAGAACTAAAAAAATCATTCCTTAAAAGTGGAGTTATTCTCGACGAGATTTTAATAAGAGGAATATATTTTTCTGATACATTTGCAGAAGCAGTAGAGAAAAAGCAAATTGCCCTGCAGGAAGCTCAAAGACAAAACTGGATGAAGAAAACCGCCGAGAAAGAAAAAGAAAGAAGAATAATTGAAGGTGAAGGAGATGCCAAAGCACTTTCAGTTAAAGGACAAGCACTACAGTTAGATCCAAGAATAGCTGAGTTGGAATTTCTTGAGCAACTAGAGCAGAGCGAAAGAGATATACCGGTTATAAGTGGTGCTAAAAATGCAATATTATCTATAGGTGATATATTAAATGAACCGCTGTTAAAATCTAAAACAGGGAATAAATAAATTACGAGAATCTAAATGAAGAAATCTTTAAGAAATCCAAAAGGTTCTAGAGATTGGTTACCAGATGAAGTAGCCAAACAAGAATATATTAGAAAGTCACTGGTTGGCGCTTTTGAAAAATGGGGTTATCAGCCCATTCAAACCCCAATACTTTTAAACTGGGATATGCTTTCTTTAGGAAGTAATAAACTTTCAGATATTGCTTTTAAACTAATTGGTCAACAAGGAAATATTTTAGCTCTTAGAGCAGATTTAACAACACCGATAGCAAGAGTTACCGCTGAACGTTTAAAAGAAGAAAAACTACCATTCAGATTTTATTACATAGGAAAAGTTTTCAGGTATCATGCTAGAAAGACTACAAATGAATGCGAATTGTATCAGATAGGAATAGAACTAATTGGAGCAAAAGAAGGAATATCAGATCTTGAGTGCTTAAAATTGCTATGTGATAGCCTTGATAAATTAGGATTAAAAAAATATTTAGTTGTTATTAATCACTCATTTATATGGCAAGAGCTTTTTAAAATCTATGGGGAAACAGCAAGAGAACTTTATAAAGCTCTCCGCCAAAAAGATTTAATTTTATTTAATGAAATTCTAAATAAATCAAATCTGTCAAAAAATGAAAAAGCCATTTGGAAAGAAATAATTTTTATTAGAGGTGAAAAATCTGCTCTTACATCACTCAAACAAATAGCAAAGAAAAATAAAAAACTAAAATTAAATAAAGTCATTTCATTGTTTGACGATATCTTTAAACTCTTTAACAAAAATATTGAGATTGATTTAAGCCTAACAAGCGACGTTGATTACTACACAGGTATATATTTTGATGTAATAACTCCTTATATAGGAAAAAGTATTGGTTCGGGTGGAAGATATGATGAACTAATCAAAAAATTTGGATTTGATGTTCCAGCTATAGGCTTTACTTTCTGTTTAGAGGATTTATTAATAGCACTAGAGAGACAAGGGAAATCATTTCCAAAATTTAAATCGCCAAAGTTAATTAAAGTAACTAGTAAGAATATTAAATCAGGATTTGAAAGGATAAAAAAAGAACAAAGTAAAAATAAGAGTTCTGCTATTCAGTTATGAAAAACAATTATGATTTAACAATAGCTATTCCAAAAGGCTTTCTCCACGAAGAGAGCTATAAATTCTTTGCAAAGTTTGGAATTAAGTTTGAGTCTTCAGACAAAAGACAACTTGTTTTTTATGACAAGAGAAATAATGTTAAAGGATTATTAGTAAGACCAAGTGATGTAAGCGTATATGTTGAACATGGAAGTGCTGATCTTGGAATTGTTGGTCTTGATTTAGTAAAAGAACAAATGCCTGATATCGTTAAGATTAAAGATTTAAAGTTCGGTAAATGTAGTTTAGTTTTAGCTGTTAAAAAAGATTCGAACTATAAGAGGACTGAAGACCTTCCTCCAAATTCAAAAATAGCTACAAAATTTACTAAACTTACTAATGACTTTATACATAAGAAAGGACTTACTGCTGAAATAATTAAATTATATGGTTCAGTTGAACTTGGTCCAATAGTAAATCTCAGCGATGCAATAATTGATCTTGTAGCCACAGGCAGTACGCTTAAAGCAAATAACTTAGTTACTATTGAAACAATACTTGAAAGTAGCGCCATTTTAATAGCTAATCCTGTTTCATATAGATTTAAAAAATCAATAATTCAGCAGTTTGTAACGTAATTTAACTTTATTAAAAGCTTAGTTAAACAACTGTTACAAAGATTAAATGTCTGATTTCTTGAGCTTTGACTTGATTGGATACTGATTTAAAAACTTTACTTAGGTTAAGAAGATTGTTAAAGAAACAATTCTAGAAATAACTATAGAATTGAACTTAATTCAATCAGGGAAAAATTATATGCTTAACGATAATAAGTTTTATCTTATTAAAAACAAACTACAAATATCAAAAGGATGCAAAGTCAGCACAAAGGCCCAAATCATTGGAAAAGTATTTTTAGGTGAACACGTATCAGTTGGAAACAGTAAGATTTTTGCTGAGGGTGAACATATAATAAGCATTTCAAAAGATACAACCATTAAAGATAAAATATTAATTTGTGCAAAGGATGGGATTTTTCACTTTCATGAAAATGAGATTAAATTTCCTAAAGATATTTATATAGGGAACAAAGTCTTTATTTCTAGCGAAGTTTCAATCTTTGGTCCATGCATAGTTTGTGATAATTCATTCATCGGCTATGGTAGTACATTAATAAACACTAATGTCGGCAAGAACTGCGTAATAGAAGAAGGCGTTACATTAAAGAATGTCTCCATACCAGAAGAAACATATATTCCTAAAAAATCCGTAATTGACTCTAAAGAAAAATTAAATCAAATAATAGAAAACAATAGATTATTAACTACTACTGAAGAAAATTTACTAGATGCAATGGCAAGTTAATTTAAATAAGCATTTTTACCATTAGCCAAATACATCATATTTCTAAACTTAGTAATTGTTGAAATCTTCTTTTTATACTTCTCAGGAGATTTCAAAGCTAAGGATTCAAGATGCTTAAGCTGATTTAAAAACAAAGAAGACAGGTTTTTAATTTCTTTCAAATTAGAAAGCGTTAAATCAATACTAAGAATAGGGTTACAAGAAGCAATTCTGGTAGTATCTCTAAATCCACTTGAAGCTAATTTTAGTGCAAGATTTTTGACTTCAGGACTTCTAGAATCCATAAGCACTTTACACAATGAATGCGAAAGTAAAATAGGTAAATGGCTAATAATAGCAACAGATTTATCATGGATTTCAGGACTAGAGAATAACACTTTAGCTCCTGTCAGTTTTATTATTTTAGTAAGTTCATTTTTTGCTTTATTTGTTTTTAAATCTTTTTTTGAAGGGGTTAATATCCAGGCATTATTTTTAAAGAGATTTTCATCTGCATGAATAAGCCCATTATTTTCATTCCCTGACATAGGATGACTTCCTATAAATGTAATGTTTTTAGGAAATATTGTTTGAGCTGTTTTACAGATCTCATTTTTTGTACTTCCAACATCAGAAATGATCACCTCATGCTTAACGAGTTTAGAAATTCTTTTTAAATAAGCAGGAATTACTGAAAGTGGAGTACAAATAAAAATTACATCAACATTGGATAAATTTTCTTTTGTTAGATTTATGTACCCACAATCAATAACTTTTTTCTTCTTTGCTAGATTTACAGTCTTTAAACTCTTTGAAAATCCAGTTATTTCATAGTGATTTTTTTTTAAGATCTTTGCTAAAGATCCACCTATTAGTCCCAGACCAATTATTGCAATACGCTTAGTTTTTATTTTTGACTTCATGCAGTAAATATTATAGCCTTACTATTCACTATCTGCCATACGCTATAATAAAACAATGCAAAAATTGTGTGTAAATATCGACCATATAGCTACTGTTAGAGAAGCACGTAAAACAATAGAACCAGATCCAGTTGAAGGAATGAAATTAGCTATTGAAGGTGGAGCAGATGGAATTACTATTCACCTACGAGAAGATAGAAGACATATAAATGATAGAGATGTTCTTTTAATAAAACAAAATATCCCTGCAAATATTCTTTTTACCCTTGAGATGGCGGCTACAGAAGAGATGCTAAACATAGCTACTAAAATAAAACCCGGGCTTATTACTCTAGTACCAGAAAAAAGGCAAGAATTAACTACTGAAGGTGGCTTAAATGTAATTTCCCAAAAAGATTATTTAAAAACCTATATTAAAAATGTTCATGAACATAATTTAATAGTTAGCATTTTTATAAATGCAAATCATGAAGAAATTAAAACAGCAAAGGAAATTGGAACTGACTATATTGAAATACATACAGGACCATATGCAGAGAATCCAAATGAAGATGAATTTAACAAAGTTAAATCTGCTATTTTATATGCAAATAGTTTAGGACTTAAAACTAATGCAGGTCATGGATTAAATTATTTAAATACAAAAAAAATCGCAAAAATTAGCGAAATAGATCAACTACATATAGGACATTCAATAATCAGTAAATCTGTCCTTATCGGAATTAAAAATGCTGTTCTAGAGATGAAAGAACTATTGAAATAAAATGTTTAAAGAGAATTTGAAGCTTATAGACACTACTTTACAAACAATAGTAAATGAAAGTTTTGATTCTACTCCTCCAGAAAACATTGAGATTTTAAAAGCTTTTGGAGAAACTATTGAAAAAAATTACCTAGGTTCAATTTCTCTTGGGCAATCTGAAAGCATAGATTCATGCAGGCGTAATTTAGAAAATGCTCATTTGGATTTATATGGATTAATATCAAAATCTTCTAATGTTGATTTAGAAAGATATCTTAGTCTTTTCTATACTCATTTCTTACTTACAAATGAGGCTGAGAAAGCAAATATTGTTGCAGTTAATTCCAAAAGAGACGAAGAAGCTAAAAGCACTGGTATCCCAAAAATGGAATCCATTGAAAATGCCATAAAAGTTCTTCATGACAACAAAGTAGCAGAAGAGAAAGTACAAGAAGTTATAGATGAATTGTCGCTTGAACTAGTTTTTACTGCTCATCCTACAGAAGCAAAATCTGATATAGAAATTATTTTACTTCAGAATATATCTAAAGTTCTAAGGATAACTGGCGAGCATAAAAGTAGTAAATTACTTCGTGAAACAAAAGGATTAATGTCACACATTGGACCGAACGTAAAAAGACCTACTGTACTAGATGAAGTAGATAGAAATCTTGTTTATTTTGATTCTATATATAAAGTAATTCCAAAGATTAACCATGAGCTTAAAAGATCACTAAATAAATATTATCCATCAGTAAAAATTTCAGACAGACCGATTGTCACATATTCATCCTGGGTTGGTGGGGATAGGGATGGTCATCCTGGTGTAACTCCTGAGATTCATTATAAAACCGCAAAACGTCATCACAATCAAGCAATTGAAAACCATATTGCCTCACTGGAAGATCTAGAGAGTTTTTCTAATAGTGAAAGTGAAAAAGCAAGCATAAGGAATATTATTAACAAGCTAGAAAACAGGCTAAAGGATCCTATTAAAAGAATAAATTCATACAATGACTCATTAGAACTCATTCAAGAACTCAAGAATCTAGAGCTAAAATCTGAAACATCGAACAGTACAAAAGATAGTCTAATACTGAATGTTGAATGTTTTGGATTTCACCTTGCACAAATTGACACAAGAGAACACAGTAAAAAACATGAAGAAGCACTGTCAGATATTTTTTCTTACAGCGAGATTCAGACAAAACTTAAAGAAAAACTAAAATTATTCAACGACCAAGAACCTATAAAAAAAATTTTAAGCGGAAGTAAATATGAAACTCTTTCTAAAAATGAAAAAGTGGAGTTACTCTCTGTGCTTATTGCTGATACAGACTTAATAGATATTTCAGTTATATTAAAAACGATAGATTCAAAAGACCTAGACATTAATAATACAAGCAGAGTTATTAGAACTTTTAAAGAAGTAAAAAGAATTCAGGAAGATTTTTCTAAAAACTCAGCAAACGTTCAAATCACAAGTTTCACCCACGATGAGAGTGATATTTTAGAAGCTGTATTTTTAGCAAAAGAAGCTGGTTTAATATCTTTAGAAAATGATGGTTCCATAAATAGCAGAATTGATTTCATGCCTTTATTTGAAACTATAGAAGACTTAAATAACTGTGATAAGATTCTTTCTAATTTGTTTAAAAATGAAGCTTATAAGAAAATACTCAAATCCAGGAAAAACAATCAAAGGGTGTTCCTTGGTTATTCAGATGGTACAAAAGATGGTGGATACTCTGCCGCATACGCTTCACTTTGGAACGCTCCCAATAAAATCAAAAAAGCTTGTATAGAATCTGGAATTAAAGATCTTAAATGGGAAGTGTTTCATGGAAGGGGAGGGAGTCTAGGTCGTGGCGGCGGAAAAGCAGGGGAAGCAATTTCTTCTCAAGCAAGGGGTACAGTTTTAAGTAAAATCAGAATCACTGAACAGGGGGAATTCCTTTCATTTAGATATTCTGATGAAGAAATGGCATTCAGACATCTTGAAGTAAGACTAGAAGCATTAATCAGAGCAAGTGTAATTTTAAAAGAAAGAAATAGTGAGTATGAAAAGAACTTGTTAAAAATTGGAGAGATTTCATTTCATCACTACAGAAGACTCTTTGAAGATCCCAGTTTAAAAGAAGTAATCGAAAAAGCATCTCCATATATATGCATTCAATTTTCAAACTGGGGATCTAGACCTACAAACAGATGGAGCACAACTTCAAGTCTAAATCTTGAACAATTAAGAGCAATACCATGGGTAGTTACTTGGAATCAAATTAGAATGATGGTTCCAGGATGGTATGCTACAGGGCTAGCTATAAATGAAATGTTAAACAGTGAATTGATTTCATTAAAAGAATTACAGGCTATGTATAAAAACTGTGATGCATTTAGAATTATGATCGATCACTGCGAAATGGCACTTGCAAAGTCAAATATGCATGCGGGTTCCTTATATAAGGAACTTTTACCAGAAGACTCAAAAGGAAATAATTTATTTAATCAAATTATGGAAGAACATCTTCGAACAACTAATATAGTAAATAAAATTAAGGGTACTAACAGGCTACTTGATACAAATCCCACCATCCAAAACAGAATAGATGAAAGAAATAGTTATACTCATATTTTAAATTACATACAAGTTAAGCTTCTAAGAGACTTATTTAAACAATTAAAAACCAACTCAGACACAAAAGACTTACAAACACAAGAAATTTTAAAGCTCTGCATTATTAGCATGAAAGCTATTGCAGCTGCTCTTCAGGAGACAGGATAGCTTTATAAGCTCCAGATAAGCTGGCGCTTCCATTGATAAATTTTTTTTCGCCGGATCGGATTCACCCAACAAATGGGATGAATCTTTTACTTGCAAGTACAAAAAAATTATGTTTAATAAGCTATAGAAATTCCCCTGTTTGGAAGTGAAGGAAACTGGGCATAATATTATTACGTTAAATTAAAGTATATATCAAAGAAGCCCTGAGCTTCTTTTTTTGTGTTCATTGCTATCATTTATATGTGCAATTAGATTTATTAAAAAAACTTGGACAGATCTTTTTTATAGGATTTAATGGCTATACTCTTTCAGGAGAATTGAAATCTTTTCTAAAGAAAGTCCAGCCAGGCGGGATAATCCTTTTTGAATGTAATATAAAATCAAAGAAGCAAGTACAAAAATTAATTAGTGACATCAATGAGATTTTAGATATAAAACCATTTATTGCTGTTGATCAGGAAGGTGGAGCAGTAGAAAGGCTTAGAAATATCTGCACATCAACCCCGAGTTTATGGGGCTTAAGTAAATTAGGGTTAAAAGAATTACTTAAATCTCAAGAAATAATTATCAATGAACTGCTAGAACTTGGTTTTAATATGAACCTTGGTCCGGTTGTAGACATAAACTCAAATATAGAGAACCCTGTTATAGGGACAAGATCTATTAGCAATAATCCTGAAATTGTTTCTGATTATGGCTTAGAAATAGTTAATTTATATTTAAAGAATAATATCATCCCTGTCATTAAACACTTCCCCGGACATGGAGATGCTAACAAAGATTCACATTTTGATTTACCTGTAATAGATAAAACTAAATCTGAACTTGAGAAGTTTGAACTCTTACCATTTAAAAAATGTGCAGGCAAATCACCCTGTATAATGACAGCCCATCTTCAGCTTCCTAAGATTGAAAAGGATTTTAAAAAGCCTTCCAGCCTATCCAGATATGTAATGGAAGAGATGATTAGAAAAGATTTAAAGTTTAAAGGATTAATAATTACCGATGAGTTAAATATGAAAGGAGTAACAAAAAACTATAAATTAAATGATGCATCAAAAATTGCTCTTATGAATGGAGCAGATCTGCTTCTTTATAATCATGAATCTGAATTGTCATCTAAAGCATTTAATTTCCTTTACTATGAAGCAATAAAAGAGAAAGAACTTTTAAACAGAATTGATGAATCATATAAAAGAATTATTACTTTAAAAAGTAAGTTTTTTAAAAAGAAAAGAAAAAAAACAAAACCTAAAAACAATTTTAAATCTGCACATGATCTTGCACTAAAAGTAGTACATTGGGTAAAAAAGGATATCTTTTATAAAAAACCCTCTAAGTCATTAAAATTTGATGTCATTTATCCATCAACCCCAAAGCTAAAAGAATACTACTTAACTGAAATCTTTAATAAAGTAGGAGTGGAGAACTATTCCTTAATTCCTTATGAACTAAATCCAGGAAATGATAATATCAATGAAATTACTAAGAATTTAAAGAAAAAATCTATAAAGGTACTAATTACCTATGATTCCTTTGTTAGAAAGAACCAGAAAACTTTAATTAACAAAATCTTAGAAATTGACCCGGATACTACCTTTATATCTGTTGGATTAGAACATGATATAGAGATAGCCCCGAAAATAAAGAACTTTATCGCTGGATATGCCCCAAATTACATAAGTTTATTAGCTTCCTTTGAAAAGTTGCTTTCGGGTTACTAAAGAGTTAAAATTCTTTCTAAACGTTCTCTTAACCATCATCATGTAACTTACCCCATACGCATAAAGGAGAGTTATGCCATTTAAATATCGTTTAGAAAATGTATTAAAGATCAGAGAAGAAGAACTTGATTCTGCTATTCTCGAAATGAAAAAAGCTGAAGATACTTTAAGAAACATTACTTACGAGTTAAGCTCTACCACAGAAAGAAGAAATGAACTCCACGCAGAATTAGTAAATGAAGGTATTACACACGCTACATTATATGTAAGAAAAATTAAGCAGTTAAATGAAAAAATTACACAATTAGAAAAAGATGTAAAAAAGGCAGAAGAAGAAGTTGTTAAAGCAAAGAATGAAGTTAAAGAAGCAAAAATGAGACTTGAAGCATTAAAAAGACACAAAGAGAAAAAACATAAAGATTTTATGGATGAAGAAAATAGAAAAGAAAGAATCAGCATGGATGAAATAGGCGTTCTCAAACATACAAGAGAACTTTTAGAAAGCAGGGAGGACTAAAGTGTTAAAAGCTCAAGTACAATACAACAGCTTAGAATCCTTTAGCTTAGCAAATTCCTTGCTACAAAATGCTCCTGGAAGTACTTCAGCTTCTTCTCAATCTTTCAATGATATTTTAGATAAAGAAATAAAAGAAGTTGCTCAAAAAGCAAAAGATGAAACCATCAGCATTGGAAATCAAACAACTACAAAGAAAAAGAAAGAAACAAGCAATTTAAAAGGTGGATTACCAGACATTTCATCCTTAATGAAAGCACAAGAAAAAGCTTCCCATGAAATTAAAAATACCTATGAGTTATTAGAAAGATTTAGAGAAGAAAAGAAATTACAACAAGACGAAGATAAATCAAGTTTAAGACAACAAGTTCTAAGTAATTCTCACAACGTAGTCGGTCAACCTTTAATCCAACCAGTATACGATCAAAATCAAAGAAAAATGTCTAGGGCTAATATGCTTGATGCATGGGAAAGATTAGCTCCACAAGTAACTGAAGATGGTATGAAAAAATCAGTAAGAATTGACATCCCTCTTTTAAATGATGTTCAAGCATTAGTTTTAAAAATAAATCCGGATAGAAGTATTACCGCTTCCCTATTAGGCTCAAAAGAAATGGGTGAATTGATTCAAAAAAATAAAGATCAATTAGATAGAAGTTTAAGACATCACAGGCTAACACTTAAAGAATTCAACACATATAAAAGTGAATTAGAATTTAATAGTGAATCTGGAACTAAAAAAGGGAAGAAAAAACATTCCTCGATCAAGAAACACTCTGTTGATTTAGTTTAATTACTTTATTTCTTAAAAACTAGTACATGAATACTGTTTATTCAGACTACAAATTCTTTATAAAATTAACTTTATTTAATTATTGTTGTTCTAAACTTTCTCTTAACTATCATCATGTAATTTATCCACATACCCAAAAACATTGGGATACAGGCATCATATAAAGGAGATCAAAATGTTAAACTCAACAAGTATGGCAACAAATGCAGCAATGTCATCCCTGGAAATGATTGATTATTTAACAGGAAATGTAATTAACGGTGAGACTCCTGGATACAACGGTAAAAGATTTACATTCAGAGATTATATGTTCGGTGGAGCAATGGAAGATGCAGGCTATTCCTGGAGACAAGGAAAAGAAATGGTAAGAGTTGGTGAACCAACTAAAATGATGTTAAAAGGAAAAGGATTTTTCACAACATTAAACCCAGCAACAAATGAAGTACTTTATACAAGATTAGGTGATTTTCATTTTGATAAAAATGGATATTTAGTTTCAGCAGATGGATTCAATATACTCGGAACACCCCTCGAATCAAATCTTCAACCAAAAGGAAATGCTGGATATAAAGCTTTAGGTTCACATTTTGAAACTCATCCATTTGCAGACCCATTCTCTAATCCTTTAAAAAGAGAATATGCACCTGTAAGCGGTGGGAATGATTTAGGAAAACCACAACCAATTAATTTAGCAGTTGATCCTCAAACAGGTTTATATTTAGGTAAATATGACAAAATCAGAGTAGATAAAAGTGGTGTTATTTGGGGAAAATATGGCGACAGTGAAGTTTCACTCTATAAACTTTCTGTACGTAGTTTCCAAAACTTAAATGGCTTAAAAAATACAAGAGATATTTACTGGAAACAAACTTCAGAAAGTGGTCCTGCACTCCCATCAAATGCACTTGTTTTCAATGAAGCATTAGAAAAATCAAACGTTTGGACAAAGGTCGAAATTGACGCAATTATTGAAGCTCAAAGACAATACTCTGCGGCAATCAATGCCCACAAAGTTGCTGATAGACTTACTCAGCAAGCAATTGAACTTGTTGGTTAATCCCACCCAATTACCCCTGTCACCAACAGGTTCATGTACGAGCCCCCGAACTGTCGGGGGCGTTTTTTTATATGCCACCAAACAAGTTGGTGGCTTCCATAACTAGATTACTCCCTTAAGATCGCATTTGCTGGATAAACCAGACAAATGCTTTTACTTACAAGATAGTTAGCCTAATTTTTTTCTAACAATGCTTTTTGGAATGTTTGGATTAATGTTCTATGATCAGAATTATCTTTTAATATTATCCTCTTTAATCATTTCCACGAACTGTTTAAACAAATAATCACTATCATGTGGACCTGGAGATGCTTCAGGGTGATACTGAACTGAAAAAATCGGAAGTTCCTTATGTCTAAATCCTTCATTAGTATTATCATTCAAATTATAATGAGTGACTTCTAGTTCCTTTGGAAGAGTTTCATCATTCACTGCAAAGCCATGATTCTGTGAAGTGATTTCCACTTTTCCAGTTAAAACATTTTTCACAGGCTGATTACCACCTCTATGTCCGAACTTAAGTTTATATGTTTTTGCTCCAAATGCCTGAGCTAAAAGCTGATGTCCTAAACAAATTCCAAACACTGGAATATTTAATTTATCAATTACTTTTTTTATGGTTTCTACTGCATACGTAACAGGCTCTGGATCCCCTGGTCCGTTGGATAAAAATAATCCTGCAGGATTTATAGCTTTAATTTCATCGAATGTAGCGGTTGCCGGCACTACGAGTGGCGCACATCCGTAATAGCTAAGTCTATTTAAAATGTTTTGCTTTACTCCAAAATCAATTGCCACAATAGGATATGCAGGCTGAATCCTCGGCATAGGTCCACGATATGATTCTTTCGTAGTAACTACTTTAGCTAAATCAGCTCCAATCATAGATGGAGACTTTAAAACTTCATCCTGTAGTTTTTTTGGATCAGAGATTTCAGTAGAAATTCCTGCTCTCATTGCACCGCTAGATCTTATTTTTCTAGTTATAGACCTAGTATCAACTCCACTGATACCAATTAAGCTCTGCGATTTCAAAAAACTATCTAAACTTTCTTCACTTCTAAAATTACTGGATATAGGACTTAGATTTCTAACTATAACTCCAGATGAAAAAGTTTTTTTTGATTCATTATCAAATTTGTTTGTCCCATAGTTTCCAATCTCAGGACATGTAAAAGTTATTAACTGACCACAATAACTAGGATCAGTAATAATCTCCTGATAGCCAGTCATGCTGGTATTAAAAACAATCTCACCAAAAGTTGTCCCACTGGCACCAAAGTTAAGACCTTCATATGTACTTCCATCTTCTAATACTAAGATTGCCTTTTTTGTCATCCTTAACATTCTACATATTTTAGGAGGAAATAAAGGGATTTGTTAATGTTAAGGCTTATATTCAATAGAAATCAAGGTTTTGAGATACAATTAAGACATTAGAAAAAAGTTTAATATTTAGGTCTTGACTTTCTTTATAAAATATTTAAAATCAATAATGAGAGACCTTAAACTGTTCTTAACCTAAAGAAACAATATGCCTCCAAAAAGAAGACCAATGATATCTAGATCCAGGGGAAATGATCCCACAGTTAATATTGCAAATGCGGCAACAGCTAGATTTGCACAAGAAGAAGGAAACGAAGAAGAAATGCCACAAACCATAGAAAATAAAGAACAAAAAGCTAATGACGATTTAAAGAAATTAATTGAAACTTTAAAAAATAAAATGTCAAACAATTCTACACAGGAAAAGAAAGCTCCTCCTTCTCCAAAAGCAAGAACTCCATGGAATAGAAGTGTTACTGGAAAAGATGAAAACTGGTCACCTAAACCAGCCTATACAGTACTTACAAGAATCTCAAATCATGAAAAAGTAACACAAGCAAAAGGAAATAAATCAGACGTTACTATAAATGAAGTCCCTCATGCTTTTCTTTACAGGCCAGGTGCTGATGGAATCAAAGTAGACAAATTAAACATCAAATCTGGCAAACAAATAGGAATGGCATAAAAAACTATTTTTTCTTCACCCAATTTAACTTATTTTCCTGTTTTGGTCTTGTAATAGCTAAAGCATTTGAAGGTACATTCTTACTCACAACAGAACCAGCTGCAATAATAGAGTTCTCACCGATAGTTATCGGCGCTACTAAAACAGAATTTGAACCAGTAGAAACATTGTTTTTAATTATAGTTTTACTCTTCTTTTTAGTAACTGAATTGTAGTTTGCAGTAATCGTACCTGCTCCTACATTTACATCCTTTCCAAGCTCTGCATCACCAATATAACTTAAATGAGCGACCTGGCTTCCATCTCCTATTGAACTATTTTTTATCTCTACAAAATTCCCAACTTTAATATTATTTCCAATCTTCACACTATCTCTAATCCTTGAGTAAGGACCAATGACATTTTCATTTCCTATCTTAGTATCAGAAATATGAGAGTAAGAAATATTATTTCCTGTACCTATTGTTATAGTACCTTCCAGATGTAAATTAGGGCCTAAGGTATTTTTTGGTCCAATTTTAATCTTTCCTTTTTTACTTCCTTTTTTCGAGGATGAAATTAAAAATGTATTTGGGTAAATTACATTTCCTTTCCCGATTTCTACATTTGGTCCAATATAGGTATTTCTTGGATCTAAAATTATGATGCCTTTATCTTGATATTTTTTTAGAGTTTTATTGTCCATCTCATTTTTTGCCTTAGAGGAGTATCATTAGTTTCTTATGCTGTAAAATAATAACAGATAATATACACATGTTAAAGAATTTAATAGAACAAGTTATGGACACCAAAGGGGGATTTACTCCTAAGACTTTCTCTTTCATAACTAAAAGGAAAGAGTGTCAAAGCTTCGTAAATCTTGTAAAAGGTAAAAAGCCTTTATTTATTCTTGTAATTGGATCCACAGAAACAGCTCTCACACCAGGTCTTTCTGCCGCTGGAAAAAATATTGAACAATTAAAGCTAACACCAGCATTAGATGCAGATTTTCTTGTGTTAAAAAAAGAAGATTTTAAAAAAGATATTCCTATTTCACCGAGTGGCATCCCTTCTCCTGTTATCCTTTCAAAAGCAATGATTGAAATGCTCGAACTAAATGTAGACATCATTGATACTGGTGCATTTGTTAAACCATTTGTTAAACACATTAGCTTAAATATGGGACAAGCAAAAAGTATAAGTACAGGCTCCGCTTTAGGTCCGGTAAAAACGGACTTCTTGTTTCAAAAGGGAGAAAAGCTTGCTCATAGTCTTACTGACTATCCATACATAATCATAGGAGAGTGTGTCCCAGGTGGGACAACTACAGCTCTAAGTGTCCTGTGTGCCCTTGGGTTAAATGCTTTTGACTTAGTAAGTAGTAGTTTCCCAGAAGGAAATAATTTTTGGAAAAGTCAGATAGTAAAAGAAGCACTTTTAGAAAATGCAAAATGTTTTTCAGCTATAAAAAAGAATCCTTTAAAAGCTATAGAGTTTTTTGGAGATCCAATGCAAGCATTTGTTACCGGGTTTATTAAAGGTGCAGATAAAGTAAATCTTCCCATAATGTTAGCTGGCGGATCTCAAATGCTAACTGTTTATTATATGGCTAAAACTATTTTAGGACGCGATCCAAACGATACAGTAGTAGCGACTACATCATGGGTAATAAATGACAAGAATGCTAAAACAAAAAAATTAGCTGACATGGTTAATGCACCACTAATATCATCAAATATAAATTTTAAGAACTCTACTTATGAAGGATTAATTGCTTACGAGAATGGTCATATTAAAGAAGGTGTGGGAGCGGGTGGCTTAATGACTGCAAGTGAAATAATTATGAGTGACATTACACCTGAAAAAATAGTTAGTGAAATTGAAAGAGTTTATTCAAGCATAAACATTTCATCTTAAAAAGATATAAACAGCTAGAACGATAACTTCACTAATTTCTATAAGTGCTCCAAAAGTATCCCCAGTGTGACCATCAAAATATCGATGAAAATAAAGCGCTGTAATTAGACTCAGTGGTAATGACCACATTATACACAGCCAGGCTTTTATCGGTGCAAATGAACAAAAACTTACAAGCAAAATAAACATAGCCAGATTAATAAGAAAGTCTTTTGGTCTTTTAACTCCATTAAGAAGCAGTGAGGAACTAGCTCCTGGAGTTAAACTGCTTTTAAAAAAACTAAATGAATAAACCACCATAAGACGAGATAAGATTAAAGAAAGGATTATTATCCAAAATGTTTTATTTACAAAGACAGTACATAGACAAACAACTTTAAACAAAATTATAAAGATTCCAGCTATAGCCCCAAAAGCACCTACACGACTATCTTTCATTGCTTCAAATTTTCTCTCTGGGTTTGTGCAATTTATTCCATCAAATGTATCCATCAACCCATCTAGATGCAAACCCCCAGTAAAGAACTCCCATAAAAAAACAATTAATAAAGCTGAAAACATAACCGGAAGTTTAAAGCTTACAAGAATTTTTGAACTGAAAAATAACATCAATCCTAAAATATATCCAACAACAACAAAATAAGGAGCTATTCTTCCCCAATCTTCTTTTGATGCTTTAGGTAGTGGAACACATGGAAGCTTTGTTAAAAATATCCAACAGTACAAAAAACGTTGAACAGTTTTAATAAAAGAAAAAGAATTATAAACCATATCCAGGCTTTCTAATTTTCACAGCATCTCCATGAGCTTGTAACCCTTCCGCAGAAGCCAAGTTACAGACATCATCAGAAACACATTCAAAAGTTTTTTTATTAAAGGATATTACACTTATTTTTTTCATAAAATCCATAACAGTAAGTCCGCTTGAAAATCTTGCACTTCCCCCCGTAGGAAGACAATGACTAGGTCCAGCTACATAATCACCAACAGATTCACAGGAATACTTACCCAGAAAAATAGCACCAGTATTTTTTATTTCATTTCCCAGAGACAGAGGTAACTTTGTAACAATTTCTAAATGTTCAGGAGCAAGCATATTTATAAGCTCAATACTCTTTTTTAAATCTTTTATTACTACAATCGCACTGTTTTTCTTCCATGAGTTAATAACAACAGATTTATTTGGCAAAGTTTCAGCATATTTATAAAGCTCTAGTTCGGTTTCCTTTGCCAGCTTTTCACTATCAGTAACCATAAATGCAGATTCTAAACCAGAACCATGTTCAAGCTGACTTAAAAGATCAATAGCAAGAAATTTAGGATTTGCTGTTTTATCTGCAATGATTGCGATTTCACTGGGACCAAAAAGTCCATCTATTCCTATTTTTCCAAAGACTTCTTTTTTTGCAAGTGTTACAAAAATATTCCCCGGACCTACAATTTTACAAACTGGCTCAATACTTTCAGTACCATAAGCAGAAGCACCTATAGCCTGAGCTCCACCAATCTGATATACCTCATAGATATTTAATAATTTACATGCTGATAAAATAGCTCTATTTATCGGGGGTGGGGTAAAAACTGCTATTCTTTTCACACCAGCAACTTTAGCAGGAATTACTGTCATTAATACTGTAGAAATCAGTGGAGACTTGCCTCCTGGAATATAAACTCCAACAGAGTCAAGAGGAGAATATTTATACCCCATTTTTTCTCCACCATTAAATGTTTTCATCCAACTTTCTGGATTACTAGTTTTTTGAAATGTTGTAATTCTTGATATTGCATTTTTTATGGATTTTAAAGTGCTACTAGAAATAGAGCTTGTAGACTTATTAATCTCTTCTTTTGGAACTTTTACATTCTTCAGATCAAACTTATCAAACCTCTTAGCATACTTTCTTAAAGCTTTATCACCATTATTTTTTACATCTTCCAAAATAGACTGAACTATTTTTAATTCTTTTTTCCTTTTTGACAAATCAAACCTGGAAGAAATTTCTTCCACTTTCTGAAGGGCTTTATTATAGTCTTTTATAATAGGCATAAATATATTTTAGCAAAGTCTTTTATCAATAAATAAATAAACTAAGGTTCCACATGAACAGTAACCTTGCATTCACCAAAATTCTCAATCAGCTTTTCCTCCACTTTATCAGCCACTTGATGTGCTCCATCTAAATCTTTTGGGACAACTCTTATCTTACATTCTATATATGACAGGTGTGGGCTTTTTCTAGAGAAGATTTCATAGCATTCTTTGACATCTTTTACTGACATAACAGAATCTTTTATAAGATTCTCATCAACCCAAACTTCATCAACTAGGATAGGAACAGTATTAGTAATAATTTCATAGCCTGCTTTTATTATTAGAAAAGCTATAAATATTGCTAAAAGTGGATCAACTATATAAAGTTTATTTGCTATAAAAAACTGTGATATCAAAACAGAAAGTGTAATTAATACATCTGAAGCAGTATGAGAAGAGTCAGCAACTAAAAAATCACTCTTTAGCTCTTTACCTTTCTTCCTCTCATAGAGCCAAACAAAAAGATTCACAATTAAAGTGAGTACTAAGAATAAAACTACATTTTTACTAAACAAAGGAAGCTCTACCGGATGCAAAAGTCTTCCAATCGCACTTTGGAGGATCTCAACACATGCAATTGCCAAAAAAATCACAATGGCAAATGCCGCTAGAGTTTCGAACTTTCCATGTCCATAAGGATGCTCTTTATCAGGCGGCTCACTGGAATATTTCATCACAAAAAGACCAACAATATTATTCAAAGTATCACTAGCAGAATGTGCAGAATCCCCCAAAATACTTAAAGATTTAGTACAAATACCTGCAACTAACTTAATTACAAGAACTAAAACATTTAACAACAAAATAATTACTAAAACTTTTTTAATCTCAGTGGAATTATTTTTCTTTATTAGCTGATCCATCTATACCTTACAATTATTTTTATTTGTGATTTTTGAAATTAGCTTTCTATTTTCAGCAACAAGTTCGTAAATCTTTTCCCCAATAAAACTCACAAAAGAGATCTTCATCAAACAGGTTAAGCAATTTAATTTAGGTGATTGATTAAAAACATATGTCAAAGCCTTGAATTTAAAATACTTATTACCTTTAAAATCAATAACAATCCAAGAGTTATATTTCTTCATTTCATTTTCAATATTTATATCACTTTGAGCAGTTAGTATCTGAGTCTCTGGTATTAAAAAGTTTTTCTTCATGAATTCAACCGTATTTTTACAAAAACCACAGTCTCCATCATAGTAAATTTTCATCCCTAGTCTTTCTGCAGTTTTTAAATCTTGTAATTCATTCATAATTTATCTCATACATATATTTTATCATTCAATGATAGTAGGATATAATCTTTCATATGAGAATATTAATTTCAAATGATGATGGTATTTATTCAAGCGGCATAAGAGCACTTACTGAAGGTCTAGCTAAAGATCATGAGGTATACGTTGTAGCTCCTGATAGAGAAAGAAGTGCTACAGGTCACTCGCTTACTCTTCACAGACCACTAAGAATTGATGAAGTAAGTCATCTTTCTGGAGTTAAATCTGCATATGAAACTGATGGCACCCCAAGTGACTGCGTAAAAATTGCAATTGGAGCGATTTTAAAAGAACCCCCTCAAATTGTTATCTCTGGAATAAATCATGGACCAAACATGGGGTGCGATGTAATGTATTCTGGAACTGTAAGTGCTGCTATGGAAGGAGCTATTTATGACATTCCTAGCATTGCTATAAGTATGAATAACTATAAGCCTGAGAATTTCACGGCTGCGGTTCATGTCATAAAAAAACTTATACCTATTATTGGAGAAATAAAATTCCCACCAAGAACTCTTTTAAATATAAACATTCCATACCTGCCACTTTCAGATATTGCTGGAGTTGAAATTACTCATTTAGGTGTTAGACCTTATAATGACTATTTTGAAAAGAGAGTAGACCCAAGAGGGAAAACTTATTACTGGTTAGCAGGAAATCCTATAGAAGAAGATGAATTACCAGGAACAGATGTTTATGCAGTAAGAAATAATCAGATTTCTATAACACCAGTAACTATTCATATGACGAACGATAAAATGCTCACAGAATTACAAGACTGGGTTAAAGGATTTAAGCTTTTGTAATTAAAGTTCATTCCAATATTAGAGAAAATTAATCTTGTATCTTTATTACCTTTCAAATATGAGTAATTTAAAAATGTTATCTTATTGAAAGTCTAAAATTATTTTAGAGAGCTATATTATGAATCCAATAAATCTAAATAGTGGATTGCCAAGACGTTGGTTCTTACAACTTGGGGCATTATCTACAGGAGGGTTTTTACTTAACCCTGCTAAAGTATTAAGTACTTCTACTTCGACCGCATCAACTGGTCAATTTTATTTACCTGGATTAGTTCATAGTCTGGAAAGAGGCATTGAAGAAGCTACTGGTCTTACACTGGATCAAATAAAAAAGAACCCTGCTATTAGGGAGATTATATTTAGAACATTTAGAAGTTACTGGAAGCCTAACAGAGAGTCCGTTTTTGATCAGAATCAAGGAAGCATATCACTTGTATACAATGAAGCCTTTAGAATAATGAAAAGCCCATTTCAACATGCCACAAAAATGGCTGGTTTATTAAAAGGAAATATTGATACAACCTCACATACAATTAGAGGCTATGATAAAGCAAAAAGATTTGAAACTGAGCTTGAAACTAAAACAAAAATTACGTTGGGGGAGCTTAAGAAGAGGAAAGACAAATTAACTTTAGATTTGGCTACTTATCGTGCATGGAAAAAAAATGGGATTCCTTTTGAAAGAATCCCTGGGAGAAAAGCAGACCATGATAAAGCAATTGATGAATTGATAGCTAGTGTTTTTAAAGAGTTAAGAAAGCAAATGAAAGAAGAAAGCGAACTCCAAGCATCAGCAAAATTTCTAGGGATTGATGTAAATAAAAAAATCCCTATTTAATTAGCGGATAACTTAAAGGCACTAAAAGATTTATAACAATTACATATGCACCTATTAATGAAACCATTGCTAGCGTAAAAAGTGGTTCAGCAATTTTCTCTAGCATTGAAGTTTCTCCATTAAAGCAAATCATATTTTTATATAGTTTTAGACAAGCTAAAACTTCCTTATACCAACCTATTCCACTCGACCAGCTTTACCAAGTAAATTGAATAAAGCCTATAACTGAAAGTCCGAACTTTATAATCTAATCATATTGGAATATTCTTGTCTCTTAATTAAAGTGATAACAGGCGCCAGTTTATACTTCTGCAAACTTATTTAAAGATATACTAAGAGGTAAAAATGATAATGTGAAAATTATCTATAGAAAAAGACTTAACCTCTTATCTGAAAAACACAAACTGTACAATGCCCCTTTGCTGTCTGAATAGGATTATCATTCAAATCAAACCCTTCTTGAATCCAAACTTTAAGAGGATTTTGACATGAAGGACATTTTAAATTTTTATTTCCGGACAAGATTTCATCTTTTATTCTTTCAATAAGTTCTAGTGGAGGTGTTTGGTTTAAATTATTTGAACTGGATTTTTTATTTTCTACTTCTTCTAAAATTATAGGATCAACTTTTAATACTCTTGCTATTCTTTGTCTAACAGTAGTAGGTAACCATGTTTCAATACCAGCTTCAATATCCTCTATAAATTTTAAAGATACCCTTGCCTGAGATGACAATTCTTCAATATGTATTCTCCTTGCATTTCTCAAGAAAGATACTCTAGAAGCCAGCGTAGGAGGCAATCCATGACTGTTCCTATCGTGAATATATTTAGGTAAATCAGACATGAAATTATTATAGCGTTTTGCAGATAGAGAACTGGTTTCTCTTATGTTTTTCTATACGCTATACGCTCTCACGATTTCATGTAATACATTTAATTGTAATTCTTACTGAAATTACTTAAAAAATACGTTAAAATATTGTGGTATGCCAAAAAAAGATGAACCACTTCCAAATCCAGGAAAAGTAGTAGATGTAGATATTAAAGATGAAATGAGGCGTAGTTTTATTGACTATGCAATGAGCGTCATTGTAAGTCGTGCCCTCCCTGATGCTAGAGATGGATTAAAACCTGTTCATAGACGTATTTTATTTGCTATGAGTGAATTAGGACTTTCTCCTGATAAACCTTTTAAAAAATGTGCTCGTATCGTTGGAGAGGTTTTAGGTAAATATCACCCTCACGGAGACACTGCTGTTTATGAAGCATTAGTTAGACTTGCTCAACCTTTTAGTTCACGTTATAAACTCATTGATGGTCATGGAAACTTTGGTTCTCTAGATGATGGTCCGGCAGCTATGCGTTATACAGAAGCTAAGCTTACTGGTCTGTCAATGGAAATCCTTAGTGATATTGATTCTGATACTGTTGATTTTGTTGAAAACTTTGATGGTAGCTTAAAAGAACCAGTAATTCTTCCTTCAAGAGTACCTACACTTTTATTAAATGGAGCCAGCGGTATAGCTGTTGGTATGGCTACGAATATTCCTCCTCATAATTTAGGAGAGGTAATGGATGGAACCATTGCATTAATTGATAACCCAGAAATCACAATAGATGAATTAATGACATATGTTAAAGGACCTGATTTTCCATCTGGTGGTCAAATAATGGGAACGACAGGAATTAAAGAAGCTTTCCGAACCGGTAGAGGTACAGTAGTAGTCCGTGGTACAGCTTCTATCGAAGAAGTGCCTAGTAGTTCTGGACGCGGCATGGTTAATGGAATTGTTATTACAGAGCTTCCTTATCTTGTTGGACCAGAAATGGTAATTAACAAAATTGCAGATCTAGTAAAAAGTGAAAAGTTAACTGGAATTGCTGACTTAAATGATGAGTCTGGAAGAGATGGATTACGTGTAGTTGTAAAACTTAAGAGAGATGCAAAGCCAGATGTTGTTTTAAATAACTTATATAAATTTACTCAGATCCAGGAATCATTCTCTATTAACACTCTTGCACTAGTCGGGAAACAACCAAGAACATTAAATTTAAAAGATCTTTTAAATGAGTTTATTGAGCACAGAGTAGAAATTATAACCAGAAGATGCCGTTTTGAATTAAATAAAGCTGAAGCAAGAGTTCATATTCTAGCGGGTCTATTAATAGCTCTTGATAATATCGATGCCATCATTAAAGTTATCAGAAATGCTGATGATACAGACTCTGCAAAAACCAGTTTAATGAAGAAATTTGAACTTGATGATATTCAAGCAAGTGCAATTCTTGAAATGCAATTAAGAAGATTGACTGGACTTGAAAGAGAAAAAATTGAAAAAGAAAACAGAGAGTTAACAAAAAGAATTAAGGAATTGAAGAAAATTCTTTCTGAAAGAAAGCTAATCTTAGAAATCGCAAAGGGAGAGCTTGAAGAAATAAAGAAAAAATACATTGATGCCAGAAGAACAAAAATTACTGCCGCAGCTGAAGAATTCTCGATGCTAGATCTTATTCCAAATGAAAGAATGGTTGTATTTTTAACTGAAAAAGGATATATAAAGAGAATTCCTTTAGTAAAGTTTGAAAGACAAAACAGAGCAACAAGAGGAAAAGGTGGAATTAAAACCAGAGAAGAAGATAATGTTGAACATTTTATAATTGCGAACATGCATGAAACCCTTCTTTTCTTTACCCAAGGCGGTTCAGTATTTAGTGCAAAGGTTTATGACATTGTAGAAGGTAGTGCTCAGCATAAAGGACAAGCTATTTTTAACTTAGTATCTATTAGCCAGGAAGACAAAGTAACTGCTATTTATGGAACGAGCGAGTTTAAAGAAGATAACTACTTTGTAATGCTCACAAAGTTTGGTGTAGTGAAAAAGATTTCTATGGATAACTTTGCTTCTGTAAGAAGATCTGGTATTGTAGCCATGAATCTCGATGATGGCGATCAATTAGGCTGGGTTAGAAGAAGTTATGGAATTGACCACATCATTATCGGTACTTATGATGGAATGGTTCTCAGATTTAATGAAGAAGATTTAAGACCACTTGGCAGAACAGCAAGAGGCGTTAGAGCCATTAACTTAAGAGAAGGTGATTACGTAGTAGGATTTGATGCTTTTGCAAGTGATTCTAAAGATCAAGTACTTTTAGTTACAACAGATGGTTTTGGCAAAAGAGTAGAATTAGAAGAATTTAGAGTTCAAAACAGATCAGGAGTAGGACTAATTGGTACAAAATTCAAATCAGAAAGTAGTCACTTAGCTTCACTTAATGTAGTTAAAGAATCTGATGAGGTTATTATTGCCTCAGCACAAGGAGTAGTCTTACGTTCTAAAGCTGGCGAGATAAGCTGTCAGGGAAGAATGGCTACAGGTGTAAGACTCCAAAGATTAGATGAAGAAGATTATGTCGCATCAGTAACAAAGCATACTGAAGAAGAAAGCAAGATAGATAATGCAGAGGAAAAACCTGAGTAATGGATAATCAAACATTAGTTAGAACCTTTGATCAGAGTATTTTAAGACCAGAAAACGTATTTGAAAGTGAAATTAAAAGAATTTGTGCAGATGCTATCAAATATAGCTATAGAGGTGTAGTTGTTCATCCTTGTAATATTCCTCTTATAAAGAACTTGCTAGAAGGTTCAAAAGTCCTTTCAGTCTCAGTTTGTGACTTCCCCCATGGAAGAGGACTTACCAAAGTTAGATCAAAAGATATAAAAGAGATTTTAAAACTTGGAGTTGATGAAATTGATATAGTAGCAAATTATCAATATCTTTTAGAAGATGATTATAGAAATTTTAAAAAGGATTTAAAGTCTTGTGCTAAAGAAATTGAAGATAAGGTTTTAAAAATCATTTTAGAGGTTGATTATTTAAATGAAAAACTTATAAGAACAGCGACTGAAGCCATCTGCAAAGTTCAACAAGAGGAAAATAAAAAAATAATTGTTAAGACAAAGACAGGATTTGCAGAGAATAAGATTCCAAATATTGATGCAGTAAGAATAATAAGAAAAACTCTTGAGGAAGAAAAGTTATATGGAACCATCCAGATTAAAGCATCTGGTGGAATTAGAACAAAAGATGAAGCAATTAAGTTAATTGAAGCAGGAGCCCATGTTCTTGGTGTAGGGAATGGCGTAGGAATAATTAATTAACCAGCTTTTCAATATCTCTTTTTAAGAATAAATATCCATCATATCCATTTTTTGTTTTGTATGTCTCTGAAACTTTTAACGTACCATTTTTTACCATTTCATATATTCTTTCTTTTGGCACGCTCAGATACTCTGCCGCTTCAAAAGATTTTAATTTATCTTCTTGAGTATTCTCAATTTGTTCAAGAAGGTTAGCTTTATTTTCTTTCAAACTATTGAAAAATATTAATAATATCTTTGCTGTAGCCATAGCATCATCTAACGCTCTGTGTCTTTTTTCAACTTCAATATTAAAATGTTTTATTAAATCATTTAATTTTCTACTAGGCAAATCAGGCAGTAAAACCCTTGCTGTTTTTACAGTGCAAAAGAATTTCATCTTATTCATTACATCTAGTGAAAGATTATATGAATTTAAATACTTATATATAAAATCATAATCAAACATAACATTATGTGCACAAAAGTAATCTCCATCTTTAACAAACTCAATCCAATCTTTCAAAACAATATCCACAGAAGGTGCAGATTTAACATCTTCATCTTTAATCCCAGTCATCATAGTTATAAAGTTTGGAATTGGTTTTTTGGGTTTTATATAAGAACAAAAAGTATCTTTAATTTCTCCATTTATAACCTTTACGGTGGCTATTTCTATAATTTCTGAATCATCTGGTTTTTGGCCTGTAGTTTCAATATCAGTAACACAGAAAGTTCTCTGAATATTGGTTTCAAGATTTTGGAGGAAATTTTTTGTAAGCATAACTACATTTTATCGTTAAAACTAGTATCTAATTCTTTTGGTAAGAAATACTTTTTACCTTTTAATTCTTTAGGTAAGCATTCCTGATCAACTTTATGATCTTTATAATCATGAGGATATTTATAGCCTTGTCCACCCAAACTTCTTAAATGCATTGGTACTGGATATGGAAGAAGTTCTTTTGCGTCTTTTAAGGCTTTATCTATAGAGGTAATAGTAGTATTTGATTTCTGAGCTAGAGATAAATATATGACTGCTTGTGAAAGAGCAATTCTTGCTTCTGGCATTCCTAAAAACTGAGCAGAAAAATATGCATTTGTAGCAACTGTCAAAGCATTATTATCAGCCAATCCAATATCTTCAGAAGCTGTAACTAAAATCCTTCTCGCTACTAAAACAGGATCAGCACCACCAGCTAAAAGCCTGGCAAGCCAGTAAAGTCCAGCATCAGGATCTGAGCCACGAATAGATTTTTGAAGTGCACTTATAAAATTATAATGACTGTCCAAATCAGCTCCTATTTGTAATTGAGCATTTTCTAAAACATAACTTACATGTTTTTCACTGATAACTGAATCTTTCGAAGAATTAATAATCTCTTCCAAATTAAAGAGCAATCTTCTTGCATCTCCACTAGAGCTGGAAATTAAAAGTTTTTTAGCTTCTGCTGTAATAGAAAAATCCTTATAGCTTTCCACTGCTCTGTCTGTAATCTTAGATAATGAATCTTCATTATGAGGTTTAAATTCAAACACTCTCACTCTAGAATGAATCGCTCTGGTTAAAGAAATAAGAGGATTTTCAGTAGTAGTTCCAATTAAAACTAAGACTCCAGATTCTAAAGACTCTAATAAAACATCTTGTTGATTTTTTGCCAGCCTGTGAATTTCATCTAAAAAAAGAATTACTCTTCCAGGTTGTCTTTTTGCTTTTGAAATAATTTCTCTTAGTTCAGAGATAGAAGTACTTGCACCAGAAACATATATAAAGTCTTTATCAGAATTATTTTTTATAAGAAATGCCGCTGTCGTTTTCCCACAACCGGGTGGACCAAAAAATATTACAGAATAAGGTGCATTGTTTTTTAAATAATTTGTTAAAACACCCTTTTCTCCAAATAAATGTTCCTGACCAATAAAGTTAATTGCTTCTTTTGGTCTGAGCTTAAAAGCAAGAGGTTCATCATGTTTAAATAGAGAAATTTGATCGGTCATATATATATTGTACCAATGAGCCTATGAAGGACTTAAGCTTATGAGCTTATATTTTGTTAGAATTAATCTGTAATGAAAAAGAAAATATTTTTTGTTTGTGGTGAATCATCTGGGGATACACATGCTGGTGACCTCCTAAAAGAGCTCTACAAATTAATTCCAAAAGATTTTATTTGGGCTAAAGCTATTGGCGGAGATCACCTAAGAGAGCAAGGAGCAGAAATTGTTTATGACTGTAAATATCTTGGCTCTATGGGGCTTGTAGAAATAGTTAACAAAATTCCAATGTATCTAACTCTGGAAAAAGATATTTTATTAAAAATCAGTACATTTTTACCTCATATAGTTATTCTTGTTGACTTCCCTGGATTTAATCTCAGACTATGTAAAAAAATTAAAAAGGTTTCACCTGATACAAAAATTGTCTATTATTTCCCACCTCAAGTATGGGCATGGAATCAGGGAAGAACAAAAACATTAGCAAAATACTGCGATTTGGTTTTATGTGGATTTCCATTTGAAGAAAAATTTCATCAGGATAGAAAAGTAAATGCTTTTTATGTAGGAAATCCATTGTTAAATGAACTGGATCAGTATGATAGAGAAAAACTAAGAAATGAATTTGGATTAAAGAAAGATGAGATTCTTATCGGAGTATTTCCAGGAAGCAGAAAATCTGAAATTCACTATATGCTTGACCTTCTTCTAAATGCGGCTGATTTACTTTCTAAGGAATTTTCAAAATGCAGATTTATCGTATCGCAGGCTAGAACGATAGAAGGATTAGCTGAAAATGAGTCCTGGAAAAAGTATTCAAGGTCTATGGGAGATAAAATTAGAATTCTCCCAGCAAAAGATAAAAACAATCATAAGCTATTAGCTGTTAGTGATTATCTATGGCTTACCTCTGGAACTGTAACTTTAGAAGGAGCTTTATATGAAAATCCTCTAATTCTAGGATACAGGGGAAATTTTATAAATTATGTTCTCTATCTCATTTTAAAAAGAGTGAATATGATTGGACTACCAAATATAATTTCAGGAAAAGTAATAGTCCCTGAGCTTATACAGTATGAAACAAATGCAGAGAATTACTATGCAACTACAAAACAATGGCTAATGAACTCTCACACACTTAAAGAAACTAGACAAAATCTTAAAAATCTAAAAACAATTTTAGGTCCAAAAAATGCTAGCAAAGAAGCGGCTATAAGAATTAAAGAGCTTTTATAAATTTTATAAACTATCAAAAACTCTTTTAATCTCTTGAATATCTTTCCACATAAGAGCTTTAGGCGATCCTGGAGCTTTATTCCACTCATTTCTCAGAAGGTAAGATGGATGGAAAATTGCCATAATTTTTCTACCAGCTAACAGAGATTTATCTCTACCATTTAACTCTTTTATTTTTTCTATATCTATCCATTCACCACGGACCTTTGTAATAGCAAATTGTTTTGTTTTTAATATCCCACGAATAGCAGTAGCACCAGCAAGGATAATAATTTTAGGATTTTGATATTTTATCTGTGCTTCTAAATAATCTCTACAAGCTAAAGCCTCATCTTCAAACGGTGCACGATTTTCAGGAGGACGACATTTAACAATATTACAAATATATAAATGTTCTTTTCTGTTCAACCCAACAGACTCAAAGACTTTATCTAACATTTTTCCAGCTCTTCCTACGAAAGGAAGACCTTGCTCATCCTCAGTAGCACCAGGTCCTTCCCCAATAATCATAAGTTTGGCATTTTCAACACCATCACTAAAAACCACATTTGTCCTACCTTCACAAAGGCTACAGTTCTTACATTTCAGAGCATTTAGCTTTGCTTCTTTTAAGGAAGAATATTTAAGTGTTAATTCTTTGGTAAGTGTTTGAGTTTCTGGTTTCTTAGGAATTTCTTCTTCTCGACTACTTTCTTTAACTTCTGGAAGACTGAATAAATTGAGTTGATTATTCATAATCAATCATTATAACGCTATGTAAAATATGCAGAATTAAAGTTAACGTATTCACGAGTTAAGTCGCATCCTAGCGCAGATCCTGAGGCTTTACCTAAGTTTAAATTTACAATTAGACTTACGCCTTTATTTTTTGTTATTTCTTTATTTAATTTAGTCCTATTAAACTCAACGGGATTCCCTTTTTTAAAAACTTGTGTGGTATTTAAAAAAATATCGATCTTATTCTGATCAATTTTTACACTTGTACAACCTATCCTTGCCGCCGCTCTCCCCCAGTTTGGATCTGAACCAAAAATCGCACATTTAAAGAGATTCGAACTGGCTATGGAACGGGCTATTTCTCTAGCGTCTGATTCTTTCTTAGCACCAAAAACAATAATCTCAATTATTTTCTTAGCGCCTTCCCCGTCAATAGCAATTTTTCTTGCAAGCTCACAACAGATTTTACTTAAGTTGTTTTTAAAAGCTTTATAAAGCTGATCATTAGGTCCTTTTACAGTTTTCTTACTTTTATTATTTGAGAGTAAAATCACCATATCATTTGTACTCATGTCTGCGTCTACAGTTATTGAATTAAAGCTGATTTCTATAGCTTCTTTAAGTGCAGACTGTAAGAGAGACTGAGACATGTTTAAATCAGTAAATAAGTAACATAGCATTGTCGCCATGTTCGGATGTATCATCCCTGCTCCTTTAGTAAAGCCAAAGATTTCAAAGTCTTTTGATTTAATAAAATTAAGTTTTACGTGTCTGTCAGTAGTAAGAATCGCTTGTGCCGCAGATTTCAAGTTCTTTGTACTGAGATTAGGAATAGCTTTTTCTAAACCGGACTTCATTTTTTTCATATCAAGCTGAATACCAATAGCCCCTGTACTAGCAACAAGAATTTCTTCAGAATTAATATTTAATAAATTTGATGTGATTTTTTTTGTTTCTTTACAGGCTTTTACACCAACAATTCCTGTACAGGCATTTGCATTACCTGAATTAACAACAATTGCTTTGATTTTTCTTTTTTTCTTTAATGAATCCTTATTTTCATCTACACATGCGGCTCTAACCTGATTTGTAGTAAAAACACCTGCATAAGTACATGGAACCGGAGAATAAATAACTGCAAGGTCTAGTTTCTTTGTTTTTTTAAACCCGCAAACACCTGACGAGAACTGAAAACCTAAATTTTGAGACATAAAGTTATTCCTTACACATAAAATAATAACATTAGACCTTAACTATAATTTCTATAACTAAATGACGAGTTATACGAGCACAAAAATAAAACCATTTCGTCTATTATGTTTATATGGCTTTTGATATGAAAAAACTTTCAAAGAGAGAAAAAAATATCGTAGGTGCTTTGCTTGTTGTTTTGTCTACAATTCCATTTTTTCAATTTACACTTCCTTCCTGGAATCATCTTCAAGAAGTCAACAATTCTTCTGGTGATACCAAATCTAAAATATCTTCTATAGAAACCAAAGTAAAAAAACTAGAAAAATTGAAAATTGTAAATGATGATCTCACAAAAAAAATTGATCAACAAAAACTCTATTTAGCAAAGTCATATGAACTTGATTTTTTAGTACAAGATTTAAAACGTATCTGTGATGAAAGTTCTGTAAGCCTTGAAAGCTTTACCCCCACCTCAACTGAACCAATAAATATTATTCTTGAAAAGCAGGTTGATTTAGATACAGCTCCAGTTCAAGTAAAAGGAAAAAAGAATCCAAGAGCTACAAAATTAAGTTTTAAAGAAAAACTAGATAGGTTAAAAGGGCAGGAATTCCCTATTGACCTTTATAGGTTACCGATTGAAGTGAAAGTTACAGGAAACTTTAGAGATGTAGTGGATCTTTTCAGAAAGCTTGAGAAATATGGAAGGGTTATTTCAGTTAATAATATATCTATAGGTAAAGTCCAATCAAAACGTAGCAGTGGAGACAGATTATCTAAAACCAAACAAGTAGAAAAGGAAAATACAGGTAAGCTTTTTGCATCTTTTGATCTAATAGCGTATAGCTTACCCGAAAAAGAAGAGACAATCTCAGTGAAAGATCTCCAAAAAAGTAAAACAAGTTCTAAGAAGTTCAGATTTAAGAAAGTTTAAATTATTTGCTATATGTAAATCAAATAAAATCTATGCACAATTAGTGTATAATTATTTACCCGTAATAACTTGTTAATGGTAAAAAAAGAGAAGATTAAACAAATGAAATCATATTTAGCAAAAAAAGGTGAAGTTAAAAGAGATTGGTGGGTAGTTGATGCTGAAGGCCAAACATTAGGCAGACTAGCATCAAAAATTGCTTCTATATTAAGAGGTAAAACCAAGCCAGAATTTACTCCAAATGTAGACGTTGGAGATTTTGTAATAGTTGTTAATGCAGAAAAGGTTGTTCTTTCAGGAAAGAAAGAGCTTCAAAAAAAATATTATAGACATAGCGGTATTTCTGGCGGTTTTAAAGAAGAGACCGTAGAACACTTAAGAAAAAGATTTCCAGAAAAAATTGTTGAATATGCTGTAAGAGGTATGATTCCTCATACTACTTTAGGTCAAGAACAATTTTTAAAACTCAAGGTTTATAAAGGATCACAACATCCTCATAAAGTACAAAAGCCAAAAGCTTTAGAGTTATCAACATCAACAAAAAAAACCAAATAGGAAAGGGATAAAACATTGCCAAGAACAGTTAAACAAGAAAAAAGTAAGCAGTATATAGGTACAGGTAGAAGAAAAACATCCATTGCAAGAGTTTTTTTAAGACCAGGAAAAGGTAAATTTATAATTAATGGTAAAGAACCAGTTTTATATCTTGGAAATGTTCAATCATACTTAAATCTAATCAAGAAACCTCTTCAAACAACACAAGTTGAGGGTAAATATGACATAGAAGCAAAAGTTCATGGTGGTGGGACTTCTGGACAAGCTGATGCAATTAGATTAGGAATAGCAAGAGCACTAGTAACTATAAATGCAGACAATAAAGCTCTTTTAAAAGCTGAAGGACTCCTTACAAGAGATCCTAGAGAAAAAGAACGTAAGAAATACGGTAGAGCTAAAGCAAGAAGAAAATTCCAACACTCTAAGAGATAACGAATTATGTCATTCTGAAGAACGTAGAGGCGAAGAATCTTTTAATGAAATTAGATTCTTCGCTTTTACTTAGAATGATACAGAAGGTACCAATGAAACTAAGTATAGAAAATATAGAGTTAATAAAAAATGATCTTTCAGACGAATTGCTTAAGGTGTACTCATCTAAAGATTTGCTTTCTGTAGACTGTGAAATGATGGGATTAAACCCTAATAGAGACAGGCTTTGTCTTATACAAATGTGTAATGAAGATGGGAAAGTAACTCTTGTAAAGATTGAAAATCATAAGATTAAATCAAGTGCACCAAATTTAAAGAAACTTTTTGAAAATCCTGATGTAAGAAAAATATTTCACTTTGGTAGAACTGATCTTACTTTTCTATATCAATGGTTAGATATTGATATTAAAAACGTTTTTTGCACAAAAGTAGCAAGTAGGCTCGTAAGAACTTATACAGATAAACATAGCTTAAAAGATCTTGTAAAAGAAGTTCTTAGTTCTGAAATGGATAAAAGTAGTCAGTCTTCCGACTGGGGAGCTGAAGATTTAACAAAAGATCAAATAAGATATGCAGCATATGATGTAATTTACCTAATACCTCTTTATAAGAAATTAATAGAGCTCTTAAAGAGAGAAGATAGGTTAGAAATGGCAGAGTCAGCTTGTAAGTTTTTACCCACATTAGCAAAGCTTGATATTTTTGGTTACGAAGATTTTTTTGCACATTAGAGCGATTAAATGATAAATTTATATATATGCGGAACGATCTTTACAGAATCATAGATGCCAATGTTAATAGGGCTTCTGAAGCCATAAGAGTTTTAGAAGATTTTTCTAGATTTTCTAAAGATTCAGTTACAATTTCCAAAAATCTTAAAAATATAAGACATTACATTAACAATTTATTTTCAAATTATATAGTTTTAATCTCAAACAGAGAATCTAATCTTGATATTGGAAAAGACATTGAGAATTCATCAAAAAGGAATTCCTTCAAAGACATTATTCATGCAAACTGTAAAAGAGCAGAAGAAGCTCTTAGAGTACTTTCTGAATATGGACAACTTCTCGAGTTAGATTCAATCTCTTTAAAAAAAATTGAAGAATATAGATATATGACATACTCTATAGAAAAAGAGTTATTAATAAATGAAAGACTTCATAGGTTAAGTTCTGCATGTTTATACCTTGTTAGCAATAGAAATGACTTTAAATCAGATATTGATTTCCTAAATGTTATAGAGAAATCTATAGAAGGTGGGATTGACATCATCCAACTTAGAGAAAAACATGAAAGTGAAAAAAAGATATTAGAGCTTGGAAAAGAAATAAGAAAAATGACAAACAATACTGACGTACTCTTTATTATTAATGACAGAGTTGATATAGCACTTGCATGTGACGCTGACGGTGTTCACATTGGGCAAGATGATTTCCCTATATCAGAATTAAGAAAAATTACTCCGCCTGGATTTTTAATTGGTTTGTCTACACATTCAATTGAACAAGGTGAAAAAGGAAATAAATCTTCAGCAGATTATCTTGGTGTAGGACCTGTATTCCAAACTCCTACAAAACCTGATTATATTCCTGCTGGCTTAGAATATGTATCATGGGCTAAAAATAATATATCTTTACCATGGTTTGCAATTGGTGGAATTGATGAGTCAAATATTGATAAAGTAATAAGCACAGGTGCTAGTAAAATAGCTGTTGTAAGAGCTGTAATGAACTCAAAAGACCCGACAAAATCTGTAAAAATTTTAAAGGGAAAACTTATGAAAGCAACAAATTTACCATATGAACAAATTAGATAAAAAAAAGTTAAACTCATCAATAAGTAATTTATCAAAAGGTTCTGTACTTGTTATTGGAGATATTATTTTAGATGAGTTTGTAATAGGGTCGCCAGAAAGAATATCAAGAGAAGCACCAGTAATTATTCTAGAACATATTTCCAGCGAGTTTGCTTTAGGCGGAGCATCAAACTCTGCTCATAATATAAGTGCTTATGGATCTAAGTGTTTTTTAATAGGTGTAGTAGGACAGGATCTATACTCCAAAGCTCTAGAGAATGAATGTTTAAAAACCAAAATTACCCCTGTACTTGAGTTCGATAAAACAAGACCTACTACTGTTAAATCCAGACTGCTTTCTACAGCACATAAACACCCCACTAGCTCCATTTTCTTTAAACAACAATTACTAAGATTAGACAGATTAAGCAGAGAACAAATATCAAACAAAATTGAAGATGCATTACTAAAAAAAGTGGCTGACTTAATTAATAAAGTTCAGTCTGTTTTGATCTCAGATTACGATCTTGGTGTATGTTCTAAAAAATTAATTTCTGAAGTAATTAAAATCTCACATAAGAATAATACTCCTGTAATTGTTGATGCTTCAAGCAATTTTCAAAGATTTAAGGGTGCCTATTTAATAACACCAAACCAACCTGATACTGAATCTGCTGTAGGGTTTGGGATTAAAGATAAAGACTCATTAATAAAGGCTGGTAAAAAGCTGTTGAATATTTCAGGAAGTGAAAATGTTCTCATTACCAGAGGATCTGAAGGAATGGCTCTTTTTAATAAAAAATATCCTGATGATCCTTTTATCCTTCCAGCTTTCAATGTCAGCGAAGTATTCGATGTAACTGGTGCAGGTGATACAGTAGCTGGGACTATATCTTCAGCAATCTCTACAAAAATAAATCTTGAAACTGCATGTATTCTTGGAAATCTTTCAGCAAGCATTGTAGTTAGAAAATATGGTACTGCTGTTACAAGCATAAAAGAATTGAAAGAGCATTTGGGAAAACTATGAGTGTATTAGTTATAGATAACTATGATAGCTTTACTTATAATCTTGTTCAGTATCTTGGTGAGTTAAAACAAGATGTTAAAGTGTTTAGAAATGATGAAGTTACTATTGATGAAATAAAAAAATTAAATCCATCACATATTGTTATATCTCCCGGTCCAGGCAGACCTGATTCAGCAGGTATAAGCAAAGATTTAATCAAAACATTTGCAGGGAAGATCCCTATTCTTGGGGTTTGTCTTGGTCACCAGTCTATAGGAGAAGTTTTTGGAGGAGAGGTTACTAATGCTCCAGAATTAATGCATGGGAAAACATCAGAGATATTTCATGATGGGAATTCGTTATTCAAAGATATTCCATCACCTTTTACAGCCACCAGATATCACTCTTTAATCGTTGATTTAGAAAGTGTTAAAAATACACCTCTTAAAATAACAGCAAAAACAAAAGATAATCTAGTTATGGCTCTTGAGCATAAGGACTATAAAAATCTAGTAGGAGTTCAGTTTCATCCAGAATCAATACTTACTCAATATGGTCATGAATTGTTGAAGAATTTTTTAAACTTAAAATGAAGGATAATTTTGTTATAGGTATAAACTCTGGGACATCATTTGATGGAATTGATATTGCACTCGTAAGATTTAAGAGCAATGATTTAAATCCACATTTTATAACTGGCTCTTCATTCTCTTTTCCAGGGATAGTAAAAAATAAATTAAGAAACCTTATAGTAAAAAACAATAAAACCACTTTAGAGGAAATCTCTCAGTTAAATTTCCTTCTAGGTGAAATCTTTGCAGACTGTACAGTAAAATTTCTTAAGAAGAATAAACTAAAACCAAAAGATATTCTCTTAGTAGCCTGTCATGGTCAAACAATTTATCATCATCCAAAGATAGAAAGTATTAGCGGATATAAAATAAGATCTACTTTTCAAATCGGAGAAAGCTCTATAATTTCAAATAAAACTGGAATAAAAACTATTTCAAATTTTAGAGAGGCAGATATTTCTATCGGCGGAGAAGGTGCTCCACTAATGCCATTGTTAGATAATGTAATATTTGGATCTTTAAAAGAGACTATTGCTATTTTAAATATTGGTGGAATATCAAACGTATCTATTGTTGGTAAAAATATTTCTCCAATTGCCTTTGATATAGGACCAGGAAACGCTTTACTAGATTTAATTTCAAAACAATACTTCAACTCAGATTATGACAAAGATGGAAAAATTGCTAAAAGTGGAAAGGTTGATTTTAAATTAATTGATAAAGCTATAAAAGATCCATACTTCCTTAAAAGACCACCTAAAAGTACTGGTAAAGAATATTTTAATTCTCAGTTCATAAATAAATATTTCTCTAAAATTAAGTCAAAAAAAGATTTGCTCGCTACTTTAAATTATTTAAGTGCAAAGTCAATTGAAGAGTCTTTTAAAAAATATGTTTTTCCAAAATATAAAATTAAAGAGTTAATAGTCTCTGGAGGTGGGGTTAAAAATAAAACTTTAATTAATCATATAAAGACTTTAATGCCTAACTTAAAAGTAAAAGAGTCTTCAGAATATGACATATCACCGAAATACAAAGAAGCAATACTATTTGCATTTTTAGGTTATAAATGTCATTTACAAATCCCAAGCAGGATTTTATCCAAAGGATCTCAGAAGGAATCAATTCTTGGTAAAATATCATATTAGTGTATTGTAAGAAAGAGGAATATATGACACTTAAAAATCCAAAAGTAACCGTTGTCGGTGCAGGAAATGTTGGAGCTACAACCGCTCAAAGACTCATTGAAAAAAATGTTTGTGATGTACTACTAGTAGATATCGTAGATGGTATTCCACAAGGTAAAGCTCTGGATTTAATGGAAGCTAGACCTGTAGAAAACCATGATAGAAAAATTTTTGGTTCTAACACATATGAAGCGACTAAAGATTCTGATGTTGTTGTAATTACAGCAGGAATTGCCAGAAAGCCTGGAATGAGCAGAGATGATCTCTTAAAAACTAATGCTCAAATCGTAGGAGGAGTAACAAGTGAAGTAGTTAAATATTCTCCTAACTCCATCATCATTGTAGTTTCAAATCCACTCGATGTAATGACTCACCTCTCATGGCTAAAAAGTAAATTCCCAAAAGAAAGAGTCTTTGGAATGGCTGGTGTATTAGACTCAGCAAGAATGAGATTCTTTATAGCAGAAGCATTAAATGTTTCTGCTGAAGATGTTCAAGCAATGGTTCTTGGTGGACATGGAGATCAAATGGTACCATTACCTAGATTTTCTACAGTCTCAGGAATACCTATCACTGAACTTCTTTCTCCACAAAAGATCAATGAAATAAATGAAAGAACAAAAAATGGTGGTATTGAAATTGTAAATTACTTAAAAACAGGCAGTGCATTTTATGCACCAGCGAGCTCAACAGCCACAATGGTTGAAGCCATTGTTCAGGATAGAAAAAGAGTATTCCCAGTAGCTACTTGTTTAAGCGGTGAATATGGGCTAAAAGATGTTTTTGTTGGAGTCCCTGTGGTTTTAGGTCAAAAAGGAATTGAAAGAATCATTGAACTAAAACTAGCTTCAGAAGAAATAGAAGCATTAAAAAAATCTGCTGACGCTGTTAAACAAAATGTAGCTAAGCTAAGTGAATTAGCTTTAGTGTAAAAGTAAAACATGGCATCCAGTGCCATTAACCTTTACCCAGTTAAGATTATCTTCTGGTTTAATATCACTTACCAATCCTTTTATGTTTAGCTTTTTAAAGCTATTTAAAATATTGTTTTTGCTTTTATAATCTAAATCCCAATACTTTTTTATCTGATCATCAGGAATATCAGCTGAAATCTTAAATTTTCCTAATCTAGCCCAAAAAGCTAAGTGACCATATCCCAGAGTAGAAACTTTATCACCAGGATTCAAGCCAAAATCATAAAGTCCTTTTGCTACTTTAACATTAACACCAGAATTATTAGGATTAACAAATGAGTTTTGGATATAAGAAAAGTCAGCAGGAGAGAATTTCGCAAAAACTATAATTAGAAGAGTAAATGATGCAATCAATCTAGATACCATTTTAGAATTCACATCACTGTTATTAAAATCAAGACTGGAAAAAACTACTATCCATATCGTTACTATAAAAGGTGCAATATATCTAAGCTCTGGATAAACCAATGAATAAAGAAATATAGTAAAAAGACTTGGAGTCAAAACAAATGACAAATCAGAGAGATTTCGAATAAAAGCTTTAGAATTAACTCCTTTTAAAACCAAATAAATCAATGTAATTATTAATATCCCTTGATAAACGAAGAAAATAAGAAAGTATTCTTTCATGTTATTTTTTATAAATTTTATTAAAGATGAAATATTTAAATCGAGTTTAATTCCTTCATACCAGTAAGAAGGGTCAAGCCAAGGAGCATATGTACCACTTAACGGAGAAGAAAATTCATAGACATCTGGCGAAGAAAAGATTTTCTTTGTAGTGTGTAATGGAATCCCCTGTTCTCCACCCTGCCAATGCACCATATAAAATGGAGTAACATTATTTACCTGCCAAACATAGTTTAATTTTCCCGAATCACTAAAAGTCAATCTTGATTTTGACTCTGAGATAAGACACATGAATGGAAAAGAGGTTACTAAGAAGGCAACAAGTGAAATAAAAACTTTCTTAGAAAAGTTCAACTTCCAAAACAGTGTAATTAATAAAATAACTCCTATCGGTAACATTACTGCTTTTGTTAAATAACTAATTCCAAGCAATAGCCCAAGAAGGAAATAGTTTTTATTGTCATCTACTTCTAACTGTATTTTAAATAGAATACCAAAAATAACATATACAAGTCCTGATAAAAGAAGGTCAGGAGTAACCATCCATAGAGTACAGAACTTTAGTGAAGTATACAAAAAAAGTGACCATGAAATTATACAAATAGAATTTACAGATAGAAGTTTTTGATCTGCATATCTTTTTTGAATAAAGTTTAAAAATGAATTTAAAAAATAGTTAAATGAAAATAAAGAAAAAATAAAAATACCAAAATTAACAAAGTGTACAAGCGGGAATTCTAAATCCATAGACGGTCTGCATAAAAAGATAAATAGTCCTAAAATCCAGGAATATAAAGGACTCCAGTAAGCATTTATAGCATTTTTAAAATCTCCTCTAAAATATGCATCTCCAATATCAAGATATGAAACTCCATCAGGATTCATATAAAATCTGGTATTCCATACCTGAACTAAAGCTAGAACAATTGCAAGTAAATAAAAATACAATCTTAATTTATTTAGATTCATTCTCTAAATTATAAAGAGAGAAGCCATTTTGGATGATATCTCCCAGAATTAATTTACACAATGCAACAGGAATTATTCTTTTAGTTTGAGTACCATCAGAGTAAGTTAGAATAACAGGAAGGATATGTTTCATATTAAAGTTGTGGAAAGTGTCATGTAGCCTTGATCCTTTTGGAGTTCCCTTTGTACTAGTATAGTTAATTGCTACTTGGTGAACAGAAGGAATACCTCTTTTTTTATAATCCACCCCAAGATCATTAAGAAATGGACAATCTAAACCACTTATAACAATTGAAGATTCAGATGATGAAACAGACAGTGTTTCTTTTCTACAAGTAAAAGTATTAAACACAAAACTCTCTAAAGTACTAAAAAGTTCTATCTGTTCAGAAGGTATTTGGAGCTGAGTGTCATCAGGCTTAATTTCATCAGGTTTCTCTTCATTAAAAAGAGCTTCTAGACTGCTTAAAGCACTAGTTTCAAGATATCCAACAAAAGGTTTAAACTCTCTTGTTTTTTCTCCTAATGAAGATATTGTATTAACTCTTACATCATTTGAACTATTTATAATATCTCTTAAGAATTTTTCTCTTGATTTTTCATTTTTAATCCCTAAAATCTCGCATGCAGAAGTAAAAGTAATATCTTTTAATATGGATCTCTTACAAGCCTCAGAATAAATCATAAAAAGTTTATTTAAAATTTTATTAGTAAAAACATCAAGCTTAATTTTACATTTTTCTTCAACCTCCACCAGTAATTGAAGTCCTAATAATTCAGGATCAACATTTTTCTTTCTATGCTTAGTATCTAGCTGACAAATGCTTGAAAATAGATTTATATCGGGGAGGATACCTTTATCAATCGAGTTAAAGTATGCTTCAATAGTTCTTTTATATTTTCTATCTAAAGAGACTATTGAAAGAAAGTCTCTATAATTATCTAATGTCAAATTTATAAATCCTTCTGAAGATTTAAAATCATCAATTGTTTTTTTTACCGGCTTATCTTTTAAAAGTTCTAATGGAACATAAAAAGTTTGAACATTTTGGCTTCCAGCCCAAAAAGTTATCACAGTAGTGACTGGAATACCTTTCTCAACATGCTGTTGCCTAAAATTACCTAATCGTTTAGGTGTTCTTTGTATTGATACTAAATTCATAAAACTGGTAAAAATATTTTATCAGTTTTAAAATTTAAATAAATTAAACAGATTTAATTAAAATCTCTATTTACAGATTATACTCTTTCAATAATTGCAGAAATGCCTTGCCCAAAACCTATACAAAGACTTGAAATAGCCCTCTTTAAATCTCTTCTTTCAAGCTCACAAATCAATGTACCTAAAAGCCTTGCTCCGCTTGCACCTAAAGGATGCCCTAAAGCTATAGCACCACCATTTACATTTACTTTTTCAGGATCTAATTTTAGCTCAATTTGTGAAGCTAAGACTACTGATGCAAAAGCCTCATTAATTTCAATAAGATCAATATCTTTAAGCTCAAGTCCTGCTCTTTTTAAAACCTTTGGAATGGCATGAATAGGACCTGATAACTGAAGTTCAACATCAGTACCCACAACTGCAAAATCAATTAGTTTTGCTCTTGGTTTAAACCCATATTTTTTTACAGCATTTTCACTAGCTAAAAGAAGTGCAGAAGCTCCATCGCTAATCTGACTGGCATTTGCCGCTGTTATCACTCCATCTTCTTTAAATGCAGGTTTTAAAGTCCCCATCTTTTCTACAGTAGTATCGATTCTAATTCCTTCATCATGTTCAACTAAACCTTTAGACGTTTGAACAGGGACGATTTCTTTTTTAAAATATCCATTATCTCTTGCTTTACCAGCTTTTATATGACTGGAGTAAGAGAACTCATCTAAATCTCTTCTAGAAAGATTCCATTTCTTAGCCATTAGTTCAGCAGAAATACCCATAGGATTTGCTTTATATTTTTTTAGAAAACTTTCAGGTAATGTAGGTTTTTCTTTCCCAGGAAGTGGCCAGCCGTCCGCTCCGATAGTAACCTTTCCCATACACTCTACTCCACCTGCTATAACTAAATCATGGGCTCCACTCATAATAGCCTGTAATCCAAAATGAACAGACTGCTGACCAGAACCACACATTCTATTTAACTGAACTCCAGGAACAGAGACATCAAGAGAATTAATAGCAATTATTCTTGCTATGTTTAATCCCTGTTCAGCTACAGGACTAGCACAGCCATAAATCAAATCTTCAATATCAGTAGGTTTTAAATTATTTCTTTTTAAAAGTTCTGTTACTGGAATCCCACCTAAATCCACAGGGTGCATTTCTGAAAATGCACAGCCTTCTTTTCCACGACCAAATGGTGTACGAATAGCATCGATTATATAAGCAGATTGGTTTTTCAGCATGAGTCAACTCCTATAAATATTTTCTCACAAAAGAAGTAAGAAACAATAAAAACATAACACGTCATTGAGAGGAATAAAATAGCAAAAGGAGCCTTACTTTTGTCTTACGTTATGAGATTGCCACGCCTCATTCCATTCAGCTCGCAATGACGTACCGATTAAGTTCTTTCAATTACAATTGCAATTCCCTGACCACCACCAATACAAAGAGAGACAAGCCCCCTCTTTAAATTTCTTCTTTCAAGCTCATGTAAAAGTGTAACAATAAGCCTTGCACCACTAACACCTAAAGGATGCCCTAATGCAATAGCACCACCATTTACATTTACTTTTTCAGGATCTAATTTTAGCTCTTTAATAGTAGCTAATACTACAGAAGCAAAAGCTTCATTGATTTCAAAAAGATCAATATCTTCAATTTTTAAACCTACTTTATTTAAAACTTTTGGAATGACTGTTATTGGTCCTGTAAGCTGAAGCTCTACTTCAGTACCTACCACAGCTGATCCTAGAATTTTTGCTCTTGGTTTTAAATTATTTTTCTTTAACACTGATTCACTCGCTAGCAAAATCACAGCAGAACCATCTGTAATCTGACTAGAATTTCCTGCAGTAATAACTCCATCTTTCTTAAATGCAGGTGGTAAAGTACCCATTCTTTCTACAGATGTTTTTTTTCTAATTCCTTCATCTTTTGAAATTAACCCTTTTGATGTTTTTACAGAAACAATTTCTTTATCAAAATATCCTTTCTCTACAGCATTTCCTGCTTTTTGGTGACTTTCATATGAAAACTCATCTAAAGATCTCCTATCAAAGCCATATTTTTCTGCTATCAATTCTCCAGAGATCCCCATTGAATTAACTACCATACCTTCTGGTAAAGTTTCATTTATAACTTTAGGTCCCATAGTTAAAATTTTCCAGATGTTAGATAGGATTCCAGGGAATGGGAGCATATCTGATCCCATTGGGACTCTGGACATTGACTCTACTCCTCCTGCTAAGAGAAGATCATGACTACCAGATTTTATTTTTGAGACTGCAATGTCCAGAGCTTCTGCACCAGAACCACAAAGCCTATTAACCTGCATTCCTGGAATATCATTTCCTAGAGCCATTCTGGCAACTGTTCTTGCTATGTTAAAACCTTGTTCACCACAAGGAGTAGCACAGCCTAAAATTAAATCCTCAATTTGATTTGAGTTTAGTCCATTTCTTTTTACAATTTCTTTTATTAAAGTACTAGCCAGTTCAACTGGATGAGTCTCAGAAAAGGCACCATCTTTTTTTCCACGCCCCATCGGTGTTCTAAGTGCTTCTACTATAAATGCTGATTCCATACAACCTCACTCATCAATAAACTTACTATACTATTATCATTTATCTTGAATATTGTACTATCAAGACAACTATATGTCTTTATTATCTAAAGATAATCACAGGCACAAACAGGAAGTAATCAGGTCTAATAAAGTCCAAAACTTTTTAGGAGTAATATGTTTCCCTTTAATCTACTTTCATTAATACCAAAAAAAATAAAATCTCAAAAACCATTTTCAAACCAGAAATATGCAGGCTATCTTCCTGAAGGCCCAAGAGAAATAAGAGACATGGTAAGTAAGCTCGACAGATGCGGTAACTGTCATTTTGTAGTGTTTGATAACTACTGGTCACATGAAGTAAAAAAATCAGAAATAAAACTTTGCCCTACTTGTGGATATAAACTATAAACCTAATGATCAGCTTCTAAAAGTACGACATTCTCCAGATGATAAGTATGCGGAAACATGTCTATGGGCTGGATAGATTTAACTTTATATTTCTCACCTAAAAGCTCTAAATCTCTAATCAATGTAGCCGGATTACAGCTTGTATAAACAATCTTTCGAACATTTGATTTTAAAATTGTTTCAATTACTTTTTTATTACAACCAATTCTTGGAGGATCCAGAACCACCACTTCAGGACTATATTGTTCAACAACTTCTTGAATTTTATTCTCCACTTTACCAATTACAAATTTTAGATTTTCTAATTTATTACTTTTTGCACTAGAGTTTGCATCATCGATGGATTGTTTTATTTCTTCAATACCTATCACTTGCTTCGCTTTCTTAGCCAGAGAAATCGCTATCAAACCTACTCCACAATATGCATCCAAAATAGTTTCATCTCCACTTAAAGTAGCATAGTCTTCAATAATATTTAACATTTTTTCTGCTTGCCTTGTATTAACCTGGAAAAAACTTGTAGCAGAGATTTTAAATGCAAGATCATTTACAGTTTCAAATAAAAAGCCTCTTCCATGTAAGACTGTTGTTTTTTCTCCATAAATAACATTAGTAGTATTTGTATTTTTATTTAAACAAATTCCTACAATCTCTCTATGCCTTTTCGTTATATCTTTTACAAATTCCTGATAATTTTTCATAACATCAGTAACTGCTACAAGAGTAAGAAGAACCTCTACTTCTCCTTTATTATTCACTCCAGATCTTACACAAATATGTCTAAGCCATCCTCTTTTTTCTTTTCCATCATAAGCAGTAATTCTATATTTCGGAGCAAGATCTCTAACAGTTTCAATTATTGAATCAAATATATCATTCTGAATGGGACAATATTTAACATTTACAAGATCACGTGAATGCCACTCAAAATAGCCAGCTTTTAGTCTTCCCGTATCTTTAACAGTGCGAACTGGGTATTGAACTTTATTTCTATAATGCCAGGGCTCACTTCCTATAATATTTTTCAACACACCATTTTCAAGGTTTAGTTTAGATAGAAAGTTTTTCATTAGAAAATTTTTTTGTTCTAATTGTTTTTCATATGGGAGATTTTGCCATTGGCATCCACCACAAACTTTAAAGATCTTACATTCAGGCTCTACTCTATAGTTTTGATCAAATTTTATAATCTCTACTATTTTTGCTCTTGCATAGTTTGGTCTTAGAGTAGTGATTTCAGCTTTAACTTCATCTCCAGGAGATCCTCTATTAACCATTACAACAAATTCTTTATAATGGGCAATCGCTGAATTATCATATGCCATAGATTCAATTTTCAGATCTATAATCTGACCAATTTCAAGAGGGATTAGTTTTAGCGTGCTTTTAGCCACTCTTGTATTATACGTCATTGCGAGTAGGTTCGTAGAATCAACGTAGCAATCTCACTTACGTATCACGTTATCAGATTGCCACGCCTCATTTCATTCGGCTCGCAATGACGTGAAGTGTTAAAATTATTAATATGTTTTCTATCGATCTAAAAGGTAAAACAGCAGTTATTACAGGAGCCAGCCAGGGGATAGGACTTGCCATTGCTAAAGTGTTTTCTGAAAACAATGCAAATGTAATTTTACTTTCAAGGAATGAAGAGAAACTAAAAACAAACAGTCAGAAGTTAAATGCAAAGTACTATGTCCTTGATGTTTCTAAAGAAGAGAATGTGAATAGAGTTTTTAATGAAATTGGAAATGTGCACATTCTCATAAATAATGCTGGGGTATATTTCACTTCACCCATTCAAGATTTAGATTCTAAAAAATGGAAAGAACTTTTAGATACAAATTTAAATGGTGTTATGTATTGTACAAAAGCAGTACTTCCAGAAATGCTAAAAAACAATTATGGAAGAATAATAAATATTTCATCTGTCAGTGGTAAAACTGGCGATCCATTTGGAAGTGCTTACTGTGCATCGAAATTTGCACTGATTGGATTTACTCAATCTTTAGCTCAAGAATCAGCCAGTAAAAACATCACAGCAAACTGTATCTGCCCTGGATGGGTAGAAACAAAAATGGCAGAGGATATTTTACATGATGAAAACTATGCAAGTCTTCTTAAAATGAAAAAAGAAGAATTAAAATCAAATTCACTTTCAGCAGTGCCTATAGGAAGATATGTTTTACCAGAAGAAGTTGCTTCCCTTGCTTTATACTTATCCAGCGATTATGCCAGCGCCATCACCGGTCAATCCATAAACATTGATGGCGGACTATGTATGCATTAAGGATTTATCTGGCTTTGCCAGTAAATCTGATCAACTGATATTTACCAAAGATAAAAGTTTCAGCTTGTCTGAAACTATATAAATAAAATTGATGGCGGACTATGTATGCATTAAGGATTTGTCTGGCTTTGCCAGTAAATCCGATCAACTAAACTTTTATTAGCAAAATTTAACAAGTAGGTTTAACCCTGATTTAAACATCTAAATATATAATTTCTTAACTTTTAAGGAGTTCTTATATGAGTACTATTGCTAGGTTAGAAATAGTAAGACAACAAATATCAATAGTTGAAAAAGGTATGCAGGATATGGAAGCACTTCTTGATAATGCAATCTTAGATCAGCAAAATGATTTAATGTGGGCTAAGATTTTTGAAAATAAAGGCGATTCTTTTATTCCTAAAGAATTTTATAATTTTAACGTTAATGATCCAAATGTCATCAGACATAAGCTTTACGCGCTAAGAGCAGTAGATGGCGAATTAAGAACAAATGAAAGCTATTTAAATGAAGTAGCACTTGAAGAGAAGAAACAAAATGCTCAAACAATGACTGCTATACTTCCCGGCAAAGGCTAACCCTATAAAGCTAACCTAAATGTAATCTTGCTCATTAATTCTATCTAATTTTTAACCACTCCATAAACCCACATTGATATTAATCATTAAATAGGACTTTTATCATGTCTGATATTAAAACATCCCCTTCAGCTACTACAACTGTACCATCTAAAGACGCAGGTAAAAACAATGCTGAAGATATTAAAAAAATTAAAGAAGAATTAAACCAACAAAGTTCTTATATTGATGTTCGTTTATCTGGCGCAGAAGGACACATTAAGTCGACAGAACAAGAGATTAAGGAAACAGGTGTTTTTGCCTGGGTGTCAGGTCACAAAAAAGTTCTTCAGGAACAGCTTGTTAAAGAGAAGACATATAAAGAGAAAATAGTAGAACAAAAAAAAGAATTTGAAAAAACTAAAAAATTAATAAATGAACTTATTAATAAGGGCGATATTAAAGGCGCTAAACTTGTTCTTGAAAAAGGCATAAATGCTTATAAAGCAAATATCAGTAAAGCTTCTACCCAAGCAAGTGATAGTTATAAAAAGTCTAATAGTACTTTGCAAGATGTAGACACTTTCTACGATCATGCTGAAACTGTTTGTAAAGTGTCTAAAGAAGTTGCTAAAGGTGCGGCAGTCACAGCGGCCACTATAGGTACTGGCGGACTTGCAGGAGTTGCATTAGGAATTGCCGCTGGAACTACTGCTGGAGCAGTAGTAAATTATGGAAATGCTACTCAAGAAGCTTATGTTTTTGAAAGCAAATCTGCATCTCAAGCTTTTTCAGAAGCCAATAGCGCAACACTTCAGGATGCTAAAGACTCTACTATTAGTGCAGTAGGTAGTGCTGTTGGTGCTGGAGCGGCTGGAAAAATTGTTGGGAAAGCATCCTCTATAGCAGGGAAAGTAGCAACAGGGATTATCTCAGGTGGCACTAGCTCAGCAGTTACTACAAGTATTCATACGACTGAAGCTTTAGTAAATGCAAATATTGAATTTAATAAAGTTTATGGCGAACAAATTAAAGATATGTCTTCAGATGAAGTTACCAAATTAAAACAAGAATTTTTTGCCAGCAAAGGATTAACGGGAGAACAAATTATTAAAAGTTCTGTTATCGATGTCGGATCAGCAATGCTTTCAGGAGGCGTAGGTTCCACGGGTAACGCTAGTAGAGATTTAACTAAAGGTGTTCTAAAAAAGGTATTAGTTGTTGGTGCTGAATCCATTGTATCTGCAGGAATTAGTTTTGGTTCTGAAGCTATTAAAACTGGTGATGTAAGTTTTCATAATGTGGCTCAACAAAGTGCAAGTATTTTTCAAAATGTAATAGTAGGAGAAATGACGGCTCACAAATTAAAACAAGGAAACACAAAGTCTTCTCCACCTACTACTCCACAACCATCTGCAACTATCCCAGCGCCTCCGCCACCTCCTCCGCCTCCAGTTCCAAAACCTCCTACCACTACTCCACAACCATCTGCAACTATCCCGGCGCCTCCGCCACCTCCGCCACCTCCAGTTCCAA
>CAZRTB010000005.1:88080-197388 GCA_964602915.1 uncultured Gammaproteobacteria bacterium | reverse complement strand
GGCGGCTTAGCCAAGCGGTAAGGCCGAGGTCTGCAAAACCTCTATGCGGCGGTTCAAATCCGCCAGCCGCCTCATTTATTTATGGGACTTCAGACAAGCTGAAGTCTTCTACAATTAAGAATAACGGACTATCGGATCCGCCGAATAAATCGGACAGATCCTTTATCATACAAGTATGAGATAGAATCAAAATCACTACCTAAGCAAGTTTATATAAAATATTCTGTCCTTCACTTAAAAGATTATCTAGTTCTTTTTTCCTGTCATTTCCATTTATATCCCATATTCCAAAATCAGGATTACTGGAAGATATTCCTAATAATTGCTTTATTCCCTCTCTATCAATTCCTTTTTTTCTATTTTCCAGATCGATAATAGTATCTCCAATACCATTTATTAAACATACAGGAATTATTTTCTTCCCTTCACCAAACATAGATTCAAATCTAGTTCTTGCTGAAAGCGATTCCAATTCTTTTATACCTTGAATTGCTTTTTTAGTATTACTTTTGACTTTAATCATAAAAATAAGATTTGGGGTTTCAAGAATTATATCTGTAGACTTTACAGAAGGATCTAAAAATCTCATAGATATATCACCAGCTTTAGGATAAGCTCTCTTAAATTGATTTAATAAACTTAAACCAGCTTCAGCTTTTACATAAAACCCATATGCAGGATTAGAAGGAGTATCATTTATTTCAGATTTTGCTGAAGTTGCTTTTTTAAGAAGTCTTATTACACCTTCTGCACCTGCCTCATCCAGACTCGCTAAAGTTTTTATAAATATTTTCGCTTCTTTTAATGCAGTATGTACTCTGCATGAAAGGAAATCTCCAACTTCTTTTTTTAATAAATATGAATTAAAATCAGGTCTTTTGGTTCGATTAAATTGAATCCCTAAGAAAGATTTTATATTTTCATCTAAAGCAAAATAATCATTAAATGCATTATATTCTTCCTGAAGAGTATTTAAATTCAGTCTTAAATTAGTATTATCTGAGGTTTGACTAGCCAAAGTATGCAAAAACATTATTCTGTTAGAAACTTCTTCTTGGCTAAGACTTGAAAAAACTCTTTTATGTATAGAGACTAGACTCAAAAAGCTTTCTAAATCTTCATTATTTATCCCTAATATTTCCCCTGACTTACTAGACAGTTCTAAAAGATCATCAGACAGACTAGCTGGATATAACATAGGAAGAGAAATTACTTCATCCTTAGCAAAAGCAACGTCTGAGACAGGAAGTTCCTGAACTATCACAGGTTCTGATTGAATAACAGGTAGGATTTCCTCACTCACATTCTGCTCTGGAGTTATATCTACTTCTACTTGATTATCCACACAAATTATATTTGTAATCTGCCCTGCTAATTCCTGATCATTTGTTATTTCAGTCAGAAAATTTTTAAGTTTATTTACTGCTTTTAATTTTATTTGTTCTGTATTTAAAGGACCAGGCTGTTCTCTTTTATTAAACCTAAAATGTTTAATAGCAGAATACTCAAAGCTTAATTCTTCAAAAGCAACTTCTTCAAGGAATTTATAAGCATTACTTAATTTGTCACAAGGATAATTCTTTTCCTCTATTTTTTGAAGAATTAAATATGCTGATTCAGAAGGATTTTTACCAATAAATTCCAAAATATTTAATTTAAGAAATGTTTTTTCTGGTTTTTCTACTTTTGAATGATTGTTAGTTGTAGTAAATGAAAAGTGCGTTATATTTTTAGTCTGGTTTATATTTCCTTGAGTTTGTTGTATTTGTTCGGGAGCTCTTTCTACAGGAATTTCAACATTAACAACTTCTTTTTTCTTTTTAAATCTCAACGCTAAAGAAACAACTTTATTTTTTAAATCAACCGATGTCTCTTTAACAAGGCTTCCTATCGCTACCCCAGCCTCTATATATGCTCCAAACCATGATTTAATGCCATTCTTGCAGAATTCAACTATTTCCCCCATTACACCTGGATCAAAATCTCTTCTTATCTGATCTCTAGAAGTCTCATCATTTCTATGAGTTCTAATATTGTTAGGTTTTCTCTGAGCTTTACTAGCACCAGACGAGTTTCCATTAATACCTGTTGGCTTCATAAAATTAGTTACATACTCAAAATTTAAGCTCTAATATTTTTACTATTCTTTTAAAGTTTAGTCAAATTAAATATATTTTAACTGATTAAACATAATCCTACACTTCATGTTCATAATTACTCTAAGTGAATAACTTGCATTATATAATGGTCCCAATTAAAAAAATCAAAGTGAGGTTTTATGAGTATAGGTGTAAATAATAACTTAGCAACAACTAATAACTGGCTTAGGCAAATCTGGCAGGCATCTGAAGGCAGGAGACATACCAATCCATCTTTTAATAGTGTTGTAGAAATTCTACATGGTACATCAGATGAACTAGTTAAAAATAAAGTCCATTTTAAAATCGATGGGAAAAATGAATTCCAGGCTGGACTGAGAAGAGCACATGAAATAGCATGTAAAACTTCTTTATGGGGAAATGAAACTTCTCTTTATGCTGGAAAAGATTTTTTAGATCTCTGGCATACTGGCATGAAAGAAAATTATATGTTCATGGTTCTTGGATCTTTAATAGCCAGGAATCTTGAAAGTCCATCTATTACATATTTTACAAATGATTTTCAGAGCGAAGATAATCTTAGAGATGCTATTAATGATTATGAAAAAAAATCTACTAGGTTTTGGCTCCAAAGGGTGTGGCAAAGCAGACATAAATATATAGGACCAGAAACTAATACTCACCTCAAATGGGAGGAAACTTCAACAGTAATTCAAGACGCTGTTAAAGAAACTCTTGGCGAGAGACATGCTAGAACCACCACATCAAATGATCTAAGAAAAATAATGGAAGCAATTCATAAAAAAATGATAGGTAATAATCTTTGGAATGGTGAACACAACGTTCCATATTCATTGGTAAATTGGGGACCACGTGGTAATTTCTATACCACTTCCATGACAGACAACTATTTAATAATGGCTCTGGTCGGTCTCCTACCAAAAACAGAGTATGATGTCAAAACCATAGCTGAAGAAATAGGTTCTTCTTAAAAGATTCTAAAAATTTTATTAATTTAGACCAATTGTACTATTAGAAATACTTGATTAAGCATTTAACATATTACATTATTGATACACGGCTATAATAGAAATTTATATTTCAGATCTTTTTTTTATAGAATCAGTTTGTTTAAAGAATCATTATATGAAAACTACTTTTAATTCTTCTATAATTCCCCATCAATTTTTACCTCTATTTGCAAGAAGCATTGAAAGTCCTACTGCTGAAAAAGTAAAGAGTCTTTATAAAAAATTGAATGAAGAAAGTAGTGGTAAGAAGCCGGATTTTTTCTCATGCAGATCTCCAGTTGATTATATTTCCGGGGTATTTTCTTTAATTGGATTATCAAGTGCAGGTTATGGTTACTCTCAAGAAAATACTACTGCAAGAAACTTAGGTGTTGGTTTAACTCTTGTAGGCATAGGTACATGGATATATAGCTTTGTAAATAAATTCGATTTTACAAGTAATCATGAGGTCCATAATAAGCCAGGCTCTCAAAGCCAAAATAAACCTTTAGTAGTTATAGATAAATCAACAATACCTGGTCTTATAGAAATAATTAAAAACAACAGTTTAGATTATCATTTAAGAGAAAATGCATATGTGGCTTTAAAAACAGGGACATCGCCTGAAGTAGAAAATTATAATATTTTATTAGAAGAGTTAACTTCCTTTCAAAAAGCAGTTAAAACCCAAAACCTTGCATTAGAGGAAGAAATAAAACTTACAAAAGATCAAATCTCAGACAACTTAAGATCAGGTGTTTTAGATAAGGTTTTAATTAAACAATATTTTAGCAAGTTATTAGCTATAGCAAACAATAAAAAGCTCCCTCATAAATCCAGGTCAAATGCTCAGGAAACCTACTGTAAGTTAATTATTAAGAACTGGAAGAATTTAGATTCAATATCAAATTATGTTAAAGATATTTTAATATCACTCTTTAAATTCACAGAAGAAAGCTCAAGCTTTACCAAAGTAAGTAGAAATAGATTCTCTTCTGAAGCAAATCAATTAATTGAAGACTTAAGTAAAGAAATAAAAGAAAATTCTGATAAAAACGGACATGACTTAAGTAACTATGATGATTTTATTTTAGAGAATTTTAAGACCTGGTTAAACTCAGACAATTATGAACTTAGAGAATCTGCAAGAACATTTTTTGAATATACAAAACATACTCTTGGATTAAAACCATTAATGGAATCACTTAGAACCTATAATCCAAAACAAACAAATAACAGACTTTCATTACATGACTATAGAGGGAAAATACTTAGTGTAGTTAAAAATATTTTAACTGACTCTTTAACTGCAGTAGGTTCTTCAGAAACAGTTAGTGACCGTTTAAAAAATGATCTTTATTATTATCTAGACGATAAAAATCCAAACATAGTTTATATAGCCTGTAAATTGGTTGATCCTAGAAATATGAAAGTGCGTAATAAGCTTCTTTCTCTTTTAGATTCAAGTGATCCACTGACCAAACTTACAATCCTTGACTCATTAAATAGTTTAAGAACACAAGAAGGAGTTAAAGATAAAATAGACTCTATCTCTGAAAATGAGAATGAAGATCCTTTTATAAGATATCAAGCAATTATGATGTCAGATAGACCAAACTATGAATCTCTTTCTCAACTACTAGTTAAATCTTTAAGTTCAGAGTATCCAGAAATTGTTGAAAGAGCAATTGTTGAATTAGGGACATTAGATAGGATTGATCAAAGTGTAATTATTCCTTTAATAAACGCTGGCAAGAATGGGTCACTTCAAGCATTATTCTTATTGTATAATAGGAACATTCATAACCAAGAAGATCCTGAAATAAAAGAATTTCTGGTTAAACATCTATCTAAACATCTTGACAGATATGACGGTCCTCATGTTCATCATAGTAGAATAAAAGAAATTATTGATGAATTAAGTCCTCCTGTTACACCAAATACAGCCGTTAAAGAAGCTAATAGCCCAAGACAAAATGACTTAGCAGAATTACATAGAGAAGGTACTTTAGTTGAAAACCCTGACATAGCATAAGGGATTCTACTACAGCTGTCAAATAGCTTAAATTCTTTCTTAATGATTTCGTCTGTATTGTATAACTGCTTTTTCAGGGACTAACTCTTTTCCACACTCATCCCACATAAGCATTTTTTTCTCAGCCAAGTAACCTATAAGTCCATTATAAGTATGGCTACTAAAACTTAAAGATTCATAATCCATAAGCTTTCCATCAGGAGTTAAAACAGGATCTTTAGTTCTTAAAACTACCACCGGAACAGCATTATAATTTTCAGAAATTTCTATTAAAGCATCAAGCTGATGATTTTTATTCTGGCTAGCACCTATAGCACTAAAACAAGATTTTGCATCAATAAAAACAGGAACAATTTCACTATCTAGATCTAGCTCAGCAAAAATATCTACTTCTCTATCTATTCCATCACTACTTACCAATTCTTCACCAGAGATTTCTCTCATAGAGAATTCTCTTATTTTAAATTTGTTTTGAATAAGCGATAAACCTGCTATTGCTTCAAAATAAAACCCTGATGGGTTATCTCCAAAATGATCTGCTACTTCTGCATTTTCAAAAAGTCTTTCAATACCTTTTATTTTAGTACCATCTTCATATTTTATTTTTTTTAATTCAGCTAAGTTTCTTATAAAAAACATTGCTTTAGAAAGATCACCATGTTTTTCTCTTGAAGCTAAAAAATCTATAACTTTTCCCCTGAATTCATAGTCAGGCTTTTCATTCTTTTCATATAAGCTCACAAAACCATCTACAACTTCTTTAAAATCAGAAGGAGATCTTTCGTAAGCCTTTCTTGCTCTTAATCCTCTATGAATAGAAGATTCCTTCCCTGGAAAATGAGGCGAAAAAGTCCTTAAACCAGGACTTACATCAAATCTAAAATTATGAAAAATACGAGTCATATAAAGCCCGCTCACTTTTAAATAGTTAGTAGGAAGTACTTATTATCTACAATATTAGCAGGGTTAAAATATATTTTTCAATAGATTCTTAACTTAACCTATTTATTTTTTAGATTAAATAAATTTAAGACTTACCTTATAAGTTAAAAAGTTATGAGTCTCGTGATCTTACAATCCTCTGGAAGTTTCTTTCTTCCATCAAGAAATTCTAGCTCTACTACAAAAGCTACACCTATAATAACTCCGCCAATTTTCTTAACCAATTTAATAGCGGCATCTACAGTACCTCCTGTAGCTAATAAATCATCAACAATTAAAACTTTCTTTCCAGGCTCTACAGCATCGATATGAATTTCAAGACTATCTTTTCCATATTCTAAATCGTATGAAACTGTTTCTGTTTTATGGGGCAATTTCCCTGGTTTTCTTATAGGAATAAAGCCTTTGCCCATTTTATATGCGAGAGCACTACCAAAAATAAATCCTCTTGCTTCTATTCCTGCAATATAATCAATTTTTTGATTCTCATAATGTTTTGCAAGTAGATCAATAGCATGTTTAAAAGCTTCTGCATCTTTTAGCACAGTAGTTATATCTTTAAAGACTATTCCTTCTCTAGGAAAGTCTGGAATATCTCTTATTTTTGATTTAATCATTTCTGACATATAGTACCCTTTTTATATTTTTACTTTACAGCTTCTTGAAGAAGTATCATTTTTGACTTTATAAGTTTCTTTACCTTCAGTTCAATTTCAGAAATCTCAGATTCAAAAAACCATTCCTGAAAGTCCTGAATATTTTTCAGTTCAGAAACTAACAGATTATATTCTATTAACTCATCAAAATTCTGTCGATAAGTTTCTAAAATATCTATATTAAAACTATCTTTATTTTTTATATAAGTTAAAAAACCAACTTTTTCTAGTGTTTTTAAAGCAAAAGCCAGTGAAGACCTATTTATACCTAAAGCAGACATTAATTGTATTTCATTAATTTTTGAATCCATATTATTTTTTGCATAACGAAGCATTCCTATCAAACGTTTAAGTAAATGTTGTGGCGTAAAAGATGGAGGATTTGAAAAGGCCAAATAAAGTTTTTCAGCAGATGATTTTTTTATTATTTCTATCATGGTGTCTTCATCTGGAGGAATATCAAGAAGGACTAGATTATTGCACTTAAAGATCTTGTTTCTAGAATATGTTTTTAAAGGTAGAAAATCTTTTTGGTTTGATTCTGCAAAAAAAACTGATCCCTTTTCCTGAACATTCGGGGAGCTTCTCCTGGAATCAAATATTTCAAGAATATAGTCTTCTCTCTTCTCAAACTTATTCTCTTTAGCAAGGTCAAAGTCTTTTACTTCAAGCTGAATAAATGTCTCTCCATTAAAGCTATTTAATTTTGGAGTAAAAGCAATTTTTAACTTATCCCCTTCATTTAAGACAATCTTAAAATCATGGTTCCAAATGAGAGCTTCAAAAGTTCTAGGCTCATAATCTAAAGTTCGCAAATAAAGTTTTAAATGCTTGCCTTCTTTACCAATTTGCCTTGTCCCTGCTATTTCTAATTCATCACTAATAAAAATTGGCATTTTATTCCCCAAGCCAAATGGAGCAAGCTTATTTATTTTCTCAATTAGATCAAGATTTAAATCTAAAAGATTAATCTTAGAATCTATTTTCAAGACTGGCTCTATATCAACGCTTTCCAAGGTCTTATTAATTGTTCTCTTTAAATCACTTATAAAAATTTCAAGGCTTTCAGGCTTTATAGAAAGCCCACAAGCCGCTTTATGCCCGCCAAATTTTTCCAAATGGCTGGAACATGAAACCAGTGCATCAACAATATTTAAATCGCAAGCACTTCTGCCGGATCCACGAGCAATATTTTGTTCTTTATCAATACAAATGAGTAATGTGGGCAAACTAAATTTCTCTACAACTCTCGATGCAACTATCCCAATTATTCCATGATGCCATCCTTCTTTAGCAAGAATAATGCATTTATCATCTTTATTCTCAGGTATCATCTCTAAAACATCCTTCAATGTTTCATCACACAGGATTTGCCTTTCTTTATTCTGAAAATCTAGTTCAGTAGCAAGGTAGGTAGCCTCAATCAAGTCATTTGTAGTCATAAGTTTTACTGCCATATTTCCATCAGTAAGCCTTCCTACAGCATTTATTCTTGGAGCAATACCAAAACCTATATGATCTGAATCAATTTTTGATTTTTGTCCTTGAGCTTCAGATTTTTGACTAAATCCACATACTCTAAGCAGTTCCTTAAGTCCTAGTTTTTTAGTATGGGCTAGTCTAGAAAGCCCGATCTGTACCAAATAACGATTCTCATCTACCAAAGGTGCCATATCAGCAATCATACCTAAAGTAACAAGATCAAGAAGATCATTGCTAGATTCTTTGCTCTGTTCAGAATTACATAACTCATTTAAAATTGCTTCTGCTAATTTATACGCAACTCCTACACCAGGGAGAAAATGTAATTTATGCCCTTCTGGAAGCATTTTTGGATTTAGAATTGCATGTGCAGGAGGAAGGATTTCTGGGAGTGAGTGATGATCAGTAATAATTACATCCATACCAAGCTCATTTGCCAGCTCTGTTTCTTTTACATTTGTAATTCCACAATCACATGTAATTAGTAAAGGTGTGCCCTGATATGCTTCTTTATTTCTTTTAGCGATTGCCTTTACAGCTGAGGGATTTAAACCATACCCTTCAGTAAGTCTATTAGGAATATAAAAATCAATATTTTCAGTAAATTGTTTTAATGCTAGAAGCAAACATGATGTAGCAGTAGTTCCATCCACATCATAGTCACCGAAAATTGTAATTTTTTCACCTTTTTTTATAGCAGAAATAATTCTACTTTTTGCTTTAACTAAATCTCCAATTTCCTCTGGTTTCGATGGAATATATTCCTCTGGATTTAAATAGTATTTAGCTTTTTCTACAGTATCTATACCCCTGTTTAAAAGAAGTTTTGCAATTATTTCTGAATCATATGCGGTTTTTAAAAAATCTTTTGAAAAATTATAATCTTCTTTAATCTGCCATTTATATTTCATGAAAATGATTATATAAAGAAAGTAAGAGAAATAAAAGATAAAATCTAAAAGCTAAAAAAGATGTAACTGAGGGTTACAGTAAAGACTAACTAGGGGTTTTAGGAACAAACTTACTAAGCAATAAATCTCAGATATTGATAGCTTTAGTTTTAATTTAAAGAAAGATGGTACATAATAAAATAGAAACCTGAGATAGAAGCTCCAGACAAGCTGGAACTAAATAAAAAAATGCCAACATTCGCTTACAAAGCAAGAGATAACAGAGGAGAACTTAAAGAGTCCTCTATTTCTGCTGACAGCATTGAAAATGCCAGGTCTTCACTAAAACAACAAGGACTCTGGGTTGTTGATATTAAACAGTCCTCTTCAAAATCTGAACCTTCTTCTGGTGTAAATGATTTCCCTGGTCCCATTGAAAGAAAAAAAGAAGAGAAGTCCAGCTTTGATGAGTTTCTTATTAAATACAGACCAATAACATTAAAAGATATGGTTATTTTCTCCAGGCAGTTTGCATCAATGATTGAAGCTGGTGTAGCAATGCTTAGAGCATTAACTGTTCTTACTGATCAAACAGAAAACCCAAAGCTTAAAAGAGCTCTCGAACAAGTCAGGTATGATATCGAGCAGGGTGGAACACTTTCAGATGCACTCTCTAAACATCAAAGAATTTTTGATGCCTTATATATTTCAATGGTTAGAGCAGGCGAAGCAGGTGGTGTCCTAGACAAGGTTTTAAACAGACTTGCTATTTTTATGGAAGAAAGAAGTAAACTTACTCAGCAGGTAAAATCAGCAATGACTTACCCTGTAGTGGTTATGATTATTGCTGTTGTAGTTTTCTATGCAATGCTTACTTTAGTTTTACCTACATTCTCTGGACTCTTTAATTCATTAGGAAGCGAGCTTCCAGCTTATACTAAATTTTTAATTACTGTAAGTGAGTTTTTACGATCCTGGTATATGGCATTAATTGTTGCTCTTTTAGTTTTTAGTGTATGGTCTCTCAAGAAATGGTACCAAACACCTGAAGGAAAATATGCTATTGATCTAGCTTCTTTTAAGATTCCAGTTCTTGGAGATATTTTAAAAAAGGTAGCAGTAGCAAGATTTACAAGAACATTTGGAACACTTACAAAATCAGGGGTACCAATAGTTACTGCACTTGATGTAGTTAAAGATTCAGCAGGTAATGCTGTCTTGGCAAGAGCAGTTGAAATGGTTCAAAGTAAAGTGCAACAAGGTGGAACAATAAGCGGACCCCTAGGTGAAAGCAAGATTTTCCCTCCTATGGTCACACAGATGGTTGCTATTGGTGAAGAGACTGGTCAGCTAGAAAACATGCTTGAAAAAGTGGCAGACTTTTATGATATAGAAGTAGAGAATTCAGTAGAAGCACTTACTTCACTCATGGAACCAATTATGATAGTTACACTTGGTGGGCTAGTAGGCGCTATAGTTATAGGAATGTACCTACCAATATTCACAGTCATCTCACAAATTAAGTAACAGATTTACTTCTTAGATTTTTTCTTTTTAGAATATTTCTTGCTTATTTCATCTAAAACATCTCTAGGATCCTGCTTAACAAAAGGATTTGTAAGCATTGAAGGTAAATGTTGGAGTTTTTTAATATCAATAGCAATCTCAGAAACTCTACCTGAAAGTGTTGCCATAGCGCCAAATGCACCTATTTTAGAAGAGTCATTTAATTCTCTAATTAATTCATTTAATTCATCAGTAAGTTGCTTATATAAGCTATCAATCAACTGCTGATCTAAAGCTCTGATTTGTACTGGTTCGTTTTTTGATTGTGAGCGCATTTTAATCCTTCTTAACCAAAGAGAATTCTTTTAAATCTCTTATGACACAATGATATCTTTTTTAACGATAATTTTGAAGACTATATACAAATATTACAGATAAAAAAAAGTTAATCTAAACAAGAAAATCTATTAAAGAGGCATATTTGCTCAAAAAATTGTACCAGATTAAATAAATTTTATATTGAGGAAATCCTCTTGGAAATGCCGTGTTGAGATGGTTTTACCTAATGTTAATTATCTACATAAAAGAAATACAAGATCTATATTATTACGATGGCTATTTGAATACTTTATTATATACCTTTCACTTTACTATAATGAACAGGAAGCAAATTTAAAGTTTTAAATTTAAAAATGCAAAAAAAATTATGAAACCAGAAAAAGTAAGTTTATTTATTGTTGGAATAATTTGGTTGGGTGTCTCAATCAGGCTTCTTTTTACTGGAGTAAATGGCTTGTTAACTTTGGACTTCGGGCCTAAAATGATTATTTTTGCAGTAATTGCTGTATGCCTTGGCATTTTTAAAGGCAAAGTTGTTCTCCAAAAGGTTGCAAAAAAATATTGCAACAATGCAAAATTAATTAGCTTTACAAAATCTGACTTTTACATTGGCTGGGCTAAAGTCCTCGGTATTAGAGGATTTATCCTTCTTGGAATTATGATGTCTATCGGTTTTCTTTTGCGCAGTAGTAGTATTGATAAGGCAATTTTAGGAGTTGTCTGTCTAGCAGTCAGTCTAGGTTTAGGCTATGCTAGTAATGTATTTTTTACTAGTGCAAAAGCAGGATAGAACATAAAACTAAGAGAGGCCAATTAAAAATGACATTAACAACATTTGAAGAGCTTAAGGGCAAGTATGAATCTAAGCTTTCTAAAGATACAGAAGTAAATTGTAAAATTCTCGCAAAGTTAAAAGAAGGATATGTTGTTGATATAAATGAAGAGTGGGAAGGTTTTATTCCTATTACCCATGTTACTGAAAGCGAGTCTTCTGATAATTCATTTAAGGCTATTGTTTTATCCGGTCCTGATAAGACTGATAGGTATATGGTTTCCCCAAAAGTATTAAAAGAAAAAGGTACTTGGGAATTATTAGAAAGACTAAAGAGCGAGGACACTCCTTTAAGAGTAAAAATTGCAAAGGTTGTTAAAGGTGGCGTTGAAATATATATTGATTCACTTAGAGGTTTTCTGCCTGGCAGATACATTAGACTCCCTGGTGTTTCTCAAGAAAACTGGGTTGATCAAGAAATTGAAGTAATAATAGAAGAGATTGATCCAAAAGAAAAGAAGCTAATTTTTAATCAGAAAAAAGCGGTTGATCTTGAAAAGCAAAGAAAAGCAGAAGACACTATTCAGAAATTAAAAGAAGGCGATATTGTTACTGCTAGCGTTTTAAGAATTGCTGACTTCGGAGTATTTGTTGACCTTTGTGGTATTGATGGTTTAATCCCAGCATCAGAGCTTAGCTGGGGAAGATACAGTCATCCAAAAGACATAGTTAAAATTGGTCAAAAATTAAAAGCCAGAATTTTTAGAGTGGAAAAGGAAAATCATAGAATAGCACTCAGTGTAAAACAAATTTTGGGAGATCCATGGGATCAAGTTAAAGACCTTTTGAAAACAGGTTCTATAGTTAAAGGTACAGTAATTAGTGAAGCTAATTTTGGTGTCTTTGTTGAACTTAAGCCAGGGGTAGAAGCACTTCTTCATAACTCTGAGATTCCTTCAAACATTGAAAAACCAAAAGTTGGCTCTGAGATAATATCTAAACTTATTAAAATTGAGTTAGACCAAAGAAAAGCCGGTTTATCACTTACAGATGTAGAACAAAATCAAGAAGCTATAGATTTAAGACTTTTAGACGACACCTCTTCATCAAATTCAGATGAAGATCTGCCACTAGAAATGCCATCTGTAACCCTCGACAATTTGACTCTCTGCTCATATGAAGGTGAAACTGAAGCTTTAAATAACTAAAGGAGATAAAAGTGACTACACAAGAATTACAAGCAATATCTAAAGATACTCAAAAGTTTGTATTAAAAATAATGAGTGAATTCCCTACTCTTTCTATAAATGAACTTACAGGATTAATACAAAGTAGAGGGAAGAAAATCTCACAAGAAGAAGTCACACAAATAATTCAAGGCATTTCACCATCAAAGAACTGGCAAAGAGCTGAAGAAAATGAAATCCAAGAGGAAATACTAAAATACGTTTGGACTCTTGAAACTCAGATTTTGTTCTTATTTCCTACAAAACAAAAAGAAACATCAACTGCAGATTTTAATCAAATTAGACTTCAAAATAAGCAGTCTAAAGCTCCTAAAGATTTAATCAGACATATACAATCTTTACTAATGGTTGAAGGTAAGAATCTGGCTAGATTTAGAAAATTACAGAAAGAGTTTTCATATCAAAATGACCTGGATTCAAACACACAAGCCATATGGGCAGTAAGAATACTAGTTCCACAAATTAGCTTAAATTCTATTACCAATTTAAACAGTTTAACAAATTCTCTCATCGATGAGTTGAGATCAAAATTCCCAAATGTTGCAGAGAATTCTGGAAAAACTCTTCCAAGAATTGTTGAAAGGTTTATTGAGAAGTATATTCCTAAAACTTATAGTGATCAGAGGCTAAAAGAACTCATTTCTTCATATCAATCCATTCTAAATTCATACAAAAATTCACAGTCTTCTGAAATTAGCACTCAGTGTGAATCCTTAGATCAGGGGAAGGTTTTCAAAGATATTATTGAAAATTTAAAATCTGTTCAAGAGGAGATAAGACAATCTCATGAAGGTGGATTTTTAAGTAAGCTTTTTGCCGGAAAAATTAAAAACAGAGAAGGGCTTATTGAAAAAATCGGCGATGCCATAGAATCATTTACTGAGCTAAACGAACAAAATTTAAGATCTCAGAAGCTAAGTAATGAAAAAGCTCTTTTGCTTCAAAAGGTTCAATCAGAACATGATGCTCTTTTAATAGCAAAGAGTCAGTTAGAAAATGATTTATTTTCTATTAATGAAAAATTAAACACTGAAGAAGAAAAGAATACGACTTCATGTAAAGAGCTTAATTTAACGACAGAATCATTAGAAAAAGCTCATGAAAAGATTGCAATGCTTCAACAAAAAATAGACGAGCTTACTTCTGCTAGCGAAAAATCTGAAAGCCTTAAAACTGATTTAGCTACAGCAAAAAATATTGCTATTAGTTTGTATTCCAGAATTAATAAGTTAAAGACAGAAATTTTAAGACAAGAAAAAGCTTCTGCTTAAGTAAATCTAAAAATTTATTTTAATTGGAGCACTTGTTCTACAAGTTTTACATCATCTGGAACATCTACTGCAGGGAAAGATTTCTCTACTACTCTTAGTTTAATTTTTATTCCATTTTCAAGCATTCTCAATTGCTCTAATTGTTCTGCAACCTCGAGTTCAGACTGTGGATAACTACTGAATCTCAGAATAGTGTTTCTACTATAACCATATATTCCAAGATGTTTAAAGTGTTTTGGTTTTTGAGTATTTAAGTCTCTATGATAAGGAATTGGTGATCTGGAGAAATAAATTGCAAAATCATTTTTATCTTTTACTACTTTTACAATGTTTGGATTGTTTATATCTATTTCTTTAGAAATCAATGTACAAAGTGATGTCATCTCAGCTGATCCATTTAAAAGAGGTTCAATTACCTTATCCAGATACTCAGAAGGCATTAATGGTTCATCTCCTTGAAAATTAACCACATGGTTTATATCTGAATACTTTTTTACTACTTCACAGATTCTATCAGTTCCACATTGATGATTTTTAGAAGTTATGCATGCATCTAACCGATTTGAGAGATTGGAATTATGTGTTGAATATTCCTTAACAAAATCAAATATTCTTTGATCTTCAGTAGCAACTATAATCTTATCTGCGAGCTTAGAACCAATAGCTGAGCATATAACCCACTCTATCATTGGTTTTCCTGCTATTAATGCAAGTGGTTTTCCAGGAAAACGGGTACTTTCATATCTAGCTGGAATTACAATTGCTGTAGTCATAATTAAATTATAACAACTTTTAGTGCAATCCTACTCTGGTTTCGCTTATAGGTGCTAATTCATCTACAGCTTTAAAAACTTTTTTAACTAAATCACATATTTGATCCGGTTTCAAGGTAGGTTCTGACTCCTCACCCTTTTTCTTCACTGAACTGTTTATATAAGCTACAACTATATCTTTAGTAACTTTTAGTTTTTCTTCATTTGACACATTTTTTAGGATTGATGACATAACAATATTCTCCTTTTAGAATAAGATAACATAAAAATGAACCTATGAACCTAATTTAATCAATTTAACTGATTCACCAAATATAGCTATAGACTCATATATAATATTCCTATGTCAAAAAAGAAAAAAACTTCATCAAAGACTAAGAAAATCCTGGTTATTCATGGGCCTAATTTAAATATGCTAGGAAAAAGAGAAAAAAGTATTTATGGGAATTTAAGTCTTGAAAAAATAAATAAAGAGTTAAAAAGTCTAGGCAAAGAGTTAAATTTTGAACTTGATTTTAAGCAATCAAACATTGAAGGGGAGCTCGTTACTTTTATTCAAAATGCATTGAAAAAAGGGATTAAAGCTATTCTTATTAATCCAGCGGCTTATACACACACCAGTGTTGCTATAAGAGATGCTATCTTAGCGGTTAAACTTCCTACTATAGAAGTACATATCTCAAATATACATAAAAGGGAAGAATTTAGACACTCATCATTAACAGCGCCAGCATGTGTAGGACAAATCTGTGGGTTTGGAGTTGAAAGTTACAAATTAGGTTTATTAGCTATAAGTTCAATATTATAGTTTCAGGCAATATAATTTTTGATTTTTTAATTACTTCAGTAAATTTGTCAAGTGGATTATTCAAATATGGTTTTTGCTAGTATATTAATGTTAATAAAATGAGTGACTTAAATGAAGACGTTGATACTGAAATTACTCTTGACCCATGGAGGAGAAAGGCTACGACTATTGCTCGTTTTGAATTATGTTTTGAATGTAAATATTATACTCCTCAAAAGCCCTATTATCCTGGTGTAAGATGTAGATTTAAACTTAGACCTGATGTAGTTTTTGAAGAGAGAAAATCAGTAGCAAAGTGTCATGTTTTTGTACAAGCATTAAAAAAATGAGTAAGGGGATATAAATGAAAAATCTGGTGTTTTTATTAGTAATAAGTTTTCTTTTAAATGGTTGTGCACAACAAAACTGTATTCAATGTGCAAATAATCCAAAACTTTCTAGTGAAGAATTAAAACAAAAAGAAGATTTATGGAAAAATCTAAACGAGAAAACAATCCTGTTATACAAACAAGGGAATCTAGCAGAAGCTACTGATTCAGCAAATGACTCTATTAAATTCGCTATAGAAAATTTCGGCGAAAACAGTCCAAAGCTTGCTACAGCTTTAAACAATTTAGGTGAACTATACAGACTTCAAGGTAAATTAACAGACGCAGAAAGATCCTATAGAAAGTCTCTTAAAATCAGAGAAAAAGTTTTAGGGAAAGATCATCCTGACGTAGCACTGTCTACAAATAATCTTGCAAGCATTTATTATACAGAGAAGAATTTTGCAGCGGCTGAAGATTTATATAAAAAATCTGTCATTATTCTTAGCGCAAAGTTAAAAAAAGATGATCCAAATCTTTTAGTAATGAAAAAAAATCTGGCTGAGGTTTATAAAGTAGAAAACAAATTTAAAGATGCAGAGGTAATTTTTGAAGAAGTGGTTTCTATTTATGAGAATAAAAAAGATAAGAACAGGACTCTAGAGCATGCAAAATCTTTAAACGATTTAGCCGCTGTATATTTCATACAAGAGAAATATGATGAAAGTCTTCCATTATTTACAAAAACTCTTGACATTATTGAAGAGAAACTAGGTAAAGAAGATCAATCTTTAGTAATCGTACTTGATAATTTAGCTCAGGTCTATTTAAGAACAGGAGATAAATCAAAAGCTTCCGCTCTTGCCCAAAGAGCTAATTCCATTAGATTGAAAAAATCTACTACTTAATAGCTAAAAATTTGCCTACTATTTCACTAATTAAGCTAATACTTTGTTAATATATTTCTGTTATGGAAACAAGAATTCTATGGTGGAATATCCACGATTATCCATTTTATAAAGAAATTTTTTATTCGCTTTTTTTTATTTCTGCATGTTTTTTTGTATCTGGCTTTTATGTAAAGTTAAAGAATTGGTCTTCTGGTAAGCCAGCTAATAATTTTAAAAATATTTCTGTACGTATAAAAAATATGCTGTCAAAAAGCCTTTCATATAAATCCTGGGCTGAAAAATCAAATAAAGGAAATAAAGAAAGAATTTTTGTTGCTCTGTCACATGGTCTTGTTTTTTATGGTTTCTTTGTCCTTTGGATAGGAACTGAAATTCTTACGGTTCAAGATAAATTTCCTATATATTTTTACCAGGGTCCATTCTATAAATTGTATTCATTATGCATGGATACTTTTGGCATTTTAATGCTTATAGGACTTGGATTTTTTGCATATATTAGATATATAGTAAGACCGAAAAGATTAGATAATTTTCAAAAAGATTGGATTCAATTGGTATATCTTTCTATATTTGTAATTTTAGGATTTCTTATAGAGGGCTTAAGACAGTCAGCCACAAATCAGATAGAACCATATGCACCAATAGGAGCATTAGTAGCAAACTCATTAAATAATGTCTCATATGAAACAAAGAAATTTTTACACCTAATCACCTGGTGGGCTCATTCTATTCAAACTTTTTCATTCATTGCACTAATTCCATTTACAAAGTTCAGCCATATGTTTATTGCACCTATAAATCTTTTTTTTACTAATGATAGACCAAAAGGAGCACTAAGCACACCTTTTAACCTGGTTGAAATTATGGCAATGGACAATCCACCAGAGGACTTCGCACAAACTGTTACTAACATAAAAGATTTTACCTGGAAAGATTTAATGGATCTAGATGCATGTACTGCTTGTGGAAAGTGCCAGGATTTATGTCCTGCTTCGAATTCCGATAAACCACTTTCACCAAAATGGATAATACTTGACTTAAAACAAATCATGTATGGCAAGTCTATGTATAATCATGGATACAAAGGGACTGTAACTTCTCAAAATGAAGTTCATACTTTATTAACACCTGAAACTCTCTGGTCATGCACTACTTGCAGAGCTTGTGTAGAAACTTGCCCTGTTGGAATCGATCAGCTTGGAAAAATTATTGAGCTTAGAAGAACACTGATTTCAGAGAATAAAGCACCAAGCAATATGCTTAATACTCTAAAAAATATCCGATCCAGATCAAACCCATGGGGACAGCCACCAGAAGACAGAGAGAAATGGACAGAAGGTCTTGATGTACCAAGAGTAAATGAAAATTCTGATTATGAGTATCTTTACTGGGTAGGATGTGCTGGAGCATATGACAATAAAAATCAAAATGTCTCAAAAACAATGACAAAACTATTAAAAAAAGCAAATGTAAAATTTGCAGTTTTAGGAAAGAAAGAGAAATGCACTGGAGATACAGCCAGACGTGCAGGAGATGAAGGACTCTTTCAAGAACTAGCTATTGAAAACATTGAAACATTCAAATCCCATAATGTAAAAAAGATAATTACTCATTGCCCACACTGTTTTAATACATTTAAAAATGAGTATCCAGAATTTGGTCTTGAAAGTGTAGAAGTTCTCCACCATACAGAAGTTTTATGGGAATTAATTAAAAATGGAAGACTTACAATGACAAAAGAAGTAAGCCAAGAAATTACTTATCATGATTCCTGCTACCTCGGAAGACATAATGGAAATTATGATGCTCCTAGAAATATTTTAGATAAAATTCCTGGTTTAAAGTATATAGAAATGGAAAACTCTCGGGAAAAAGGAACCTGCTGTGGAGGTGGAGGTGCTCAGCTTTGGTATGAAGCTCCTGGAAAACAAATTAACGTAATGAGACTAAATGAAATTAAAGAGTCTTCGGCAAAAACTGTGGCAAGTGCTTGTCCTTACTGTACGATTATGCTCGATACTGCAAAAACATTAGATAAAAGTGAGAATCCTCCTATAATTGAAGATATTAGTGAACTAGTAGCTAAATCATCTCTTTAATTGTTAACAAATTAATAACCAATTTTGGGAAATTAAGATTAGTTATTGTTTTCAAGGTAAAATTTTATCCAAAATGGAAGTCTTTTTATTTTTAATTTTATTACTAATAGCTGGGGGCTTAGTCTACTATTTCTTTTTAAGACCTAAGCAAGATTCCTTTCAAGGTATTAATCCTAAAATAAATGAGACTGCTTATTCAGAAGAAAATATCTGGAAAGCTTTAAATATGCAGTTAGTTAAACTTCACCAAACTGGAGAACACCAGGAAGCCGCAAAACTTGCTGAAGAAGCATTAATTAAATCTAAAGATTTATATGGTCAAAACCATGTACAAGTAGCTACCTGTATGAATAATCTTGCCGCATTTTATAAATCTAAAGGAAGATTTACAGAAGCAGAACAACTATATAAACAAGCAATTGCAATATGGGAGTCTAATCTAGGGAAAAATCATCTGGACACAGCTTCATGCATGAATAATCTTGCTGAACTATATTTTTCTACAGGAAAATATCTTGAATCAGAGAATTGTTATAATCTTGCTTTAAAAGTATTTGAAGATAAGCTCGGAAAAAACAATATAAACATAGTTACAATTCTTGAAAACATGCTTGAGCTTTATATAAAAACAAATAAAAAAGATAAAGCTGTAATATTTCAAGAACGAATAAAAGTAATAAAAACTGGGAAATAAATGGATTGGGATTTATTACCACTAGCAATTATTATTTTAGGGATTATTGGTTCAGAATTAGTAAAAAAGCCTTTAATTTACGAATCAACAATATGGAAAAAAATTACTGAGATTTTTAGTTTAGATCTTAGAGCATTATCTATTTATAGGATTTTAATTTCATTAACTGTGATAATTGATCTGATAGATAGAGCCAAAGACCTAAAAGCACATTATACAGATTATGGAGTCATGCCCAGATCAGCACTTACAGAGTATTTTCCATATAATTTAGGATTATACATTCATTTTTATACAGGAACAACTCTAGGAATAAGTTTAATTTTTTTATTTACAGGCTTGGTTGCTTTTTTACTCATGATTGGTTTTTATACAAAACTAAATTCAATCTTGCTTTGGTATCTAATAGTTTCTTTGCACTTTAGAAATATGATTGTTTGTTTTGGTGGAGATTTACTTTTGCATTCCATGCTTTTATGGAGCATTTTCTTACCACTTGGAAAATATTATTCTATTGAAAGCCTGTACGATAAAGAAAAAAATAGTACTGTTAAATCTGTCTGTTCACTGGGTTCAGTACTTTTTATAATTCAGATATTTCTTGTCTATTTTATAACTACAGAATTTAGAATGAGCCCTGAATGGAGAACAGACTACAGTGCTATATATTACGCTTTAAGTTACGATCTTTATTTGAGACCTATTGGAAAGTGGTTTCTTGATTCAAAAAATCTTGAATTAATGAAGTATATGACTTTTTCTGTTTATTGGCTTGAACGTATAGGAATATTTTTTATTTTTTCCCCGATCTTTACTAGTGGCTTAAGAGTGATTACATTAATATTAATAGTTCTCATGCATATAGGGATAAATTTATGTATGAATGTTGGGTATTTTGGACTTGTAAGCTGTGTAATTTTAGTCCCACTTATACCCACTAAATACATGGATATAATAGATCCTTTTAAAGGAAAATATAATATTAGTTTTAAATTTAATTTCCCAAAAAATTTAATTACTCTTATTAGCAAAGGTCCTTCACTTTTAAGCTGGATAAAAATACCTAGTGATATAAAAAATATTTTACTTATATTTACTTTATCATTTATGGTTATTCAAAATTGTCAGAGCGTATACCCTGAAAAATTTAAAACTGATAAAGATGTGTCGAGTATTGCAAAAGTACTTTTTTTAGAACAAAGATGGGCTATGTTTATAATTAACACTCTTAAATATAACTGGTGGTTTGTTATTCCCGGCAAATTAGAAGATGGTTCAGAAGTCAATATTTTCAGAAACGGTAAGAATGTAGACTGGAATAAACCTCCTTTAATTTTAAGTACATTTACTTCATTTAGATGGAGTGTTTATCTTGGAAATTTATTAGGCTATCCTGGTAGCTGGTATACAAACTTAAATAATTATGGCAATTACCTGTGTAAAGAATGGAATTCTACCCACCCTAAGAATAAACAACTAAACGAATTTGATGTTTATTATATTTTTGAAAAGAATTTAGCAAACTATAAAGTCAGTCCTCCACAAAAAGGGTTAGTATGGAAACATTTTTGTTTTTTAAGTGAAGAAGAAAAAAAGGAGATTTGGGCTAACATCGGTCCTCCAAGTGATGCTTTAGTAAAAGACAATAAATATGATGAAGCTATTGCACTTTTAATAAAATCAATAACGTTTTTAGAAAATAGATTCGGCGAAGGTACTGTTGTAACTATTAGCCCTCTAACTAAGCTTGGTGATGTTTATAAGAGATCTGGCAAATTAGAAGAAAGCTATAAAACATTTAAAAAAGCTCTGGAGATTTCTGAAAGGCTTTTTCCAACGAATCAACTATTTATTGCTTATATCTATAAATATCTTTCTGAAGTTAGTATAGGCATGGGAAATGTTGAAGAAGGAAGTACATATCTAGGAAAATATCTATCTATAATGCATGAGATCGATGATACAGAAGCTGTTCTTTCTGGATCTTTTAACTTTCAAGGCGATTCAAAGGATTTGAATAATTCTTCTAATTCCGGGAAATCTAACTAGCTTTTTTATCTTTATTAGTATGGTGATCGGTTGATTCTTTTTTAAGTGTCCATTGTAATAAATTACGTCTCCACTCAAGATCATCTTGAGCTTCTTTAATTAATTCAACGATTCCTTTAAAATCTGCGAATTTTAGATCTATTGACATCCCTATTTCAAAGTTTAGCTGTACTCTTTCCATAGCAGGTGAGCATACTAAACAAACTGAATGTTCAGGCCCATGTATTTCTATAACTGAATTTCTACTTACGGTTTTTGGATTTATGTGCCAATTAACAAAATTCATTAATTCTTTACTGTCTCCAGCAATATTTATTAGCCAAGCAAAGCCTTGATATAAAGATGTATTAAGATATAGAACTAATTCTTGAGATTTAAAGTCTAAAGCTATTGCACCTTCTTTTTTATTAAGATATACACCTGCATAGCAGTTTGTGAATGATATTTCTTCATGTGTATCTGTCTTCATAATTTACCTCTTTTTCTATCTCTCTTTTTCTTTCCTTGGCTTGGATAAGTAATAGGATCCTACATAAAGGTTATGAAAAGGTTTTGAACTTAAGGGGGTTGTTACCAAAAAAAGTTAAAATTTAAGTAAATTTTTTGTTGGATTAACAAATTCAATGATAAAAAGATAAAGAAGATAAAAAAATGACATTAAATAATCAAAGTGTAGGGACTACCCTGGAAAATAAAAAAATGGAAAATCAAAACGAAGAAAATTTAAATGTTACTGAATCAAATGATACAGTGTCTGTTAGCAGTAATGAAGAAGAAAAGCTTAAAGAAAAGGTTAGCCAGCTTGAAAGTCAGTATTTAAGACTGCTGGCTGACTATCAAAACCTTCAAAAAAGGACAGCCATAGAGAAAGAAGATATTTATAAATTTGCCGCAATAAAAACTTTAGAAGCATTAATGCCGGCCCTAGATACATTCGATTATGCAAGACAAGCAATTAAGCCTGACTCCAAAATGGAAAACCTAACTAAAGACTTTAACCTTGTTTTTGATACACTATTAAAATGTCTTAAAGAGACTGGTCTAGAAACCATTGAGGAAACTGGAATACCTTTTGACCCTATATATCACGAGCCACTCCAGCAAATTCCTACAAATGAGCTACCCGAACATACTGTAATGCAGATTCTTAAAAAAGGATATGTATTAAATAAAAAAGTTGTTAGGCCTGCTCTAGTATCAGTCTCCATTAAAGATGGTGAGAAAAGTTAATTATTGAAAGGGAAAAAATGACAAAAGAAACATTAGAAAGAAATAAAACACAAGTTGGAATAACATTATGGTTCACAGGCTTATCAGGAGCAGGAAAATCAACAATTACAGATATTCTTGAAAAAAAACTTAAAGCTATGAATTTAAAGGTAGAAGTTCTTGATGGAGATGTAGTAAGAACTCATTTAAGCAAAGGTCTTGGTTTTAGTAAAGAAGATAGAGATACTAATATTAGAAGAATAGGATATGTAGCTTCATTACTTTCAAGAAATGGAGTTATTGTAATTACTGCCGCTATTTCACCATATAGAGATGTTAGAGCTGAAGTAAGAGATATGCATGAAAATTTTGTTGAGATTTATGCAAAGTGTCCTCTTGAAGTAGTTGAGAAAAGAGATGTAAAAGGTTTATATAAAAAAGCAAGGTCTGGTGAAATTCCACAATTTACTGGAGTCTCAGATCCATATGAGGAACCATTAAACCCTGAAATTACTGTAAGCACAGACTCTGGTACACCTGAACAAAGAGCTGATGAAATTATTAGTTATCTAAAGAAGACCGGATATATATCATAGTTAATGAAAAAAATTATTTCTAAAAGTATACCTTTTGCTTTATTAATAATCTTATTATTCATTACTAACCTCCCTAGCAAGTCCGAGAACAAGCCTGTAGTTAGACCAAGAATTGGTTTAGCACTTGGTGGTGGTGGTGCACGTGGCGCCGCTCATATAGGTGTCTTAAGAGTTCTAGAAAGGGAAAATATCCCTATTGATTACCTGGTAGGAACTAGTGCTGGAGCTTTAATAGCAGCATTATATTCTGGGGGATCATCTCCTGATAGTATTGAAAAATATGCTTTATCTGGTGCTATTAAAAAAGTCTATAAAACTGATATCTCAATATTTAGAGCATTATTCATTCATTTAAACAGAACTATCAGGATTTTTTTTGGAAAGCCTTTTTATGCAGGACTATATAATGATCATAAATTACACAGATTTGTAAATGAATCCATTACTAATGAGGTTGGAGATATTGAAATGGAAATCCCTCTTCATATTATTGCAGTAGACTTAGTTAGTGGTTCACCTGTAGTAATCAAATCTGGTGATGTTGGTCTTGCAGTACAGGCAAGTACTGCTATTCCCGGACTAAGACAACCAATACCTATAAATGATCAGCTTCTTATAGACGGCGGAGTAGTTAGAAATATTCCTATAGATGAAGCAAAAAAAATGGGTTCAGATATAGTAATTGCTATCGATGTAGACTCTCAGCAAGAGAAATATAAAAAAGAAGATTTTAAATCTTTTGAAAATACAATAACCAGAGCTATAAATCTTGGGTTAAGAGCACAGTCAGAATTCCTCTTAGATAAAGCAGATATTGTTATTAGTCCTAATCTTTCTGGAATCAATATATTAGATTTAGATCCTAAAAGCTTGAGAAAAGCTATAGAAGCTGGAGAAGAATCTGCTATTAAGAAAATGCCTGAAATTAAAAAGAAACTTGCCCAACGAGAAAAGTTAATTAAATCCTAATTATCATCAAAAGGGAAGTATGGTTTTCCATCATCTTCTTTATGATCTGGCATTATTTTACTGAAAACAGTCAGATATAAAGTAAAGATTATCGTAAGGATAGTAAAAGCACAAGAAGCACCAATTATTAAATCCCTATTTATCATACGGCTTTTAATCTTTTCTTTTTAGATAGCTCTCTCCACCAAACAAGAAGAGAACTAGCTACAAAGATACTTGAATAGGTACCAGATGCAATACCCAAGAACATCGCACCAACAAATAGTTTCGTAGTTTCACCACCAAGAATATATAGTGTTCCTAAAGTAATTAGTGTAGTTAAAGAAGTATTTATACTACGAACTAAGGTCTGATTTATACTGTCATTTGCTATATCACCAAAGTTCTTATTTTTTCCTAAATATTTTGAGTTTTCACGAATTCTATCAAAAACAACAATCGTATCATGGACAGAAAAACCTATAACAGTAAGAGTAGCAGTGATAAATAAACTATCAATTTCTATGCCCCAAACTAAGCTAAAAATAGAAAAAATCCCCATTAAAACAACTACATCATGAAGAAGAGCAACAATTGCACATAACGCATAATCTCTCTTGAATCTGTAACTAATATATAAAACTATCCCCACAAGCGTGAAAAGTAGAGCTAAAAGACCTGAGTTAAGTAACTCTGGACCAATGATAGGACTAACAGTATCTATAGATAAAATTTCAAATTGACCAAATGAGGATCTAAGTGCATTATCTATTTGTTCTTTCTTACTTAATGTTTTTTGTGTGGATTTTCTTTCACTGATTGTTTTTGAACGAATAATTAATACTTGAGATCCATCTTTAGCTGGCTTTGATGCTTGAATACTACTTCCACCTAAAGCATACTTATCTAAAAGGCTTCTCACATCTTCAATCTTAAATTCATGAGCAAACCTATATTCAAGCTTTGTACCACCAGTAAAATCAAGTCCTAGTTTAATAGGTGAACCAAAACGCATTAGGCAAATAAAAATTGCAATTACTCCAGGTATTAATACAGCAAGTGAAAGTCCGAACCAAAACCAACGATATTTAACGATATCTACTTTAAATCCTGATTTTGACTGATTGGACTCTTCCATTTTCTGAGCTTTCTTTTCTTCAATAACTTGCATATTCCACCTTATTAAACAATTAAACAGCTTTTATTATAAACGATTAATTTAGTAGAGACATTGTGCACAGGGTCTCTACCAATGATAAACTTTATTTTTAAAGGATTTCCCCTATGTCTGGACATTCTAAGTGGGCTCAAATAAAAAGAAAGAAAGCCGTTATTGATGCTAAAAGAGGTGCAGTTTTTGCAAAAATGGCAAAGGAAATAATGGTAGCCGCTAAGCTTGGTGGTTCCGATCCTTCGTCAAATTTCAGATTACGATTTGCTATAGAAAAAGCAAAAGCAAATTTAGTCCCTCAAAACAATATACAAAGAGCAATTGAAAAAGGTGCAGGTACAGGCGGAGAATCTTCAAACATTGAAGAAATAGTTTATGAAGGTTACGGTCCTGGTGGATCAGCTATTTTAATTCAATGTACCACTGATAACAGAAACAGAACAGTAGGTGATATAAGAAGCTATTTTACAAAATACAATGGTAAGCTTGCTGAGTTCGGCGCTGTAAGTTGGATGTTTATAAAAAGAGGAGAAATAAAAATACCAAAGTCCTGTTTTAAGAGTCAGGATGAGGCTTTTGAAGTTGCAGTAGAGTCAGGAGCTGAAGATTTAGATTTTACCGATGAAGACTATGCACTTTTTATAACAAAAACTGAAGATCTTGAAAAAGTACAGAAAACACTCCTTGAAAAGAATTACAAAATACTAGAAACACAAATTTCATACAGTCCTAAAGAGAATTTTGATATATCTGATGTAGAAATTGGTAAGAATCTAATTAAACTCCTTAACTGTATTGAGGATCATGATGATGTTCAGAATGTTTATTCTAATTTCCATATTAGTGAAGAAATATTATCTCAAATTAATTTACAATAATATAAATGATGCAAATAGCTGAATTCACAAAAAATAAGCAAGAGTTAAAAGCTCATTCAAATGAAGATATTTCTTTTTTTATAAAAAATTTAAACTCTTATTCTCAGGATGAAATTGCAAACTGGCTAAAAGCAGTTAAAAAAAATGGTTTAAATGATATCGAAACCAGTGCACTAACTCTTGCTATGGCAAACTCTGGAACAATTTTAAATTGGGATGGATTTGAACCTGTAATTGATAAGCATAGCTCAGGAGGGATAGGAGACAAAATCACTTTTCTTTTTGTACCACTTATTTCAGCATATGATAAAAAAGCTATCAGGGTACCAAAACTTTCAGGGCGTGGTCTTGGAATTACAGGCGGAACAATCGATAAACTAGAATCAATTCCTGGATTTAAAACAAATCTTACCTTAGATGAAATTAAAGAACAAATAAAGTCAATAGGCTTAGCTATATGTAGTGCCACAGGAAATCTTGCACCAGCAGATAAAAAACTTTATGCCATAAGAGATGTTACTGATACGGTTGACTCTATACCACTAATAGCATCCTCCATAATGAGTAAAAAGATTGCAGGTGGATCAAAGAACATAGTTCTTGATGTTAAGTTTGGTTCAGGTGCTTTTATGAAAGACTTTGATTCTGCAAAGCTTTTAGCCACTAAGATGGTAGCCATAGGGAAAGCTCTTAACAAAAACATTAAAGCAGTTCTTTCAAACATGAATGAACCTCTTGGGTATTACATAGGAAACTCTCTAGAAATAGAAGAAGTTCTAGAAGTATTAAATGGAAAAGATGTAAAAGATCTTACTAAAATTACTATCTCTTTAGCGAAAGAAGCTATCAGCCTAATAGACAAGAACCCAGATCCAAATCTTGAGAGCCATTTAAAAGAGCTTTTATTAAATGGATCTGCTCTTAAGAAGTTTTTAGAGATGATTAAATACCAGCATGGAGATTTAGATTTTAATAAGCTTAAAAAAGCAAATCATATTGAGGTAGTGAAATCAGAAGAAGAAGGATATATTGAAAGTATTGATGCACTAACTATTGGTGAAGTAGTTCATGGACTTGGAGCAGGTAGAGTTAATGTAACAGATAATATTGATCATTCTGTTGGAATAGTTCTTTATAAAAAGCATGGAGATTTTGTCAAAAAAGATGAACCCTTACTGGAAATACATTCAAAGGATAAAGATTCTGCAAGAAATCTAACAAGAAAAGTACTATCTTCTTTTAGATTTGGACAAAATAAGCAAGCTGAACTAAAATTAATTCATGAAGTTATAAGCTAATGAATGAAATGTTAAATGAAAATAGTGCCATAAACGACGGACCAAAAATTGGTTTTTTAGAAGCTTTCTATGGAATTTTATTTTCACCAAAAAAGACTTTTGATGAATTATTTAATGAAGATGGTTTCACCATCATTGTCTACGGAATGTTAGCAATGTTTCTTTCAAACTTAGGAAAAATTGACCCTGAAAATATGTCATTCTTAAGCATTATTGGCATTGAGTTTGTTGGTTTTATAACCTGGTTTTTTATGAGCCTGTTTATTTTCTTTTTCAGTACAGTTTTTAAAACACCAAACAATAACTTCGGAAGACTTTTAGGTTTCACAGGACTATCAAATCTCCCTTTTTTATTAATGACTCCTTTTGCTTTAATTAAAGATATTTCTCCAGGAGCATTTACTTTTTTTGGGCTTTTAATAGGATTTTGGGGATTTATTTTGTTTTGGATCTCTTTAGCAAAAAGCTTTCAGCTAGAGACATGGAGAGTCTTATTAATGGCTATCATTCCATTTTTACTTGGAATATTTTTATTTACCTTTTTAATTGCAAATTTACTAGGTCTTCTTTTTTCAGGAATATTTATTTAACTATTTTGAGGTTGCTTGAATCTCTTTTTTTACATCAACAGGAAGAACTATTTCTAACATAGTCCCGGCTCCTTCAGGTTTTTTAATATATTGGATTTTTGCTCCGACAAGTTCAATCCTTTCTTTCATATCAACAAGCCCAAATCCAGATTTTTTTAAGATGTTTTCTTTTACATTTACTGCCTGACCATTAAATCCAATACCATTATCACTAATTAAAAAGAGAATTTGTCCTGGTTGTTGTTTAATAGTAATTTCAACCATGGTGGCTCCAGAGTGCTTGTAGACATTGTTTAAAGCTTCCTGAATTACCCTGTATAAATTTATTTCTTTTATTTCCGGGAGTTTTAAATTTGAAATATCTGTAATTAATTTAGTTTGAATTTTATAGTTTGATCTTTTAGTTAATTCATCCAGAAGATTTTCAATAGCAGGTATAAGTCCAAGAACATTATCAAGCATCGATGGTCTAAGCGCATTTATTATTCTTCTGATCTCATGGGTAATATTATCCATAATTTGGATACACACACCAAGTTCTTTTTTCGGTGTTACGGATAAATCTCTGGAATTTAGTACGGATTCAATGTGTCTTTTTACATCTGTTATTCTTGCCAATGTATCATCATGAAGCTCTCTTGCTATTCTTTTTCTTTCATCTTCGCTTCTGTGTGACAACTGCATACGTACTTCTTTTAACTCATTCACCCTTACATGTAATTCTGCAAGAATATTAGTAAGCTGAACATTTCTATTTTGGAGCTGAGCTCTTGAAGCTTCAAGCTCATCACTTCTTTTACTAAGCATATTAAATGCTCTTTCTAGTTCAATATTTTGATCTTGAAGATCAAGCTGAAGAAATATAAATGATCCAATGATTAGATTTCCAAGGATCAAAAATAAAATGGGGATTATTTCAAAAGCATAATGATAGTAATTATATGCAACCTGACTCAAACATACAGCACCAATAAAAAAAACAGCTCCGACAGTAAGTCTTCTTACTGTCTTTAGACTGCTAAAAAGAGTACCCATGAACATACTCATTAGAACAAACAGAAAAGGATAATCATTTAAACCAAACTTATAAAGGTATGAATTATTTAATAAGTTAGAGACGGCTTGAGCTTGGACTTCACTATCTGAAAGATAGTTTTTTTTACTAAATGGGCTATATAGTTCATACTGCATAAGCTTACTCTTTAAACCTATGCCTAAAATAACAACTTTATCTTTAAAATCTCTTTTAGGGATTTTTCCATTAATCAAATCAACAAAAGAATATTTTCTGATTAGCTCTTTTTGATATTTAATGTAAAACTCATTTTTTTCTTTTAACTTCTCTGGTAAATCATCTTCAAATGATGTTTTAAAAAGTGCATAGGAAAATGATGAGATATTATTTTGAGATCTTTCAGTGAGTTTAATTTTATGAACAATTTTATCGTAATCAGCATATAATTCACCAAAACCAAGTGCATGAGTACTATTCAAGATTTTATCTCCCGAATATGATGGTGAGTAATATATAGAATTTGCTATAACTATATTTTTAAATGAAGATATGGTTCCACTTAACTTATCATCGATTTCTTTAACTGAAGAACCTGTAAGATTTAAATTAATCCCAATGGATTTTACTCCATATAATTCGAGTTTTACCACTGCCTGTCTTATTAAATCTCTACCTTTTTTTTCAAAGTCTTTAATAGGTGCGCCATTTTGTCTGAGTAAAAACTGTGTTTTATCATCAAACAATATAACTGCAACTTTATTTTTATAATTTTGCTCTTTATCACTTTTTTTACAGCATGATGTATTACGTCCATTTAAAGTTTCAAGTTCTAATGGAAGCCAGAGTTTTTTGTCTACATTTAGTACAATAATAGCTAGAACCAGTCCAAGTGTAAGTCCGATCAACATCTTACGGGTAAGATATTTTTCAACTGGTGTTTTATCTTCTTGAAACAATTTTTCCATGAAATTAATAGACTCACATACTCACTTAATCCTAGATCAATATAATGATGACAGAGATAATGTTATCAATCAAGCTTTTTCTTCTGGCATTACACATATAATGCTTTCTTGTGATAATCTTGAAGAAATTAAAAAGAATCTTGAATTAACCACTAAATATGAAAATATTTACTGTAGTGTAGGTGTTCACCCTCATGAAGCAAACTCCTGGACAAAAACAAGTAGAAGCGAAATTATTGAATATGCTAAACAGAAAAAAGTAATTGCTATAGGTGAAACAGGACTTGACTATTATTATAATTTAAGTCCAAAATCAGCTCAGATTGAAGCTTTTAAAGAACAAGTTAAGATAGCAAAAGAAGTCTCTTTACCTTTAATTATTCATACAAGAGATGCAGAAAAAGAAACTCTTGAAATATTAAATGAATTTAAACCTCATAAAGGAGTTTTTCATTGTTATACAGGAACTATGGAAACAGCAAAATCAGCTCTGGAATTAGGGTTTTATATTTCCTGGTCAGGAATTCTAACATTTAAAAATGCTGGCTCTTTAAAAGAAATAGCAAAAGAAATTCCTATTGAAAAAACACTTATTGAAACTGACTGTCCTTTCTTAACTCCTATTCCACACAGAGGAAAAAGAAATGAGCCTAAATTTGTTAAACATATAGCAGAAGAACTGGCAAGAATTAAAGATATTCCAGTAGAACAAATTTGTGAGATAACAGCTGAAAATACTAAAGATCTTTTTGGTATAGAATGATATTAAAACTTTCAATGGCAAACAATCTGGAAATAACTTATAAGAACTTAGACCCATGTGACGTAATAGTAGCTGGTGGTGGTTCTGCTGGAGTAGCTTCTGCAGTTAGCTCTGCCAGGTCTGGACTAAAAACTGCTCTTATAGAAAAGTCTACTTTTTTAGGTGGTATGGCTACAGGTGCACTTGTCACACCAATGATGAAAAATGCCCTTGACAATGCCAGCCTTTTAACAAAAGGGATTTTCCTAGAAGTTTGCGAGAGACTTGTAAAAGCTGGTGGTGGAGCTAGATTTAAGGATGGAAATCCAGGATGGTTTAATCCTGAGATTTATAAAATTGTCCTAGATGAGATCTGTACAGAAGCCGGTGTAAAACTCATGTTCGATAATCAGATTATTAGTGTTAAAAAAGATGGTTTAGATTTAAAAGAGCTTTTTATTATAAATAAAGGTGGATGTTTTTCTATCTCAGCCAAACAATTTATAGACTGTACAGGTGATGGAGATCTTATTGCTTTATCCGGAGTAAGCTATGAAGAAGGCGGGAATGGAGCCAGACAAGCTATGTCACTTCGCTTTATGATGGGAAATATAGACTTAGAAAAATTTGGGAAATGGCTTGCAGAAAATGATAAAACTAATGATTCCCCTGTTTATAATCTGGACAATGGTGATATTTTACTTTCCAGTGCATTTACCTATGAAAGGGACTGGACCTTAAAACCATTTTTTGACAGTGCATTAAAAAACAATGATTTAAAAAAAGAAGATGCTGGATATTTTCAGCTATTCTCAATTCCTGGATCACCAGGATTAGTTGCATTTAACTGCCCTAGAATTACACCTGAAGAAAAAGTTTTAGATCCTTTAAAAAATGAAGATACATCATGGGTTTTAACTCACGGTCGTCAGATGATAAAAAGGCTTAGTGTTTTTTGTAAAAAGTATTTGCCTGGTTTTGAAAAATCATATCTATCTCAAATTGCACCAAATATAGGAGTCCGTGAAAGTAGAAGACTACAAGGACAATATATTTTAACAGCCGAAGATGTTTTAAGTGGAAAGAAATTTGATGATAAGGTAGCTAGTTCAAATTGGCCTATAGACATCCATCCATCTAAAATCGGTGAAAAAGGACAGCTTCGTCACCCACCTAAAGGTGATTATTATGATATTCCTCTTCGTTCTCTTCTTCCAAGAGAAAATGAAATTAAAAATCTGATAGTAGCTGGAAGATGCTTATCTGCGACATTTGAAGCACAAGGATCTGCACGTATCCAGCCAAACTGTTTTGCCATGGGTGAAGCGGCAGGATTATTAGTCAGTCGAAGAATAAAAGGTAATTAATTATTTTCAATAGTTTCAGGAGATGGTGGAGTAACTACTGTTTTTTTCTTTCCAAATCTAATACCATCAATATTTATAACTCCATTTACACCTGATTTAATTTTTCCAAAAAGCTCATTACTAACTTCTGCAGTTCCATGGATAGTATTAATAGATGCACTCTTAGCAATAGTACCTACTTTTTCACCCACATTATATGCATTTTGAGTAAGATCAACTACTGTTTTACCAGCAGTTTCTGCTGATTTAACACAAACTTCATGAACACCATCGATAGTGCCAAGAGTGGTATTTTTAAAATTCTTACCGACTTCATTTATAAAACCAAATATCATTCTGGTTCCTTCTACCGAGACATTCTTACTTTCATCAACACCCTTTTTAAGAGTACTAAAAACAGCATCTGTGGCTTCATGAGTAACTTCTTTTCCTGATCTGATAGCAAAAATCGCTGAATCTTTCATAGCTCCTATTACAGATCTGAAAATTGTACTGCTTCCATCCATTACACCTACTATTGCTTGTTGAATAGTTTCACCTAGTTGTACTGCTGAACCTTGTTCATTTAAATTTTCATTTGTCATGGCCTATTTACTCCTTTTTGTTCTGCTTCAGATATGCTGAAGTCTCTATTTATAAACTCTTTTAATAACCAAATTTGTCCACAAATACTTATATTTAACAAACTTGAAATCCCACATTTGGAATAATACCACAAAAGATGACATGTTAATCAGCTTTCAAGAATTTAACCAGTTTAAAGATCTTTACAATATCTATCTAACCTGAAAAATAACCATAGCAAGATAAATCAAATAAAAAATCCCACAAAATAAAAAGACCTTATAGTTAAGTTTATTATTTCTAAGTGCTATAAAAACGACAAGAGCATTAATTAAACAAAAGATGAAAGTGGTATAAGAAAGAATGGATTTTACCTGCCAGGTAGTAAAAAGAAGACCCACGCTTACAGGAAAAGTACTTTGAAAAACTAAAGCACCTGATATATTTCCAACAGCAAGAGTATCTTTCTTTTGTTTGATCCACATCCAACTATTAAACTTTTCAGGAAGTTCAGTAGCAAGAGGTGTTAAAAGAAGGCTTATAACAAAAGCAGGAAGGCTAAACAAATGAGAAACTTCTTTTATGATATCTACAAAAAAGTGAGCTGAAAAAAGTAGCATTATGAGTGAAAGTACAAGCTGAATAACTATAGGGAATACTCCTGGTTCACCACTTATTCCTGGAAAAAGTTTCCCTAGTAAAAGTTCGTCCAGATTTTCTTCCAGCTCTTCCCCTTTATAATCAGTCTTTGATTCTTCACTAATTGTTTTAAATAAATATATTCCATAAATAAAAAGCAGTGAAAATGCAAACACTACATGAACCAAGTGAGAACTAATAAAGGTAGCAATTAATGCAAGGGAGTAAGATAAAAGAAAAAATCCAAGATCTCTATTTAGAACTGTTTTGTCCATCTTGATTTCAGTAGAGCTTCTTCTTCCAGATTTAAAATAAATATAACTACTAAATCCTATTAGAAAAAATGCAATTGTACTTAACATAAATGGCGCACCAACAATAGCACCTATACTTATTTGGCTTTCAGAGTTGACGGCATGATTACCAAGAATTACATCTTTTATGTCTGAACTACTTAATCCCCAAAAGATTGCAACAAGTGGAACAATTGTCTCAGGAAGTGCAGTTCCAACTGCCGCTAAAATACTACCTGTAATTCCATGAGAAAGATTCAATCTTTTTCCAAGCCATTCTACAGAATTACTAAAAATAATACATGCAATAAGAATTGCACTTAAGGAAAGTAAAAAATTAAGAAGTAAAACCATAAATTTAATTAAAAATTAATAATACATGATTGAAGGTTAAGGGTTACATTATCTATCATGATTAAGGATACTTTTAAACGTTATCACAAATATTTAAATTTAAGCAAAATATATATGAAAATAAAAATCTCAAAATCAAAAATCCTTATAATTTTTATTTTAGCGGTATTATCCGTCTTTGCATTTCATAAAGTAAGTGCATTCTCCAGAGAAGATGTAAAAGCTAAAGAAGTTTATAGAGAGGCCGTTAGAAATATAAAAGAAAAGTTTTATTTCAATAGAAATATTGATTTCAGTAAGTGGGAAAGTAAAAAAATCAAATCTTACAATGACGCTTATAAAAATATAAATGAACTTACTTCAAAACTAAATGATCCCTATACTAGATTTTTAACAAAAGACGAATATAAAGATGAGTTAGAAATTATGAGATCATCTTTTGTAGGGATAGGAGTAAAGCTTTCAAATAACACACCTCTTATCATCGATGTTATTAAAAATAGCCCTGCACATAAAACTGATATAAGACCTAAAGATCTGATTTTAAAAATAAATGATAAAAGTACCCTTGGATTAACCACAAGAGAAATTTCTAACCTTTTAAGAGGAGGGGAAAATACATTAGTTACTTTAGAAATTAAAAGAGGAAAAAATACATTAGATAAAACTCTTAAAAGGGAAGAATTAAAATTTAAAGCAGTTTCAAGTGAAGTTATTAATAAGGACTTGGCTGTTTTAAAGATTGATTCTTTTATACCTGAAAATACCAGTAAGCTAGTCCAACAAGAGTTAATAAATCTAATGTCAAAAGATATCATTCTTGATTTAAGAAATAACTCTGGTGGTTTATTTAAAAATGCAGTAGAAATAGCTGATATGTTTTTAGAGGATGGTCAGATTGTAAGAACAGTTTCAAAAACTTCTATAAAAAATGAAAGAGCAAAACCAAGCTCAATTTCAGATTCAAATATTGTTATTTTAGTAAATGAACATACTGCAAGTGCCAGTGAAATTCTTGCTTCTGCTTTAAGTGAAAATAAAAGGGCCAGGATCATTGGAAGAAAGACTTATGGGAAAGGGCTTGTTCAAGAGGTAGTAAGACTTCCTGACAATTCAGCACTTCACATTACTATTTCAGCCTATCTAACTCCAAATGGTAAGAATATAGATAAGATAGGGATTCTCCCTGATGAAGTTATCATTAATGAGGAACTACAGTTAAAAAGAGCTATTCAAATATTAAAAGAATTAAGAGAAAACAAGGTTCTTGCATATAATTAAACTTGATATAATAATTTTATGAACACTTCCCCACTCCCACGTCACAATATCGGAGCCATATGTAGTCAAGTAAGTTTTGATAAAGTTACTCATGCTGTACATCTATTAAATATTCAAAATGTTTTTCAAACCCCTACATTACCAGCTACTCTTTCACAGTTTGTAGTAGCAAATCAATGGACAAATGCCCAAGGCACATTTTTACAACAGTTAGAAATTTTTACTCCTTCTGGTGCACTTTTAGCTGAAAGAAAAAATCAATTTACTATTACTTCAAGTCCGCCGATTTCCTGTCACTGGTGCATTGATTCTTTTTCTATGATGCTTACTCTTAGAGAAACTGGCGTCTATTTTGTTACTATCTCTATCGGGAGACAAGAAGGGCCTCTTGAATCTGTCTGCAATATTCCTTTCGAATGCAGGCTAATACCTGTTCAACAAACTGGTGGATAATTTAAATCTCATACCAAATGCCATTACCACTTTCTCAAGAATCCAAAGATTGATCATTGATCAATAGCATTAATTGACTAGATTCCTAATGGTCAAGTCAGAAAATGACACCCTCGATTTGTTAGCTCACTCAAGCTATAATAATGTCATATGAAGAAGATTGTTTTATGTGGTGGTGGTAGTGGAGGACATGTTTTTCCCAGTATTGCTGTTTCAGAAATTCTAAAAAAAGAGGGTTGTGATCTTTATTATCTTGGAGTTTTTGGAAAAGCTGAAGAAAAAATTGCTGAGGAAAACGGTATAGAATTTTATGGTTATGAGTTTTCAGGGTTACCTAGAAAAATTCAAAAAGAACTTATAACATGGCCTTTTTATCTTTTAAAAGCAGTAAGTAAAGCAAAAATTTATTTAAAACACTTTAAGCCTGATATAGTATTTGGAACTGGTGGATATTCAAGTGCACCTGTTTTTATAGCGGCAAAAAGACTTGGAATCCCTTATGTAGTCCATAATCCTGATCACAGACTAGGCATGGCTAATCAGTTTTGTGCAAATGGAGCAACGCTTCTTACTCTAGGATTTGAATCTAAAGAAATTACACTTCCTGGTATAGAAGTAGTAGTAACCGGAAACCCAGTAAGACAATCCTTTTTAGAAGTTGAATCTTTGGATAAATCAAAAATCTTTGACGAGTTTAAATTAAGTCCTGAAAAGAAAACAGTTTTTATATCAGGTGGATCTCAAGGAGCAAATGCAGTTAATGAAGTTGTTTTAGAGATTTTGAAAGATTTAATTTTAAATAATGATATTCAGGTTATTCATCAAACAGGAGCTCTCTCACATGAAGCATACATGAGAAGAGTACCTTGCAAGGTTTTAGAAACTACTAATTATATTGCTAGACCATTTTTTGACAATCCTGAGAAATGCTATCACATTTCAGATTTAGTAATTTCCAGAGCAGGTGCTATTTCTACTACTGAAATAACTGTTTTAGGAAAACCAGCTATTTTTATCCCATTTCCATTTGCAGGAAATCATCAGGAAGCAAACATAATGCACCTGATAAGTGCTGGCGGTGCTTTATTACATAGACAAAAAGATTTAATCCCTAAACTGATTCTAAGTGATATTTTAAAACTCTTAAATGATCCTGAAAAGTTAAATGAGATGAGTAAAATTACAAAATCGTTTGCAAAGCTAAATTCAGCACAAGATATAGCAAATTTAATTCTAGCTAAAATTGGAAATGGGAAAGACTTGATTGAAACCACTTAGTTATTTTTTCAAATTTTCGCACGCATCTATTATATTGTTCTGATTAAAATCAAGAGAGGTAACAGCTTCAAGGTAAGAGGTTAAATTTTTAAGTTTTTTATATCCTACACATGCCTGAGTATAGTCATCTTTTGATCTACATGGTGTTACAAACTTATTAAGTTCAAAATCCATATCATGAATTGTATTTCCAAAAAATGGAGAGCATCCTTTTTCCCATGCTAGTTTATTATTTAATCCAAGCTCTAATTGATTTATCTGCTTATATAATCCTTTATATAAATCCATCATTCTTTTATCTCTATTAGAAATTAATATTTTTTTATACTCTTTTATAGTTTTTTCTAGTTGATTTATAAATTCTGTTTTATTTAAAGAAGAGACATCCACTGTTATTAAATATTCTGGATTTAAATAGGAATATGCAGTAGTAGCATATATTTTCTTTTCAGATTCACTATAAGTAATCTTTTCCAGCTCATCTAAAACAGTTAAATCTAAAACTTTATTATTTTTTAAATCTATGACTCCCAGTCCATCATAAGTAGTGGTTCCAAGTCTAAAAATTAAAAACAATTTTTCTCCATCAGTAAAGATCATTTTTGCAAATGGAAGATTTTCAATATCTTTTTCGAATTTATTTTTGTCAACATTAAAAACTAAAAGTGAGTTTTCAAGTGAAATAAAAATTTTTCTTAGCTTCTCATCAAAATAAAAGAACTCTTCATCTTTATAAGGGGATTTCAATTGTGGGACTTTAATATCAAGGATTTTCATATTGTTAAGAACTGAATTAAAAGAAGGATATTTTGTTTTCAGGAATTTTATATGTTTCCTATAGTCCATTTTTGAAGTCACAATATCTTTATTTCCCAAAAGATAAACATATTTTGCCATTGAATCATGCAAGAAAACTCCATCTTGTTTGGGATCATAAAAGGCATGTTCTGTAATTTTCGCAAAATCTATAAAGTTGACTGCTCCTTTTTTAGATGATAGCTTCATAAAGTCATCTACTATACCTAGTGTTCTTAGTTCTGGGAAAAGAAGCCAGAGTTTATTTGACCCAGGCTTAACTATTATTTTCTTTGGGTTTTCTATTATATTTGCTTTATGTCTTACTAAACCAGTTTTGCCATCAATAAAATATAAATTCCTATTAAATGATAGATATAGAGTTCCTGTCTTTTCATCCAAAGTACCGATAGCACTATTGTCATAAACCTCATCTTTTTCACCATATTGGATTTGAGATGTGAATTTTTTATTTGCAGGATCAAGTTTAAATATTTTCCCATTAGGAGTTACATAGATTAAGTTCTTTAAAATGGGATTATAGAAGAAACTTGATATTAAAAATGATTTGTTATTTATAATTTTCTTTTCAAGAACAGCAGACTCAGAACAATTAAAAAATCCTTGGAGAAGAATTAACAGTAAAGTTAAAAAAACAATTCTTCTCATAATTAACTTATTTTTTTCATAAAATTACTTAAGAAATCTAAGCCTGAATCTCCACTTTTTTCAGGGTGAAACTGAACAGCTGTAAGACTGCCATTTTTAATGGCAGAGCAAAATTCCTCACCATCATATTCTGATTTTGAGAGTATTAAATTTTTATCTTCAGGAATAACATAATAGGAGTGAACAAAATAGAATTTTTTATCATTTACATCATTCCAGCCAATATGTGGGATTTTCTTTGCTTTCTTAAATTTCACTACTTTACCTTTAAATATTCCAAGTCCAGGGATATCTGGATTTTCCTCACCCGAATCAAACAGAACCTGCATTCCTACACAAATTCCCAAAAAAGGTTTTCCACTTACTGCAGTTTTTTTTATAATACTTTCAAGGTCATTTTTTCTAATTGAACTCATTACAGAACCAAAAGCACCTACACCAGGAAAAACAATAGCTGAAGATTTTTCTATAACTGACAGGTCTTTTGTAATCTCTATATCTGCACCTATATACTTAAATGCTTTGTAGACACTGTGTAAATTACCAGCTCCAAAATCAATAAGAGATAAAGTTTTAGACATTTTATTTAGCCACAATATTAACAATTTTATCTGGCACTACCACTACTTTAATAAGCTCTTTTCCTTCTAACCTAGCTTTTACTTTTTCTTGGCTTAGTGCAAGTGCTTCTAATTCTTTTTGTGGAAGTCCCTTCTTTGTTTTTAAAACATCTATTTTCTTTCCACCCATTTGAATAACCAATTCAACCTCATCGGTAATTAATGCTTTTTCATCAAAAGAAGGCCATTCTTGAAGGTGAATAGATTCTTTCATCCCAAGATTTTCCCAAAGTTCTTCTGAAATATGAGGTGCAAAAGGGGAAAGAAGTTTTAGCAAATTTGTAATTGAAAAACTCAAAACTTCACACTCTGCCTGAGAATAAGATGTTTTATTTTGAATGAACTTATACATTGCGTTAACAAGCTCTGTCATCCTTGCAATAGCTGTATTAAAAATATATTTTTTATCTGAAATATCCTCTGAAACAGATCTGATGGTGTAATTTGCAATTCTATATAAATCTTTTAATTGTGGTTCTGATAATTCAGAAGTGATAAAACCATTAAACAATTTCAAATTAGCATTTTCCTTTAAATTAAAAAATAATCTCCATATTCTTTCTAAGAATCGATACTGACCTATAGCACCCTGTGTATTCCACTCTACTTCCTGCTCAGGTGGAGCGGCAAAAAGAATAAAAAGTCTGGCTGAATCAGCTCCATACTCATCGAAGAAATCAGATGTACCAACTACATTTCCTTTTGATTTAGACATTTTAGAAATTTTTTCAGTCTTAGGACTAAACATCGTTACCATTCCCTGACTTAAAAGATTAGAAAATGGTTCATCTGTTTTTATCAAACCAAAATCTCTAATTGCTTTTGTAAAGAACCTGGAATAAAGCAAATGTAAAATAGCATGTTCTATTCCACCAACATACTGATCAACTGGAAGCCAGTAGTTCGCTTTATCTTTATTAAATATTTCTTTGTCATTCTTTGCATCGGAATATCTAAGATAGTAATAGCTAGAACAGATAAACGTATCCATAGTATCAGTTTCTCTTTTTGCAGGAGAATTACACTGTGGGCAACTAACATTTACCCAGGAAGAGTCTCTTTCAAGAGGAGACCCACCACTTCCTGTAATTTCAATTTTTGCTGGGAGCAAGACAGGGAGTTCTTTTTCCGGAATCGGTGCAATGCCACACTTTTCACAATAAACCATTGGTATTGGGCTTCCCCAGTATCTTTGACGACTTATCAGCCAATCTCTCAGCCTGTAGTTTATTCTCTTTTTTGCATATCCTTCTTTTTCACCATGATCAATAATTTTTAACTTTGCTTCTTCACTACTTAACCCATTGAATGAAGAGGAATTTATCATTATGCCAGATTCAGTATAAGCAGACTTTAAATCTTCTTCTTTCCCATCTTTTGAAATTACTTGTTTAATATCCAGTTTAAATTTTTTGATGAATGCAAAATCTCTCTCATCATGTGCCGGTACTCCCATTACTGCGCCAGTCCCATAATCTAAAAGAGCATAGTCACTAATCCAGACAGGAACTGAATTTCCTGTATATGGATTTACTACGAAAGATCCAAGAGGCACTCCTGTTTTTTCTCTATTTTCTGCTTGTCTTTCAATATCAGATAAAAGACTTGCTTTTTTTATATATGTCTCAACCTGAGATTTATTTTCAGGAGTTGTAAGTTTAGGAACTAAAGGATGTTCTGGAGCAAGAACTAAAAAAGTAACGCCATAAACAGTATCCGGTCTAGTTGTATAAATAGGGATTTGAATATCCGGTTTATCTTTAACTGTAAAAGTAATCTCTGCACCATGAGATTTACCTATCCAGTTTTTTTGCATTAGTTTTACTCTATCTGGCCATCCAGAAAGCTTATCTAAATCATTTAAAAGTTCTTCCGCATAAGCAGTGATTTTTAGAAACCACTGACGCATTTTTTTTCTTTCTACTGGAGTATCATCATGACGCCAACACATTCCATCTTCTACTTGCTCATTAGCTAAAACACTATTACATTTAGGACACCAATTTACTGGAGCTTCTTTTTGATAAGCTAAACCATGTTTATAAAATTGTAAAAAGAGCCATTGTGTCCACTTATAATAATCAGGATTACAAGAAATAACTTCTCTTTCCCAGTCATAGCTTGTTCCCATTCTTTTCAACTGTTCATTTTTCATGTGGTTAATATTTTTTAAGGTCCAGTCTCCAGGAGGAATTTTTCTTTCAATAGCGGCATTTTCTGCTGGTAATCCAAATGCATCAAATCCCATAGGATTTAAAACATTAAATCCAAGCATCCTTCTATGTCTGGAAATTACATCACTAATCGTATAAACTCTCATATGTCCCATATGAAGATCACCGCTTGGATATGGAAACATTACTAATGAGTAAAATTTTGGTTTATTATCAAAATCTATAGCTTTATAAAGTTGGGATTTTTCCCAAATATTTTGCCATTTTACTTCAATTTCTTTAGGTTTATATATTAAAGTTGATGTAATCATACAAATACATTATATATAAAAGAAAAATTTAGGAGTTAAACCTCTTATTATTTGGAATTCAAGTTATACAAATATCCCCCATTCGGGTACATATAATTTAGAATATAAAAACCTCAGTAAAATCATAAAGGTTAAAAATAAATGCTAAATAAAAAAACTAAATCAATAATTTTTCTTTCTTGTTTTGTCTTAAGTAATAACCTATACTCTAAAGCTGTATGTCCTTATCAGAATAGAGAGGCAGAACAACCAAAATTAGAAAGGCATTTTGTTTTTGACACTATCCCTTTAAACTTAGAAGAAATAACTCAATCTGCAGATAGAATTTTTGCAGGTAAATGTATTAGCATAACAGAGATTGAAGATGATCCTGAATCAAAGCTTCCTGTTATAGAGTATAAATTTAAAATTGATGAGTCATTTAAAGGACTTAAGGGCAAAGATGAAATCACTTTTAAACAGTGGAAACCAACTACCAGAGAAAGTAATTATGATGTCGGAAAAAGCTATGTATTATTTCTATTTCCAAACAGTGAAAGAGGTCTTACAAGTCCTGTAGGTTTTTTACAAGGTCAGTTTGAAATTGAATCAAGTGGTTTTATTAGAAAAAATAAAGTAGTAAAAAATAAAGCTGGAAATAAGGGCTTATATAAAAATTTAAAAAGCAACAAAGAGGCATCCCTAAAAAAGAATAAGTTTGTTAAAGACTACATAAGCCGTTGTTCAGAGTTAGGAATACCTATCAGGTATAAAGAATTTACATCAGCAGTAAAGGAATTGGCAGAGCAATAAAATGAAAAAAACTATATTACCCATACTACTTACATATATTTTATTAACATGTTCATGTCCTGTAATAGCAGGTGGACCACTTGTTGTTAAGAATAATAAGCCTATTACTTATGGTACCAGAGCTCTTACATATAGATATGATCAAGGCACATTAGGAAAGCTTTCTAATAGTGAGATTATTAGTGTTATTGAATCATTATTTGATAGCTGGGTAAGCTTATCAACTTCAAATGTAAAATTCCAACAAGACTCTCCAAATAGTATTGGTTTTGATGTAACAGACAAAAATTTTGATCCTATATTAAATTCAAATAGTTTGCTTGGCTATACACCAATTATTTTTGATAATGACGGAAAACTTCTAGATGCATTTTTAGGTAGTGGTGCTGGGAATTCAGTTCTTGGACTTGCTGGTCCTATTACTGTAAGCTCAGGACAATTTGCAAATCAAATTGCAGAATCACAAGGTGTTTTCAATGGAAAATTTATAAATGGTATTAATTCAGGATCTGATCCTGAATCTTCAGAAGACTCTTTAAAAGGTACTATTCTTCATGAATTTGGACATGCTTTTGGTTTAGATCACTCGCAGATAAATATTGAAGCGATAAAATCTGGTGCTACACAGTCTTTAAGAGATAATGTACCACTAATGTTTCCAATTGCAGTAAATGATTTATTTGTAATTAGAAGAGATGACGAATCAGCCGCAGCCGCTCTTTACCCAAATGATAGTGTTTTATCAGGCTTTGGACAAATTGAAGGAAAGCTTTTAAGATCAGACGGAGAGACCCCTGTTCTTGGTGGAAATGTTATTGCAAAAAATGTTAATGATCCTACAGTAGAAGCTGTTTCATGCGTATCAGATTATTTAGCTAATAATACTGGAACATACCTTCTTCCAGCATTACCACCCGGTAGCTATACTATTGAGATAGAACCTATTGATGCTTCATTTACTGGTGGTTCTGGAGTAGGACCATATACAGCAAATAAAAGTGATAAATCTTTTCAAAACCCTGTTCCAAAAGGTTTTTATACTGGACCAAATCAACCTATAACTTCAGATTCTAGCCAAGCTTTAGTAATAGATATTTCTGCTGGTCAAACAATTTCCAATGCAAATATTATTGCTTCTACATCGGTCTCGTCTTCTAGTAGTTCTTCTGGTAGCTCTTCTAGCTCCGGTACCACAACAAATGGAACTGAAATCGAACCTAATGATAGTGTAAGCGGTTCACAATTAATATCTACACCTACTATTATTACTGGAAATGCTTCAAGTAGTGATACTGGAGAGCTAGAACTCACTTCCAGCACAGGCTCAATGTTAGTAATAAGTGATCTATATAAAGTTAATGTTTCAGAGTCTGCAAATATCAATGCTCTTTTAACAATTAACAGCGGCTCTTCAGATGATGATTTAGATTTAGTACTTTTTAATAGTGATGGATCACAAATCATTGATACATCCAGTCAGTCTGGAAACACAGATGAATTAATTAGCAAAAATGTCTCTGCTGGTACTTATTTAATTGGTATCGGTGCATTTAGCGGTTCATCTTCATATAGCTTAGATGTAAAAACCACTTCATCTGGAGCTGGAACCCCGATACTTACATTAAGTTCTTCTGACTCAATTCCATTAAGTTTAAGTGGAAGAAATTCTATTATGGTATCAGCACAACCTTCTAACTTTACTTCAAAGAGTGCCTGTGAAGTGATTTTTGATTCTTCCCTTGTTAAAGTAACTCCAAGCGTATTTTCTCTCGGGAAAAAGAACGTTAAGAAATCATTTAAAGTAAAGGTTCCTTTCTTACAAGCAACATCTATCATTACTTCTGGAGAAGAAACATCAACAAGTATTAGTGTTTCCTGTGATAACGGTACAAGTGATGAAGTAGATATTCTACTAATACCAAGTGCCAGAAAAACATTAAATAATAAATTAAATTGGCGGATTACAAAACCATAAATAATTTATGTCATTAGACAATGAACCCAGAAAGATAGTACTTGACAATGGGATTACTATTATTTCTGAGAAAATACCTCAAGCATTGTCTTGTTGTCTTAGCATCTGGATTAATGCCGGCTCTGTAGATGAGGACTCTAACAACAATGGGACTTCTCATTTTATTGAACATATTGTTTTCAAAGGAACAAAAACAAAAAATGCTCTTGAAATAGCTGAACAAAGTGAAAACGTAGGAGCAAATTTAAATGCTTTTACTGATAGAGAACATACTTGTTTTCATACTATGGTTTTGAGTGAGCATGTTTTAACACCCTTAGAGTTATTTCTAGATATGTTATTTAATCCAAGACTAGAAAATAATGACATTGAGCTAGAGAGACAAGTAATTTTAGAAGAAATAAAAATGTATAAGGATACTCCTGAAGATTTAGCTCAGGATAGGCTTTACGAAGTAATCTGGAAAGGACATCCTTTAGGTAAGCCTATTACAGGAACATTAGAATCAATTGCAGAGTTAAAAAAAGAAACTATACAAAAGTATCTCTATAATTTATATACACCGGATAATATAGTCATCTCTTTAGCTGGGGAATATGACCTAGACAAAGTAATTAAAAGAACTGAAGAACTTACTAAAGGAGTAAAAAGAAGATCTCAAAAAAAAGATATACCACCTATAAATATGGCATCTGAAATCTTTATTGAGAATAAAGAGATTGAACAAGCCTATTTAAGTTTTGCTACCAAAGGAACTTCTATTTACGAAGAAGACCGATATGCTTTAGCAGTTATAGATACTGCTTTAGGAAGTGGAAATAGCTCTAGACTGTTTCAGGAAATTAGAGAGAAAAGGGGTCTTGCTTATTCAATTTCTTCTTATTATCAAACAAATAAACTAGGTGGATTGTTTGGTATTTATGCTGGGACTACAAGTAAGGATTCTAATTTAGTTTTAGATTTAATTTTAAAGGAATTAGAATCAATCAAAAAAAAGGGTCTTAAAGAAGATGAACTTGAAAGAGCCAAAATGCAACTTAGAACTTCACTTCTTATAGAGCTAGAATCAAGTAAAGTTCGGTCATTTAGAAATGCTTTATATGATCTTTACTATAAAAGATTTCTATCAACAGATGAAATAAATTACTCTGTACAATCTATTACAAATGAAAGAATCATAAATCTTGCAAAAGACATTTTTGATCCTAAATACTTTGCCCTTGTTATCGTAGGGCAGAAGAAAGATCTTCCTAAAAAATTTAATTTACATTTATAAACTGTAAAAAATTCAATATTTTAATTTCTCTGCTTTTTTATGAGCCTGATTCTCAAGGTTTTCATTGATTTCAAGATTTGGCATTTCTATGTTTTTATTTTTCAGAGCTAAACTTATCAATTTATCAGCAAGAAATGGATTCTTAGGAAGCAAAGAGCCATGTATATATGAACCAAAAACGTTCTTATATCTCACACCTTCAAAACCATCTTCTCCATTATTACCACCACCTCTAATAACCTTTGCAAGTGGTTTTAAGGATTCTCCAAGATATGTTTTACCGCTATGATTTTCAAAACCAACAATACTATTATTACTCTCAATTTCAGTACAAAGAATATTTCCAATCATTCTTTTATTTCCAGCTACTGTAAAAAGGTCTAGAGCGCTTATACCTTTTAACTCATTTCCTTCATGAGTTTTGTAATATTTACCTAAAAGTTGATATCCTCCACAAATTGCTAGAAAAACCATATTATTTTCTATTGATCTAATAATATTTTTTGATTTTTTTTGCAAGTCTTCTGATACTAAAACCTGTTGTTTATCCTGTCCACCACCAATAAAGCAAATATCATATTTATCTGAGTCAAAATCCTCTTCATTGATAGAAGTAATATTTAAGTTTATTCCCCGTATTTTACATCTATATAGCAAGGTTAATACATTACCTCTATCCCCATAAATATTTAAAAGCCTAGGATATAGGTAACATAACTCTAGCGTGGTTTTATTTTCTTCCATTTTGTTTTGTAGAGACGTGCTGAGTAACGCCTTAAGGTATATAATAATGTATGATTTAAGGAAATGGAGCATTTTATGGCAGATGCAACAAAGAAAGCAATTAGTTTATACAAAGATAGCAAAAAGAAGCTTGGTGATTTATCGAAATGGAAAGATAAACAAGTTCTTGGTGTAAGAGATAAAATGCGTCAAATTGCTAGAAAAAACCGTGGCAAATGGACTTTGGAATTTTATGAAACTCTTCAACTCATAAACAAAGAAAGTTTAAAAAGAAAACTAACTCAAAAAACAGCATAGATTATGAAAGACATGAGAAGAGTAATAACTGATTCTGATCTAGATCTCGTAATGAGGGGTGAACTAGAAATTGAAAAGTTCTGTGCGACTAGAAATGTTACTCCTAGAACTGCATATGTGTGGTGTCTAGAAAGAGCTAAAACTGAAGATCAAAGAGAAAAAATCAAAGAGCAAATGAAAGACTATTTTAGCAAGGGTACTGGTCTTCTATGAGTGAAGACGTAGTTAACGTCCCACAAAAAATTATTCCTATACACTGCCCTGATGAATCTCAAACTTTTTTTAACACTGAGTTTAACGAATCTTACCACAGTCATATTGGTCCTGTAACTGAATCTTTCTTTAAGTTTGTTAATCCCTGTGAGGATATTTTAAAACATTCTTCAAATAAAAAAATTAAGATTTTAGACTTGTTTTTTGGTCTTGGATATAACTCTGGAATAGCAATAAATCACTCTTATACATTAAGTCAGAGTCCTAATCTAGAAATCGTGGGAATAGAGAATGATATCAGTATTTTAAAAGAAATTAAAAATATTAAAGTACCAGATAACTATAGATTCACCAGAAAAATACTTCAGGATTGCTCTGAAAAAAGCGAAATTAATTTTGGAAATGTTAGATTAAATATTTTAATTGGAGATGTTTTTTCATTTTTAAATAAACTTGAACAAAATACCTATGATATTATTTTTTTTGATCCATTTAGTTATAAAACAGCTCCAGAGTTTTGGGAAGAGAATTTTTTGTTACAAGTATTTAAAATGCTGACACCTGGCGGAAAACTGACTACTTATTCAGGTTTAAAGAGAGTAGAGAAGTTAGCCTTAGACAATGGATTTAAAGTAATTAGAGTACCTGCTATCGGAAGAAAGAAACACAGTCTTTGTATTATAAATCCTGAGTAGGCTTATTTATTTTTGCTTCCCAAACATAGTCACAAACAGGAATTGAACCATCTTCACAAAGAGAGGAAGACTCACAATTAGGAGTAATACTACCACCTAAGCATTTAGCGATTTTTCCATTAGAACATGCTGTCACTAGCTTATTTGTTTCATTATTCTTTTCACACTTTACTGGTTCAAGGCATTCTATAGTTACATCACTTATAAAACCATTCCCATATTCTCCTGCTGAAATATCTACACATCCTGGATAAGAGTTATTAGGATTTAATCCACAAGATGGTTCATAACGATTTTGTGAAGTGGTTTTATCAACAAGCTCTAAATGAATTCTAGGATTTAAAACTATACAAGTAGGGATTTCATTTGGATTTGGACACATTACAGCATGATTCTTACACTCTGGCCCTAAAGAATATTTTATTTCTTGAGAAAAAGAAGGTTCTATAGCAAGAAATCCCACTATAAAAATTGAAAGAATAAAAATACTTGATCTAAACATATTTATCTCTAATTTAGGTATCGATCTTATTTACACAATCTTTAAGTTAAAACAGATATGTTAACCCTAATTTAAAGTCAGATAATATGTAGTAAATCTTTTATTTTATAGAACTTAAGCCTAAAGTTACCTCTAATTGTTTTGAGATTATTTCTTTGATACCTTTTTGAGCTAACTTAACTAGTTTTTCAACCATTTCTTGTTTAAATGGTTTTCCCTCTGCAGTCATCTGAAGTTCGATAAGATCACCTGATTTATTCATTACAATATTTGCATCAACTTCTGCTTTTGAGTCTTCAACATACGATAAATCGAGCATTAATTCGCCATTTACAATTCCCACACTTACTGCCGCTACAGGTTCTATTAAAGGAATAGAAGATATTAGTCCTTTTTGTTTTAATTTATCCAGGGCTTTATAACAAGCAATAAACCCTCCACATATACTAGCTACCCGAGTAGATGCATCTGCATTTATTACATCAGCATCTATAGTAATGGTTCTTTGACCGATAGCATTGATATCAAATCCTGCTCTTAAACTTCTACCTATTAGTCTTTGAATTTCATTTGTTCGTCCTGTGGGCTTTCCTTTATTTACTTCTCTCTGAGCTCTAGGACTTGTTGACCCAGGCAATAAAGAATACTCAGCTGTCAGCCAACCTTTTCCAGTATTCACTAGAAACGGTGGGACTTTTTCATCCACCATAGCAGTTACAAGGACTTTAGTATCTCCAAACTCCACAAGCACAGATCCATCTGCATTTTTTGAAAAGTCAGGAGTAAATTTTAAAGGTCTCAACTCATCATTTTTTCTATTGTTTGGGCGCATATGAGTAGTATATCGCAAGTGGTTTCTATCTGCCATTTTCTGCAATCACTGCTTACAATTAACCGTTTCTTTAACACCTATATACAGTGCTTATGTATTGAATGCTGTCTTTTTATTTTTACGTTCAGGTCCATTCCTAAAAAATATTCAGGAAGTTTAACAAATCCCTAACCATAAGATTTTATATTATTGGGTATAAAGTTCTAGGGTTAGTTTGGTGTTATTGACATCAGAATCCTATGAAAGGTCGGAAGTAGTCAAACAATTTACAATGAGGTAAAAAACAATGATTTACAATCCAATATTTGAAGAAGAAACAGAAAGAAAAGTCGAGTTAAAAGAGCTAAAAAAGGAAATCAAACTGCGCGCTAGAAAAGAAGACATTAAAAATGTTATTAGCCGTGTTTATACTCTTTTACAAAAAAAACCAATTCTAACTTTAAGTGCAATTTTTCAACCATCAAAAAAATAATCTAAGCGGCTTCAACCCTTGGTGCTTTATCTTGATCTGAGAAATCATGAATTATATCGTCTGGTCTATGTTCATAAAGTTTATTACTTGCTCTGAGTTCACTTAATGCTGTTCTATAAGCATTTGGGCCTTCTTCTATAGCGGCTCCGGTAAAATATAATCCATTTGCTACATCATATAAAGCCGCAGCATATTTATTACTTAAATCAAACAATGAAGAGAATGCAAATCCAGCACCTGCTATAGTCTGTAAAAGCCCAGCGGCTTTTGGATTATAAACAACTTCTTTTCCATCTAGTCCTCTATACTGTTTTGGTAATCCATCAATGTTTGCCATTACATCTCTAGCATTAGCAATAATTCCTAGAGCTGGAATACCACATGCAGCTGAAATAGCCCATCTACCAAGTGAGTTAAATCCACTTTCTTTAACTTCTCCAAATACTCCACTGTTTCTTCCAAAAGTACCAGCAACTAGAGTAGAAAGACCACTCACTGCTCCTACTAATGTCATAAGATGTCCAGGACTTGGAATATTTTTGAAGAATCCTCCAGACTTTTCAGACATTCTTTCTACAATCTGGGATATAAGCCTTGGATCCTTAACTATATCTTTAATCATTTGAATAGGAGTTAATACTGCTCCTAATAAGCTTCCTGCAATTTCACCTATTAAAGGTGAAAGTCCTTGTCTTGAGACTTCACATTTTACTTTAGTAACAAGAGATGTTCCTAAATCAGTAACTCTTCTTGCAAAGTTTCTAGGATCTACAAATGTTTTAAAGAACTCTTTAAATGTTGGTGATTGTATATCTGCTTCTAAGACTGGTTTTGGATGGTTATTTACTTTTTGTTGACGTTGCGTGGCTTGTTGTCCCCTTCCTAAGAAAAGTACAAAATTTCCAAGTCCTAAGAAACCATGTTTTACACCATCATTCATAAATGATGCAACAATATTTATAGCTTCACCAGCTGTAATGTTCCAGTATCTATTTACATTTAATGCACCTCTAAGTGCTCCACCAAATGCTGATACTGCTCTGACAAGATTAGATGTTCTATAACCCATTTTATAAACTGTTTCACCCATTCCAAATGTAAAAGGACTCAGAAGTCTTAAAAGTCCACCAGCTCCAATAATTAGACCAGAATATCTAAGTAGTCCTTGAAACATGTTTGGAATCTTAGTAACTAGCTTCTTAAGATTTTTTTCTCCAATCATCCCTTTTAAAAGTTTAGATGAGAAGATTCCACTTTCTGGTGATGATTTAGGTCGGATATTACTTTCTACAACATGGTCATTTAATTTATCAAGATTAGTATATGGCACTTCTATTCCATCACTATTTACCTGAACAAATTGCCCAGAATTACCTCTATAAATTGAAGCTCTATTTTCAAATTTTAATAAGCTTAGATCACCTTGAAATTCTTCTAAAGGTGCACCATTTCCTCTATCAATTACATAAGCTCCATTATTTCTTTTACTTCTGTAGACAGTAAAATCACCATGAGCATCTTTTAAATGCCATTCATAACACACATTAGAATGTGGAGCATCAATACCAAATTTATTTCCTTCTTCCTGCCTAATAACCGAACATTCATAAAAATATAAAAGCTTTTCTTCCTCTATACTTAACTCTTGACCACTTAATTGCTTTTTATAAGCTTGGACTGCTTTCTCTAGATCTCTATTTTCAAAAGTTATACTCTCTCCAGTAAGCTTACTTGCAGACTCAGCTCTTCTTCTTATATAAGCCTCGGCTGAAGAGTGACGAATAATGTTAAATAAATACCTCTTCTCTAATTGCTTTATTAAATCACTCTCTGTAATTTGGTTATCTTCATCGTATTGAGCAACTCCCTTTTCATCAAAATGAGTGAGTACAGAATACAGTAATTCACCTGTAACACTGTCTTTCTTTTCTACCCTTACTCCAAAAATACCAAATTCCTTACATACTGCTTGGTACTCTTCATCACTTTTAAATTCTTTTTCGTATTCACGTCTTTGAGAAATCATTTCTCTAAATAATTTTCTATTTGTTATTTGGTTTAATACTATGTCTACAAATCCGCCTCTTTCAAGAGCGCTTGCCATCATAGTCATATCAGAATCACTATCACCAGCGGCATTTAGAATAAGACCTTTTTCTTTTACATCTTTAAAATCAGGCAGAGCTTTATGTTTTTCACTAGGAGCCTGATACTCTGTATAGCTTTGTCCCTCTGGATTTAAATCATTATTTTTATCGACAATTGTTCTTCTAACACTAAAGAAATATCTTCCATCATATGCACGTTTTGAGTTAATTATATGATAGTCATTAGGATAGAAGATCGTAGGATTTTCGTCTGCTATTCTTGCTCTTTCTTCCTCATTGCCAGAATTAAAATCTATACCAAAATTAGAAACACCATTTGGTAAAACACTATCGATAAGAGCATCACAGTTTAAATCTGCTCCTTTACAATCTCTAAGCTGTCCTTTAATCCAATTTACATATCCATCAACATCAAAACTTTTTTTAGTAACTACTTCATTTCCAAGAGCTTTAAATTCCTCACTAAATTCTAAATCATTTTTTTTATCTTTGCAGTTAAATATTGGAATTCCTGTAGAAGTTTTTAAAGAGCTTAAAGTTTTTTCAGAGAAATAAATCATTAAATGTTGATTTATTCTTAAATCCAAATACTCTTTAGCACCCTTTTGCACATAAGTATCTTTTGCTAAATCTCTTAAATCTTTTACACCTTTTCTTAAAAGTCTTGTTCCTTCAAATGCCTGGCTTACTACTGCCTGGACTCTTCTAAATTCTGGATTATTGCTAAATTCTTCATACACTCTTCCTAATTCCTTATAAGCACCTTCAACTGGTGTACCATGATTATTAAATATATGAAAAACTAAAGCACTTTGAACACCTTCATTAACTTTACTATAGAAAGCTTGAGGATCATTTTCTAACAACTCCATATAGTTGACATCTCCAAGGCGAGCTGAAGATGGGATTTTAACATTTAAAGATCTCTCAATTTTTTCATAAATACCAGCAATTTCACTCGATCTGGTTGAAGGAAGCCATATTTGACTTTTACATGGAGTTGAAGTTGTATCACTTTGCAATCTTTCTTTTACAGCAGACTGAAAATTAAGCCATGCTGTTTTATAATCAGATTCAGTGACTTGCTTTCCACTTCTTTTTAATCCATCTATGTAATTGTCTACATGCTCTTCCTTTAACTTAACAATGTGCATATAGTGAGGATGATAGTATCTACCTAAGTTTAATTCAGACTCTAAAGCTAATTTTGGAAGTAACTTTGGTTCAAAGATAGAAAATCCTTTTTCTACAGCAATATCACGAAGCATTTCATTCATGCTTTTACCATTGATCTTAGGACCAATTGATGAATTTAAAATTAAATCAGTAATAATTACTTCAATAAGTTCTGGCTTAAGAATAGTATCTTCTTTAGGTTCATGAATAACTGTCCCATTTAAGGCAATAACACCTATGTTTTCTGAATTTTCATACTGTGTTCTTGCAGTAGCACCGATTCTTTCAGCAAATATGCTTGGTAGAGCGGCTGTGCTTATCCTTCTACTTAATCCTTCTGGAACTATAGTAGTTTCATTAGTAACTATTCCTGTTCTTGCAGTATTAGCATTCTCTTGGATATTTAACTTGTTATTTCCAAGATAAATTAATTTTCTATCTTCAAATAGTTTTTCTTCACTTTGAATAGTGACAGTATCCTCAGGATCTATAGACTTATTTAAAGAAGTATTATCTCCGTCTACATAAGTCTTGATTTTGCTTTTCTTACCTTCATTTATCTCTATTTGAGAATTTGCCCATTGATATTCTGAAATATTATGATAGAAAACTTCCTTAGATAAATCATCTCCACCTAAAAATCTAAGCTTTCCAGACATAGGAATGCCTACGTCTGGTTTAAGCCCTTCCCATGGGGGCTTTCCATCATTTAAATTTCTTTCTACCTGATCAAAAAATCCACCTCCTTCACTTAGCTTTTTAACTATTAATTTTGCTCTCTCATATACTAAACATTCAGCATCAACATTTTGGGTTTGACTATTTAAACCTTCTAAATAAGCATCATATGATTGATTATCAAATTTTGTAACTCCAAGAATAAAGGAAAGAACATTTAATACTGGTTTAAAAAACTCTTTTACAGCTTCTAGTGGGCTTTTTTCTACTCTAGAGACTGGTAGAGTGGGTGGTTTTAGTGATGCACCACTAGAAGAATCAGTCCTTCTTTGAGGAGGGTCTGCAACTGCAGAGAGTTGAGTTGAAGCGCTCTGTATTGGATCTATTTTTCTCAAACTATTCTCCTTTGAACAGCCTAATCAATCTCAATTAGCTAATACCTGAATTGTTTTAAAGAATTCAGTCCAAAATTTATTTCTTTTATCGACCATATCACCTTTGATCTGTCGCTTTCTTTTATAACACTCTTAAATAATTTTCTTTTAAAAAAGCTATCTTACAAACCTTTTACACTTGGATTTTAACACTTTGTTAACCTTAAAAAAAAGGCCTCTTTATCTTATTTTTAGATTTGTAATTCTATATTTTCTAAAAGCTCATTTATATCTATAAAAAAGTAAAAAAAACAATGTTTTTGATACCGGAAAAATATACTAGAATTGATGGAAACATCAATAATTAATGGATTAAACACTGCTCTTCTTAATAACCGACATGGCTGTCAGGATATCAAATAAAGCAATTCCTAAATTAAATACAAGAATTCTTTTAGGTTTTTTACCTCGTCTAATTTTTTTTAATACTATTTCAGAGACTTCTTTTTTGATATTTGGCCTGTTAGAAGGGAAGTAAGTCCTTATTTTACTTTTTTGAATATACTGTGAAATATCATCTGTGTAAGCTTCATCTAATGAGTCATAGACCTTTGGATCAATTCTAGACCCATAATCAAGAGGCAAAATTAAAACATCATCTTTTAAATCTTTCTCATAAATATAAGGAGTAATTCTAGAAGTAAAGGTAGTAGCACTTAAAATTATGTCTGCTTTTTTTACCAATGAGTGAGAGTTATTTCCAATTTCAAATTTCTCATTTTTAAATCTTTTTAGAAATCTACTTAACGACTTACTATCATGATTAAACAAAATAAATTCTGGATTTTTAAAGACCTCCTTAAAAGCCTGAACATGAACATATGCCTGCAATCCAAGCCCAAATATCCCAATCTTCAATCTTTGTTTTTTAGGCGCTAAATATTTTGCAGTAACAGCAGAGACTCCAGCAGTTCTAATAGCAGTAATCCAGCTCCCATCTAAAATTGCTTTAGTTCTTCCTGTTTTAGAATCATTTAAAACAATTAAACAGTTTATGTATGGAACACCTTTTTTTATATTACTTTTAAATGCACTTAACCACTTCAAGCCATAAGTTTCTAACTCCCCATTTTTCTTTAAAATAGAGACAGGCATTGAATCAGCAAATGCTCCTTCTAGATTTAACTTTGGACCCATCTTAGGAGGAAGATTGACTAAACCAAGACCTTTTTTTCTAAAACCATCTTCAACTATTCTTATAATTTCTTTAAAGGTAATAGATTCTTTAATGTTTTTCTCACTTAGTAAGATTTTTATATTCTTTGACATAGATTAATTATAAATTACATTGCTTTTCTTAATTGACTAATGAGTAGTCTTATTTTAGAATTACAACAATTTAAATAACAAGGAGAAACTATATGCAACTAACTAGCATTATTGGATTCGGGAATTCAAATAGAGCTACTCTTTCAGATATCACAGGTATTAGTTTAAAAGATAATTTCGATCCTGAAAGAGATATTCACTTTGCACTTATTGAAAATCCAGATAAATCGCTCAAAGCAATTGACCATTCTGTACCAAAAAATAGATTTACAGAAGTGCGAATAGATGGTCCAAAAATGTCGGCACCCGTTCTTGAAGATGAAATTATTGTTTCAAATCCTGGATCTAAATCTAAGGAAGAGCTATTAAGAATTTTTTATGATATAGTCCATCCAGGAAAGCATATGGGAATAAAAAGAAAGCCAGAGTCAAACACTGACACTTTAAACTCTGTTTTTGGAATTTCACATACTAACATTCAGATGAATCCAGGAACAAACTCATCAAATGCACATGAATACTATTTCCTAAAACTTCCTCTCACTAACACTGCAAAAATTCTAAATCATCACGTAAAAGGAGCACTCATACCCCTCGCAAAAGCACAAAACTGGGAAGGGGGAGACATAGAATTAAGTAGTTTTATCAAATTTGGACGGTCAAAGACTGGAAAATTTGGACTCATAGAGTTTAGAGGTACAAAAATTGCAATAGATCATTCTGGAAGAGTCTTCATAGCAAAAAATGTTAAATCAGAATAAACCCCTACCTTGAAGTAGAGTTTCTAAATCTGGAGGATTCGGAAAATAAAGAAAAGGTGGAGGTAAATGGGATGAATCCTTCTATAGCACTCCCTCGCCACTTCCTAAAAACCCTGGATATGCCTCCAGTTCATTTCTATGACTCAAGACAAGCTTGAGTCTTCCGTATTTATTCCTTTTCACCTGAACGGATTCACCCAATGAATGGGATGAATCCTTCTATAGCACTCCCTCGCCACTTCCTAAAAACCCTGGATATGCCTCCATTCCATGCTCGCCGATGTCAAGTCCATCGACTTCTGCTCTTTGTGAGACCCTAACACCAATTGTTTTCTTTAAAATGAACCAGATTAAAAATGAAATTGAAAATGACCAGATAGACACTGCCAATACACCAGTAAGCTGATCTATCAACTGACTAAATCCACCACCAAAAAAGACCCCTGCCTTGGGTGGAGAAATGTTTGGGAATATATATGTTTCTCCTGCGCTGAAAAATCCAAGAGCAATTGCTCCCCAAATTCCACAAACTCCATGAACTGATATTGCCCCAACTGGATCATCAGTATGAAAAAATCTATCAAGAGTTAATATTGAAATTACTACTATTACTCCAGCAATAAAACCAATTATATGAGCAGAAGTCAAACTAACAAATGCACATGTAGCAGTACTGGAAACTAAACCACCTAATAACCCATTTACAATCATTGAAAGATCTGGCTTCCTTTGAATAATCCATGAGGCTATAAGCGCACCTAATCCACCCATAACAGCACTTGCATTAGTGCAAATTGCTATGTGAGGACATACCTGCGAAAAACCAAGTGCACAGCCCATATTAAAACCAAACCATCCAAAAAATAAAATAAATCCGCCCAGCGTAATCATCGGTAAAGAATGTCCTAAAATTGCATTAGGTGTTAAATCACGATTATATTTCCCTACTCTGGGTCCAATAACAATAACACCAGCAAGAGCAGATAATCCGCCAACAGTATGCACCATTAAAGAACCAGCAAAATCTCTAATTCCTAAATCATATAAAAAACCTTTTCCTAAAATCCAATGCCCGCAAACAGGATAAATAAATGAAGTCATTATAAATGTGAATAATAGAAATGTAGAGAACTTCACTCTCTCAGCTATTGCACCTGAAATGATAGTGGCTGTAGTCCCCGCAAAAACGATTTGAAAGAAAAATATTGCTTCAAGAGGAATTCCCGAATTATTTATAGAAAGATAGTTGTTATAGTTTGGTCTAAAAAATATATTTTTTAAGAACTCTGTACTAAAATATTCATTTCCACCAGAAAACATTAACGAAAAACCAAATACCCAAAAAGCCAATGATGATATAAAAAACACTACTAGGTTTTTAGATAACATATTAACTGTGTTTTTTGAACGGCAAAACCCACTTTCAAGCATTGCAAACCCAGCATTCATAAAGAATACAAGTAGTCCCATAATAAGAAGCCAGGCTGTATCAATCTCTGCTTTTAGTTCAATTAAGTTATTCATTATTTATTTCGAATCAAGGGCTGACTGACCAATTTCATTTGTTCTGATACGAATTACTTCCTCTACATTTAAAACAAAGATTTTCCCATCACCGACTTCTCCAGTTTTTGAATTCTCTATTATCAACTGGACTGCTTTCTCTAATTCATCATCATTCACGACTACTTTAATTTCTACTTTATCTAAAAGGTCAATCTTAAATTCACTTCCTCTATATTTTTCCACTAAGCCTTTCTGGCTTCCGCGACCTTTTACAGAAGTAGCAGTTATACCAGTAAAGCCTTCTTGGTCTAGAGCCATCTTCACTGCAGAGAGTCTTCCGGGTCTAATAATTGCAATTATCATTTTCATAGTTTATTGAAATGTTTGTAAAATCGAACTTGCAGGAAGACAATCATCTGTTACATCCCACTTAAAGGAAGAGTTTTGTTGAGTTTTAGGATTTAAGATATTCCAAACTTTTTTCTCTCTATTCCATGTCACCAGTTCAGGAATTGAATCCCCACTTAAATCGATAGAAATAGGAATATCATCCTTTTCTCCAAATTTTACCTGGCTTTGTCCTGCATTATTTGAATAGGTTATATACCAGGTGGCATCTTTAGGTCTCCAGACTGTTAAATCAGTCTTTTTATCACCATCATAATCATTTGGTACTATTACATCCCATTCTTTTCCGTTTTGAACTCCAAGCCCAGCTTTAGGATCATAATTAGTTGAAGATCTATCAATAAACCAATAACCACTATCTGGTCTAAATATTGCTAAATCAGATTTTCCATCACCATCAAAATCACCTGTTATAGGAGTGTCATTGTTATAGCCTTGGTCATGCGTAGTAAAAATCTTTTTACCTGTTTCATCTTTTTTGATTAAAACCCATATACCATTTGATGGCCTCCAAACTCCTGCATCAAAGGTCATGTCTCCATCCAAATCTAAAGGAATAGGAATGTCGCCATTATTTCCGAGAAAAGTTTTTATAGGAGCATTAGGATTACTGGAAAGAAAAATAATCCACTGTCCTGTATCTGAATGAAAGAATCCAAAATCCGTTTTAGAATCTCCATCATAATCAGCAAATACAGGGGTATAAGCAACTCCAGGATTAAAAAAATTCTTTTGATAAAACTTATTATCAGTGGAGAGCTGAAAATAAAGAACATTCCTTTTAGTATCCCAAACTGAAAGATCTCCAATCATGTCCCCATCAAAATCACATCCATAAGATGAGTTAGAAGCAAAAACTACAAGTTTATCTCTAGATGGATCCATTATCCAGGTCGGAAATATTGTCAATAATAAAGCTAAAAGAATTGAAGCCTTCATACTGTTTGCACCTCAATACTCTCTGGTGGTTTTTGAATATTTTTAAATTTAATACCTTTAGAAAATTTCCTAAATAAAATGTTTAAATATATTATTAAAAAAGCAAGGCTAATAAACATTGATAATTTTCTAAAGTCAGTAAGCTCAAATCTTGCTTCAATTTCATGTCTACCTGGAGGAACATTAACGACAATAGCACCAGTACTTGGATCCATTGACATTGGTACCTTTTTTGAATCTATATAAACAAACCAGCCAGGAAAATAAAATATTCTTAGTTTAACCTGATGATCAACACCTGAAAAAACTTGAAAGACTCTATCATGCGAAAGCCATTTTATGAGAGTAAAATCACACATTGGATTAGTGGAAAAAAGAGTCGGGGAGAAATCTCTCTCGAAATGCTGATCTTTCCATTTCGGATCATTATTTAAGTTCGGATGATACTCTCTGTTTTGCCAAACAACATTCATTGCATGTTTTAAAAAAACCTGTTCTTCAATCCATTGCCATCTAAAAATATTCACGAAATGAACATATAGAAGTATTACTAGTGTAAAAACAATAGAATACGTAAGAAATCTAAAACCGGTTATTTCAATTTTCTCTTTAACAAATTTTGCAATTAAATCATATGTATAGGCTATTATCAAACAAGCAAATGGCAAGACAAGACTCATAAAGCGCCAAGGAAATTGTAGTGTTTTCATTTGCTTAATCATTACCCACACAAAGAATGAAACTGGTGTCATCATTAAAAAAGTAATTGCAAACATTGATATAGCAATTACAGCCCTTTTAGGTTCATTTATATAGTTTTTAATTCTGTCAAAGTTAGCAAGTAAAATAACTGCACAAACCAATCCAATAAGAGAAAATAGTGCATTAGTAACTTCATAATATCTATGGTCAAAGATTCCCCAATAATATCCATCGCTAGGTAATCTATCCAAGTATGTGAACATATAATTTTTAGAATAGTCCCAGCCTGCACCTTCAGCTAAAACCTCAGAATGGACTAAATTGGTTTCTGAAGCCGCTGGAAAAAGATAGAATGCTGATAATCCTATTCCAGATATCATACTAAAAACAAAATTTTGTACAAATTTTCTGGTTTTGTAAAAATATAAAGAAAGTACAAAATATGGAATCATTATTAATGAAAAAATAAATCCAGTGGCAAGATGTGAAAGTATCATTCCTGCGTAGCCGAATGTAGTAATTAAATAAGATTTATAATCAAAGTCTTTATTCTTATCAAAATTATCAATGCCATACAGAGCAATAAAAACAAATGGTAGAGCAAGAGTATTCGTAGGAAAGTTATTATTATAGGTATAAATATGAATTGCTGGTGAAAAGATTATAAAGACAGTACCAATAGTTGCTGATAGTGGAGAGGTATGAGATCTTAAATAAATATATCCAAAAACCACTGTCAGAATAATTGTCATAATCAATGTTGCTTTCATTGATAAAACTGGATCTCTAAAGAGAACTTCAAAAAAAGTGAACATATAATATAAAAGTGGTGCATAGTAATTAAATTTTGGAGTTCCATATCCATACATTCCAGACTCTATCCACCTGGGTAAAAACTCTCCCTGAAAAAAACATTTTTTAAAATGAAAAGCATTTGCTATATGACTGTGCCAGTCAGCATGTGCAGGGAAACCTTCTCTAAATAAAAGAGGGGCGGCTGTAATTACTGTCAAAAAAACTAAAAAAAAGACTCTCTCTGTTAAAGAACCCAAGAACTGATAGCTTTCTGGTTTAAGTAATTGTTTTGATTGATTGTTTTCTTTATCATCCATAAAAATTAACTTTAAATATTATACTTGTAAATAAACCTAATCTTTAGAACCTCTACAAACATCTTTATTGAATCTACTATAAGATTTACCTTTGAACCTTTAATATGATACCAATTTATTGGGACTTCTTTGATTTTACAGTTCATTGTTTTGGCTAAAAACAGATATTCAATATCAAATGAAAAGTTATAACACCTCTGCACATTTGCTAGTTTTTTTGCTACATCTGTTTTAAAGAGCTTAAATCCACATTGGGTATCCTTTATAAAATTTAATTTCAAAATGCTAAGAATTCCATGAAAGACTAGACCAATAAATCTTCTATTTAGAGACATCTCTACACTTGACAAATCACTTTTCAATATTCTTGAACCACATACAACATCAAAGCCTTCATCTATAGCTAACATTAGTTTCTCAACTTCCTGAATCGGACTTGCACCATCAGCATCAGTATAAAGAACTAATTCACTGCTAGAATTTAAAAAGCCACTTTTTACAGCAAATCCCTTACCACCATTTTTTTCATATGAAAGAATTGAAAAATTCCTCTTATTTTTACTGGATTCTTCTATCCATTTTTTGACAACACTGTATGTATCATCAGTACTCCCATCATTCACAACTAAGACAGAAAATGAGTCAGATAGTAATTTTTTTGATATATAATCATCAATTTCAAAAAGATTTTTTAAGATTCTTTTCGACTCATTAAAAGCTGGAATTATAATTGAAAGCTTTTTATTCATAAGAAATATTATTGTATTACTCTTTTAGAGAGTAGAATTAGAATAATAATGTTCATGTACCCCTATTTTAATTGTTATCAAACTTTATATTATTTAATTTTTATGTCACTTTAAGAAATACTATTACGTCGAGAACTTTGGAGAAATATTATGACTATAATTTTAGCTATTATTGTAACCCTGCTTTTTGTATTGATTTTTTGGCTTAGTGGCCAAATCATCAGGAAAGAACTTAAATTAGATAATAATGAAGACTGTCAGCTCTTATCTAATTTAATGAATATAGCTTTTGGAAGTCTGATATATATAATTGTTTTAAATACGATTGGAAGATTTATTGGTGACATAAGAGCTGGATTTATAGTATTTGTAGGACTACTGGGCTTTTTTGGATTTAAAAATAAAGAAGATCTTAAAAATTTAATTTTAAAAATTAAAGAGTTTATTTCTGTCCCAAATTTAAAGTCTTATTTAAAAGAAAGAACTGATAAGTACTTCTGGATATTAATTCTTATAACTAATGCTATATATGGAATTACAGCCTTCACTACAACAAAAATAAACAGATTTGGACTAGGAAATTCTCATGTATTTAACACATATCAAATCTCTACAGGTGTTTTCCCCCCAAAATACTCTTTTGCTTCTGATTTAGATCAAAAATTTCACTATGGATCAGATATTCTTTCAGCTTCTATTTTTAGATTTTCTAATTGTAATCCAGAAATCATATTTGATATATTATCCTTGGTTTTTATAAATTTAATATTTTTAGTTGTTTATGCTCTTTCTAAGAAATTTCTTAATTTAAATCAAATTAATAAATATTTAGTTTTATTTGGTGTATTCTTCGCATGGGGACCAATTACAAGTCTCTTTCTAAAGAGTAGCGGAGAAGTTCCACCAGAAGGGTTTTTAACAAGGCTCGTTTATATAGCTCAAAATAAATTGACTCTTGATGCCGAGTGGAGTGGACTGGTTTTACATTGGTTCTTTAATCCCCCCACAGGATTCAGTATTTTTTATCTTCTAATAGCAATTTATTTGCTATATGGATTTTTTAATAGTGAAAACAATAAAGAATTAAAGCAAGTTTTATTAATTGCTGTGTATATAAGTGGACTATTTATATTAGATGCAAGTAAGTTTCTTCTAGTCTATATGGCTATATTCATTCACATAATGTTTTCAAAAACTACAGAACAAATCTTTAAAGATATTCAAGCGAATAATTATGAAAGACATAAGGAATTTTTAAAGAACTTTGGAATAATTACTATCTTACCGCTAGTACTAAGCTTAGTATATGGAAACTGGTTTAGTCTGAATAATAACTATGTGCCACTTGCTCTATATTTTAGAGTGGGGAATTCTATTGTTGACAAAGCACATTCAATGCTGTCAGTAAATATAATTCTTGTAGCTATTTATGGATTTGGATTTTATCAAGCTTATAAAAAGAAATGTTCTTGGATTACTTTCCTTATTCCTTTTTTTATAGCGGCATTTATTAGTCAGTTTATATTTATTACTCCAAAAACTGATATAGGAAAAATGCTACTAAACTGTAATTTATTAGGTGCATTCGTACTCCCATTGTCAATTGATTCAATAAAAGACTATCTTAAAGTAAGCACTAAAGAAGGCTTAAAGAAATTTTATATTATTACCTTTTCATTACTTTCAATCAGCACAATAATTTTCTGGTTGTTTGGTGACAGCAAACCTATTTTTAGACTTGAAGGCAATGTAGCAAAGTTTTCAGGGTATCAAATTCTAGTTAATGATATGAAATTTGAAGATAAAAACTTTGTTGACTATATAACTTCACATCCAAATAAAAATAATGCAATAGTTATAGATCCTGCAAATGCAGATTTTATATCAGCAAGCTCAGGAGTTAATAATTTTATACTTCCAAAAAATATTTTAGAATTTCCTCTAAAAAAAGAATTCTTGGATAAATATGAATCAGATTCATACAGAACAGAGTTTTTATTTGGTGGAAATTCCTGGTTAAAAAAGAGAATTGGATGGGTGTTTTTAACTCATAATTTATTTAAGTTTTACATATCTCCTGAAGAAAGATTTAGACTTCTTTCTGGTTATGTAAATAATGGACTTAAACTTGTTTCTTCAAATAACTCAAAAGATCTGTTTTCACTTAAAGAACTATATTTTATTAATCCTGATTTATTCCCTAAAACAAATAACCTGAAATATGTAGACGTTCAGTCTGGATTAGATAAAAAAGGTAGGAGTAATATCCCTAAATATATAGATGAAATAGCTAAGTGTCCTTACTTTGGAATTTATAAGAGCTTATCTGATAACTATGATGGAGATATGTTCTTTGACATATCATTTTTTGATGCTGATAATAAAAAATTCTATATCATTAATTCCAGCGATCTCAAAGAAAAAGTTGTTGATTTAAAACCAATAATTTCTAGTGAAATTGCAGGTGATCAGCTTTCTCCCGTACCTTCTGACTATGATGGAGACGGGAAAACTGATATTGCCTTTTTTAATAGAACAAGAGCCTCATGGCATTTAATCCATTCTTCAACTTCAAGACCAATAGGACCTATATATTGTGGAGGACTTATAGGAGAAATTGCTTTACCTGCAGATGTTGATGGCGATGGAAAAGCTGAATATTCTAGTTTCTTTGTAAATGGTAGTGAAGGTAAATGGCCAACCGTTCTTACTTCTAAGCCTGGACCTATATACTCTATGAGTTTTCCTTTCACCAATAACGATATTCCATTCTATGCTGATATAGATGGGGATAAAAAATCTGATTATGTTGTTTATAAACCTTTAGAATCACAATTCTATATTTACAATGCTAATTGTACAGATACACCAAGTGTACAAATCGTAGGGTGTGGACTACCTTCTGCTGGAAGTAGCGGTCCGGTTGCAACAAAAGTCTTAAGCGGTAATCCAAGTGCCAGAGCAATCATCGATGACTTTGACGGTGATAAAAAACTTGATCTTGCTACATGGACTCCAGATTCTGGTAAATGGGAGGTTACTTATGCTAAAGATTTTATTATTTCTGGTTCAACAAAACCCTCATTTACAGCAATTTTAGGAATGTCAGGTGACATCCCAACTCCTGGTGACTACAATGGAGATGGCAAAGCAGATATTGCTATTTATAATAAAAATAGTTCTAATATTGAAATCTTAAATGGTGATGGAACGATAAGAAAAATCGATCTTACAAAATACAAAGATTATACTTTTGCAAGCTTTATTGGACTATAAAACTAAGCAGTATTTCCAGTAAGAACAATTAAAGTATAAGCCTGAAGAACTATTGCAACAATAAGTAATTTAGAAAATAGTTTTGATAGATTTGAATTTTCATTCAAAAGATCAGAATATAAAATAGGCCATGCTATCCATATCCACGCAATATAACGGTAGTCCATTCCACAAGCTCCAGAATGCTCTTTAACAAACAACATTAGAATATGAGCTAAGTAAGCAAGCCCGATAAAAGAACCTGCAATCTTTGTCAAAGGTGTCTTTCTTACACGGGAAATTCCCAAAATTAATATTGCAAGATTTAACCAAAATATCAACCAGACTGTAGTTATACCTGGTTTTTCATATACAGTTTCACTAAAGACAGATGTGATAAAACAAAATGCCCAGTAATTATGTTTTTTAGTTTCTGGTCTTGAATAACCATGAGCCCATGGATCATCCCATTCATGTGGATCTCTCTTAAAATTAATAGGTAGCCTAAATACAACATCAAATACAGGTCTATCATCATCAACAGCTAAATCCATACCTAAACCATGATCTGCATTTGTAGGAAGCATTTGATGAGTACTTTTATAGTTATGAAAATATATCCATGGTGCAAAAGCAATAAAGCCTGCAATTAAAACAGCTAAAACCTTCATTTCTTTTTTATCTGGCAAATGAAGGGTAATAAGCCTCCAGCTAAACATTATGATAAGAATACCTAAACCAATTATAGCTGTATATTTTGTATATAAAGCCATAACACTAACTATTAAAAGTAAAATAGCATAGTTTTTATTCCATTCTTCATACAGTTTATATGAAAGGGCAATACTAGCAATTAAAAGCATTGTAACTAAAGAGTCGTTATTATACGTAGAGAAAACCAGCATGAATTTCGGTATTGTACAAATAAATAACAATGATAGAAATCTCTGAAAAGGAGAAATATTTATTTTTTCAAAGAACCACCCCATAATCCATATAGAGATAAATCCATATACAATAGAAAGAATCCTTACATAATCAATGTGTTCAGCTCTATGTGAAATAATTGAAGGTGCAAGAAAACGATTAATCAAATAATAAAGTGGTGGGTGATAAGTTTGCCAGCCATCATGTGGCATTGGCAAGGTTTGCATTGAAGTTACAAGCTCTGTATATTCTAAATGTCCATTATAATCATGATTTCTTTCACCTGCCATTGTATGTGAAAAGTACAAGATTGCCAATATTGTCCATATTACTAAAACAATTTCTTTGGAGCCAAATTTAAAAAATTTATTTTTTATATCTTGAAAATTCATTTTCTTTAAGGAAATACAATAACATTGATTTGTTTTTTATGTAAAGTTAACTATTTCATTATAAATGGTGAAACAAATGGTTTTAAGGAAGATTCAATCTTTTGATACTTATTAAAATCATTTTGTCTTAGTTTTTCTATATATGGTTCTGTTGAAAAAGCAAGCCCTACAAGGATACTTACTGTCCCCAAAATTACACTTATAGACTTATAAACTAATTTTACATTTTTGTCACTAGCTATAGTTTGAAAATAATACCAGACAAAAAATGAACAAATTAAAAATAAATGTGTAAAATCTCCTAAATATCTAAACTCTACCTGAGGACCAAGGATTAAAAAAGTAAGGGTTAAAGTAGCCGGAATAATACTGATCAAGAACTCATTAATTGGAAATTTAATTTTTAAATCAGCATTATTTTTATCAAACAACTTATCTATGATAGGAAAAACTAGCATTATTAAAACAAAAGGTACTCCTCGTAATAATCCTGTCATTCCAATATGGAAATAGTTTAAAGGTGTTTTTATATTTAGAGGAATATCTCCAGTCAGATGAAAGAAAGGAAGAGTTTCATTTATATATAGATCTTTAAAAAGATATAAATATATTCCAGGAATTGCATTTTCTAGATTCAAGAATTTATAGTTTTGAACATAATGACCAGCTAAAATAAGCTTCCACCCGAACTCCAACGGACTTTCAAACCTTAAATAGTTATATATTAAAAGAATTCCAATATATGCAAGGAAAGGTAAGAAAAGAGTCTTAAAATTCTTTTTGTTCAATTTAAGCCATACAAAAGCTAATATTACGCTTGAAAATATAAAGTGTGGTCTACTTCCAACAGCAAGACCTAAAAACAAGCTTCCTAAAAAACACAACTTATTACAGTTTTTAGAATTCTGAATTGCTTGTATTAAAAAATAAACTGCTCCTAAAATAAAGAAATACCCACCAGAAGAAGACACTTCATACATCATGGTTCTTTTAAGCATAAATGGGGCTACGCTTGCCAAAGCCATTACAGGAATTGAGAAATACAGCATCCAATTTGGAATATTAAAATATTTTTTAGAAACAGAACTTATGGTCAGGTATGAAAAGATTAATCCTCCAAATAAAAAAATCATAATTGCAGTGTTTTCAGGTAGCGGAGCTCCAAACAAAATCCTAAAAGGTAAAAAAAGAATTAAAGCAGGACTTACACCATAATATAAATAAAATTTGCCCTTATAGTAAGCCATGTCATGCAATCTATAAGGACCATTTTGTGCAGGATCATATGGATCAGATAAAGTTAAAAGATTAGGATTTACTTCTACAGGAAAATTAACCTGACCTTTTAATAGTCCATCAACAAGAAGGTTATACCATCCATCTGAACAAGCCTGATTAAAAGCTTCTCTGCCATCAGTACCAAGCCAATAATAAAACACAAAAATTGCCGAGAAAATTATAAATTGTGGTTTAAGTAAATAGCGAATCATATAATATGAGTATATATCAAAGAGATAAATTTATATAAATTTCTTATTGTTTTATACCTCATAAAATATATTTCATTATTAAAAATCTAAAAATCAATGTTGATAATATAACTGCCAACATCCCGTACTTAAAGGATTTTTCAAAAGTAGTTGGCATATAGCTAATTTCAATTGAATGCTTACCGGCTGGGAGATTAAAGCTACAAAAACTTAAATCATTTGGCCTTATAATTTCTTTCTTTCCATCAACCAGCAAGTAATAGCCCTCTCTATATTCATTATGATATTCCCAGCTTGTTTCATAATCTGAAGATACTTCAGCTTTTAAACTATTTCTTGAATACTTAGTAATATTTGGAGGAATGTTAGAACTTGATCTTAAAACCCACTTTGGATTTCCTGTTTCATAAATAATGCAGTTATTGTCTTCATATACAATAGGGAATTTTTCTAATTGTAAAGCTAGAGGCTCCCATAATGTAGCACCTAAATATTTTTGGACAATAACTTTAGTTATTCCAAGAGTATTAAAATACTTTATTACATTTGACCCTGGACTAGGCCATTGATATTTTCCTATAAGAAATGTTTCATAGAAATTAAAAGACCGAAGGTCATAAAGAGATGAGTAGTTATGCTGTAAAAGTGTTACGTAAGGTTCTCCATCGTATCGCCACATTACAAAAGAATAAATTAAATCATCCTTATCAAGAACATTAGCAATGCCTGGCAATAGTTTTGGATACGGGATTTCTTTATAGTCGTAAAATGAGGTACTTGTTCCTCCTACAGCAATATTAACACTGAAAAGTGTACTAAATAATAATGCATAGTTTAATGATCTCTTTAGTTTAATATGTTTCTTAATTTCAGAGATTATAAGAGATCCATATAAGAAAATAAAAAATGAAGCAAATGGAATAAATTTAAACGGGATTTTCATTTTATTAACAACTGGAACATAGTATTTAAGTGCATAGATTATTGACACTGAACCACCAGCCATAAAAAGCAGAACTAAAGCTAAAATAATCAGTTGATGATACTTCCCTTTACCAGTTCTTGCATACCAAACAAATCCCAGAAAAAGACAAGGAACCCATATTAGTCCTATATAATACAAGTTGGTTATCATATGATCACGATAGTTTCCAAACCCATATGGGTACGGTGTATTAGTAAATCCTTTTGGAAGGAATGAAGAAACAACTCCATCAAAAGGAATACCAGCGACAATAAGCGCCTCAGCATCTCTATCAGCTTTGCTTGTAAAAAAGTATTCAGGAACTAACTGTGGAGCTATTAAACCAAGTGAAAAAACAAGTGAAGTAAGATAGCAAATAGAAAGTTTAAATTTTCCTTTTGATGATATAAAAAGATAGAAATAAGAAATAAATTCAATTAGTGCTCCATATAAAAAGAATTGCACATTACCAGAGTAAAAAAACATTGCTCTAGCAATACCCGAACCAATAAAGTAAAACCAATTATATTCTTGCTTCACAGCTTTTAAGAAAAAGTAAGAAAGAATCGGTAAATAACAAGTGATTCCAAAGACATAGTACCAGCTTGATCCAGCAATGAAATTATAGCCAATAATAGGCATTGAAATGATGGCATTCATTCCAACAAACCAATCAGCCTTCATTTTTACTAGAATTAATCCAAGAAAGAAAGCGCCTATTACAAAACATGCAATTCCATAGATTTCATATGTAGCATAACCATTATTAAAAAAGAACTTAGAAAAACAGTAAGATAAAATTAATAAAGGATCGAGGACATTATAAATTCCAAGCTCGAAGATAGGATATCCAAGTCGAGTGAAATTATCAATGAATGGGATTTCTCCACTAAAAAGCATTTGCATTGAAGCTATGATTTTTGGAAGAAACTGAGCATGATTATCATCCTTCGTAAAATAAAAAGGAACAATAGTTTCTTTCCAGACTAAAACTGCCAGCAAAATAACTGAAGAAACAATGACATGATTTAAGTTAAGCTTAATATAGTTATTACTTTCTTGTTCTATTATTCTGTCTTTAAATTTTTTATTGAAATAGTTAAGGATATAAGGGCACAACAAATACAGTACAAACAAAAAAACACTTAACACTACAGGCAAAAGTTTATAGAAATCGCTTGCTGGGGGAATGTTTTGTGAGGTAAAGTAAATTGCAAATCTGTCAGTATTAATTTTAAATGTTTTTAAAAACTTTATACAATCATCTAATTCTACGACCCTGGGCAAGCTCCATAAAAATAGGACAAAGAAAACATACAGTGCAAATAAGTGGTGAAAATATTTTCTCACAAAAGGTTGAAATTTATATAGTAAAAAAAGTGCTATTAGTGATTTTAAAAAAATAGCTTCCATTGGGTTTAGTTTATCACAATTTTATCTTTCAAAATTACTGACTTTATATAGGAGGATTTGTCCTTACTAAGACTATCACCAATAATAACTGCTAAATCTTCTTTTCCATTAATTTTTGACAAAGCTAATTTAAATATTAGTTTAGAAGGTTTCTCTACTCCAGCCTCTTCTGAAGTAACAATGAAGTCAATATAGTTTTTTATTTTTAGTTTTATAATTTTTCTGAATTGAATTTCACTTGTCAAATCTGTAACAATTATAATTTTTTTATTCTTCACCCTGCACCATTTTAAAAATGGAATAACCCATTTGTTTAATTTCATTTTTTTTATAAATGAGCTCCAGTATGTTTCTTCAAGCATTATTGTTTCTGCATACATTGTTTTATTATTTTCATTTTCTAACATAGATTGAAAATATAAAAACCTAGAGTGACCAGCCGCTTGATTTTTTGTATTTTTCTTTACTTGTTTTTTTGCATTTTCATACTTTTTAAGAAAGCCAACTTTGGATATTTTATTTATTTTTTTGTTATAGATTTCAAAGGTCTTTTTAAGAGCAAACTCATGACAAGGTTTATAGCTATAGATGGTATCGTCCATGTCCAGTAAAATAAATTTTTTATTTTTCACTTCTTTTGAAAGTATTATTTTTTCCATAGATCAGGAACCTTTGTACAAACAGCATCTATATCATAGTTTTTAACTATGGATTTAAATTCATTTATTCTATCAGTAGGGTATTTTTGTAGTTCTGGAGAAACCAAACAAATTTTAAAATGTGATTTTAGATCTTTATAGCTTTTATCATCTAACGGAAGCTTATTAAAACAATCAACCCAAACCCAATGAACCATACCTTTTACTGACAAACACTGCTCTATAGGCTCATATTCAGAGAATCTTACAGCAATATTATTTTCTCCAGCCTTAACCAGCTTTATTAAAGCAGGAAAGGAAACATCTAAGAAAAAATAATCTTTTACATTATATTTTTTTATTAGTCTTAAAACTTCTTCTTCTATACCTTCCGTTTTCACATTTAGAATTATCATTTTGTGATTATATTCTTTTAAAAGATCTTCAAAAAGCTCCCCTGTAACAAAAGGGTCATGATGAAGAATTAACTTATCTCCTTCATACCTAACATCTAACTCAATACCCATATCAGCTGGAACTGTTTTTAAATCTTTTACTGTGTTTATTCTATGTCTGATGTAAAGCACTTATACAATTTCTCCCTTATTAATTTTTTCTTTCAACTCGAAAATATATTTGAAAGTTCTCTTAATTAATTTCCATTTTGTCCTTAAATCTGAACCACCGCCACCTTTAGCCTCACCATAGATTCTATCCTTAAAATAAACTGGAATGGTAACAATTTTATAATTATTTTTCTTAGCTAGATACAAAATATATAAATCTAAAGAGAAATCATAAGGAGGGGATTTGAAAAGATTATAAAATTCTCTTGAGAAAAGCTTCGGCTGAGCATTTACTTCAGATAAATATACGCCTAAACACATACTAGATAAGATTTGCATTCCAAAAGAAAAAAACTTCTCTAACAATTTTCTATTTTTTCTAAATCCTTTTATAAGGATTTTATTAGAGCTTTCTACTTTCTGATTATATATTTCGTAGGCTTTTAAGACATCCTCTGGATCTGTTTGAAGATCTGCATGAGTCCATGCAAGGACATCCCCACCAGCTAACTTTAACCCACATAATATTCCAAATCCATAGCCTTGATTTTCTTTAACAACAACTTTCTTAGCAAAACTGTAATTCTTTTTACCTATTTCTAAATCGATGGTTTCACCAGTTTTATCTGAAGATCCATTATCAACTAAAATTAACTCAACATCATTTCTATTTTTTAATATGGAAGAAAATCTTTCCAGAATAAAAGGAATGTTTTTTTCTTCGTTATAACAAGGGACTATTATTGATAATTTTATACTCATTTTAAGACTTTTTTGATTTAAAGAATTTCTGCCAGTACTCATAGACTTTTAAATCATTTGGAGTACCCCAGCATATATATTTATCGATTTCAAAAATATACACTCCTAGCCCTCTTTTAATAAGGTAATTCATACAATTATCTATGTAAAATTCATTGTTTATTCTGTCATTAAACTTAATCATTTCTTCAGAACAACTTACAAAATCTGCTCCCTTTTTAAACCAAAAGGAACCAACAACTGCATGATCATTTATTGGATTATCACTTATAGGAACTTTAACAGAAACCTTTTTAGCCTTACCATCTTTATCAACCTGAACCCACCCATACATTTTAGGATTTCTTTTTACGGTGGGATTTTTTCTAAATGTGAAAATTAGCGCATCAGCATAAGAGGTTTTTTCATTGAATTTATTTATATCAAAAGTCATTCCATTGTCACAAGCTCCTACTAAAAGAGGAGAACTATTATTAATAGAATCTTTTGCCAATAAAACTGTACATGCCTGCCCTTCAGTCAAATAGTCAATAGAAATAATATTAGTATTATTAAATCTTGTTTCTAGCGTACTTATTAAGTTGGTTTTTTCTGCATGTTCTTTTTTTAGAATAAAAGAGTATTTATCCCCTTTTGGGAGATCCTCAACTGCCCTAATTACCATATGTTCATCATCAACTTTTATTAATGGTTTTGGAACAGAGTATCCTTCCTTTGAAAATCTGGAGCCCGCTCCTGCCATAGGAATAACCACATTCATATCTCTTTGAATATCATTTTTTAATCTGGGGTTTCTAAAATATTCTGACCAGTAATTATACTCTTCCAAATCCTGAGGAGTCCCCCATTGAAGCATAAATGGAATTTCATAAATATAGACATTTAGTCCATCTTCTTTCATGAGCTGAAAAAGCTGGCTGACATAAAATTCTCCATTTATTTTCCATTCAGGTCTCTTTTCTATCTCTGATAAATATTTTTTCAAATAAGATCCTTTTTTAAAGTAATAGGTCCCTGAACTACTCCAATCCTCGAATTTAGTCTTATGCCAGCTATGTTTTTCTTTAATTTCTTTCATCCACAAACCATCAGAATCCAGGGTGGCATAATTTCCTTCACCAAGTAAATGAGGATGAAATCCTTTATAACAAATCACTGCCCCATCACAATCAGTTTTAATAATTTTACTTTTAAAATCCTCATAATCCCAAAGCCAAGAAAAATCACAATAATTTACTATAGTTTTTTCCTCATCATTAATTTCATGAATCATTTTTCTAAGTCCATAAATAGGACCTTCTTTTTTATATGGCATAGAAATAATTTTTGATTTTGGAGCATTTTCTCTTAAAACATTTTCCATATCTGTAGTCTTCAAATGATCTTCATTACATCCAAAAACAAAACCATCTTCTTTAGAGAATTTAGAAATTATATGCTCTATAATGGTTTTCCCATCAACAACAATCAATGGTTTTGGAGTATCGTAACCAGCGTCTAAGAACCTTTGTCCTCTTCCAGCCATGGGAATTAAGATTTTCATTCTTTTTTTCCCAGAAGTTTTTGCCTATATTTTTCCTCTTCCATATTCTGAATAAAAAATACTTCATCAGGTGTCAGATATTTAACATTCCATTTTTTAGAATTAATTAATGAAATAACAATCTTAGTATATTGTTCTAGTTCATCAAAAGCTATTTTTTGCTTTTCTGAAAGCTTAGTCATATCCAAAGATGAATAAACAACATGATCAGGTGTTAAAAATCCATTTGCTTTTATATCTCCATAAGCATCTAAGTTCGAATAGTTAAAAGAATCTCTCAATTTGTTAATTATGTTTTCATGTAATTTGATGCAACTTTCTTTATTTATAGCAGATACAAATAACCCATGGTTTTCAAGGAATAATACAATACTGCCTGCCAAAAGTTCTTTTTTATCTTTTAAAACTTCTTCGATTTTTTCAGCCAGATTTTTTCCAGGACTTGCATACCTAATCCAGAAGAAATTCTTTTCTGGGAAAAGCTTTTTAAATTCGTTCTCTCCCTCTCGTGAGCAAACTAATGGACCGGTTAATAAAGGATGAGTATGAATCACATACCTGCCCAGTAAATTATGGATATTAACTTCTAAGGAGGGCTTTAAGTGAGGATTTTCTAAAAGTTGTTTAGTCTGTAAGTCTAAAATGACATAACCATTTTGCTCAGATACATCTTCTAAAAAGAACCCTGAAGCTTTAATTGCCATCTTTCCATCAGATTTTACAGAACAATTTCCACCACCACCCTGAACAAAATAAGGATGCTGTCCTTGTCCTGAATATTTGCATAATTCAATTAATTCTTTTACTATGGTACTCAACTACTTAACCTTCATCTTTTGATTATAGATTATCATAAAAATAAGCTGGGTTATACCATTATAATTATCTGACCAAACTGGCTCTTGGAAAAGTAGTTCATCTGCATTTAATCCTAATTCTTGAAAAATATTAGAAACTTCATTCTCGCCTATTTCACCTGAGATATGTAATTCTTGATGTGTTAAATCTTCCATATGGTTATGGTAGACCAAGAGCGATTTTACATTCTCAAGTAAATGAACAAGCTTATCTAAATCAATACTGTTTTCAAGGATATATTTAACTTTAATCTTTATTTCACTATCCTTATCAATCTCATTTAAATTAATTTCTTCAAGAGGACAATAGTTAACAACAAGGTCTGCAAAGCTCTTTTGTGGCAAAATAAATTTGTCTCTATCATCAGCTCTTGAACTTATTTGCTCAATAACTTTAGATTTATCATATCCTCTTTTTGCAACATCTCTTTGTATTTTCCAAAACTGCCTAAGCTGTTCATCTGTATTCATAAAAATCTTAATATCAATAAGATCTCTCATTCTTTTTAGATAAAAAGGATGTAATCCTACAAAGAAAACATATTTATTTGATTCTACGGCTTTAGGATCAGTAAATTTTCCAGTCTTGTGATCATACTCAGAAAGCTCTACCATGTTTCCTTCTTTTAAAGAAACAGCTACATCAATGCCTTGGTGTAATTTATTTCCATAGGGATTTAAATGGGTATATTCTTTCCAGTTTTCATTTCCTCTTTCCCATTTATGAAAATTGTCACCAAAAACTGGTACGCAGAAATTTTCTCCTAATAATTTTTTAAGAAGTTCATAAAGTGAGTGCTTCCCAGTTGAACTATCTCCACCTATACCTATAAGTAGTGGTTTTTCTTTAATTTTTAATTCTTCATTTCTTCTTATACCGACTTGAAACATCCATACAGCAGTAAATCCTATAGAAGAAAGAATTATTGAAAGAGCAATATTATTAACCAAACATATATCTGTTAATTTCCCCATGCAAGAATAGTAATTCTTTTCAAAGAATAAAGTGAAATATAAAATATAGACCAAATTATAAATTACAAATGGTGCTCTGGAAAACTCAAGATTATTTATATAAAAATAAATCAGGAATGGCAAAGACCATATAAACCAGCCTGGCATTGGCGTAACAAAAATTACAAAACAAGCAAAAGCTATTCCGCTAAACATTAACAGAATTTCATTATTCAGTTTTTTATAAGATGAAAATTTCATGAATAAGAGAAAGATCATAACTGGACATACGACTATTCTTAATGATTCTGAAATTGGCACCGTAAATTCATATACTCTTTTTTGCTCTTCAGCCCTAAAAACCATTTGAATAAAAGGCTCTGAAAAAATATATGGAGAAATTAAAAGAAAATATAAAGCAAAATAAGAAAGCATATATAAAGCCAATGTGGAAACTTTAATCCTTTGTTTATATAGAAACAGGATTATAAAAGGCATAAATATCAGGATATGAGATTTAGTTGCTGTTGCTAATGCACAAAAAATAATTGAGCGAAAGTATTTTTTATTAATAAGTTGGGAAATTGCATAAAAGAATATAGCAGTAGGAATAATATCAAGCTGTCCATGTATGTAATTAATGAAAAATATAATAGGAGAGCACCAATAAACAAATAAAACTAAATCTTTTTTTGTAGGGAATATTTTAAGAAACGTCCTATAAAGAAAAAGATCAAACAAAAGTAGCGGAAGTCTCATAACAAACAAATGAAGATTAGATACTATTTGCCAGTCATTAGATAAAAACGGACTAAACAATATTCTGGGAATTGTCATTATCCAAAGCATTACAGTGGGGTATGGAAACATTTTTAACTTGTCAATAGAGTAAAAATATTCCCAAGGATTTTTAAATCCGGAAAGAACGAACCAATTTATAAAAGGTGTAAATAAATCTTTCAAATAATGTGATGCTACAAGAAATGAAAAAATAATTTTTAAAAACAGAACAAAAATGAAAATTTCTTTTCTTAAATTTCTTTCTTCTGTCTTAGCTTCTTGCATTATGTTTTATTCCTAAAGACAATATACCTACATCCAAGATAGTTTGTTATAGTTGACTGTAAAACTGCAAAGATATTTGATAATTTAGGGTCAAATTTTAGATAATCAACAAGAAAATATAACAATAATGAACTAAGTAATACTGAAGTCAAATAAACACCTATATACGCAGGTAGTTTTTTAAAAAGGGTTTCTTTTTCTGCAGTAAAAGTATATTTGAAATTAAAGTAATATCCAAATATAACACCCGTAAAATATCCAATAACACTTGCAACTATGTATTTTACATGAAAATATTCTAATAAAATATAAAAAGTTGAATAATTAATGATGGTAGAAACACCACCAATCAATAAAAACAATAATATCTGAGATTTAAATATTTTATTTAATCCAGGCACTTTATATTTAGCCTACCAATGTTTTTTTACTCAACATTTGTCTTACAGACTTTCTAAGAGCTTCTTTCGTGCTTAAACTACAAACCCACCCTAATTTTTTTATTTTATTTAAATCAAATCTAACAACTGGAACATCACCTTTCCAGCCTCTTTTTTCTTTACCTAAAACTACTTGAACATTTTTTAGTCCCATTTCTTCTATGACCATATGGGCTATTTCAATTACAGTAATATAATCTCCAGTAGCAACATTAAATATATTTACTTTTTCATTAGTTTTTTCCAAAACAAATAAAATTGCATTTAAAACATCATCTATATGAATATAAGATTTACTTTGTGAGCCATCACCTAAAATGGAAAGTTTAGTGGGGTCTTGAGAAAGTTTATTTATAAAGTCAAATCCAACTCCATGAGTTTGATTTTCACCTATAACGTTTGCAAAACGAAATATCCATGACTGCATATCAAACATGCTACAAAAAGCACTTATAATACCTTCTGCTCCTAATTTGCTAGCTCCATACATAGAGCTCGGCAATAATGGACCAAAATCTTCAGGAGTTTCTATATCTCCTACATCACCATAAACTCCGCTTCCGGAAGAATAAACAATTTTCTTTATTCCATTTATTCTCATCGATTCCATCACATTAAAAGTCGCAACTACTGTAAGCTTAAGGTCTATATCAGGCTCTTCCATTGCTTTTGAAATATCTGCATTTGCCGCAAAATGATAAACGAATTCAGAACCTTTCATAGATTCTATAAGAAATGGCAAATCCAACAAATCACCTTTAATTAATTTAAATCTTTTATTTGATATATGTTTTTCAATTAATTCCATCTTCCCTGATAAAAAGTTGTCAAAAACAACTATTTCATTTTCAGGATTAGCTATCAACCTGGTTACCATGGTTGACCCGATAAAACCTGCCCCACCTGTAATAAAGATCTTCATTTTAGACATTCTTTCTTTAAATAATTTTCTAACATTTCAATCCCAGTCCTGGATCCTACTTCATAAAATCTCTGATAAACCTCAAACGATGACAGCTCTTCTTTTTTTACCAGCTCTTTTAAAGGGTCTGCTAAATCTATTTTCTTGCCACCTTCAAATTTTGAAATTATGCTCTTAGACATTACTAATAGTCCATAATCTATGTATATCAGTTCCGGATCTTCAGATCCTTTTTCATATTTTTTTATGACATTATTTTTCATTACAATATTACTTTTATCATAATTACTATTATTTTTATAAATTGTCATTAGAGCAGGCTTTCTAAGATTAAAGAATGAATCAGACACATTTGAATAGTTTATAGGTAAATAAGAGTCTCCATAAGTAAGAAAGAAAAAGTCATCTAACTTGTCTAAAGCATTTCTCAGTGCCCCTCCAGTGCCAAGTAGATTCTCTCCTTCACTACTATAGTCTACTTTTAAACCCCATTTCTCTCCATTTCCAACATAATCTTTAATTTGATCTCCTAAATAACCTATACATAATAAGACCTTATCAACGCCTTGCTCTTTTAATAATTTTAACTGCCAATCAATAAACGGTTTCCCATTAATCTCTATTAAAGATTTTGGTACACTTTTTGTTTCTGGCCAAAGCCTTGTAGCTAATCCACCAGCTATTATCACTACTTGTAGCATATGTATAATCTACCACCTGATATTTCTATCTAACATTCAAAATAGATTATTGTTAGGTTAGTTAACTAAATTTTCACTTTTTGAACCAAAAACACACTATAATTTTCCCTTAAAGAACCATTGAAATTTTTTAGTTGTTTTAATAAATACTTACCCTTAATTTCCATGTCTTTATAATAGATATCCTTAACTATTTTATTTGCCGATAAAACAAGTATTGGTTCGTGTTCTAAAAGGTTTTCTGGAACATTGTTTAATTGATTTAATAGATCAGAATTCTTAAAGAAAACTATATGATCCTTAAAATTCGTAAAATTAACACTTTTTTTATCCCATACAACATATTTAATAAATTCCTGCCTATCCAATGAATAGAACTCCCTTATCTTTTTTCTATAAGCAACTACAGGTTCTACAAAAAAATCATACTTTGCAATAATATCTTTTTCTGGATAATAACTATCTAAATATTCAGCTACATTTTTAGACATTGAAACTTTTCTCTGAATTAATTCAGGCAATATAAATGAGTAATGTGAAAGGCTAAAAAGTAGAAAAGTAGCTAGGAAGTAGTGTATTGGTTTAAGTTTTTCTAGCTTATTGTTAAATGGTGACTGAAGAATAATTAATAGTGAAATTATTGTATAAAAGATTAACCAATGGTGTCTATAAAGTGAGTGGTATCTTACAATCCCTACTAAAAAATAGCTTATGAATATGAGAGAAACACAAAGAATATAATTTATTTTATTTTTTATATTTAGTTGTTTTATAAAAACAATATTTAAAATTACAAACATAACTCCAATTATCAAATCATTTGTTGAAACATCTATAATTAGTCTAAGTAAAAATACAAAGTCATCATAATTAAAGAGCTCATTAAATGATTTAAGATGAGTTATATTATCGCCTGGAGAAACCATCTGTAATGCACATAAAATGACTCCTAACAAAACAAGTAAATATTCTTTTAAATAGATTTTCTTTTCTTCAAAATAGTTCTTAATACCAATAAAAATCAATAAATAAAATGCTATTAAAGCTCCATGGAAACAGCTTTGCGTTAGAAAGAAAAGCATAATATATTCACTGAGTTTCTTTCCATTATTTTTTTGGATACAGTAAGTAAATAAAAATATAAACAATATAGCAAGAATATACTGCCTCATATAAGAGCTATAACAAATTAAAGGAGTCTGAAGTAGAATCAAAAGCCTAATTAAATTCGGTATTTTTAACAGAAAACAAATTACAGAAACCACCATAAGATAAAAAGTAAAATTGATGATTTTTAAAATTTCAGGAGTTATAACAATAAATTTATTCACCAGCCAAACTGTGTAATGAAATAATAATGGTGTTAACTCATGTCTTGTTCCATTGTACAGATCTAAAAAAGAGTGGTTCCAAAAAACCAATAAAGCTGGCTTAGCATCATCTCTCCAAAGAATTAAATCTTTAAGAATTAAGTAATAAGCAACTGAAAATAAAACAAAAAAAATAACTTTAAAAAGAAAACTATTATTTAAAAAATTTATGAGCCTAAACAGTCTGTTTTCCATGTTAGCTTTTTACAGAAACTTTACTACCTATTTTTTTAGCAAGATCTTTTGCATTTAAGATACAAGTATCACTATTAATATAGATAAACTGAGCAAATCTTCCTAAAAGGTGAATACCAAGTTTTTCAAAATATTCATAAATAATTTTAGTATTTTTTGTATAGTCTTTGTTATATACAGGATATGCATATGTAAAGTGCTTTATATCCGTTGTTTTAACGTCTTTCTTATCAATAAATCCTTCTTTTACAAGCCAGTCAACAGTTTTATCAATAATTTCTTTATCAGACATTTTAAATCCTATTTTTGAATTTGCTGTAATCTCTGCAAATATAGAAGAACATCCAGGAGGGCTTAATTTATCAGAGAATCCACCACTAAAGTTGTATCTATGTGCAAGACTGTCTTTTGATGCTACATACATTGCAGTAAGATCAGGATGAACAACTTTATTTAACCCTACTAGCACTACTGCTAAAGAATTATATCTAAGTCCTTCTAGGGCAGATTTAACATTTTCAGGAATAGTTTCATTTTTAAGAGCCTTGATTAGTTTAAAAACAGGAATCGTTGAAACAAGAGTATCAAATTGATAAGAAGAAGATTTTGTTTTTATTTTCCACTTATTATTTTCTTTATAGACTTCTTGAACATCTTCATCTGTCAGAATGCCATCTGGAGAAAGCTTTTCTTCAAACACTTTTACCAAAGTCTGAAATCCACCTTCAATAGGATAGTAGAAATATAGCTGGTGAGTATAGCCTTCTGTTTCAATTCCAATGGCAGACTTAATTACATCTTCAACTGGAGGTTTTGGTATTCTTTCTACCCATTCCATACTAAGCATGGTAGGGTCTGTTTTCCAGATTTTTTCATTATATGGAAGCATGTATTTATCTGCAAGTGATGTCCCAAATGTATGCTGAAACCATTCCGCCAGATTCGTAGGTTTTGGATGGCTATTATTTAAATAGTCTCTCAAACATTCAAAGATTTCTTCTTTATCAAGAGCATAAATTCCATTTTCAAATGGATACTTAACAAATCTGCCTTTATACCAGATTTTAGTATTTCTTCTTTTCTTATGACCTCTGTCACCTAATAGTTTGACTTCAAAATCTAAGATTTCTTTATTCGATGAAAAGACAATATGTCCTCCTGCATCATATAAAAATCCATCTTTTTCAAATGTCGTGCACAAGCCACCACAATCTTTATTCTTCTCAAGAATTTTATAATCGGACACTCCATACTCGTTCTGTAAAAAGTAAGCTAAAGACAATCCTGATATACCACCACCTAAAATACCAACTGACATTTTTCACCTCCAGCTTTTTTTACTACAGACATACATTCATTCCAAATTTTCATATTTTCCAGAGCTTCAATAGCAGTACAAGGTTTTAAAAATTCTTTTGATTTTTCCGGAAAAAGAAGTCCTAGTGTTTCTCTAGTAAAGGAATCATCATCATCTCCACCAATAAATTCTTTTTCTGTTTCTTTTTGACTAACTTTCTTATCCATCCATGCCCATCTTTCACCTGTGGTATAAGTACGCTTCCCATAAAATTTTCCTCTACCAGAAACATTTCCATAACCATCAGTACCATTTGCTGAAATATGGAAAGTATTTCTCCATCTTACTACTGAAAGCTGTAAGTTTATAATAGTATTTCCTGATTCAAATAGTACATGCGCTTCTTCTTCAATCCCTGTTTTCCAGAATCCTGACCATGTCAATCCACCTGCTGGTTTCATATTCCCATCAGTAATAATTCGGCAAAGATCAATTAAATGAATACCAGGATCTAAGATACAACCACCACCTGCTTTAACTGGATCCAGTTTCCATCCATCTTTTAAGGCTGGACTTCCACCATGTCCAAGTAAAAAATCAATTGAAACTAAAGAACCGAATTTATTCTCTTTAATATCTTTTATAAGCATTGAAATACATTCATAAAACCTATAATTAAACCCTACAAAAAGCTGATTAGGATTTTTCAAAATATTAAATAATTCATTTGCCTCTTCTAAGGATCTTCCAAAAGGTTTTTCAATCAATATTTTTGAATTTGTTTTTGTTAGTTTTAAAATTATTTCAGAAGCTATGTCATGTGGTACAGCTATAAAATACCAGTCTGAATTTGTTTTTATTAGCTCATCTAAATCATTAATTACCTTTGTTTTATATTTATCAGCGATCTCATTTATATTCTTACAGTATGGATCACAAATCCCTGTAATTTCAATTTCATATCCACTTTCTTTTAAATTTTTAAGAGCAGACAATCTCTCTTTACCAATCAAGCCTGCGCCAATAACAGCTACTTTCTTCACTAAAATCTCCTAAAAAATTAAACACTTACTTTTTCTTTATTTTCTTTAATTACAGGAACTCTTGTAAATCTACAATAGAGAATGGCTTGAATAAGAAGTAAAAGATCTCTAATTTTTCTCATTTTTACTTCACCAATTCTTTCCCCATACTCTATGGGTCTTTCACAAATTTTATATCCAGCCTGATGAATCCTAAGCGCCAATTCACAAGGGAAAAACCTGAGGGGAACCCAATCTATCGAACTTAAAACTTTTGTCTTATAAGCTCTCATCCCAGTAGTAATATCAGTCGTATGATATCCAAACAGAACGCTAACAAAACTTGCAAATAGCCAGTTCCCAAGTCTATTTAAAGCTGGCATTCCTTCATTTGACCCAAGAAGCCTGCTTGCAGAAACACAGTCAAAACCTTCTTCTAATAATGAAACAAACTCTTTTATTTTACTTGCTGGATAAGTCATATCACAATCTAGAGTAATTACTGCATCATAACTCTTACATGCTTCAAGAAGTCCAATTTTCATGGCTTTTCCATAACCTTTAGGTGGGAACTGTCTGATAACTTTTACCCCTAAAGATTCAGCAATTTCAGGAGTTTTATCTTTTGAGGAATCGACAATAATAATAGGAACGTCAGGGAAAGTCTGTCTTTGAATTTCCTCTACCTGCAATTTAATTGCTGGCTCTTCATCCATTGTAATCATTACTATGCAGTATTTCATATGTTTATTTATTTATTAGTGATGCTAATGTTAACTCTCTTTGTAAAGATTGTCTACGATTGAAGACATTCATCATAACTTTTGAACCGTCAAAATCAAATTTAAATCTCATTCTTCTTAAGCCACATGATGACATTACAGATGTAAGATTTGATTGTTTTTCTTTTGGACAGTAGAAAAGAATGAATCCTCCTCCTCCAGCACCAAGAATTTTTCCTCCTAAGGCTCCATTTTTCATCCCAAGTTCATAGAGTTCATCAATTTTTGAATTGGAGATTTTATTTGATAATCTCTTTTTCATATTCCAATGAACATCCATAAGTCTTCCAAATTCATCAAGATTCCCTTTAGTTATTGCAGTGAGAGTTTTATGTCCTATATCTTTGATTTGATGAAGACTATCTACTACTGCTTGATGTGATGTTGATTTTTTATTCTGCACAGATGAACTTTGTTCTTTTAATATTTCAGCTGTTGACCTAGTAGTATGAGTATAGTAAATCAATAATGAGCTTTCAAGCTCATCAACTATTTCCTCTGATAAATCAGGTCTGGTAACTTTGACTTTTCCATCATTATCAATGTTTAAAATAGTGAATCCACCAAAAGCCGCTAGGTATTGATCTTGCTTGCCCACTGGATGTTTTAAAGTCTCAATTTCAATACGACATGCTTCTTCTGCAAGATCCTGCTGTGACACAGAAACATTTTTATAACAATGGAGTGCATTTAATAATCCCACAAGGTAACAAGCAGAAGAACCAAGTCCCGTACCTGCAGGTATATCTGCCATTGATTGGATTTCAACAGCATTTTTAATATTCATCAATTTTAAAGCTTCCCTTGCTAAGTCATGCTGAACTTCATCTGCATCAAAAACTTCTTCATATCTGGAATATTTAATTCTAATCATGTCATCAACAATTGGCGTATTTAAGTTTATGTACATAAACTTGTCAATCGTCACAGAAAATACAAAGCCGCCGAACTGAGAATAGTATGATGGAAGATCAGTTCCACCTCCACCTAATGTAATTCTAAAAGGCGTTCTAGTTATTATCATTTATAACCCCTCTTTCAGTAAGAACCTTAAAAGCTTCATTTAGAGCATCTTTTGTATCAATTGCAAGCACAAAACTTTTAGTTATATATGCTTTTATTTGATACCCTTTAATTAAAAGTAAAGGGAAAATATTATTCCCAAAATCAGAAGACTGGTTTTTAGGAATAAAGTCTAAGATCTCTGGCTCTACTATATATGCTCCAGCATTTACATACCCTTTAGTTTTTACTTTTCCACCTTCTATAAAGGAAACTAAATTGTAATTATCATCAATTACAACAACACCACCTGCAATTTTCGAATTTAAGCTTTTTTCTGGATCAAAAACACTTATTGTTGTAATTGGTTTATGTTTATTATGAAATTTCAACATATCTGTAAAGTCAATATCAGTATAATTATCTCCATAAATTACAAAAAATGGGTCTTTATCAAAAAAAGATTCAATGTTTTTTAATGCACCGCTTGTACCCAATAATTCTTTTTCATATGAATAAGTTATTTTTACACCCCACTTAGCTCCATCTGAGAAGTAATTTTTAATAACATCAGGTTTATAGTGAAGATTTATACAAATATCATGAATATTATGTTTCTTTAAAAGCATTATATTTTGTTCCAGAACAGGTTTCCCATTGATTTCATACATTGGTTTTGGGATTTCTTCTAATCCCAATCTTTTTCCTAAACCTGCGGCTAAAATTAACGCTTTCATACCTGTATCGATTATAGATTATTTTACATTTCATGGTTCTTTCTTTGTAACTAATTTGCTTTCTTATTAAAAGAAAAGCCTTGATATCATCTATATTTCTTTACAGATAATACAGATTTTAAGACTGACTGATATATTTGTGGGTATAAGAATATTGAAAGGATATTTATGAGTCAAAATTATATAAAAGATTATTTAGAACAAACATCAAAAATAGCTTCAATGCTTGATCAAAATGCAATTCAGAAAGCAATAGATATTTTAATTAATACTAGAAAAAATAAAGGGAGGCTATTTATTTTAGGTGTAGGCGGAAGTGCCGGAAATGCCTCACATGCCGTAAATGATTTTAGAAAAATTGCAAAGATTGAAACTTATGCCCCCACAGATAATGTTTCAGAACTTACAGCTAGAACTAATGATGATGGTTGGGATTCAATTTTTGCTAACTGGCTTAGGGTAAGCAATTTAAGCTCTAATGATACTTTGCTTATATTTTCTGTCGGTGGCGGAAATGTAGAAAAAAATATCAGTGTTAATTTAGTTACAGCTCTTAAATATGCAAAAGAAATTAATACAAAAGTAATTGGAATAGTAAGCAGAGACGGTGGCTATACAAACCAGGTCGCAGACTCTTGTATTCTAATTCCTGTTCTTACCCCAGAAACAGTGACACCACACGCTGAAGAATTTCAGGCAATAGTGTGGCATTTAATTGTTTCTCACCCTGATATCCAGCTTAATGAAATGAAGTGGGAAAGTCAGTCTCTTGCTACATCTAAAAAATAATTGAGTTATAATTCTAAAAAAGGAGTATTTATGTCATCACCATCAATTAAAAATCTAAAAATAAAAATATTTGCAGACGGAGCAGATATAAAATCGATGATTGAGGCTTACAAAGGTGACGTAGTAAAGGGCTTCACTACAAACCCTACACTTATGAAGAAAAATGGTATCACTGACTATGAAGGATTTGCCAAAGAAGTTATTAAAAACATTCCAGACCGTCCCATTTCCTTCGAAGTTTTTTCTGATGAAATTGACGAGATGGCATCTCAAGCTAAAAAGATTGCTTCTTGGGGGAAAAACATTAATGTTAAAATCCCTATTACAAATACAAAAGGTCAGAGTACTGTTCCTCTAGTAAAAAAGCTTTCTAGTGAAGGTCTTTCACTTAACATTACAGCTATTCTTACAGTTGAGCAAGTAAAAGCTGTTAGTGAAGTATTAAATCCTAATACTTATAATATAGTCTCCGTTTTTGCTGGAAGAATTGCTGATACTGGCCGTGACCCAAAACCATATATGTTAGATTCAGCAAAACTTTTAACTCATTTAAAGAACACAGATCTCTTATGGGCTAGTTCACGTGAGTTATATAACATTTTTGAAGCTGAAGAAACTGGTTGCAAAATTATTACCGTAACACCTGATATTTTGAAAAAGCTATCTGGTGTTGGAAAAGATTTAACTGAACTTTCTCTGGATACTGTAAAAATGTTTTATCAAGATGCTACTTCTGCTGGTTTTAAAATCAAGATGGAGAACCCTGTTTAGTTAATTTCTGAATCCCTATTTCTAGACCAAAACCAAGTAGTGTGTCTTGTAGTTCCCTCGGAAGAGAAGAATTAATTACTTTGGTTTGGAATATTTCTACCTGAGTAACATTGCTTACGTTTTTTTTTATTTGATCAAAAATAGATAATTCTATCTCATGATTACGTCCATAACCATCAGGCAGAACACCAGGATTGAACTGAATTTCACAAACGACTCTAGAAGATAACAAATCTTTTAGATTTTTAAATTTGTCCTCTAAAAAAGCCTCGCTAGTAAAAACCAAATCCTGAAAAGCTTCTGAACTATCACACATATTTCCTACAACATATGAAGCAATTAAATCCAGCTGTTCATTACTTAGATCACCACCACTACAAGCTATATTTTTAACATTAATTACACCTAATTCTCTTTCTTCAGAGGTCGTCGAATTATAGGCTAACAGCTGAAAACATTCATCTTTCGAGTAATCAATATTATTTAAAAAACCAGAAACTTTATCAAGACAATTCTCTTTCAATGTTTCTTTAGTGGCATTTATTTCTTGTGAGTAATAACTAACTAGAGGCAATAGTTTAAATCCTAACTTAGGATCAATTTGCATTAGTTTTGTCTTCTGTCGACTTGTAAAAGAATCCTGAGATAGCTCACATGCCTCTATCACACGATTAACAGAAACTAATGGACTAGTAATCAAATCAGACTGTTCAGGAGAATCAAATTCATATCTTCTTTCTAAAGGAATAATGCAAGAAAGAGTCAGATCAGCAGACTCCCCATAAATATCATTAAGCAAAAATTTAATTGGGACTTTAACATTTAACTTTGCAGATTTTTTAACTTTTTCATATATTACTTTTTGAATATCAACATGAGACTCAAATTCACATGGTTCTATGTTTTCAGGAAGCACATCATTTGGAAAAATTGAACTAGCAGATAAAGTAGTAATTCCTATAGGCTTATCATCCAGAGAAAGTATCCACGCTCTACTAGAGTCAATTTTCTCTTTTATAGATTCATGTGAAAATTTAATTATTTTTTCTCTTACCGTAGTTTCATAATCTTCAGGAAGAAGCATTATCGATAAGTTATTTATGGGTTCTATACAATCAAATTCTTTATTTATAAAATTTCTTTCGGCTTGATCAGATAGCATACATAAAAGCTCTAGTTTATTCACTTCTTTAGTATCATCCATTATCAAATCACCACAGATTTTCACAGAGAAAACATCAGGGTTCAATAAAGACATTGCATATTCCATTGAGTTAAGATAAACAATTCTATATCTATTTCCTAGCATAGATCTGGTTTTGCAGTCATCTAAAGTAAGGTCTTCTCCATCAATAGATATTTTTTTGGTTTGTATAAAAGAATATATTTTTTTCACTTCATCATCAGAAGGTTCTTTTACATTTTCTATCAAATCTTGAATATTTAATTTTCCAATTTTCTTATACTTATCATCCTCATCAAAAATATAAATATCCATCATGCAAGGTAAAACAGGGAATTTTGATTTTAAATTTGAAAACAATAAAGATCTTATACTTATACAAGAATTAAAAATATGGTTCATTTGTGCATTTATAAATGCATCTGGGTTATATCTTCTTAAGTTAGAAGTTGCTGGATTGATGTTCATAAAAAAGATTGTTTAAATTAACATCAATTCTATTTGAAATTTTAAAAAAATGCACCTTTTTTAGGATTTAACTAACAAAAACATAAGATTTTCGCTTATATTTTTTAAATAATTTATATGTCTTTCTAAAAATGTAGAGTTTTCCTGATTATTTGAAATAATACATAAAATATTTTCTTGAAGATTTTTAAAAAGAGAAACTCCTGTTAGACTCGGACTTAAGATGTTTGGAAAAATGGGTATTAAAAGCTCTGCTTTATGAATATTTCTATCAATTCTCTCTTCCTGAAAAATAATCTTACATAGTAGTCTACATGAAAAATCATTAATCCCATATTCATATATAAGAGAATCTAAATCAATCCTGTTTTCTTTATTTGTTTCCTTATTAAAGGAATTAATAATATTTCTTATAAGCTCATCTGAAAGGATCTCATGACCAGGATTTAGCTCAAGGACTTCCAGCCTTCCAATAAGTTTTTTATCATTTGATGTTAAATCAAACAATTGTCCTGAATTTATCAAATTACAAGCATATGAATATGAATACTCTCTATAAAAATTATAAGTTTTCTTTATACATGTCCTAAGCCATGAATCTATATCTAACTTAGATTTAGTACTTTTCCCTTTCATACCCCACCTGCAATCTATAAATAAAAAGTACCATGACTAAAAAATTTGACAGGCTAGTTAATAATGTAAACTTAAGAAATGAAAAGTGAAGAAAGTAACAAAATTTTAAATAAAGTTTTAATTACTAGCTGGCTAGGGTGGCTTTTTGATGGAATGGATAGTTCTTTATATTCTTTAATAGCAAATCAGGCTTTTAATGAGTTTAACGGAGCTAATGATCCGAATTTCGGCTTTAAAGCTTCATTTATAGTTACTTTATTTTTACTAGGATGGTCACTTGGAGGATTTGTTTTTGGATATTTAGGAGATAGGATAGGAAGAGCAAAAGCACTTTCTTACTCTATTCTTACATATTCCATATTTACTGGGCTTTGTGGATTTTCTCAAAATATGGACCAGCTTGGCTTTTTTAGATTTCTAACCGGGATAGGAATCGGCGGAGAATGGGCCCTTGGTGTAGCACTTCTTTCAGAAACAGTAGACCCTAAAAAAAGAATTCACTCTAGCGCTATTCTGGCAACAGGTTTCCCAATCGGCTATTTCATAGCAGTTCTTATTAATTTTTTAGTAAGTCCATTCGGATGGAGATGGGTTTTCTTTTTTGGAATAATTCCTGCTGTCATGGTCTTCTTCATAAGAAGAGAAATAAAAGAACCTGAAATCTGGAAAAATATTAAAGAAAAAGCAAAAAGTCCTTTTGAAATTTTTAAACTTGAAAGGAAATATTCTTATAATCTACTAATTGCATTTTTACTTGGAACACTTTGTAGCATCGGGTCTTGGGGAGCATTACTTTTATGGTTTCCATTATGGATAGAAAAGACTTTAAATGCAGGGCTTTATGGTAAAACAGTTGCTACATTTGTAGTTATGTTTTTTCATACTGTGGGCTGTTATATAGCTGGTCCACTTTTAGAAAGATATAAAAGAAAAACAGTTTTATTCTTTTCATTCTTACTTACTTTTTTAAGTGCTTTTTCTATGTATACTTTCTTTACTGAATATGGTTTAGCCATATTGGTTCTAACTTCAATTCTTGGATTTGGATTTGGGATAATACCTGCAAGCTTTGCTATTTATTTCCCAGAACTTTTTCCCACAAAAATCAGATCTACCGCTAAAGGATTTTGCTATAGTACAGGAAGAGTTTTTACGGCAGGGGGAACACTTTTTAGCGGATACTTAGTACAGCAGTATAGTGGAAACATAGGTAAAGCCGCAGGAATAATGTCATTCGTTTTTCTAATAGGAAGTATAGTAAGTTTATTTGCACCAGATACTGATAAAGATAGACTTCCAGATTAATAGTATCTACCATTTAAAAAATTTAAAAATACAAATATATTTTTTATTCTTAAAAAAAATGCTATAAAGTATAGGGCTTAGCGCCGCGATAGCTCAGTCGGTAGAGCAGAGGACTGAAAATCCTTGTGTCGGCAGTTCAAATCTGCCTCGCGGCAAATCTTTTTTAATATTTATCTTTCCTATCCGCTTATTAAAGTCTCTAATAAGATAAAATATCTTTTATTCACAATATGAGAGAAAAAAATAAGCAGAAAGAATATATCTATAAGTATGGGGAATTATTCTGTGGTCCTGGTGGATTAGGATTAGGTGCTTCTATTTCTAAAGTTAAAAATGGTAATGCCACATATAAAATTGCTCACGAATGGGCTTCTGATTATGATGAAGATTCCTGTAAAACTTACCAAGAGAATATTTCAAGCAAAAAAATTATATGTTCTGATGTAAAAAATCTTTCTATAAAGAATCTTTCTCCAATTGATATTTTTGCATATGGATTTCCTTGTAATGATTTTAGTATTGTAGGTGAAAGAAAAGGAATTAGTGGTGAGTTTGGACCTTTATATTCCTATGGAGTTAAAGTACTAAATCATTTTAAACCCATAGCATTTATTGCTGAAAATGTTGGTGGATTAAAAAGTGCTAATAATGGTTCAGCTTTAAAAACAATCTTAAATGAGTTAGCAAATGCGGGCAATGGCTACAATATTACTGCTAATTATTATAAGTTTGAAGAGTATGGTATTCCCCAAACCAGACATAGAGTAATTATTGTAGGTATATCAAAATCTCATGGTGATTATTTTAAAGTACCAGCACCTAGTCATAAAAACACTTTTGTTTCAGCTAGACATGTGCTTGAAGAAATTCCTATTCCACTTTCTGCAAAGAATCATGAAATAAAGAAACCCTCAGAAACTGTAAAAGAGAGACTTAAACACATTAAACCTGGTGAAAATGCATGGACAGCAAACCTACCTAAAGATTTACAATTAAATGTAAAAGGAGCAAAATTAAGTCAGATCTATAAAAAGCTAGACCCAAATAAACCTTCTTACACTATTACTGGTAGTGGAGGAGGGGGAACACATGGTTATCATTGGAAATATAATAGAGAATTAACTAATAGAGAAAGAGCAAGAATTCAAACTTTTCCAGATAATTATATCTTTCATGGCTCTAATGAAAGTATAAGAAAACAAATCGGAATGGCAGTTTCCCCACTTATGTCAAAAATAATATTTGAGTCGCTATTAAAAACATTAGCAGGAGTTCCTTATAAAAGCATAGAATCAAATATCACTATAGAAAAAGATTTGTTTGATTTAAACAACAAACTACTAATGGTTAGTTAAATGGGTAAAGAAGAAATTATAAAAACACTATCTGCTGATTTAAATCTCGATAAAGATACCGCTAAAAAAATCATTGAAAAAGCTGAATTGGGTGGAGAAATTAATGAGAGTCTTCAGCTTAGTGAATGGTATGAAACCAGGTTTTTAAAAAATTTAGTTTATATTGATGAGGCTGGATATACAAAGATGTGCATTGATGCACTGAAAATAGTAAGTAAAACGGCTGGAACTGACTTTGGATCTTCAAGACAAAGAGATTTTGCACAGCTCTGGTCTGACATGACTAGGGGGTATTTAGGAGAGCTAGCTGTAACACTTTTCTTTAAAAAGATCTGGAATATCGATTGTGAATTAGGACATGAAGCTGGAAATCTTAAAGATTATCTACCTACAGATATCCATAAAATCAAATTCCCATCTGAGGAATTTAGAGCCCCAAAATTAAAAATTGGTATTAAAACTGGAAAATGGAATGGGATTTGGTTTGATATTCCTGGAGATCAGTTTAATCATTCAGATATTCATATATTTGTTAAAGTAGGAACAGAAAGAGATCATCTTTTTAGCTATTTCAAATCATTAAGCATATTCAAAGATAAGATTCTAAAAAAGGGACTAGATACAGGAGCCTTAACAGTAAAAGAGTCAGAAGATTTATATGATATCTTGCCAAATTTTAAAGCCATACCAGCATATGTCTGTGGTTTTGTTGAAAAGAATAGTTCATATAATTCATTACCATATGGTGGATACAAAGGAAGAATTCACTTTACCGTAAATTCCTGGAATGGTCCTATAAAACCAGGTGATTTAAACAGGATAAAAGAAGCTGAAAACGTGCAGGGAAATGTAAAGTTTGAAGGAATCGGTGAATTCTCACATGAGAATGGCTACTTATTTAATATAGGAAATCTAAACTGGAAAATTCTTGACTGGGATAAAGTTATAAAAAGGCTTTAGCCTACACTATCAGCAAATCTTATCGTCTCAAAAGATTGTCCATCTGCATTAACTCTTTTTGAATCTATCAACCCTTTTCTGACATCATTAATTTTTATTTCAATTACAAAGTCTTTAGGCAAAATAACAGGCTTTTCATTTTCATCCAAATGAATAGTAGTTGGTATTTTTTGATATGGAGTAAGAGGTCTGTCCTGAGATTTTATCTTTTCTTCGAGTTCTAATCTAAAATCTTTAGATCCTTCAACACTAACTCCTACTTTTGTATTGTTCTCATGTAGCTCTAACAATTTAATTTTTAACCTTATATTTATATCCGTACCATTGCTAGCCTGAACAGAAAAAGCTTCTCCTACCTTTAAAACTTTTTTTTCTACAACATCAAATGTTGGTATTTTAATTTCATTTTTGTCAGTTGGGTTTCCACCTGTTAATAAATTTGCTATTCCTGTTTTTTTAACAGTCCGTGGAAGTATGGGGTTTGAGCCACCTGCAGGATTGATAGGACTTACCATTTATGCTCCTTTATAAGATAGATAAACATAATAGCTTTTTCAAATAAAGGAAATTCTTAAATCAAAATAAAATTTCCTCTTAATTATTAATTTTTTTTGAATTTAATGAAATTTAATACCTTTTACACTAGAATATAATTATTCTTACAGTAAAAACATTTTAATTAAGGAGTTTTATGCCTATCGATATCCCAGGTGCAAACGTTCGTGCTTTTGGAATTAGACTACCCCAAATGACTAGAAAGGTAGGCCCTATTGAGTATAAAAAAGAAGCACCAATAGTAGTCTTTGTAGAACAGGGAATGGAATCTGCAGGAAAAGACAGACATCCTGTTTTAGTAGGAACTGGAAATTTAAAGGTAGGTGGAGAACCCCCTCTCCATAATAAAGGAATAGAATCAGAAGATGGAATCCCAAAAGATGTTCCAAAACAACATTCTATAAAACACTTAATTATAGGGTTAGATACATCAAGTAGTATGAGTGAACCTCTAGGACCTGGTCATACTATTAATAAAATCCAACATGTAAAAAATCAAATCCAAACTTTAAAAAATATAGGTCTTCCAGATAATACTTTAATTACACTCATTGTTTTTAATACTTCTGCTGAAGTAGCAAAAGATAAAAGCAAAAGAGAATTTCAGTATCGAACAGATTTAAAAACTCTTTTACAAATAATATCAGACCTCAATCCTGTTGGCGGAACAAGTATTAAATCAATGCTTGATTTGGCTTCTATAAAATTTCAGCATGATTTCGATCCAAAAAAAGATAGAGGATTTTTCTTAGGAATAACTGATGGACAGGACACTTCAGCCACATCAAAAATCCAAATATACAATAGTGCATCTAGAATAAGAGATTTAAATTGTTGCAGTGTATATTTAGGAATAGGTGCTGGTTATGATCAAAGTATGATTTATGATCTGGCTTCAAATGGTGGATTTTCATTATGGGGTCATAGTCCGCTACCAGATAAAACAAATATTTTTAATAGTATAATTCCACTTACCTTAGATAATATTCAGAGTTCAGATTTTTATGAAATTCTCACCTCAAAAGATGTTTGTAAAGGATTTCCAATTACACCTTCAATGAGATCTGTAATTCCAACAAGTGGGATTTTAAGTGACTACATGGGTTACCAAAAAAATGCTATTTCTGTTTTCACAACTACTAAAGATGATCCTGAAATAAATCTACATCTTGGTGATTCTGTCTTATCAGAGAAAACTCCAGATACTACATATAGAGTCCAAATCATAGATATAAATGATGCTCCCAGCTATGGATTAGGCGAGTTTCCTGAAAAAGCAAGAAGCGTCTGGGCTAATTTATTAAAACTTCAAGCTATTCTTTCAAGAGATCCTGCATCGTTAGACAAAGTAGCAAATGAATTCTCAGATGTCATAGATAGAACACAAGCTAATGATTTAAGTAGAGTAATTCGCTCTGGACGTATTGATGATGAAACAGTAATGGGATTATATACTGAGGTCAGTGAAACGAGTGCTTCACAAACAATGTTTATTCCACGTACAAGAGGACCCGTTCCAGTAAATCAATATTCAAACATGGGAGGAGAAGACATTGATGTTAATAAGGCAGATTTAGCAAAAGATTCACATTCTGTGGATTCTGGCGATGCTAGTAATGCACATCCCGAGCTTCATTCAGGACACGTAGGACCTTTAAGTGCTCCCGCCCCCTCTGTAATTAACCCTATCAAATCACCAGATCAAATTAATCCTCTAGCTTATGGAAACCCGGGAAATACTATTAGTTTTAATTTGGGGGTATCTCCTCTTAGCTTAATACGAAACCCAGCCTCCTTAAATAATCCTATTACATTACGTGATGGAGATGAAGTTATCGTGGGAAGAAGCGAGGCTTGTAATATCAAAGTAAATCTACAAGCTGTAAGTAAAAAACATTTCTCTATTAAAAATAATAGTGGCGAATTGTTCGTAATAGATTTAGATTCTCAGAATGGTACTTTTTTAAATGGTCAAGAACTCAATAACCAAAGCCATTCATTAAAAGATGGGGATAAGATATCAGCTTCAAAAGTTATATTTACTCTAAAGATAAACTAAACTTCAATTTCAATTCCTAAAGGACAATGATCTGATCCCATTACATCAGACAGAATAAATCCTTTTTTAAGATTTTTTCTCATATTTTCAGAAATAAAGAAATAATCAATTCTCCATCCTACATTTCTTTCTCTAGCTCTGGTAATAGTATCCCAGTAAGTATAATTTCCATTTTCAGTATTAAACTCTCTAAAGGTATCTATATATCCATGTTCTATCAGTTTATCCATCCATTTTCTTTCTATCGGTAAAAAGCCACTAGTGCCTACATTTTCTTTCGGACGAGCTAAATCTATTTCTTTATGTGCAGTATTAACATCTCCACAGATTATGATTTTCTTTCCTTTGTTTTTTAGGTTATCTGCAAAATCCAAAAACTCATCATAAAAACCAAGCTTATATTTTAATCTTTCATTATCTCTTTGACCATTTGGGAAATAAATATTAAACAAGACAAAGTCATCAAAGTAATGAATTAATGTTCTTCCTTCACAGTCATATTTTTTTACCCCAAATCCTTTTTCTGTTTTCTTGGGTTCAGTTTTACTAAAGGTAGCTACCCCGCTATAACCTTTTTTCTCACCACTACACCAATAAGTCTTATAATTTTTAGGATTAATTAAATTCTCACTTAATTGCTCTACATGTGCTTTCGTTTCCTGAACACATAAAATATCTGGCTTCTCTTTAGACAACCAGTCTAAAAAGCCTTTTTTTTCGCTGGCTCTTATACCATTTACATTCCATGATAGAAGTTTTAATTTTGACATAAAATAATTTTACCGTTATAAAAGAAAAAAAAGACACTCGTTTGAGTGTCTAATATTTAAAATTGTTTTATATCCTTATACTGCTAAAACAAAAGGTGTTTCTTTAGTTGATTCTTCAATTGCTTTTCTTGCAAAGAATGCAGGAGCTGTAGCCTGATATGCAACTGGTGCTCTTTCAACATGAGCATCTAAAAGTGCATATCTTGAAATAGAATCCATTCTCTCTGCTGGACTTATAACCTTTGATACAGGAGAAAGTTCTCTATGATTTGATGGAATACCTAAAGCGGCCTTAACTTCATGCTTTAAAGCGTGTGCACGACTGTGTAATGCCGGTGATATTGCGTTGATTAATCCCATAACCCAAACCTCGAATAACATTGTGCATTAAAAGGTTTAATTCGTCAAGTCATTACATAAAAGTAATTGATTCATTAATGCTTTTATAATTAAATATATGAAAAAGCAGATATTTTTCTTATTTTTAACACTATTAATAGCCTTTCAGCCAACTTTTGGAAAAAGCACTGATTTTTCTGTAGACAGTCCCCAAAAAGCTATATTCTCTTATTTCCCTTCGCCAGCAATTCTCAGATGTCTAAATCACAGCCAAATTCCGTTAAAAAAAAGGAAAGCTGAAATCATTAGAAAAGCAAAAATCGATGGAAAAGATATTGAGCAAAGAGCAACAATAAATATCATTTCAAATAAATTTTTTGTATCCTCAAGCATATTGATTTCAGATTTAATAATTCCTATAAAAAATAATTCTGAATCAATTTTTAATTCAGCAAGATCAAATAAAAAAGTTGTTTCTCTCGAAGATGTTAATCCATTAAACGCTATTACTAAACTAGCCGGACTCCAAGAAAAAATTACAGTTAAAGATAAAATTGGAAATCAAGAATTAAATTATTCAACCCATTTAAAGAATACAGTTGGAAAAGTAGGGAAATCTAATTACAAGATTGAAATTACTGGTCAGGATATGGTTAAAGAAGGAAGTGTCAAATATTTAATTTCAGGAAAAGGAAATATAGGAACAGATGTTATAAGCATTAGCGGACAAGAAAAAAGCAAAGATTATTATGAGTTAAATGAAGCTTACGGACCTTTAATGATTTTTACATCGATAAGAGTTTTTGATTAAGCCTGGGAACATTTGTACATTTGTACAAGTCATTCATCATATAGGTTCAAACAAGTTGGACCTTTTTATAAGTAAATCTATTTGCTTGAGCGGATTTGCCGAATAAATCGGACAAATCCTTAGCTTATAAGTATGAGAAAAACCTTGGCAACTCTCACAGACAATCAGACTGATTTCTTAAAAGCTCTAAAAAAGCAGTATAGAAGTAGTCCCTTGCCTTCTATAAGACAAATAGCAAAAGATTTAGAGTTTAAGTACCATAATTCAGTTCAACATTATTTGGAGGCACTTATGTTTTCCGGAGTATTAAAAAAAGTAGATGATTTTATATATCTTGATAAAAAGCTTTTTGGTTTAAAGATTTATGATTCCAGGATCCCTGCCGGGATGCCTGCAACAGCGGAGGATAGTTATGAAGTATTTGATTTTGAGAATTACATGCATGCTAATGAAGAAAGAAATTTTATGTTACGTGTATCGGGTGATTCGATGATTGAAGCCGGAATCTATGATGGAGACTTAATTGTAGTTGACACAAAGATTCAGCCTACTCATGGACTAATAGTAGTAGCTATTATTGATGGTGGCTATACAGTAAAATATCTGAGAAGAAAAGGTGGCACTTACTACTTAAAACCTGCAAACCCTAAATACAAAGACCTTTATCCAGAAAGCGAGTTTAAGATTGTTGGTGTAGTAACTGGTTCAATTAGAAAATTTCAGTAATAACCCTGAAAAGCTCTCTTAAAAACAAGTCTGATATAGCTATTTCATATCCTTTAATCTATACTTAAAGCATATATAGTATTTAACCTAGATAAAGGTATTCAGATGTTTTTAAAAAATTCTATAAGTTTAATTTTAGTTTTTGTATTCGCACTATCACCATTAAATGCAAATGCTCAATATATTAGTGATGGAAGGCCTATCTTTGTAGAGATTTCTACTGACTGGTGCTTTGCCTGCAAGATGTTAAAACCTACTATTGAACAATTAAAAAGTGAGTACTCAGGAAGAGTACATTTCATTCAATTAGACCCAAGCAATGATGAGTCATATTCAAAAGCCCTTTCTATTGCAGATGCATATGGAATTACTGGCTTTTTTAACAGTCATAGAAATGCTTTTCCTACCGTAGGTATTTTATGCTCAAATGCAAGTAATGCTGAAAGAGTCATAGTCGGAGCAAATCCTATTGAAGAGTACAGAAAAACACTTGATACACTTTCTGGAGTTGGTTTTTGTGCTTTAGAAAACACTTCTAACATTGCTGATAACAATAACTCAAACGATTCTACAGTAGTAACTGAAGATCAAGCAAGACCAGATTCAGTAGAATTTCCACAAATAAGCACAGTTAGACCACAAGAAACCTCTCACTCAGGAAGACCAGAAGAAATAAGATTTTGGAAAATCGGCGAACAAATACCTATCTCTGAATACTTTAAGTTTTTACAACTACCTGAATGTTCAGGGGGTAATAGTACCCTATGTTCAAATGCAATAAGCAGACTTCAATTTCAAACTCAAGCTTCTAACCCTACACCTACTAGTCCAGTTGAAAAACCAACAACATTTAAACCATGGGATCCAAATGCAACAAGAAATGAAAAAGGTTTTAATGGAGTTAATAAAAAATAATGAGAAAATCATTAATATTAGTATTGCTTTTAATTACAAGTACACTTGGCTCATATGCTAGCGACAAGCCTTTATTTGTAACCATCACATCTAAGTTTTGTATAACCTGCAAACAATTAGAACCTATCGTTGAAGAACTAAAATCTAAATATGGCGAAAAAATTGATTTTATAAAACTGGATGTGTCATCGAAAGATTCACTAGAAGAAGCAAAAAATACTGCCAGCCAATATGGAATAAGTGATTATTATGATCAAAATAAAATGAATATTCCAAACGTGGGCATTTTTTGTCTTAGTGCAAATAAACCTGAAAAGAGTTTTCTAGGCGAGACAAATAAAAAATTGTATGAAGATAGTCTAAATGAATTAATAGTAAATAGCTCTAAAGTTTGTTCAAAATAAAAATCTATTATAAATAAAAAACACGAGAGTTTCCCCTCGTGTTTTAATTTTATTCTCAATGAGAAATTAGTTAACGTGTTTAGCAACTAACTTTGTCATTTCAAACATGTTAACTGATGATTTTCCACCAAATACTTTTTTGAGTGCATCATCAGCATTGATCATTCTTCTGTTCTTTTTATCTTGGAGACCATTCTTTTTAATGTATGCCCATAGTCTCTTTGTGATCTCTGTTCTTGGTTGTGGCTTTGAACCAACAATTTCTGCCAATGCATCATCTGGTTGAAGTGGCTTCATAAATGCTGCATTTGGTTTTCTAGCAGTTTTTTTTGTTGTTTTCTTTGCTGTTTTCTTTGCTACCATGTTAACTTTTCTCCTTTTTTATTTTCGCAAGATAATTTATTTTTTCCTATATAAATCACTTACGCTCAGATAGGCTTTAGTATTCTCATTCTCTATAGAGAGATTACCTCTGCCCCTTCTAGAGATTATATCTCAGAGGAATAATATAGCATAGGGGGGGAAGAAATTATTTTCAATTACAAAACTATAAAGAAGTCTGCAATACATGTGTCATCTTTGCATAGGACTAAGAGGTTTAATCACAAAAATCTTATTAATAAATTCCTGAAATATCTAGATATGTCTCGTATAGCTGGCTTGAACTGGCTGTTTCGGTAGATTTAGCTAAAGTGGCCTCATGCCAAGTATATGTTAAAAATACTACTGTAAATATAGTGAATATGATCCTTGGTAACATTTTTTCCTCTTTATTAACTTGAAATAAATATACCCAGAAGATATAAAATCTTAATCAAATTTTTTAATGTTTCACCGATATCAAATCAACTAATACAAACTTACTACAGGATTTTAGACTTATTGTTGAGTCTGGTCGCATAAAGAAATCTACAAAGAAACTAATCACAAGGCATGTTAAATTCTGCTCATAATTTAAAAATCTTTTAAAAAACCATTAAAAAGCAATGGTTTTAGCCCTAATTTCACCAGAAAGTTAATAAAAGCATAACTATCGTCCTGTAGATTAACGCTAGCTCTAATAAGGAGACCTATGGCTAATCCATTTCTAAATATTAAAATGAACTCACTGAGAACCAGAAAAACTGAGCTCAGGAATAATAGAGAGAAAATTTCCAATCAAATTGCTGATGTACAATTATTAAAAAACTTTTTTAAGAGCTGGAATGATGCTTACCTACAGAATGGTGGAAATAATCAAGCCGCTTATAATACTGCACTTAGCCAGGTAGTACATGAAGATAATCCAAGTACACCTTTTTACGATGGTTTGACTGAACAAGAACTTATAAGTAAGGCAGAAACCTTATTTGAAAAACCTTGGTCTGAAATTAATCCAGATGACGTAAGTACCGTAGAAAATGATCTTAATGCTGTTAAATCAATGGTTCTAGAGTTATTAGGAAAACAAAGTGGTCTCGATGGCATGATAACTGGTGTTGATAGCGAAATTAAAGACGTGCAAGCCATAAAAGACGCTGAAACAGCTCAATTACAAGCAAAAGCAGGAAATTAAATTATTTTAAAAAGTCTATCATTGTATTGAAAACAGCTTTTGCTTTATCTTTAATACCTTGTTTATAAATAACTTCTATTAAATCTGAGTATGACTTAGCTTTACCTTTATACGGATACCACCAAACATTCTTTGGTCTTAATCTTGGAATATAGCCCTGATCAATACTGATATGCTTTGATCTCGTATAGTCATAAATGGAAGAATTACCAAAACCACTTTCTTTATATCCTTGCCATGGACAAGCAGGATGAGCCTGCTGAAAAAGTGAGTCATTAATCCACACAGTACCACAATTTAAGTTTTCAGCTATTTTCTTTGCATTTAGACTGTCCCCTGTCCAAACACTAGCGGCAAGACCATATTTTGAATCATTAGCATACTGAATAGCATTTTCAATTGAATTAAAACTCATAATCGGGATTATCGGACCAAAGGTTTCTTCATACATTACTTTCATACTATGATTTACATTTGATAGAACTGTAGGTTCAATAAAAAATCCTTTATCTCCTACTCTTTTTCCACCCGTTAAAATTTTTGCACCTTTACTAAGAGCATCATTAATTTGTTCTTCAATCTTTTCAACTTGTTCTTTACTTATTAATGGACCAACGTCAGTATCTTCATTCAAGCCATTACCAATTTTTAGATTTTTTACTACTGAAACTATTTTATTTGTGAACTCTTCACATATTTCAGAGTCAACATATACTCTTTCTATAGATGCACATGCCTGACCACAGTTCGCAATAGCACCCCATACAATTCCATTTACAGCAAAGTCAAGATTTGAACTTTTTAAAACTATAGCTGGGTCTTTGCCACCAAGCTCAAGCATACATGGAAGCAATCTTTCTGCACATTTTTTAGCAATAGCTCTGCCAACTTCAACAGAACCAGTAAAAATAACTTTATCAATATCTAAACTTAATATTTTCTCTGCTGTACTTCCTCCACCATAAACAACATTTGCTACACCATCAGGAAGTCCTGCTTCAATAAGAATATTTTCAATTTCTTTCCCAATAAGGGCAACTGCACTTGCAGGTTTAAAGATAAAAGTGTTACCTGCTATAAGAGTTTTTGTAATAGCTGACATGGGTAAATAAAAAGGATAATTCCATGGCTCTATAATAGCCATTACACCAAGTGGCTCATATGACATTAAACTTTTTTTAGTAGGATACAAAGGACCAAGTGGTATATCTTTATCTTTTAAAATTTCAGGTCCTTTATTTATAAAATATTCCATTACCTGAAGTGCAGAGGCTATCTCTGTTAGATAAGATTCTGTTAAAGGCTTACCATTATTTTTAGTTATTACTTGTGCTATATGATCACGTTTTTTAATAATTAATTCATATATTTTTTTTAAATAGACTACTCTTTTTTCAACAGGTAAATTACTCCAGAGAACGAATGTTTCTTTTGCTTTTTTAAATTTTTCTTCGACTAAAGAATCACTATCTGGTGAAATCTCGAATATTTTCTCTTCTGTTGCTGGATTTATTACTTCAATTAAATTACTCATTGTCATTGTCATGTATTTGCTCCTGCTATCGATAAAGTTAATGCATAAATGATGTTAGATACAGAATTCATTGTAGAATATATATCTGGTTCATTGTTAATATTGTTAATTAGTTATACACAAAAGGAAGTAATTTTAGTGATTGATAGATACAGCAGGCCTGAGTTAAAAGAGATATGGTCAGAAGATAACAAGTATAAGACATGGTTAGACATTGAGATTGCCTGCACTGAAGCTCTATCAGAGATTGGTCAGGTACCTAAATCTGCAATTAAAACTATTAAAGAAAAAGCAAAGTTTAATACAAAAAGAATTGAAGAAATTGATAAAGAAGTACACCATGATGTAATTGCTTTTTTAACTTGTGTAAATGAATCAATTGGTCCTGATAGTAGATTTTTACATTTAGGAATGACAAGCTCAGATCTTATCGATACAGGGCTTGGAATTTTATTAAAACAATCAGGGATAAAAATACTTGAGGGATTAGAAAAATTTTCAATTACTTTAAAAAATAAAGCTGTTGAACATAAAAAAACAATTTGCATTGGCAGAACACATGGAGTGCATGGAGAACCCACTACATTTGGACTTAAAGTTTTAAGTTATTATGATGATTTAATCAGAGCAAAAAAAAGATTCAAAGAAAGCATTGATGAAATAAGTGTCGGAATGTTTTCAGGTGCTGTTGGAACTTATGCAAATATTGATCCAAAAGTTGAAGAAATTGCATGTAAGAATCTTGGATTAAAACCAGTATCAATTTCTACTCAGATTATTGGACGTGATAGACATGCAAAATATCTAAATGATCTAGCCATCATAGCTACTATCATTGAAAGAATAGCTACAGAAATAAGACACTTGCAAAGAACAGAAGTTTTAGAGGTTGAAGAACCATTTTATCAAGGGCAAAAAGGCTCTTCTGCAATGCCACATAAAAGAAATCCCTGGAGATCAGAAAATTTATGCGGTTTAGCAAGGCTAGTAAGATCATATGCTCTTACATCAATGGAAAATATTCCTCTCTGGCATGAAAGAGATATTAGTCATAGTTCTATAGAAAGAATGGTTTTGCCTGATTCCTGTATTCTCATTGATTTTATGATCGATAGAATAAACAAAATTATTTTAGATTTAAATGTTTATCCAGAAAATATGAAAGAAAATATGTATAAGTTTGGTGGGGTGGTTTTTTCACAAACTGTTCTTTTGAAGCTTATAGAAAAAGGGCTTGAAAGAGAAACTGCTTATAAAATTATTCAAAAGAATGCACATCTTGCATGGAATAAAAAAGAAGGAGACTTTAAGAAAAATCTTTTATCTGATGAAGAAGTGGTAAAGATACTTTCTAAAGATGAAATAGAACAATGTTTTAATCCAGAAAAACATCTTAAAAATGTTGATTTTATTTTCAACAGGGTTTTAACACAAGATAAAGAATTAGTATCTTCTCGATAAAAGCCTTAACTATATAACATGCATATAAGATATATAATACTTTTAGTATTATTCAGGAGAAAATTATGCAAGTTAAAGCTATAACAACAGGTAGTATAAATTTAGGTCCACGTCAAATAGCTATTGTGATTGATGGTGTTGATAAAGAAGAAAAAGGTCCACATGCAGGTGGTGATGCCTCAGAAGTTTTTATAACTGGAAGAATTGATGGCGCCCTTGCTGAAATGTATAAATTCACAAATGGGAAAGTCTCTGTAGCTGAAACAAGCATTCAAACATTTGATTCTAAAAAATCTACTATCATTTCAAAAATTATTGAAAGACTTAAGACATCAGATAGTAATGGAAAGAATCAAAAAGAGAAATTTACTTCTGAAGAATTCTCTTTAATTACCAGAAAGAAGCTTGTTTTTGAAAATGAGGCTGAAAGAACAGAGTTAATCAAGCTTTTACAAGAAGATAGATTTAAAGAAAGTCACTATGCTTTTCATATAGGTTTAAGTCCTGGGATAAAGCTCATATCAGGTAAAAACCCAGACGCTAATTTGGTTACATGGGCTGAACAAAATAAAGATCACTATTTTGCAAAAGCAATTTTAAATTAAAAGCCAAAAAAATTATATTTAGATTTCTTAAGTATTGACTTTGATCTTAATTTATTAAATGTTTTTAAGCTTCAAAATCTGAGGGTTTTTTGTTGATAACATTTCATTGAGGTTTCATATGAAAGTTGGAATAGTTAGTTCAAGACTGGGACTTTTAAATTTTTATATTAATAGAGAATTTTCTTCACCCAGAGATGAAGATATAAATAGAATCTCAGGATTTATAAATATTAAACCTTTGAGAGAAGACAGTATTCAAAGCTTAGATTCACAAAGTAATACAAGAAGGATTAGTCTTAGAGGTTTAATTGCTGATGTCGAATATGTTGAATCAGCCAAGACTCAGGCACTTTTAGATAAGAAAGAGTCCACTGCAAATCTAGAGCTTATTTTCTTTGGAAGATTTTTATATCCAACAAAAGATGAAAAAGATAAAATCCCTACTCATTTTATCTGTGTGAAAAAAGAAAGAGATGGAGATTTCTCTGTAGCTTTTGCCCTTGAAGAAAATATAAATGGTCTAAATATAGATTTAAGCAGTTATAAACATGGGGAATTAGAAATACTCGGTTCTATGATAGAGAAACCTTTACCAGCTCAGGAAGATAAGCCAGAAATACTTCAAGAAGTAATAATAGATAAAAAGGCTGAAAAAGATATTATCGATCTTTTAATCAACAAACGTGGCTTCATAAGAAGGGATTCTCATATTGTTACTGAAACTATAAATGCTCTGTTGGATTTAAATCCTAATCCTACTTTCTGGACAAAAAACAGATTAAAGCTTTTAACCAGAATTGATTTTAGAGGGTATAAAGATTTAAATTCTTTATCACAAAAAATGCTTACAGTCGCCATGAAATGTGACTGGCTTCCTGCCCATAGATTCATAATAAATCCCACCGTTTTTGTTGACATAAGACCCAAGGCTGAACCTAAGCTTCTTAGGAAAATTAGAGAACCAGAAATTAGAAATAGAATATCAGTTCCATTTGTAGAATATAAAAACCCTTTTGATGAGATTGCAGAAAAATCATGGGAAGAACTTACCAAAGATTCTTTAAAGGGATTTGAGATCAGAAGTGTTGATATTGAAAAGATTGTAAATGGTATCATTCAGTACCAGACTAATAAAATTCCTGATCTCAATAAAGATAGAATCATAGAGGATTTATTAAGTTCTACAAACTTTAAAAACTCACTTATTAAAAGTATTCAGGTTATAACAATAGGCACTTTAAAAAGACAGCTATCCATAGATTCAAGTCAAAGAGTACCATTCATAGGCAGGCTTTTAGAAGATGATGATATTTCAACTGCCCTTGGAGTTAACAAATCCAGCAAGCCTAAACAATCCATAGAGAGAAATGGAAGCAATAATCATAATGGTACACACATAAGCGGATTAAAACCTTCTCAACCATCTCATAACACTCATAATAATGGTTCAGGAAATGGGTGGCAGACTATGGCAAAACTATATTTAGATGCTTCTACAAAAAATCAGGTTAACATTTTTGAGGTTTTTGCACGACTGTTAGAAGCTGACATGAGTTCAAGAATAAGCAATGATGATTTTAATCTAGCAAAGCAATTAGGTTTTAATTCGGAGATCAGAGATCATGCAAAAACCAGTCTTAGATTTGATCAAACTTTAATTACTTATTTAAAAAATCAAAGTAGAGTTTTACATACCTTAAGAAATCCATTTGCAGATGGACTTTTAAAGAGTAGTGAAATTGAAAAGTTATTAGCTAATTAGAGCTTAAAATAATTTTTTAATTGTAAAGGTTAAATATAGTCTTGCCTTGATTAACTGAATTTTTATGATTTAATTATGGTAATTAATTTATTGAGGGAATTTATGAATGTAACTAGAGCTAATGGTACGGGGTCTAATTCGACTAGCAGTATTCCTGTTCATGAAAGAATCATTAGAAGATTACTAAGCAATGATGAAAGCAAAATTGATACCTGGAAAGATGGTTTATTAAAGTATGACTTTTCTTCTACAAACGATGACATCATCATAAGAATAATAAGCTTATGTTTGGATTCACAGTTAAAAGGACTTCCAAAGATTCTTGGAGAGAATGAAAGCCTTAGAAATAAAATTCTCTCTTCAACAAGACTCTCTGAATTTTTAAAAAAAGATAAGCCACGTCATAGAGGGGTTTTCTTTTCTACAATTACTGACGATTCAAGAATACATGGATTAATTACTGAATCAAGGCATCAAGCAAAACCTGAAGAAGATGTTAAAGCTACAGCTCAAACAAGTAGTGGATCTTCAAAGAAAAACCCATTACGAGGTGGCATCGGTTCGCCAATAACAAAAACAGTTCCAGATAAACCAGGAACTATTAGCACTAGAAGACCAGAACCTACTTCTAATCCAAAAACACCTTCTAGACCAGTAACAATTCCAATAAGAGACAGTAGCCCACCTCCTTTAAATCATTTAAAAAAAGAGAAGCAAGATTTTAGGGTATTCATCATTTCTATTTTAGGGCTGTTTATAACCGGGAGAAAATAAATTATGAGAATAGGCTCATCGGGTAGTACTCCAAATCCTCTTCCACCAAATGGAGAGCTTTTATCTGACAACGATAATCCATTTGAAAAAATTATTGCTTATTTGGATAAAAAGAAAAAAAGTCCTAACCCTACATTAAAATTCATGTGTGAAGTTATGGATATTAGTGATGATAGTGTAAGACTTAGATTAATCGAATCAGCAAAAAAAGAATCAAATGTTAGTAATAAAGTAGCTGAAGCTCTTGGTGGAAACTATAAAATACTTCCAGAAGATGAATCTAGTTTAAATGAACTAGTAACATGGATGAAAGCTAATCCTAAACATGCTTTTGCTAAAGGATTAAAATCAATTGAACGCATAATTGAAAAGCGTTTAAACACAGATTAGTCTGTTGTTACTTTTTATATTCGGTATTACAGGGTATATTTTTGGTATCATATATAACCTATGACAAAGAAAGCACCAAAAGTCCTTATTGTAAGTTTTGATGGCGGAGTCTGGGCTAACTTAAAACCCATTGCAGAATCTGGCATAATGCCAAATCTAAAAGAACTGTTACAGTCTGGAATAAACAGTAATTTAGAATCTACAATACCTCCTGTTACACCACCAGCTTGGACGGCTTTCATGACAGGGTGTAATCCCGGGAAAAGTGGTGTCTTTGACTTTTATGAATACCAAGAAGGATCATACAAACCTTCACTTACTACTAATAAATCAATCCAGGTAGACACTCTCTGGAAAATACTTTCTGATAATGGTTTCAGGGTAGGAATTATTGATGTTCCTATAAATTATCCGCCTCCTGAAGTAAATGGTTTTATAGTTTCTGGCTGGGAAAGACCAAGTAATAAAAAAACCTTCACATATCCAGCTGAGCTTGGACCTAAGCTTATTGAAAAATTAGGAGATTATCCTATCTGCCTTAGAACATTTGACAGACAAGGGACTAAAGATGTTGACTTTTTAAATAGTTTAATTGACATCACTGTTAAAGTAGGTTCTGCGGCTAATTATCTTTTAGATGAAGAACAAACTGACTTCTTTATGGTACATTTCCAGACCACAGATATCATTCAACACAGTTTCTGGACTCAAATTGCCACATTAGATTTTAACAGCGAAGATCCTGTTATGAAAAAAATATGGGAATTCTATAAAGTGCTAGATCAAAAGTTAGGTGAAATTAAATCAAGATCAGGAGATGATACAACTTTTATTTTAGTCAGTGATCATGGTTTTGGAAATGTAAAAAGGCGTATGGCTACAAATGTATGGCTTGTAGAAAATGGATATTTAAAATTAAAACAAGATATTGCTACCCAGTTTAGAACACAGGTAAAATCTACTGCTATCAAAATGGTTCATAAGGTAGATGCATTAGCAAGATTGAAAAATAGAATTAAAGTGAAAAAAGAAGAAGAAAGTGAGCAAAGAGTTATTGTTCCTCGTGGATTTGATCCTATCGATTATAAAGAGAGCAGAGCATTCGGAGGAATAGGAACAGTTTATGGAACTATCCAGTTAAATATTATGGGTAGAGAGCCAGAAGGAATAGTACCTTCTTCTGAAGCTGAAGGTTTAAAAGATGAAATCATTGAAAAATTAAACAATGTAAAAGACCCTCTTTCCGGTGATCCTTTTATTCAGAAAGTATATAGAAAAGAGGAAGTATTTAACGGTCCTCTATTAAATAAAATCCCTGACTTAATTTTAATTCCAAACAAAGAATTCTTCTTTTTTCCTGGAACTGGTGAAAAAGAGCTTTTTCACACAGCACATCACCTTTCTACAGGAAACCACGTAAAAGAAGGAATAATCGCCATTGATGGCCACCAGAAAGATAATATAGATTTATCTAATGCAAAAATTACTGATGTTTTACCTACCGTTTTAAACATTTTTGGCATTAAAGCTCCAGGTCATATTGATGGTAGTAAGCTCTTAAAAATAGTTCCTGCTAGGTAATTTTTACTAGTATTATTTTCACTAATATTCAAATTTCCTACATTATTAATATGATTAAGATCTTAAATTAAAGAAAATTTATGAAATTTTAAGTTTAAAGGTTAGTTAAGCATTGACAAAGATTTAGTTAAAAATATATATTTGAAAGTGAAAGGTTTAAGAAACCGTTAAGGAAAATAAGAAATAGAAAACATCGTCAAAATAAGCAGGTAAAAAATCATGAACCCATTTATAAATCAAGTAGCATCAAAAGACACAATAGAGTTAATGGCTAGATTCTTTGATGCGGCAAATAAAGCAGTAGAAAGGGCGAACTACAAACCAGAGATTTTAGAAGCTTTTGATTTAATTCAAGCGATTTCTTGCTACAGATATTTCCCAACAGTTGATGAGTGTGTAAAAGCATTTCCATCATTAGCAAATGACAAACACAAAGTAGAATACATCTGGGAACAGTTTGATAAATTAGAGAGAAAAGAATTAAGCGATATTTTCATAAACTCACTAGCTAAATTAGAATTAACTGAAGTGGCAGTTTAGATGTCATTTCTTTCCTCTAGATATT
>CAZRTB010000005.1:27448-87980 GCA_964602915.1 uncultured Gammaproteobacteria bacterium | reverse complement strand
TATTTAACTTCAGACAAGCTGAAGTTTCCTTATTCTGGCTCTTTTCGTAAGATCGGATTTGGTGGCAAAGCCACACAAATCCTTATTTAGTTTTTTCCTCTAGATATTCTTCTTCTGTGTTGACTGCCCAAATGTTTTCTTTAGACTTGACTCCATTTACAATGTTTTCTACAGCAGTTATAGCCGTTAAAATAGAATGATCCTGGTTATTGTATCTGTGCATTCCATTTCTACCTATTAAATAAAGATTTTCAAATTTTTCCACAAAATCTTTAACGACAGGGAGCTCATCATACGTTCCAAAATATGCAGGGTATGTTTTTTCCATCCTTATGATAGTGCTATCTAAAACCTTATCTTTTTCTATAATTCCAATCTTAGAAAGTTCATCAATAGCAAAATCAATAAATTCAGGGTCTTTCTTACTCCACAATTCATCACCTATATTACAAAAATACTCTAATCCAATCCAAACATTGTTTAAATCTTTCACCATGTAAGGACTCCAGTTATTAAAGATCTGAAGTCTCCCGATTTTTACATCTCTTTCTTGAATATAAATCCAATTATCAGGAATAACATCATTTACTGTTTGAATATTCGTTTCGTTTTTAATCTTTAATTCTTTCAATAAAAGTCCAACTGTAACAAAATCTCTGTATTGAAGACCATTTGCAATTCTTTTCACTTCATCAGGAACAGCAGAATTGAATGAATTAATTAAATCTTTAATAGCCATGGTAGAAAAGAAATAATCACCTTCTATAATTTTTTCTTCGTTTGTTTTAAGATCTTTCACCCTGATACTTTGAATTTTATTTTCTCCATTAAAATTTATACCTATAACTTTTTGATTTATATAAATCTCTCCACCCTTGTGTTTAATGATTTTTTCAACTTCTTCCCAAAGTTGTCCTGGACCAAGTTTTGGATACAGGAATTTTTCAATTAAACTGGTTTCTGTACCTTTTTGAGAGAGAGAATTATCTCCAGGTAATATCTTTTTCAAAGCGTGAATAACTGTTTTTGTAATAGATAAGCCTTTAATTCTTTGAGCACCCCATTCTGGTTTAATTTTATTACATGGAACGCCCCAAACCTTTTCAGTATAGTCTTTAAAAAAAGTAAGATATAGTTCCTTTCCAAATCTATTTATAAAAAAATCTTCTAAGGATTTTTCTTTTTTAATAGGGAAGAATTTTGTCTGGATATAGCTTAAACCAATTTTTACTAATCTCACAATACCAAGATTATTAATAGTTTTTCCTGAGAGAGAAACAGGATAAGAAAAGAATTTTCTTAAAAAGAAGATTCTAGAAAGTCTATTTCTTACAAGCATTACAACATCAGCTTTTTCAGGATCAGGTCCATCCTCTGACAGATCAACTGATTTTGTTTTATTTTGATATGAAATATTTAGTACTAAATCATCTTTTGAAGGGGCACCCTGAAGTGGCATTATATTTTGCCACCAATTCATAACAATATCTGATTTAGAAAAGAATCTATGTCCACCTATATCAATTCTGTTTCCTTTATAATTTACTGTTTTTGCTATACCACCCATATGCTCACCCATTTCAAATACAATGGGGATAATATCTGTTTTCTGTAAAAGCTCATAAGCTGTAGTTAATCCTGCAGGACCAGCTCCAATGATTATGGCTCTTTTTGTCATTATTTTTTTGATTCCCGAAGAACACTTTGTTTTTTCATTATTTGTTCTACTTCTTCATATCTATCTTTTACATCTGGTTGTTCATTTACCCAAGCTATATAGTCTTTAAAAATATCTTCTAAAGAATGTTTATTTTTCCATCCTAAACTCTTTAATTTCTCACTACTTGAAACAGTATGTCTAGTATCTCCAAATCTATAATAACCAGGGATTTGAGGTGAAATGTTTTTTCCTGCAACTTTTATTAAAGTATTTGTATAATCTATTAAATTTGTGCCAGAGATTCCGCCTACATTATAAGATTCAAAATTAGCCCTTGAATCTTCAAAACATAACACATTAGCTTCTGCCACATCTAATACATGCAAATAATCTCTTAATTGTTTTCCATCTTCATATATTACTGGAGGCTTATTATTTATAATTCTTAGAGTAAATATCCTACAAACACCGGAATAAGCATTAAAGAAAGAATTTCTTGGTCCCTGAACTATAGAATATCTCATACATGAAGTAGGGATTTCATATCTTTTTCCTAACTTATGCGCAACTCTTTCAAGAGATTCTTTAGAGATTCCATAAGCAGTGAATGGATTCATAACTGCTTCATCTATTAAAATAGACTCTAAATACTCTCTGCAATCTTTTACTGGACAATGCATTTCCCAGTCTGCTTTATCTAACTGACTTACTGCTCTGCTATCTGGATACTGAATTCCGTGAGCTTTACATTTATATTTTCCTTCACCGTATGTAGCCTGAGATGAAGCTAAAACTATTTTTTTAATGTTTAACTTTTTCTCTACTATAATTTCAAAGATTAAAGCAGTACTCATGGTATTTGCTCTGATAAAATTACTGAAATCAGTCATATAATCCTGATAAGCGGCAAGATGAAAAATACCTTCCACTCCCTGAATAGCTTTTTCCATGACAGACTTATCAGCAACATCACCTTGCATGAATTCCACTTCATCCGATAAATATTTTGGTTTTCCAAATGGATGTACCCTTGGTTGTAATAAATCTAAAACTCTTACCTGATATCCTTTTTTTAATAAGACATCAACCGTATGAGATCCAATAAAACCAGCTCCACCTGTAACCAAAACCTTCATGTTCATATACCTCGATAATCAATTATAGTAGATTTAATATTCGAGTTATATCTATCATTCAGAACCTTTATAAATACGATATAATCACATTTATACCTAGAATGAAAAAAAAATCTAAATCCGAAGATATATTAATCATAGGTGCCGGGAAAATCGGCAGTATAAGAGCAAACATTGCTAAAAAACTATCTTCTAAGTCCAAAATATATATTTTTGATAAAGAATTCAAAAAAGCTGAGCTTCTAGCAAAAGAAGTAAATGGTACTCCACTAAAAAGTTTAGAAAGCGGTTTTAAAAATAAAGATATAAAAATTGTTGTAATTTCTGTTGTTAACAAATTTGGGAAAGAACTGTGCTTAAAAGCATTTAAAAATAATAAGCACGTTTTACTTGAAAAACCAATGGGAAGAAATTTTTCTGAAGCAAAAGAAATCTTACAAACAGTAAAAAAATATAAAAAAGTTTTTAAATGTGGTTTTAATCATCGATATCATCCTGCTTTACTCATGGGGAAAAAGCTTTGTGATGAAGGTAAAATTGGCAAGGTTTTATTTATAAGAGGTGCATATGGTCATGGGGGAAGAAAAGGATATGAGAAAGAATGGAGAGCTTTTAAAAGTTTAAGCGGTGGTGGAGAACTTCTAGACCAAGGATGTCACTTAATTGACCTTGCATTGTGGTTTTTTAATTTTGAAAGTCTAAAAAAAGTTTCCTCATTTGCAAAAACAATGTTTTATCCTATGGAGGTTGATGATAATGCATTTATAACCTTCGAAACTAAGGGTGGAAAAGTCGCCCAACTACATGCTACCTGGACTCAGTGGAAAAATACTTTCAGGTTTGAGGTATATGGTGATAAGGGAGCCATTGAAATAAACGGACTTGGGAAATCTTATGGAGTAGAGACATTAAAACTTTACAGAAGATTAAAACCAGGGAAACCTCCTATAATTACTGAAAAGGATTTTCCTGGAGAAGATAAATCCTGGGAACTAGAGTGGAAAGATTTTATAAAATCAATTAAAACAAATAAAAAACCAATGTCAAATGAAAATGAGTCATCAGAAGTTATGAGAATAATATCTGACTCATACAGGAAAAATTAATGTACGAGCTATCTATAGTAATACCTGCCTATAATGAAGGAAAAAAAATATCAAAAGATATTGAAGCGGTATTTAGCTTTTTCAATAACTCATCTATAAATGGAGAATTAATAATAGTTAATGATGGAAGTAAGGACAATACTTACAATATTGCTCTTTCTTTTAAAGAAAAATATTCTGATTTAAAAGTACTTACTTATGAACAAAACAAAGGAAAAGGATTTGCCACTAAAACAGGAATGCTCAGTGCAAGCGGAAAATATATTCTTCTTGCAGATGCAGGATTATGTGTTCCGTATAGCTATGCTCATAAAGGAGTTGAACTTCTGGAAAGTGGAGCAGATATAGCAATAGGTTCAAGAAGAGGTGATCAAAGTAAAATTAAAATTGTTAAGAAACAGCCTTTATACAGACAGCTAGGCTCTAAATGTTTTCAGATTTTAATTCAAATGGTTAAATTGATCCCTCCAGGAATAGAAGATACACAGTGTGGTTTCAAGCTTTTCAAGAAAGAAGTAGCTAATAATATTTTCAAAGATTTAATAACAGAGAAGTTTATGTGGGATATTGAGGTATTGAGGCGTGCTGTTAAAAATAAATATAAAGTTATCCCTTTCCCTGTAGAATGGGGGAATGATCCTGATTCAAGATTTAACCCCCTAATAGGATCCTTTGAAAACATTTGGCAAATTATTAATATTATGGTTAGAGTATAAATGATCTCACAAAAAGCAATTTTTCTAGATCGTGATGGTGTTATAAACTACCCTGTATTAAATCCATCTACTGGCAATTATGAAGCTCCCTTTAAAGCAGAAGATTTAAAACTCTTTTCATTTACTATCGACTCATTAAAAGAGTTACAAAATCTTAAATTTAAACTGTTCATAGTAACGAATCAGCCTGACTATGCAAAAGGTAAAACAACTATTGAAAATATAAATTCTGTAAGAGACAGCCTGCTCTCAATATTTAAAGCAAATAACATTTCTATAACTGAGTATTTTGCATGTTTGCATCATCCAAATGGTATAGTCCCTGAATATACAATGAAATGTGAGTGTAGAAAGCCTGGAAATCTTTTCTTAAAACAAGCAGTTCAAAAATACAATTTAAATCCAAAGAAGTCCTGGATGTTAGGAGATAGAGATTCTGATATTCAGTGTGGTCAGTCCGTACATGCAAAAACAATTTTGATTTATAATGAGCATTCAATAAATGAAAAAAATGCCGGGAAAAGCACTCCAGATTTCAATGCAAAAGACTTAAAGTCAGCAGTAGAAATCATAAAATTAAATACTTAAGATCTTATTCCTAGAAATATCATGATAGACATATTTTACTTGTTATAATTTTCTAGTCAACTCTAGACTAAGGAAATTATCATGAAAATTGTCACAATTGGTACTGGTTATGTAGGTTTAGTTACTGCTGTATGTTTAGCAGAGCTTGGACATGAAGTATTAGGGTTAGATATTGATAAAAGAAAAATTGAAATGTTAGAAAAAGGTGAGATCCCGATTTATGAACCAGGACTTACTGAACTTGTAAAAAAGAATTTAAGAGAAAAAAGGTTGTCATTTACAGATAAATTTACCAGCGATCTAGATAGTGCTGATATTGTTTTTCTTGCTGTTGGAACACCTTCAAAAGAAGATGGCACTGCAGACTTAACTTATGTCTACAAAGCTATTGATTCGGTAATTGAACATGTAAAAAGTTATAAAATATTTGTCTTAAAATCTACTGTACCAATAGGAACAAATCAGGAAATTAAAAAATATATCAGATCGAAATTGAAAAGCGAGTTTGATGTAGTATCCAATCCTGAATTCCTGAAAGAAGGGACCGCTGTTCAAGATTTCATGAAACCAGACAGAATTATAATTGGTACTGAAAATATTAAAGCCAGTGAAATTATGAAAGAGCTTTATTCTCAATTAACCAGAAATGGTCATCCTATTTGCGTTATGGACCCTATTTCAGCTGAGACAGTTAAATATGCTTGTAATTTAATGCTTGCATTAAAGATCTCTTATATAAATGAGATTTCACAAGTCTGTGATGTAATCGGAGCCGATATCAGAAGAGTAAGGGAAGGAATCATTAGCGATGTCAGGATTGGCAAACATTTCTTTTATCCCTCAATAGGTTTTGGAGGCTCATGTTTTCCTAAAGATGTTCTAGCTTTTGATGTTTTTACAAAAAGTAAAAATATTCCTGCTGTAATTCCAAGAATAACACTAGAAATAAATGAAAGACAAGCCAAATGGTTTATTAATAAAGTTATAGATTTCTTTGGAAAAGATGAAATAAAGAAAAAGACCTTGGCTATTTGGGGAACAGCTTTTAAAGCTGGTACAGATGATATAAGAGAATCCCCAGCTCTAAAAATAATTGATGGCTTAATAAAAGCAGGAGCAAGTCTTAAAGTCTATGACCCTGTTGCTTTAGAAAATACAAAATCCTATCTAAAAGGAGTTAAAAATATTGAATACAGTGACAGCGAGATGACTGCTGTAATAAACTCTGATGGGCTTGTAGTCTGCACAGAATGGCTTCAATTTAGAAGTCCGGATTTTGAAAAGTTAGCCTTAAACTTAAAAGATAAAGTCATTTTTGATGGTAGAAATCTTTATGACCCTGAAAAATTAAAATTGTATGGTTTAAAACATCTTGGGATTGGAATTCCGAGTCTTGAACTTAAAGAAAAAAAACTAGAAGTTAAAGATTAAATACATTTTTAGTGCTAAAATGTTCTTATGCTTCAGTCTAGGTCTATTTTAGAAGAAGAGCTTATTAAGCTTAAATCACTTGTTTTAGAGCTTGCAAATGAAGTTAAAACAAATGGTGAGCTTATACTTGAATTTTTAGAACAAAAGAATGTAGACGAACTAAACAAAAAGATTAAAGAAAAAGATAAGCTTGTTGATAAAGCCAGATGGCTTGTACATGATTTCAGTGATAGCCTACTTGTTTTACAACAGCCTGTTGCAAAAGATTTCAGATATATAATTACTTCTACTCAAATAACAGATAACTATGAAAGAATTGGAGATCATTTTAAGAGAACTTCTAAAATCCTCGAAAAAGCAACGGTAAATGACATTGAAATCCCAAAAGAAATTGTAGAGATGGCTACAATGGGATTAAAAATGCTTTCTGAATCTATAGAAGCATATAAAAATATTTCTCAGGATAAAACAAATTCCATTTCATCTATGGATGAGGAATTAGATAAGCTATACAAACAAACTGTTAAAAAAATCATTATTTTAATTAAATCTTCTTCTGATGAAAAAATCGAAGCTTTATCAAAGCTATTATTTGTTGCTCAAAGTTTTGAAAGAGCAGGGGATCATGCAGCAAAAATTGGTGATTTAATAAATTTTGCAATTACTGGAAAAAGGAAGTAATCTTAGTTAACAATAACTTCCACAATAACTTTTTTGGGATTTTTTAAAACTTTTTCTGCATCGAATTTATGTATTATTCTGCTTATTAAAAAATAAGTTGAAAATTTCCGATTTGGATTAAAGAATTGATCGCATAAAAAATGAGCTAACACTGACAAGCTAATTCCAACCCTCCATGGTGTTAAATCAGGAGATAATGTCAAAAGGAAAAATAAAAGTAAAAGTTCATAAGAGTGTAGAGGAACATAAAGTTTTCCACTATGCTTCTCGTGATGTGCACCATTAACTTTTTTCCAGTCCCACTTCTTTCCATGAGCATATAAATAATCAACTATATGGTCAAGATCTATCAATGTACCTACAAGAAAACTAGTAAGAGCAGGGCCTAGCTCACCATATACAGCATATGTAAATAATCCTATAGTAGCAGATACTGCTATATGTCCAGAAGTTCTCATATATTTTTATTATTCACATTATTTATTAAGTATTGGTTAAAATATTAATATAGGAATATTTGAATTATATGAGAATTGGTCATGGATACGATATACATAAATTAGTAGAAGGAAGAAAGCTTATTATTGGTGGAGTCGAAATCTCTCATCCAAAAGGTCTTCTTGGTCATTCAGATGCAGATGTTTTAATTCATGCAATTATTGATGCAATGCTTGGAGCCGCAGGAGAAGGTGATATAGGGAAGCATTTCCCTGATACAGATCTTAAATGGAAAGATGCAAATAGTACTAAACTACTTGAATGCACAAGAGACATAGTTTTTTTGAGTGGCTTCAAAGTTAATAATATCGACTCTACTATTATTGCTGAAGAGCCTAAACTAAGTCCTTATATAGACAAAATGAAAGAGAATATTTCATCTATTTTAAGAATTAGCAAGAGCCATATTAATATTAAAGCTAAAACAAATGAAGAACAAGATTCTGTTGGTAATAAAAACTCCATTTGCACATTTGCTGTAGTTACTTTAGATAATTGATAATTAACAAATTTTGGGTTATCCCTAACTTTTTATTTACATTAAAGTTAGTACTTCCTTTTCATGAGTATATAAAGAATGGATTAAACAAGGGGGAAGAAATGAAAAGTTCTAAAATTTTTACTTCAATTTTACTAATTGCATGTCTAATTGCATTTAATTTTTCAATATTAAATGTAAAATCTCAAACCACAACGGATAACACATATACAATCGTATTAAAAGGTAGTAGCTTAAATTCATTAACAGCATTAAATGTCTCTTACACACTATCACCAACTAGCGGATTTCAGCTTGATCCTAATGTAAATTTTAAAGCAACAGGAGCAACTGTTTTATTGAGCAATGTTGATACTGCTAAAGGAATAATATCAATTGTATGGACTGGAAATATAACTGATGGCACTATTACTATTAGTGGGAAATTAACAGGATCTCCAACCAGTGGATCAAAAGTTAATGTAAATAAAGTTGAAAAATCTGGTGGAGTAAATATCACTTCAAGTGTTCAAGCAACTTCTACAGTAAATATTGGTTCTACAACTCCAGTAGATACAACCAGCTCTTCTGGTAGCACTTCAAGCACATCTTCTGGAAACTCATCGGGTACAACGACCTCTTCTACTTCAAGCTCTGGTAGTATTACTGAGACTCCATCAGAACCTTCAGTAACTATAACTGGACCTGAACAAATATTAGTACAAGGCAGAAGGGTAAGCCCAGCAAGAATCAGAGTATCGGCCGTTAATTTCGATGCTCCGGTTAAATGCATTCTATCCAGCTCAGATACAAGTTTAGGCAGAATCAAACCAAAAACAATTTTGATTACTAAACCAAAATCTACTAAATTAGCATTTCTGAGAATACCACTTGCAAAGATCAAAGAAATTAATAGCACTCCTAATTTCGATGATAGTGTGGTGGTAGATGTAACTTGTGACAATGACGTTTCTGATGCAATTGAAGTTATTATTACAAACATTACATCAGACGAACCGACAGATGAGACTATAACAGAAAATTAATTTTTTGTTAATCTATTTGTCTTGCACCTAGAAGATCTTCTACAGCCTTTGTAAAGTCATCAGTCTCTTTTGATTCTGATGACTTTTTTTTATATTCGAGTACTGGAGATTGAACATTAATTTCAGGACTTGAAGTAATTTCTATAGATTTATTAATTGCTCTGGGTAAAAACCTAAACTTAATGGATCCTGGTTCAATACCAGTAGCTGTTTTTACTGCACTGAGAATCATTTCTTTCTTCTTTTCATCTTTCTCCAGCCTTGGTAAGAAAATATCTTTAGATAAACCAATTTCAACCAAACTGCTATTAACACTTAATAAATAACTTTCAGACTGACTTAAAAGTGTTTTAGTAGGATTGCTTTCAATTAAACTAACAATTTTAGGCCACAATAAATCTAAATCAGAAATCGGGGCTTGAGAGATAGCAACATTTGAAGGAGGACTAGTGGGCTGAGGAACTATGGGACTCGGAGACTCGGGGACTATGGGATTATTGGATTCAGTGGTTTTAGTTTTAGTGTCATTCCCAACTTGATTGGGAATCCATTCTTTCTTTGTAGAATCTAGACTCCCTTTTTCATGGGAATGACAACCTTCTAGCTTTTCAATTCTTTGTTTTAATTCAACAAGGGAAATTAAAAAATCTTCATTAAGAAGTGACATTATCTCAACCATAAACTGTAATTCCTGACTTAAAGCAAAACGTAATTTTGTTTGAGAGTTTTGAAGACTCTCTATTACTTTTAAAATATGCTTTTGATCTGTTTTATCTAAAAGATTTAAATCTAAAGATAGTTCTTCTGAGAGTAGTTTTTTACAGTTTATATCAATTTTAGATTTTGCTAAATCAATAAGTAAATCAAGCAATGATTTGAATAACTCTTCAATATCTTTTCCACTTCTAACAAGATCTTCAGCAAGTTCAATCGATTTTTTTTTCTCAAAAAGAAGTATTGATTCTATAAGCTTATACAGGCTCGCTCTATCTGCTGTACCAAAGAGGTCAAAGACCTCCTTAGGTTCAATTTTTTTGTCTTCATGCTGTAAGACACTAATCTGGTCTAAAAGTGAGACGGCATCTCTCAAGCAACCATTTGATCTTTTTGAAACGAAACTAATAATGGATTTATCAATATTTATTTTTTCATTTTTTGAGATATATTCTATTCTTAATTCAAGATCTTTTTGTGTAACAGGTTTAAAATCAAGTTTTTGGCATCTGCTTATAATCGTAGGAATAACCTTATATTCTTCAGTAGTAGCTAAAATAAAGATTACATTTTGGGGTGGCTCTTCTAATGTTTTCAATAATGCATTAAATGCATGATCTGTAAGCATATGGACTTCATCGATTATATAAATTTTAAATCTAGATCCATATGTAGCCAGATTCACTCTGTTTATAAGGTCTTCTGCATCTTCTACTTTTCTGTGGCTAGCCGCATCAATTTCAATAACATCAAGAGAGCTTCCATTAACAATAGATTCACAACTAACACACTTACCACAAGGCTCTGTAGTTATACCTTTTTCACAATTTAAAGATTTTGCAAGTATTCTAGCAGTAGAAGTTTTTCCAGTACCTCTAGGACCACACAATAAGTAAGCGTGGACAATTTTATTATAGTTAATAGCATTTGTTAGAGTCTTTGAAACCACTTCCTGCCCCACAAGTTCTGAAAGAGCTTGTGGACGGTATTTTAAATATAGTGGTTGGTATTGTTTCATATTACTATCTCCAGCCCATTGAATTTATTCATAGCTTCTCCTACGTCTTTTTCTAAAACAGTTTCAATTGCTTCAATGGATGTAGTTATTATTTTATCAACAATAGATTTGTCCTGTTCTGAAAACTTTGACAAAACAAAATCTGCTCTTTTATCACCACCAGGATCTGGTCCTACACCTATTCTTAGTCTTGTAAATTCCTGACTTCCATTAAGGTGATTAATAATGGATTCTACACCATGTTGACCAGCAGCACCAGAGTTAAAAACAATTCTGATTTTCCCAAGATTAATAGCCACATCGTCATGAATTACTATTAAATCTTTTGGTTCGATCTTATAGTATGAAAGCAGTTTTGCTACTGATTCTCCTGAACTGTTCATAAATGTAGTAGGCCATGCAAGAATTAAAGAGAATTTATTTCCATTTAATTCAATATCTCCTTTTCCCACCCAAGAAGATAATCTTTGTTTTTGTTTTCCTAAAATTTTATATTTTTCACCGAACTTATCTAGCAATGCAAAACCTATATTGTGGCGCGTGTTTTCATACTCTTCGCCAGGATTACCAAGACCAATGATTAGTTTATTTTGTATATTTTTTAACACAAAACAAGCTTGTGTTTCCTTATTGTTCACCTATCATTCGACCGGATTTGGTGAATAAATCACACAAATCCTTTAAAAAGTTAATTGTTTTATTCCTTCTAATGTTTTTGCTCTTACTTCTTTATCAACATCTAAAATATCTTCTAAAGACTTAGTTAAAACAGGTTTGTGATTTTCTATAGCTCTTGAAATGATTTTAGGAATGTCAATAAAAGATATTTTTTCATTTAAAAATAAATCTACTGCTACTTCATTAGAAGCATTTAAAACAATGGGGTAACTCTTTCCACTAGAAGCCACTTCATAAGCAAGCTTTAAACATAGAAATTTATCTAAATTTGGTTTTTCAAATTCTAATTTTCCTATAGAAAGTAAGTCACAAAACAAATTAAATGGTAATTGTTTCTTTTCAGGATAGAAGAGTGAGTATTGTATAGGAAGCTTCATATCCGTAGCACCCATCTGAGCAATAATATTTCCATCTATAAACTCAACAGCACTATGCATAATACTTTGTGGATGAATTAAAACATCAATTTTATTGTGAGCTATATTGAACAAATGCACTGCTTCAATAAGCTCAAGACCTTTATTCATCAAGGTTGCTGAATCTATAGTTATTTTTTGCCCCATAACCCAGGTAGGGTGTTTTAATGCTTGTTCTTTTGTAGCTGATTTTATTTCTTCAGCTGACCAGGTTCTAAAAGGTCCACCTGAAGCTGTAAGCATTATTCTTTTTACATTGTTTATATTTTGACCAGAAAGGCACTGGTGGATAGCAGAATGCTCACTATCAAGAGGAATTATTTCCCCATGATTTTTTTCTAATAAATCACGAATCAAATCTCCTGCAATAACTAAAGTCTCTTTATTTGCAAATGCTACTCTTTTACCATGACTAAGAGCAGAAATCGTAGGCTTTAATCCTAAAGCTCCAACAAGTCCATTTACTACAATGTCGCATGAACAGGAAGATATAAATTCCAGCCCAATATCTCCCCAAAAAATCTCAAGAGCTGGATTTTTTAAAATAACTTTTAATTCTTGTGCAAGATTTGCTGATTTTACTGAAACAAATCTAGGATTATATTCTTTTATTTGCTCTGCTAATAACTGAACATTTGAACCCGCTGATAACCCCACCACTTCAAACTCATCTTTAAATGCACTGATTACATCTAAGGTTTGTCTTCCTATTGAACCTGTAGAACCTAAAATTGCAACTTTCTTACGTTTCATTTTTTTTGGTTCAGATAAGCTGAACATTCCTTAACTATCGATTCTATTCGTTTATTCGTAGGAAATATATTACCGTTAACAAGAAACACTTTCAACGTCTCTACATTTCATTTAGACTATCTTAACAATTCTACTGCTTCATCAATAGTTTTTATTTGATTTTCTAGCTCTTTTACTTGGTTTTTAACTTCTTCGACTTTTTCTGGTAATGCATTATTGACAAAATTAGGATTATTTAATTTAGCCATGCAAGCTTGCATATCTTTTTCAAATTGAGATTTCTTTTTATTGTAACTATTTATCATATTTTCAATATCTATTAATCCTGAAATTGGAATTTGGATTCTCGTATCTAAAACTAATGTGCCTATAGAAGGTTTTATTGGAGAATAATCAGATCTAATAGCTACTTTAGATTTAGTTAATGATTCAATATAATTTACAGTACTATCTAAAATCTTTCTCGCTGAGTCATTTTTACTAATTAAATTTACTTCAATTTCATTTGTCCACTGTATTTGAGCTGTTTGCCTTTGGTTTCTTATACTTCTAGTTATTTCTATAACATATGAAAATGATTCTGCTTCTTTTTGAAATTCAAATGAGTTGTTAAAAGTAGGATAGTTGTTTTCTAATAAAAATTTACTCTTTCTGTTTGCCAGCGGTAAGTCTCCCCATATCTCTTCAGTAATAAATGGCATTATAGGATGCAGTAATCTTAAAATATTTTCAACTATAAAAAATAATATCTGTTGCGTTTGAGCCTTGAGTTTTTCATTTTGCAATTGTTTTTTGGCTATTTCTATATACCAATCGCAGAACTTATCCCAAATAAATTCATAAGACTGATCTGCAATTTTTGAAAATTGATTTTTTTCAAAATTACTCTTTACTTCCTGAACCAATTTATTGAAATAATATAAGATCCATTTGTCAGCAATAGTTAGATTTTCTCTATTAATTCTATCTAGAATATCATCGCTGTTTAAATTTTCATATTTTTTCCCAGGCTCTAAATTTTGTTTTACAAAGCTAACTGCATTCCATAATTTATTTGCAAATCTTCTATATTGATCAAGAGTAGTAGACTCCCACGATCCATCTTTTCCTTTACTGCCAGGAAATCTTACATCTTGATTTCCAGTTATTCCTACACTGAAATACCAAAACCTGTTTGCATCTGCTCCATACTTATCAATCATATCTAATGGATCAATAGCATTTCCTTTAGACTTAGACATTCTTTTTCCATCTGGAGTCTGGATAACTGGATGAATAAGAACTTCACTAAATGGAATGTCTCCAGCAAATTGTAATCCCATAAAAACCATTCTTGAAACCCAAAGATTTATAATTTCACGAGCAGTAGCCAGAACACTGGTCGGGTAAAAAGCTTTTAAATAGTCTGTTTGATCAGGCCACCCAAGGGTTACAAAAGGCCATAAAGCTGAACTAAACCACGTATCTAAAACATCTTCATCCTGTTCATAATTTTCTATGTCTTTTGGAGGCTCTTCACTTACAAACCAATTTTCTTTTAATGATTTATCTTTTCCTTTTTTATACCAGACAGGGATCTGATGTCCCCACCAAAGCTGACGACTAATACACCAGTCTCTTATATTTCCCAACCAGTTTAAATAATGATCACTATATCTTTCAGGAATAAATTTTATTTTTCCCTCTTTAACCACTTTTATAGCTGGCTCAGCAAGCGGCTTCATCTTTACATACCACTGCTCTGATAAAAAAGGTTCTATAACTGTTCCACAGCGATCATGCTTAGCGCTGGGCTGATCATATTCTTTTATTTCTTTTAACACACCAAGCTCTTCTAACTTCTGAACAGTAATTTCGCGAGCCTTAAATCTTTCTTCACCTAAAATGCCTTCAGGAATTCCTAAATTATTCTTATCCTGGATTTTTCCCTGAGGTGACATGATTTCTATATAGTTTTTCTCTGCAATCTGATCTTTACATCTACTAAATATTTCATAGTCATTTGCATCGTGAGCTGGTGTAATTTTTAAGCATCCTGTTCCAAAATCTAGCTCTACAGTACCATCTGAAATAACTGGGATTTGTTTGTTTATAATCGGAATAAATATAGTCTTTCCAACTAATTTCTTATAACGCCCATCATCTGGATTCACGCAAACTGCAACATCTCCAAAAAGCGTTTCCGGACGTGAAGTAGCTACTGTAAGTCCACCCTTAGAAACATCATTAATGTCAAATGGATAAAGTATATGATACAGCTTTCCTTTCGCTGGCTCTGTTTCTACTTCCAAGTCACTTATACTAGTTAAGCATTTTGGACACCAGTTAACTATTCTTTTCCCGCGATAAATTAAATCTTTTTTATATAACTCTACAAAAACTTTTCTAATAGCCTTAGTATAGTTTTCATCCATAGTAAAAACTGTTCTATCGTAATCCATAGCACAGCCCAGTTTTTGCATCTGATTAATAATCTGATCACCAGATTTTTTCTTCCAGTCCCAAACACGTTTTAAAAACTCTTCACGTCCTATGTCATGTTTTTTCTTTTTTTCATTTTTTGAAAGTTCTTTTTCTACTACTACCTGTGTACCGATTCCAGCATGGTCTGTACCACCTTGCCAAAGAACATTTTTTCCATTCATACAATGATAACGAATTAAAACATCTTGAATTGTATCTCCAAAAGCATGACCCATATGAAGTGAGCCTGTAACATTTGGAGGGGGGAGAGCAATAGAAAAACTTTCTTTCGAAGAATCTATTTTTGATTTAAAAAGCTTTTCATCAAGCCAGATTTTTAGCCATTTTTCTTCAACTTCTTTTGGATTATAATTTTTAGAGACTTCAGACATACCTTAACCTTTTACCATAAAACTTCTTTGTTTTTTGTTATGACTACTTTTGAAAATTAATATTTTATGAATTAATTAATCGATTTAAGTTAATTAGACTAGTATAAAATGAAATAAAAAGGGACTTAAGTAGTGGTGAATATTTCTCCAATTAACGGTAATGATGGATGCTGGGTATCTAAAAACGGTGGACTCGTATCTGCTTTTCCACCTGGACAAGTATATAAACGAGAAACTAAAAGAACACCCATAAAAAGCGCACAATTCCCTAATTTATTTTCTCTTATTAAGGCAGGAATAGTTGGATCAATTGCTACTATCATCGCTGGTTTAACATTTATAGGATTAAGTCCAGATTCAAGTGCTGAAAATGACAAAATTCAAAAACAAGCAATTAATTTTTTAGGAAAGCAGATTGATGATTTAAATGAATCAAACAGACTTCTCGAAAGATCTATACACTCCATAAACCAGGCTAATGCTATAGAAAGAAATTGTTATAGAAGCGATATGGCTTCAAATCTAAAAGTAATAGCCACACTAAAAGAAGGACAATATGTAGAGATTCATAAATATGGTTCATTCACCTCTGGAGTATGCTTAAACAAAGATGATACTGGATTAGTCGTAAAAGTGGAAAATGGAAGAGAAATTAAGATCCACTTTAATGAAATCGCCATCATTCACTCTTACTCATCTAAAGAAGAAGCAGAAAAAAATAGGCTCAAAAAATTTTTAGAAGAACAAAGAAATCTAAATAAACAAATTCACGAATTAGCAAAGGAGGCTTAAAATTATAATCTTATGTATATAAATCCTACTCCACCTATAAAAACCCCTTTTCAAAGAACTAGTACTTTTTTTAGTAGCTGTTTTGAAATCACAAATCCTATAAATGGACATACGCTGTATCCAAATCTTGGGATAGAAAACTGTTCTTTAGATGAGTTCTTAAAAAGAATGTCTGCTGTTAAAGTACTTCCTAATTTACCAATAGGACATAGATTTGTTTTAGTACCCATAGAAAAAGTAGGACTTACATGGAAAGTAAAAGATAAAGACTTTACTCATTTAATTAAAGGCAAAAACGCCAAAATCTTGGCTTCTACTAACTTAAGTTGAAAGATTCACTTCAAAATGGTTTAATTTATAACCAATTATGTCTTCTACAATTTTACCTCCAGACGATAGTAATGGACCACGATTTAATCCTTGGAATAAGAAATACAGAGATAAGGCTCAGCTTATCCCTATTCCTATAAAAACTGCAACTGGGAATTTTAGTTTAGATCTACCTGATTATTATGCAGGATATTTTGATTATTTTGATGAGTTTAGCTTTCATGATTTGAAAATCGAACTTAGAGAAAGATTAGAAAATATTAATAAAGGCATGCATCAAAATGTTTTTGGGCAGGCTTACTATGAAGGTAAAATCATTGATGTTGGAGAGAATGATTCTATTGGTAATTTAATACTTTTTACTGTTTTGGAAGATTTTTCAAGTCCTGATCTTGAAGTATCTGAAGATGAGAAAAAACTCTTGAAAAAAGAAATCCTTGGGATTATGTTTTTAAATGAATTTCAAGGACCTAATTCAGATATTTATAAAGCAGATTCATATTTTGCTTTATTCTGTAAGATTTTAGCAGTAGAAGAAAAAGTTAATCTTCTCCATCCAGACACGCCAGATCTTGATGAACATAAAGAGCTTATAGACGGAATTATTTCAAATTACATAGGCTCAATGGAGTTAGCCAATAAGTTTTCTGAAATTTGTGTTTTACCAAGAAATCATTTTGAGGAATTAATTAGAAATGATTTTCCTAAGCCTATTCGAAATAGATTATGGCAATTATTACAACCTAATGAATGGGACAGAAGAGCAAGTGTTTTCAGAGAGAATATTGCCGGAACTAGAAATGAAATTTTAGAACAGGCTGATTCACACAGGATTGCTCAAAATGCCAAAGAGCTCCACCAGCTCGAAGAAAAATTTAGTACACTCCAAGGCGTAATTGAACCAAATAATAAATCAAAGAGGGAAATATGGGAATCTCCATTTGAAAGCATTTGTACTTCATTTAAAGATAAAAAAAATATTATTTATGTTACGGGTGAACCATTTCGTGGAGGCTTAATTGAAATCGGGAATCAAAGTGGTTCTAAAATTGCAGATTTGCAAATAAAGTTCTTAGAAGAAATAGCAAAGCAAGGATTTAAAGACTGGGTATTAACGGGATCATTTATAGATTCTTTTAGCTCCATTTCAGAATATTTAAAAAATAGCGTTAATGCAAAATCTGCTTATGAAATAAAAGAATGTGTTGGAAAATTCTTAAGCCTTGATTCAAATAAATTGATTACTAATATAAGAGGTTTTCTTCCCATTGAGAGAAGAGAGGACGAACCAAATGTTATCACTGTAGCAATAAATTATATAAATGAAATTAGAAGAATAGTAGAAGAAAATAAGATAAATGTTACTCTTTTTGAATGCTCAAATGATGACAATGAAATTTTCTGCACTTTTTTACTTGGGGAGAATAAAAAAAGATTGTTTTTTGGAGCACATATAGATATCGAGTTTGAAGATGCTTTATATATTCTTCATTCTAATTCTTACAAAGATCGTTTTGATGACTTTCATATTCTTTCTGGCATTCCATATGTATCAAAAATTTTAGCCGAAAGACACGGATATGGCTGGGGTAAAGATGGTTCTATAAGTGTTCAAATCGAGGGGAATAAAGATCTTTTGTCTTTAGAAAATCTTGAAATTATTCCTGAAGGACAAGAAGCTAGTACTAAAATCTGTTCAGATTCTGACAGACGTTTTAATTTTTTAATCGTGACAGATGAGTCTGCCAAAGATGACGACGGTGATGTTCTAAATGAAATCTACGATCCAAACCCAGGGGTCAGGAATGATAGCCCACTAATTTTAAAATAATGTATATTTGTCTTTATATCCAAATTAATTTTTTATACGTATTGTTAGAAAAATTTAATGACTTTGATAAATCACTATGATAAATTTTTGAAATCTTCAAAAGATAACTATGAAAGTAAATTTAAGAAAAGTTGGAAACACATTAAGCCTTGGCTATTTATTTAAACCAAAAGCTAATGGCATTTGCGCAACTTTACCATTACCAAAAAATATTAAACTTATACCTGAAGCTGGAATGAAACGTATAAGCAATGAAATGGAGTTTTTATCATCATTAACTGAATCTCAGAGAGAATCTTTACATGATAAATTTGTACGATTAGTACCTGCACATTTGTATGGAGTAAAACTTTTTTCAAATGGGGAAGATATTACAAATGTAAGATATCCGAATTCGTATGGGGATTGTTACGTTCTAGTAGAAGAAATTTCTTCTAAGTAATTCCATCTTGAATAATTTCATAAAAAAATATATTATTAGTTTAATTCATGAAAATAGATTTAACAAGCAAAAAGACAAGCTTTATCGTAGGACTGTGCAAAGCACTTGGCGGGAGCCCACTTATCACTTTACAAAAACTAAGAAGTATTGAAAGCTCTCCTAATAAGGAAAAAATGGTTGAATCTGCTATTCGTGGAGAAAATCCTCACGATAGAAAAAATTGTGATTGCTATTTTGGTAGTTTTGTTTTTAGATTTTTAGAAGACTCTATAGATGAGCATTCTGGAGATCTCTGGGATAGATGGAAAGAAGACCTTGGCTCTTTCATAGAAGCAGATCCTCTAAGACAAGTTTTTTATACCGTATCTGACATCCCTTGCACTAATCCATCTGGCTACAATAAATTAATAGATTTACTAAACTTAAGAGCAAAACAAGGCAGTCGAATTATAACTAGCGATGTAAGGTGCAATATTATTGATGAAAACAATGAAGATGTTATATTTCTTGATAGTGTTTTTACCAATGGGAGAAAATTTAGAATTACTTCCTTAGCTTTAAAGCAATCTGATGAAAGAACTTTAACTCATACAGAATCACCAGATGAAACTGAATTTTTTTCTATTTATGTTTCAGATGACAGAACAGTAATTAAATTGTTAATGGATATAAAAACCAAAGGTCCTATACTTCAAATACATGATAATGCTACTCGTTTTCTTGTAAAAGAAGATTTTAACGATTTTCCAAGATGGTTTTCTCATCAACATTATTCAAGCCAGATTATTAATTTAGTGATTGCTTAACATACTGAGCATGATTTCTATGCTAAAATTTATATATGACTAGTGAAAAAGATCCTATTATTGTTTTAATGACAGCTCCTGATATTACTGAAGCAGAGAAAATTGCTGGAGAGCTTGTTAAAGATAGTCTTTGTGCCTGTGTAAATATTGTAAATAAAGTTCGTTCTATATACCGCTGGCAGGGAGAAGTTTGTAGAGATACTGAAGCACTTTGTATCATTAAAACAGTAAGAGGAAATTTTGAAGCTCTAAAAGATAAAATAAAATCTATGCATAGTTATACTGTACCTGAAATTATCGGACTTCCTATAGAAGAAGGGTCTGATAAGTACTTAAAGTGGCTTGCTAAAGAAACGAAAATTTTAGCTAAAAATTAAATAAAGCATATATAAACTGGACAATAGATAACTTATTCAATACAATAAAGTCAGTAAGAATTAACAAAGAAGTTAAATGAGTATAAAAGTAAGTGGATTATTGCATTGTTACCAACCACCTAGAGATATGTGGGATGTTGGCTACTTACCAAAAGAAATTAGATTTAGCGGAACTGCATTTCCTAAATCAAGAATCCCATTCCCAGATGGAAAACCTGCTGAAGATTGGAATAGATCTATTACTGAAGAGTGTTATAAAAGACTTGCTGAGAGTTGTGTACTTAGCAGAATACCCTTTAATGCTGGTCCCACTCTTATTAGAGATTTAGCTATCCATGACAGAGTCGTTTATGAAAAAATATTAAAAAGCGAAGAGGCTAGTGTACAAAGGTTTGGTGGACATAGCAATGCTCTAGCTCAAGCTTCACCTTCTCACTCTATTCTTCCATTATTTTCAGACAGCGTTACACATGATGATGTACTGGTAGATGAAATAAAGCTTCATGTTTTATGGTCAACAGAAGAATATCAAAGACACTTCAATAAATTTCCTGAGGGTATGTGGCTACCTGAAGCTGGTGTAGATATGGAAACTTTAAAGATCTTGGCAGAAGTAGGAATAAAATATGTCGTTCTGGCTCCAAAACAAGCAAAAAGAATAAGACCAGTAGGCAGTGATGAATCTTCATGGAAAAGTGTAGAAGGTGCTGTAATAGATCCTTCTATCCCCTATAAAGCTTGTTTTGAAGAAGGAAAAGAAATAGCAATATTTTTCTATGATGGTCCTATATCAGCTGACATAGCACATAAAAATGAACATGATTGGTTATATCAATGTAGTGAACACTTTATTCAAAGATGGTTAAGCGGAGCTTCTGAGGGTGGTTTAAGAACCTGGGGTGTTGATGGTGAAACATTTGGTCACCATAAAAAAGGAAAAGCAGATTTACTTGCCGGGGCAGTTAATTTAATTGATCAAAATAAATATCCGAACATTGAACTTATGAATTATGGTCAATATTTAAAATTACATCCTCCTAAATTTGAAGTAGAAGTTTTCAGATCTGCATGGAGTTGTGAACATGAATTAGCCAGATGGGGACAGGAAAGCATTCATTGTGAATGTGGATCTGGTCACCCTGATTGGAGAGTTCCTTTTAGAAGAGCTTTAGACGAATTAGCCGTAGAACTAGATGGAATTTATTACGATGTGGGAAGAAAGGTTTTTAAAAATCCCGAGGAAGCACTGATAAAGTATGCTTCTGTAATTTCAGGAAGAATAAATTTTGATAATTTTTACGAGGAGGCTAAGCTGTCTTCACCCAGAATAAAAAATCCAAAAGATAAAGCATATAAGCTTCTTGAAATTATGAGGTTTAAAATCTATATGTACACCAGTTGCGGTTGGTTTTGGGATAACGTAGGAAGAATTGAACCCTTCACAAATTTTTTAGCCGCAAATAGTGCTATTAAACTTGCAAACGAAATTAGCCCAAGAGGAGATATAGAAGGTAATTTCGTTAATCATCTTCCAGATCACATGAAGCATCAATATGCTAATGCTGTAAAAATAAATGATGATTTTCAAAAAACAATAGCAATATGAGAAAAATCTAATCTAAAGACCCTATTGACCAAAGTATTAAGAAATAATAAAATTATGTAATTCTGTTTAAGAATTTTTTAGACATTAGCGTCTCTACATTTAAAACAAGGAAAAGTCACATCAATGGCGATTGTCGACACCAAAGTATCTGTAAATAGGATTCCCTTACTCAAGGGAAGGAGAGACTTTGTAAAAAAATACCCTCCTTCATTTCAAGATTCAGGAAAAAGAGGTGTTATAGAGTTTTATAGAGATAGAAATGCTCTAGTTACTGCCAGAATAACCTCCCCAAATCAAATCCCAATTGCAGGGGAATTAGCTGAAGAACACTGGTTAAAAGATTTCATTTTAAGAGAATCACCGATAATTTCAAAAAGTGATGTAGACAAAATTCTCGAAACTATTGAAAATACAATTCAAATTTCATATTTTGATAATGGTGCTATTCAAGCATCTCCAAATCCACACAGTACTTACTCATTTGGTACATGGAGAAGAGATGATGCCATCATGATTCATTCATTTATAACTGCCGCTTCTGTATTAGAAGGAAATGACAGAAATGAAATCCTTGATAAAGCAAGAAAAGAGCTTATTCACTGGGCACGATTTGATAACCTACCTGAAAGTCGTGGAAGATACACCTCTTTCTTTTTTTTAAACCCTGATCCTGGTGAAAACAGAAAGCTGGCTAAAGAAAGATTTAAAAAAGATATAAATGGATTACCAAGAGCACTTGCTTCAATAACCAATGATGGTGGGCTAGGAGAATATTATGACTGGGGACACAATCAGTTAGATGCAATTGGATCAATGCTTTACATGTACTTCTATTCTGCAAATAATGGAGTTATTGATTTAAAAGAGCTCGATGAGATTTTAAATATTCAAAACCCGGAGAATAGAGAGGATTCTATACTTTCAGTAGGGCTCCATCTCTTACATGAAATTGAATACTGGGATCAAAATGATCTTGGTGCATGGGAAAAAGAAATGGGGAATAAAAGAGCTTCCAGTGTAGGACTTTGTCTTTCTGCTTTTCAAGAAGCTAAAAAATATTTTGAATCAAAAGGCTGGAATCCTAATCAAACTTTTAAAGTAAATGCAGGGGTAGACATTAAAAGAATTATTGAGGAAGGTATTAAAAATGGGGAAGCCACTATAAGTGAAAGAATTCCTTCTGACGGAAGACCTGCAGTAGAAACAGATGCTATTCAAAAAGATTCAGCACTTGCATTTTTACTTCTTTTCAATCCAAACTTAAATAAGAAACAAGAAGAAGCTATTTTAAATACTGTATATGAATTAATGGGTGATTATGGTTTTAAGAGAATGCCAGACAATGTAGACGCATTTATGGGTGAAGATCATACCGACAATCCTCATGGAGGGATTTGGTCTGATTTAAACAAACCAAATCATAGTGCTGCGCAATGGACATTGTTTGACCCTATCCTTGCAGGGTACTACTATAAAAGATACACTGACTCAGAAGGGCTAGATGAAAATAGTTTTTTACTTGCTGATAAGCATTTAAAAAGAACACTTTCACAAATAACAAAGCATGACTATAATGTAGAACAATTTTATGAAACTATAAGAGATGGAAGAAAAGTTACTGAAAAAGGAAATGTGTTCATACCTGCAGGTACTCTTCCTGAAGCTAGGTTTAAAAAGAATAATTCTAGCGGTTCTTCAGAGTGGCTTCCTAACCGCAATTCCCCTCTTCAAATGTCACATGCAGTACTAAGTAATATGATGGTTGAACTTGCTAAAGCAATTGAGTTAAAGCAACTAAAAAGAATCACCTAATATCCTGCTAGTAGTCATAACAATCTAAGTTCGACTTAATCTTGTAAATCACTATAGAATATTTCCAATTTGATTTTTAAATTTTCAAATAAATAAAGAATAGGTGAGTTATGTCTGCGCAAATAAATATAGATTATAGTAATCTTTTAGGAAAAGTTTCAGGTCGTCAATGGAGAGAAATAGGAACTCAAAGACGTGCAGGAGTTGCTACTCCATTATTTTCTGTATACTCAAAAAACAGTATTGGAATAGGTGATTTTGCAGATATTAAACTGCTAGTAGACTGGTGCAAATCCACAAAGAATTCTATTCTTCAATTACTTCCATTAAATTGTATGGGAAACAATAATGCCCCTTACAGTGCTCAAAGTTCTTTTGCGTTAGACGCTAGCTATGTTTCACTGGATAATGTTCAAGCTGTACCAATAGAAGAATTCAAAGAAAAGATTTCTCTTCTAAGACAGCTTTTTCCTATAGTTACAAATAGTGACGGTTCATCAAGAGTAGATTTTGACATTAAAAGAGAGAAATTAAAAATCTTAAAAGATATGTTTTTTAAAGCAAATCTTAATGATAAAAGATTTTTAGACTTCAAAGAAAAAACTGCTAAGTACTGGCTAGATGATTATGTTTTATACAGATCCTTAAAAGAAGTAAATCAAGAAAAACCATGGACTGACTGGGAAAGCAAATATAAAAACAGAGAGTCGAATGCTTTAGGTGAATTTAAAAATGTTTATAAAAACAGATTAGAATTTCATAAATGGGTTCAATGGCAATTGTTTGAACAATTAAAATCAGCTAAAGATTATGCCACTTCTAAAGGCGTTAACATCATGGGAGATATGCCATTTCTCACATCTAAAGACAGTGCTGATGTTTGGTCTCATCAAAACTATTTTAATCTAGATAAAGAGGCAGGAGCACCTCCAGATATGTACTGTGAAAAAGGTCAAAGATGGGGAATGCCTACGCATAAATGGGGAGTTATTAAAGGTGATAATAACTTTGAGTTTATCAGACAAAAAAGACAATATGCACAAAACTTCTATCATATGGATAGGAATGATCATGTATTTGGAATGTTTAGAATATGGACTATAAATAGTAATGAGCCCAGAGAAACAGAAGGATTAAATGGTTTTTTTGATCCACAGGGTAAGTTTAAAACTAATGAAGAGAAATGGGTTTCTCAAGGCAGAGAACTTTTAACATTAATGATAGAAAGCTCTTCTATGCTTCATACTGCTGAGGACCTTGGTTCACCTCCAGACTGTTGCACTCCAATACTTGAAGACCTTGGAATCCCTGGTATTGATGTGGACAGATGGAGTAAGAATATAAGAGCTATTGCAAGCGCAACAACAGGAACTCATGATTCCAGCTTTTTAGCTACTTGGCTTGAAAGAGAAGCTACGTCTGAGCAAATAAGAGAAATAATTGAAAGTGGTAGTACTTTAGAACAGATTTCGGATTCTACATCTTCTCCTGAATTAATTAAAGCTGGATTGTTTAAATCTGCCAAAAGTTCTGCAATTTTTTATGTTCCACCTATTCATGATTTAATGTCTTTAGATGGATCAGGATTAGAAATAGCTAGAAATCATAGAATAAATACCCCAGGTGTAGTTAGCCATAAGAATTGGAATTTACGAGTAGGAAGAAGTCTTGATGAAATGCTTTCTATGGGAGTTAACCAAGATATTATTGACATAAATTCTGAATCAAGTAGGGTTTAAAAATGAAAGTGCTTAAACCTTCATTTGGTCCACAAGAACTTTTAAATGGAAAACATCGATTTAGATTATGGGCACCATTAGCAAAAAGCGTTTCATTAGTTTCAGATTCCAGATCTGTCTCTATGTCAAAAGCAGGAAATGGGTTTTTTGAAATAGAAACCAAAATATCCTCTAATAAAGAATATAAATTTCTAGTTGATAAAAGTTTAGAGCTAGCAGATCCAGCTTCTAGATTTCAGCCAAGAGGTATAAGTGGTCCATCAAAAATAATTTCACCAAACGAGTTTTTCTGGTCAGATGAAAGCTGGAAAGGTATTCCACTTGAAAATTTAATAATATATGAATCCTGCATAAGCACTTTCTCAAAACAAGGAAATTACGAGGGTGCTATTGAAAAGCTCTCACATGTACAAAGTACTGGATTTAATTGTTTTCAAGTAATGCCTCTTTCGCAATTTCCAGGCAACTATGGCTGGGGTTATGATGGGATGTTTTTATATGCTCCGCAAAATAGTTATGGAGATCCAAATGGCTTAAAAAAATTAGTTAATGAATGTCATAGAAAAAAAATGGCTTTTGGAATTGATTTAGTTTATAACCATGTAGGACCTGGTGGAGATACTTTTTTAGAAGCACTTGGACCTTACCTTACTGATAGATACTCTACTCCATGGGGGAAAACCTTTAATTATGGAGAAAGAGCTGTTAGAGATTTTGTAATTTTAAATGCCCTTTACTGGATTAACGAATTTCATGTGGATTTAATCAGACTAGATGCCATAGATTATATTTTCGATACTAATAAAAAACATATTCTACGAGAACTAAAAGATGAGATTAAAAAGTTAGCCAGTGAGCTTGGAAGAGAAGTAATTATTACAGGAGAAAGCTCAGAGAACAATCCAAGATTTATTCAGAGTGAAGAAAAAGGTGGCTATGGACTTGATGCTGTGTGGTCTTTTAATTTTGAACAGGCTATAAGACAAAAACTAACAGGTGAACAATGTTTGTTTTATAGAGATTTTAGAGGGGTTGAAGATATAGCAAAGTCTTTAAAAGATCCAAATGTTTTTAACGGAACAAGAGAATCTTCTTTAAAGAAAAAGAATGGCAAAAATCCTTTCTATGGAAAACCTGTAAATGGAACAAAAGGAAAACATTTTATTGTTTATACTTCTACTCACGACACTATAGGAAATAGTCCTTTAGGAAATCGTTTAAGTACATTAACATCATTTGAAAAGTTAAAAGTTTCAGCAAGCTTGCTCTTTCTTTCACCATATATACCACTTACATTTGCTGGTGATGAGTTTGGATCTTCTTCTCCATTTTTATTTTTTACTGATCATGAAGATAACTTTTTCAAAGATGGCACAAAAAGAGGAAGGCTAAATGAACTTAAAGAGATGGAATGGGACAGGTGGTATGAGAATCCTGATCCAAATGAAATAAGTACATTTTTAAAATCAAAGATTGACTGGAATGAAACAAATAGTAGAAATAACACTTATCTAAAAAACTTATACAGAGACTTGATTTCATTTAGAAAAGCTCACCTGATACCTGGTGCTTTTAACAGAAAAAATATTACAGTTAACTCATCAGAAAAAAGGGGTTGGGTAGCAATAGAATATGATCTTGGAAAAAGGAAAATTGGTGTAATTCATTCTTTTTCAGATACACCAGAACTAATTCATATTCCATTTAATAAAAGAACTTTTGAAATAGCATTAAGTACTGAAGATAAAAAATATGGGGGGAGACTAGAACAAGCTTCTACTACTTTTGAAGATGAGATTTTGCTAGAGCCAAATAGCTCTGTAATTGGATGGGTATATTAAAGATTCGTCAGCACATCTTCCTTTTCAGGGTCTAGTTCATATAATTTTTTAATAGTAGCAACATCACGATCAGAGAGCTTAAATTCTTTTACATTTCCTTCAAACATAATATCTCCAGGATTTGGACTAAATCCCCACAGACCTAAAACATGTCCGATTTCACGAGCAGAAATAATTTTTAGCTTGCTAATTTGTTCTTTTGGTTTTAGTTTAGAAAGTGGTTCAAGAGGAATAGCTATCTGAGCCTGGTGGTAGACATAGGGACTAATCATCACTACTCCAAGTACTCTGAAATTTGTTTTATCCTGAATAATAGGAAAACTTTGTGCTTCTATCTGCGGAGCAATCTGATTACTATCATCACCTTTTACTTTAAATTTTGACGGGAAAACTATTTTAATATCAGCGGATTTCTCTGCTGATTTTTCAAATTCTTTAGCTTCTGTTTTAGACAGTTTCTCAAAAGAAGTGCTGTTTATAACATCGAACTTTAGATCTGGTAATGCTTGTTGCCAGATTATTGCACCGGCTAAGAATGCATCCTGAAATTCTCTTCTATAATTTTCTACTCCCTGTGCAGGATAAAAATAAAGCTTAAGAGGTCTTTTCAAATCCCATCTTGCGTAAAGTCTTTTTCCACCATGCTTTGTTTTTATCAAAGGTAAGTAATCTTCCCCAGTTAAAACTTCTTCTCCATTTTCTAAAATATGAGCAAGATATTTAACCGTTTCTTCAACACTTGATCTTTGAGCAGAATTTTGTGGTGCTATTTTTAAAAAATTTTGATACGCTTCAAGTGATTTTGAATATTCTTTAATGTTTTCATATGCTTGGCCAAGTCCCAGATATGAGGTCCATAAATTTGGATCAATTTTTATTGATTCCTGCCAAAGGTCTATGGCATCATCAATATTTTTTAAGTCCCAATTCTTTACTGCATTATTAAACTTAAGAATTGCATCTCTTTTATAGTCTTTCTCTGTAATCTCTAAAGGTAATTCTTTGTTTTGTGTGTTTTGACTGGTTTGAGCATTGTTTTTGCGAGTTTTAGAATTTTCTTGTGTAGAATTTTCAGTAGCGTATGTACTTAATATTGATGCGAAAAGAAGAGCAATAAGCACAAAGTTCGATATTTTATACTTACAATTCATTTAGTTTCTTAAGGGGGTCACCTGTTCATATTTCTTTACATGAGATATATTAGTCTATAAATGTTTTCGACCTTGATTAAAAGTATATCTCAAAACAAATTAAAGGGGAGATAAATATGGAAGTACTTTCAAGAATGCCAGGAGAAGCTCCAGTTATAAATCAAGTGCAAACTCAAGCATTGCCACCACAAACTCCACAGGGAGAAAAAGAGCCAAGAACAAAAGTGCTGGTCTGTGATGATGAAACTGCTATCAGAAGAATTCTAGAGACTCGTCTAAAACTTTCAGGATACCAAGTAGACATTGCAGTAGATGGTGAAGAAGCAGTTGAAAAATTTAATACGTATCATCCTGATATTGTAATTTTAGATTTAATGCTCCCAAAAATTGATGGCTTTACAGTTTGTAAGGAAATCAGATCTTATTCTGAAGTGCCTGTGATTATTCTTTCAGCAATTACAGATGTTGCTGATCGTATTAAAGGTTTAGAAATGGGTGCTGATGACTATGTTACAAAACCATTCAGTCCAAATGAGTTAGAAGCAAGAATCAAAGCAGTTTTAAGAAGAGTTACAGATAGACCAATGGAGCAAAGTCTTGGTCATTCAAATAATGTAATTTGTATTGGAAATTTAAAAATAGATACAAGTAAAAGACAAGTTTATAAAAACAATGAAAGAATCCGTTTAACAGGAATGGAATTTAACTTGCTTGAATTACTTGTAAATAATTCAGGGAAACCATATTCAAGGGCAGATATATTACAACAAGTATGGTCTTACCCTGCAGATCATAGAATTGATACTCGTGTAGTAGACGTTCATATCAGCAGACTACGTTCAAAGTTAGAAGAAGATCCAGCAAATCCAGAACTAATTCTTACATCACGTGGAACTGGATATATGTTTCAGAAGATTTGAGGATTATTATGTCATTGCGAGCCGAACAAAGTGAAGCGTGGCAATCTCAATAACGTGTTGCATAAGCTAGATTGCTTCGTCACTACGTTTCTCGCAATGACACAAATACGATAATATAATAATTATATGTCACCCACCAATGATAAAAAATTATGGTCTGGACGTTTCAGTGAAAGCACTGCAGAACTCCTAGACAGATTTAACAGAAGCTTGGGTTTTGATAAAAGGCTATACAAACATGACATAAGTGGTTCAATTGCACATGCAGAAATGCTCGCTAGTTGCAAAATAATTTCCACTGAAGAGTCAGCAGAAATAATTCGTGGGTTAAATAAAATCTCTGAAGAAATTGAGGGGAATAGAGATGAATGGTTTGAAAAAAATAAAAATGAGGATATTCACTCTGCTATTGAAAGCAGACTAATTGATCTCATCGGTGATGTCGGGAAAAGACTTCATACTGGAAGAAGTAGAAATGACCAGGTAGCTACAGACATAAGACTATATCTAAAAGATGAGATGAATGAAATTATCACTCTTATCGCTGAGCTTAGAAACACTTTCATTTATCTAGCTAAAACTCATTACTCTACCATAATTCCTGGATATACCCACCTTCAGCAAGCAATGCCAATAACTCTTGGACACTACTTTTTATCTTACGAACAGAAGCTATTTCGTGACATTGAAAGGTTTGAACAAACATTAACCAGGATGGATGTACTTCCACTAGGATCTGGCGCACTAGCAGGAGTCAGTTTTGAAATAGACAGAGAATTTACAGCTAAAACCCTTGGGTTTAAAAAGATTTCTGAAAATAGTTTAGATGCAGTCTCTGATAGAGATTTTGTTGCTGAGTCTTTATTTAATATATCTCTTTTAAATATTCACTTAAGTCAACTTGCCGAAGAAATAATTTTATGGAATACTGAAGAATTTAAATTTATAACTATTTCAGATGCTTATGCTACTGGCAGTAGCATGATGCCTCATAAAAAAAATCCTGATATTGCAGAGTTAGTTAGAGGAAAAACAGGAAGATTTATTGGGAATCTTATGACTCTACTTACAATTCTCAAAGGACTCCCACAAGCGTACAACAAAGATTTACAAGAAGATAAAGAAGCATTATTTGATTCCCTTGACAATATAAAAATTGTTTTACAGATAACTAATGAGTTCTTACAAAATATAGATTTTAATAGAAATAAAATGTATGAATCTGCAAGTAGTGGTTTCTTAAATGCTACAGATGTAGCTGACTACCTTACAAAAAAAGGAGTTCCTTTCAGAATTGCTCATGAAGTAGCTGGAAAAATAGTAGCTTATTGCATAGAGAGAAAACGATTACTAAACGATCTAAGTATGAGTGAATGGAATAGCTTTCATAAACTTTTTGGAGATGATATCATTGAAAAGATTAAAATAGAGTCCTGTGTAGAGTCTAAGAATGTATATGGTGGAACTGCACCGAACCAGGTTCTAAGCGCAATAGCAAGAGCAGAAGAGAAAAATTTTTAATGCAAAAGAAAAGTAATCAAGCAATGATTTTAGCCGCTGGAGTAGGATCAAGACTAGATCCTCTCACTTCACAGATTCCAAAACCTCTTTGTCCAATTCTAGGAAAGCCTGTAATGGAGCATATTATTACCTTGTGTGAAAATCATGGATTTACAAATTTTTCAGCAAATACTCACGTTATGGGAGATAAAATTGAAAGTTATTTTAAAGATCTAAAAATAAAAACTGGTTCTACGTTAAATCTTGTATATGAAGAGGTTCTTACTGGAGTAGCTGGTGGAATTAGAAGTTGCAAAAAGCATCTTACAGATGATGTTATTTTAGTAATGATGGGAGATGCACTAACAGATGCAGATCTTTCAATGCTTTATACTGCACATATAAAAAGCAATTTTCCAGTGACTGTAGGAATTCGTGAAGTTGAAGATACCAGACAATTTGGTGTAGTAGTAACAGATAAAAATAATAGAATAATTTCCTTTCAGGAAAAACCAAAACCAGAAGAAGCTAAAAGTAACTGGGCAAACACAGGAATTTATTTTTTTAACAGGGAAATAATTGATGAAATTCCTTCATTTGAAGAAAGACCAAAATTTGATATTGCTACTGATCTTTTTCAGAGATTAATGTCAAAAGATATTCCTCTACAGGCTATAAACATAAATGCTTACTGGGCTGATATTGGTACATTAAAGATGTATCTTCAAAGTATTAAAGATGCACTTGAAGGAAGAGTAAAACTAAGTGTTTCTGCTGAAAAAGTAACTTTTGGATTTAAAGGTAAGAACGTTTTAATAGCTCCATCAGCAAAGATTGAAGGAAGAGTTTATCTAGGAAACAATGTAAAAATTGGACCGAATGTAGTTATTACTGGAGATGTTTATATAGAAAACAATTGTGTTATTGATTCAAATTCATATATCAGCAATTCCATAATCTGGGCTAATTCATTCATAGGAGAAAATGTAAAAGTCATAAATAGTATTCTTGGTAATAACTGCATAGTGAGTGATGGTTTAGAAATGATTTCAAATTCTGTCTGGGCTCCAAACCTTCAAATAAACAATGAAACAAAACCAAGTGTAGTTTTATCATAAAACAATATGTTTTTAGTCGGAAAAATAGTAGGTACATTCGGAAACAAAGGGGATTTAAAAATAAATCCCTGTATAAGTCCTGCGAGTTTTTTATTGGATTTTGATTCTATTTTTATAGAGCATTACGATAACAAAAGAGAGTTCAAAGTTTTAATGTCTAAAGGGCATAAGAATATTTACATCTACTCTCTTGAAGGAATCCAGGATATGAACGTAGCCGAAGATTTAATTGGTTCAAATGTTTATGTACCTAGTCTTGATATTAAAGATTTAGGAGAAAATGAATATTTTTACCATGAACTTGAAGGATTAAAAGTATATGGTGAAGATGGGGAATTTATAGGCACTGTTGATCATATAGAAAAAGGCGGGAATGACATCTTAGTTATAAAAGATGAAAATGGCAAAGAAATAATGATTCCTTTTGTAGATGAGCTTGTCCCAGAAGTAAATCTTGAAGAAAAAACAATAACCGTAAATATTATCGAGGGTTTAATTACAAGTGAAGAAAAATGATATAAAAATTAAAGTCTGTGGAGTGACTAATCCTGATGATATGAGAATGCTTTCTTTATATCCTATTCATGCTGTAGGTCTAAATTTTATTAATAGGTCTAAAAGAAAAATTGACATAAAAACTGCTAAAGAAATCATTAATGAATTACCAGTTTTTATAGGGGCAATATTAATTTTTGAAGATGAAAATATAAATAATGTTTTAAAAATCTCTTCAGAGCTTTCTTTAAACAATGTCCAGCTTCATGGAAATGAAACTCCTGATTATTGTTTAAAGCTAAAGAAAAAAGGATTTAAAATCATTAAAGCACTTAAAGCTAAAGAAGACACCTTAAAAAAATTAAGTGAGTATGAAAAATCTTGTGATTTTATACTTTTAGATTCTACAAACAATAAAAATCAAATGGGTGGAACAGGAAAAATAGCAGACTGGGGAGTCGCTAAAAAAGTAGTAAGCAAATCAAAACTCCCTATAATTCTTGCTGGTGGACTTAATCCAAAAAATATTAGTACAGCAATTAATAAAGTAAAACCATTTGCTATAGATGTAAATAGTGGAGTAGAGTCAAAACCCGGGAAAAAAGATGGGAAACTTCTAGTAAAGCTGTTTAAAGAACTTCAATCGTCATAAACACATTAATTAGATATAATTATCTTCTATGAAATCGAAAGAAATACGCAAATCCTGGATTGATTTTTTTTCAAAAGAACATGGTCACAAACATGTGAAAAGTAGTTCTCTGATACCTGATAATCCTACGCTCCTTTTAACAAGTGCTGGCATGGTACAGTTTGTACCTTATTTTCTTGGATTAAAAGAAAGCGATTTTAAAAGAGCTGTTACTATACAGAAATGTGCCCGTGTAGGCGGAAAAGATTCAGATTTAGAAAATATAGGAAGAACTACCAGACACCATACATTTTTTGAAATGCTTGGAAATTTTAGTTTTGGTGATTATTTCAAAAGTGAGGTTATTCCTTGGGGGTGGGAATACGTAACTAAAGTTCTTGAATTACCAAAAGAAAAACTAATCGTATCAGTATTTGAAGGTGATGAAACTACTGCTTTTGATGAAGAAGCTTACAATATCTGGAAAAATAAAGTAGGTATTAGTGATAGCCAAATTAAAAAGATGGGGAGAAAAGATGTTTTCTGGGGACCACCAGGACCTACAGGACCATGTGGACCATGTTCAGAAATTTATTTTGACAGAGGGACTGAATTTACAGACCCAGATGAAAGGTTTCTTGAAATATGGAATCTTGTTTTCATGCAATTTGAAAAAGATGAAGAAGGGAAATTTAAACCTCTTATTAAAAAGAATATAGATACTGGTGCAGGACTTGAGAGGCTAGCTCTAATTCTCCAGAACAAATCAAATACGTTTGAAACTGATCTTTTAATGCCTATATTAGATACAGTGTGCGATATTACAAAAACAAAATACGATAGTAAAGACGTTACATGTAGCGTCTCAACAAACTTAAATCTAAAGATCATCACTGATCACATTCGCTGTATAAGTTTTTTAATAGCAGATGGGGTTAGACCCAGCAATTTAGGGCGTGGATATGTACTTAGAATGCTTATTCGTCGTGCAGGAAGATTCGGATATTTACTGGGAATGAAAGAGCCCTTTCTACACAAACTACCAAAAATCGTAAGTGAAAACTATTCAGAATTTTATCCTGAATTAAATGATGTTAAAAATATTGAAACGGTTGTCAAACAAGAAGAAGAAAGATTTTCAGAAACTATTGAAAGAGGACTTGTCTATTTAGATGAGCTACTTAATAAACCTGGTGGGATAATTCCCGGAGATATAGCTTTTGATCTTTATTCCACTTACGGATTCCCTATAGAGCTAACAAATGATATAGCAAAAGAAAAAAATAAAACTGTAGATCTTACAGCATTTGAAATAGCTAGAGAAAAACATTCAGAAGTATCAAATAAAGATACCTTCTCAGTTAAATTAACTGATAAAAAGATTTATGGTGAGGTTTTAAAAGAGCATGGGGAAACAAAGTTTATAGGTTATACAGATGAGAAATGTACTGCTAAAGTTTTAGCTATTATTTCAAATGGTCAAAAAGTAGAAAAGATAAAAGATGGTGAGACTGGGGAAATCATTCTTGATCAGACTGTTTTTTATGCTGAATCTGGCGGTCAAGTAGGCGATACAGGAGTTATAAATTCTTCTATTATTGTTTTAGACACAAAAAAATATGAGGGTTTATTTTCTCACTCGGTAAAAGTGAAGTCAAGCGAAATAAAAATTGGTGATAAAGTAAATTGTGAGATTGATTCTTCAAAAAGATCCCGCACAAGAAATCATCACAGCGTAACCCACTTAATGCACTCTGCCCTTAGAACTGTTTTTGGAAATTCACTTCAGCAAGCTGGTTCAGAAGTCGATGATACCAGAACCCGTTTTGACTTTACTTTAGACAGGGGAGCAAAGCCAGATGAGATTGAAAAGATTGAGTCTATGGTAAATGGCTGGATAAGCATGAAACTTCCTGTTGACTGCAAGGAAATGGGGTTTGATGAAGCTATTAAGGCAGGAGCACTTGCATTTTTCGGAGATAAATACGGTGATATAGTTCGTGTTATAAAAATGGGTAATGATAAAGAAATAGCTAGTGTAGAGCTATGTGGTGGAACTCATGTTAAAAACACTAGTGAAATTGGTGGGTTTAAAATCATAAAAGAGAGCTCTATAGCGGCTGGAGTAAGAAGAATAGAAGCTGTTGCTGGAGAGACTTTAAAAGAATATCTTATAAAAATTAAAGAAGAAGAAAATTTAAAACTTAGTGAGCTAAACAATGAAGATTTAAAACTAAAAAAAGAGTTTGAAATTTTAAATTTAAACAAAGAATGGGATGAGTTATCCAAGAAATTTTCAGAAGTTTCTATTAAAAAGCTTCAGGAAAAACATATAGAAGCTAAAAAGTTAATTATCAAAGCTAGTGCAGGAAAAAACATTGAGAAATTAAAGTCTCAAGAAGAAAAAATTGAAAAGCTATCAAATAACATATCACTATTCATTCCAAGACCTGAGAACTATGGAAATGAAGCCATAAAAACATTTATAGAAGGAAAACTTAAAAATGCTAAATCTGAAATTTATTTAATTGCTGATTTAACAGAAGAAGGGAAGCTTACATTTTATTGTGGGGTGTCTAATGATTTAATTACAAAAGGAATTAAAGCAAAAGATATAGTAAATAAAGTTGCTGAAGTTACAGGTGGGCGTGGTGGTGGTAAAGATAATTTTGCTCAAGCAGGTGGAAAAGATATTAATAAAATTGAAGAAGCATTAAAAACAGGAAAAAGTTCAATTTCCAGCTTAGTATCTGTTTAAGCGGTAAAATAATAATATGCAAGGCGCCAGTAAAGATTTCTTTAATCAAATTGTTAAAGAGTATGATGACTTAATAAAAAAACATATTCCTTTTTACGGGGATATATTCTGGACTGTTTTTCATTATTTACCAAATAATTTTTCACCTAAAAATATATTAGAACTAGGATGTGGTACTGGATATCTGACTAAGCTATTACATGAAGAATACAAAGATGCAAAAATCACGGCTGTTGATGCCGCTGGAGAAATGTTAAAAACAACTGAGTTTAGACTAAAAGATGTTAATTTAACCCTTATAGAATCCACTTTCGAAAAGTTGAATTTAAAAGAAAATTCTTATGATCTTATAATTTCCAGCTTAGCAATTCATCATTTAGTAGACAGTGACAAGCAAAAATTGTTTAAAGAAATCCACAGGTGGCTAAAGCCGGGAGGGCTGTTTGTTCTTGCAGATGTAGTAAGAGCTGTCTCAAATAAAATATATGAAGAAGACTGGAATCTTTTTAAACAAGATAATTTAAAGAATGGAATGTCTCCTGAAAATTTAGAAAAAATGATAGAGCATTCAAGAACCTGTGATCACTATAGTACTGTTCCTGACTTATTAGACTGGATGAGGCAAACGGGATTTAAAAATTCTGATGTTCTCTGGAGATGTAGTTTATGGGCAGTTTTTCAAGCAGAGAAATAAATTTAAATTTTAAACATCTAGCCTTTAAAAGCTATCTTCAATAATGGCATTACACCATTCACAATATACTGAACGCCAATACAAAGAAGCATAAAACCCATAATTCTATTAAATGAGTTCATGGTAGCCTCTCCCATTTTGGAAGAAATAATATGAGCCAGTCTGAGAAAAACATAACAAAGGAATGAAACAGCCATAATCACAAGAATAATAACTGGGTAATGTAACCATGTTTTTGCATCTGTAGTTAGTCCAATCATAACTGCAATAGCTCCAGGACCACTTAAAATAGGCATAGCAAGTGGTGAAAACGCTATATCATCTTTAGATTCTGATTCTGCCTGTTCTTTAGGTAAGAGCTTTGCTTTCTTTTCAAGCATTTCAACTGCAGATCCAATAATCATCAACCCACCTGCAATACGAAGCCCTTCCAAGGATATTCCAAAGAACTTTAAGATAAGCCCACCTGCTATGAAAAAAATAACTAAAACCCAAAAAACATACCAGCTTGCCTGAGAAGCTATTTGAACTCTTTTTTCTGGTGAAAATCTTTCAGTTAAAGATACAAAAACAGGAACAGCAAGAAGTGGATCCACTATAGAAAATAGTGAAACAAATGATCCTACAAAAAATACAAAAAGTTCATTCATAAATTTATGAGAGTAAAAGTTTAACACATGAAATGCAAATACAAATTACTCTTAAGTAATTTTTTAGTTTCTTCTTTTAACAGTTTAAAAAATCAGGAATTCCTAATAAATTTTAAATTTAATAGTTTGAACTTTATCTTCTTCATTTCCCTCATGTTGCTTAGGGTATCTAGAGTTTTCTTTACTTTTATTTCTTAGTTCAATTCCATCTACTTCATGCCATTTAAAATCCACATTTAAGTATTTTGAACCATTTTGAGTAATAGTTATTTCTCTAAAAGCATTTGGGTATTGAACAACAGCAGGGTTATTATTATAAATTTTATTTTTAATTTTCTGCAGTCTAGCGGCATGGTAATGACCTGCAAAAACCCCTATTACATTTTTATAAGAATTAACAATTTCTAAAAACTTAGTTTTATCTGGTTCAAGAATATTATGAGAGTTACTAGGAAATGGCTCTACTGGTGGGAAATGAATAGAAATAATTGCATATTGATTTTTATTTAAGCTTTCTTCAAGTTCATTTTTTAACCATTCTAATTGTTTATCATCCAACTGTCCATGAGAAGTAATAATTTTATCTGTAGTTCCATCCAAACAAATAATTTTAAATTTTTCATTTGGTGTAAATGAATAATAGTTCATTCCCTCAGGAAAGCTTTTCTGTCCTGTAACATCTGTAAATTTCTTAACGAATCCTTTTTTACCAAGTCCACCATTTACACTGACATCGTGATTTCCAAGTAAAACATAAAAAGGGTATTTAATACCTTTCGTAATGTCTACAAACTTATCAACAAGAGATTCATCAGGAACATCTACTAAATCTCCACTACCTAAAACAAAATCCAGACCATCGATCATATTTATCTGATCTACAGTGTCTTTTAAAAGCTTCTCTGAGCTCCCTAAAAGCCTTTCTCCATCTTTCGCTATTGATTTTTGGAGATGTAGATCTGAGACCTGAACAAAGTGTAAGAGTGGAGCCTCTTGAGCATTTAGACCAGTAGCAAATGTAAATAAAGATATTACAAGTACTAAAAATAAAATTTTAACTTTGTTCATTTAATTCTCCAGTTTAAAATCACCTTAAGCAGTAATTCCTTCGCCATAAGGAATAGAAAGAGCAAGTTCGAGCCTTTCCAAGACTTTTTTCCAGTCAACATTCATAACAAATGCATCTAAATATTTTTTCCTGTCTGTTCCATAATCAATCATATAAGCATGCTCATAGACATCTAAAACAAGGATAGGGAATATCATTGATGGGGTTAACTGATTATGCTGATCAAGACCATAAACAGAAAGTCTTCCTGTTCTATAGTTTAACCCTGCAACAGCCCAGCCTCTCATCACTTTACCAACAGTTTTAAGATGTTCTATAAAATTTTGCAGATTCCCAAAGTCTCTTTCAATCATCTTTTTAAGAAGTGCTTTTGGTTCTTTATTAGATGGACCTAGATTTCCAAAGTAAAATTCATGCAATAGAACTCCATTAAAATTAAAGGTTTGTTCTACATGTAATCCTCTATATGTCAAAGTATCTGGACTTTTGAGGTTATAGTCTTTAATTTTTGTCTCAATATCATTAATGTTATTTACATACTTCTCATATAAACCAAAATGTGCTTTTAGCTGGTTGTCACTAAGACCTTTTAATGCACCACCTAAAAGATGGTCATATTTCTTAACCAAATATTTTTGTACTGGGGGTTTTAAACTGCCTGTTGGTACTCCACTTGATGAGTCTTTTTTATCTTGAGCATTAGCTCCTGAAGTTGAAAGTACAGCGGCTGTAGTTAAAATTCCTTTTAAAAAATCTCTTCTATCAATGTTTTTCTTTTCCATTTCTCTCTTCCCCTCTTTCATATAAACATTATAAGTTAGAGATAGCATAAATACATTTTTAAATATACATAGTGCAAAAACTTTCCCTATAAGATATTTACTGAATAACATTTGATTTGATATAAAAGGTATAATTTTTTCTATGAAAGTTTTAGTTGTCGGTAGTGGTGGAAGAGAACATGCAATTTGCTGGAAGTTAAAGCAAAGCACACATGTAACTCAAATTTTTTGTGCTCCAGGAAATGCTGGTATTGCTGAAGTTGCTACTTGCCTTCCAATAAACCCTACAGATATTGAAAGACTTGCAGAAGCCAGTATTGCACAAAAAATAGATTTGACAATTGTAGGAATGGACGATCCATTATCACTTGGAATTGTTGATCATTTCAAAAAGAAGGGACTTAGGATTTTTGGACCTACACAATCTGCTTCAAAACTTGAATGGTCAAAATATTTTGCAAAAGAATTTATGCTCAGACACAATATCCCTACTGCTGGATATGCCAGTTTTGACCAAAGAGAATTTGCTCTTGCTTATGCTACTTCACAAAAAGCTCCTATTGTTATTAAAGCCGATGGTCTTGCTTTAGGAAAAGGAGTAACAATTGCAAAAAACCTTGATGAAGCAAAAATAGCAATTCATGATTGTTTTGATGGCAGATATGGAAAAGCTGGAGAAAGAGTAGTAATTGAAGAGTTTATGAAAGGTCAGGAAGTCTCTATTTTTGTTGTATCTGACGGTGAAAATACTGTTACGCTTACTCCTGCTCAGGATTATAAGAGACTTACTGACGGAGATCTTGGACCAAATACTGGCGGTATGGGAGCATATGCTCCCGTTCCATTTGCAACACCTGAGTTTTTAGGCAGAGTAATGGAAGAAATTATAAATCCAACAATTCGTGGCATGAAAGAAGAAGGTTATCCATATCAGGGGATTCTATACTGTGGACTCATGGTAGACGAAGCTGGAAATCCAAAAGTAGTAGAGTTTAATTCCAGACTTGGAGATCCAGAAGCACAGGTAGTCTTACCACTTTTAGATGAAGATCTTTTTGAACTATGCTGGGCAGTTACAGAAGGAGACATAGGAAAATACAAAGAGGGTTTGCATAGATTAGGTGGTGCAGCACTTTGTGTAGTTATTGCATCAAAAGGTTATCCAGGGAATTATGAAAAAGGATTACCTATAGATTTCTCCAGATTAAATGAACCTGTTGAAGTAGTGAGCGGACAGAATCCTAAAACTCTAGAATCCATTCTAAGAGCAAAAGGGATTATTTTTCATTCTGGCACAGCACGTGATACTGATGGAAGGTTAGTAACTAACGGTGGGAGAATTTTAGGGGTTACAGGACTAGCTGATAATTTACTAGATGCACAAGTCTTAGCTTATAAACTTTGCGAAAGAATAGACATAGAAGGAAAATATTTCCGCAAAGATATAGGCGATAAGGGTATGGTTTAACTTTTTTATTTTAAGTTTTTAGGTTGTGGCTTCAGTTCTTACTTTAGGCTGTGATTGTTGTCCTTGAGTAGATCCAGTTTGGCCATTGTTAGAATCACCGTTACTTGCCTGGGTATATCCTCCACCATTTTGTCCTTTTGAAGCATCGGTGCCAGATATTGAGCTGTCTTTATTGTTTGCCTGCTGACCATTATTTTGATTTGGATTAGCACCATCATTTTTAGCTAATGTTTGCTTATCTTTATTTTGTTCAGCAGTCTTAGCTTCCTGAGCTCTCATAGTAGCAATTCTTCCATCAAGCTCTGCTATTCTATTTTTAATATCTCCTTTTTCAAGTTCTGCATTGTTGTTTTTACCACCAGTAGTAACTTCTGTTGATTGTCCATTAGAACCTGAGACTGTTTGTGTTTTTGATGAATCATCTGTTGCTTTTACAGAAGCTTCTTTAAGTTCTAGTCCTCTTTTTTCTGCTAAAAGTGACTGAACTCCAGCTGGTGCTCCAAGGCTTCCAAGATCTCCACTTATACTCATAGATTTATTTCTCCTGTTGTGTTTCTTTTATAGAGATCATAAAAACATAGTTTGGTTAAAGGATCATTAAAATTAGATTGAATTAAGGAAAATGGGCGAGATAAGGATTCATCTGGTTCATCCAGTAAATCCGATATTACAATGAGAATTAAATATAGAGGTGCAAGACAAGCTTGCACCATATAAAAAACGAAACCCCCGTGTTGCGCATAACACGAGGGTATCATTTCCTTAATTTATTTTCGACTGTTACGAATATTAAATTGAAGCCAATTATTTTTTTTGCTTTTAGCTTGGGTTTTTAACCCCTTTATTTAGCTCCAACGATAATTTTATTATGCCACAGTCATGTTAAATATAAGTTAAAAGAAAAAAGAATATTATGTAAGAAAAATTTTATGTTTAGAGAAATTTACGTGCTAATATTTGGACCTGATGAATCAGAAGGATTAGTATTATTTTTTTGATAGTTTAAAAGATTTGAAATCGTTTTTATTTTATCTTGTAGTGATTCAACCGTTGAAGGAGATTGATTTTTATTTGTCCCTCTAATCTGCGAAAGTCTATCTTGTAATTGTTTTTGTTTAGCTTCTAGGAGTTTGGCAACATAGTCATTTTTAGCACTGGCCCCTTGGTTTTGACCCTGCGTTGAGTTTGTATTATTTTTTGAAGAAATAGGGTCTACTGACATGGGATTCACCTGAGGTGGAGTAAAACACTTTAGAATTAAGCTTGAGTTAAAAGACATCCCTCAAATGAGGGTTTATGATATTAAAATTCTTTAATAAACAACTCTTTGTGATAGGACTCACAAAAACCATTTTTCGAATTGTTTTCAATTCAAAATTTTATTTGAAGAGTTTATGTAAGCGTATAGTATGAATTATTATTCACTTGAACCTGGAAGGATTCATCTATTTCATCCAGTGAATCAGATTTTATGAAAAGAAGTCAATTATAAGAACCACTAACTTGTTTGTTGGCATAGAAAATAAAAAAGTCGCGGGAGCTCTACCGCGACTTTTTATCCTTGTAAATTATTCCAAAACCCGGAGAACCCGAGATTCGACCTTACCTGAAAACCCTTCACGCTAACTCTGCGGTTTAATATTTCCGCTCACCTTTGGGTCAAACTTTGTAGCCCACTTTGTTTAGGTGTTAACGATTCGGATATATTTATAATACCCGCTTAGGTGGAAAAAATCAAATGTGTAATTGTAACTAAAATTATTTTTTTTTTATGTTTAAGAATTAACCCTAAATTCAAGAGATTTCATACTATGTTTTATTAAAGAGTCATTAACAATATTAAGAAACATTGTTAACCTTTTCCTGTTCTCACTTTAGAAATATAGGTGATTAGATTTGCCTGACTTCCAACGTTATCTTTTCTTTTAACACTGACAGTTACTTCTTTCAAGCCCGTATCATCATCAAGTTCTGCAGGGTATTTTTCTGGTACTTGTCCTGTTCTCGGGTCTATGTATTTTACTGTTGTTCTAACTAAAAAATTATCCACTGTTTTAATAATAACCATTCCATCTGGACTTCCAACAGCATCTAAATCAGGATCAGAATATTTTAGAGATTTAATTTTTTCAATTTCATTTTGAGCCATATAAACTGCCTGACTTTGAGTTTGAATCCTTACATTTTTTTGAATTATATAAGGGAAGATTGCTACGACACCAGCAAGAGCAATGGTAATAATTACAATGCTTGTCATTAACTCTATTAATGACTGTCCAAACTCATTTCGAATATTATGCATGATTAAATTTTTGCTTCTGCATTATTTAATTTTACTGGAGATCTCATAATCATCCAAGTCTGAAGTGCCTGAATAAAACCACTTACCACAAAATACAAAAGGACTCCTGAAGGAACAGGAAACATTAAAGTCATTACTGCTACCATACCAGGCATAATTTGTTGCATTGTTTTTTGCATTTCTGCTTGTTTTGCATCTGCCGCTGGTGGGGTACTTTTTGCAGTAACTAACCCTGAAAGCCAGATTGTAAAACCAAAAAGAATAACAAGAATAATGACATCTATGTTTAAAGTCTTTGTCTCAGGATCAAAAGCACCTGTTTTTCCCAAACCACTTATAAATAAGAACTTATCATTTTCAGAGCTTGCAGGAAGTACTGCATTTAAAAAGAGTTTTCCAGGTTTTTTAGCTTTGATTAATATTGTTTTATCTTCATTTACTTTAATATCTGCAAAGGATTCAATATCTTTTGGTTCGTAGCCAGCAACATAAACTGGTTTATCTGATATTTCCCATTGTACTTTTGATAAAGAAGAGTCTATATTTCCATCTAATTTAATTAATGAGTATTTTAATTCTTTGTCTACGGGTATCCTAACTTCTCCAGGATTAACCACTAATCTTCCCTTTTCGCCTTTATTTCCTATATATATAGAAGGTTTTGATGCTCCTCTTATTTCTTCATTTATTGTCTGATTTTGTTCAAGAATAGTAATAGGTGCTGTAATAGCAAGTGGTTTAAACGGTGAACCATTAAATGCCCAAAATAAAGCAATAAGAACAGGGAGCTGAACAAGCATTGGAAGACAGCCACCCATAGGATTCACATTATTCTTCTGATAGAACTCAATCATATCTTTTTGAAATTCTTCTTGAGCTGATTTTAATTTTTCTGGCTTATCTTTATATTTTTCTTTCTGGCTTTCAAATCTTTCCTGGAGGATCTTTATTTTAGGCTGTAAAACTTGTAATTTTTGCATTGAACTGGTTTGATGTTTAGTAAGAGGGTAAAGAATACCCTTAATAACTACCGTTACTGCAATAATTGCCCATCCATAATTTCCACAAAGCTCTTTAAAATATTGTAGTAAAGGGAGAATAAAATAGTATGTTATTAAACTTAAATCCATAATTTATAAACTGCGAGTTACGTTATCAACTCCCCCTTCACAAAATGGATGACAACTAAAGAGTCTTTTTAGTGTCATATAAGAACCTATTATTAGTCCATTTACTTCAATTGCTTTCAAAAAATAATCTGAGCAGGTTGGATAGAATCTGCACTGAGGCAAAGAAAGAGCATTTCTAACACTTCTGGTTTTTTGCCACAGAAATACAACAAAAAAGATTAACTTCTTAATTAGGCTTGAGTACATAAGCTTTTTATCATTTTCTCCATTAAATCTTTTATTTCATTAAAGCTAGCAGACTTTATCTCTGGATTCGCTATCCAAATTAAAGCAGATAGATTGTTTTTCTTTCCCAGAATTAGCTTTTTCTTAATTAACTGATATGCTGATTTCAATCTTCTTTTATATAAATTTCTTTTTACTGCTCTTTTATCAACTTTTAAACCTGCAACAAAAGCATTCTTCGGAGATTTTAATTTGTCATCATCTTTTTTTTTAGTTAGATAGTAAAGATGGAAGTACTTACAAAATAGCTTTTGTTTTTTTACCTTCCCATACTTAAATGCCAGGTCAAAGAGATATTTTTCTTTTAACCTTTCATCTTTTTGGAGCATAAATTTAAGTTAACTTAACGTACTCCTAGTCTTTTGCGCCCTTTTAGTCTTCTTCTTTTAAGAACGTTTCTTCCTGCTTTTGTTTTTAACCTTTTTCTAAACCCACTTTTTCTTATTTTTTTTCTTTTTGATCCACCAAGAGTTCTTTTCATATATACATTCCTTACTAGCTTCTAATTACTCAAATATTTATAACATATATTCACGTCTACTGGTCTATAAGTCAATAGGTCAATAGCAAGAATGAAATCTCTTCTTATCTAATGAATGCATAAGCTTACTAACCTATCGATCTATTTGTACAAATTATATATCTTTATTCAATGTTTATTATTAGGGAAATCAAACCAAACATCATGTTAATCTTTTACTCCAATTTAAATACGTGTTTTTAATAAAGCAATTTCTAAAAATACAGATAGAGAAGCAATAGATGAATCTTGAACTTGAACAGATCTGGAGCGAAGTGCAAGGCCACCTTTCCAAACAGATGAAAGGCCCAAGTTTTCAGACCTGGATTAAACCATCGAAATTAATTGAGGTTAATGGAGATAAAGTTGTATTAGCAGTCAAGAATGAATTTAATAGAAATTTCTTACGCCAGGCATATATACATAAAATCACAATTGCAATTGAAAAAGTTTTAAAAAGAAAAATTGATATTGATATCGTAGTGAAAGGAGATCTTACCCTTAGTGAGTTTATTCCTTCAATAGCAAATTTAAATGAGTCTGCTCCTCCAGCACCAGAACAACAACAAGAAGGTTTTTTTGATCACACTTTTAGATTCCGTACAAATTTAAATCCTTCATATACATTTGAAAGTTTTGTTGTAGGAAACAGTAATCAGTTTTGTCATGCGGCCGCACTAGCAATAGCAGAGAGTTTATCTGACCAGTACAATCCTTTATTTATTTATGGTGGTGTAGGTCTTGGTAAGACTCATATTGCACATGCTATTGCAAACTATAAAATGGAGCAAAATCCAAAAACAAATATTAAATATCTTAGTTCTGAATCATTCACTAATGAACTGATCCAATCAATAAGAACAGATGGCATGAATAAGTTTCGTGATAAGTACAGGCAAGTTGATCTTCTAATGATTGATGATATTCAATTCCTTGCAGGGAAAGAAGCTACTCAAGAAGAATTTTTTCACACTTTTAATACTCTGCGTGATAATGGAAAACAAATAATCCTTACTTCTGACAGACCTCCAAGTGCATTATCTTCAATGACTGACAGGCTAAGAAACCGTTTTGAAGGTGGTTTAATTACAGATATTCAGATCCCTGACATTGAAACAAGGATTGCAATTTTAATGTTAAAAGCTCACTGTTTAAATATTAATGTTGATTTTGACACTGCTGAATATATTGCTACTGTTTTCCCGAACAATATCAGAGAGCTAGAAGGTGCATTAAAGAGAGTGCATGCTTACCTTAGCTTTGCTCAGGAAGAAGTGAATCTAAAAAACGTACAAAGGGTTTTATCTCAGAAATCATCAAGTGAAAAATCAAATATTTCCCCAGAAGAAATTTTAAAAACAATAGCATCTTTTTTCAGCATTTCATATGGGGATTTAATTAGTGCGAAAAGATCCAGCGATCTCACCACTCCAAGACATATTGCTATTTATATACTCCATAGCTTTTATAATTTAAGCTTTCCAAGAATAGGAGAGATTCTTTCAAACAGAACTCATAGCTCAGCAATTTACGCTCATAAACAAATTAAAAGAAAACTTGCTGAAGATAAAAAGCTTTCTGAGCAGGTAAATCATATTAGAGGAATAATTGAGAAAAGAAAATTAAGTTAATTCTCAACAAGTCTTTTTACATTGTTTGAACTTAAAAGAGTTTTACCTTCTTTCAAAACATTTATATGCACTTTACTTAAAGCAAAAATAAAATCATCAACAGATACATCGCTGAGATTGTACGTAATTTGATTAAAAAAAGTTTTCGGGAATCCTCCTTGAATAATGAAATTAATTGTTGATTTTAAAATTTGGAGTTTATTTCTCATATATCTTGTGGCTATACCAAATGCATTTCCATCTTTATCAAGGCAAGGTGAACCTACTTCACTTCTACTAACACTGTTTGAAGTTATATAAGAGAATTCTGGGTGTAAATTAAAATGTAAAAATTGTCCTTTTGTAATCATTTCTTGATTAATCGTATATGTAGACTGTCCAATTTCAATTACATCATCAGAAAACCCTATTACTTTCCATGGATCTTCTAACTCTCTCATATCTGTTTTTAAGAGAGAAATGTCTCTGCTTTCATCTCTAGAGATTTCTTTTAAAGGTACTTTTACTTCAACTAAACCTGTTTCACCCCATTTAACCATATATTCACTATCATTTATTTTAGGGAGGTATTCTCTCAGTGTGGTAAATGTAGCAAATAGTTTTTGCCCTTCTCTAGTTTTAATCAAATATTCAGGAGCTAAAAGAAAACCCTTTTCATCAATAACAAAACCAGTACATGTATTTAAAACTTCCTTGAAAGAGTTCTCTACGGTTATCTTAGCTATAGATGCGCGGGCCTGAGCAATAGAAGCTAATTCATTTTTTAATAATGATTCTTTACCAAGATATGTTCTGTTTTCTGATGGGAAAACAGAGCCATTGGCAAAGCAATTACTAAAACTATTTGTAACAGGGTAAGTTCTCATGATTTATGTTAATTAAAGTAATATAGCCTTTTCATTTGTAAAAGTCAAATGATTTTATTTCATCTCTAAAACTAAATTGTAGATATAATAATAGTATATAAATTTTAACATCTTTTGAAAGGAGTTCTATATGGCAACCACTAAACAAGATTTAAATCCACAGGTAGTAAAATTCTTATCTAATGCACCTATTAAAATGCTAATTAATGGTGAGTTTGTTGCAAGTAAATCTGGAAAAAGTTTTGAAACTTTAAACCCTGCCACAGGTGAAGTAATAGCAAAAGTATATGAAGCTGACAAAGAAGACATTGACCTTGCTGTAAAGTCTGCAAGAAGTGCTTTTGAAGGTGCATGGAAAAAAGTCTCTGCTAAAGATAGAGAAAGACTTCTACACAGACTTGCTGATTTGATTGAAAAAAATGCAGATGAGCTTGCTCAGCTTGAAACACTAGATAATGGAAAGCCTATTCGTGAGTCCAGATTTGTAGATGTCCCTGTTACAGTAGATCATTTTAGATATTATGCAGGCTGGGCTACAAAAGTACATGGAGAGACACTTCCAGTTTCTACTGGAGATTTCTTTACTTACACTCTTCGTGAACCAGTAGGAGTAGTAGGTCAGATTATTCCTTGGAATTTCCCATTACTTATGGCGGCTTGGAAAATTGCCGCTGCAGTTGCTACTGGAAACTGTATTATTCTAAAGCCAGCAGAACAAACTCCGCTTACAGCACTTAGACTTGGCGAACTAATTATGGAAGCTGGATTTCCAAAAGGAGTAATAAATATCTGTCCAGGCTTTGGTGAAACTGCTGGTTCTGCTCTCTCCAGTCATATGGATGTAGACAAAGTAGCATTTACCGGTGAATATATTACAGGAAGAAAAATTATCCAAGCATCTACAGGAAACCTAAAAAGAGTTTCTTTAGAACTAGGCGGAAAATCTCCAAATGTAGTTTTTACTGATGGAGATATGGACGCAGCTTTAGCTGGATGTATAGGAAGTGTATTTTTTAATCAAGGGCAGGTCTGTTGCGCAGGAACAAGACTTTTTGTAGAAAAGAAAATCTATGATGATTTTGTAGGAAAACTTTCTGACAAAGTAAAGGGTATAAAACTTGGTCATGGTCTTGATCCAAATACTCAGATGGGACCTCTAGTCAGTGAAGAGCAATTAAAACGTGTTACTGGATATTTAGACATTGGTAAAAAAGAAGGCGCAAAACCTCTTACTGGTGGGGATAGAGCTACTGGTGCTGAGTTTGATAAAGGATACTTTGTTCAGCCTACAGTATTTAGTGGTGTGAATAATAAAATGAGAGTTGCACAGGAAGAAATCTTTGGACCAGTCGTTAGTGCAATTCCATTTAATGATATTAATGACGCTATATTCCAAGGGAATGAAACTACTTATGGTTTAGCGGCAGGAATCTGGACAAATGATCTCAAAAAAGCACATGCAGTTTCAAAAGCATTAAAAGCAGGAACTGTATGGATTAATTGCTATAACGTTTTCGATCCATGTGCCCCATTTGGTGGATACAAACAAAGTGGCTATGGTCGTGAAGGTGGGGCACATGCTCTAGAGCTTTATACTCAGGTAAAAACAGTCTGGGTAAATTTAGCTTAATTTTGTAAATCATTTACATGTAAAAAGGCGTGGGATTCCACGCCTTTTTTATTTATTAGGTTACACTCATCTTACTTTTTTACTTTTTCATCATGCTATACTAAAAATACTTTTAAACGAATTTTGCTTATTAAGGGGTTCTATGCCTACTAGAATTGAGAATGATTTAGGAAGATTTAAAAAAATTGTTCAGGGAAAAGTCCGGCAAAATTTAAGAAAATATATATCTAATAGTGGAATGATTGGAAGAAAAGGGAAAGACACTGTAAGTATTCCTATTCCTCAGATAGATATTCCTCGCTTTAAACATGGTGATAAAGGAAATGGTGGCGTAGGTCAAGGAGAGGGAGATATAGGCGACCCTCTTGGACAAGGGCAAGATGATGGAGAGGGAAGCGGAAAAGCAGGTAGTGATGGTGGAAATCATATACTAGAAGTAGATATCTCATTAGATGAGCTAGCTCAAATGCTGGCACAGGAATTAGAACTTCCAGATATAGAACCAAAAGGAAAAGAACAGTTAGAAACAAAATCTTCTAGCAAAGTTACTCACAGACATGCAGGATTAAATCAAAGAGTAGTTTTTAAACCCACTTATAAAAGAGCTTTAATAAGATCATTAACAAGTGGTATTCCTCTGGAAGATTTGCCGACTAAAGCATATCCTCAGAAATCAGATAAAGTTAATAGATTTTTTGAGGATGAACCAAATCCAGAGGCAAATGCCGCAGTAATTCATATGATGGACGTATCTGGATCCATGGCAGATGAACAAAAAGAAATTGTGAGAACTGAAGCCTTCTGGATAGATACCTGGCTTAGACATAAATACAAAGGGCTTGTAGAAAAATATATTATTTTTGATGCTAAAGCTAAAGAAGTAGATGAACATACTTTTTATCACACCAGAGAAAGCGGTGGAACAAGAATCTCTTCAGCAGTAACCTTACTAAAACACATACTGGAAACTGATTTGCCTCCTGAGCAGTGGAATCTTTATGCACTTTTATATACAGATGGAGATAACTGGGGAGAGGATAATGATAAAAGTCTTGAACTAATAGGTGAGCTTGCTAAAGTTATAAATCTTTTTGGATATACACAAACAAATGGTCCTTATGGAAGTGGTTCATTTTACAAGGTTCTTAAAGATAGTCTTGGTGATTTAGAAAATATCCGGGCTTGTGACATAGATGAAAAAGGCGAAATCCCTGATGCTATAAAAACACTATTTGGAAAAGGTACTAAACAGAAACAGCTTTTTTAACAAAAGATTTCTTTCCTGCTTCATATCCTGCATTTATCAGCTCCTCCATTTGAGAATCTGAGAGATTAAAATCCAGAGAGTTTATATTCCAGACAGAAGGATTTATAACAGTTAGTAACCCTCTTTTATTGCAAGTTTTTTCAAAATTCCATCTTTGAATATCTTCCTGCACTCTGGCAAAAGAATTAATTTCAAGACCTCTGATAATTTTTGATATTCTCCCACCTTCTTTTTCTACAAGTCCTGTATAACCAAGGTTTGAAACCACAAGTGAAGTAAAGTTATCTTCAAAATCAAAAAAGATAGGGCAATTATTCCAATGTCCTCCATCAATATAAAAACATTCTCCAACTTTATGATCCTTAAAAATACCGCTTATAGCAGTACTGCTGGCAATAGCATTTTTTAAATCTGTAATCTTTAGCATATCTGAATACATAAGCTTAGTTCCACATAAAGGATTTTTAGTAGCCATTATATGTACTTTCTCAGAGGCAGAAATGCTCCTTAAAGCCAGCTCTCCATATTTTTCAAGGATGGTATTTTCTATAACTTCACCTATTTTAAATGTACTTGGCTGAGAAAACAAAAACTCAAACTTATTCGGCACAAACCAAAAAGGAAAAAGTGTTTTATGAAGTTTTATCTTCTTAAAAATCTCAATTATCTCATCGGGTTCTTTTTTCAAAAAAATAAAAGGTGCAATTAAAGAGCCACCAGAGACAGAGACTATTTCATTAATTTCAAATTTGTTTTCAAATAAATATTTATAAACTCCCAGATGAGCATAAGACCTAACTCCACCACCGGATAAAATAAGATTAATTTTCATGGTAGATATTTTAAACTATTAGTTTCAGCATGTCACCAGGAAATAACACTGTCTAATACTAATCAGACTCAGTAAAAGGTTCATTTAACGAATTAGGATTAGTAGAGTGATTAGGAAAGATTTTCATTAGATTATTAATCGTTCTTTTAGAGAAAAAATAAAAGGGTGCATAAATCTGACGACTGGAAGTTTTATGTCTTATAACCAGGTATCCATTTCCCCAGCTTCTATTTTCAAAAAAAGCTTCGGATTCACTTATAGGGATTGTTGTTCTATTTCTTCTTTTTCCATAAGCAGTAGGCCCTGTCACCGTTGTTTTGTCTACTACTATTCTCTGTGTATAAAAATAAGCTAGTGAGATTACACCAATAAAAATTACATATGGAGGCATAGGCATTTCAAACTGCTTAAAATAAAGACAAAAAACCCCAGTAGCAAGCATTAAGCTAAAGGAAATATAGTATGAGTTATCAGGCCAAAAAATCTTTTTCATAACAAAGAACCTTCAATATTACTTATTTTGTACCCGGATAGAGAAATTATTTTCCTTTTTTGAGTAAGCCCTGAAACAATTTTAATACTTGATTTAGAAAGTTTTAGTTTCTCTGCTAAAAAACTGATAAGCTCCTCATTAGCAGAATTATCCACAGGAGGAGATTTAAGTTTGATTTTTAAAGAGTCTCCATAAATACCAGAAACTTCTGTCTTCGAAGACCTAGGAACTACACAGATATTTAAAAGTACTTTATTATCTTTTTCTCTATAAAAAGCCACAAGTTATGTTATAGCATACTCAATGTAATTTAAATTTTATATTTGATTTAGTAATAACTAAGCCACTTCGGTTTTTTTAGGAGGCGGCGGAGGTGGTGGAGGTGGAGCTTTAGCTACTTCAGTGTCTGCTCCTCCTTCCTTAGATTTATTATGATCTTTTACTGACTGAGCAAAAGTTTTATCTTCTACTTTAAAACCTTTTGATTCTAAATCTTTCCTAGAAAGAGTACCATCCATCATTCCTTTTACTATCTGATGTCTATCTTCTTTTGAAAAGTTTTGCATGTTTTCACTATAGTTAGAGATTGACATTCCACCTCTTGGGTTTGATTTATCAGGATTATAAAATCTGCTTTCTTTCCCTATACCAGCCGTTCTTCCTTTAGCATTTTTAACATCTATATCACCACCAGCAAGTTGATTATTACTTCTAGCTCCACCTTTACCAGCACTGCCAGCACCATCAGAGTTCATATTATTTGCTAATTTAATCCTATCTCTTCCCCAACTATTTAATGCTGGATCACCGAAAGGACTCGTACGTTTATTGTTATGAGCTTTTGTAGAAGCATATCCAGGTTCATTTAAAATACGGTTTGCTTCCTTATGATTTTTATCCTGTTGTGGGGATCGTCCTGTATCCTTATTAAACCCATAAGACTTAGTTCCTTTAGACTGTTCTTTATATTTATCTTGCTTGTTTTGGGCTACTTTTTGTTCACTCTCTCTCATAAATTTAATATGTTCTCTTTGCTCATTAAATTTCTTATTTATGTCTTGAAGTTGTGCTCTTAAAGCTTCTGCAGTTTCAGTATCATTTTTTTTCTCAGCACTTCCTATCGCTCTACCTAAACGGCTTCTTTCTGCCGCTAATTGCTGGTACTCAACCATGTCTGTCATATCAACCATATAAAATCTCCTATAAATGTATGAAAAGTATCTGGCCGCTGGATTAAGCTGTAGTAAAATATTAAAAATATTTAATCTGTATTAGAGAAAACTCTGCAAATAAATGCTTAAAAACTACGTCCTTATATGGATAGCCCTGAAATTCTGTTAATTGATAGGAGATTGCTTCAGGCTAAAGTCTTCGCAATGACAAATCAGGATTTTGCTTTATTATTTAGCTTTTCTTCTTTATGAAGGTTTTCTTCAGAAGTCTCTTCACCACTAATGTTTTTTGTTCTGGTTATAACTGCACCGATAGAACTTAGTTTTTCTACCAGGTTTTCATAGCCTCTGTCTATATAGCCTAAACCTGTTACTTCTGTAGTTCCACTAGCCACTAGCCCTGCTGTTACTAAACCTGCTCCACCACGAATGTCCTGAGCTTCTACTTTAGTACCACTTAGTTTTTCTACACCTTTTATCACAGCAACGTTATTACTTACTTTTATATCCGCACCCATTCTAACTAAATCTGGTACATTTCCAAATCTATCTTCATAAATGTTTTCTTTAATAGTACCTGTACCTTTTGAAATAGCTAAAAGAGTAATAAACACTGGTTGTAAATCTGTAGGAAATCCAGGATACCATCCAGTACTTATATCAACTCCTTTAAAATCTTTTTTATTTGCTTTTGCATGCAATGTTCTCTGATCTGGGAAGCTAATGTTTATTCCAGCTTCTTCAAGCTTACTAGTCACTGCCTGAATATGTTCTGGAACTACATTTTTAAGTGTAATCTCTCCACCCGTAGTTACTGCGCTGAGAAGGTACGTGCCTGCTTCTAACCTATCACTAATAGGAGTATAGATCGTAGTATGAAGATCTTTCTGTTTAACACCTTTAATAGTAATGGTATGTGTTCCTGCTCCTTGAATTTTTCCACCCATACTATTTAAAAAGTTTGCAAGATCGATAATCTCAGGATCACATGCGGCATTTTCAATAATAGTTTCACCTTCTGCAAGTATTCCTGCCATCATAATATTTTCAGTAGCACCGTTACTGGGTAAATCTAAATATATTTTAGTACCTGTTAATTTATGTGCTTTAGCTACCATGTATCCCTGATCTAAACTTATATCTGCACCAAGTGCTTTTAATCCTTTTTCATGAAGGTCTAGTCTGCGTGCACCGATCTGACAACCACCAGGAAGAGAAACTCTTGCTTCACCGAATCTTCCAACAAGTGGTCCAAAAACGTTAAATGAAGCTCTAAGTTTATTCACTAATTCATGTGGTGCAAAAACACCAGAAACATCTCTACTATCAATTTCTAAATCATTCTTAATAAATCTAACTTTAGCACCAAGGAATTGTAAAACCTCAATCATGTTCTGGACATCTTTTAAGTCAGGTACATTTTTTATACATATAATGCCATTAAAAAGCAATGCTCCTGCCATGTGCTTCAGCACTGAGTTCTTAGCACTGGCTATTTCTAATTCGCCAGATAATTCTTTTCCACCTGATATTACTAACTTTTCTTCCATTTTTAGCCCTTTTTAAATAAAAAAGACAAATTGCATTCTAGCATGTTTGTAATTTTTATTTGTTTTAAGTAAATATACCCATAAACATTTAATCCCACCTGCTGAAAACTCTTACAGCTTGTAGATCAGCTATTAACACTGGTCACTAATCGCTCTATAATAGTCACTAGGCAGGTAAGCATGTACAAAGACTTAAGAGCGTTCTTAAATAAACTTGAAGAGCTAGGGGAGCTTAAGAGAATCACCACTGAAGTCAACCCTTATCTTGAAATCTCTGAAATAACAAACCGTATCTCAAAAGGCCCAGATGATAGTAATAAAGCATTACTTTTTGAAAATGTTTCTGGATATCAGATTCCCGTTTTGATTAATACTTTAGGTTCTTATAAAAGAATGCAATCAGCCTTAGGTATTAATTCTTTTAAAGAGATAGCAAGTAGAATTGAAAAGTTCCTAGATAAAAAGATTCCAGATAGCTTACTAGGAAAACTTAGTATGCTCCCGAAACTAGCTGAAGCCGCCTCTTTCCCACCAAAGATGACATCGAATGCACCTTGTCAGGAAGTCGTGATAACAGATTTAAAAGAATCAATGCTAGATAAGCTTCCTATTATCACTGCATGGCCTTTAGATGCAGGACCATTTATAACAATGACTACAGTTATAACCAAAGACCCAAATACAGGGGTAAGAAATGTAGGCATGTACAGAATACAAAAAATTGATAACTGTACTGCTTTTATGCACTGGCATAAACACCATGATGGAGCTCAAAACTATATCCAGTCAGGGGCTACAGTTCAGTCAGAATTAAGAGCCAAAAGGATAGACGATTTAGGGCTCGAAGCTGGAATGGGGATGGAGAATAGATCTAAAACTATTTCATATGAAGCCTCTACTGCAACATTAGACCCAGAAAAAAGAAAAGAAAGAAAGATGGAAGTAGCAGTAGTAATTGGCTGTGATCCAGCTACTATGTACTCTGGATCAGCCCCCCTCCCACCAGGTGTAGATGAGTTTATCTTTTCTGGATTTTTAAGATCGGAACCAGTTCAGTTAGCAAAATGTAAAACCATTGATCTTGAAGTACCAGCAAATGCTGAAATTGTTTTAGAAGGATATGTAGACCTAGATGAGCTAGGAGTAGAAGGACCTTTTGGAGATCATACTGGTTTCTATAGTCTGCCTGGAATGTTTCCAAAATATCATATTACATGCATGACTCACAGGAGAGATCCTATTTATATAACTACTATCGTTGGGAAGCCACCAATGGAAGACTGCTATATGGGTAAAGCTACTGAACAAATATTTTTACCACTGTTAAAAGTATTCTTACCTGAAATAGTAGACATGAATCTGCCTCTTGAAGGAGTTTTTCATAACTGTGCCATTATAAGTATTAAAAAGAAATACCCTGCACATGCAAAGAAAGTAATGAATGCTATATGGGGAATTGGGCAAATAATGTTCACTAAATACGTAATCATAGTAGATGAGGATGTAAATGTTCATAATATTTCAGATGTTGCATTTAAAGTTTTTGCAAATACTGACCCAAAAAGAGATGCTGTATTTACAGAGGGTCCTACTGATATCTTAGATCATGCTTCTAACGTAATGGGAATTTCCGGGAAAATGGGAATTGATGCCACTAGAAAATGGAAATCAGAAGGTTATACCCGTGAATGGCCTGATGAAATGGTAATGGATGTTACTACGAAAGAACTGGTAGACAAAAAATGGGGTGAATATGGCTTATAGCCATTAACTTTATGTATTTTCTCCAACACCCAATATCCTCTTTAAATTTTCTAATAGCCAGAGTAATGGCTGATCAAATAACTCTTTTTTTATCAATTGTTTTATTTATTTATTTATCCAGAAGTTACAAAAACTCTGAATGGATAAGAATAGACAATGAGGTAATTAATTTTGGAAAAACTTCTACGAATAAAATTCTAAGGATGGGTGCAAACAATCTTGCGGTTTTTGGGAATGCAATATTTCATATCTCTTTCTGTATTATTCTTTCAATTCTATTTGTAGTTTTAAAACAAAAACTCTCATATGCTGTATCTATTTTATTTTGTTTAATATTTTCCTGGGCTTTAAACAGACTACTTAAGATCTTATTTAAAAGAGAAAGACCAGAAGAAACAGCAGAAGATACAAAGAAAAGATTGAGTTATTGTTTTCCCAGTGGTCATGTTATGGCTTCAATCTCCATATATTTTTTTATCAGCATTCTTCTACAAAACACTATTCCAATTATTCCATGGCACATCATTTCACTTGTACTTTGTTCTTTTATTGTTTTATCCAGGATTTATTTAAATCATCACTTTTTCACTGATATATTAGGTGGTATATGTATGGGGATAACTGCTTTAAATATTTCCATCTGGTTTTATTTTATCGTCGGTATCCTTTAAAACTTTTATACTTTCTAATACTCCTTCAATCTTGTCTGAAACAACAGTAGTAGTAATTTCTCCATCTTTAAAAAAATATATATCACCATCAATATTTAGAATTACTAAATTATATTTTATATAACCAAGATTCTGAGCTTTAACTACTGCAGATTTCAAATTCCCACTTACCGTATCATGAACCAAGCCATCTTCTGAAACAAAACTAACTTTTACATTCTTTCCTACAAAAACTTTCTTCAATTGGCAAGAAAAATCATAATCTGTCTGAGGCAAATAAGGTATTATTTCTGGTTTTATACCTATAATTCTATTAATAGTCATATGTTTATAACTGTTTTTATTGTAACATTATTACTATAGAAACGAGTAATTATGACTAAAACAGAAACCAAATTCTCAAAGCTTGATAGCCTCATTGAAATAGGTAAAAAAAATGGTGCTAGTGAAATTGAAATTATTCAAAAGTCCTGGACAAGCAATCCAATTAGCTTTGAAAATAATAAATTAAAATCTCTTGAAAGTAATGAAAGCTCAGGGATTGGAATCAGACTAATTAAAGATGGGAAAATAGGAATAGCTAGCAGTACTGATCCTTCAGCGATAGAAGAAATTGTTTCTTCTGCTATAGAAGCAAGTAATTTTGGACCTAAAGCAACTTTCGAATTTTCAAAAGCTCCTATAAGCTCTAAGCCTTCAGAAATAAATCCACAGTTTCCTTTAGAAGAGTTAGTAGAGAGAGGGAATAAAACTATTGAAGAAATTAAAAAATTTCACAAGGATTTACTAGTGAGCGGTGGTTTTGATCTTAGCTATGGAGAAACTGTTTATTTAAATTCAAATGGTGTTTCAGGGAAAAGAACAAAAAATATTTACGGCACTAGTTTTTATGCAAATCTCATCAGGGGGGAAGATTTTTTAGGAATATATGAAGGGGATAGTTCTTTAGAAGATTTTCCCGATGAAAATAAAATTAAAGTTAGAATCTTAGAAAAGCTTGCTCACTGCAATGATATAGTTTCAGTCGAGACAAAAAAATATCCTATCGTTTTCACACCAAATGCAGTTTCTAGTATTTTTGGAGATATATTTTCTGTGATTTTTAATGGGAAGGCTATTCAGCAAAAGATATCACCTATTACAACTAAGTTAGGTGAAAAGCTTTTTGATAGCAAATTATCTTTTACTGAAGATCCTTCAGCAGGTACTGGAAAAACAGATTTTGATGATGAGGGAATTAAAACAACTAAAAAAGCATTGATAAAGAATGGAATTATAAACTCATTTTATTTTGACCAGTCTACTGCCAGCAAATGTGAACCAAAAGAGGAGTCTACTGGAAACGGATTTAAAGGAGGACTCAGCATCCCTCCATCTCCAGGACTTACTACAACAATCATAGAAAGCTCTGAAAATAAATTTTCATCAAAACAGTTAATAGAAAATATGAAAGAAGGAATAATAATTGATCACTTATTAGGAGCAGGTCAGTCAAACACACTTGCTGGAGAATTTAATGTAGGAATTGAGCTTGGATTTAAAGTGGAGAATGGAAAAATAGTGGGGAGAGTTAAAAACTCAATGATTGCAGGAAATATTTTTGAGCTCTTAAAAAATATTAATGAAATCTCAAAAGATAAAGAGTGGCTTTATGGAAGTCATCATTATCCGTATTTTTTACTAGAAGGAATAACAGTAGCAGGAAAGTAGAATGAAAAGAGATGCAAAAGATTATTTGATGATTGCGCTTGATACATCGAGTGAAAAAGAAGCACTCAGTACAGTAGAAAAACTTACTGAATATACTGGGTACTTTAAAGTAGGCTTAGAACTATTCACTAGCTGTGGACCAAAAATAATCGATGAAATTAAAAAGTTTGGGAATAAGGTTTTTTTCGATGGGAAGTTTATGGATATTCCAAACACTGTGAGTAAAGCAGTAGGAAACATAGTCAGGCATAGAGCAGACATTTTAAATGTTTATATGTCTGGTGGCAGTGTTATGTTACAGGAAGCTAAGAACTCTATAGTAGAATCAGCAAATAAATATAATCTAAACCCACCAAAACTTCTTGGAGTAACTATTCTAACTAGTATAAGTAGTGAAATGTTGGAGAATGATCTGAAAATTAAAGAGCAGATGGAAGAGTACGTGGCACATCTAGCATTTTTAGCTATTAAAAATGATCTGGATGGAATCATATGTTCACCAAATGAAGCTAAAATGATTCGTGAAGTTGCAAATAAAAATAATAAAAAAGATTTTTTAATTGTCACTCCTGGAATTAGACCTGAATGGGCTCAAAAAAATGATCAGAAAAGAACAGCAACACCAAAAGAAGCTATACAAAACGGAGTAAGCCACATAGTAGTAGGAAGACCTATAACTGATAGTAATGATCCTGTGGATTCGGTTAAAAAGATAATTAATGAGATTGAAAAAACAATCTCTACATAATACGTCATTGCGAGCTGAATAAAATGAAGCGTGGCAATCTCATAACATGTTGCATAAGCCAGATTGCTTCGTCACTACGTTTCTCGCAATGACGTAGAGCAGGTATAATAAAATCATGCCAGAAAAGAACAAAGATTTATATGAAATTTTAGGTGTGAACAGAGAAGCTTCTGAAGAAGAGATTAAAAAAGCATTCAGACAGCAAGCTAGAAAATATCATCCTGACAATAAAGAAACAGGAAATGAAGAGACTTTTAAAGAGTTAAATCAGGCATATGAAATTCTCTCTGATCCTCAAAAAAGATCTACTTATGATAGATTCGGCATGAGTGGTGTAAAAGGAAGTTATGGAGAAACCATTGATTTTGGTTTCAATGATTTAGGTGATATTTTCTCTCAGTTTTTTGGAGAAGGTGGTGGAAGAGGAAGAAGCAGAAATGGTCCTGAGCGTGGCGCAGATCTTAGATATGAATTAGTTATTGACTTTTTAGAAGCTATTAACGGCTGTTCAAAACAAATTACTATAACTCCACTAGAGGACTGTGGTCTCTGTAAAGGTACTGGCGCACGTCCTGGAACGAATTTAAAACCATGTAAAACATGTGGTGGCAGTGGTGAAGTAAGAAGAGTAACTGAATCATTTTTCGGACATATGACTCAGATAGCAACATGCCCTACATGCTCAGGAAGCGGAAATGTAGTAGAACAGCCGTGCACAGACTGTACTGGCAAAGGACAAAAAAGAACTAAAAAAACTATTGATGTAAAAGTACCATGTGGAATTGATGATGGTGCCAGACTTCGCTGGGGAGGAAAAGGAGAAGCAGGAAAAAAAGGTGGTCCTCCTGGAGATCTATATGTAGTTTTAAGTGTTAAAGAACATGAGTATTTTGAGAGAGAAGGATTAAACATTTTCACAAAAGAAATTATCACTTTCAGTACTGCCGCACTTGGAGCAAATATAAAAGTAAAAACTACAGATGGGGATAAAAACCTACAGATTCCACCTGGAACCCAGTCAGGAACAGTTCTTAAGATAGGTGGACTTGGTGTACCAAAACTAAACAATATGGCAAGACGTGGAGATCATCTGGTAGAAATAGTAGTAGAAACTCCTACAAAATTAAACACTGAAGAAAAGAAGCTCTTTGAAGAGCTAGCAAAATTAGAGAAATCCAAACCCGAGAATAAAAAGAAGTTCGGAATATTTTAATGTAGGATTCATCCCATTCATTGGGTGAATCCGATCAGGTGTGAAAACTTTAAAGATAGAAGGTTCAGCTTGTCTGAACCTATAAAAAATAAAAAAAATTTGGAATGTTTTAATGTAGGATTCATCCCATTCATTGGGTGAATCCGATCAGGTGTGAAAACT
>CAZRTB010000005.1:14370-27348 GCA_964602915.1 uncultured Gammaproteobacteria bacterium | reverse complement strand
TTAAAGATAGAAGGTTCAGCTTGTCTGAACCTATAAAAAATAAAAAAATCTTTAAGAAATTACAACTAAAGCACAAAAACTGCTAATCTTGGAATAATTAAATAAATATTTGAATTGGAGAAAATATATATGCTTAGGATCTTTAACGGTTTTGTACCTGCGAGTTTTTATACTCCCAAATTTAAACCAGACACTGTAATTATTAGTAATGGTGTTAATGGTAAAAGAAGTGACCTCCCACGGTTTCCTGGAGATACAAGATTTTCTACCATAGGTAATAGTGGATTTTTAATCAAAGGAATAAATTACGGACATTATTCTAGCCAAGGATCACAAGCAGAGTTTGAACATAGAAGTTTTGGAATACCACACTATGAGATACAGTCTTTAGAAAGAGGTGGACTAATAGATAACTATACCGATAAATCACAAACAGAAGGATCAACAATTCATATCGAAGCACCTTTAGCAGATAGTCTGCTTTATCCCTCAAAAGCCGTTTTTATTGCTAAACATGCCGCTTAGATAATTAAGCCTGGAAGTATACAGCCATGAAAATTCAGCGTTAGACACTGAAAATTCATGGTATAATACAAATATGATCATAGACAGATTAAAAGAATTGAGCTTATTGCATTGTTCCTTTAGTTCTTTCCCCATTGTAGCCTTATTAGGACCTAGGCAATGCGGAAAAACAACCTTAGCTAAGGAATATGCAAAACAATTTAAGGAGAAAGATGGAGAAGTATTTTTCTTTGACTTAGAAGACCCTACAGATTTAGCTAAATTGGAAAATCCTAAGCTTGCATTAGAAGATTTAGAAGGCTTAATCATAATAGATGAGATTCAAAGGAGATCAGAATTATTTCCATTACTTAGAGTTCTTGCAGATAAAAATAAAAAATCTAAATTCTTAATTCTAGGGAGTGCCTCTAGAGACTTAATATCTAATTCTTCAGAAACGCTAGCTGGAAGAATTAATTATATTGAGCTAGGAGGATTTTCTGTAGAGGAAATCAAGAAAGAAGAAATTAAAAAACTATGGCTTAGAGGGGGATTTCCTCTTTCTTTTTTAGCTAAAAATAATTTGTTATCGTCTAAATGGAGAGAAGAATTTATAACCACTTTTTTAGAAAGAGATATTCCAAACCTAGGGATTCAAATACCAGCAAAGACTCTTAGAAGATTCTGGCTAATGTTATCCCACTATAATGGACAAATATTTAATGCATCTGAAATTGGAAGAAGCTTACAAACCACAGATACTACTGTTATGAGATATTTAGACATTTTATCTGGAGCATTTGTTATTAGACAATTGAGACCTTGGTTTTATAATACAAATAAAAGATTAATAAAAAGACCTAAAATATATTTTAGAGATTCTGGATTATTACATACTCTATTAACCATAAGAGATTTCAAAGACCTAGAGTCTAATCCAAGAATGGGAGCTTCCTGGGAAGGGTTTGCATTGGAGCAAGCTATAAAAGAACTGAGTCTAAAAGAAGAAGAATCTTATTTTTGGGGAGTACATACAGGAGCAGAGCTTGATTTGGTTTTTAAAAAACGAGGAAAGATGTTTGGTATAGAGGTGAAATTTAATGAAGCACCTAAACTTACTCAATCAATGAAATCTGCCGCTGAAGAACTTTCTCTTGAGCATTTATACGTAATTTATCCTGGGAAAGATGATTTTAAGCTAGACAAAAAAGTAACAGTCCTATCTATAGAAAACATTCATTATCTTTCTAAAATCAACAAGTAAGAAGGACTTAAATATACTTACATTGCTATAATATTCCCATGCCTGAAGTTAAAGAAGAATATATAGATGCCTCAAAAAAAATAGAGTCTGCTCTCTATGAAATAAAAAAAGTAATTGTTGGGCAAGACTATATTCTCGAAAGAGTTTTAATAGGAATTTTAGCTGGTGGACATATCCTTCTAGAAGGACCTCCTGGACTTGCTAAAACATTGATTTTAAAAACATTTTCTGAAGTTTTTGATTTAAATTTTCAAAGAGTACAATTCACCCCTGATCTATTGCCATCTGATCTTATAGGTACTCAGATTTATAATCAAAAAAATAGCGATTTTGAGACCATTTTGGGACCAATTTTTGCAAATTTAATCCTTGCAGATGAAATTAACCGTGCCCCTGCAAAAGTCCAAAGTGCCCTTTTAGAAGCCATGCAGGAAAAGCAGGTTACTATTTCTAAAAAATCACACAAAATTAACCCTCCATTTATCGTTCTTGCTACTCAGAACCCTATAGAGTCTGAAGGAACATACCAGTTACCTGAAGCACAGATGGATAGGTTTATGTTTAAGCTCATTATTAGCTATCCCTCTCCTAAAGAAGAAGTCGCTATTATAAATAGGTTTTGTGTAGAAGAAAAAGCTACAATAAAAAAAACCATTTCTAAAGAAGAACTCTCCAGCTATCAAAAACTTGTAGAGAAAGTCTATGTAGATCCAAGCATTGTAAATTTAATCGCTGATTTAGTTTCTGCAAGCAGATTCCCTAGCGAGTACAAGCTAGATAGTATTAAGGATTTTATTAGCTATGGAGCAAGCCCACGAGCATCTTTAAATCTAACAATTGCTACAAAAGCACTTGCTCTAATCAAAGGTAGAGACTATGTAAAACAAGAAGATTTAGAAGCAGTAGTTGCAGACATTTTAAGACATAGAATTACACTGAGCTATGAAGGGATTATGGCAAAAGAAACAGTAAATAGTATTCTTACAGTCATTATTAATAAATTAAAACCTTCGCTAATAAAAGCAAGGTGATAAATATCTATGAAGTCACTATTTATAACATTGGTGCTCTGTCTTTTTATTCAAAACTATTCCTATGCACAGTTTGATATAGATGGAAATTATATTTATTCAAACGAGTTGACATTTTATCTTCACTTAAAAGATCCAGAGAAAAAATCTTACTGTGCCACGGTAGACATAAATGCACAAATAATGCTTCTTGAAAGTTCAAATAATTTGTGTGGAAGTAAAAAAATTGATTATGAGGTCCTCATTGAAAGAGATTATTCATATACTTTAATCCCAGCAACAAATAAGCTCTTATCTAAACAAAGCTTTACTGACCCTGTTTTTGCCTTGAAATTAGCAACCCAGATTGCTGGACTAAGCGCTCAAGCTGTAACTGGTAATTTAAAGATTGAAAAAGCTAAGTAAATATTAATTATATTTAATATATAAATTGGGGAATAAATAAGCTACGGAGATTATTTATGAAGTATCTTTTTGTTTTAATTATTTTGTTATCAAGCACGCTACCTTCTTTTGCAATAAAAAAGAAATTGAAAAATTTAGAGACTGATCAAAAGGGGCCTATAGAAATCCTTGATACATTTGAAATGGAAGATTCCTCTTTAAAAAGCATTAAATACGATAACTGTCTTTCTAAGATAATTCCATGTTTGGATAATTGTCCTCAAGATGTTTTCATATCCAGAAAAGAAGATTCCTGTGAGTGCACATGCAGTGAATCAAAAGAAGGCACAAACACTAATATAGGACTGGATGTAGAAACCCTACCTGATGAAAACTCAATAAAATAAGACTATTTCTTTTTCCCTGTGATAATAGGTTCAGCTACTGCAGAAGGTACTTCTTCATAACATGAAAATTCCATGGTAAATGTACCTTGACCTTTTGTACTGTTTCTAATATCAGTAGCATAACCAAACATTTCTGAAAGAGGTACTTTAGAACGGACTTTTGAAACACCCATTACTGTATCCATACCTTCAATTCTTCCACGTCTACTAGAAAGATTTCCAATAATATCACCCATAAATGCTTCAGGAACTTCCACTTCCACAAACATAATTGGTTCAAGAAGAACTGGTTTTGCTTTCATGAAACCTTCTTTAATAGCCATAGATCCTGCGATCTGGAATGCCATATCTGAAGAGTCAACATCGTGGAAACTTCCGTCATGAAGTGTAACTTTAAGATCAATAACTGGGTAACCAGCTAAGATCCCACCAGCCATAGCTTCTTTTATACCTTTTTCAATTGCTGGAATATATTCTTTTGGAACGATACCACCAACGATCTTATTAACAAACTCAAAGCCACTACCTGGAGGTAATGATTCAATGTCAATAACACAATGTCCGTACTGACCACGTCCACCTGATTGTCTAACATACTTACCTTCTTGAGTAACTTTCTTCCTACAAGTTTCTCTGTATGCAACCTGAGGCTTACCAACATTAGCTTCTACTTTAAACTCACGAAGTAATCTGTCTACAAGAATTTCTAAGTGAAGTTCTCCCATACCAGAAATAATAGTTTGACTGGTTTCATGGTCAACATGCACTCTAAATGTAGGATCTTCTTCAGCAAGTTTCTGAAGCGATATACCAATCTTATCGTGGTCTGCTTTAGTCTTAGGCTCAATAGCGACAGAGATAACTGGTTCTGGAATAAAGAGTGTTTCAAGAATAATAGGATGATCTTCATCACAGAGAGTATCTCCAGTCGTAGTATCTTTTAAACCTACTACTGCACAAATATCACCCGCATAAACTTCATCGACTTCTTTTCTATCATCTGCCTGAAGTTTAACAAGACGACTAATTCTTTCTTTTCTGTCTTTAGAAGCATTATAAACATAGCTTCCTGCTTTTAAGTGACCGCTATAAACTCTGATAAATGTAAGACGACCAACGAATGGATCAGTCATAATTTTAAATGCAAGAGCCGCAAACGGTTCATTGTCATCTGATTTTCTTTCTACTTCAGATCCATCTTTTAAAATGCCCTTAACAGCTTCTACTTCAGTAGGTGATGGTAAATAGTCAACCACACAGTCAAGAAGTGATTGAACACCTTTATTTTTAAATGCAGATCCACAGGTAATAGGAATAATTTTTAGCTTAACTACTGCGTCATGAAGTGCTTTTTTAAGTTCTGCATTTGAAATCTGACCACCTTCAAGATATCTAGTCATAAGCTCATCATTTGTTTCAACAATAGCTTCAACAAGTGTTTCTCTGAACTTCTGACTAATTTCTTTCATATCATCTGGAATTTCTTTAGCTTCGATTTCTCTTCCCATCTTATCTTCATCTTTATAGTAAAGAGCTTTCATTTCAACAAGATCAACAAGACCCTTTAGCTGATCTTCATTTCCAATAGGAAGCTGAATAGGATGACCATTTGCTTTTAAGTCTTCCTGAACTTGTTTAACTACTTTATAATAGTCAGCTCCAACTCTATCTAGTTTATTTACAAAAATAATTCTTGGTACTTTATATCTGTTTGCTTGTTTCCAAACTGTTTTTGTCTGAGGCTGAACTCCACCTACACCACAAAGAACAATTACAACACCATCAAGAACTCTCATAGATCTTTCAACTTCAATAGTAAAGTCCACGTGTCCCGGTGTATCAATTAAATTTATGTACTTATCTTTCCACTTTGTAGAAATAGCGGCGGCAGTAATGGTAATGCCTCTCTCTTTTTCTTGTTCCATCCAGTCTGTAACTGTAGTTCCATCATGAACCTCACCAATTTTATGAACAAGACCTGAATAAAAAAGAACTCTTTCTGTAGTAGTAGTTTTTCCTGCATCAATATGCGCAGCGATTCCCATATTTCTAAATTCTGATAACGGTATTTGACGTGGCACGATTTGTCTCCTTTATTTAGCTCAAGACAATCTTAAGCTTTTTCTGTATGTTTCTTTTCAATGGTAAAAGATACTTTTAAATAACACCTTAATAGAATAAAGTAAGAGTCCACATTTTCCAAGAAATTTTAAAAACTTTTAACAATATAGGAATAGAAAGAACTAAAGATAAGGTATTTCTATATTGGGATTGTAACTAGAACTAGCCTTCAATATGTACTACAGTGAAAAGGCTAGATCAAATGACTTTATTTCTTTATGAGTTCTGGCTGAAACATACTCTTTTAAGATCTTAAGTGTATGTTTTATATCAACATCTGTAATTTCTAAATTATCAGTTTTATTTTCAATTATGTCCACTATTTTCTTGCTTATTTCCCTATACTCAGAAAAACGATGACATTCACTACATAAAAGACCACCAAGCACACTAGAGAATAAAAATACTTCTCTTTCTTCTTCTAAATCAATATCTTCACTACACATGACACAGTTATTAAACTGTGGTTTATACCCAAGCACTATTAAAAGTTCAGTAATGAATTTTATGGAGTAGCGGGCTGGATTTAATGCAATTTGTAGTTTATCAAGTCCATTGTATAGAAGACTATAAACCTCTACACTTTCTGAATCTTGCTCATGCGCAAAGGAATTCACTATCTCTAAAAATAAAAGTCCATATGTAAGCTTTAAAAGATCAGACCTTAAAGTCGGAAAATTGTTTAAGTGATTACACTCACTTACAATATCCATATTTTTCCCTTTTGCAAACTGAAAACTTGAGCAGGAGAGCTTATCAACCTTTCCTCTAAATCTATTGTTTGTCTTCTTTACGCCCTTACAAATTGCTCTGACAAGACCATTTTCTTTAGTATAAATATTTAAAATCTTGTCTGCTTCTCCGTATTCGAAGCTATTTAAAATTATTCCTGTATCGTTATAAGTTGGCATAAACTTTATATATTCTATCTTTATTGTAAAGACTGCAATTGTATATATCTTTGATTCGAAATTTTATGAAAGTTTTACATTTGCTTAATTTAAAAGTGAAATAAATATGAAAGTTTTAGTTATTATGCAGATTTTCTAAATCTTACCTTAATAAAGAATGATACTATGGTGGATAAAATAACTAATCTTTGGAGTTTAAACAAATTATGGATAGAGAAGTCGTACAACAAGACATACCACAAAATGAAATCACTGAACTCAGCGATGAAGCCAGAGTTGCAATGGCTCTATATCTAAAAGTCTACTCAGAAGGTAAAGTAACTCCACAAGGTGTAGTAGTACCAGAATTAAACATATATAAAATTGCAAATGCCGCAGAAGTACCAAGTAAAATGGTAAGCAAAACATTTGAAAGACTCAGAGGAAAAGGCTTTCTAAGCAATCTTCCATCAGGACACCTCGTAGTTAAAAATTTAGAAGAATTTCAACAATGGCTCATTAGCCAAGGCGCGTCTATTGATATTTAGCGCAAAACAAGTTTGCGCTTCCATATTTAATTTCTATTCATACTATCGGATTTGCTGGATAAACCAGACAAATCCTTTAAACTTTAAGCTAGTTCAAGATTTAATTCCATCTTATGATATTTAGCGCATGGTAGAGGCGTTTTATAAAACGCTTCTACCAAATTATTTACTTAATCAAGCCTTAATTATTCTTCTGTTACGCCTTCTTCTTTTTCTTCACAGGTTCCATAGTCTTGATCATTAATCTTTTTGCAAAAGTATTTATCTGGCTCACAGCAGGGATTCCATGTTGGGGCTTCCCCACATACTGCACCTGCAACTGCACATTCACATTTTCCGCTTTGTAGAGGTAATACTGATATTAAAGAGGCCAGAAAGGCGGCCATTGTAATATATTTGATTTGGTTCTGCAATATGTTCATTTTATTAGCCTTCCTAAAAGCCCACCTGATGATCTTATACCCACTTCAGAAAAAGTATTGTGAGATAATCACATTCAGAACAACACAATCAACTAAACAACTTAGAAGATAGATCATAGAGGTTAAAACTGCTTTATTTCTAAAGTGGTAGCCCTATTTCTCTATAGGGATGGCTCTTAAAATTTAAGCTACGCAATGGTAGCTTGGTTGAAAGCCTCATAAATAGATTTTTTCAAGTCACCAGATAAAACACCTTTTTCAGTGATAATTCCAGAAATATATTTTGCTGGCGTAACATCAAAAGCAGGGTTTCTTACTTTTATATTTTCTGCACATATAATTTTTTCATTTATGTGCGTAACTTCCTCTTTATTTCTTTCTTCAATAGGGATTTCATCTCCAGAGCTAATAGATAAATCAAAGGTGGACAATGGAGCCGCTATATAAAATGGAATATTGTTTTCTCTAGCTAAAACTGCAAGCTGATAGGTGCCTATCTTATTTGCAGTGTCACCATTTCCTGCTATCCTATCTGCCCCAGCAATTACAAAATCAATTTCTCCACTTTTCATAATGTGTCCACTGGCAGTATCAGGAATTAAGGTACAATCAACTCCATTTTCTGAAAATTCAAAAGTAGTAAGCCTTGCTCCTTGCTGACGAGGTCTTGTTTCACAAGCAAAAACTTTAATAGAAGGATCATTTCTAAACGCTGTTAAAATCACACCAAATGCAGTTCCAATACCACCTGTTGCAAGAGAGCCAGTGTTACAGATGGTCAACAGAGACGTTGTGCGCAATGTTTTTACAAGAGACGCACCATGTTCACCAATTTTTTGGCAACGTATTTCATCATCTTCATGAATCCATACAGCACGCTTTTCAACAATCTCCTGTAAGGAGGTTATATGCAACCCTCCTACAGCATCAAGACCCGAGACATCACTCATTATTAAATCTACAGCCCAGTTAAGGTTTATTGCAGTAGGGCGGGATTCTTTAATTTCATTTGCTTTCACTTTTAATTCATCTAAGAGAGACTTACCAGGAGAAGTCTTTACAAGGTCTTTTACTGCAAGCACCATACCGTATGCCGCAGTTATTCCTATAAGCGGTGCACCACGTACAACCATATCTTTAATAGCAAAAATCACATCCTTATATGTTTTTAACCCTAAATATTTTTTTTCATAGGGAATCAAGCGCTGATCTAATACAGAGAGCTTTCCGTTTTCATAGATAATCGGTTTAACTTTTGATTTAACTTGCATATAAATTACTCTAACATACTAACAATTTTAAACTCTTATTTATCATCCAATGCATCATACACAATTTTTGCAATTTCACGAATGATAATTTGTCCGTTATAGCTATTAAAAGGTCTTCTTACTATTATAGAAATACCAAGCCATTTATTCTTCGGCAGATAAATTAAACCTGCATCTCCTACACAGATACCTATCGTTCCTGTCTTATGAGCAAATTTTGTATGATCGCCAATCCCTTTTTTAATAAGAGATTTATTTTTTACTCTAAGTAAAGTCGTTCTTAAAATTTCCTGTGAATCTTTTTTTAATAAGTTTCCTTCTAGAGATTTTTCAAGAAGTATTACCAAATCACGTGGGGAGGTTTTATTTGTCCCTTTAAAATCACCCAATGGATTCATTAACCTTGTGTTTTTCAATCCTAAATCTTTACTTAGTTTTTGGATTTCAATATTTGTTTTATTAACTCCACCCAATAAATCAATAATCATATTTGTAGCGGTATTGTCACTTACAGTTAGCATTAGCTTAAATACTTGTTTAAGCTTTAGTTTAGTACCTGGTTTTTTTGTCCACAGGATACCAGCTCCTTGAGCATAATGACGCCCACTCAAGATAAGAGTTTTATTCCAATTTATCTCTCCTTTATCAATTTTTTTTAATAAAACTACTGCTATAGGGATTTTTATCAGGCTTGCAGCGGGAAATTCTGAATCTCCATTTATATTTATTTCAGGGACAGCACACTTATGTGAAGATTTAATATAAACACCACAGAAAAGGTTTTTATAATTATTTATCTTGAGCTCTATTTTGGGAATTATACTTTTATAGGTGCTTTTTTTAGTATCTTTTTTTGCAAGTGCAAAAGAACTATTTAAAAAATTTAAAAAAATAGAGAAAACTATAATTTGAAAAATGAATATTTGTTTTGATTTTGATGGTCCAATCATTGATGTATCTGATAGATATTATCGTGCTTATCTTGAAAGTTTAAGAGGTTATGACATAAATAAAGATCAAATTCTAAATAAAGAGGTCTTTTGGAAATTAAAACAAAATAGAATATCTGAAATAGAAATAGGTGTAATTAGCGGTTTAAGTATTAAAGAAGCCAAAGCTTCTGCAGATTTAAGAAAAGACTTAAACTTTAAAAAAGAGAATTTTCATTTTGATAAGCTTTTTGATGATGTTACAAAAACATTTGAGTTTTTAAAAAGTCAGTACGTAAATTTCTTTATTGTTACTCTTAGAAGTGATAAAGAATTAGATTTAGCTATTAAACAGTTTAGATTAAATAAATATTTAAAAGACGATATTCTTTTCCCACTAAAGGAAGATTTAAAAGTTCAAAATGATATACATGCAAAATATCAGCTTATTTATAGTGGTATTAGTAAAATTGGATTAAACCCTTTAGATACCTGGATTGTGGGGGATTCAGATACTGATATTCATGCAGGGAAGCTCTCTAAATGTGGCAAAGTAGTTGGTATAACAAGAGGAATGAGGAGTAAAGAACAACTAGAAATTTTAAAACCTGACTACATAATAAATAATCTTAGTGAGCTTATTAGCTTATCAAATACAGCACACTAGTTCTTTTTCTTAAACATCCCAACAATAGGATTTTTTGACATTTTAAGCTGATTAATTTCAACAAGCTGATCACTTATTTTATCTTTCAGCATTTTTACTTCTTCTTCATGTTTTCTCTGAAGTGTAAGTATTTCAGTTTTTTGTTGCTCACTAATTTTGAGGAAAAAAGCATCCCATTCTTTTTGTTTTGTATCAATTAATCCTTCTACATTTTCTCTAATGGATTTAATTTGTTCTTGATATCTTTCTTCGACTTCATTTTCCATTTCTGCCATATCATCCTGGACAAATTCAAGTCTTTCACTTAACTCTTCAGCTTCTTCTTCTTTTTTCTTAATTTCTTCTTTTAATTTATCAATAGCGGATTTTAGTTCACTGATCTCAGAATCTTTCTGAACAATAACTTCGTATAGCTCTTTAGATTTTTTACCCTTGAGCTGTGCTGATTGAGAAATCTGACTTGAAGACAACTTAGATTCAGCATGAACTGATAATTGTGATTCTAAGTGTGCTTTTTGAAGTAAAGTTTCTGATAATTTTTTATCTAAGCTTTCAAGGGTTTTTTGTTTTGCTTCAACTTCTGCTGAAAGTGAACAATTTGTTTTATCAACCTGTGCTCTAAATTCAATTTCTTTTATTAACTTTTCTTCTAGTTCTGAAGATTTTTGTCTTAACAATTCTAGCTCTTGTCTAGCTACACCAAGCGTTTGTTTTAATCTGTAAATGGGTGATAGTGCAAGTAAATTTTTAATACCATCAGAACCATCTATATCAACATTTCTTAAGATCTCAGAAAAAGAAGCAAGTATTCTTACTTCATTTTTAGACATTCCTGATTCGAGTAGTCTATGAAAAACTCTAATAGAATCAACATCTTCAGAAGTAAAGTTTTCAAGAGGGTCATCGTTTGGGTAAGAAGAATTTATTTCTAATTCTTTTTCATATGTGGACAAAGTGTCTTCTGGAATATCCAGAAGTTTTAATACTTCATCTCTTTTTAGCTTTTCTTTTTCTGTCATTGGTTTAAATTCCAAAGTCACCTTATAAAATGTAGAAAAACATCTCCACATATATTACCATTTAGAATTAAAGAAAAAGGTAAAAGAAATGATAAAAAACAAAAAAGTTAACTCAAGATTAAATAATTCTAATCTTTCTAAAAAATTGTCTTTATTTTTATGCTTATTGTTTTTTTTATCCTCTAATTTAATTAGTACATTTAACCCTTCTTATTCTCAAGATACTAAGGATAGTAAAAAAGAAGGGCTCAATGTAACTGTCACTCCAAACCCTGCTAAACAAGGGGATCCAGTGGTAGTAAAAATACTTAAAGACCCTGAAACTAAAGGACTTCCAAAAGTTTTCTTTGATAAAACAAAATATCCTGTATTTAAACTATCTGACACTTACTTCAGAACAATTATTCCTTTAACAGCAAATCAAAAAACAGGAAGATATCAAATAGAGGTTTTTTATGGCAGAGATGTGGAGCGAATTGATTTACCTGTAAATGAAACTAAGTATCCTCTTCAGGAACTAACTCTTTCAAAACAAGTTGCAGGACTTATGGCAAGCAGAATAGAAAGAGATCTTGTAAATAAAGCATTAGGTTCACAAAGTGAAAAAAAACTATGGAGTGGAAGATTCATTAACCCCTCAAGTGCAGCTCAATCCACTGCCTATGGAGTAAAAAGAAGAGTAAATGGTGTTATTAATCCTGACTATTTTCATAAAGGATTAGATTTTGCAGGAAAAGAAGGAAGCAATATTTTAGCTCCAGAAGATGGAGTTGTAGTTTTAGCAGGCCTAAATTCAAAAGGCTTTGTTGTAAATGGAAATTGTGTTTTTATTGATCATGGACACAGCGTAGTAAGTGGTTATTTACACCTCAGTAAAATTCTTGTAAAAGAAGGTGATTTCGTAAAAAAAGGACAAGTAATAGGTAAAGTAGGGAGTACAGGAATAGCCAGTGGACCGCATTTACACTGGGGAATATACGTCTCAGGTAAAACAGTAGATCCAATATGTTGGACAAGTATGGCTGTTGAATAATGATAGTTTTTTAATTTAAACTTATCTCCAAGCTCTATTTTCAAATTTTCAGGTCTGGTTTTCGTTGTTTTACATGTTGTTATACTAAACAATTTTTGACATTTTTAGGTTAAGGAATAAGTTACAATATTTGTGTTTGTGATAAAGAAAATCCTCTAACGTACTTATTTTTAGATGGATAATAAAAAGGAGATCAATAAAGATGCTAAAGAAATTAACATTATTATTTTATACAGCAATGATAATGATTTATATGTCTGCTTGTGCAGCACCAAAACCAGAAGCAGTAGAACAACCAGAAGCTGAAGAAGCAACTGAAGGCACTGAAGAAGCAACTGAAGGTGCTGAAGAAGCAACTGAAGGTGCTGAAGAAGCCCCAGCCGCTGACGCTACTAAAAAAGAAGAAGCTCCAGCCGCAGAAGCTGCTAAAAAAGAAGAAGCCCCAGCCGCTGACGCTACTAAAAAAGAAGAAGCTCCAGCCGCAGAAG
>CAZRTB010000005.1:0-14270 GCA_964602915.1 uncultured Gammaproteobacteria bacterium | reverse complement strand
CTCCAAAAGAAGAAGCTGCTCAATAAAACTGATCAGTAAATTAATAAGAAAACCAGTAGTTAATTCTGCTGGTTTTTTTATTTTTTATAATGTTTTAAATAATCTGAATTTATAGTTAGGTTAGAATATATGTGTAATTCTCAATCAGGGACGATTTATGAAAAAGTTTTTTAATGTTTTATTTTTACTAGGGATTTCTTTCTCTTTAAACAGTTATAGTTTATGTAGCAGAGATAATAAAATCTGTAAGAATTGTGTGGGATTTACAGAAGTCGAAAGTGAGTCAGAAGAGTTACTTTTAGAGGAAGATAGGGCTAATTAATAAATGTCAACTCTTCCAAAGTCTGAAATTAAAGCAATAGCAAAACTTTTAAAGACTACTGATGAGAGTACCATTAAGCTTTTAGAAGAACAACTTAAAAATTTTGATTCGAAACTTTTAATAGAAATTAATGGCGAAATTTCACCTGAGGATATAGAAGTAAGAAAACAATTTTTAGATCTTGTACAAAAAGTCAAAAGAGAAAGCTTAAAACAGGATTTTACTAATTGGAGTAAGAGTAGTTCGAATGATTTAGAAGCTGGGATTTTTTTAATAGCTCAATTTGATAATCCTCTTTTAGAAGTTGATCAATACGTTAAAATCTTAAATAATTGGGCTTTGTCACTTACAAATAGTCTGAAAAAGGTTAAATTGAAAAATGATCCTACTTCAATAATAAATGAAATAAACCACTTTCTTTTCATGGAGCTAGGGTTTAAAGGAAATAAAGAAAGTTATTATGATCCTGAAAATAGTTTTATAGATAGGGTAATTGAAAAAAGAGTAGGAAATCCGATTGCTCTTTCAATGATTTATCTCCTTATAGCAAATAGATTAGGACTTCCTTTTGCTGGAGTAAATATGCCTGCACATTTTTTAGTTCAGTTTCAAGATACGTTTGAGCCTATTTATATCGATCCATTTAATCAGGGGGAAATAATAACCAAATCTGTGTGTGAGGAGAGAATAAAAATTCTAAAGCTTTCTTGGCAAGAAGATTATTTACTCCCACCAAACAATAAACAAATCATTTCAAGAATGATTCAAAATTTAATTAATATCTATCATAATGAAGGGGAGCTTGAATTAAAAGGATATTTAGAAGGATATGTCAGGGCTTTGAAAAGCTAAATATTTCCCAAGCATTCGTATTTATCAAATCTTACTAAATCATAAATTGCAGAGGGCAATTGCCTTCTGTCTTCATGACTTAAAGATCTAATTAAACCTATGGGGCTCCATTGGACTTGGATATCAACAAGTTTTGAAAGTTCATCTTCAGAAAAACCATCATGACCATAAGCTACATGACATGTGTTAAGTGTACGCAGGATCCTGTCTACAGTTCCTATTTCAAATCCTTGATTCTCCATAAACTGATTATAAGCACCAGCAACATGGGTCAATGTAATTTCACTATCATCTGGAATTTGAAGAAAAGTTTTTATATTAGGTAAAATTGCTTTTGCTACTTCTTTTACTGTAAGTGGTTTTCTGCTCCCTGGATATGTGCGCTGTACTAATTCTGCTGTTATTCCTGGTGTTCTCATTAAACATTTATCCTTAATTAAATTATTCATATCTTATAATGATTTATATATGAAGTCAATCACTAAAGAAAAATTTAATCCTGAAGTTTTACAAAAGCTCAAAATTACAAAAGAAGAATACTCTAAAATCGTAGATTTAATAGGCAGAGAACCAAATCTAGTGGAGCTTAACATGTTTTCTGTAATGTGGTCTGAGCATTGCTGTTATAAAAACTCAAGAGCACTGTTAAAAGAATTTCCCACTAAAAATAAATATGTAGTAGTTGGTCCTGGAGAAAATGCAGGGGTAATTGATCTTGGAGAAAATACAAGAATAGCTTTTAAAATAGAATCTCATAATCGCCCTACAGCTGTAGAACCGTTTCAAGGAGCGACTACTGGTGTCGGAGGAATCCTAAGAGACATTTTTACTATGGGGGCAAGACCAATAGCAGTTTTAGATAGTATAAGATTCGGTGATTTAAATATTCCTAGATCTAGATTTTTATTTTCAGGTGCAGTTTCAGGAATAGCTCATTACGGAAATTGTACTGGTGTTCCAAACATAGGTGGTGAAGCTTATTTTTATCCTGCTTATAATGAAAATCCTCTAATAAATGCAATGGCTATAGGAATTATAGAAACAAAAGAAATTGTAAAATCAAATGCAAGTGGTATTGGAAATCCAGTTTTATATGTGGGTTCTAAAACGGGCAGAGATGGGCTTGGTGGAGCGGCTTTTGCAAGTAGTGGTCTTACAGATAAAAGCCATGAGGATAGACCAGCAGTTCAGGTAGGAGATCCATTTACAGGAAAGATTCTAATTGAAGCTTGTCTTGAAGCATTTAAGACTGGCTATGTAGTTGCCGCTCAAGATATGGGTGCTGCTGGTCTCACATGCTCTACTTCTGAAATGTCAGCAAAAGGAAATATTGGTGTTGAAATAGATCTGGATAAAGTACCAGTGAGAACAGAATTAACACCTATAGAATACATGCTTTCTGAGTCTCAGGAAAGAATGCTTTTTGTAGTACAAAAAGGACATGAGGATAAAGTAAATAAAGTTTTTGAAAAGTGGGGATTAGATTCTGTAAAAATTGGAGAAATTACATCTGGAGAAAGAGTAATAGTAAAACATAAGGGTAATATTGTTGTAGACTTACCCGCACAAGCATTAACTTCTGATACTCCTGTTTATATTAGAGAAAAAAGTGAACCTAAGTATTTTCAGGAAAATTTAGCATTTGATCAAAAGTCAATTAGCGATATTAAAAAAGAAGAAATTATTCCTACTCTTAAAAATCTTTTAGCCTCACCAAATATTTGCTCCAAAAAATGGATTTATTCTAAATACGACCATCAAGTTCAAACGAATACTGTTATAAAACCAGGTTATAGCGCTGGTCTCATAAGAATAAGAAATGTCGTATCCGATACAAATAAAGGACTATCTGTTTCATGCGATGGAAACTCCGCTTATGTATATTTAAATCCTTACTTAGGGTCTAAGATAGCGGTGGCAGAATCAGCCAGAAACATTTCATGTACTGGTGCTCTCCCAGTAGCAATTACTGATAACTTGAATTTTGGTAATCCTGAAAAGCCTGAAATATACTGGCAACTTTCAGAATCTGTAAGAGGAATAAAAGAAGCTTGTATAGAATTTGATACCCCTGTAACAGGTGGAAATGTCAGTCTATATAATGAAAACAATGGTGTTGATATATGGCCTACCCCCGTAATCGGAATGGTTGGTTATTTGGAAGATGTTAATTTAGCTGTAAATAGTTACTTTAAATCCGTCGGAGATATCATAGTTTTACTTGGTGAAGAGAAAAATGAAATTGGCGCATCTGAATATTTATACTTAAGAACTGGTGAGATAAAAGGCTCTGTACCTGAATTAGATTTTGCTTTAGAAAAGAAAGTTCAAGCTTCAGTTCGAGATCTTATAAAAAATAAACTGGTTAACTCAGCAAATGATTGTTCAACAGGAGGATTACTTGTAACTCTTTGTGAAAGCACATTTGAAAAAAATCTTGGATTTAGATTAAATTGCTATTCCCGACTTGATAATGACAACAATAGATTAGATGCTCTCCTTTTCGGTGAAACCCAAAGCAGAATAGTTATAACCATTAAAAATGAAAACCTTAGACAAGTAGAAGAATATTTAAAATCAAATGAATGTCCTTATAAAATACTAGGTGAGGTTACAGAATCAAATATTGAGATTGAAGATATTAAAACTAGCTCTAAGGAGTTAAAAACCATTTGGGAAAATGGGATTAACAGATTTTTTCCTTAATCTTCATCTTTCAAGTTTTTCCACTCTGGATTTTCTTCAATTTCTTGAGCTAAATTATCTACATCTTGAGAGTGTGATTTCTTTTTTGGTTTTAAAACATCTTTTATACTAACTTCTTCGTCATCGTCACCTTCTTCATCATCTTCCTCTTCAAATAAATACTCAATTCCTTGTTCACTTTCTTCCCTGTCCTCATCTAAATCCAGTTCATCTTCTATCTCTATATCGCTTACATTTCTTTGTTCAATTTCAGGAATTTCTAACAATTCTGCTTCTTGTTTATTTATATCTTGTTCTAATTCGTGCAAAGGTTCTTCTACTTCTTGATAGCTTGCTTTAAACTCAACTGGTTCTTCTTGTATTTCTTCAAGAAGATTCAAGTCTATATTTTCTTCGCTTAATAATTCCTGTGTTAAATTTTCTTCTTCAACAAGTACTTCTTTCTCTTCTTCCGTTAGGAGCCCCTCTTCAAAAAGTTCTTTTTCATGCTCTTTAAAATTTTGTTTAAAGTTAGCTGTTTCTTCTTTTTCATCTAATTCTTCAAATGAAACTATTTCTTTTCTTTCAGGAAGAACAACTTCTTCATTTATATTTATAACAGGATCTGCTATTTCAAGATGCTCACTTAGTTTTAACAGCGTCATTAGCTGAGTAGAAAAACGTGCATCCAGTTGCCCTGATTTAGTTTCAATCATACAACTACCAATATCTACTGCTTCATTTGCAAGCGGAATAATATCAATACCTGCGGGGAAAAGTTTCTCGATTTCATTAATGCTTTGTTCTAGTTTTGCTAAGTCTTGAGGATTTACAAATACCTGAACTCTTTCTGCTTCTGATGTAGCTTTTTTAATAGACTCAACAACCTGAGTTTTTAAGATTTCAGGATCTATAGACACCTGATATCTGATAATTTTTTCAGCAAGATCAAGAGCAATTTTCATAATCTCTTTATGAGCCTGCATTAAAGCATTTCTTTTTACATTAAAAACTTCTTTAAATAATTCTTTAGCATGTTCTTTTAATGCTTCAGATTCTTCCTGAGCTACAGCAAGCGCTTCATTATAAGCTGATTGTTTAATGTTGTTTGCTGATTCTTCTGCTTCTTTTATGAGATTTTCTGCGAATTCTTCTGCTTCTCTGAGTTTTTCCCTGGATCCTTCAAGAACTTTTTCTGCTTCATCTTTTATTGCTTTTGCTTCTTGTTTAGCCTTATGAAGTTCTAGTTGCATTGCCTGAGTGAGTTTTTGCCCTGGAGCTGATTTTTCAAGTCCTAAGCTATGTCCATGCTCATGAGCTAATGTCTTTTTTTCTCCTGCTAATTTTTTTCTTTTTATTAACATAATTACAAGCTGTTTATATATCTATCTATTGTTTTTATCACTTCTTGGGATAAAAAAATTGGTGTGCCTTTCTTTTGCCTCCCTAACTTAACAGACATATATTCCTTTATAGAAGGTCTTTGTTCATCTGCTATTTTAGCTAGTTTTTGCCTTTTTACCTCTTCTTTACATTCAGTTAATATTTTTTCAAGCTCAGGCCATGACTTGTAAAATGGTGTCCAGTCCAGCTTTTCCACATTTACCCCTGTCTCCTGTTCAATTTCTGCAAGCTTCTTTACTACTTCAGGACTAAAGTGAGCCATGAGTAGCGATTGCTGTTGCTTTGGCATCGTTCTCAGTAATAGAGAAAGAGTTAAGAGTTTTTCATTAGATAAAACCATCATTTGTTTAAATTCTATTTAAAAGTAGTTGTATAGTCTTTATTCCCAATGAAATTAGTTAAATAATTTAAAAGTACTATAATCGTAAGATTAGAGGATCGATCTGTTTATTATCTTATAATGTTTTTAGTTGATTGTTAGTTGCTGTAAAAGTTTTGGTCTTAAAATCTGCTTGCAGAGCCATCTTCCAACCAAATTTGAAGCTTATTTGCTAGGTATTCAGGTCTTTCTTCAGCCGCTTCTTTTAAGCCTGAAATTATGCCTGTAAAGTCCGGTTCATTTGCACTAATAGCTTGCTGAGACTCTTGTGCAAACTGTTGTTGAACACCACCAGGAATTTGCATTTCCTGCCTTGGTAATTCATCCATTGGTCTTTGGAATTGTTGTTGTCTCTGCATGGATTGATTTATCTGTGCAATTGTAGACTCTGTAGGAATACTAGCTGGTCTTTTACCAAAAGAACTTAAAACTATTAAGATTCCAAATATGATTATTCCAATACTTGCCCAGCGAGGTAATCCTTTAAAGTAAGCAGTTGCCTGTCCTATAGATGCTGTCAGATTTGGAAAAGATGTTCCTGTTGATCTCTTTGAAGCAATAGTTAATGGAGATTTTCCATTCGCAAATTCTGCTACAGTAATCTTTACATCATCAACTACAGTATTTGGACTTGTAATTGCAGCTACTCCTTCACGAAGTTGTTTTAATGATACTCCTGCTGGAATTCCACTGTTTATAGCAACAGCAACTGAAATTCTCGAAATAGTTCCTGGAGGAGTACTTATTGTTTTTTGTTTATAGCTTGGGTACCTTTGAGTTACTCTATTTGATCTTACATAGCTCATTGACCCATCTGCATTAACAGCATTTTCTACACCTGCTTCACTACCTATAGCTCCTGCTGGCGGTGCACCAAGTCTTTCATCACCAATCTGTTCTTGTCCTACTGCACCTTCTGCAAATCTTGTAGAACTTTCTTCTACCTTCTTTCTGCTAATTTCAGAACTAACTCTCACTATAAAATTATTGTATCCAATTAAAGGTTCTAGATATTCTTCAATTCTTTTTTGTACTACTTTATTAACTCTTTCAGTTTCTTCCATTAATTCACTTGCTGCCATTTCTTCATTTTCTACAGAAGAATATGTTTGTCCATTTGTATCAATCACAGAAATATTGTTTGTTTGAAGATTTGGTACATAACCAACTAAAAGATTAATAATACTTTTTACTTGTGCTCTTGAAAGCTTTATTCCTTCTTCAGCAAGTTCTACCTGAACTGTAGCTGTTGTTGGAGCTTGATATTGAGTAAATAGTTGTGGTTCCGGAATATTTACCCTAACGGTAGACCATTTCACTCCTGACATTCTGCTAATTATTCTTGAGAGATCTCCATTTACAGCTCTCATCATTTTTATTCTTTTATCATAATCTGATGCGGCCCAATCACTTTTATCAAAGAGATTAAAGCCATCATTTTGTAATAAATCACTTCTTGAAAGTGTAATTGCCGCTTTATCAAAATCTTTTTCATAAACTTTTACGTTAACTTTTCCTGGGAGTTCACTTTCAGATATATCTGCATTAATATCTGATGATTTCAATTTAGAAACGATTTCAAACGCTCTATCTTGATCAACAGCTTTTACCAGATCAATTGAAAGTCCTTTATTAGTACTACTTGAATAAGCAAAGAAAATTATAGCTAGCGTTAGTAATACCATTACTACGCCACCACCAAGCATTACCATTCTTTTATTCTGACCAAGATTATTTAATGTGTCTTGGACATTTGGTGTTCTTAATTGTGCTTGTTCTGTTGCCATCTAATAAATTACTTACCACTTCCCACTTACTGCTTACACCTTGTTATCTTTATACTTGCATTTGAGTTAGTTTTTCTATTGTACTTATAAATTTTCCAGCAACTTGTGTAGTTAGCCCTAATGCAACTTCTTCTTCTGCCATTGCAATCATTACTTCGTGAAGATTAACTTTTCCTGTAGTAACTGCCTTTTCAGATAACTGTTCAGATCTTTCCATTGTACTGTTAACTTTGCCAAGCATATCAGTTAAAAGATTTCCAAACGAACCACCGTTTCCAACGGCTACTTGTCCTTTTAAGGATGGCATTTGAACCTGAGGAATCTGCGGAATACCTGGAAGCATATTTTTAAAATTGTTTGCTTGAAAGTTCATTGTTTTTCTCCTTATGGCCGGTTATGAAATTTTTTTAATTATGCTTTTCACATAATTTTGTGTTTCAGCAAATGGTGGAACACCATTGTACTTACTTACATTATTCGGACCAGCATTGTATGCCGATAGAGCTAAGATTAAATTACCATGGTAATGGTTTAGTAAAGAAGATAAATATTTAGTGCCTCCCCTTACATTTTCTTCTGGATTTAACGGATCCTTAACTCCAAATTGCCTTGCAGTCCCTGGCATTAACTGCATTAAACCTTTTGCACCAGCACTTGAAACAGCTAAATGGTTATATCCAGACTCCTGCTCAATAACTGCATTAATCAATTTAGGATCTAGATTGTTTTCTTTTGCACACTGCTCAACTATAGGACTAAACTGTTTTTTTGCATTTGATGCTTGCATCTCATTAAAAAGATTTGAGAATGTTGCTTTTACTTGTTTTTCAACATAAAGAGGAACACCACTTACACGAGTAGCAAAGCTATTTATCTCTCTAATTCTTTCAAGAGCAGAATTTATTCCAAGTTGATCAAAATAATTTGTCATTCCCTGCTAGTTTTTAACCACCTGGTTTTCCAATATTTAAGGTTTCTCTAGCCGCTGATTTTGCCATCTCTACAATTGAGAGGTTTGCTTTATAATCTCTAATGGTATACATCATTTCAAGCATCTCTGAAAGTGAATCAACATTAGACATTTCAACATCACCATTCTCATCAGCATTTGGATGACTTGGCATATGTACTTTAACGCCTGGTGTTTTATCAACAGCGACTTCGCTTACTTGAATACCACGCCCTACTTCACTTCCTGAAACAAAATTTGATATATCGCTTTCTTTAATCCCTAACTGTCTAGCCATAATGATAGAAAAGCTATCTTCTGTTTTTTGTCTTACAACAGGGATTTGTCTTTTATAGCCTGGAGTATTTGCATTAGCAATATTATTGGAATGAATTTCCATTTTTTGCCTTTGTGCTTCAAGCCCATTTGATGCTGTGTTTAATAAATCAAAAAATGTCATTTCTTTTCTCCTAAATTATTTGTTAGCTAGCTCTTACTTCTAAAGCTTTTTTCATATGCTCAAAGTGATGTCCTATAGATTTCACTAGAAGTAAATAGCGTAAGTGATTATCGTACAAGCTAGACATTTCTTTTTCTAAATTCATTGGCTTAGAATTATCCTGATATTTTGCTCTAGCAATTTTCGAAGAATTTCCATCTTCTAATTCTGTCATCCCACTTTTTAAATCAGTAAGGAGTCTTCCAAAATCAACATCCTGCCTTACATACCCTGGGGTTCTGAAGTTCGCAAGATTGTTTGAGAGAACTTCCTGGCGTTGCATTACACCATCTGTTAGGCCCTTCATTACTTTAAATCCATCTGTCTCAAACATTTATTTTCTCCTGTATGATTAAAAAAGCTATACCAAAATAATTCGGCTAGATATTAGATATTGTTAATTGAATTGGTTAAGATATTGTTTAGGTTTTTATGTTTTTTGAAATATTTTTTATTACTGAAGGATTACCCCTCAAAAAAGATGTTTTTCTATTAAGGGTTCATTAAGCTTTTTATAGATCATCTAATTTTTTTATGTCGAAATAGCTTTCATTATTTTCCTGAGCATAGTTATACTCATCAAAACTTCCTTCTTGAGCTTCCATATCTTTATACATTGCACCGGTTTGGTTAAATGCTAATTTTTCTTTATCCACATGCAGAGGTTCTCTTGTTCCACTTAAAAGTTTTCTGATACCAAAAACTGATTTGATCATTGAAATTAAACCAATGACTGGATAAAGAAGCATCATTCCTTTTCCAGCACTAGGATTTGGTAATCCAATTCCACCTAAATTTAATGGACCTCCTGGTAATTGTCCACCACCTAAAGAGCTTGTTCCACCGGTTAAACCACTTTGACCGACAATACCTTGTAAAGAGCCTTGTTGTATCCCTGGCAATGTTTGATTCATTAAATTTTGATTTACACCACCAGCACCTTGTCCAAATTGAAGATTTCTAAAAGCTTGAATTGCATTAGGATTTGTTCCTGTAACTGGATTTACTCCCCCAGGAAAAACCATTGATGAGCTTCCAGTTCCACCACCAGGGGTAAATGCTGTCATTATATTATTTAAAAACTTTCCGAAAACTTGTCCTGGTCCTACAGTTCCTTTTCCAACTCCTATAGGAGCAGAGAATGCAGTAGATGAAGCTTGTCCTGCTATGAAGCTTAATATTCCATTTTGTGATCCACTCATTGCTTTTCTCCTTAATTACTTAAACTGATTTTCCTATCGTGTAGTTTATACTTTCATAGATTTTATCGACTGCTTTTAAAACCTTAAATTGGGCTGACATCAAATCTCTCATTAAAGTTAGATTCATGAACTCTGATGAAATATTTACATTTCCATGCTCTAAATATCCTTGCTTAAGTCTTGTTTGAGTATCTGGACCAACTTCCGTATCTATAGGTGCACCAGAATTTGCAGTAGGAATATAATATCCTTTACCAACTGCTTCTAATCCATTTGGATTATTGAATACTACTAAATTAATTTTTCCGATTTTAGACTTATCACCATCGTTATTTATTCCAAGAATTGTTCCATCTTCATCAATTGACGGAGTCATATTTACTGGAATTGTTAGTTTAGGTTCTACCACTTTTAAGTTTAATCCTAATTCATTTGTTGAGAGCTCTGTTTTCCCATCTTCAGAAACAACTGGCTTACGTTCAATAATTGCTCTTGAAGTATTTTGAGTTTGTTCAATATTTGGAATTAATCTGTATCCTTCTTCTGTTACTACTTCACCATCTGCATTTTGTCTAAAGCGACCTGCTCTAGTATAAGCTCTTTGTCCATTTGGCATTTCAACTTCAAAAAATCCTTGTCCATGAATTGCAAGATCAAGCAAATCACCTGTTTTTCTAAGTGGTCCTTGTGAAAAATCCTTTGAGGTGATTTTTGTAGTTTGACCATTTAAGGTTTCTACAAATGTTGTATCAGCTTTTTTATAGCCTATTGAATTCACGTTTGAAATGTTCTCAATGATTTTAGAGAGGGCTTCTGATTGATTATTTACTGCGCTAAATGCTTGATTTCCTAAATTCATAATTTTTCTCCCTATACATTTCTTCCATATTTTTCAATAAGGTCTTTGTCGACTGAAGCTTCCATTCCCAAGACTTGTTGACTAGTTTCAAATGAACGAAATATCATTGAAAGAGATGCCATTTCAGTCATTAAATTTACATTTGATCCTTCAATTGCCCCTTGATGGATTTTAACTGGCTTACTATCTAATATTTGAAGAGCAATTCTTCCATATTTTTCTTTTCCTACTTGGATTTCGCCTTCTTTAGTTATATGAATATCTCTTGATTTAGAAAGATCAATCTCTTTATCTGTTCTTTCTACAATAATTAATTCTTGTCCTAAGTGATTAACTATTTTCCCATTACTATTAACATCAAATTTTCCTAGTCTGGATGGTTCTGGTCCATTTTTTCCTTCTACTAAAAAGCTAGCATTTCCTTCTATTGCAAGATCGAACATATTTCCTGTTTTATTAATAGGACCTTGATCTTGTTCTTTAACTGTCACTTCATCCATTACTGATTTAAAAGTTGCTGACTCTGGAATTTCTCTCTTATAACCAGCTGTTCCAACATTAGCAATGTTTCTGGTTACAATCTCAATCATCTTTAATTTTTGTTTTATACCATCAACTGTTGGGCCAAAACTATTTGATTGATATTCCATAATTTGTTTCCTTACTTCTCTTTTCTTTTTAAGAACTATATTTAAGCTCTTGTTTAGAGAGATGTTGTTTTTATATATGAGCTAGTTTATGAGAAAGTTAAAACATTCAAAGATTCTTTTTGTTATCCCTGAATTGAGATGAAAATTGCTTTTGTTTAAGATTTGATTAAAAGGTTTCTGTAAGTACTGGAATATTTAATTTTCCATTATGAGCTGTCATTTTCTCTTTAAATTCTAATGCTGGCTTTAATTCTTCAGATGTAGTTTGCTTTAAGGAAAACTCACTAACCATTCCTCTTATATGCTTTGGAAGATTAGAAAAGAAATTGATCTGCTCATATGCTGAATCTAATGCTTCTTGATCTAATTGTACTTCCATAAAATACATCGTACTTATAAAAGGTAAATAGCTCTAAATTGTTGATAGGAGTTTTTATCCAGAGTAAAAATTTAACAATTGGGTATAAGTAACGACTTGTCCAAAGATTAAATAAATTTAATGATTAAAATTTTCTAATCTTCAGAGTAGTAAATTTAAATTTTTGATTTTCTTTTTACTGTTTGCTCTGCTTCTTAATTCTTTTTTTTCAAAAAACCTCTTAAAAAGGTCATTTTCAAGCCAAAGCGCAGAAACTAAAAAAAGAATTAAAAATTACTTCGATATTTTCTTAATGTGTTCCAATTAGAGTTAAAGAAAAACGAAAATGAATTCTATACAAAAAAAACAACTAAAAGCATTTTTAAAATCTACTTTAATTTTTATATTTACTATTAATGTTTTTTTATTAAACTTACTCCCTGTATTTTCAGCGGCCCCAACCTGTAATGGAACAACTGTAGTATGTCCTAGTGGTGAGGTTCCATCCTGTGTAAATAATCCAGGAACTGTTTATTGTGCAAATATATTTAATCAGGGAAGTGTTCCAGGATGTCTTTCAGGAAGCTATTTTTATCCTAATGATGCTAATTGTGTACCTGGAATCATTTCAAACAATCTTATTCTTCATTTAAATGCAGGTAATATAGATGGTGCAAATACTCCTGCAAGTAATTCAACTGCAACAAATAACTGGGTTGATCTTGCTTCACCTGCTGACAATGGAGCTCTATTTAATTTTTCACTACCTACGTCAAACACTCCATCAGGATGGGATGGGAATAATACTTTATTCAATCCTTCTGTTCTTAAATTTGATGGTGTAAATGATTTTGTTTGTCTTGCTAATGAAAACAATTTTGATTTTAATTATGGTTCAGCTATAACAATTGAAGCCTGGATAAAGCCTACCTGTATTCATCCTAATGAAAAAGAAACAATTATAGCTAAAGGACAAACTGGGGTTTCACAAAATTATGTTTTGGATATTATTGGGAGCAGTACCCCTGGATACGGTGATTTAGAATTTACCTTTATCGATGGGGTTGGTGGTACTCATATATATAGAACAACAAATGTTCCAATAGTTGAGGGTAATTACTATCACGTAGCATTTACATATATTTTCTGTTTCGGTTATACAGCTAAGCTTTATATAAATGGATGTCCAGTGAATGCCTCATTTACTACTGGCGATGGAAATATAGGACCAGGACAAAACGATTTAAATGTTTTTGTAGGATCTGAGATTAATTCTGGAATTAATGAATTATTTAACGGAAATATTCCTGTAGCTAGAATTTATAGAGCGAATTTAAGTAGTTCAAATATTAGACAAAATTATTTAGCTGAATATTATAAATATCAAACTTCTCCTGCTAGCTGTAACGGATCTTCAACTACAAGCTCATCTTCTAGTACAACTACTTCAGGAAACTCTTGTGTAAGCTCAAGCGGTTCATATGTTCCAAACAATATTGTTCTAAACTACGATGCCACAAATATTGATGGTATGGGAAATTTTGCTGATAATTTAGACACTACTACAACATTTGCTGATATTTCAGGACTTTCACATAATGGTACTTTGGCAAATTTTACTCTTCCTACTAATGGATCACCCTCAGGATGGGATGGAGCAAATAATATTTGTAATGTATGTAGTCCTTCAGTTTTAAAGTTTGATGGAATAGATGATCGTGTAACTGCAACTCTAACTTCTTCTCTTTCATTAACTGGTCCACTTTCAATTGAACTTTGGGTAAAACCTGATGGAATACCTTTAACAAATACAGGAATTGCAGGAACAGGTTTTTATGGTTATGAATTAACTTACTGCCAAAATGGAAGATTTCATTTTTATATTGGATCTACAACAAATCAAATTACTGCACCAGCAAGTCCTAATGTTTGGCACCATGTAATTGGTGTCTGGGATGGAACTACAAATGCAAATAGTTTAAAACTATACATTGATGGCGTTTTAGCAGGTCAGACTACATCTACTGTTTCTGTATTAAATAGCTGGACTAATTTTATAGTTGGTTATGCTAATTATTTCTTTAAAGGTCAAATTGCAAGAGTTAGAGTATATTCCACTGCATTGTCAGGACCACAAGTAATTCAAAACTATTTGGTTAATGTAAATAGCTTCCCGAATTCTAATACTGTTTGTTCATCTTCAAGTAGCGGAGTTTCATGCCTTCCAGGACAAATCCTTTGTAACAATGTTTGTTTAAATGGTAATTGTTGTACCAGCGCTAACTGTACTGGTGGTCAAATTTGCTCTAACAATTCTTGTACTT
>CAZRTB010000004.1:75169-205695 GCA_964602915.1 uncultured Gammaproteobacteria bacterium | reverse complement strand
AAACTTCCCCAATTACATATATTTTTATCTATGATTCCATTGTCAGGGATTATTTAAAAACTAGAAGCTTCAACCTATTTGAAGTTATATAATAAACACGAGCAAACTTGAGTTAAAAAGACTTATCCAATTTATTTGGTGGCATTATAAAAAGAAAAACTTGAACTAATTTGAAGTTGAAAGGATTCATCTGGCTTTGCCAGTGAATCTGGTAGAAAGAATGATTTTAAAGATAGAAGCTTCAACTTGTTTGAAGCTTTATAAAAAATTTGCGCCTGGTGCGAATTGAACGCACGGCCAATCGGTTAAAAGCCGAGTGCTCTACCCCTGAGCTACAGGCGCATACTTGTTACCAGTTTATTAGTTCTTGAAACTAAAATACTGAACAAGGGATTATTCTAGCAAAAAAATGTTTTTACTACAGAAAGATATCAGTATTAGCTGTTTTTTTGTAATTCAATTTGCTTAAGAGTATATTTAAAAATTACATTTATCACTCCAAAAAGTGGTAATGCAAATAAAACACCAACAAGTCCTGCTGTCTTTAAACCTGCTAAAACTGCCATAAGAATTAATACAGGATGCATTCCAATAGCATCACCCATAACTCTAGGAGTAATGAAGTTGTCTTTAATTAACCTTGTAAAACCTTCATAAACTACAAGTGGTATCCAAACTTTAAATGGATCTGTAAATGTAATCACAATTAGTGCTGGTACAAGTCCTACCCATCCACCTACTACAGGAATAATACACCACATAAAATGCCATAAGCCAAGAAGTAGTGAATATGGGACTTTCATTATTATATATGTGGAGAGCATTACACAAGCATTAATACCAGCCAGTTTCACCATACCACCATAAAAACCTCTAAGACACTTATCAAGTTCAAATACGACTTCATCAATATGGTGCTGATACCTTTCAGGAAGATAACTCTTAAAGTCATTTATTAGCTTATGTCCGTCAAGTAAAAAATAATAAGATGTAACTGCAGTAACCAATATATAAAACACTACATGTACTGTACCAAGCGCAGCTTCAATTACCTTATTTATATTTTCAACTGATGCTTGGCTTAGCTTTTCAGTGATACCATCTGTGATTGACTTTAAAATTGAACTTACGTTTATAGGAATATTATTTTTGTCAAAGTATATCTGAGCCTCAACACTCTTTTTTATAATTGAATCATTGATTTCTGGTAGGTGTTGTGTGAAGAGTAAAAATTCTTTTGTAATTCTTGGTACTACAAACACGGCTAAGGTAATAAATAGTCCAAGCAAAATTAAATAAACAAGCATTACAGAAATAGAGCGTACTTTCACAATCTTTGTAAGCCAATCAACAGGATTTATAAGTAAATAAGAAATTAATACAGATATTCCTAAAATTGCAATAATGTCGGAATAATATTTCCCTATTCTATATAGAACAAAAAGTAAAAGTACTACGCAAGTGATTGCTAGAAATTGTTTTGCTCTTTTATCCCAGAATTCTGTCATTGATTTTATCTATTAATTTTCATTGGTTGTACTATTTACTAGTGTTCCAATTTTATCAATGTCTATAACCACTTTGTAATTTCTTTTTAAAGGACCTACTCCAGCAGGTGTTCCAGTTAAGATAATATCTCCAGGGAATAAGGGAAATACATTTGAAATGAAGCTAATTAAGTAAGGAATGCTAAAAATCATTGAGCTTGTTTTACCTTTTTGTACTAGCTTTTTATTTACATAAGTTTTAATTTCAAAATTGTCATATTTTTGATAACAATCAAAAGGTAAAATCCAGGGACCGAATGGGCAGAATGTTCTAAATCCTTTTGCTCTTGTCCATTGTCCATCTTTTTTCTGAAGTTCTCTTGCTGTAACATCATTAGCACATGAAAAGCCAAGGATATAATCTAAAGCATTTTTTTCTTTTATTTTATAAGCTTCTTTTCCTATAACTAATGCAAGCTCTCCTTCGTAATCAACTTGTCCTGTATTTTTAGGCAAAACTATTTTTTCTTCTGGACCTATAATCGAAGTGGGTGATTTGAAAAAGAGCAGAGGCTCTGTCGGAATCTTAGAGTCAAATTCTTTCACATGAGCTTTATAGTTTTTTCCAACACAAATAATCTTTGATGGACTGACACCTAATATAGGTTTTAGATCTTTAAAACTAAAAGGGCTACCTGTGATATTTGAGTGGAAGATTGATTCGATAGGATAAACTAAATTTTCTTTTGGAAAATATTTCCCAAAGAACGAGATATTCTTTTTCTTATCCTGGAATCTCCCGAGATAATGCATGTGGCTTAATCTGTTAAGTTCCTTCTTTCCACTCATTCATATATGCAATTTGCTCTTTTGTTAAAGTGTCAACTTTTACATTTAATGAATCTAATTTTAATTTTGCTATTTCTTGATCAATTTCTTTTGGAAGGGTTTGTACTCCAGACTTTAATTTACCTTTGTTTTTTACAATATATTCTGCTGCAAGAGCCTGATTTGCAAAACTCATATCCATAACTACTGCAGGATGTCCTTCTGCTGCGCCAAGATTCACAAGTCTTCCTTCAGCAAGTACTAATACTTTTTTCCCATTTAAAGAAAATTCTTCTAAAAATGGTCTGATTATTTTTCTTCCTTGAGCCATCTTTGATAGTGCAGAAAGATTTATCTCTAAATCAAAATGTCCTGAGTTAGAAAGTATCGCCCCATCTTTTAAAAGGCTAAAGTGATCTTTGTCAATTACTGATTTATTTCCAGTAACGGTTACAAATAAATCTCCGATTTTACATGCTTCAGAAATAGGGAGTACTTGGAATCCATCCATTACTGCTTCAAGTGCCTTAATCGGATCTATTTCTGTTACTACTACTCTTCCGCCAAGTCCCTGAGCTCTTTTAGCAACACCTTTTCCACACCAACCATATCCACATACTACTACTACTTTGCCTGCAATAAGAATATTGGTAGCTCTAATAATTCCATCTAGAGTAGACTGACCTGTTCCGTAACGATTATCAAACATATGTTTTGTATCTGAATCATTTACAGCAATAGCAGGAAAAGTTAAAACACCATCTTTTTCCATTGCTTTAAGTCTGACTATCCCTGTTGTAGTTTCTTCAGTTGTTCCAATAATGTTTTTTACTGATTCTTTTCTGGTTTGAAAAAGAGTAGCAACTACATCTGATCCATCATCAATAATAATATTTGGTTCGTGATCTAGTGCTAGTTCAACGTGCTTTCTATAAGTATCAGTACTTTCGCCTTTGATGGCATAAACTGACATTCCATGATTTTTTACTAGGCTTGCCGCTACATCATCCTGTGTGCTTAGAGGGTTACTCGCTATTAAAATACACTCCGCTCCTCCTGCTTTGAGTGTAAGTGCAAGTATTGCTGTTTCAGTAGTTACGTGACAGCAAGCTGAGATTTTAATCCCTTTTAATGGTTTCTCTTTTTCGAATCTGTTTTTTATAGAGTTTAGAACAGGCATTTGGCTACTTGCCCAATTAATTCTATCTTCACCTGCTTTAGCTAATTCTAAATCTTTTACTTCATACTTTTCTTTTGTCATTTGGCTCATTATTACCTCACTTATGATTTGCATGAATAATTTTATCAAAGAATGTTTTTAGAGTTATGTAAATATGCCCTTATCGTAAGATGACTAGTGAACTTGATTTATAATTGAAATATGACTGATATTGATCCTAATTTAAAGTCTCAAATTAAAGATATTCCCTCTAAATCTGGCATTTACATGATGCTGGATAAAAAAGGTTTAGTGATTTATATAGGGAAAGCGTTAAATCTTAAAAGTAGAGTTAGGTCTTATTTTAATCAAGCATCTTGGGATAACAGACCAAAACTTAAGTTCATGATGCCAAAAGTAAAAGAAATAAAAACGGTTTTAACAAAATCTGAAAAAGAAGCCTTGATTTTAGAAGCCAATTTGGTAAATAAACATCAGCCTAAATACAATGTGACTTTAAAAGATGATAAAAAATTCCCCTGGCTTATGATTACATATGATGAAAAGTATCCCCGTGTTCTTCCTATACGAGATGTGATTGGATTTAAAAAGAAATATCCAAAAACTAAAAACAAATTTTTTGGTCCATATAGTGATTCTGGTGCAATGTGGGAAACTTATAAGATTTTAAAAGAAGGTTTCCAGCTACGCTTAAGAAGAAAGCCACTTTTCAAAGACAGACCGTGTATGAATTATCATTTGGGATTATGCTCTGGACCTTGCCAAAATCTTATTAGCTATGATGATTATCATAAAATTGCCAGGCAGGTTGAAGATTTTTTGCTTGGGAAGTATGACTCTTTGATAAAAGATTTAAAATCTCAGATGAAGACTGCTAGTGAAAACTTGAATTATGAAAAAGCAGGCAAATTAAGAGATGTCATTAACAAAATAAATAAAGTTTTAGAAAAACAAATTGTTGTAAGTGATAATTCTACTCTTTCTCAGGATGTTTTTGCTTGTGACTTTAATGAAAAAGATATGGTCGTTGAGCTTTTACTTGTTAGAGAAGGAAAGATTATAAATATAGAATCTTTAACTCTATCTATTCCTAAAAACACTGACTATGTAGAAGCTTTTAATTCTGCTATAAAACAATATTACAGCAGAGTTGATGATGAGAATATCCCTGATGAAGTGATCACACAGTTTGAACTTCTAGAGAAAAATCAAATTGAACAATGGCTTACTGATAGAAAGAAAAAAATCATTATTTCTTGTCCTAAAAAGGGGAGAAAATTAGAGTTGGTAGAAATGGCTTATCAAAATGCTAGATTGTCACTTCAGCGGGTAATTCTCTCAAAAATAAATGAGGTAAGTGAAGATGATTTAAATCTTGTTGAGACTTTTGGTGGAGTGTCTCTCCTCCAGGATTTACAAAAAGACCTCTCCTTGAAAAACCACCCTAACCATATTGAATGTTTTGATATCTCTCACCTTGGTGGTACTGGTACTGTTGCAAGCATGGTGGTGTTTATAGAAGGAAAACCTGAGAAATCAGAATATAGAAAATTTAAAATTAAATCATTGCCATTGGGTAAAATTGATGATTTCTCCAGTATGAAAGAAGTTATTAGTAGAAGATATTTTGATAAAGAAAAGAAATTGCCTGATCTAATAATTATAGATGGAGGAAAAGGTCAGTTAAGTTCAGCAAAAGAATCTCTTGAAAAAATAGGAATTGATTTAAACAAGATTGATCTTATTAGCATTGCTAAAAAGCTAGAAGAGGTCTACAAGCCTGATTTAAAAACTCCTATTAGGCTGGAGAGGAAATCAGAAACATTGTTTTTAATTCAGAGGATAAGAGATGAAGCGCATAGATTTGCTGTAAAATTTCAAAGGGAGACTAGAGTAAAAAATACTTTTGAAATAGACATTACAAAAATCGAAGGATTGGGAAAGGCTCGTGCGAAAAAGCTTATAAATTATTTTGGATCAGTTGCTAGTATTAAGGAATCTGATCTTAAGACATTTGCTAAAATCCTGGGTAATAAAGAAGAAAGTGTGAAAGATGTCTGGGAAAAACTAAGAAATCTTTAATTCCTAAACTTTTCCAAATAAATCATACTCATCACAATTAACTACTTTTATTTGTACAAAATTCCCTGGAATGAGCTTGCTCTTCATAGATTCAAGGTCTATATAAACTTGCCCATCAATTTCAGGAGCATCTCTAAATGACCTACCTACTGCTCTAGTCTTTCCATTCTCTAGGTGTTCTAAATGTTCTATTAGCACTTCAATATTTTTACCGATAAATTCTTGATTTCTTTCTAAAGAGATTTTTTGTTGTAAAAGCATAATTTTATTTCTACGTTCTTCTTTTATATCGTCAGCTACTTGATCTTCAAAATTTCCTGCTGGTGTGCCTTTCTCTTTTGAGTAAGTAAAAACACCTACTCTGTCAAATCTACTTTCTTTTACAAAATCATATAATTCATTAAAGTCCTTTTCTGTTTCACCAGGAAAACCTACTATAAATGTAGTTCTAACAGTACCTTGTGGTAATTTTTTCTTTATAAGTTGTACAGTGTCTTTTACTGTAGGTGGGCGCCTCATGGAGAGTAATATTTTTTTGCTGGCATGCTGAAGTGGAATATCGATATATTTAACTATATTTTCTGATGAGTTAATGACATCCAGCATTTCTTCATCCATTTCTGTAGGATATGCATACATTAATCTTATCCAGTGTGCTCCTGACTCTTTAGAAATTGATTTTAAAAGGTCAGCAAGTGCTCTTCTCTTATAAATATCTGTTCCATAAGCTGTGCTATCCTGTGAAACTAAAACTATTTCGCGTGCACCTTGATTTACTAGCATTTTAGCTTCAGTAACAATATCTTCAATTGTTCTGGATTTCATATCACCACGAAGATGAGGAATAATACAAAAAGCACATCTATGATCACAGCCTTCAGCTATCTTTAAATAAACACTTGGACCAATTTGAGTATGCATTCTTGGAGTTTCAGCATTTGCAACAGCCATTGGTACTTCGTCTACTCTTATAATTTTAGAATCTTTACCATTGTTTAAATTTTCAGTCACTTTTTTTACTACATCTAAAATATCTTTTATATTTCCTGTTCCAACAACTGCCTGAGCATTATTGTATTCATTAAAAAGATCACCTTTAAATCTCTGTGCCATACATCCAGTAATAATTAGTTTCTGCCCTATGCTGGAAAGCTCATTTAAAACTTCTTTGCTTTCATTTGTACTGCCTTCAATAAAGGTACAAGTATTAACCAGTGAAATGTCTGCTTTGTTTTGATCACTAGTAATGGGGTATCCGGCTCCATGTAAAATACCTACAATATTTTCTGTGTCCACAAGGTTTTTAGGACAACCCAGAGTGGAAATTCCAATAGTGGGTAATTTCTTAGATTGCTTTGGCATAGGAAACTATTATATCAATAGGTTTTGATAGTATAGTGTTGAGACGTAGGTGAGTGATATTTTACGTATCTACTACTACTTTTATGAGAAATATTCGACAACTGATAGAAAAAATTGCTTTTGATCTTGGATTCCATGCAGTAGGGATTGCTAGTGCTGATTATGCAGAGTCTTCAGAAAAACACTTCTTTTCCTGGAGAGACAGTGGTTATGCTAGCGATATGGGATACCTTCTAAGAGATAATCCTCCAAATGCTCAGCCAAAAAGAATCCTAAATGAAGCCAAATCAATAATAACTCTTTTAGTTAGCTATTTTACTAAATCTCCAGAGAATCCAGGGAAGGATTTTGGAAGAATTGCCGGGTATGCAGTAGGACTTGATTATCATAATGTCTTGAAAAATAAAATTAATGTTTTTCAGGAAAAGCTTAGTCAGGAATTTGGTAATCATTTTATTTCAAAAGGATTTTCTGATTCAGTTCCACTTCTTGAAAAATCTTTTTCTCGAAATGCAGGGCTTGGTTTCATGGGGAAGAACACTTTAATAATAAATAAACCATATGGATCTTATTTTTTTATATGTGAAATCATTTCAAACTTAGATATTGAATCTGATTCTGAAAAGGTTGGGACATGTGGTAAGTGCACTCGATGTATTGATATCTGTCCTACCTCAGCTTTAATTTCTAAGGAAAAACCAATTTTAGATTCTAATCTTTGCATTTCATATCTTACAATAGAAAATAGAGGATCTATAGGTGAAAACCTCAGGCAAAAAATAGGAAATTGGGTTTTTGGATGTGACTTATGTCAGGATGTTTGTCCCTATAATAAAAAAATTAAAGAAACTGACTGGGATGAATTTAATCCAAAATCCGGAGCTGGTCACTGGATTAGATTAAAAGAAATCTTATCAATAGAAACAAATGAGGAATTTAAATTGAAATTTGGTAATTCTCCAATTATGAGAGCGAAAAGAAAAGGATTAATTAGAAATGCTTGTATAGTTGCTGGAAATAATAAATCAGAAGACTGTTTGCCAGAATTAAATATTTTAAAGGATGATCAAGATTTAGTGATAAGTGAAATTGCGAGATGGGCGACTGCATTGATTGAAGGTAAGAAAGTTTTACTGTAGATATTTAAGAAGTTCTTTGTGTACTAGTCCATTGGTTGCAACAATTTCTTTTGAGTAAATTTCATATGGATCATTATTAAATTTTGTTATTTTACCGCCTGCTTCTTTCACTAGAAGTACTCCAGCGGCTACATCCCAAGGGCTTAATTTTTCTTCCCAAAACCCTTCTAATCGGCCACTGGCAACACTGCAAAGGTCTAAAGCGGCAGATCCACCTCTTCTAACCCCATGACTATTAAGTGTTAAATCCTGAAACCTTTTGAAGTTGCTCATCTTTGATCCTCTTTTATCATGAGGAAATCCTGTTACTAAAAGACTTTCTGAGAGTTTTTTATTTCTTGATACGTGGATTGGTTTGCCATTTAATTTTGCACCTTTACCTCTAATGGCTGTAAATAGTTCGCCATTCGAGGGATTTTTTACAAGACCATATTCAAGAACACCATCTTTAGCAAAAGCAATTGAAATACAAAACCATGGGTAGCCATGAGCAAAATTTGTGGTGCCATCTATTGGATCAATAATCCATTCATACTTACGATCTCTTTTATGAATACCACTTTCTTCAGCTAGAATGCTGTGCTTAGGAAATCTTTTTTTTATTTCACTTACGATCAGATTTTCTACTTCTTTATCTATGTTTGTAACAAGATTAAAATGCCCTTTTTTATAGAAGATTTTTTTTCTATTCAAACTTTTTAAAAGAAATTTACTTGCTTGCTCAATTATTTCTTTTGCTGATTTAAATTCAATTTCACTCACGTCTGTTAATTGTATACTTGTATTTTTTTGTATAAAAAAATAGAACGTAAAATTTATAGATCAAAGATAGTCCAGTTTTCTTAATCTGGATTAAGAAAACTCTTCGAATTGTTCTTAACCCTCCTCTCTTTCTAGTAATATTCCTAAAAAAACAATCTAAAAATGAGCAAATTTACATATATGTTAAATATAGTCTTTAGCAAATATAAAATATTTATGTATTTTTTAATACAATCGTAAATACTGAGATAAATTATTAATCCGGAAGGTAACAAAACAAAAAACAAATAAGGAGAAATATGGATACATTACTTCAACAACAACAAAGCCGTAAAAAAACTGGACCAAAACCACTTTATGGAGAAGCTAAAAAAATGGTTTCATTTAGACTCTCACCAAGAGCTTTGGAAATCATCAGACATGTTGCTACACAAAAAGGTGTAAGCCAAGCTGAAGTTATTGAACAATGGGCAAGATTAATTGGTAGCAATGCAGATAGCCCATTTGCTCAAAAGTCAGAAGAATTAGTTCCTTCATTAAACTAGTTCATAGCATTAAAGCTAACGGTAAAAAAATAAATGCTCTGCGATTTAAGCAGAGCATTTTTTTTGTCCCAATTATTAAAACTAAGCTACCAAAGCATTAATGCTATCTGTTGTACCTGGAGTTGGTTCACTCTTATTTTGATTTAAATATCTTCTGAGTGCTTCTCTAATTAGAGAGCTTCTTGTTCTGTGTTCTTGCTCCGCGATTCTATCTATCTCTTGTAAAAATTCATCTTGAAAATTAACTAAAACTTTTGCCATGTTGGATTCCCTTCTTGAAACAAAAATATTTTATCAATAAATTTATCTAATAAATAAAAATTTGAACGTTTATAAAGTACTCTTGAAAAGTTGTTATATTTGTAGTTAATTAGAAATCTTGAAAGTCAGTTGTGACATTACAAAATCCTATTGAGAAAATGACTAGTTAGTAATTATGAATTTGTTTGCTGATCTAATAATCTCTTGAATATTGTCATGTGTTGGTCTCCAGTTTAAATCTGATTGAATCTTTGTAGCATCAGCAATCAATATTGGAGGATCTCCAGGTCTTCTTTCACAATAGGTAAATGGAATATCTAAATTAAAAACTTCTTTAACTGCATTTACAATTTCCAGAACAGAATACCCATGTCCGTATCCCAGATTATAAATGTTATTATGTTTTTTATTGCTAATTAATGTTTCAATTGCCTTTATATGTGCATATGTTAAATCAATAACATGTATGTAGTCTCTGACTGCAGTTCCATCTTTTGTAGGGTAATCATTTCCAAATATTTTCAAGTCATTCTTTTTACTTTTTATAGATTTAAATATTAAAGGAATAAGATGAGTTTCAGGATTATGGTTCTCTCCTCTATTTTCGCTAGCTCCAGCAACATTGAAATATCTTAGAGCTATATAGTTTAAGCCATGAGATTTTTTGTACCACTCTAGTGCTTTTTCAAAAACTAATTTAGACTCTCCATAGGGAGAAATAGGTTTAGTTGTTGAGTCTTCCTTGATGGGGGCATTGGATTCTGGTATTCCATATACAGCACATGTTGATGAAAATACGATATTTTTCACATTAAATTTCAACATCGTTTCTAACATGTTTATTGGTTGACAAAGGTTTATATCGAAATACTTATATGGATTTTTTGTGGATTCTTCTACCAAAGCCGCTCCTGCTATATGAAGAATGCAGGATATTTCATGTGTTGAAAAAATCTTTTCTAAGGTTTTAGTGTCGCCTACTTTTGCATTGTAAAAAACTGCTTCTTCGAAAATTGATTCTTTGTGACCAGTTGACAGGTCGTCTAAAACAATAACCTTGTAGTTCTCTTTGATCAGAAATTCTACTGCAATTGATCCTATATAGCCAGCTCCACCAGTAACTAAAACTGTTTTAGACAAGAGTCCTAACCTTTATTTATTATTTCTTTTGCCGACATTCATCTTGTTTCCAAGAAGAATTCTTTGAAGCTCAGCTGTTGCTGTTCTAAGTCTTCTGGATACTTGCATCTGAGAAATGCCAAGTCTTCTAGCAACTTCAGTTTGGCTTAGATCTTGATAGTATGTCATTTCCACTACTTGTCTTAAATTTTCTTTTAATTGTTTTATTGCACCTGCAAGCATGATGTTGTCTTCTTCAGAGCTAAACTTTATTTGATTTGCAGAGTCTTCCAAAGTATCTATAAGCATTTGCTCGCTATTTCCATCAAAGGTAAGCGTTTGATCTAATGAAATTAAAGTTCTTCTTCTGTCAACTTCATATGCTTCTGATAACTTCTCTGATGGTAGCTGTAAAACTTCTGCTACTTCAGCATCAGTAGGTTCTCTTCCAAGCTCATGAATAAGATCCTGGACAAGTCTGGATATTCTAAAACTTAATTCTTGTAATTCTCTAGGTGCTCTTATCATAGATGTTTTATCTCTAAGATAATGTCTTATTTCACCCGTTATTAAATGTGTGGCATATGTATGAAACTTTGCGCCTGCATTTGGATCGAACTGTTCGATAGCTTTAACAAGACCAATACTTCCAACTTGTACTAAATCTTCTACAGGGTCAGCACTTCTTCTCGCTAATCCGTAAGCTATTCTTTTAACTAAGTTAATTGAAATTTTTACTATTCTGTCTCTTAAAGCTTTATCTTTAGACTTATGATATTCCATAAGTAGAGTATGAATATCCTTTGAATCTATATCATCATCGTTTAAGCTAGAGTGCTGAGTATTTGTCATAATAGTCCTTTAAGATAATATGAACATTTAAATCGTACCATAACCTCGACGAGAAACTATTTAACTTAGTGCCAGATAACTTCATTTTTGATGATTTGTGTATAAAATTGCATAAAGAAAAAATATCACTTTATAATTAAGCCAAGAGATTTGTAATAACTAAAATGAGTTTATTAGAAGTTAAAAATTTAAGTATTTCATTTAATGGCAAAAAGGCAGTAAATGATGTTTCTTTTGATTTAAATAAAGGTGAAATTGTTGGGCTTGTTGGAGAATCTGGCTGTGGGAAATCTTTAACTGCTTTTTCTATTCTTGGAATTAATCCACCGACTAGTAATATTTCCGGTTCAATTATTTTTAATGAAAATGACATATTAAAACTTGATAGTGAGTCAAAAAGAAAGATAAGAGGAAATAAAATTTCTTTAATCCCACAGGATCCGTTATCAGCATTAAATCCAGTTTTTACAATTGGTGATCAGATTTCAGAAATCTTAGAAGTACATAAGGGCATATCTAAACATCAAGCCTTTGAAAAGGTAATTGGATCTTTGGAAAAAGTAAATATTCCAAATGCTAAAGATCGTTTTAGTGATTATCCTCATCAGTTTTCTGGTGGGATGCGTCAAAGAGTATTGATTGCAATGGGCTTAGTCTCAGAACCAGATATTTTAGTTGCTGATGAGCCTACTACTGCTTTAGATGTAACTATCCAATTACAAATTTTAGATATTATTAAAGATTTAAAAAATAAAGGAAAAGCAATTTTATTAATCACACATGATTTAGCTGTGGTCTCTGAAGTCTGTGACCGAGTTTATGTAATGTATATGGGCAGAATTGTAGAGAGTGCAAAAACAGATGTATTCTTTTCTAACCCAAAACACCCATATTCAATTGGGCTCTTGAATTCTTTGCCAGATGAAAAAAAGAAAACCTTAATTCCAATTTCTGGTCAACCTCCTAGTATTGATTCAATTCCAAAAGGCTGTACTTTTAATCCCAGATGTTCTCATGTCTTTGATAGATGTAGAGTGGAAGTTCCAGGACTATATAAAGTTCAAAATGATGAGAATCACTTAAGCAGATGTTTTTTAGAAGAAGTTAAATAGTGTGTTGTAAGTAGTTAGTGGGATTCGTGCTCACCATGTGCATGAGCAGTTCCGATATAAACAGTAGTTAATAGAGCAAATACAAGAGCTTGAATCACTCCAACAAAGAGCTCAAACGCTAAAGCAAATACTGGGACAAATAAGGCTACAAGACCTAATATAGATGCAACAAGTACCTCTCCTGCAAGAGTATTTGCAAAAAGTCGAAGTGCAAGTGTTAATGGTCTTACAAACAAATCTAACCATTCAATAAAACCTAGCGGTTTAAAATACATTAAAATATAGTGAAGTCCACCACTCTTAATACCTGCAACAATATAAGTTACTACAGCAATTAAAGCCATCCCAGCAGTAACATTAATATCTGCGGCTGGTGAAGACCCTTCCCAAGGATGTCCATTATCCAATGCTGGCCAGAAGCTAAGTATTTCTCCGGCTTTCCATGGCATTAAGCCAATCCAGTATGCAAATAATATAAATATAAACATTCCACCTATTAATGGAATATAACCTTTGCTTTTTTCTCCTGATATTTGTGCAGAAGTAAGGTTGTTAATTAATTCCCATATGGTTTCAAGTACAGTTTGCTTTGTGCTACCACCTTCAACCTTTAGGTTTCTAGTCATTAGAAAAGTGGAAGCTAATAAGAAAAACATTATTCCCCATGAAAAAAATAAAGTATCTAAGTGTACTTTTTGACCTATCATTTGACCAGTAACATGGACTCCAAGTGACATTTATATCTCCTTAAATTTCTCTCATTCCTGTTCTTTTGCAAACTTAATAGCGAAATAAAAAAAAATTATCTGGCTAATTAGGAAACCGATAAATAATGCTATCAAATTTGATTGTAATTTGTGAACAAGTATTGCACATGGAAGTCCACAAAGCATTATTCTTATAGGGAATCCAAGAAGAATAAGGACTTTGTTCGTAGAAGAAAGTCTGATTAATTGTGTATATAAAGCAGTTGTAAGACCTGAAATTATAAAGGCAGAAGAGATGTTTTCATCTAGGTAGATATAAATAAATCCTAAGCTAGATATTATAGCTATCTGAAGCAAAGAAATTCTATTTAATAATTCATCAATGCTAGTTTTTTTTGTTTCTTTCATCTATTTCATTTGCTTTTATTATTAGCCTAGCCAGTCCAAAAACTATTGCTACAAGTCCAAGCGAAATTGCAAAAAATGGTGAAGTCCCAATCTTCTTATCTAAAATGTTCCCTAAATAAGCACCTGCACCTGTAAGAATAAATACCCCAAAAATTAAATCATATAGTATGCCCATAGCTTATTATTATTTTTTTAGGGATTTTCCTAAAGAAATGTTTTATTATTCCTTAACTCTATCATCATATCCTTTTAGAATATATAAGAGATGAATAATAACTTTTTAAAATTTAAATTTACTCTTTTAATTTTTCTAGTAACAAATTTATTAAATATTTCTTTTGCACAAGAAAATTATGCTCCTAATCCATTGGTAGTGAGATTTGTTAATCAAGGGATTGAACTTCATAAGAATAAAAATTATGATGGTGCCATTAAAGCTTTTGAACAGGCATATGCTGAAGAACCTGCAAACATTTTAGTAAGGCAAAATCTAAGCATTGCTCATAATAACTATGGAAAATTTCTTGCAGAGAGAACTGATTATGATAATGCATTAAAACAATTCAGGTTTGCTATATTCTATGACAGAGAAAATAAAACAGCAGATGCTAATCTGGATGCTTTACTTAGCCAGAGAGGAATTAAAGCGGGTGATCCTCTCGTAAGATTACAACTTGCTGAAAAACTTAGGGCAGATGCAAGCTTTGAACTTGCTTTGGTTGAATATGAAAAAGCTCAGTCTCTATCTGAAACACCAGATCAGAATGTCTTGATTGGGATTGGAGATATTTACTATATTATTTATTTGAGAGAAGGACAAAAAACAAACGATATAAATAAGGCAATTGACTATTACAATAAAGCACTTGCTGTTAAAGAAACAGCAAAAGCACATGTAAAAGTTGGAGATGGATTGCTTGGAAAAAAAGATATTGTCAAAGCTATAGAACATTTTAAAAAAGCTGTTGATCTGGAGCCTACCTCTGTCGATGCACTTACTGCAAATGTACGTGGTTGGAATGAGGCTGTAAGGCTGGCTCCACTTGTTGCAGAAAATCATGTTGGTTTAGCTACTGCACTTCAGCAAAAAAGAGATTTTACTAGTGCTGAGGAAGAATATAATCAGGCGTTGAAGCTTGACCCTGATAATCAGGTAGCAGTTAATGGATTGAAATCTTTAAGTGAAGATAAACAAAAAGCTCAGGGATTACAGTTTGTGGAGACTGCATTAAAGCTTCAATCTGTAGGGAAGTATGATGATGCTATTCAAAACTATGTTAAAGCAATTGAGCTTACTCCTAGTGATGCAAGCCTTCATTACAATATAGGTACAGCTTTTCAGGCAAAAAATGATATTGATCATGCTGAGAAGGCTTATAAAAAAGCATTGGAGGTTGATCCAAAAAATGAAAAAGCAAAGTCTGCTCTTGAAATGATTGCTAAACAACAAAGCACTAAGAAAGTTCAAGAATTATCTAGTAGAGCATTAGATTTGCAAAATGCAGGTAATTATCCAGAAGCTATTACTGCTTACTCTGCCGCACTTTCAATCACACCTTCAGATGCTTCTTTAATTTATAATTTAGGGACTGCTTATCAAGCATCTGGCGATTTTAATAATGCTCAGATTCAGTATCAGAAAGCAATTGACCTGGATAAAACTAATCAGGCATATTCAAATGCTTTTAAACTTTTAAAAGTTCAACAGGCTGGTCCATTGATCCAAAGTGCAATTAATAAACAAACCTCAAATGATTTAAATGGTGCAATAGCAGACTATCTAATGGCTTTAGAGTTAAGTCCTGATGATGCTCAAACACATTTCAACCTTGCTACTGCATATCAGTCAAACAATCAGTCAGATCAAGCCATTGGGTCATATCTTAAAGCTTCACAGCTTGATCCTAAAGGACAGGCAGATGCATTCTTTTTCCTCGGAGGAATCTATGAAGATAAAAAAAATAAAAATTCAGCAATTGAAAATTTCCAGAAATACATTCAAAATGCTCCAAGTGGTGGCTATGTAAAAGATGCAAAAGATCGTATCGCTTACTTGAAGACTCAAAAGCCGTAAAGACGTTGGTTTGATTTTAATAAGGATATAATTAATTCATGACATTTTTAATATCCAATCCTATTTATAAAAGAAGGAAATCTAAAAAACTTTATGTTGGCTCTGTTCCTATTGGTGGATCTGCCCCAATAGTTATTCAATCAATGACTACCACAGATACTAGAGATGTGCAGTCTACTTTAAAACAAATTAATGAATTATATTCTGCAGGATGTGAAATAGTTCGTGTCGCTGTTCCTGATAAAGAAGCGGCAAGTAAGCTTGGTGAGATTAAAAAGAATTGTCCTATTCCATTAATTTCTGATATTCATTTTGATTGGAGGTTGGCACTGGAAGCTATTAAACAAGGTGTCTCTGCTTTAAGATTAAATCCTGGAAATATTGGAGATCATGAAAGAGTAAAAGAAGTAGTAAAATCTGCTAAAGAAAGAAGTATTCCTATAAGAATTGGTGTAAATGCTGGATCTCTTGATGCAAAATGGGGCGAGCGCTATGGTGCTGATAGGGTTCATGAAGCAATGGTTGCAAGTGCACTTGAACATATAAAAATACTAGAAGATTTAGACTTTGATTTGATAAAAGTTTCTCTTAAGGCTTCAGATGTACCGGTTATGCTTGAGGCTTATAGAATTATTTCAGAAAAAATAGAATATCCTTTACATCTTGGTGTAACAGAAGCAGGCACACCAAAAGGTGGAACTATTAAATCCTGTGTTGGGATTGGAACATTGCTTGCTGAAGGTATTGGAGATACTATTCGTGTTTCCTTGACTGGTGATCCTGTTACTGAAATTGATGTTGCAAAAGGAATACTAAAATCTTTGGGTCTAAAAAATGAAGGATTGAATTTGGTAAGTTGTCCTAGCTGTGGAAGAATGGAATTAAATGGTTTTGAAGAAATGGCTAAAACCATTGAAGAGAAATTAAAAAATCTTAAAAAACCTATTACGGTTGCTGTGATGGGATGTGTTGTGAATGGACCTGGTGAATCTAAATCTGCAGATATAGGTATTGCAGGTGGTAATGGTAAAGGTGTCATTTATAAAAAAGGTGAGGTCTTTAAAGTTTTGCCTGAAAATGAATTGCTTGGGGCTCTTCTTGAAGAAATAGATAAAATGGTCAATGAAAAAGAACCAGCAAATGTGTAATATATATTGTCGTTGAAGAAATCCTGATTTTTAGGTATTATTAAAACCCGGATTTTTAATATAGGAGTGACGTTGTACACAACGTCTGTGCGAAAAAATGAAACAAGATATACACCCAGAGTACCATGAAATTGAAGCCACTTGTATTTGTGGAAATAAAGTTAAATTAGGTTCAACAAAAAAAGAAATTCACGTAGAAATTTGCAGTGCTTGTCATCCTTTCTATACTGGAACTCAGAAGGTCTTAGATGCTGAAGGTCGCATTGATAGATTCCAAAAACGCTACGGTAATAAGAAATAATATTACGAAGATAAGAGTACGTTCTTGTCTAATTGATAATGCAACAAAAGGCAAAAGTAGAAATCTATACATGGGATCATTGCCCATATTGCCAAAGAGCTATTAAACTTCTTGACTCGAAAGGTGTTCAGTATACTCGCTATAGAATTGATGGTGATGAATCAGCTAGAGATAAAATGGCTGGAAGAACTGGTGGGAAGAAATCTGTTCCTCAGGTTTTTATTAATGATAAGCATATAGGTGGTTGTGATGATACTCATGCTTTGGATGCTAAAGGTGAATTAGATTCTCTTATTTTTGATAGCTAATAAAAATTAATGATAAAGACAAAAAAATCTTTTGGACAGCACCTACTAACTGACAATAATTATTTAAATGAAATAGTAAATCATATAAATCCAAATAAAGATGATCTGTTCGTAGAAATCGGTGCTGGAACTGGTATCTTAACTATTCCTGTTGCAAGAATGGCTAAAAAGGTTATAGCGATTGAATTTGAAAGAGATATAGCAAAAGAGTTAAAGGAAAACCTTAAAAAGAATAATCTGAATAATGTAAAAATTTTAGAAAATAATTTTTTATCTACAGATCTAGAATCTTTGTTTGATAAGCCTTTTAGAATAATTGGAAATATTCCATATAATATAACTTCAAAAATTCTTATTAAACTTTTAGGAGAGATTGATTCTACTCCAAAGCACTTAAGTCTAATGAAAGATATTCATCTTCTTATGCAGTATGAAGTGGCTGAAAGAGTGGTGGCAAAACCAGGAGTGAAATCTTTTAGTCCGCTTTCTATGCTTGTTCAATTTTCTTCCACCCCTGAACTTTTGTGTAAAGTGCCGAAGACAGCATTTACGCCACCTCCAAAAGTAGAGTCTGCTTTGGTCGGATTTAAAATTAAGAGAGAATATCCCAAGATAAGTAATCCAGTCTTTTTAAAAAAAGTTATAAGAACAGCATTTCAACAAAAAAGAAAGAAAATTCTAAACTCTTTATCTGGATTTGCTACGAAGGATGAACTGATTAATATTTTTAAAGGACTTAATCTAAGTCCAGATCAAAGACCTGAAGATTTTAATTTTAATGATTATCTCTTAATATCAGAAAATCTTTTATGCAAATCCTAATGTCTGTCTTCCTTGTACTGTATAAGATTGATTTTGAAGCTCTTGTATTCTCATGAATTTTTCTGCTTCAATAACTGCTGTCGCTATGTTTAAGGTAGCTTCTGCTTTTTCTTGAGCAGACTTTCTAGGGTCATTTAAAAGGTTTTGAGTCTCTTCCATAAATTGATCAGTAGCTTCTTGTAATGTTAATAAAACTTTTGTTAATTTCTCTGGGTCATTTAAAACGTCCATTGCTTCTTTATCACCTGCAAAGTCTATAGCAGAGAATGAACCTTTTTCATTGAGCTTATCCATTATTTTCTGCCCAGTACGTTTTATATCATCTCCTAAGCCATATTTCTTAGTAATGTTTGAAAAAGCCATTAGTATTTGTGAAGTATTAAAGTCTTTGAGCCCTTTATTAAATCCTAGTGGGCTTGCTTGAGCGGCTTGTTGAACTACTGCTCTTTGTTGAGCATTTAAATTACTTTGTTTTATAAATTCTTTCCCTTGATCAAAAACTCTTCCAGCAAAATCACGAAGTATTGAATCTCCAAGTTTTCCAAGTGTATTATTTATTCTTCCTATTATGTCTGCTCTGGCAAGACTTTTTGCTGGTGGGGCAGATTTTTTTGCCACTTGATTAGCTTCTGATTTTTTATCAGCTTCTTTATCTTCTGATTTTATAAATTCATCGACAGCTTCTTTTTTCTCAATCTCTTTTTTCTCTTCATCTTTTTTTACAGTAGGAGTGTTATTTCCTGTTACTGAGGCCGCAAACCTAGTAGCATTTGTATATGGGTTATTGTTTTGGATTATTAATAGCATGTGTAAAAACGCCTTGAGAGGAATCCGATTCCTATGCCGTATAGTTTAGTCAGTAGTGTTAAGGTAAAGTAAAGAGTCAAGAACATTAATAAGATTTTAGGTTTAGCCCTATTTAGATCTCAAAAATTATATATTTAAGACCTGAAATAATAATTTTGCCTATGATAAAAGTCCTGCTATGGTAACTGTATTTAGTCCTTAACAAATCTATAATCTATATTCATTAGTTTATATACTTGTAGGGATAGTGAATTAATACTATTACAAAACAATAAGGAGGTGAGTCTTTAAAATTTGGTTGGTTAAAAACTAGCTGATTAAGTTTCCTCTATGTCAGAACAAGATGCTGGTGATAAGCAGTTTGATGCTACACCACATAAACTAAAAGAAGCACATAAAAAAGGTCAAGTCTTTAAAAGCAAAGATTTGAGCCAGCTTATTACGTTTATAATTGGATTCTTTTTAATCTACTCAAATTCAAGTTTTATATGGACTCAATTTTCATCACTTTTTACAAGTCTATGGACTCAGATCCCTCAAAAATCTTTAAGCCATATTGGCGGTGGTTATATTTTTTACAGTTCAGTTTTTTGTCTCCTTATTATTTTAGTACCTCTTTTATTAGTACTGTTATTAACAGCAATTGTTGTTGAGTTTGCACAAGTTGGTCCTATTTTTACTACTGAAACCATGAAATTCTCTCTTGATAAACTTAACCCTTTTGAAGGTTTTAAGAAAATTATTTTTAATGTAAGATCTCTCTTTGAATTGGCAAAGTCTATTTTTAAAGTTAGTGTACTTGGATACATTGCATATGTTGCGCTTAATGATCACATGGAAGAACTTCTTTCATTGATCACTGCAAATAATAAGTTTGGAAGTATAGCTGCACTAGGGACTGTTTTTTATGACTTTACTTTAAAGAGTATAATCTTTTTGCTTGTTATATCTATTTTGGATTATCTTTTCCAAAGATGGAAATTTATGAATGATCAAAAGATGAGTTTTAAAGAATTGAAGGATGAATTTAAGCAGACTGAAGGTGACCCTTTAATAAAGTCAATGAGAAGGCAGAAGCAACAACAAATTGCTTATGGGCAAATGATGGCTCAGGTGGCGGAGGCTGATTTTGTGGTTAAAAATCCAGATCATATTGCTATGGCCTTAAAATATGAGGCAGATATGAACAGTGCTCCAAAAGTACTTGCAAAAGGTAGTGAGTTAATTGCTGAGCAAATTATTGAAATTGCTCAAAAGAATGGCATTCCTATTATTGAAAATATTCCTCTTGCAAGAGCATTATTTAGGCTAGTTAGGGTAAATCAAGAGATCCCTCCAGAGCTATATAGGGCAGTGGCTGAAATACTTATCTTTGTTTATCAAGTACGTGGGAAAGGACAATTTAGTTAATAAATACAAGATATTTAACCATTTCTTATTATTAGTTGGATAAAACTTTTAAATAGGGTAATTTATTAAAGGGAGGGATTTTTTATTTAAAAACACAATGAATTTAAGTAAAATTGTTACTAATGTCTAATCCTGAAAAAAATATAAAATCTTTACCCCCAACCTCTATAAAAGAACTTTTTATTGGTCCAGAAACGGGTGTAGGTGATAAGCCTTTAAGGCAGTTCTTGCCTATCGTTGAAATGGTTGTAAGAAAAGAATATAAATCTATCCCTTCTTATCTTGCAGAATATAGTGAGTTGATAAATGTAGGGCTTTTAGCTGTAAATAGATTATTAAATGATGTTGCAAAAAATCAGAAAACTTACAATTCAAGTTATATTGCCCAGGCTGTAAAATGGGCTATTAAAGATGACCTTCGTTCTAGATATAGCTGGTATGGAGTAAAACAAAATACAAAAGTTAAAGAAGAAGGAGAAAAACTTGAATCATACAATTTTGATGAGGATGATGAAGACTCAGAGTCTAAAGAAGTAAAGCCAGAAGCTACTGAAAAGGTTTTTGAAACAATCTTGTATCTAGAAGATTTAACTCCTACAAATAAACCGGAAGATGAAATGACTCCTGATGAGCTTGCTAGGTTAGAGCTTATGGAATTAAAAGCCGCAGTAAAAAGAGCGATTGAAAAACTACCTGAAAAACATAGAAAGGTAATTGAACTTAGATTTTATGAGCACAAAAAAGGGAATGATGTAGCAATGGAACTTGGTGTTACACCTTCTCGAGTTTCTCATATGATTAGTGATGCGATTGAAAAGGTTAAACAGTCTCTGACTCAAGAAGGGTTTCAGTAAGCAACAAAATAATCAGGATTTATATTTATGACTGGTTTTGATAATAAATTTCCTTTAAATTTCTTTCAGAATCCATTTAGGCAAAATAAAGTAAATAAAGAGCCTAATGAAGGTGTTAAGCAGGATGAGACTCCTGAACAAAGCATTCAAAAACAACAAAATCAATCAAAGCCTGGTGAAAGTTTAACTAATACAAACTCAAATGTCCCTGTTAATCAATCTACAATGACTAGTCCTGCAGTAAATCAGTCAGCTTTAAATGCTGCAAATAAACCCTTACAAAATAATCAGTTAAACAATACACAAAACATTCAAAATCAACAACAAAGTCCTGGCAAGATAGATTCACAAGGTGCTAAAGACTTACCATCATATGCTGGCATATCAAACCTTTCCTTAAAATCATGGGTTGCTGAACACGATAAAAAAGGATTTTCAAATCTTTCAGGTGGAGAAAAAGAACTTGCCAGTACTCTTGATGGCATAAAAGGTTTTCAAAAACAAAACTATGAAGGGGGAGGAGACTCTTCTAAACAAGGAGGTAGAAATAAAGCATTATTTATACTCTCTCATATCTTTTCTAATATTGAACAAAATCTAGATCCACAAACTGAATTGTTAGTTAATCTGGCTAACTTTAAGAAACTTGGTTCAAATTATTCTAAAGAAAGAAAGCTTGATAATTATAAGGAAGAATCTTTTGAATATAAATCTGCTCCTCCTTTACCAGCAGAGCCGCAGTTCTTAAATACTCTAGATGCAGGAAAAATAAAGTATATGCATCAGCTACTTGCACTACCGAATGAATTCCCTGAATTTATAAGATTATTGGCTAAAGATAATATTGAATTGTATGGTAAGGATATCATTTCTTTTATAGATAAACGATTGAAGTATGTTCAGGAAGAAACATTTGGCAAGGAAAAGTCTTTAAATAAATTTATCGCTGATTTTGCTCCGCTATTAAACCAGAATAATTCTCCAATGCTCCCACTTATCCTCTTGTATTATCCATTACCATTACCACAGGTAAAAAGAGATGATGAGTTTAAAAAGGATTGGAAAGGAAAAGAATCTGTAAGTATTGTTGCTGAATGTGAAATATATTACTTGTCAAAATCCAGAGGTAGGTTTTTAATAAAATTTAGTTTAAATGATAAAGATGAATTCTCTTTTGATGTTCAAACCTCAGAGGTTAACAACGGTGTGGTTAAAGATATTGAAAAGTCAGTTTCAGAAAGTATGATTCTGCTAAAAACTCCTCCTGATCTTTCAGAAGTAAATGTACTCTTAACTCAGGAGATTTATAAAGCTACTGATATCGATGAGGAGCTTTCAATCGTATCAAAAGGACCAATTAGGCTAGAAATAGTTTTAGCAGTCTATTCAGCCTTGATTGTATTGAATAAATTAAATGACGAACCTGATCCATCTGGGGTTATTGATATTATTGACTAGTTAATTTTTAAAGGTCTCATACGAGGATCTTCCATTAACTTCTTTTTATAGTCTTGCCATTCTTCGAAATTTTCATATGCTTCTTTAGCAACCGTGTCACTAACTTTTGCATATCTTAAAGTTGTTCTAATATCATTATGTCCTGCAAGTCTTTGAAGAACAAATGAATCAATATGACCAGCTCTTTCAGTACAGAAGGTGTGTCTTAACTGGTGGATTGTTACTGGTGTGTTATCAGTGTTAACTAAATTTCTTGCTGATTCCATGAAAAGTTGTCTTGCTCTTGCATATGAAAGTCTTTGACCATGAGTAGTTATAAATAAAGGACCACTTGTAGGGTTTCCTCTCTCTTCTAAATACTGTAGCATCAGCCTTTCTGTTGATTTGCTCAAGTAAGCTTGTCTTGGTTGATTACCTTTTCCTTGTCTTACGTTGATTGTACCTTCTTGAATATCCTGAATATTTAAATCAAGGGCTTCGCTTATTCTTATTCCACTAGTGTAGAGAATATTGAATAAAAGTCTTTCTCTCGTAGTCTGACAATTTCTGAATATTTTCTCAATTTGTTCTTTGTTTAATGATCTTATAATCGTTCCAGGTTGAACTTCTCCAAGGTCTTTATTTGGTCTTCTTCTTGGGAGATTTTCCATTGGATTTTCTTGTACTAAGCTTTCTTGCATACACCATTCAAAAAATCTATGTAAAGTTGCATAGTGTCTATTTTGGGTTGCGAGTGATACTCTTTGCCCATTTTTTAAAACTAAATTATTTAGATAATCTTTCACTGTATCTTTGGTTACAGTCATTAATGACTGGTTGCCAAGAGTTCTTTCAAATCTGTGTAAATCTATCGTATAAGCACGTAAAGTGTCTCCATCAAGATTTAGATTTGCTAAGTACTTTGTTATTGCTTCAAATAATTCTGTGTTCATAATAATACTCTCTCGTTCAGCTTTTATCTTGAAACTAAGACGAGTAGTATGGCCGAATATGTTCCAAAAAGTTTTAAAGTTAATGTTATCTGGAATTTATTTTTTCTATAGATTCTTTATATGCTTCTATAGTCTTCTTTAAATCTTGTTCCTTAAATGAAGCATTTATGAAGTTAGCTTCAAATTGACTTGGGGCTAAATATATACCTTTAGCTAGCATCTCTTGAAAAAACTGTGCATACTTTTTAGTGTTTGATTTCTTTGCACTTTCTTCATTATATACTTTAGACCCTGTAAAAAATATTGTGAACATGGAAGCAAACCTATTTAACTGTATACTTAACCCTTTTTCTTTATTATAGTTTTCAATTTCATCACAGAGTTTAGTTGTCAGATTTTCTAAATGTGTATAAGTTTCTTCCTTTAAAAGCTTTAAGCCAGCAATCCCGCTTGATATACAAACAGGATTTCCTGAAAATGTACCCGCTTGATATACAGGACCAGATGGAGCTAGCAAGTCCATAATTTCCTTTTTACCACCGATAGCTGCTAATGGCATTCCACCACCAATTACTTTGCCTAAGGTGGTTAAGTCAGGAGTTATATTAAATCTTTTTTGTGCTCCACCATAGCTTGCTCTAAACCCAGTTATTACCTCATCGAAAATAAGTACACATTTAAATTTTCTAGAGATTTCTCTAACTGCTCTTAGGTATTCTGGTTCTGGAAGAATAATCCCCATGTTTCCTATGACAGGCTCTAATATAATAGCCGCAATTTCTTTAGGAAACTTACTTAAGGTTATTTCAAGTGTAGAAGCATCATTGAATGGAAGGGTTATAGTGTCTGCTGTAGAATTTTTTGTTACTCCAGGGCTTGAAGGGAGTCCTAGTGTCGCTAAACCAGATCCACTGTTTGATAAAACAGAATCAGAGTGACCGTGATAACAGCCTGAGAATTTAATAATCTTATTTCTTTTAGTATATGCTCTGGCTAATCTAATTGCAGTCATTACTGCTTCAGTACCAGAATTTAAAAAACGAATTCTTTCTATGCCTGGCATTCTGGAAATAATGATGTTTGCAAGCTCAATTTCTCCTTCATGTGGAGCTCCGTAAGTAGTTCCTTTTTGAGCGGAAGAATTAATTGCTTCTAAAATTTCTTTTTCGGCATGACCATGGATTATTGCCCCCCAGGAATTTACATAGTCAATGTATTGGTTATTGTCTACATCCCAGATGTGTGCACCTTTAGCTTTTGAAATGAATAAAGGTGTTGATTCTACTGCTTTAAATGATCTAACAGGTGAACTTACTCCTCCAGGAATTACTTCTTGAGCAGATTTAAATAGAGCATTTGACTTTTCAGTCTTTTGTAAAAGAGCTTCCATAAATTATTTACTCCATTGATACTTTGATCATTTTTACAGGTTTTGCAGGTCTATCGCTACCAGGGAAATCAGGCTTCGAATCTTTAACAATCTTTCCTAATGTTTCTATTGTATCTTCAGTAACTTGTCCAAAAACTGCATATCCTGCCATGTCTACTCCACCAGGGTTTAGAGAAGGTAATGGTTGTAATGCTATGAAAAACTGGCAACTTGCTGAATCTGGATCTTGTGTCCTTGCCATCCCAACTCTTCCAACCCTATCAAATTTTAAGTTTGGATTAGTTTCTAATTTAATAAATCTTGCCTTCCCTGTTTTTGGGTCAATGTAATTTCCTGTACCATCTCCAAGAGGATCTCCACCTTGGATAACAAAGTTTTCAATTACTCTATGAAAAACTGTACCGTTGTAAAAGCCTTTTTTAGTTAAATCAATAAAATTATTAGATGAAATTGGAGCCTCAGCTGTAAAAAGCTTTATTTTGATGGGTCCTTTTTCTGTTTCTATTAAAACTATATTTGAAGATGACACCTTAGTACCCTCTTCTTTTTTCAATGCTGGTTTTTTTTTATCCTCAGCTATAAGTTTTGTACCAATAAAGGTCGAAATTAAAACCAGTGCTAGTACCAATATCATAGAGTAATTTAGTTTCATGTTTTAGGTTACTTCTACTAGTTTTCCCTCTTCAGGAATAACTTCTTTTGGAATGCCTAATGAGTCTTGAGCTGAAGTAAGTTTTTCTCTAAGTTTTGTTGACTTACCAACTCTTTCTCTTAAGTAGTATAACTTCGCACGTCTTGTTTCTCCAGATCTAATAATAGTGATTTTTTCAATTTTGGGTGAGTGTAAGAAAAATACTCTTTCTACTCCAACTCCTTGGAAAACCTTTCTTACAGTAAAGGTTTTATTGATGCTACTGCCTTTAATTTTAATTATTGTACCTTCGTAATTTTGGTTTCTTTCTTTGGTACCTTCTTTAATTCTTACTGTAACTTTTACAGTGTCTCCAACTCTAATGTTTGGTAGCTCTTTCTTTAAACTTTTTGATGTTAATTCTGCAACTTTAGGGTTCATTTTTAAATTCCTTATTTAAAATTCCATATTTATTCGAAATTTGAGTCTTTAATTCTAACATACAGAATAGAGTAAGACATTTTTACTGCAAGCCTTTGCTTAGATACATAATTTTGTGTAATTACTAAAACTTAAAATTTGAAAATGAAAGAAACTATTTTTGCAAAAAAACCAATTATTGAATATAGGAAAAGTCTATAAACTAGTTTCAATACTGTTTCAATCTTGTTTATTTGCAATTCTGAAGAGATTCTATCTGTAAATTCTTTCCCAACACTGTTAAGAATTTCATTTTTAATCATGCTTGTATTTATTAAATTTAAAATATTCATACCTAACCTTTTCAATATGACGATAATAGCATATAACTTTAATAATTGCTTTACAGTTTTAACAATGACATTTTATTGCTGTTTGTTACACAACAGTTGAACAATTTATATAGACTCAGTAATTTTATTAAATGGCAAAGCTTATTAATAAACTATTTGATTTTGATTTAGCTTTTAAAAACTCAGTTAAAGGATTTCGTCTTATTGGTGTTGATGAAGTTGGTAGAGGAGCTTTGGCTGGTCCAGTTATAGCTTGTGCATATAGCTGGAAAGATAACATGTCAAATGATTCTTTAAAGAAAGCAAAGAAGTTTAAAAAATTGAATGATTCAAAACAGTTGTCAAAAAAGGAAAGAGAAGATCTTTTTTCTCATTTATTAGATGAAGGAATATTTGCTGTAGGCTATGCTTCAGTAAAAGAGATAGAGCAGATAAATATTTTAAATGCAAGTTTTCTTGCTATGAAAAGAGCTTATGAAAAGCTTGTTGATTTGTTAGAAGAAGAAATTGAACCCTACTTACTTATAGATGGAAACAAATTCAATCCTTACATAAATTGTAGGCAAGTATCAATTGTTGAAGGGGATGCGAAATCATCAGTAATTGCAGGTGCTTCAATAATTGCAAAAGTTTATAGAGATGATTTAATGACAAGGCTTTCGAAGTCAAAAAAATTTAAAAAATTTGATTGGGATAAAAATGCTGGATATGGGACACTCTCTCACAGGAAGTCTATTAAATCTAGTGGGATTTCTCCCCTACATAGAAAACTATTTGTAAGAAAAGTCCTTGGTGAAATTAAATAGTTTTTGTTCTTTTTAGTATACTTAAAGTCTTTAACAATGCCCCACCTTTTCTCAAGGTTTCATTGTATTCATTCTCTGGATCAGAATCAGCGACTATTCCTCCGCCAGCCTGGATCTCTAAGTGATCTTTAAATATTACAAATGTTCTTATAGTCATGCAAGTATTAATAGAATCATTTAATCCAAAGAAACCAGTACACCCACCATAAGGTCCTCTCTGAGCATTTTCTATCTCATTTATAATTTCAAGAGCTCTGACTTTTGGTGCTCCGCTAAGCGTGCCAGCAGGAAATGATGCGCAAAGCAGATCTATAGAGGACATTGATTTTTTTAATATTCCTTGAACAAGACTTACAATATGCAAAACATGTGAATATTTCTCTATGACCATTAACTCTTTTACCTTTACTGATCCTGTCTCGCATACTCTTCCTAAATCATTCCTGGCAAGATCAACAAGCATTAAATGTTCTGCTTTTTCTTTAGGATCGTTTGATAACTTCTCTATGTTTTTGGAATCCTCTTCTTCGTCTTTTCCTCTTGGATAGGTTCCAGCAATTGGTCTTAATGATGCTATTTTTTTACCGTTAATATCATCTGATTTAACCATTACTTCTGGTGAGGATCCACAAAGTTCAAAGTCTTTAAAGTTAATGTAGTAAAGGTATGGAGAGGGATTAACACTTCTTAGTATTCTATATAATGTTAGACCATCATAAGTACCATCAATTGTAAGCTTCTGGGATGGAACAATTTGAAAAATATCTCCTGCTTTAATATGTTTCTTTGATTTCTCAACCATAGCCATATATTCTTCTTTTGAGTAGTTACTCTTGAAAGATATATTATTAATATCAATGTTTGAATAGTCTGGAGATAAAGGCGGTACTAACTTTTCAATGCTAAAGTCTCTGACAAGAAGATCTAATTTCTCTTTTGTTTTTTTGTATTCAGCTTCTAAATCTTTAATGGATTCAAAATGGCTTACAGAAATCAGCTTAACTTTTTGTGTGACATTATCAAATACAACAATTTTACCTGGTAGTGTAAGCAATACATCAGGGACTTTTTTATTTGCTTTGAAGTTGGTCTTTGGTTCAATCCACCTTACAGTTTCGTATCCAAAATATCCTACAAATCCTATGAAATCTTTATTGTTGCTATCTAAAATTTTAAAAGATGAAATTAAGTTGTTAAGTGCTTTATAAGGATTATCTTCAAGCTGAATTGTCTTTTTTGTAGAGAAGTTCTCTAAGTAAGATTTATTCTCTTTATTTGAAAAGGTTAAGATCGGATCTAATCCAATTATGGAATATCTGCCAAGCCTTTCTCCTCCTTCTACAGACTCTAACAAAAATGAATAAGGATTATTTTTACACAGCTTATAAAAAGTGCTAACAGGTGTTTCTGTGTCTGACAAAATTTCATGACTCAGTGATAAAACATAAGGCCCATTTTGATTGTTTGAGGTGTTAAAACTTTTTTTTATTTCATCTATAGTTAAATGCATTTATATTATTGTATACTTTATATATGAATAATTTTTTAAAATTAAATAGAATCCTAGTTTTATTTATTTCAACAGGGCTTATTGTATTAGCTTTCGATATTTATGCTGAACATTACCAAAGGCTTGCTGATAATAAAATTATGTGGATTCCAATTATATTTGGTTTAATTGGAGGGATTGTTGGTATAGGTGTAGCAGTTGTTTTTAATAAGATTAGCTATTATGTGTTTCAAGTGTCCATGTTAATTTCTATGATTGTAGGATCTCTTGGTATGTACTTTCATAATAAATGGAGAGTACCAATGATTTTAGAGTTCTTAAGTGGTAAAGAATTTGATTTCTCTGCTTTTGCCACATTTACACCTATTCTTGCACCATCAGCTTTTATTGCAATGGGTATGATGGGATTGATAATAACTTTTTTTGAAAAGTGGAATGAATCTTTATAGTAATATATCTGAGGGGGTATTTATGTCAAAAGGAAAAATTGCAATTTTAATAGATCAATTATTTCAAGACTCAGAAGTTACTGATCCTAAAGAAAAACTAGAAGCTGTAGGATTTGAAGTTCATTTAATAGGTCCAAATACTCAAGAAGAATATGTCGGGAAGAAAAACACAAAGTTAAAAGCAGATAAATCTATTGATAATGTAAATGCAAAGGATTATGCTGGTTTGGTTATTCCTGGGGGATGGGCTCCGGATAAAATGAGAATGAATCTTAAAATGGTCAAATTTGTCGAAGATATAAATGTGAAGAAAAAACCGATTGCATGTATTTGTCATGGGGGATCAATGCTCGTAGAAGCAGATATAGTAAAAGGGACAAGATTAACCAGCTATGTAAGTATTAGAACTGATCTTATTAATGCTGGAGCTAGATGGGTAGATAAGGAAGTTGTTGTTGATGAGAATTTGGTTACATCAAGAACACCAGCAGATTTACCGGCATTTTGCTCAGAATTTATTAAGCTGTTATCTCTTGTTGAAGCTTAGCCACCACCTACAAAAGTAACAATTTCAATTTCGTCTTTAGGGTTGATATTTATGATTTCAAAATCTTTTTTACTTATAATCTTTTTATTCAATTCTATAACGACTTTGTCTTTGTTTATTTTAAATGTTTCAAGAAGTCTTAAAATAGAAAAATCTTGAGGTATAGCTTTGTCTTCACCATTAATTTTGACTAGAATCTTACTTTCAATGGAGTCGGTTTGCATCTTTTTATTTCCTTTAGCATTGGTTACATCTATTACTTTAACAGGGATTTTAATTTATGTAGGACTAACACTTCTTTTATTAATGTATGTCCTGAAAATTAAAAGCTTTGAATTAAATAAAAATATAACTCCGGTATTATATGCCTTTCTTGTATATATTTTATCGTTTGCAATTTCAAAACTTTTTAATACTGGTATTCATGAATCTTTTAAAGCCTTTTATAGATGCTTAATTGATTCTTTTGTGTTTTACTGGTTTTATGCTTTTGTATTTAAAGACTCTAAGAAAAATGATTTGCTAAAAAAAGGATTTTTGTTGGCCACTCTTGTAACTATTTCTTATGGATTTTTGCAGTTCTTTCACTTAGACTTTTTTAACAGACAGGAAAATATCGAAAGAATATCAGGTTTTCATAAGAATACGTACTCTTTTGCAGGGCAGTTAATTGTTTTTTATTTTTTTATCTATCATGAGTTTAAGAAAAATATTTCTAAGCTTTTTATTCCTCTGTCATTAACTTTTTTTTGTATTCTAAATTCTTCTGAAAGAGCTGTTATTTTTGGTGTTGTTATTGGTACTATTCTTTATCTGGTGCTTGAAAAAGTTAAGATGGAGAATCTCATAAAGATTTCCCTTGCTTTGATTTCACCTTTTCTAATAACGATATTCTTTAGAAACTATGTGGCAAGAAGACTTAAAACCACTTTCTCTAAAAACGGTGCAATTAGAAAAAATGTAAGATTTAAATTGTGGAAATCTGCTCTGATTGTTTGGAAAAAGAATATTATTTTTGGATCTGGCAAATTCCCCATGTTTATATATAAGGCTGGAGCTAAGATTCAGTACTTAACACATGCACATAATACATATCTTCAGATTCTAGTATCAAATGGACTTTTTGGTTTAATAGGATTTCTTTATCTTTTTTCAACCATCATTAAAACTTTAATATTCAAACTGGGAAAAAATTCATATTCAGCTTGTCTGCTATGTATGATTGTTTCATTTGCTTTTGAGGGATTGTTTGAATTCTTTTGGGGGGACAGTGAAGTTAGGTATTTATTACTTAGTTTTACTGGCTTTGCATTTGGGAACTTATTAGATAAAGAGTAATCTCAAAAGATGAATCACTTTTTTAAAGGATTATGATATTGAAAATGAATAAATTGCTTTTTAAAAAAAATACGCTCATAAGTTTAATTTTAATAATTTTAGTTTTTAATTCAACAACATTGAGTTCTTTTTCACAGTCTCAGGACACTGATCCAGAAGACCATGTTCAGCCTGGGGATTCTCCCTCAGATGATGGACTAGAAATAATCGAGATTAAAAGAGATGACAGCAGTTCTCCTAAATCTAATTCACCTTCAGATACCAGGACAAATACTGTTTTAAAAGGCTATGTTAGTAAAATCCCAGTAGGTACAAAGTTAAAAATTACAATTGAGACTCCAATTAATGAGGATACTACTGCATTAAATGAAGAAATTAAAGCTACTGTTCTTAAAAATATAATTCTAGAAAAACAAATAATTATTCCTTCTGGTAGTGAAGTGATCGGTGAAATTACAGAGATTGTCCCGTCAAAAAGATTTCATAGGGCTGGCAGAGCAAAAATTGAGTTCAAGAGCATTATGACTTCAGATGGCTTAAATATTCCTATTAATGCTACTGTTTTAACGCATAAAGGTGTAATAAAAGGAAAGTATACTAGGAAAACTGGTTTGATTTCTGGAGCTTCTGTCTTAGCTCCAATAGCTGCTGGCGCTGGTATAGGAGCTTTAATTGATAGTAGTCCTGTAGGAATCGGGTTGGGAGCCGCTGGTGGAGCTATTTTAGGATTTGGAATATTCTTTTACCAGAAAGGAAATAAGTTAGATATTTCAGCAGGCAGGAATCTAGATATTGAACTTACGGAAGATGCTTTTCTTCCTAAAGAAGAAATTAAATCTGAAACAGATAACAGTGTTACAAGTGAAGAGAATGAAAACAAAGATAAAGATTCTGTAGAAAAAGACAGTAAAAATTCAGAAAATGATGTACAAGATTTTAGTGAGGAAGAGAACGAAAACTTAGAAAACAGTAAAGAATAGCTTAGAGGTTTAATGTCTTTTAAAAAAGAAACAAAAAATAATTTAAATGAACTTAATGATAAAAAATTAAATAGAAATTTAAACTATACATTTTCACCATCATTTACTAGCTCAAATACTAAAAATCCATTGGAAAGTATAAGCTTTGAGAATGAGATTGATGAGATTGAATTAGTAGAAGTCCCTTTTTGGAATAAGATTACATTTAAGGCAGGAGTATTTGTTACTGTTGTTATATCTTTAAGTTTGTTATTAAACCCCTTTTTTAAAAAAATTGATCCTATATTCTTTAAGATAGCCTCTGCTCCTTTTACAGGTATTAATAGTTATTTCTTTGATCAATTACATAAGCCATATGTACTAACCGTTGGAGAATATGGAAATCTGGCTATTGCTAAGAGTGAAGCATTAAAGTTATTGCCTGTATATAAACAAATAAATATAAAGCAACTCCAAAGCGGACTATACACTTTTGAGATTGAAAGATTCACTTCAAAAAGAAAAGCTTATAAAGCTTTTTCTAAACTTGAGCAGTCTGGTTTATATGCTGTCCATGTGCGTTATTTGAAAGATTAATAAGCTTAATAAATTCATCTGCTGATAAGCTGGCTCCGCCTACTAGTCCTCCATCAATATCATTAAACTTTATATGTTCATGGAAGTTGTCTGATTTAACGCTTCCGCCATATAAAATAACTGTATTTTCACTGATTTCAGGAGATGATTTTTCTTTTATAGTATTCCTGATCATTTTAATGATTTTATTTGCATCTTCTCCACTACAGATTTTTCCTGTACCGATTGCCCAAATTGGTTCATAAGCAACTATGAGTTTTGAAATGTCTTCTTTTGTAAGATCTTTTAAACCTGCAATAATTTGTTTTTTTACAAACTCCTCTGCATTATTAGCTTCTCTTACAGAAAGCTCTTCTCCTACACAAAAAACTGGTATAAGTCCGCTTTTTAAGGCTGATTTAATTTTTAAATTTACATCTTCATCAGTTTCTTTAAAAACCTGTCTTCTTTCACTATGACCAATTATTACCATTTGTACATTAAGGTCTTTAAGCATGGATGGTGATGTCTCACCAGTAAATGCTCCTGATTCCTTATGATACATGTTTTGTGCGCCTAGTAAAATTTTACTACCCTTTATTATAGATGCTACAGAACTTAAATAAATTGATGGAGGACATATTCCAACAACTACATTTATATTTGAATTTAAGGCTCCTTTGATCTTAAATGCTAAATCTTGAGAATCTGCTTGGTTCAAATTCATTTTCCAATTACCAATGATAGTTTTTTTACGCATATAGGGTTCCTTTTAATTTAAAAGCTTTTATTTCAGCTTTTGGAATATTATATAATATTCTTATCTTAAGCAAATAAAAATTGAGGATATAATGAAAAAATCAATCAGGACAAATGTAGACAATTTAATTAATGAGTTAAGTGGATTTCTCGAAAAAGATTATTCTTCAAGATTTAGAAACCTTAGTGAAAGAGAAGATAGGCAATTGTTTTATTTAGCAGGGGTCTTAACGCGTTTAAAAAAAATATCTGAAGAATTGAAAGAAGAAGAAAAAATCATAGCTTTCCCCAGAATATTAGAAGAGCAAAATGTTTAAGATTTTAATATACCTAACTGTTTGTTTATAGCATTTAAGATTAAGGCTGGAGATACATCTAAACACTCCGGTTTTTCACATGATTCTTTTCTTATATCAAATAAACATGGACGGCAGTTTAAATCGTTAACGTGCACAGCTGTAAATCTGGGGTCTTTTGGTAAAAGTTTCAGTGGGTCTGTAGGACCAAAAAAAGCAACTGTCTTTTTTCCAAGAGCAACTGATATATGCATTGGAGCTGAATCCACGCATACAAATAAATCAGAAGCATTTATTAGTCCTGCAAGTTTTTGAATGCTTATTTCTTGACCGCTGAGATCTATGAAATTCTTTGGTCTTACAAAAAAAGTCAACTTTTTATGAATTTCATTTATTAATTCAGCATCATCTTTCCCACCTAATAGAATTACGTTATTGTCATTGTTTGCTAGCAAATCCTCTATTAATTTTGCCCAGTTTTTACTAGACCAGCTTTTTAAAATATTTTTTTTAATACTGAGTTTGCTAACTCCAGGATGAATGAAAATTTTTCTTGCAAAATATCTATCTTTTAATCTTGGATTTAAAATTTCTTTTGCCCAGTCAATTGATGCTTGATTAAGTTTTATTTCGGGCAATAAATCTTTTTCTGAAATTAAGTCTTTTACATTATCAACAATAGGTGTGATAAGTTCGCATAACATATTTGATGTGTACTGTTTTGTATTTAGCTTTACCGTATGGCTTAAAAAAAGATTACTTAAAAAACCCACGTAAAAACCAATTCTAAATTCTGCAGAAGAAATCGAAGCCGCAATATTAGCTTTATATGATGCGCCAGAAGAAAAAAGGTATTTATATCTATGCTTTTTAGATATTTCCATAAATTTTAAGATATTCAAATTCTTATCTTTAAAATCAAACGTCTTAATTCTTCTATATAGACTTGTAAGATCTGCTATACATGCACTTCTTGGTTCAGTAAGTAAATCTATTTCATAATCAGGGAAAGTCTCTTTAAATAACTTAACTGCAGGCAGTAATAATATTTGATCACCAATTCCACCAGGGTTAATAAATAATGCCTTCATAATTTTTTAATTATCTATAGTTAATATTATAAAAGTAATCAGTTTATAGTATTACTTTTTCCTCTGTTAAAGAGGCTTTACTTATTTAAATTATCATAATATTCAGATTAAATTTGTCTTCCAAAAGAAATAAATTTAGATGTTGACCAAAAGGCATAAGGCCGTTAGAATTAATCCCTGCATCTTTTTATATGATTGCAAATTTTAAACAAGAAAGAATATTTTTTAACCAATGTCAAAGCAAAATTTACAAACTACGGACTCAAAACTCTCCAGTTCATTAAAGGAATTGGAACCAAATGTTCATTTACTTCATTTATCAACAATTAGACAGTTAAATAATAGTAGGGCAGGAACAGCTTCTACAAAAACTAAAAGTGAAGTTCGCGGAGGCGGTAAAAAGCCTTGGAAACAAAAAGGAACTGGTAGAGCAAGAGCTGGTTCAATTAGATCACCATTATGGGTAGGTGGCGGTATTATATTTGGTCCGAAGCCTAGAGATTTTTCATTTGATATTCCAAAAAAAGCAGGGAAGCTAGCAATAGCTCATGCTTTAGCTTCTAAGGCTGAAGAGACTGTTGTAATTAAAACTCTTCCAGAAGTGAAAGATTCGAAAACGAAGAATTTTATTAGTGCAATGAAATCAAGCAATTTAATGAATTTGCCTGTTTTAATTATTGCTCAAAGAGATGAAGCTAATTTTGCAGAAGTAAAAAGAGCATCAAAAAATGTTCAAGGTGTTTGTTTAACTGATAAAAATGGAATTGGTGTTTATGAAATTTTAAAAGCAAAAACAATTATAATCACTGAAAAAGCAAGTGCTGAACTTGAATCCAAATTAAAAACAGTTTTAACAGGTACAAAAAAAGAAAAGAAAGTAGTATCAAAAAAAGGATCAAAGGCAGGTAAATAAGTCGGGAAAATATTATGAACAATAATCCATCAAATATAATTTTAGAACCAATAATAACTGAGAAAAGTACAGCATTGTCTCAGCAGAATAAATATACTTTTAAAGTTTCTAACTTATCAAATAAAATTGATATAAGAAATGCATTCTTAGAAGTTTTTCCTGGTCGAAAAGTTTTAAATGTAAAAATATCAAAAATAGCTGGTCATAGCAAACGTACTAAAAAAGGTATTAAGCATGCTACTCATAAGAAAAAAGCTATTATAACCATTGATGGACCAAGAATAGAGTACTTCCCAGAGGTTTCATAAGTAAAGAGGATATATAAAAAATGCCATTAAAAGAAAGAAGACCATTAACACCAGCGCAAAGAGGAATGAGCTTTGCTGACTTCTCTGAAATTACGAAGTCAAAACCTGAAAAGAAACTTTTAGGTAAGCATAAGAAAACTTCTGGTAGAAATAACCAAGGTAAAATTACTACTCGTCACATGGGTGGTGGACATAAAAAGCAATATAGAATTATTGATTTTAAACGTGATAAAGATAAGGTTCCAGCAAAAGTTGTTTCTATAGAGTATGACCCAAACAGAAATTGCAGAATAGCTCTTTTATATTATAAAGATGGAGAAAAGAGATATATTCTTTGTCCTAATGGGTTAAAAGTTGGTGATGAAGTCCTTTCTGGTGAAGGTATAGAGCAAAAAGTAGGAAATGCTTTACCTTTAAAGAGTATAACTATTGGTGAATTTATTCATAATATAGAAATGAAACCTGGTGCAGGTGGTCAGCTAGTTAGATCAGCAGGTGTTTCAGCTCAGTTACTTGCAAAAGAAGGCGAGATGGCTACTTTCAGATTACCTTCTGGCGAAATGAGAATGGTTAGCATCAATTGTAAAGCTACTCTAGGTCAGGTTGGTAATGCTGACTTTTCAAACATTCAGCTTGGAAAAGCAGGACGTAAGCGTTATTTAGGAATTAGACCAACTGTTCGTGGTTCTGCAATGAATCCTGTAGATCACCCACACGGTGGTGGTGAAGGTAAGTCACCAATTGGTGGACAACCATCAACTCCATGGGGCAAGCCAGCTATGGGCTTAAAGACTAGAAAAAGAAAGAATTTATCTAATAAGTACATAGTAGCAAGGAGAAAGAAATAAACAATGGGAAGATCTCTTAAAAAAGGACCATATATACATCCATCTTTAAAGAAAAAAATTGATGAGATGAATAAAAATGGTAAAAAGCAAGTAGTAAAAACATGGAAACGTGCTTCTATGATTATTCCAGAGATGATTGGTCACACAATTGCTATTCATAATGGAAAAAAGTTTGTACCAGTTTATATCACTGAACAAATGATTGGACATAGGCTAGGTGAATTTGCAACCTCAAGAACTTTTAAAGCTCATGCTGGAGTTGCAAAGAAAGAAACTGCTCCTGCGGGGGATGCTAAATAATCAAGGATAAAATTATGACAAAAGCTCAAGCAAAATTTATAAGAATGTCTCCAAGGAAACTTAGAAGAGTTATTAATGAAGTTCGTGGAAAAAGTGCGGCTCAAGCTCAGGTAATCTTGAAATTTATGCCATATTCAGCAGCAAGAGTAGTTGAAAAAGTACTTAAATCAGCAGTAGCAAATGCAAAAGAAAATGAAAAAATTGATCCTGAAACTTTAAAAGTTACCAAAGCATTTGTTGATCAAGCAAATACTTTAAAGAGATGGAGACCGATGTCTAGAGGTAGAGGCTACTCCATTTTCAAGAGATCAAGTCATGTAACTATTGAAGTTAATCCAAGTGAAGATATTAAAGAATCACAATTTAAATATGAGTCTGGCTCTGGTAAAACTAGGAAGCAAGTTCAGGGTCATAAAAAACATGATCATGCACATGACCACGACCATGACCACGATCATGATCACGATCATTCTTCTGAAGTAAAAGAATCTAAGAAATCACCAAAAGCAAAAAGCTCAAAAGCTGAGGAGAAGTCTTCAGAAAAGAAAACTAAAAAGTCAAAGACTAAGAAAGAAGATAAGGAATAAGGAGATATAAACTAAATGGGTCAAAAAACACATCCAAAAGGCTTCAGATTAGGTGTAATCCAAACATGGGATTCACAGTGGTATGCTTCACCTAAAGATTATGCAGATCTTGTTGTAGAAGACAGATTAATTCGTGATCATATCAAACGTAAATTATCAAATGCTGGAATAGCGAAATTAGAAATCTGGAGAAAAGCACAGCTAATCCAAATAAATATTCATGCTGCTAGACCAGGAATAGTTGTTGGTAAGGGTGGACAAGGTTTAGAAACTCTTAGAGGACAAATTAACGATTTAATAAAAAGAAAAGATGTTATAACTCAAGTTAATGTAATTGAAGTAGCTAAAGTAGATTTAGATGCACAATTAACATCAGAAGCAGTAGCTCAACAATTAGAGAGAAGAGTTGCTTTTAGAAAAGCAATGAAACAAGCTATGCAAAGGACTATGAGAGCTGGTGCTAAAGGTATTAAGATTATGGTCTCAGGGCGTTTAGGTGGTAATGATATTGCAAGAACAGAATGGCTTAGAGAAGGTGCAATTCCCCTACATACTTTAAAGGCTGATATTGATTATGGTTTTGCTACAGCAAAAACTGTTTTTGGAATTATTGGAGTTAAATCATGGATTTATAGAGGAAATGTAGAACCAGGGGAGTTTCCACAAAGAAATCTAAAAATAGTAAATCCTGCCACAATGGGTGATCCAGAAGAAGAAGCTGAAGGCAGAAGAAGAAAGAAGAGAGAAAGAAGAGGACAATAACCAATGTTAATGCCACGTCAATCAAAGCACAGAAAACAACAACGCGGTAGAATGACCGGCAAAGAATCACGTGGTGTTACGCTCCATCATGGAGAATATGGTTTGCAAGCATTAGAACCAGCTTGGATATCTTCTAAACAAATAGAAGCCGCTAGAAAAGCAATGGTAAGAAGTATTAAAAGAGGTGGAAAAATTTGGATAACTGTTTTTCCAGATAAGCCTGTTACAAAAAAACCTGCTGAGGTAAGAATGGGTTCAGGTAAAGGAAATCCAGAATTTTGGGTAGCAGTTGTTAGACCAGGTCGAATTCTTTTTGAAATGACAGGTATTCCGAGAGATGTAGCTTATGAATCTTTAAGATTAGCGATTCATAAACTCCCAGTTAAATGTCGTGTTATAGAAAAAGAGGACCATGTAAAGGGTTAAGGTAGAAGAAATGTTAAAGTTGGCAGAAATTAAAGAATTAGCAGTAGATGAGATCGATTCTCAGCTCAAAAAATCAAGAGTTGAACTTGTTGATTTAAGAATGAAATTAGCTAGTAGACAGCTTGAAGATTCATCACAAGTAAAAAAGAAAAGAAAAGAAATTGCAAGACTTCTTACCATGATGACTCAAAAGAAAAGTGATAATAAGGTTGAGTCTAAGAGTGAAGAAAAGCCTATCAAGAAAACAAAAAAAGTTACTTCAAAAAAGAAGTCAGTAAAGGAGAAAAAGACTAATGCCTAAGAAAGTTTTAACAGGTAAAGTTGTCAGTGACAAAATGGATAAAACCATAGTGGTTGCTGTTGAGAATGAAACACCTCACCCAAAATATAAAAAGCCTGTTTTAAGAACAAAGAAATTCAAAGCACATGATGAAAAAAATGAATGCAAAGAAGGGGATGTGGTTGAAATTATTGAGCATATACCAATCAGTAAAACAAAGAAATGGATTTTAAAAGGAGTTCTAGCTAAAGCAGACTAGGGGAAAAAAATGATACAACAAGAATCAGATTTAGAAGTAGCAGATAATACAGGTGCAAAAAGAGTAAGATGCATCAGAGTATTAAAGGGTGGAAATTCTCGCTATGCAGGAATTGGTGATCTGTTTATTGGTGTAGTAAAAGATGCTCTTCCAAATATGCCTGTTAAAGAACATGAAGTAGTTACTTGTGTAATTGTAAGAACAAAGAAAACATTAAGTAGAGCAGATGGAAGCAAAATAAGATTTGATGAAAATGCATGTGTGATTATTGATAAACAAAACAATCCAAGAGGTACACGTGTATTTGGTCCAGTTGCAAGAGAGCTTAGAGATAAACAATTTATGAAAATAGTTTCTTTAGCTCCGGAGGTCATTTAGGTCAAGAAAGGAAATAGCGTTCAAAAACGCTTTATAAAAAATGAGTACAATTCATATAAAAGTTAATAACAAGAATAAAAAGAAAAGAGTAATTTACTCAAATTCACCAATTTCATCACAACCTAAAAAGGGTGGTTGGTATATTGTGTCCAAAGCATTTGTTAAAGATGGTGTAACAAACCCAAAAGCAAAATTCTCAATTAAAAGAGGTGATACTGTAATGGTTATTTCTGGAGATGATAAAGGTAAGACTGGTAAAGTTTTAGCTGTATTTCCACGTGCAGGAAAAGTAATCATTGAAGGTATAAACAAGATTAAAAAACATCAAAAACCAAGAGGAATGGGTCAATCTGGAGAAATCATTGAAAAAGAAGCACCTATATTTGCTTCTAAAGTAATGTTTTATGATCAAGCAAAAAAGAAACCAACAAGAATTGGTCATAAGTTTTTGAAAGATGGTAAAAAAGTAAGAATTTCAAAGATTTCAGGAGAGCAAATAGATTAATAGAGGGAAGAAAAATGTCATTAGATTTAAGAGAAAAATATAAAAAAGAAATAATCAAAGAATTGAAAGAAAAAAATTCATATAAAAATATTCTTGAAGTGCCACGCCTTGAAAAGATTGTCGTGAATATGGGTATGGGTGAAGCCATGTCAGATTCAAAATTTTTAGATGCTGGTCTTAATGAGTTGAAATTAGTTACTGGTCAAAAGCCTGTAATAACGAGAGCTAAAAAATCAATTGCTACTTATAAAATTAGACAAGATGGTCCAGTTGGAGCAATGGTTACTTTACGTGGTCAAAGAATGTATGATTTTTTTAGTAAGCTTGTAAATTTTATTCTTCCAAGAATTAGAGATTTTAGAGGTGTATCTAATAAGAGTTTTGATGGTCGTGGAAACTATAATTTAGGGCTTAAGGAAATTAACTTATTCCCTGAAATTGTAACAGATAAAGTTGTTGATGTTAGAGGTATGGATATAGCAATAGTAACTACAGCAGAAACAGATGAAGAAGCTAGGGATTTATTAGGTTCGCTTGGAATGCCTTTCAGGAAATAATATTAAATAGGAGATCGTTAAATGGCAAAACTTTGCATGTTTGAAAGAGAAAGAAAAAGAAGGGAATTAGCCGCTAAGGGTAAATATCCTAAAGTAAGACTTCATAATAGATGTAGAAAATGTGGTAGATCCAGAGCTTACTACAGAGACTTTGGTTTATGCAGATTATGTTTTAGAGAAATGGCACATATGGGATTGCTTCCTGGTGTAGTTAAAGCAAGTTGGTAAAAGGAGATAATAGGTAAAAATGTCAAATACTGATCCAATAGCAGATATGTTAACAATAATTAGAAATGGTGTTATTGCAACACATGAAAGTGTTCAAATGCCAAGTTCAAAGCTAAAAGTTAGTTTAGCTAACCTTCTAAAAAAAGAAGGATATATCTCATCATTTGAAGTTGTTGAGACCGCACCTTCTAAAAAAACATTAAAAATTAGTTTGAAGTATGGACCAAGAGGTGAAAAACTTATTACTGGTATTAAGAGAGTATCTAAACCAGGATTAAAAGTTTATACGACAGCTAAAGAATCACCAAGAGTTTTTGATGGACTTGGTATCTCTGTTCTTAGTACAAATAAAGGATTAATGACAGATAGACAAGCAAGAAAAGAAAAAGTAGGAGGAGAATTACTCTGCCAAGTTTGGTAATTTCTAAAAATTTAGATTAGAGATTGAGGAGTTAGAAGAAAACCATGTCAAGAATAGGAAAAAATCCAGTAGTAATTCCAGATAAAGTAGAAGTAAATATTACTTCATCACCTATTGAGCAAACCGTTACTATTAAAGGTCCAAAAGGTGAGCTTAAGGCAAGCTTTAGAAAAGAAATTGTTATATCAAAAGAAGATGGCAAAATTGTTCTCTCTAAATCAAATGAAGAAAAGTTAGCAAGAAATCTTTTTGGGATGTATAGAACTTTAATTCAAAATATGATCGTTGGGGTCACTGAAGGATTTAAGAAAGATTTAGATATAGTAGGAGTAGGATATCGTGCTCAAGTTCAAGGAGCAAAACTTGTTCTTCAGATTGGATATAGCCATCCTGTAGAAATTGAACCAAAAGATAAATATTCAAAAATAGAAGTTGATAAAAGTCAAACAAGGATTACCGTTAGTGGTATTGATAAGCAAACAGTTGGTGACCTCGCTGCTGAAATTAGATCTGTAAGACTACCTGAGCCATATAAAGGAAAAGGTATTAAGTACTCTGATGAAAGAATTAGAAGGAAGGTCGGAAAAACTGCTGCTAAGAAATAAGCTAATAACTTATAATTAGCAATTTTTTATACAAAGGATGAAGTTATGATTAATAAAGGTTCAAAAGTAGTAAAAACAAGAAAAAGACATCAAAGAATTAGAAAGAAAGTTTTTGGTACTCAAGAAAGACCAAGATTAGCTGTTTATAAGTCAAACAAGCATATTTATGTTCAGTTAATAGATGATACATCTTCGCGTACTCTTGTATCATGTTCCACTCTTTTACCAACATTAAAAAAAGATATTGAATCCAGTTGGTCTACAGAAGCGGCTAAGAAGGTTGGAGAAGAAGTAGCAAAAGCCGCAATTGGAAAAGGAATTAAAAGAGTAATTTTTGATCGTGGTGGTAATAAATATCATGGTAAGGTTTCAGCTCTAGCAGATGGAGCAAGAGGAGCAGGTTTAGAGTTTTAGTATTTAAGAAATCAGGAGATAAAAATGTCAGAAGAAGAAAAAGAGATTAAAAGTGAAGAACAGAAACCTGAAGAACAAAAGAGTTCTTCTGAAGAAAAAGTTGTAAGTGAATCTAAGCCAGAGTCACTAGAACCTGTCGTGGCAGAAGAGCCTGAGGAAGAGGATGATCTTACCGGCATTGAAGAAGCTACTGAAGAAGAGATTGTTCAAAAAGTTACTAAAAAAGATACAAGGAAGAAAAGAAAAAAACGTTCAGACAGAGGTTCAGAAAAAGGAAAAGAAGCTTCTGAATGGATAGAAAAAGTTGTTCAAATTAGAAGAGTTACAAAAGTTGTTAAAGGTGGAAAAAAGCTAAGCTTTAGGGCTGTAGTTATTGTTGGAAATGCAAAAGGACAAGTTGGAGTTGGTGTAGGAAAAGCAACAGAAGTTATTGGTGCAATTCAAAAAGCAGTCGTAGATGCTAAAAAACATATGATAACTGTGCCACTTATAAGTGCTACAATCCCACATCAAATTGTTGGTAGAGCAGGTGCATCAAAAGTTCTTCTAAAACCAGCTAGAGAAGGTACGGGTATTAAGGCTGGTGGTGCAGCAAGAATTGTTCTTGAATTAGGCGGCGTTGGTGATATACTCTCAAAATCATTAGGTTCAAGATCCCCTTTAAATGTAGCTAGAGCTACTCTGGATGGAATTAAGCATCTTAGAAAATTTGAAGATATTGCTAAATTAAGAGATATGTCCTTAAAGGAAATGATTTTAGCAAAATAATAAAGCGAGGAAAACATGAAGTTAACAGATTTAAAACCTGCAAAAGGTTCAAGAAAAAAGAGAAAAGAAGTTGGACGTGGTAGAGCTTCTGGTCATGGAAACACCTGTTGTAGAGGTGATAACGGACAAGGACAAAGAGCTGGAAAAGGAAAAAGATTAGGATTTGAAGGCGGTCAAACACCTTTATACAGAAGATTACCTAAAATGCAAACAAATGAGAGAGCTAATAGGCTTGAATTTGTAATTGTTAACCTAAGTCAGTTACAAAAACTTTCTGGGGAAAAACAAATTACACCTGAATTGTTAAAAGAAAAAGGTATTATTGATTCATTAAAAGATGGAATTAGGATTTTAGCTAAAGGTGATATTAGTTTTGCCTGTACAATAAAGGCAAGCCATTTCTCAGAAGAAGCAAAGAAAAAAATCGAAGCTGCTGGTGGGAAGTGTGAAGTTTTAGGTCAGAAATAAGACTTCTGATAATAGATTCAGTAAAATAAAAATAAATTATGGCAGTTCAATCAAGAAAATTAAGTAGAGAAGCAGATCTTGTAACATTTGCTGAGATGTTTAAAGCGGCTGGCATGATGAAAAAGATTCTCTTTACAGTAGGAATGCTTGCTATTTATAGACTTGGTGTTCATATTCCACTTCTTGGTGTTAATCATGATTTGTTAAAACGCTCTAACGTTTTATCCAGTGGGCTTTTAGGCTTAGTTGATATGTTTGCAGGTGGTGCTTTAAGTGCACTTTCTATTTTTGCCTTAGGTATTGGACCATATATTACATCATCTATTATTATGCAGTTAATGACTGAAGTAATTCCTTCATTAAAAAATATGCAAAGAGAACAAGGTGATCAGGGAAGAAAACAATTTCAACAATTGACAAGAAGAGTAACAGTGTTTATTTCACTTATTCAATCATTAGCACTTGCTAGATTCTTAGATGTTGCAGGGGTTGCATATTCAGGCACACCAGCTTTTTACTTAAATACAGTTGTTGTTTTAACTTGTTCTAGTTTATTTATAATGTGGCTTGGAGAATCTATTACTGAAAGAGGTCTTGGTAATGGTGCTTCAATACTTATTTTTATCGGTATTGCTTCAAGAATGCCTATTATGATTAATGACACTATAACAGCATTGAATACTGGTTCATCTCCAGCATGGGGTGTAGCAACTTTAATAATTATTTTTGCTTTATTAATGATATTAATTATTTGTATTCAAGAAGGTGCAAGAAAAGTATTAGTTCTTGGAGCTAGACGCCAGACCGCTGGTGGAAGGGTAGCCGCGGCGCCTGATCACTATATGCCATTAAAAATTAATCCAGCAGGTGTTTTACCTATCATATTTGCAAGTTCATTAATGTTTCTTCCTCTACAGTTATTAGCTTTTGCAGGTTTAAGAGATAAGTCAATTTCTATTTCATTGAGAGATTTCTTTACTAATACACCTGGTCTTGCTCAAATAAGTTTTGCACTTTCAGAAGTCAAAGTTGGAGAGTCGCATATCTTTAGTGATTTTGGAAATTGGATAGGTCTTGAAATTGAATATCTGTTTAGAAATGGGCACTGGGAGCACTCTGTAGCATACTTTATGTTAATTATTATATTCTCATATTTCTATGCTTCTATCATTATTAATCCAAGAGAAGTTGCAGAAAATCTAAAGAAAAATGGATCTGCTATACAAGGAATTAAACCAGGTAAGCCAACAAGTGATTATTTAGACATGGTAATAAACAGAATTATTTTAATTGGTGCAGTGGCTATAGGTTTGATAGCAGTTCTACCAATACATGCAGAGCAGTTTTGCCAAGTTACTACATTGGGTGGTTTAGGTAGTACATCTTTGATTATTTTGGTTGGTGTTGCTATAGATACCAGGAATCAAATCATTTCATATGCACAGACACATAGATATCAAACAAGAAGTATTTTGAGTTCATCTAATAAACTTTTATGAGTTTAAACAATATTGATTTAAATAAAGCCTTTACTTTAAAACTAACTTTAATAAATCAATTTATTTTCTCCCTTGTTAATAATATAAAAGATGCATTCAGATCAATATTTGTTAAAAAAGAATTCTATAAAAAAAACTTTTTAGAGCATTTAAGATCAATAGTTTGGACTTGTTTGCCTATCGCTACCCTTACTATAGGTACAAGCTCTGTTATTTATTCAATTCATGTGGCACCAGCATTTGTGACTCATGGATTAACAACATATTTTGGAGGTGGTGTAGCTGTAGCATTAATTAGAGAGAGTGTTCCAGTCTTAGCAAGTCTTGCTATCGTTACACAGTATTGTTCTGGGATGTCCGCTCAGATTGCTTCTATGAAAATAACTGAACAGTTAGACGCAATGAAAATTTCAAATGTTAATCCAATCTCTTATATCTTAGTTCCTATGTTAAGTGCTGGAATTGTGGGGTTTCCATTAATAGTAATAATTTCTATTTTTACAGGTATCCTTTTTAATTTCTTATCAGCGCATTTATTAATCGATATAACTAGCAGACTTTATACTTCATCAATTTCTCATGTAGTTCAATTCAAAGATATTTTCTTATCACTTACTAAAGCAGTAGTATTTGGTTTTACTGTTACTTTGATTAGTTATAACTGTGGTGTATTGGCTCGTGGTGGAGCAAAAGCAGTAGGAAATGCTACTAGAACTTCTGTGGTTATAAATTTTGCGCTAGTAATAATTCTTGATTATATAATTACTGCTATTTGGCTTTAACTTGCAAAAAAAAAGAGAGCTTAAAAGCTCCCTTAATACTTTAATAAAAAAAGTGTTTTATTTTGCATTCCAGTTCTTGATAGATGGTTTTATTTTTAATAACCCACCTTCAACACCTGGAACAGAACCTTTAACTAAAACAATATTTTTTTCTTTATCAAACTCAACAACTTTTAAATTACGGGCAGTAACCATCTCATTTCCCATTCTAGAAGGCATTTTCTTACCTGGTAGAACACGTCCTGGATATGTATGTGCACCAATTGATCCTGGTCCTCTGTATGATTTTGAACCGTGTGTTTTGTTACCACGAGCTTTATTGTAAAGCTTAACCATACCTTGAAACCCTTTACCAATGGAAGATCCTGTAATGTCAACTTTTTCATTAGGTACAAGGACTTTAGAGAAGTCTAAAATCTCACCTATCTTGAAATCGTTAACCTCATTCTCTTTAATCCTGATTTCTTTTAATAAAGTTAATGCTGGTAAATTATTTTTCTTTAAATAGCCAGCTTTAGGTTTATTTAATTTACTTTCTTTCTTTGTATTAGCACCTACTTGAACAGCGGTATAACCATTCTTTTCATTTGTTCTAATGTTAGTAATAACATTTTCAGCTAATTCTATAACTGTAACAGGAATAGCTTCACCTTCTTGATTGAAGATTTGTGTCATTCCTAATTTTTTGCCAAGTATTTCTGGTCTTGTTCTATATGGTTTTGTCATAATTTTAACTCTATGTCTACTCCTGCTGGTAAGTCTAATCTTGTTAATGCATCTGTGGTTTCATTAGTCGGATTTTCGATATCTATTAATCTTTTGTGAATCCTCATCTCAAATTGTTCTCTGGACTTCTTATCAACGTGTGGAGATCTATTTACTGTATATAGATGTCTGTCTGTTGGTAAGTATATAGGACCAGTAATTGATGCACCAGTTCTAACTGCGGCATCAACGATTTGATCGCATGAAGCATCTAATGCTCTATGATCATAACCTTTTAATCGGATACGAATCCTATTTTTTAATTGTGGTTGTTGTTGTGTTTTTGCCATGATTTTATATTTTTCTTAAAAGAAGAGGGTACTTTCTTTTCATCCAGTACCCACTCTTAAATGTTTTGTTTAAGCAAGAATTTTGCTTACTACTCCTGCTCCTACTGTTCTTCCACCTTCTCTAATTGCAAATCTCATACCTTCTTCAATTGCAACTGGTTGAATAAGCTCAACTTCCATTGCAATATTGTCTCCAGGCATTACCATTTCAACTCCAGCTGGAAGTGTTACTGAACCTGTAACATCAGTGGTTCTTACGTAGAACTGAGGTCTGTAACCAGGGAAAAATGGAGTATGACGTCCACCTTCTTCTTTAGTTAGAACATATACCTCTGCACTGAACTTTGTATGTGGTTTGATAGAGCCTGGTTTAGCGATAACTTGACCACGCTCAATACCTTCTTTATCAATACCTCTTAAGAGTACACCAGCATTGTCACCTGCTTGAATTTCATCAAGTGTTTTTCTAAACATTTCAAGACCAGTAACAATTGTTTTAACAGTGTCTTTAATTCCAATGATTTCGATTTCTTCTTGGATTTTGACCTTTCCTCTCTCAACACGTCCGGTAGCAACTGTACCACGACCTGTGATTGAGAAAACATCTTCAACTGCCATTAGGAATGGTTTATCGATATCTCTTTGTGGTGTTGGGATGGATTTATCTACTACGTCCATTAATTCATGGATTCTGTCTACATCTGGGCTTTCACCTCTTTTAGTAGCAGGATTTTTAACTAGTGCTTCCATTGCTTTTAATGCTGAACCTTTTACAAACGGAATCTCGTCTCCCTTAAATCCATACTTAGTTAAAAGTTCTCTGGTTTCAACTTCAACAAGTTCAATTAATTCTTTATCATCAACCATATCAACTTTATTTAGGAAAACTACAATGTTTGGAACACCTACTTGGCGAGCAAGAAGGATATGTTCTCTTGTTTGTGGCATTGGACCATCTGCTGCTGAAATAACAAGAATAGCACCGTCCATTTGTGCCGCACCAGTGATCATGTTTTTAACATAGTCTGCATGTCCTGGGCAATCAACGTGAGCATAGTGCCTGTCTTTTGTTTCGTATTCAACGTGAGCAGTGTTAATAGTTATACCTCTAGCTTTTTCTTCTGGAGCTGAGTCAATCTCATCATATTTCTTTGCTTGCGCACCACCTTCGGCTGCAAGTGTCATTGTAATTGCTGCTGTAAGAGTAGTTTTACCGTGGTCAACGTGACCAATTGTTCCAATATTAACGTTTGGTTTATTTCTTTCAAACTTTGGCCTTGCCATATTTAATAACTCCTTGTTTGTTATCTTTGATTACCTGCTAAAATTACTTCGAATTTCGAGCTTTAACATTCTACCTAGAAAACAATTACTTGAAAAGGTATTTTCTAGATAGAATCTTTATTTATAATGAATTATCGTAACTTATTATCTATAAATGAAAATAATAGCTATATACATTACTTAACTTTTCCTCTCTCAAATTGATATTTAGCAAATTTAATTGATATATTTGAATTACACATTTATTCTCTACATCTTTCTTTATTAATAAGTGATTTGTCTTGAAAGATAAGTCTTTTAATCTGATGAAAGAATATCTTTTATAAAAATGAAAATCCAGTAAGTGTAAATTCGTTCTTACCCTATTTAAAAAAACAACTATGTCATAATAGTATATTGGAGAAAAACTACAATTAAAAACGCAATTAAAAAACTTAGAGTATCTCTCTTACTTATAATTTTTATATCTTCTGGATTAAACCCAGTTTATGCGCAATCAGGCTTTTCTAATATTGGATCTTTTTTTAATAAAGGAAAAATAGACAAAGGTTCTGATGAGTCAAATGATCTTTTAATTAAAGAAATTTTAATTGAGGGGAACAGGCTGGTTCCTGAAGAAAATATTTTAAAAGCTCTTACATCTAAGGTTGGGACTAAATTTGATAGGGATATAGTTCTAACTGATTTGGAAAACATAGATAAGTTAGGATATTTTATACATGAAAGTATACAAGCAAATCCAGAGAAGATTGAGGGTGGAGTTTTACTAAGGATTAGAATTGAAGAAAATAATCCCATTACAAAAGTTCAAGTTGTAGGAAATCAGCTCGTAAAATCAGAAGAGCTTTACTCAAAAGTTCAAGATTTAATAGGAAAACCAGAAAGTCTAACAATGATTTCTGAGTCATTAGATCAGATTGAAAAATGCTACCAGGAGAAAGGTTATCTCTTGGCAAAAGTCAGTGATTTAAGTCTTGATCCGGATGGAACTTTAACTGTGAAAGTAAATGAGGGAGTAATAGATAAAGTTGTAGTTAAAGGAAACACAAAAACAAAAGAGAAATATATAAAAAGATTAGCTCCAAATCTTGTTTCAGGTGAGCCATACAATGAAATCCTTTTAGTTCAGGATTTAAGATCATTACAGTCAACGGGTTATTTTGAAGATATTCAAAGATCAATTACTCCTTCGCAAACTAATCCAGAGAACTATGATTTAACAATTGAAGTTAAAGAAAAAAGAACAGCATCTTTTGGATTTGGTGGCGGATTAAATTCCTTAAACGGTGCTTTTACTAATTTTGGATTTAATAATAGTAATTTGTTTGGTGAAGGAAAAAACATTTCATTTAATGGTCAATATGGTACTGGTATTCTCGCAAATACTCTTGTGAATCAGAGATATCTTTCTAACAGGAAAACTGTTCAGGTCGAAGCCAGATATACTGATCCAAATTTCCGCGACACCATGAATTCTGTAAGTTTATTTACCAGTGCTTATACTTATAATAGTTATTTGGTTGATTTAGCTCAGGAGAAAAATCTTTCAGCTGGAGTGTCTATTTCAAGACCTCTTGGGATGAACTTCTTTGGTGGGCTTGATTTGACTGGTGAAAAAGTTGATATTGAAAATTATAATAACTCTGCTCAAGATTTCTTAGTAAAACAATTGGTTAATGTAGACAATGGTAAGTATATAGGCAGTTTTTCTAATAGTGGCTTGTTTAAGCCAGGACAACACTTTGGTGATCATAATAAGGAAGAACAGAAATTGGCGGCAGAAAAAGTTGCAAAAGAAATTAGAAAAGAACAGCTTCAAGGTGGCAAATATTTAAATCTAAATCCTGCTTTAACTTTTGATACAAGAGATAATGTTTTAAGTCCTACTAAAGGCTCTTATAATAAAATTAATGTTGGGCAGGCAATAGGGATTGGGAATGGAAGCTTTACAAAGTTAGGTGTTGATTTAAGACGATATGTGCCTGTTGGTAAAAAGGTAACACTAGCATTTAATGTTCAAGGAGCTTCAAGTATCATAGGTGATATTCCTATGTACAATCAGTTTAAAGCTGGTGGATATTATGGTGTTAGGGGATACAGATCATTTTCTGACTTAGGTATTGGTCATAGGAGTCTATTGACTAGTGCAGAAGTTCGTGTACCAGTGTTAAATACAATTCCGGGATTTAAAAATACACCAATCGGTCAAAATCTAAAAGTAGCGTTTTTTAGTGATTTAGGTTATGTTAGTGGAAATAATAAGATTAACAGGTTGTATAACAGGTTAAATACAGCGGCTTCAGCAGGTCTAGGTGTTAGAGCTAACTTACCTATAATTGGACCAATAAGAGTTGATTATGGTGTTCCGTTTATGAAAACATATTGGCACTCAAAAAATATTTTCGGAAGATTTAATTTTGGTTTGGGTGAAAGATTTTAATACTCACTTTTAACAAATGTTATTATATTAATGTAGGAGCAAATCTATGAATAGACTTATATATATTCTTCTTTTATCGTTAGTTCTAGTGTGGCCTGTAAATGCTCAGGCAAGCAAGATAGGCTTTGTTGATGGAGAAAAGCTTTTTGATGATTATCCTTCAGCTCAAGAAGCTAGTAAGAAAATTAGCGACGCTCAAGATTTATTAAGAAAAGAAATTGCTGATAGTGAAAAGATTTTTGATGAGTTTGAAAAGCAGAAAAAATCTGAAGCAGAAAAAGCTACAAAACAAAAAGAACTTCAGGCAAAAATAGATGCTAAAGCAAATGAGACAAAAAAAATGATTGAAACTTTATCTAACAAAGTAGAGGATGATATTCTCCTAGCAATTAAAAAAGTCTCTACAGAGAAAGGACTAGACATTGTACTTGATAAGAGAGCTGTTTTGACTGGTGGTGTTGATTTAACTGAAACAGTTTTAAATGAGTTGAAGAAAAAACCTGTTGCTTTACAACCAGATAATCATGGTGTGAATAAGCCGTAAAAGGATAGAAAGTATTAAATGCCAAAAGTAACCCCAAAATCTATTAAAGAGATTGCAATTGCTGTTGGTGGCGAATTAAATTCAGAATCCTTTTCAGGTGTTGTGATTGATAGTATTGCTTCTTCTCCAGAGGTTTCGACTACTAATGACATTGTCTTTGTATATGATCAAAAATATATAAAGAATTTTATGAATATTAAAGCAAAGGCAGTTATTCTACCTTTAGTTGTTAGAGATAAGATACCTGCTCTTCCTCTCCCTGTTATTTGGGTAGAAAGACCGAGACTTGTTTTAAAGAAGATGTTAGAGTTCTTTCAACCTGAAACATATAAACCTTGTAAGGGTATTCATCATTCTGCAGTAGTTGACTCCTCATCAAAAGTTGCTGTTAATGCTTCTATTGATTCAAATGTTTTTATTGGACCAAACTCAGAAGTTGGAGAAAACACTTTTATTCTTCCAAATGTTTCTATTGGTGCAAATGTAAAAATAGGATCAAATTGTGTTATTTATCCAAACGTCTCTATCTATGACTATTCAGTAATTGGAAATAATGTGATTATTCATTCAAACACTGTAATTGGTGCTGATGGATATAGCTATGTAACTGAAGAAGAAAGTAACTTAGAAAAAGTTAGAAAAGGTAACCCATCATTAAATACTGATCGTCAAATCCAAAATAAAATTCCTGCTATAGGGAATGTTGTAATAGAAGATGATGTAGAAATTGGTGCTAATTCATGTGTTGATAAAGGTACTATTGGTTCCACTGTAATTGGTGCTGGTTCTAAGATTGATAACCTTGTTCAGATTGCACATAACTGCAAAGTTGGGAAAGATTGTTTAATAGTTGGACAGGTCGGATTTGCAGGAAGTGTAGAGATTGGTAACCGTGTAGTTGTTGGTGGGCAAGTAGGATTTGCAGATAACTTAAAAATTGGCGATGATGTAGTTATTGTAGCCAGATCTGGTATTCATAGTGATATTCCTGACAAAAGTGTTTATATGGGAATGCCTGCAGTTCCTTATATGGAGTATTTTAAATCTGACAAGGCGATTAAAAGACTTCCTAGAAAAACTGAAAAACTAGAAGAACAAGTAAAGTTGCTAGAAGAAAAAGTTAAACAGTTGGAAGACAAGCTAAAAGCAAGTGTGTGATTTTATATCGATGAAAAAAATTGCTCTAGTATTTGGAACTCGTCCTGAAATAATTAAAATAGCACCGCTTTACCTAGAATTAAAAAAGTCCAAGAGATTTAAGCTCTATCTTATTAACACAGGTCAGCATAAAGAAATGGTTGATACGATGTTGAAATGGTTTGGGATTGAAGAAGATTTTAATTTAAGGCTGATGACAAAAAATCAGAATTTAGAAAGCATTACTTCAAAAATCATACTTGATATTTCAAATGTTTTTAAAAAAATCAAACCGGATATGGTAATTGTAGAAGGGGATACTGTCTCTGTAATGTCGGCTAGTATTTCTGCTTTTTACCAGAAAATACCTGTTGTTCATTTAGAGGCTGGACTTAGAACAGATGAAATCTACAATCCATTTCCAGAAGAAATGGCAAGGAGAGTAGTCTCTAGGTTGGCATCTATTCATCTTGCTCCTACAAAGAATGCTGTTCAAAATTTGAAAAATGAAAATCTAGAAAAAAATGTTTTTTGTGTAGGGAATACTGTTATCGATGCGTTGATTTTTACTAAAAATCAGATAGAGAAAACTTATAGCAAAAATCCACCTATAACAATTCCAGGATTAGATCTTAAGAAAGATAAAATAATTCTTGTTACCATGCATAGACGTGAAAACTTTGGCAGTGCTCATAAAAATATAGCAAAGACACTGGTTAAAATAGTGAATTCTTTCCCTGATGTGTCTGTGGTTTTACCTCTACATTTAAATCCTAATGTAAGGAATGTAATAGAGCCTATTTTAAGAAAAAATAAAAAAATCTTTCTAATAGAACCACCTGGTTATGTACCATTTGTTTATTTAATGCAAAAAAGTTATTTAATTTTGACCGATTCTGGCGGTGTACAGGAAGAAGCTCCTTCTCTTGGAAAGCCTGTGCTGGTTTTAAGAACAAATACTGAAAGACCAGAAGGAATTATTGCTGGATCTGCAAAGCTTGTGGGCACTGATCCAGATGTAATTTTTAAAGAGACTTCAAAACTTTTAACAAATAGATCTATTTATCTTAAAATGTCTAAAGTCAAAAATCCTTATGGTGATGGAAAAGCCAGTAAGAAAATAGTAAAAATCTTAGAAAAATCTATATCTAGATAATAAAACCTGATTAAATATATTTAATTTTTGATATTGTTTTGAATAGAAAGTTTAAATACTGGGCAGATAGAATTTGATAATCCTTGGAGATTTATATGAAAAAATTTAAGTTATTTACTTCATTTGTTCTTGGAGTTGCTTTATTAGTAGGTGTATCTTCTAGTGTATATGCTCAGGCAGATCCTGCAGTAGCTCCAGCTATAGCACCTTTACCAGCAGATTTACCACCAGCAGAAGCAGTAGTTCCAGCTACCACAGAAATCCCAGCAGTACTTCCATCAAGTACATCATCTACAACAGGTGGAACGCCTACTGTAGTACAACCTGATTGTACAGGTGTTTGTCCTGGAGGAGGAGATGGTATTGGGGTATTAGCTATGACTTGTGTGGGTGACTTAGCAGGTTATATAACAACAGAACCAAGAAATATTTCCCCTGGCATATGTTGTTGCCCACCAGCAACAGAAGCAGTAGCTCCAGCAGAAGCAGTAGCACCAGCGCCAGCAGATTTACCACCAGCAGAAGCAGTAGCTCCAGCAGGTGCTCCTACTCAGATTCATCATATAGTTCCAAAATACTAATTAACTATTTAAGCTAATATCTTTTCATTAAGTAATGAATTGTGAATGATTTGCTTAAATCTTGGGTAGATTTAGGTAGAGTAGACGCAAGGAGATTTGTATGAAAAACTTTAAATTTACTATTTTGTTTGGAATGATTTTATTTATGAATACTGTTTCTAATGCTTATTCACAAGCAGAGCCTGCTAATAATATTCCAGTGATTATACCTCAAGTCGCAATGCCAGCAGGTGCACCTAAAGTAGTCGTAGCACCAGCAAAAAAATGTCTTAAAGATGAAGATTGCCCCCAAAAACAAAAATGTGACTTGGCTTCTGGCACAGAAGGAAAATGTATACCTGAGATCCCTTTGCCACCAGGATTAGCATTACCAGGTCTAGGTGGTGATGCTCCGATCATGAATTAGTTTAAAGGAAAAATTACTTCCTTAACTTATCGTATTTTTCTATCCTTTTAATCTCAGATTCTAGCTTTTCCTGAACTTTATTTAAAGCTTCTTTTGGTGTGGCTTGAAGTTTCATTACTTCTTCAAATCCTCTTTTTAATTCTCTTTCATACATTTGGTATAAAACGGTCTGAGGGAAATACTGTGCATTTTTATTCTTAGCTATGTCTACAAAGACCTTGATGTAAGGATGTGGATGGTTCTTTATAAAATCTTCTCTGTCTGAGTATTTTAAAGGTGAAAACTTCTTTTGTTCTATGCATAGCTCTTCAAGATTTTCAGGTTTCATTAGCCATGATATGAATTCAAAAGCCTCTTTAGGGTGTTTAGAGCCTTTTGGTATAACTATGCAATCACAATTTATAGTAGTGGTATATGAGCCATCTTCTGTAGGAATGGGCGCTGATCCCCATTCTAAGTTCGGTGCAAATTTTGATATAAAATTTCCTTCCCAGGTACCATTTATTTCAATAGCAATCATCTGAGTGTAAAAAGGGTTATTAGGTCCTTGAAAATTTCCAAACTCTTCCTGGAATGTTTGCACATTCTCTCCACCTAGTTTTTCCACAAAACTTTGTGCCCACTTCCAGGCTTCTATATTTTTTGGATTGTTTGCAGTTATAAGGGTTTCTTTTTCATTTACAGTGCCCCATTTTCCACCAAATATCACACCATAAACCCCACATGTCCATAGAGGCCAGCTAGGTAAAAATCCAATTTGTTTAATTTTCCCATTCTCAAACTTTGTTAATTTATCTGAATATTCTTTAAGTTCTTTTAAAGTTCTTGGTGGTTTTTCTGGATCTAAACCTGCTGATTGGAATAATCCTTTATTCCAGTAAAGTGCAGTCGCTGTTGGTGTTGTTGGTAAAGCCCAGGTGTGACCATATAGATTTAACATCTCCCAAAATGCAGGGAAAAATAAATCTTTAGAGATCATGTGCTCTTTACAGTAATCATCTAAAGGAATTAGTGCTCCTTTATTTGCCAGTTCGGGAACCCAAGGACCTATTGTACTTAGTACATCTGGTGGTGTTCCGCCAATAATTGATAAAAGTGTTTTTTTTCTAGGTTCGGAAATAGTTAGCATCTTAACTTTAAAGTTTGAATGGGTGTTGTTAAATTTATCTACAAGTTTTTCTATAGCCTTACCTTCAAATCCAGTCCAGTACTGCCAGTAGGTAATCTCCATCTGTGGTTTTGTGTCTCTTTCCTGCATCGTGCAACTAGAAAGAAAAAGCGCTGAAATTATTAAAATTATTCTTTTCATTACATTTTAAAGGAGTTTAATCTAAATTGAAGAGCTTCAAGTAGATGTTCATCTTTAATAATATCTGAATTCACAAGATCAGCAATTGTTCGTGAAACTTTTAAAACTCTGTCATAACTTCTGGCAGTTAAAGAAAATCTTTTAATCGCTGATTTGATAATTTCTTCACTGGTTTTATTTAAATTACAGAATTTTTTTAAGCTTTTACTGTCAAGCTCTGAATTTAAAGATATATTTAAGCCTTTATATCTCTTTTTTTGTATTTCTCTAGCATTAATTACTCTTTGTCTTATATCTTCAGACTTTTCTTTTATGTTGTTTGAAATAAGCTCTTCTTCATTAAGTCTCTTTATTTCTACTTGCAGATCAATTCTGTCAAGAACTGGACCTGAGATTTTATTTTGATATTTTTTTATTTCATTAATAGTGCATGAACAAGATTTGATATTATCACCATAATAGCCACAAGGACAGGGGTTGCACGCTGTAATAAGAGTAAAATCGCATGGAAAAGTACAAGCTTTCCTTGATCTGGATACTGTAATTTCTTTAGATTCTATTACTTGTCTTAGGTTATCTAAGACCCTTTTTTGGAATTCAGTTAATTCATCCAGAAATAAAACTCCTTTGTGAGCAAGCGATATTTCTCCGGGCTGTGGGATAGACCCGCCACCAATTAATCCTGCTATGCTGGCACTATGGTGTGGAGTTCTAAAAGGTCTCTCAAGAATAAGTTTCTGGTTTTGTAAAAGTTTTCCACAGGCAGAATAAATCTGAGTAACTTCAATTCTTTCATCATGATTTAATGAAGGCATTATGGTAATTAGTCTTTGAGCAAGCATTGATTTCCCGGATCCAGGTGAACCAATCATTAAAACATGATGTCCACCGCTGGCTGATATTTCAAGAGCTCTTTTTGCTAGAAATTGTCCTTTCACGTCAGAAAAGTCTAAATTATTCTTTTCTAATACCTGGAGTGTATTTTTCCCTTTATAAGGAACTGCTGATTTAACATTTGAAATAATTTCAATGGTTTCAGTTAGAGATTTTACAGGATAGATATTTATTCCATTTATTAAACCAGCCTCATCTTTGTTTTCATCAGGAATAATAATTCCTTTTACACCTTTGTTTTTTGCACAGATTACAAATGAAAGAACTCCATTTACTGGTCTGATTTTTCCGGATAGACCTAGTTCTCCAACTACATAGATGTCTTCTAAACTATTTTTATCTATTATATTCATGCCACTAAGTATTCCTAAAGCTATCGGCAGATCATATGTGGGTCCAGCTTTTTTTGTATCTGCAGGGGCAAGGTTTATTGTGATTTTTTTGCTTGGAAAATCAAAGCTACATGACTTAATTGCTGATCTTACTCTCTCTCTGGATTCATTTATGGCAGTGTCAGGAAGTCCTACTAAAATAAAGTTTGGGATTCCTCCAGAAATATCTACTTCTATTTCAACAGTGTAAGCACTTACCCCGCTTAATCCACAGGAATATACCCTTGAAAAATTACTTGAATTGTCTTGTTCTATAATTTCAATATTTTCTAAGCTTGTGCTCATGTGAGCTATTACAGCAAAATAATTTTAAAAAGTCTGTAACCGAGAGTTACATTGGTGATGCTTAATAATGATTTTATGTTTGATGTAACTGTTGGTTACATTTTTGTATAATTCTTCTTGTGAAAGATTATGAAATACTTGAGAGAGAATGATTTATGGAACCAATGTATTTAATGGTTGTGTTTATATATTTGATGTTTTTATACTTCTTAGAATTGCTTATGAAAAACTTTGGGATCCAGGTACTAAGAAAAAATGAAAGATTTAAACACTCTTATAGCTTAAATGCCCAAGGTAATAGTTCTTCTATAGTAGTAACGCCCATGTTGTCAATTATTATCTTAGTTTTTGGGTCACAATAATCAGAAATTATTTGAAGGGCATCACCTGATGGATATTTTATAAAGGGATAAGCAAAAACAATAGCTTTAATTTTGTTTTGATTTTTTATTCCACCTCTAGCAGTATAAGCTCCTAAGGCGGCTTTAAGAGGTTCTACAGAACACCCAAATGATGTGCTGTCTAAAGTACAGGCTGAGAATATTTCTTTTGATTCAGTTAATATTGCACAGGCACATTTTTCTTTTGTATAAGGTACATGTGCATTGTTTAATGCCGTTCTTGCTTGTTCAAGAGTATCCATTTCTTCTATTGTTAGTGTTCTAAGTTTTGTTTGATCTAAGACTGGTCTTGGTAAAAGTTCTTTAGGTGTAAATGTTCTGTCTATATCGTCTATTAAAACTAAACTTTTTGGGTCAAGCTTCTGAATGATAACTTCTCTACATGCTCCACATGGAGTAAAGTTATGAATATTTATTTCACCGGTGATATTCTTGTCAGCTTTTGGAAGGCTTATTGCAATAGCAATAAATTTCTTATATCCTGCACTAATTCCACTAAAAATTGCATTTCTTTCAGCACATAAAGATAAATGTATATTTGGTTCTACATTTGTACCAGAGAAAACTTTTAATTTCTTGCTTTGGTCAATACCTACAACGACGGCTCCTACAGGGAACTGGCTATATGGTGACCATGTATTAGCTGATACTTCTCTTGCTAAATATTTTAAATTTTCAATAGAAAGGTTTGAATTGTTAAGTAAATCCTCAATTTCTTTTGAAGAATGTATTATTTCACCGTATGACATAAAAAATTTGTTAGAATCCTTTTGTTATAAACTAACACAAATTTTAAACTTGAGTATAAAAAGTTAAAAATAAATTTAATGGGAGATTTTTTTAATGATTTCGTCAAATGATTTTAAAACTGGTCAAACAATAATTTGGAATAATGGTGTATGGCAGGTATTAGAGTTTCTCCATGTTAAGCCTGGAAAAGGTGCGGCATTCGTAAGAACAAAATTAAAGAATGTAGAAAAGGGCAATGTAATTGAAACCACATTTAGAGGTGGGGAAAAAGTTCCTTCTGCAAATGTAGAGAAAAAAGCAATGCAGTATTTATATAGAACAGGTGACACTATTACATTTATGGATAACAGTAACTATGAACAACTTGAAGTGGGTGCAGATCAAATTGGTGAGCAAGTTAAGTATTTAAAAGAACAAGCAAATGTAATGGTAATGTTTTTCAATGAGAAAATTATTGGAATTGATATACCTGCTCACGTCGAACTCAAGGTTGTAGAAACGCCTCCTGGTCACAAAGGTGATACAGCGGCAGGAAACAATAAGCCTGCTACATTAGAAACAGGTGCTGTTATTCAAGTACCATTTTTTGTAAATGTTGATGATATTGTTAGAGTCGATACTAGAAGTAATCAGTATATTGATAGAGTAAAGGGTTAAAGTAGAATGGATATAAACTATTCGAATTTACAATTAAAAGGATTTATCTGGTTTATCCAGCAAATCCGGTCAGGTGAAAGGACTTGATGATTGAAGCTTCAGCTTGCCTGAAGTATAAAAAAAAATATGCAATTACCTTGGAATGAAATTGAAAAGCTTACTAAATACTTAGAGGATAAGAGTCTTACGGAAGTTAGTATTGAAACTAAAGAAGGAAAAATTAGCTTAAAGAAGAACTCTGGTATTCAATATTCGGCTCCAATGCAGATTCCTACACAACCGAGCTCATCTTCTGGAGATAAGTCTGCTGTATCGTCAGATAAAAAATCGAATTTAAATGAAATTACCTCACCAATGGTTGGTACTTTCTATTCTGCATCTAGCCCAGGAGCTGAACCATTTATTAAAATTGGTTCAAAAATAAAATCTGGAGATGTTCTTTGTATTATTGAAGCTATGAAAATAATGAATGAGCTTCCTTCTGAAGTCAACGGGACTGTAAAAGAAATCCTTGTGAAAGATGGTCAAACAGTGGAGTATGGTCAGGTAATTATTAGAATTGATCCTAGCTAATTAGTTCTAGGATTAGAAGGAGATTATGAAATTAATAACTTTAGTGCTAGTAGCTCTAAGCATTGTTTTTCTAAATGGGATTGCTTTTGCTGAAGATAAACCGGTTGTTAAAGAAAGAACTTTTAAAGTGAATGATAAGGGTGGCTTTAATACTGTGACTATGGTAACTACTTCGACTACTACCACAAGTATGATTCAAACTAACCCTGATGGAACGATTATGGTTAGTGTTAAAAATGAGTTTGATGAGGAAATTAGGGTAAAGTTCGATACAAATAGAGAATATCCAATTCGTCCGAATGAATGGATAAGTCTTGGTGATAGAAAACCAGGGAAATATACTTTGACAGTTTATACAGAAAAAGGAGATTTTGTAGACAATTTATCCTTGGACATAACTAAGAAAAACAAATTCACCTTAAATAAAGATACTGTCTCTGATTCTGGAAAAATTACTGGACTGTCTACTGGACAAAAAGTGGCTATTACAGCTGGTGCTGTAGGCGCTGCGGCATTAGGAGCGGCATTGATAGGGAAAGCTTTAATGTCTGACGATGGATCGTCAGCTGTTCAACCACAACCAGCAAATCAGGCAGTTATACCACCACCTCCTACTCAACAAGCTCAACAGGTTGCAGTACAACCAGTTCAAGCTCCTGTAAATCCAAACTCAGCATTTGCTCCGGGTGGAATGGCATTAAAAGTTTTAAATACAGTCTATGATAAGGTTGTGTTTTCAGTTGAAGGTGTAGATGGGAATCTTATCGGTAGTAACTGGGATATTCCTAAATCCACTCCATTTAAAAAGCCACAACCTTTGGTTTATAACGGACAAAATATTTTAATTGGTCAAAAACAAAAAGTAAAAATCCTATTACCGGATGGTGACATTCTTCAAAGATATTCATATGAATTGGAGAAAGATCCTTTTGATGACTCTTATGTCTGGGTGATTAAGTAGGTTATAGAGTTTTGTTGAATTGCGAATTTAAAGAACCTCGAATTGCATCCAGGATCTTTTTGCACTCTATAATTTCTATTTCTTTTCTTAATCTTTGGCTGAGTTCTGAAGACTCTGGAATAACTGCTTTTTCAAAACCGAGTTTAATTGCTTCTTTAATTCTGTTTTCAATTTGATTGACCTGCCTGATTTCTCCTGTTAAACCGATCTCTCCAATATAAGCAGTTCTTTTTTCTGGGACAACATCTTGCTTGCAACTGACTATGGACATTGCTATAGATAGATCTAATGCTGGTTCATAGCTATTTAATCCTCCTACAAGATTTACAAAGAGATCGTGTTTGGAAAAATTAAAACCAATCCTTCTTTCTAAAATTGCAATTATTTGAAGAACTCTATTGTAGTCAAGTCCATTAGCAACTCTTCTTGGTGTTGTATAAGAAGTACCACCTACAAGAGCTTGTACTTCAGCAATAATTGTTTTGCTACCTTCTACGAGTGCTGAATAAGTACTTCCTGGAACTGGTTCTTTGCTTTGGGACATAAAAAGAAAGCTTGGATTAGAAATAGAATTTAATCCCTTTTCTTTCATATCAAAGACTGCAATCTCATCAGTGCAACCAAATCTGTTTTTTGTTGCTCTTAGAATTCTGAAATTATGAAACTTTTCACCTTCAAAATAAAGCACAGTATCAACAATATGTTCAAGAACTTTTGGACCAGCTATTAAACCTTCTTTATTTACATGACCAACAATAATAGTAGTTATATTTTTGTCTTTTGCAAGCCTAAGAAGTTTATTTGCACATTCTCTTACTTGGCTTACATTTCCACTGCTTGATTCTAGTTCGGGATGATAAATAGCCTGAATTGAATCGATGATTAAAAAATTTGGTTTTCCTTTTTCAATTTGATTAATAATTGCTTCAAGATTATTTTCAGCAAGGAGTAATAACTTATCGCTTGATAACCCAAGTCTTTGAGCTCTTAGTTTTATTTGATAGATGGACTCTTCTGCTGAAACATAAGCTACATTTAAGGATTTTGATAAATGGTCAGTAACTTGTAACAGTAAAGTAGACTTTCCTATCCCAGGCTCGCCTGCTAAAAGCAATAATGATCCAGGTACAAACCCACCACCTAAAACATTGTCTAGCTCTTTATCAAAAGATTTTATTCTTTTAATTTCAGCTAGATCAATATCTTGTAAAAGGCTAAAATCGTTCTCATAATTCTCAAGACTTTTCCCTGATTTTTTACTGATAAGTTCTTCAATTAAACTTCCCCACGAATTGCACTCAGGACATTTGCCAAGATAACTTGGTGAGATGTACCCACATTCCTGACATGTCCACTTAGACGTTACTTTTACCATCGTGTTAACACGTTATTGCGAGGAGCAAATGTGGCATCTAGTGATCGAATTCTTAATTCGCTAGCTAGATTGCCATGCTTCATTTCATTCAGCGCGCAATGACGTTCTCCGTTATACATAATTAGTTAGGTAATTAATCAATGTTCTAACACCTACTCCAGTAGGTCCTTTCGGTCCCCATTCGTTTTCTTTGTCTATCCATGAAGGACCAGCTATATCAATATGAACCCATGGTGTGTCATTAACATACTGTTCTATAAAGACTGCTCCATTTTGAGCGCCTGATTTACCTTTAGAGCCAGTGTTTATCATATCAGCAATATCACTTTTGATCTTTTCTCTGTCTTCTTCAAAGAGTGGTAATTGCCACATTCTCTCACCAGTTTCATTACCGGCTTTAATTATTTTATCTGCAAGATTTTGGTTGTTTGTCATTACTCCGCAAGCTGTATCACCAAGTGCAACAACACAAGCACCTGTTAATGTAGCAAGGTCAATTATTTCATCAACTTTTTGTTTCACCACATATGAGACTGCATCTGCTAAAGTTACACGACCTTCAGCATCAGTATTTAGGATTTCAATCGTTTTCCCATTCATTGCGCGAACAACATCACCAGGTCTTATCGCTGTACCACTGGGCATATTTTCAGTAGCGGCAACTATCATGGTTACAGCTACTTTTGGTTGGATTTCTTTTATCGTGCTCATTGTAGCGATGACAGCGGCTGCGCCTGACATATCATCTTTCATTGTTTCCATTGAACCTGCAGGTTTTAGTGATAACCCCCCAGAGTCAAATGTAACTCCTTTGCCGATAATAGCTACATGTTTTTTAGCTTTCCCTTTTGGAGTATATTTTATTTCAATAAATTTTGGAGGTTCTTCACTTCCTTGAGCAACTGCTAAAAATGCGCCCATTCCAAGTTTTCTGCATTGTTCTTTATCAAGCACTTTTATTTTTAACTTATTCTCTTTTGCTACTTGGCGAGCGACATTAGCTAGTTTTGTTGGTGTAGCTGAAAGTGCAGGCTCTGATACTAAATCGCGAGCAAGGATCTGAGCTTTTGCTATTAAGGATCCTTTTTTTAGACCTGCTGTTATATCTTTTATTTTACTTTTATCACTTTCAATAATTGTTATTGTCTGAATCTCTTTTTTTGATTCATCTTTATCTTTTGATTTATATTTATCAAAACTATATAAGCAAAGATTTCCTACTTCTCCAAATGCTTGAGCTGTTTCATATGTTTCAAGTCTTCCAATTCCAGCGCCATGAAGAATACTACAAATCGTTTTTGCTTTTTCTCTTTTTGCACACTTTAGTGAAGATGAAATAGCTTTTCTGACCGAAGTAATATCAAATTTTTCTTTTTTACCAAGTCCTACTACGATTACTTTTTTGGCTGGGATTTCATCATTTGTTCTAATTACTAAGGTGCTTCCTAGTTTCCCCTTAAAATCTTCTTCTTTAATTAATTTTTTAATAAGTCCATCTAGTGCTAAGTCTACTGCACCGGTTCCACCACCAGGGTTTGTAATTCCTTCAAAAAGATTAACAATTAATACATCACATTTTGAGCTCTCTAATTTTTGATTCTTTACTTCTATTTTCATTTCACTTCCCTTTCGTCATAAAAATTGTAACTTGGTAGTAGTATAGTTGAGATGCTCTGTTTGGGCGTCTTTACAGAGGGTCTTATCAAAAGTATTTGCATATTACCATTTATATATTGCAATCTGGAGAGCCTTAGTATATAATATTTAATCTTGGTGTTTATGCGACTGGATCACACCCGTTCCCATTCCGAACACGACGGTAAAGACAGTCAGCAGCGACAATATTTAGACGGGAACGTCTTGAGAAGATAGCCCGATGCCAGGGTTTTTGAAGAGCCATCGTTAATAGCGATGGCTCTTTGTTTTATTAAGGGGTAAAATCGAAGAAGAATGAATGAAATAATTTTAGTGGAAAATAAAATAAGCATTTCTGATTTGAAAGAAATAGCCAGTAAAAGATATGGTGATATGGTGAAAGTGGTTGTAGATGTAGAAAAAAAGATTATGGCTATTGGTGGAGAGATGCATGCAGATGAAGAAGAATTTTTATTAGAGAAGGGGTCTATTCAGGATAACCTTTGGGGAATAAATATTTATGTAGAGTTAGATAAAGATTCCCGTCTAGAGTATGATTCAGTAATAAATATAAGACCAAGGCAAAACAATAAATCAAGAAATATTGAGGATGTTAATGTCAAATCTAAGATTGTTGACATTGTGAATAACTTAATTTATGAGTGATTTTATACATAAAGAAATGGCTTCCGGGAAATGGTTTGAAATGACATTGGCATGGCAGCTGGCTAATGTCGGCAGTGAAGTAGACAGGGTGATTTCATGGCGAAAGAAGAACAATGAAAAATATGCTGAAAATTCTTTTTATCGAGCACTAGACTTACTAGATTTAACTATCTCTGATAAAAGGTGGCATGGACCTAAACTGAGAGAGCTATGTAGGATTAGGGAAGTTCTGTGCGATTCTTTTTTAGGGGGGGAAGAATATAGTACCCCACTTGAATATTTCCAAAAATACTTTTTTCAATTTGCTCTTGTTAATGCTAATAAATAAAAAACCCTCCGTTTGATTAGAGGGGTTTAGGAAGATTAGGTTTGTTTGTTAATTGTTTTGTGTAGCTAGCTGGTTAGGAGTTGGTCTGTTTGGCAAACCGTCAGCACCAGAAGCACCTTCGTTAGTTGCTTCTCTGAATGGAGATGCTAAACTCTTAGATTTAGCTGTTTGTATTCTTTGTGCATTTTTACTTAAAGCAGCAGACACTTCAGGCAATTTTTCCTTTAATTTTTCTAGTTTATCAATGTACTGTAAAGCAAAATTAGTGTCTACTCCAAAACAAGGTCTTTCTGATATAGCTAGGCATGATCTAACAAGTTGATCTACTTTTTTTAGTTTAAAAGCAGAAGCGTAAGATGTTTTTCCTTTTACCAAAAGTTCTTCTATTTCACCTACACTTTTACAGACATTTTCTAAAGCATTTAAAAATGCCTTTTCTTCTTTACTTAAAGTTTTATCTTGAGAAAGCCCTTTTTTTATTTGCGCGGCATCTAATTTTAATGCTGACTTTCCATCATGAACATTTAGCTCACTGCCAAGTCTAACTCTAAGAGCAGTTCTTTGATCTGATGATATTTTAAGACTATTTATAGGAGAGGTAGCTAATTCTTTAGTTTCTTCAAGAAATTTGCCTAACTTGTCAAATTCTCCCGATATCCTTTTACCAATAGCTTTTGGTACTAGAGAGCCTGGAGCTATTGCTGCTGCTGTAGTTGCCATTTGTATTTCTCTCTTTCCTTAAATGATTTACTTGAATATTATATTAAATACTTAAAGGAATTTTAATAACCCTTTAATATATTCTTATTATTACATAAGACGAGTTTCAAATTCAAGACTAAGTAAATAATAAATATGAAACAAAAATAAAGAATTAAGTTATTCTTGTTTTGCGATAGAATAAATGTTCTAAAGTTATAACCTAGGTTAAGGGCTTAAAATGTGTTTTCTACTAAGGTTAAAATTGTAAGGTTTATTTGATATAAAAACCATATGGCAGTAAAAGAAACAGAAAATATTCTTGCAGTACACTGGCTTAATATAGCAAGGGATAAGGATACACCTTCAGTTCAGTTTAGAACGGCTTTAGAAAATATTGGAGTAATTCTATTTTCAGAAGCTGTAAATCATGCAAAGATAAAATCAAAAAAACTTACACATAAAAAATCCATTAAAACCCCTCTAAAAAAAACACAAGCAGTTTTAATGGATCAGAAAGATATTTATGTCGTTCCAATTTTAAGAGCAGGGTTAGGAATGCTTTCTGGCATTAAAAATATAGTGCCAGAAGCAAAAATTGCTCACGTAGGGTTATATAGAAATGAATTAACCTTACAGCCAGTTTGGTATTTAGATAAACTCCCTAAAAAAGCTAGTAAGCATTCAGTGTTTTTTATACTTGAACCAATGCTAGCAACTGGTGGAACAATTACTACAGTTTTAGAAAGATTACAAACCTTAGGTGTTAGTAATATAAATGTAATCAGTGCACTTATTGCAAAAAGTACTGTGAAAACTCTTGAATCTAAATTTCCAAAAGTGAATTTTTTTGTTGGTTGTATTGATGAGTCATTGAATTCAAAAGGATATATCGTCCCTGGTCTAGGTGATGCTGGCGATAGGATCTTTAATATATAAGGGGAAAATATGTCAAAAGTAAAAATTGAAAATATTCATGCAAGGGAGATTCTAGATTCAAGAGGTACTCCTACTATAGAAGTAGATCTTACTTTAAATGGTGATATAAAAGGAAGAGCATCTGTTCCTTCAGGAGCAAGTACTGGTGCTTTTGAAGCTGTAGAACTTCGTGATGGAGATAAGAAAAAATTTAATGGAAAAGGTGTACTAACAGCTGTTAGTAATGTAAATGAAATTATTTCAAAAAAGATTATTGGAGTTGAGGTTGAGGCTTCATTGCAAGGACAAAAAACTATTGATCAGATGTTGATTGATCTGGATGGAACTGAGAATAAAGGGAAATTAGGAGCAAATGCAATTTTAGGAGTAAGTCTTGCTCTGGCACGTGCTCTTGCTCAAATAAATAAAAAACCATTGTATGAATTCCTTTCTTCTGGTAAATCAAGCTATATTCTTCCTGTTCCTATGATGAATATTTTAAATGGCGGAAAACATGCTCTTGATTCAGTTGATCTTCAGGAATTTATGGTTATGCCTATAGGACTTAAGAGTTTTAGTGATGCTGTTCGTGCATGTTGTGAGGTCTACCAGTGTTTAAAATCTCTTTTACATTCAAAAGGTTTGAGTACTTCTGTGGGTGATGAAGGTGGTTTTGCTCCTTCATTAAAAGCTAACAGTGAAGCTATTGAGCTTATCCTCCAGGCTATAGAAAAATCTGGTTATAAAGCTGGTTCTGATTTCTTTATTACAATTGATGCTGCTGCAACAGAATTATACAAAGAAGGAAAATATGTTCTTGAAAAAGAAGGAAAGATTTTAACTTCTGACCAAATGGTGGATTTTTATGCTAATTGGGTTAAAAACTATCCAATATTTTCTATAGAAGATCCTCTCTCTGAAGACGATTGGTCAGGATGGGCAAATATTACAAAAACAATTGGTTCTAAAGTTCAAATTGTTGGTGATGATTTATTTGTAACCAATATTAAAAGACTTGAAAGGGGAATTAAAGAAAAATGTGCAAATTCCATTCTTATAAAATTAAATCAAATAGGCACTCTTACTGAAACTTTATCTGCAATTGAGCTTGGAAATAAGAATAACTATAGATCAATAATAAGTCATAGAAGTGGTGAAACTGAAGATGCATTTATTAGTGATCTTTCTGTGGCTACATGTGCAGGTCAGATTAAAACTGGTGCACCAGCAAGAACTGATCGTGTCGCTAAATATAATCAGCTTTTAAGAATTGAAGAACAATTAGGTAAAAATGCTGTTTATGGTGGAAGTAAGTTACAAGCGGCTTGTAAAGTTTAGGCTATACGTCATTGCGAGGAGCGTATGCGACGAAGCAATCTAGTTATTGAATTCTTAAATACGTTTATGAGGTTGCCACGGCATTTCATGTTTTGCAATGATGTGTTTAGGGTTGAGATCCCACGGAGTGGCGTCTTTACTAGTGGACTTATGTTGACTTTATTTTTACTTCTAATGTCGATTCTTTATAGTCCTTTGTATGCACAAGACCGGTTTCTCTTAGAAGACGAAAAAAATAATATCTCTATTTATGAGAAAGCAAATAAATGTGTCGTAAATATTACTACTCGTGGTGTTCAGTTTGATGAATCATTTTTTCTTGTCTACCCCACAGAAGGAAGCGGATCTGGTTTTATCTTTGATAAAGAGGGACACATAATTACAAACTATCATGTAGTAGAGAATGCAAGAGAATTAATTACTACTTTATATGATGGTCAGCAGTATTACACAAAGCTAGTAGGTGCAGATCCAAATAATGACATTGCTATCCTTCAAATTATGGCATCTCCTGAAAAGCTATACCCATGCACTTTAGGAACTAGTCAAGGATTGAGAGTTGGTCAGAAAGTTTTAGCGATTGGAAACCCCTTTGGATTAGATAGAACTCTTACTACGGGAATTGTTAGTAGTCTTGGTAGATCTTTAAGAACTGAAAGTGGAAGGATGGTAAAAGGAATTATTCAAACTGATGCCGCTATTAATCCAGGGAATTCTGGTGGTCCACTTTTAAATAGTCTTGGTAGTGTAATTGGAGTGAATACAGCAATTATTAGTAAGGTTGGTCAAAGCTCTGGTATTGGTTTTGCAATCCCTATAAATATAGTAAAAAGTATAGTAAAGGATTTAATATCTTATGGTCATGTAGTTAGAGCTAATATTGGAATATTGCAAGTCTATGAAACAGGGAAAGGATTATTAGTCGCACAGCTCGAGCAAAATGGACCAGCGTATAAAGCAAGACTTCAAGGTCCAAAACTTGTTATTCAGAAATCTGGTCCTATAGAATACAGAGCAATAGATAGATCTCAAGCAGATTTAATAATAAGTATCGATGGGAAACCTGTCAACGCATTTGATGAATTACTTGATTACGTAGAGTCAAAACATCCTGGTGTTACTGTAAATCTAGGGATTGTTAGAAAAGGTTTGAAAATATCTGTACCAGTAGTTTTAGGAAAAACTCAGTCAAATTAATTTATTGCAGATGCTTCTGCGGTGACGTGGCTCCTCGAAGCATCTTTGAAGAGACCGCTTGATTAATTAAAGGGCTATTAATTTAATTAATTCGTAACAATTTTTTCATTACGTTCAGGTATTCAGTTATTTCTATATTAATATTTAGTTTATGTCTAAAAAGAAAAGTATTTTATTAAGTCAACCATTAATTTCAATAATAGTTTTTACTTATCTTTTAGTGTTTGGAATCTCTTCATGTAAATTCTTTAGTGAACAATCTCTTTCTTTTATTATAGGATCGATATATATTTCAGCTTTTGTTATCTTTTTAAGAAGTACTAAATCATTGAGTCGTGTTTTTAAAGTAGTTGGTGATATGCTAATGATTCTTTATATTGTAGGATTTGGATTAGCAAGTTATTTCATATTAAAAGGATTAGATTTATTGATTTTTTACTGTTCATATATTTTTGCCATATCTATTTTTTATATCAAGGATCCTGCTAGAATTAAAGATTGATCCCTGCCGATGTGACGAAATGGCAAACGCAGTTGACTCAATTAATTTATTACCGATGCTTCTGCGGTGACGTAGCTCCTCGAAGCATCTTTGTATAGACGGCTCGGTTTGCCAAGTAAATTGGACAAACCTCGCTTAATTAGAAACCATTAGTAGTTTATAATTAATATTTGTTAGCCGGTGTGACGAAATGGCAAACGTAGTTGACTCAAAATCATCCGGGCGCAAGCCCTTGGGGGTTCAAGTCCCTTCACCGGCAATTTATAACTAACTTGTAGATAAAAGGATTTGTCTCATTTATTGGGCAAATCCGGCAAAACGAATAGAAAATAAAAGAAGGAAGTTTCAGCTTTCTAATTAGTAGTCCTTGGTCCAGGGTCTGAATAACTAGTACCATAGCTATCTGATGCAGGAGCACCAGGATCATTCCACCCGTTTGCATCATCTGCATCTATATCAGCCTGTGTATCTTGTTCACGGTTATAATGAACAGGTGAAGTATGTAACACTTTATATCCAGCTGGAATAATCCTAAAACTCATAAAACCTCCTTGTTTTAATATGTATACTATTAGAAATATCTTACAATACAGTATTTTAAAAGTCACCAATTAAAAGATTAAATATTATTTCTCAAAAACAATTTAAAATCCTTACTTGACAAACTAGCTATGCAGATATATCCTATATACCAATCAGGCTGAAAAGTCTGGTATTGTGAAAATACAAATTGACTATTAAAATATAGAAAGTAATACAACTAAAATAAAAAAGTTGTACATTTTTGTTTTATATACACGTTGACTTTAGGTTAAGAAATAAATATAATTTTACCCTGTTTATTGTTTTTATCAAAGAAGAAATAAATTGGTTTTAAATAAAAGTATATTGAGGTAGTAAATGACTATTAAAATGCCTGAGCGTTTCCAACCATACGCAAAGGCTGGCCAAAGGACTGCTGTCCTTCCAGACCTTGCAGAGATTCAAAAAGCTTCATTTGAGTGGTTTTTAAGGGAGGGACTATCAGAAGAGTTAAAGTCATTCTCACCGATTAGAGATTATACGGGCCGATTAGAGCTTTATTTTTTACATGATAATTATTCTTTTGAAGATCATACTGAATCAAATAAAGCAAAAACTCCTCAAGAAGCACGTGATAAAGATCAAAGCTATACAAAAAAGTTATACATTCAAATGCGCCTTGTTAATCGTGACACAGGTGAAATAAAAGAAAATAAAATGTTTGTTGGTGAAATCCCTATGATGACAGATCGAGGGACCTTCATTGTAAATGGAGCAGAAAGAGTTGTAGTTTCTCAGATTGTAAGATCACCAGGGATTTACTATAAGCGTGATGTTGATATAAATGGAAAAAGAACTTTTAATGCTACCCTCATTCCAAATAGAGGTGCATGGTTAAAATTAGAATCTGATAATAATGATATTCTCCATGTGAAAATTGATAAAAACAGAAAGCTCTATGCAACAACATTATTAAAAGCTCTTGGATATACTGTATCTGAAATGGAAACAATGTTTCACCATTTTGACTTTCTTCAAAAGACTTTAGAGAAAGATCCAGCAGACAATAGAGAACAAGCATTAATTGAAGTATATAAAAAACTAAGACCTGGTGATCCTACCAGTGTTGAAGGTGGACGTCAGATTTTAGAATCAAGATTTTTTGATGATAAAAGATATAATCTTGGAAAAGTTGGACGTTATAAATTAAATAAAAAACTTAGTCTATCTGTACCTGAAGAGACAAGAGTATTAACTAGGGATGACATTGTAGCGGCGATTGATTACCTTATTAACTTGCACTATGATGAAGGTCAGCTTGATGATATTGACCATCTTGGAAATAGAAGAATTAGATCAGTTGGAGAACTATTACAAAACCAATTTAGAGTTGGTTTATCCAGACTTGAAAGAATAATTAAAGAAAGAATGACATTGCAAGATGCAGATACTTTAACACCTGCAAATCTTGTAAATCCGAAACCACTAATTGCGGCTATTCGTGAATTCTTTGGTTCATCACAATTAAGTCAGTTTATGGATCAGACAAATGCACTTGCAGAGCTTACTCATAAAAGAAGACTTTCAGCATTAGGACCTGGTGGTTTATCTAGAGAACGTGCAGGATTTGCAGTTCGTGATATTCATCCAAGTCATTATGGACGTATTTGTCCTGTTGAAACTCCAGAAGGTCCAAATGCAGGTCTTATTGGTTCACTAGCTACTCATGCTCGTGTTAATCAGTACGGATTTATTGAAACTCCTTATAGAAAAGTTATTGATGGAATTGTTGTTAATGAAGTTCAGTATTTATCTGCTGATGAAGAAGACAATTTCCGTGTAGCTCCTGGAGATGTACCTATTGATGAAAATGGAAAATTTAAAGCAGAGATGGTTCCAGTTAGATATAAGAGTGAGTTTATCGTGGTACCACCTGAAGAAGTTGATTTCGTAGGTGTAAGTCCTATCCAGATCGTTTCTGTAGGAACAGCACTTATCCCTTTCCTTGAGCATGACGATGCAAACCGTGCTCTTATGGGTTCAAACATGCAACGTCAATCAGTTCCTCTTATTAACACTGAAAGACCTTATGTAGGAACTGGAATTGAAAAACAAACTGCAAGAGATTCTGGAATGGTAATTATTGCTCAGGACTTTGGTGAAATTACTTATGTAAGCTCACAAAAAATCAGAGTTAAATATGATTCTTATGATGGAGAAGTAGAATATCAATTAATTAAATATTCTAGAAGTAACCAAGATACATGTTTAAATCAAAAACCAATTTTAAAAGCTGGTGACAAGATTATTCCTGGTCAGGTTTTAGCAGACGGTCCAGCAACAGAAATGGGTGAGCTTGCTCTTGGAAAAAATATTCTTGTAGCATTTATGCCATTTGAAGGATATAACTTTGAAGATGCAATTCTCATAAGTGAAAAGCTTGTAATTGAAGATGTATTCACTTCTATTCATATTGAAAAGTTGGAAATTGATGCAAGGTCTACAAAACTTGGACCTGAAGAAATTACAAGAGAAATTCCAAATGTGTCTGAAGAGTCACTTAGGCATTTAGATGAGGATGGAATTGTAAGAATTGGTGCAAGAGTATATGCTGACGATGTTCTTGTAGGTAAGATTACACCAAAAGGTGAATCTGATCATCCACCAGAAGAAAGATTACTTAGAGCAATCTTTGGTGAAAAAGCAAGAGATGTTAGAGATAATTCACTAAGAGTTCCTCATGGTGAAGGTGGAAGAGTAGTTGATGTTAGAGTGTTTGACCGTGAGAAGGGTGATGAACTACCACCAGTAGCAAATAAGGTTGTAAGAGTATTTATTGCCCAAAAAAGAAAAATCTCTGTTGGAGATAAGATGGCAGGAAGACACGGTAATAAAGGTATTATTGCAAAAATTCTACCTGTAGAAGATATGCCGTTTCTCCCTGATGGAACACCGGTTGACATTGTATTAAATCCACTAGGTGTACCAAGTCGTATGAATATTGGTCAAACATATGAAACAATGCTTGGACTGGTTTCAATGTTAAACAATAAGCACTATGAAGTGCCACCATTTGATGAAATGTATGATCCTGAAGCAAGCAGAAAATTAGTTTTAAATGAATTACTTACTGCAAAGAAAGACAATAATATCGACTGGATCAAAGATAATGGTAAGTCTGTTTTATATGATGGTAGAACAGGTGAAGCATTTGATAATCCTTGTCTTGTAGGTAAGATCTACATGATGAAGCTTGTACATCTTGTCGATGATAAGATTCACGCAAGAAGCACAGGACCTTATAGTTTAGTTACGCAACAACCTCTTGGCGGAAAAGCACAGTTTGGTGGTCAAAGACTTGGAGAGATGGAATGTTGGGCACTTGAAGCATATGGTGCTGGTTATATTCTTCAGGAAATGTTAACTGTTAAGTCAGATGATGTAACAGGAAGAAGCCGTGCATATGAAGCTATCGTAAAAGGTGAAAATATTCCAAGAGCAGGAGTTCCTGAATCCTTTAAAGTTCTTGTAAGAGAACTCCAATCCCTTGGTCTGGATATTACTGTATTAAATAGACTTGCAGATGGTTCTGAAGATGAGGTTGATTTAACTACAGAAGAAACTGAATCAAGAAAAATTCAGCCAAAAATCTCTTTGTCGAGCAAAGATATTGGTTTAGATGAAGAATTAAAAGAGTTGAACTCTAAGGATTTGGATCTGGTTCCAGTAGGAGCTGTTCCAGAACTTAGTGATCAAACTTTAGTTGAAGAAAATTTGGTAGTGAAAAAAGATGAAGATATTTTTGAACAGGTAGATGTAGCTGATTCAGAAATCAAAGATGTTTAAAGGAAGGTAGAAAAGTGGCAGTTCAAGAAAATATTCTTAAATCAAACGGTAGTTTTCAAGGTATCTCGATATTTGATAAGTTTAACCACCTTCAAATTAAGGTCGCTTCACCAACAAGAATTATGGGTTGGTCATATGGTGAAGTAACAAAACCTGAAACTATTAACTATAGAACTTTAAAACCTGAGAAAGATGGTTTGTTCTGCGAAAGAATATTTGGACCTACTAAAGACTGGGAATGTTATTGTGGAAAATATAAGAGAGTTAGACACAAAGGTATTATTTGTGAAAGATGCGGTGTAGAGGTTACTGAATCAAAAGTAAGAAGACATAGAATGGGGCATATTAAACTAGCCGCTCCTGTTTGTCACATTTGGTTTTTAAAAGGAATTCCTAGTTATTTAAGTCTTCTAACTGATATTGCTTTGAGAGACTTAGAACAAGTTATTTATTTCAATCAATATGTTGTTTTAAATCCTGGTAATGTTGAAACAATCACTAAAAGTCAATTATTGTCTGAAGAAGAATACGAACTTTTAGCTCAAGATGAAAATGCTCAATTTGAAGTTGCAATTGGAGCAGAGGCACTTAAGCTTATTCTTGAAGAAATCGCTAAGCCTGTTTATGAATTCCCAGATGCTAAAACACGTGATGAGCGTGGGGAATTAAAAGGACTTCCAGGACTTGAAGAGCTTGGTCAAAAACTTAGAAATGAACTTGCATCAGCAAGTGGAAGCCAGCAAAGAAGAGCGAAAATAATTAAAAGACTAAGACTTGTAGAAAGTTTAATGACTTCAAAAACAGATCCTACATGGATGGTTTTAGATGTTCTTCCAATTACACCGCCAGACTTAAGACCAATGGTTCAGTTGGATGGAGGAAGATTTGCAACTAGTGATTTAAATGATTTATATAGAAGAGTGATTAATAGAAATAATCGTCTTGCTAGACTCCTTGACATGGGAGCTCCTGAAATTATTGTTAGAAATGAAAAGAGAATGCTTCAAGAAGCAGTAGATGCTCTTATTGATAATGGAAGAAGAGGCAGAGTCGTTACAGGATCAAATGGCCGCCCATTGAAATCTCTTTCAAATATCATTGAAGGAAAACAAGGAAGATTTAGACAAAATCTTTTGGGTAAGCGTGTTGATTATTCAGGAAGATCGGTTATTGTTGTTGGTCCGCAGTTGAAAATTCATCAATGTGGATTACCAAGAGAAATGGCTATTGAGTTATTTAAACCATTTGTAATAAATAAACTCATTGAACGTCAAATTTGTCAAAATATTAAATCTGCAAAAAAGCAAATTGAAAAAGGCACTCCTATCGTATGGGAAATCCTTGATCAAGTTATTCAAGGGCACCCGGTTTTACTAAACCGTGCACCAACCTTACATAGATTAGGTATTCAGGCATTTGAACCAGTACTTGTAGATGGTAGAGCTATTCAGTTACATCCTCTAGTTTGTGCGGCTTTTAATGCAGACTTTGATGGTGACCAAATGGCAGTTCATATACCTCTTTCAGTAGAAGCTCAGTCAGAAGCAAGAATGTTAATGCTTGCTTGTAATAATATTTTGCTTCCAGCAAGTGGAAAACCAACAGTTACTCCTACTCAGGATATGGTTCTTGGAATTTATTACTTAACTGTAGAAAAACCAAATCCAGAAGATGCGGCAAAATGCAAAGGCGCTGGAATGAATTTCTATAGTTTCAATGATGCAATTGCGGCATATGAAGTTGGTATTTTGGACTTACATGCAAAAATCAATGCTCGTGATGAGAATGGTACAAGGATTCATACTACAGTTGGTCGTATCATTTTCAATCAGGCAATTAGAGATATTATTGGTGCTTAAGAATCTAGGATTTTAGGATTTAGGAAATGGAGAAACATAATGCTTCAAGCTCAAGGTAAGGATAAGAAAGAAAAAATTAAATTTTTAAATGCTATAGTCGATAAAAAAAGACTTTCAAAACTTATTTTAGAGATTTATGAAAAGTATGGTTCAGCTATTACCAGTGATGTTGCTAACTCTCTGAAAGATCTTGGATTTTACTATGCAACTAAAGCAGGTATTACTATAAGCATTGAAGATCTTACTATTCCGGAAGAAAAGAAAGAACTAATCTTGTCTGCTGAAAGTGAGATTGTGGAAGCTCAAAAAAGATATGAGAAGGGTGAGATTACTGAAGTTGAAAGATATAACAAAGTTATTGATACCTGGTCAGAAACCACAGAAAAACTTACAAATAAAGTTGTAGAAAATTTTGATAAATTAAATCCAGTTTATATGATGGCATTCTCTGGTGCAAGAGGTAATCTCAGTCAGGTTCGTCAGCTTGTTGGTATGAGAGGTCTCATGGCAGACTCTCAAGGTCAAATCATTGACTTGCCGATTAAAACAAATTTTAAAGAAGGTTTGAACGTAACAGAATATATTATTTCAAGTTATGGAGCTAGAAAAGGTATCGTTGATACTGCACTTAAGACAGCAGATTCTGGATACTTGACCAGAAGACTTGTTGATGTTGCTCAAGATGTAACTGTTCGTGAGCACGATTGTGGAACTACAAAAGGGATTTATGTACATTCTTTATTTGAAGGTGAAAAACTTACACTTGGTGTTGCAGATAGAGTGGTAGGAAGGGTTGCTATTGAAGATGTTATAGACCCAGCTACAAAACAAATAATAATTAAAAGAAATGAATTTATTGATCGTACTAGAATGGGAGTTCTAGAAAATTCAAAAGCAAATTCAGTAAAGGTAAGAACACCTTTAACCTGTGAATTACCTTATGGTATTTGTCAGCTCTGTTATGGATGGAGTTTGGCTACAAATACAATCGTTGATATTGGAGAAGCTGTTGGTATTATTGCCGCTCAGTCAATTGGAGAGCCTGGAACACAGCTAACCATGAGAACATTCCACACTGGTGGTGTTGTGTCTGGTATGGGTAGAAAAAAACCAGTTATAGCTCCAGTTAGCGACATACTTAAATATGATATTCCTACTAAAGAATCAAGAACTAAGTATGGGGATTATATTCTTCAAACAACCAGAGATGGAAAAATTAAAGTTGGTACTAATGAGTTATTCATACCATCAGGTTCACAGTTAAATTTCCCAAGTGGTACAAAAGTTGAAAAAGATTCTTTTATTGGTGAATATTCTGAATCACAAAAAGGTCAGATTGAAAGAGCTACTAAAGATATTATTTCAGATCATCCAGGGCAAGTCGTTTTTGAAGGTTTTTCTGCAGATGAAAAAAGAGATCGTCAGGGAAATATTTCAAGAACAGCAAACAAAGGTGGAATTATATGGATTATGGAAGGGGATGTCTATAATCTCCCAGCAGGAAGCCGCTTAACCGTTCAAGATGGTGAGCAAATGCAAAAAGGTAATGTACTTGCTGAATCTCACATTATTTCTGAACGAGGTGGTGAAGTTAGATTTCATGATGATTTAGTATTTGAAGAAGCAAAAGTAGGCAAAGAAAAAATTAAAAGACTTGTTCAAGGTAGAGAAGTTAGTATTGTAATTGCAAGGGTTGGTGCTGATAATGCTAAATTAGAAAGCTCAAAACAAGGAAACTCTTGGAAAGTTAAATCTACAAAAACAACACCAGAAGAGAACTATACAATTAAAGTCGTTCCTGGTGAAACACTTGAAAATAAGAGTGTAATTGCAGAGCTCGTTGATGACGGTGTTTTAGCTGTTACTAATGCCGGTGAAATTAGATATGATGGACTTGAAGTGGATGATTCTAGAATCATTACACAAACTGGTAAAGTTTTATTTATACCAGAAGAAATCCATTACCTAAGTAAAGATGTAAGTCTTAAACTTGTTGAAAATGAAGATGTTGTAAAAGCTGGACAAGAAATTGTAAAAGATGTTTTTACCCACTTAGATGGTATTGTTCAAATTAAAATTGATAATGATATTATCCACGAAGTCATTGTAAGACCTGGAGAACTACATGATATTTCTGATCCAACACAACTTAAATGTGAAGATGGTGATTTAGTTCAAACAGATGTAGAAATATATCCTGGTATTACTACCAACTCGATGAAGCTTATTTCTATTATTGAGAATGAAGAAAAAGGAACTATTAAACTTCTTTTAAGACCTGTTCAAATATTCCCAATTGAACCTAAGAAAGTAAATTTCCAAGGATATTCAACTGATCCAAACATTTCTTTAGTGGCTGTAACACAGATGCTATATAGAGATGGTGAAAAAGTAAGAAACTTTAATGGTGGACCATTATCAAAGACAAGTCTTGTTTTAACTATGACGGGTGATTTGATTACATTAAAAGGTAAAGTAGAAGTAAATAAAAATGCTGAAGATAAGCAAGAGTTACAAGTCATTGTTCAAGAGAATATTGTTTTAAGAAGAGAACAAGATACAAACGTTACTCAAGTACTTCTTGAAAATCATGATCATATTGCACCTGGTGTTGCCATAGCAAAAACACAAGTTTTAGCACGTTCAAACGGTGTCGTGAGCTTAAGTACGCAAGAAGAGAAGAGAATCCTTCTTATAACAGGAAATGATTTAATCAAACAAGAAACTACTGCAAAACCAGTTGTTAAGGTCGGAGATTACGTTAAATTTGGTCAAAAAGTTGGCGGACAAACTGATTCGGCTTGTTCCGGTCAAGTTGTGAATGTTGATGCTAAGTCAGTCGTTATAAGAAAAGGAAGACCTTATCTTGTAAGTTCTGGTGCATTACTTCAATGTGATCAAGGACACTTAGTACAAAGGGGAGATCAATTAGCTTCACTTGTATATGAAAGAGTTAAAACTGCAGATATCGTACAAGGTCTTCCAAGGGTTGAAGAGCTTTTAGAAGGACGTAAGCCACGTGAATGTTGTATTCTTTCAGATTTAGATGCAAAAATTAAAATTGTTTTAGAAGATGATGCTAAGAGATTGATTTTAGTATCTGGAGATCTTCAAGAAGAAGTATCTATTCCATCAGGATTAAATATCATTGTTGATGATGGTGAAGATGTAAAAATTGGTCAGCCATTAACAGATGGACCTGCAAATCCACATGACATCCTTGCTCATTTAGGAGTTGAGGCTGTTCAGCAGTACCTATTAGACGAAGTTCAAAAAGTCTATAGAAGTCAGGGTGTTGAAATCTCAGATAAGCATATTGAAATTATTATTAGACAAATGACAAGAAAAGTAAAAATTGAAGATGCTGGAGATACTATTCTTCTTCCTGGAGAACTTGTTGAAATGAGAGACATTGTAGAAGAAACTGAAAAAGCAAAACAATTGCTTAAAAAAGATGCCGCTCCTCCTTTATACTCTCCAATACTTTTAGGTATTACAAAGGCAAGTTTAAATACTGAAAGCTTTATATCAGCCGCTAGTTTCCAAGAGACTACTAGGATCCTTTCTGAAGCATCAATTCAAGGTAAAAAGGATTGGTTGAGAGGTCTTAAAGAGAATGTGATTATTGGAAGATTAATTCCAGCAGGAACTGGCTTTATTCATTCTATTCAAATAGAAGATATGGAAAAAGTTTTACCTCAAACTATTCCTGCACCAAGCTTAAACTAAGAAGTAGTAGCTTCAACTTCAATCCTAGGATTCTTCCTTCTGCTTGAGAAATAAATATCTTGTGCGCTAGATGATAGGTTCCTAAATATTTGTACTAAATGATCCATCATTCCGCTTGATTCTTTAATGGAATCTTCAAATAGCACTGTTCCAAAGTCAAAGATATCACCAATTGTTGAAAGTAAGAGTAAGTCAGATTTGTCGCCAGGTTCATTTGGTAATTCATCTGGAAGGATCTTCGTATCAGGATTTAAATCTTTTTTTAGTACTTTTTCAGGCAGGTAGAATCTAAATATATTAGTGAACCATGTGAATGGCCTGTCAACCATACTTAAAAATCTAATTGTATTTCTTGTGAAACCTTCTATTTCTAACCTTCTGGCTATAGGTCTAGCTATGTCACCGAATGTATTTAATACTTGTACTATTGGGAAAAATGATGAAATTGCTTTATCAACATTGTTATATAATTTAATGCTTAGATCCTTCTTCTTATCTTTGTCTTGGTTGTTTGAATATTCAGAATATACTTTTCTTAAATTTGAAAAGTTCTCTGAGAATTTTTGTTTAAAGTAAGCAAATCCGCCTGGAGATCCTTCTTCTGAAGCAAATAGCTTTTTCCAGAACCCAGCGCCAAAAGCTCTTTCAATACTCATATTTCTCCACCAGCAACCATCAACGTTTTTAACTACTGACCATTGAAGATCATTAGCAAGCTCTGGATTTACTAGACTTAGTGGTACAAGTAATGCTTGTGCTTTTGTTTGAATAAAATTATTGATTTTTGCAAGACTAAAAGTACTTTCTTTATTTGCAGTATATTCTTGCTCACCTATGATATCGTCATATTCACCCTTTTCATTTTTGTGTGAATATATTTCATTTCTGGATCTGTCTCCTATAAATCCGCTTAAATCTTCTGCGGCAGAAAATATTTTTGTCCAGATGTTTGCTTCAAAATCAGAATGTAAAACAAAATAAGAAATAATCTTTAATGGTAATTCTGCTAAATACGCATAGATGCTACTGTTTGCATTTCTTGAGGTTTCTTTTGCCCACTCTTTGCTGTTTTGAAAGATCTTGCTTTTTTCAGGATTATTAGGATTAATAGGCGGTTCAAAGGGGTTAGCCTCACTATGTCTGTAAAGAATTGGTTTATTTATTGTAGTCATTAGAGTTCTAAAATAATAATTCAAATAAATAAAAACAACTTTTTAACTTTTTTCAAATTAAAAAGCTCTTTAAATTTAATCTATCAAAATGATTCTATGAAGGTTAAGAGCTCTATGTCTAGGTTTCCTTAACCTTTAATTTTGATTTAAGAATTATGGTATTAATGTCCTTATCTCCTCTTCCAGAAAGGTTAACTACTATGATTCCATTTTTCTTAGTTTTTGGCATTAAATACTTTAAATATCCTATAGCATGAGAAGATTCCAGAGCAGGGATTATCCCTTCTTTTCTTGCTAGAAGGTTAAATCCATCAAGTGCTTCTTTGTCTGAAATGCTTTTATAAGTTACTAAGCTAGCATCTTTAAGATATGAATGTTGAGGTCCAACTCCTGGGTAATCTAAACCTGCAGAGATGCTGTGTGCTTCTTGAATTTGACCGTTTTTATCCTGTAATAAATAACTCATTGAGCCATGTAAAACTCCTGGAATTCCAAGACTTAAAGTGGCTGAATGTTTATTGCTCTTGAGTGATTCACCACCAGCTTCTATGCCAATTAGTTTGGATTTTTTCTCTCCAATAAAAGGATAAAATATTCCCATTGCATTTGAACCACCACCTACACAAGCAACAATATAATCAGGTGAATCTTTTAGTTGTTTTTTTACTTCATATCCAATTACTGATTGAAAGTGGCTTACAATCGTAGGATATGGATGAGGACCTACTACTGAGCCAATAATGTAATGAGTACTTTTAATGTTTGTAATCCAGTCACGAATAGCTTCGCTTGTAGCATCTTTTAATGTCTGAGATCCGGAAGTTACTGGAATCACTTTTGCACCAAGCAATTGCATTCTAAAAACATTTAATTCTTGTCTCTTTATGTCAACTTTACCCATGTAAATCTCACATTCCAGATCAAGAAGTGCACAAACGGTAGCTGTCGCTACTCCGTGCTGTCCAGCACCTGTTTCTGCTATTATTCTTTTTTTGCCAAGTCTCTTTGCTAGCAATGCCTGAGCAATGCAGTTATTTATTTTGTGAGCTCCAGTGTGGCATAAATCCTCTCTCTTTAAATAGATTTTCCCCTTTTTAAAGTGTTCAGTTAGCCTTTTTGCAAAATAAAGTGGTGTAGGACGCCCTACATAGGTAGTAAGTAATTCATTAAGTTCGGTTTTAAATAAATTATCATTTTTAAATTTATTAAATGCAATTTCTAATTCTTCAAGAGCAGGAATAATGGTTTCGGGGACAAACACTCCCCCATAATTCCCAAAATAACCTCTTATATTGGCTTTCATACATCTTAATAATAGCATTTGTATAGTTTAAGGAATTTCAATGATAAATTTATCTATATGTCTAGAAGAATCTTAATTTCACCCAATGCTTTTAAACATTCACTTTCTTCAGTAGAGGTAGCAGAAACTATATACTCTACTTTAAATTTACTCAATAAAAATACAAAGTATGAGCTTGCTCCAATAGCTGATGGTGGGGATGGGACATTAGATGTTTTTAAATTTTACTTTAAAAAATCAAAAAGTATTGAATGTAATGTTCATGATCCATTAGGAAGGAGTATTAAATCTAACTGGTTACTTTTAGATAACGATACAGGACTTATAGAGCTTGCTAAGGCTTCTGGGATTTCTTTGCTTAATACTAGTGAATTAAATCCTATGTGGACAAATACTGTTGGAACTGGTGAGTTGATTCTTTCTGCTTTAAATAATGGTTGTAAAAAAATTATAGTAGCTCTTGGTGGCAGTGCTACTGTAGATGCTGGTGTTGGAATGATTGAAGCACTAGGAGCTAAAGTCCAGGATATAAAAAAACATTCAGTGAAGCCTGGTGGTGGTTTTTTAAGTTCTATTGAAACCATTAATTTATCTTCTTTAGATAAAAGACTTAAAAATCTTAAATTTGAGGTACTTTGTGATGTGAAAATACCACTTACTGGTGAAAAAGGTACAGTTAGTAAGTTCTCTACTCAAAAAGGTGCAAGTGAGGGAGAAAAAATAATTCTAGAAAAAGGAATGAAGCACTATTCAAAAATTGTTAAAGAAACAGTGCACTTTGACTATGAAAATGATCTTATGGTTGGATCTGCTGGTGGCACTGCATTTACCTTGAAATCACTTATGGGGGCAGAACTTTTTAGTGGATTTTCTTACTTATCCAATTTGATTTCACTTGAGGATAAAATTAAGAATTCAGATTTAATTATTACTGGAGAAGGTAGTTTAGACATTCAAACAATTTTAGGAAAAGGTGTTTATGAAATTGTGCAAATTGCTAAAAAACACAATAAAAACACTGTGGTTTTATGTGGTTCTTATGATGATACTGTTAATTGGAAAATACATGGAATTGACAATGTGATTAAGATTAAGCCAGATAATATTGATATAGATACAGCATTAAAAAAATCTAAAATTTTGTTAAAAGAGGCTATAGAGTCTAATTCCTCAATCTTTATAAACAATTAATTTTTGTATTTATATATAATACTTGAAATGAGGAAAGTGCTGATATACAATTATAAGATAATGAATATAAAGTCCAAATTAGAAAAAATAGCTGAATCAAGAGGATGGATAAGAGTCTACTTTCATGATGGCAGTGGAATTGCTGGAAAGGTAATTTCTATTGGTCAGGATTATTTAGAAATAGAGTGCTATGGTTATGATGACTCCCCAGAATCTAGAAATTTTGCAAAAAATGTAGTTCCACTTAGTTTTATTAAAATGTTCACTATTGAGTCATCAAACTTTGCTGAAGCTGAAAGAAAAAGATTACAGTATCTTAGTCAGTTAGAAATTCCAAATCAAGAACGTGAAATAGAAAATCTTGGATAATTAAAGGGTTTAAAAATTTAGTCTGGGAAATGACAAGCACATAGTCTTCCGTTAGATTCAACTAACAAAGGAATCTCATTGCTACATTTTTCCTGAGCAATAGGACATCTGGTTCTAAAAACGCAACCACTTGGTGGGTTTGATGGATCTGGTATTTCTCCATGAAGAATAATATTCTCTTTTTTGTTTTCTTCCCTCCGCCATCTGATATGTGGTGCAGAGCTTAATAAGGCTTTTGTATAAGGATGTTTAGGACTTTTTATTATTTCATCTTTGGTTCCAATTTCAACAATTTTCCCAAGGTACATTACAACTATTTTTGAGGATATATAACTTACCACTGAAAGATTATGGGAGATAAATAAGTAGGTTAGATTTAACTTTTTCTGCAATTCAATTAAGAGATTTAAAATCTGTGCTTGTACTGATACATCTAAGGCGCTTACTGGCTCATCTAAGACCAAAAACTCAGGATTTAGTGATAATGCCCTAGCGATTGCGACTCTTTGCCTCTGTCCTCCAGAAAGCTCATGTGGATATCTTTCCCCAAGACTATTATCTAAGCCAACAAGATTTAATAGTTCATTTGTTCTTTCCTTAATTGAATCCTTATTTGTAATAATTTTTTGGATGATTATAGGTTCTGCAATAATATCTTTCACTCTCATTTTTGGACTTAGGCTGGAGTATGGATTTTGGAAAACTATCTGCAAATTTTGCCTAAGTTTTCTTAGTTCTTCACTTTTGATATTGAAAATATTTTTATGGTTTATTCCGCTATAAAAGACTTCGCCAGTAGTAGGCTCAATCAGTCTGAGTAAAGATTTTCCTAGAGTTGATTTTCCACATCCAGACTCTCCTACCAGTCCAATTATTTCTCCTTTATTTATTCTCAGATTAATATCGCTCAGAGCTCTAACATTATTAACTGTCCTAGACCAGAACCCACGTTTTATAGGATATAGTTTCGAGAGATTTTTAATTTCAAGTAAAAGGTCATCTCTTGTATTTAACTTCTCTTCTTTTATATCAACCATAAATTCTATCCTTGAATTTCTATGCAATCTTTTTTATCTATTTCTTGGATATTTACTTTAACGAGCTGTTTTAAATTTGTGGAAATATTTTTTCCTACAAAATCTGCACTAATAGGTAGTTTTCTATGTCCTCTGTCGATAATAACTAATAACTTTACGGATTCTGGGCGACCAAAATCTTTAAGTGTGTCTAATGCCGCTCTTGCAGTTCTGCCTTCATATAAAACATCGTCTACTAATAATACATTTTTACCATCAATGTTTGGGAGGTTACTTGATTTGCTTGGTTTTAGTGATTTCCTATGGTCTAAATCATCTCTATAGAGAGTGACATCAATATATCCAAAAGGAACATTAACTTTTTCAATTTGGCTTATAATTTCAGCCAACCTCTTCCCAATAAATTCACCCCTGGTAACTATTCCAACTATTACTAAATTACTTAGGTCTACATAGTTTTCAATAACTTCATGTGCTAATCTTCTAATTGTTTTTGTTAGTTCATTGCTGTCAAGTAATACATTCATTATCAAACTGCCTTTATTGAGTTAAGATATTCTCATATGATACCAAGTAATTTGCCAGATGTTTTTATAAATCAAGTGAAAAATTTAAAAGATAAGACTGTCTTTGAATACAGGTTAAGACGGAATGTGCCTTATACTCAAATATCCTGGGATAGTTTTTATAGAATGGTAACTGAAATTGTTCATGGGTTAAAAGATTTAGGTATTAAAAAAGGTGATCATATAGCAATTTTATCTGGTACCAGATATGAGTGGGCAGTATGTGACATGGGGATTCTGAGCTTGGGTGCGATAGTGGTTCCACTATATCCAACACTTCCTGAAAATGCAGTAAATTACATAATTAATAATGCTGGTTGCAGAATAGTTATTTTAGAAGATAAAGGTCAACTCCAAAAAATTAGGTCTCAATGGTCTTCCCTGCCAACTATTGAATATGCAATTGTAATATCTGATCTTGGAGATCTTCCTGTGAACGATCATAGAATAATTACTTATAAGGACTTAAAAGATAGAGGCAAGCTAAATCTTTCTAAATCAGCAGGTCTTTTAGAGCATCAAGTTTCTACCATTAAAAAGGATGATGTTGCTACTATTATTTATACTTCAGGTACTACTGGAAATCCAAAGGGTGTTGTAATCACCCACAATAATATTCTTAGTGTTTTAAAATCCATTAGTACAGCTTTGAAGCTAAAAAAAGATGATAAATTTTTATCTTTTTTACCATTGTCACATGTGTTTGAAAGGGTAGGGGGTTATCATTTTGCGCTTTATAATGGCAGTCCAATTTCATATTGTTCTGGAATGGATCAAATAGCATCTTCCTTAAAATATTCTGGTTCAACAGTAATGCTTGTTGTTCCAAGACTTTTAGAAAAAACATATAGCAAAATAAGTTCAAATTTAAAATCATTAACTGGAGTAAAAAGTAAGCTTGTTAATTGGGCATTTAGTATTGGCAAGCAGTATTTTTCATGTAGAGAGAAAAAAAATAAAATGGCTGAAATGTTTTTCGGATTTCAGTATTTACTTGCAGACAAGCTTATATTCTCAAAAATAAGAAAAGATTTTGCTCCTACTCTTAAATATTTCATTTCTGGTGGCGCTCCTTTATCCAGGGAAATTGCAGAGTTCTTTTGTATTATAGGAATTAAAGTTTTAGAAGGCTATGGTTTAACTGAAACCTCTGCTCCTGCAAGTGTCAATAGATTAGATAATTTTAGACTTGGTACGGTAGGGATCCCTCTTGATAATGTCAACTTGAAAATTGCTGAAGATGGGGAAATATTAATTTCTGGACCTACAGTTTTTAAAGAGTACTATAAAAATGAATTAGCTACAAAAGAGGCTTTTAAAGATGGGTGGTTTTGTACTGGTGATATCGGAGTTATAGATAGTGAAGGGTTTTTAAAGATTACTGACAGAAAAAAGGATTTAATTATTAATTCTGCAGGAAAGAATATTGCACCTCAAAATATTGAAAATAGTATTAAAACATCACACTATATTAGTAATGTTATTGTTATTGGTGATAAGAGAAAGTATTTATCTGCCCTGATCACACTAGATCAAATTATGATATTAAAATATGCAAATGAGAATAAGATTATTTATTCTGATAACGACTATGCTGATTTAATCTCAAAGAAAGAGATCTTTGATTTTATTGATGAAGAAATAAAAGTAAGAACATCTGATTTCGCTGACTATGAACAAATTCGAAGATTTATCATTCTGCCGGAAGATTTTAAGATTGAAACTGGTGAACTGACCCCTACTTTGAAAGTTAAGAGAAAATTTGTAGAGAGTAAATATAAGGATTATATAGATTCAATGTATCCACCGGAATAAGTCTTTAATAGTTGAGGATGTGCTTGTGAAAAAATACATTTTAATTCTTTTATTTGTAATCAACAGTTTATTTTTTACTTGTAATAATTCACTCTCTTCATTAATGCCTATAGATGATTTTGAAATAACAAGAATGGAAAATTCTGTTTTTGGCAAATCTTTTAATTCTATTAAAATAAATGATCGCTTAAATAAAATGGAAAAGGCTCTTTTTGGAAAAACTTTTATTAATGAAAATGTATCAGAAAGAATTGAAAGAGTTAGAGACTATCTTCTGGGATATTCTGATGATTTAGATACTAATAAAGGGTATGAAAATAATGTCTTATCTCAGAATTATGAAAATTATGAAACCAGAGCTTTATCTCAGGCAGAATTTGAAGAGTCATTCTTGCAAATCCTAAATGATCAAAGAAGCTTTATGGGTTTTTTGCCTCTCATTAAAGATGAGGTGGCAGTTAGAGTGGCGAGTGAACAATCTGCAGATTTACTAAGCATGGGAAATCTTTCATATTTTAATTCAAAAGGGCTTTGTCCTGATGAAAGGTATACCATTACAGGTGGTACGGGAGCATTAATCGAAATTGTGAAAGGTTTTGAGCTGGATAAAAAGATTGTGCTTAATGAATTGCTTATAAAGCAATTATTAGAAGCATTATCTGTTAGTCAGGATGACTCACAGGTTTTATTTAGCCCTTACCTTACTCATATAGGATATGGATTTTCTCTTTCACCGGATGGCAAAAAATTTGTATCAGTAATTGAATTTTTAACTAAAGGTGGTAGCATCGAACCGATAAAAATTTTTTTGAATCCTGCTCAGAAATTAACGCTAAAGGGAAGCTTAAAGAAACCATATAAATTTAAAGCAATTTCAGTTGGATATTTAAGTGACCAGGAACTTCTAGATTTTAATTCGGGAAGTAAAGTGGGATTTGATAGTTCAGCTTTGAAGCCGTATTTCCCACCACAAAACTATATTGCATATGGTGATAATACCAGAGTAAATTTCTTAAAAGTTTTAGGTGGTATTGGAGTAATTGGTGCAATTGGTGCTGCTCCATTTACTGGAGGTGCAAGTGCTGTATTAGCTCCTATGCTTTTAAACTCAATACAAAATGGTACACCAAAAGAAATTCCTTTAAAGGGTGGAATGAAAACTTCATCTAATGGTGATTTTCATGGAGAGATTGATTTAAATTATCAGGGTAAAACAGGTTTATATTTTGTAAGTATTTTAGCGGAGATGCCTGGATTGACTGCTCCAATTGTAGTTAGTCGTAGGACTGTAAGAGTGGGATTCAAACCTTTGATATAGAATATAATTATGCAAAATTATAATGATGATATTTATTTAACGCAGGTAGAGTACTACATGCAAGATTGTTTTTCCTTAGCTGAAAGTGCTATTGGTAAAACATCTCCAAATCCTATGGTGGGTGCTATTGTTCTGGATAAAAATGGAAACCCTGTGGGGAAAGGGTTTCATCAAAAAGCAGGTGAGGATCATGCTGAAGTAATAGCGTTAAAAGAAGCAAGTGCTAAAGCAAAAGATGGTACTCTAATTGTAAGTCTTGAACCTTGTTGTCACATGGGGAGGACTCCTCCATGTACCGATTTAATAATTAAATCAGGAGTTGGTCGGGTTGTTTTTAGTAATTATGATCCCAACCCTCTAGTCTCAGGTAAGAGTGAAAAAATACTTATTGAAAATAATATAAAAGTTATATCTGGAGTTTTGGATAACCTTGGAAAAGAGTTAAACCGTTTCTTTTTTAAATGGATAAAAACTAAAAAGCCTTGGGTTGCTTTAAAACAAGCACAATCTCTAAATGCCAAAATTGGTAAAACAGATGCTTCAAAATTCTTTATTACAGATGAGTTTGCAAGGAAAGAAGTACATTCCTTAAGAAATGAATTTGATGCTGTTTTAGTAGGGGCGAGTACTGTTAAAATTGATAATCCTGAACTTACCGTAAGAGGGATTGAAAATTCTCGAAACCCCATAAGAATTATTTTAGATAAAGATCTTATAACTAGTCCTGATTCAAATGTTTATAAATCGGATTCAGAGGTAATTTTAGTTACTGGTGATAAATATACGGATCAAAACCTAGAAAAATATCTCAATAAAAAAATCAAAATACTTAAACTTCCAACTAATAAAAACAATAGAGTTAATTTGAAGGAATTATTTGATAAACTCGGCGAAATGAATATTTTAAGTGTTTTAGTCGAAGGTGGAATGAAGTTATCTACGGAATTAATTTCAAATAGTTTGATCGATGAATATATTTTATTTATTGCGCCTAAGCTATTAAACGATAAGGATTCAGTTCAATCCCTTAGCGTTAACCAGGATATAGAAAAACAAGAAGAATTTAAAATAATAAGCCACAAAATAATTGGTAATGACCTGATGCTGGTTCTGAGGAAGTGAAATTCATTTTTTTATTATCTTTATTAGATATTAAATTTGTTGTTATAAATCATCACTTATTATACATATTTGGAACCATTAGTTTATATTACACTTCATAAGCAAATAGAATTCCTTAACTATATTATGTGGAATTTTGCGATATCATTCAAATGAGTAATATTAGTAAAAAATAATAAGGGTATAAATAATTTACGAGAGGTTAATATCAAGGAGAGAATAATGTTAGTTAAATTAAATATATTAGTAGTAATGAGCATATTAGTAGGGTTAAATTCTCTATATGTTATACCTGCTTATTCACAGGCGGCAAGACCTGTTGACTCAAGAGTAGTTGCAGTACAAGAACTTAACGATATTGATAATGGTGAGTGGGCTTATGATGCAGTTAAAGGACTTGTTGAAAAGTATGATGTGCTTGAAGGCTATCCAGATGGTACTTATAAAGGTAAAAAATTAACAACAAGATTTGAATTAGCGGCAGCAGTTTATGACTTAGCAACTTATTTCAGTGATCAAATCTCTTTAGATAGAGATGATTTAGCTAAATTAGCAAAATTAATGGATGAATTCTCTGGAGAATTAAAAACGTTACAAGGAAGAGTTGATAAATTAGAAGCAAGTGTAAAAGATTTAGATTCAAGAACAACGTCACTTGAAGGTACCGTAGCTAAGCATGAATCACTTCTTCAGGAGCATGAAAAGAGACTTGCTTATGCTGAGAGAAGAAAAGGATTTATTCTTGAAAGGCTTATTAAAGGTTTAGTTGTTGATGCAAGAGATCTTTCAAGAGGTCTTTTAGCGGCAGTTACTTCACCATTTAATAAAAATGTACGTGAAGCAATTGATAGATAATTTTTATATCTAGTTAAATTAAGGGGGCGTACGAAAGTATGCCCTTTTTATTATGAAAGAGAAAATAAAATTTATTCAGATATCTGACACCCATCTTTTTGGTATGGTTGAAGGTAAGCTTAATGGATCAAATTCATATATAAACTTAAAGCAAGTTTTATCCTCTATTTCTTTTAATGATATTGATTTTATCGTTGTTAGTGGTGATTTATCTCAGGACTGTACGCCAGACTCTTACAAGCATTTGATTACTTTATTAGAGGAAACTAAAACAAAATACTATTTAATGCCTGGGAATCATGATGATGTAGATGTTTTAAATAAATCGCTCAATATAAACTGGATTAAAGATGAATCAGATTATTCTTTTGAATACTCAGACTGGTTCTTTTATATGCTGGATACATCTAAGCACCCGGAAGAATTTGGAGTGCTTTCCCCTGATCAACTCTTAAACTTACAAAATGCATTGTTAGAAAATAAGAGTAAATTAACAGTAATATTTATGCATCATCATCCTGTGAAGATTGGTAGTAGATGGATGGATGAAATGATGTTAAACCAAAAAGAAGAATTTATAAATATTATTAAATCAAATCCTCAAATAAAAGCAGTCTTATTTGGACATATTCACCAAAGTTTTCAGAAGGAAATAGATGGGGTCCTTTATGCAAGTGCACCTTCTACCTGTTTTCAGGTAAAAGAAAATACTTTTAATTTTGCTTTTGGTACTAATAATCCTGGTTATCGGGTCATAGAATTAGATGGTGAAGTGGTTAGCTCAAATGTGGTTTGGTTAAAAGAGTTGAATAAATCAACATCCTGATAAATGTTTAATTCTTAAAAAGAGAGAATATTTTAGAAATAAAGTTTCCCTTATCTCCTGTTGCAGTTTCATGGCAGTTATTACAACTCCCACAAACCATGCTGGATTCAATTATAGACTGACATCTAGGGCACTTTTGTTCTACAAAGGTATCTTCAACCTCAAAGTTACATATAGGACAATTAATTTTTTTGCAATCAGACATATCTTTTTTGTATGCTCAAGATAAGCTTGAGTTTATAAAGTTAAGCATTTAATATTATAGCTAAAGCTGATCCTATTCCTACAGCTAAAACAATAGAGCTAATCCATATTGCTCCTGCGAGTTTCCAGCTTTGTTCTTTAGCCATTACCGATACTGTAGCAATACAGGGCACGAAGAGTGTTAAGACTACGCTTGCTACTGTAACCTGTGCACTTGTCAATGGGAGTTCGGTTAAACCGAATGCACCAAAGTCTCTTCTTACCATACCTAGAATGAAAGATATTGAGACTTCTTTCGGAAGGTGAAGCAGACTACTGGAAATAGGCTCAAAGAATAATATTACTTTGCTTAGAAATCCTGTAACCTGCATTATTGAAACAACCATTGCGGCTATAAAGAATGCTGGTACAGCCTCTGTCATAAAAAATGACACTTTTGATTTGGTCTTAAAATATACATTCTTAAACCTTGGTAGTCGAAGTGGTGGTAAATCAATTAACAATGGTGCTGCTTTCCCAGGTAAGAAATTATTCATTACGTAGCCAGTTATAGCTAAAACTAAACCAATGGTCGATACCCAGATTAACCATGAAGTGAATCCACCTGATTTGGCAAGCAGGGTTTGAATAACACCAAGTTGTGCAGAGCAAGGAATAGCAAAACCTAAAACAGTGAGAGCAATAATTTTTTCTCTTTTTGTTGATAGTAGTCTTGTCGTTACTGAAGCCATCGTTACACAACCAAGTCCTAAAATTAAAGGTATTATAGCTCTTCCATTCATTCCTATTTTTGAAAGTATCCCATCAACTAAAACTGCTAACCTTGGTAAATATCCAGTGTCTTCTAAAATAGAAAGTGAAGTGTAAAATGCAAAAACCAGAGGAAATAATAGTCCAATTAAATAAGTTATAGTAAGAGTAAGAATTCCGTATTTTCCGGAAAGGATAGTTCCAATTTTACTTTTTAATGAATCTTCTAGTTTTGATTTGTCTTTAATCTCTATATAGTCACTAGGTCCAAAAAAGTACTCTTCAGTTTTGTCGGGAGAGGTTATTCTTTCGCTCTTTAACTTTTCATATAGTTTTTTATTTGAAAGAAAACCTTTTTGAAAAGAATAAAACTCATTTCCTCTCTTTATCTCTACGGGAAATAATTTCCCTGTATTTTCTCTAACGTAAGGCTCATAATAGCTGTTCATGAGTTTTTTTTCGGTAATTTCTACAAGGTAATTCCCAACCCAAACTCCTAATAGTTGGTACAAAAACAAATAACCAACAAATACTGCAATAATAGATCCCCATACAGGATCGATTAATATATTTGATATTTTAGTAAATATTCTTTCTCTCTCATTTTTACTGGATAGACATTTGGAAAGAATTTCATTAACTTCTTTTCTTCTTTGACTATAGATTATGTTTCTTTTATTCCTTGGCTCAATCTTATGCCTATCAGCAATAATTAAATCACCTTCTAAAAGAAGTAGTGCTTCTGCTTGATTTGAAACAAGTGGTAATAGTTCTGTAATTTCATTATTTAAAACAGGATCAATCTTCCCCTTTTTTGCTTTATTTGAATCAAAAGGATATATAGCATTTTTAATTTCTTTCATCCCTTCACCAGTAATGGCAACTGTACAAAAAACAGGGATTCCTAGAGAGTCTGAGAGTTTTTTTATATCAATTTCAATGCCGATAGATTTTGCTTCATCCATTTGGTTGATTGCAAGGATAATTGGTTTTCCCATGTCAATTAATTGCTTTGTTAAAAACAGATCTCTATCAAGACTTATTGCAGAAACTACATTAACAATAATGTCAGAGTAAAGGATTATATCTCTTGCTACTCTTTCCTCATCATTAAAACTGCTTACTCCATAAATACCTGGTGTGTCCTGAATTAAAATATTGTCTTCTTCTTTTCCTAATGGAGCACTGGTAATTTCTACAGTCGTTCCAGGATAATTACTAACATCAACATAGACATTGCTTAAATAGTGAAAGAAAACAGACTTTCCTACATTTGGGTTTCCAGCAAGGGCTATAAATTTTTTATTTGTTTTTGTGTCTATGCTCACTACTTAATTTTACTTTTAATTTGAAATATAGCTCTTTAATTTTCTTAGAAAAATCAGTGTATTTATGTATTAAATCAATATATAATTATATTGAAGGATGTAAATATGGGAAATACTATTAAATATTGTTCTGTTGAAGAGTTAAAAGCACTTCTGGATAAAGGTGCTGAGTGTCAGATTGTTGATGTGCGTGAAGTGCCCGAGTATCAATCTGCAAGGATAAAGGATTCTAAGCTAGTGCCTTTATCTGAGTTTATGGAGAAGATGAGTTTAATAGAAAAAGAAAAGCCTTCTTATTATTTGTGTGGAATTGGAAAAAGAGCATTAAAAGCCGCAGAATATTTAGAGTCTATAGGGTATAAAGATTTAATTGTAATTGATGGTGGGATAAAAGCCTGGATTCAATCTGGTTATCCTATTGATTGTGGTTAGTGAATTGTAAGAACTTAACATTCTCTTTTTTTATATAAAATTATTGTTAAAATAATTATTAATATGAGATTGTTGACGTACTTAAATAAAAACACAAATAAATTATCTATTGGTGTTTTAGTTGATGAAAGAATTTTAGATTTAAATATTGCTTCATCTGGGAATCTTCCTTCTGATATGCTTACCTTTATTCAGGGTGGTGATAAACATTTAAAAATAGCAAGTGAGCTTATTAAAACACTACCTTCAGATGGAGCTATCTCTATAAATGAAGTCCAAATAAAAGCACCACTTTTAAATCCACCATCATTAAAAGATTTTTTTGCATTTGAAGCTCATGCTAAAGCAGGTGCAAAAAGAAGAGGAGTAGAGTTACTTAAAGAGTGGTATGAAATCCCTGCATATTATAAGGGTAATCATAGGCAGATATTTGGTTTAGATGACGAGATTAAATGGCCTTTTTATACAAGAAAATTAGACTTTGAATGTGAAATTGCCTGTGTCATAGGCAAAGCAGGGAAAGATATCCCAATTGAAAAAGCAGAAGAACATATTTTTGGTTATATGATCTTTAATGATTTCTCAGCAAGAGATATTCAAAAAAAAGAAATGTCTCTTTTGATGGGACCTGCAAAGAGTAAAGATTTTGCAAATTCTTTTGGTCCTTATTTGGTAACAAAAGATGAAATTGATTCGACAAAAGATTTACAAATGACTGTAAAAGTAAATGGTGAAGTTTGGTCTCAAGGTAGTTTTGGCGATCAGTATTGGGGATTTCCAATTATGATTTCTCACGTCTCTCAAGAAGAAAATATTTTTCCTGGAGATATCTTAGGTTCAGGTACCTTTTATAAAGGCTGTGGACTTGATTTGGATAGGTGGATAAAAGAAGGTGACGTGATTGAGCTTGAGGTTGGTAAGCTTGGTGTTTTAAGGAATAAGATTGGAACAATGGGAGTTGGTCGAGAGCTTAATTACAGTAAAGCTACTGCTACAAAATAACAAATGTCACAAATTATAAAAAAAGGGAATTTACCAAGAACACCTCATACAGAGTTTTATGCTATTCCTGATGTGCTGGCTCTAGAAGAAATCCATGGATGTTATGGATTTAGTGGATCATTTTCTAGAAAACTACATGTTAGGAATTATCCTACAGTTCAAACTTCTATGCCTATAAGAGCAGACTTTAATTTCTTAGTCAAAGAATCAAGTGATGATTTGTTGAAACCTTATCATATAAAAACTAATCAGATTCCATTTGAAGGATGTTCTCTTACCTCGAGGAAACCACTATTATTTGGTTTAAGTACAATTATCTCTGTATCTAAACCTTCTGAAAGTATGACTGAAAATACATTTTTTAAAAATGGTGAAAAACATGAAGCTTATTTTGTTCAGGATGGTGAAGGGATATTAAAAACTGATTTTGGAGATATAAGCTTTAAAAAAGGTTATTATTTAATAATTCCAAAAGGTACAATTTATCAGATTGTATTAAGTTCTAAAAATGCTTATTTCTTTATTGTGGAGTCTACCTTTCCGATAGACTTTCCTCCACATTATTTAAATAGTTCTGGACAGGCAGTACTTACTGCTCCTGTTGTAGAAACAGAAATAGAATCTCCTGAACTCAAGGATCCGATTGATAAAAAAGATAAATATTTTATTTATGCAAAGCATTCACAAGGGTTAGTCTCAAAACTAACTTTTGATCATCATCCATTTGATGTTATTGGCTGGGAAGGAGCACTATATCCATTTGCTTTTGATATTAAAAATCATCATGGAATAGCACGCCAGATTCATACAGCACCTCCTGCTCATCAGACATTTCAGTCTGGGAGCGCACCGTTTAATGGTTTTTCAATATGTTCATTTGCTCCTCAGATGGAAGGATGGCATGAAAAAGATATCCCTGCACCATTTGCACATTCTAATGTAGACTCTGATGAAGTTATGTTCTTCTCAAATGCTTCTTATGGAGCAAGAGAAGGATTTATTGAGGAAGGCTCTATAACTTTTCATCCAGGTTCCCTTCCACACAGTCCACATGGTAATGCGGCATTGAGATCTACAAATAACAGATCAAAGATGAATAAAAGACTTGCTGTAATGATAGATACATTCTTTGAAAGCTTAAAAGTTACAGAGGAGGGATATAAATATTCTGATAAAGAATATTGTTTAAGCTGGTACAAGGCTGATATGGAAAGAGGTAAAGATGCCAAGTAGAAAACATAGTTTTTTAAACTTTCATGTTGATCATATGACAATTCATGTGGATCCTGAAATGTATAATACTGCATATGTAATTTTCAAAACAATTTTTGGAGTGTCACCTGAAGATCTTATTTATGAAAAAAGAAAAGAATGGGTTGATGGACTTGGTGAGGAATCTATGACATTTGCTGTTAGAGTAGGTAAAGGAAATGTAAGTGATGAAATGCTTCAAAATACTATATTTGCTATAGTTCAACCTTCTGAACCAAAATATCAGCACTCACATTCTAGAGATTTACTTACAAAACATTCTGCAACTGTTCATTTTCAGCACGTAGCTCTTATGACATCAGATCTTTTAGCTTTTCATACATATGCCAGAGAAAGAGGTGTAAATTTTATAACCCCAATCTTGCAGGATGAACATGAAGATGTTATTCAGGTCTTTAGTGGTGAATGGTATCTTCCTGGTACAGATCCAAGTGGATTCTTCTTTGAGTTTGTACAAAGGAATCCAAATAAAGAACTTCTTAAAAAGTTAGAAGAACATAATAGAGAGTCATGGTTTAGAGATAGGACTTTCCTCGGTTTGTATCAAGAAAAAGAAAATGAGAATCAAAAAGGATCTGTTACACCGTTTTTAGATCATGAACTTTTTACAAAAATTCAATCGATTGTAAATAAAAGAAAATTGTGGGAAATAACAGAAGAAGATATAAATAAATGTGAACAGATGATGATTGATTATTCGAAGAAAAGGTCTTTAACTACTTAAGCTAATTTTTTTCTTGTTTCATCTAATCCAAGCCAAAATGTATAAATTGACTCTAGAGCAATTTTCCCAGAGCTAATGTATTTTTCTTCATTAAATCCAGGATTTTCAAATGTTTCTTCTAATTCATTCCAGACATTAGTTCCATGCCCGGCTTCAGTTTCAAAATGATATTTAAAAAATCCTAGTGGAATGGGTTTTAAGTTTTTAATGGTTCTGTACTTCTTATTGTATGTTTCTAATCCATCTGTAAGTTCCATCCAGAAATTGTTAGATTCAGCTTTTTTTCCTTTGCCAATGCCATATGCCGCCCAGGTCTCTATGGCAAAGCTAGCACCAGAGCCTATCTGACCATCATGGCTTCCATAAGTTTTATCTAATCCTCTTAAGAAATCATGAGTAGCTTTCGTCCCTGTATCCCATCTTCCAACAGTTCTTGGATTTATTTTTAACACTTCGGCTACTTTTCTGAGCCAGTTAATATGAGCATTTGTAGTGGTGAATCTCTGTCCTTCAATACTTCCTGTCTTTATATTCATGCCAACACCACATTCGTTGAGTAAGATGGCTCTGGATGAAATCTCACCTTCAATAGTCTCAGCATTTACCATTCTTTTTGCTTGCACTACAATGAAATGGTTAGAAAAAACAGAAAATTGAAGAATTAAGTCTTTTACTTGTTCAGTATTTGCACTCCCTTTCTTAAACCATTTAGTGTAGGGATTTTTTACTATAACTGGATGGCTGAAAAATTCCTTTTGAATTCTTTTTTTAAATTTTTCAAAATTTCTCATGGGAAATACCTCGAAATTTAAGACTAGATTAAACTAATTAATCAATATATTAAACTATTGTAATCATTGTGTAAAACCATTTCAATCATTTGTACCAGTTTATATGCTTTATATTGTGTGAAAAATCTTACTAAGGTTATTGTGGTGGATTTTGATGTAAAAGTGAAATGAGGAAATATGTTTTTTTTAGATGAAGATGGAAGTTCACCAGCAGAATATTCAATACTGATGGGGGTAGGCTTTGTTGTTGCTACTGCCGCTGTAGTGGGTGGGCTAGGAAATGCCTTACAATCAGCATTTGTCAGAATTACTAATTTGTTTCCTGAATAATTGAGATAGTATTAAGTTAATGAAGAACTTGAGCTAGGTACCTAAGTTCATAGGTGTATTTTAAAATATGGGCGATCCGTGACTTGAACACGGGACCCCACGCTTATCAAGCGTGTGCTCTAACCAACTGAGCTAATCGCCCATGAGAAGATCTCAGGGATAAAAATCAAAGAACTAAAGGATCAGAATTCATCCAGGTCTAAACCTAGGCTAATATTATAACTTGCAGGCTCTTACATTAACAGGTGAAAAACTAATAAATTATGCATGACAATACTTTATTACAGGGTACTTTTAAAAACATCTAAAAATAAAGTATTTAAATTTACTTCTTGACTTTTACTTTATTCGTTGATTAAATATATACTAATAAGATCAATATAATAAAAACTATGACATTACAGAAACTAGGAATAAATCCCGATAGTGCACCATATTTAGCACTAAGTCATAAGTATAGACGTGGCTTAGGGTGGTTGAGAAAATGTGTTGGCACACCTAGTGATATACAAGATGGTGTAGTTGCTTTTTATAACCTACCAAAAGAATTATCTAATGCTGGTGATGAAAGAACTTTAATATCAACTCCTAATGATTGTGACACTCCAAGAGAACAAGCAATTAAATATTTTACTGAACTTGGATCTTTGGTAAGTCCATGGCAAAAAATGTTCACCAATCCACCTTTTCATAGATTTAATAGGCAGGTTAGTCGCTTTGCTTCTAATTATGATTCACCATCTTTTTTCCCGCAAACAAAAAGAGAAAGACTCATTGAAGCTATGCTTAAGGTTCTGAGAATTCAAATTGAACAAAGAGAAGCAGAATATGCTGAAAAAAGAAAGTTAGAACCTGAAAATAATAATGAGTCTTCAATTAATTTAGATGATTTAGGTTCAGAAATGGACATGTCTCCAGAAGCTGTTAAAGCAAGAGAAGAAAGAATAATTGCTAATAATGAAAGAAGAAATTTCCGTAAAATGAAGCCATATAGAGATGAAATTGCTATAGCTTCTGTCCTTCAGCATGCTGATCCTGGCTATGTTTTAGCTGTTCTAACATCAAATGAAGTAGGTCTGAAACATAAAGATGATAGTGTTCGTATGGGTGCTATAAATATTATTCAGTCAATTGCAAATTTAGTTATTCCTGCTCTGAGTAATGAGCTTAATTCTAAGGGAGTTATAATCGGTGTTTCTAAAAAAGAATATGATGAAGAATTAATAGATTCAGCAGTTGCACTTTTAAGTTCAATTTTTAGGACAGTTAATGTTAAAGGATATGGATGTTATGACACTAATTATGCTATTAGAGTTAAATCTGAAGATATAGACCGTACTGTTACTGACTCTTTAATTGCTCTTTCGAAATTAAAGAGAAGTAGTCAAATAAATTAATTAGAGAATGTTTGACTTTTCAATGATTACTTTGAAATAATTTTCTATTTCTTTTATCTCTAAAATCTTATGACCTTCTTCTTTTATGCTTGGTGGGACGCTTTCAATTGCTTCGCCAGAATCTAAAATAACTTCTAGTATCTCGCCTGAATTTATTTTATCTAATTGTAGCTTTGTTTTGACAAAGTTTAATGGGCATGGAACACCACGCAAATCAAGTTTTAAAGTGGGTTCACTATTATTCATTTAAAACATTTTCCTATGACACATTTATCTGGTAGTGGACATTCATTCTTAGAAGTCATTTTATCCCATTCTTTTTTAAAACAATTTCTACTTTGAATGTAATCAAAGATATAGTCAAATAAATCCTCTTTTGTCTGGTTGTGCGTTTCTGATAAACAATTTAAACAAAACTGCTCTTCTATATATCCCATAGCAAGATTTAAATTATATGCTCTTCTGCAAATAGGGTTTTTACATTTAAGACAAGGGAATGGGAATTCCATTAATTATTTCTTGGCAGGTTTAGCATCAGCTTTAGGTGCTTCTTTAGCATCAGCTTTAGGTGCTTCAGCAGTTGCAGTAGCAGGTGCTCCAGGAGCTGTAGTCGCGGCAACTGTAGGTTGTGCTGTTTCAACTTCGTGGGTCTTAGCAACTTCTACTTTGGCTAAGACTTCTTCTTTTTTATTTATGATAGTAATACCTTCTGAAACTTTTAAATCACCAGCATGGAGAGCTTGTCCAATTTCTGTGATTACACCTAAATCTATGTCAATCATGTCTGGAATATCTTTTGGTAAGCATTGAATGTCTACTTCAGTTAAAGATACGATTAAAATACCACCTTTTGTAACTGCTTCAGAGTGACCTGTGTAGTTAAGAGGAACTCTGATTTTAATTTTCTCTTTTTCATTGATTTTATAAAACTCAATGTTTAATATATTGTCTCTAACAGGGTCTTTTTGAACATTTCTAATAATTATCGGGAATTTTTCTTTTCCTTCTAGCTCTAGCTCATTTATGTGTGAGTATTCTCTGTGTGGAATTGTAGAAAATTCTTTAGCATTTACCTGAACTGAAATTGATTTGAAACTGTGACCATATACAGTCGCTGGTACATAACCTTCACGTCTGATTGAATTTGGATTTTTGTTTTCTTTTTCTTTTGCTTTAATTAAAATTGCTTTTGACATTGTTTTTCCTCTATAAACTGCAGGAATAATATATTACCTTATAAAGAGTAATTTTCAAAGAAAATATCTCGTATTACAGCACTTGTCTGGGATAAAATTTAAGTTAAGCAGTGATTAATTCGTAATTACCATCATTGATAGGTTTTGCTGATTCAGTAGCACCCATTACTCCAACTCTATCATTTAAGATTGCAATTACAGGTAACCTTTTTGCTAATTCTACAAAGTTTCCACTCTCTCTATAAAGATAAGACATTGCAAATGGTGAGGTGGGTGGTATTAGTCGATCAACAATTTTTGGTGTAATTCCACCTGCTAGTATAACTCCACCTTTCATATCCATAGCATCATTTCCAACTACAGACCCTAGAATGCTTTCATACAATTTATGTGCTGAGTCGCAAAGTCTATCTGAGCCATCCTTTGCACGTTTTGTTATTTCAGCACTAGGATCTTCTGATGAAGTAAGCCATTCTGGATCTATACTTCTTTGTTGAGAATTATCTCTTACAAAATCATATAAAAGTTTTAATCCTGTGCCTCTTAAAACGGTTTCTTGTGAAACAAAATTAAAACTCCTATTATCAATTAAATATTTTAAAAAATTTACTCCTGTTCTTCCAACTGGAGCATAATTAGCGTGACTTCCTTCTGAATCAGAATAAACTACTTTATCGCCAAGAAAAAACAATTTGCCTTTTCCTACACCTGTTCCTGGTCCAATAATAGCCCATTTCTTCATTGATCTAATCGGTTCGTTAGGATTTACTTTTCCAGACCATTCAAAATGGTGTATGTCTTCGTTTTTTAAAACAGGGATCCCAAACCCTATTCCAGCGAAATCATTAATGATTTTTATTGCTGAAATATCTGTAACTCCTATAGCAGAAGCTAGTGATTCTCTAGTAATAGTAGGCCAAGGCAAATTAGTAAGTTTTACGCTGTCTCCATCGCTGGAAACTGGTCCTGCTACTGCGGCGCATAACCTGCTTATGCTTGCTCCGGATTCTGATCTAACTTTTTGTACAATTTCTTCTAAGCTTTTGTGGTCTTTGCAGATGAATTTTAATTCTTGTACAGGATTACCACCTTTTTCATCTGGTCTTGAAATCCAAAATCTTGCATTTGTCCCACCTAAATCAATTCCTATAACTCTCTCAGCTTTCATAAATATCTCCTGTGTAAAATCTTAAACTAAGTTACCACATGGAAAGAGTTAATAAAATATTGTTAGAAAAATTTAATTTTAATGACTATCTATACAGTTACAGTTTGTTTACTGGATTGCATATTTAAGAAATTTCCACAGCCAATAACAGGATGTTTTGGATTTAGTATGACTTTTACAGGCATTTGTGAAATCATTACTGATAAACGTCCTTTATTTGTAAAAGCTTGCATAAATGCACCTTCTTTAATTTTGTCTATAATTTTTGGTGCTATTCCTCCACCTATATAAACTCCACCTGTAGACAAGGATTTAAGTGCAAGATTCCCTGCTTCAGCTCCATAAACTGATACAAATAAATCAAGTGCTTTTTCACAAGCTTCATCTTTTTTTGACATGCCTACTTCTGAAATTACAGCTGAAGGATCTTCTTGTTTTATTCTTTCAGAGAGCCATGCTGAAATATCCTGATAGGATGTTTTTTTGAAAAACTCATATGTATTTGCTAAGCCAGGACCAGAAAGTACTCTTTCATAGCTTATTCTGCCGTATTTATCCATCAGATTTTCTAGCAAATCCATTTCAATTTTATTTCTTGGAGCAAAATCTGTGTGTCCACCTTCACTAGGAATAGGGCGATAATTTTTTCCATCAAATACCATGATAGACTCGCCAAGTCCTGTTCCTGCACTGATTAAACATCTAGTGCCACCTTTTTGTTCATCACCTTTATTTAAGATAAAAAGATCTTTATCTTCAAGACATTCAATTCCATAAGCGGCGGCTTCAAGGTCATTTAAGAGAAAAACATCTGAAGGGTTTAAACTTAATACTTCTGCAATTTTTTTAGCATCAACTAGCCATGGCAAATTTGTCGCATCACATTTTCCATTCTTCACAGGACCTGCAACTCCAAAGCATGCTTTAGAAATATTAAATTTACCTTTAAGATCTTCTTCAAAAACTTTTTTTACAATTGTTCTTAAACTGTCATAATCTTTGCTTAGAAAACTGTTTTCAAATATAGATTTAAACTTTTTGTCGGAGTAGTCTAGGACTGCTATGTTTGTTTTTGTACCACCAATATCGCCTACAAGATACATTGTGAATCTCCTTCTATAAATAATTCAAATACAGTATACAATATAGATGATATAAGTTTGAGGTAAGAGATTTGAAATTGATAATCAGGCTTTCTTTTATTCTTTTTACATTATTCATAAACGTTAGTACATGTTTTGCACAACAAACTATTTTTAATGTTCCTTCTGCTGATGTTACTCCAAAAGGGAGGATTTTCGTACAACATGAAAGTCAGTTCTCGAATAAATTTGCTCTTCAAACTGAATATGGTGCATTTGGTATAGGTAAAAATACTGAGATTGATGTAACTCTTTTAGGTATTGGTACAAACAATGTTGCAAATGAAGTTTTAGGAATAGGTTTTAAAAGCTTTATAAATCTGCATAAAAAAAGTGAAACAAAATTAACTTATGGAACGCTTTTGCCTATTTCGCTTAGGGGTAAAGGTGTTGGTGGTTATGCATACTCTCATTTAAGTACAAGAATTCCAAAACTAAATACTAGAATTACTTCTGGAGTCTTTGTGGGTACCACTAGTGTTCTTGGTAGAGATTTTGTTAGTTATATTGCAGGAGTTGAACAGCCTATTACAAAAAGATTTAGTTTAATTATGGATTATTTTTCAGGCAAGCATGCCAATGGATTTCTAATACCTGGATTTTCATATTATTTAGGGAAAAACTATACTTTATATGCAGGTTACCAAATCCATAATAACAAAGCTAATGGTGATAATGGTTTTGTTTTAGAACTGTCAAAAATATTTTAATTCTTTAACTTAACTATCTATGCCATTTGTTTGCTGGCGGCTTTTCTTTTATTCGGGTCAAGAATAGCTTTCCTGAGTCTAATTGATTTTGGTGTGATTTCTACAAGCTCATCATTATTAATGTATTCTAGGGCTTCTTCAAGATGCATGTTTTTTGGTGGAGGAAGAGTTTCTAAGACTTCAGCTCCGGCAGAGCGCATGTTTGTTAGCTTTTTAGTCTTACAAACATTTACTTCAAGATCCTGTTGCTTATTATGCTCGCCCACAATCATTCCTAAATAAACTTCTGTGCCTGGCTGAATAAAAAATTCCCCACGATCAAGTGCGTTTAATATAGCGTAAGGGGTGCTACTTCCAGATTCAAATGCAATTAGGACACCGTTTCTAATTTTATTTATATCACCAGCATAAGGTCTGTATTCAAAAAAACTATGATTCATGATTCCACGACCTTTAGTTTGTCTAATAAACTCACCTCTGTACCCGATCAATCCACGTGTAGGTACTTCAAATTCCAGAACAGTCATATTGTTGTCTGAATGCATGTTCTTAAGTTCACCTTTTCTTTTGCCCATTGCTTCAATGCATGAACCTGTGGCTTCATCTGGTACATCAAGGACAAGTGACTCATATGGTTCATATGTTTTACCATCAATAGTTTTATAAATTACTTGAGGTTTGCTGACTTGGAATTCAAATCCTTCTCTTCTCATTGTTTCTATTAAAATTCCCAGATGTAATTCACCTCTTCCGCTGACTAGGAATTTATCCCCGGAAGAACCAGAGTCATCTACTCTAAGTGCAACATTTGATTCTAATTCTTTAAAAAGTCTTTCTCTGATTTGTCTTGAAGTGACAAATTTCCCTTCTTTCCCAGCAAATGGACTATCATTTACTGAAAAAATCATTTGCATGGTAGGCTCATCAATTTTAATAAGTCCTAATGCTGAAGGATTGTCTGAGCAGGCTACTGTTTCTCCTATGGTAGCATCTGGAAGTCCGCTCATTGCTACTATCATTCCTGCAGTTGCTGATTCAATTTCTACTCTTTTTAAATTTTCAAAACTAAAGAGTTTGTAGACTTTCTCTTTTGTTATTGTGCCATCTGATTTAATTAATGAGACTTGTTCACCAGTTTTAATGGAACCATTGTGGATTCTTCCTATTAAAATTCTTCCAAGGAAGTCATTATAGTCAATGCTAGTTACTTGAAACTGAAATGGTTTCTCTGCATCTCCAAGTGGTGGTGGTACATGGTGAATAATCATATTTAAGAGAGGCTTTATGTCTCCATCAGGGTCTTCTAATTTTAATTTTGCCATTCCCTTTATCCCACTACAATAAACAATAGGGAATTCTGCTTGATTATCATCTGCGCCTAATTCAATAAATAAATCTAAAACCTGGTCTATAACTTTATTTGGGGTGGTGTTTTGCCTGTCTATTTTGTTTAAAACCAATATTGGTCTAAGTCCTTTTTCCAGAGCTTTTCTTAAAACAAATCTTGTTTGAGGTTTAACTCCTTCAAAAGCATCTACTATTAAGAGGCAACCGTCTACCATTCCAAGAACACGTTCAACTTCTCCTCCAAAATCAGCGTGACCTGGAGTATCAACGATGTTTATAAGATAATCCTCATAATTTACAGCAGTATTTTTAGCAAGGATTGTAATTCCTCTTTCACGCTCAAGATCGTTAGAATCCATTACACATGCTTCTACTTCTTGATTTGCTCTAAACGCACCTGTGTGTTTTAAGATGGCATCAACTAATGTAGTCTTACCGTGATCAACGTGTGCAATGATTGCTATATTTCTAATTTTTGAATTCATATTTTTATAATAACAGAATAATAATGACGTATAAGGCTCAAAAAGTACGAAAACTTTATGAGAATTTTATATTTGGCTTTATTATTGATTTACTTCTTTTTAACTAAGGCTGTTGTTGTTTCTTGATCCAGCTTTTTAGCATCAGCTGTTTTACCCATGTCTTTGTAGAGGTCAGATAGGTTTCTCTTTAATGTAATAACATTAGGATGCCTTTTGCCAAGTGATTTTTCAAGAAGAGAAATTGCTCTTTTGAAAAGCTCTTCTGATTCTTTATATTTCTTCTCGGATTTGTAAAGTTCTGCAAGGTTATTTAATGATAAGGCAATATCTGGATGATCTTTACCTAGTTTTTTTTCTTTAATTGTAAGTGATTCTTTAAGGAGAGCTTCTGCTTTTGGAAATTCTCCTTTTGCTCTATATAAAATAGCAAGATTGTTTAGTGTAATTGCTACTTCCTGATGATCTTCACCTAATTTTGCTTTTCTAATTTTTAAAGCTCTGAGTAAAAGCTGTTCTGCTTCAGAATATTTACCTTGTGCTCTGTATAGTACGGCTAAGTTGTTTAAATCTTTAGCAATGGAAATATTCTCTTTTTCATATCTCTCATCAATTTTTAATGCTTTTTTTAATAGTGGCTCTGCTTGATCGTATTTGTTTTGAATCCTATAAAGCTCACCTAAGTTACTTAATGAAATTGCAGTACGAAAATCATTTCCGCCAAAATTCTTTTTTGCATATTCTGCTGATTGGTTTGCAAATGTTGTAGCTTCACTAAATCTTCCAACCTGGTAATAACTTAAAGCTTGCCTATTTAGTGTGTTCCATTGTGTTAGTTGTTCTTGAGTAATTTGCTTTTTTGCACAGCCAGTTAAAAAAGTCAATGTAATTAATGTTGAAAGTAGTACTGCTTTTGTGATTTTCATTTTTATCCCTCTATTTAGAAATTTATCATCAGTATTATAACAATATAATATTTGGCTAATAAGTATAGAAGTCTTTTTAATCTTAGTGAAATACTAGATTATCCCATGAATACTTTTCTGATTAGTTCAATGTAATCATTTGAGACATATTTAAAAATATCATGGTGCATAGCATTTTTAATTTTATAAAGATATTTAGGTTCGTTTGCAACATTGTAAAGTCTTTTACTGTTTATAGTAGGGATTATCTGATCTTTTTCAGCATAAGCAATAATTACCGGTATTTTTAATTTTTTTAAATTTTCTTTTGAATTTAATAAAGCTTCAGAAACAATAAATCTAACAAATGGTGGATGTTTTGAAAGGGCAATTTCAAAAAATGAAGAGAATGTTGATTCAAGTAAAATTGCATGAACTTTTCTTTTTAAAGCAAGCTCTGTAGCCATAGCACCACCATAAGAATAGCCAAATAGGTTTATATTCTCAGGCTTAGCTTTCTTTACGTTAATTAAATAATCATACATTGCTAGTGAATCTTCTATAGTATTTTTGATTAATTCTTTTCCTTTGCTTCTTCCAAATCCTCTATAATCAAGAATTAAAATATTTGCACCTACTTCATATAGTTTTTTAATGCCTCCTAAATATAATCCAATATTTCCTTTCGTTCCATGTAAATAAATAATATATTTATCAGGATATCTTTTCCCTGGAATAAACCAGCCATAAAGATTGTCTTGACCTGGCATTGGGATCCAGACCTCTTCATATTTAAGTCCATAGTCTTTAGGAGTTTCTTTAATCTCTTTATCAGGTACAAAAATACAATAGCTAATAAATTTTTCCCTAATAGTTGTATGAATATATGTTCTTGCATATAACTTATTTAATAAGAATCCAGATAAAATTAAAAGAATGATAGATGTTATTAGTGATTTTTTTATCATAATTGATAGGTAAATAATATACTAAATTTTATACCTTATGGATACAAGATTACAAAAAGGAATAGAACTTTTCAATTCATCTCAATATCACTTAGCACATGATGTTTTGGAGGAGCTCTGGAGAGATCTTGCTGATTCTGATAGTAATAAAAAACTAATTCAGGGGATTATTCAGCTTTCCGTAGGATTTTACCTGGTTGAGCAGGGTAGGACTGCTGGAGCTGAAAAAATGTTTGAACGGTCTAAAAAATCTCTTTTAGGAAATGAAATTAATAACTTGCAAATTGATGTCAGATCAATACTAAGTGATTTAGAATTGATTATAAACAATAGAAGAATAAATATTAATATTAAGAGTTAATACTAGTGTTTTTAGCTCTCTGGAGATGCTGTTGGAGTAGGTGATGGCTTAGGACCACCTTTTCTCTTGTACTCTTTTTTACATGCATTCTTACAGCTTCTACCACAAAAATCAACTTTATTAGTTGCCATTGATACTGTAGAGTTCGATGTACTGCAACAAGATATGCAACTTTCTAGTGTTTGAGGTGAAAGCTCATCTGCAGATGTTGCTTTTATAAGATTAACGCATGATCTGGTGCCTAATTTGCAGATGGCACCACTTGCTTCGTGTGTTCCTCCATGTGCACTGGTTGATAAATTTAATGTGACTGCAAACAATACTAAAATACTTAAAATATACTTGTTCATTTTAAAACCCTCATAAAAACTAACTTACAGTTTTATAATTTAACATAATAACTTTTGCTTATTGTAATTTAAAACAGTTTATTTCCTCATTTGTGTGTCTTTACGCAGTCTCGTTAATATGGTTGATATAATTTAATTACTGAGATTGAAGAATATATGATTAAAAGAATAATTTTAGTTTTGTTATTAACATTTAATCCCCTTCAGGGTTTTGCACAAACAGATTGTAATGTTTCTACGATAACTGTCGGTGGTAATGGAGAAGAAAAAGGTAAGCCAGATATTGCTACTATAAGCGTCGGTGTTGTTACTAAGGGAAAAAATGCGGCAGATGCTGTAAGTGAAAATGCTAAAGCTGTGCAGAAACTTTTAGATACTCTGCGTTCATCAGGAATTGCTGAAAAGGATATTCAAACAAGTAGTATAAGTGTTTATCCTTTGTATAAATATAATAATAATAATGAGGGTACTATTAATGGCTATCAGGCAAATAATCAGCTAATAGCAACAATTAGAAAAGTGTCAGATGTGGGAAAAGTTATTGATTCTATATCAATAACAGGGGATTATTCTATAAATGGTGTTAGTTTTAGCATAGAAAATACAGACGATTTAGAATCTTCTGCTCTTGAGCTGGCCGTTTCTTCTGCTAAGAGAAAAGCAGATGCTGTAGCTAAAGCTTCAGGGGTTACAATTATTGGGGTCAAAAGTATAAATGTTGATAGTTACAGTGGAAAGAGGTTTATAGAGGGTTACCCAACTGCGTCTGCAGATGCAGGGGTTCCAACACAGGTTTTGTCTGGAGATGTTAGTGTCTCTGCTAATGTTACTGTACAATACCTAATTAAATAGCCCCTAAAGTCATATATATAACCTATATAAATATTGATTGAAGTATCAATTTTTAAAGTCCAAGCCAAAAAATAAAAACTGTATATTACAAACTGTTTAACTTAGCGTTTTGTGAGGTACTAAGTATTTATCTGTGATTGATAATGATCTCTTGAGTGTGGAAAATGAAAAATAAACTAACAATTATATTATTGGCAGTAAATTTTTTGATTTACCCTTTCTTTCCGGCATTTTCAAAAACTGTTCTAAAAGAAAAGGTTGAAAAAAATGTTATATATGTTGATAGTGAATGGGATCCAATAACGGGATTCTTTTATAAGGATTTGGTTGAGCTAAGTATGACAGCTAAGCCAACAGGTGAACTTGCAAAAAAATTAAATGAGCATTTAAATAAAACATTTGTAGTTAATAAAAAATTTGATGCAACTCTTGAAGGGAAAAACTTTATCAGAGTTGCTCATTGGAATATTAATAGAGGAATTAATCTTCCTCAGATAAGTGATCTCTTTATCGATCCGGCTAGCTTTGAAAAACAGTATGCTTCTAAGTTTAGTAAAAGACATGCAATGAGTTTCAAGTCTGAACTTTATAATTTGGCTGGTTCAGATATCATCTGTGTAAATGAAGCTGACGTTGGTATGCCAAGAACCCAGTATAGAAATATCATCTCTAGTTTTGCTTCTTCATTAGGTTGGAACTATGCTTATTCTACAGAGTTCGTAGAGTTAGGTCCAATATTTCAAAAAACTAACATTGATAGTTCTAGATATCGTGGGCTTCATGGAAATGCAATACTTTCTAAATATCCTATAGTTTCATCTAGAGTTATAAGGATACCTAATTGCTATGACTGGTATGGGGAAGAAGTTAAACCACGCAAATCACCACTAGAATATGTGAGAAGTGGTGGCGCTTTTGCAATTTTTTCACAACGTATTGAATACAAAGAAGTAAGGCATGGAAGTAGGAGTGCATTAGTCGCTGATATTAAACTTCCAAATGACAAAATTATTACAGTAGTTTCAACTCACCTTGAAGATAGAGCATTTCCAGATAAAAGATTAAAACAGTTTAAATATCTATTAAATCAAATGAAAGATATAAAAAATCCAGTAATTTTATCAGGTGACTTTAATACTTCTACAACAGATACAGCTCCCACATCAGCAAAAAAAGAGTGGGTTAAAAGAATTAGAGATCCTCACTTTATTTTACGTTTTACCGGATCATTTTTTGTGCCTGGGTTACCTATAGCTAGTGGTCTTGCCGCAATTACATTTAGTAAGTTACTTCAGTATAAAGATCCATTCTTTCCTAGTATCCCTGTAGTGTTTCCAAATCCTGAAAGAAAATTTTATGCACAACTTAAAAAATTTAGATTCTCTGATGGTAATAAATTTGACTTACGTGGTGAGCCAAGTAAAAGCTTTAATGGTAAAGCAGGGCTGTTAGCAAATTCAAATCAACGCCACTGGAAAGGTTTTAAGAGTACTTATAAGTTAGAGAAACCAAGGGTTGTTGCATATTTTAAACTAGACTGGTTCTTTATAAAACCAATAGGTGAGCACTTTGCTCCATTTAATGGAAGGACTTTAAAGACCTTAAATAAATGCTATCCACGTGGACTCTCTGATCATAACCCTATAACTGTAGACCTGAAATTGTAAAAAATAAGTATTAATTCTATATGTCTTAATTAAGAATGATTTTTTATTATTAATTAATTCTTTTCTTAACACATAGACTTTCTATTAATGTAAAATAACTAAATTAATTAAAATTAGAAAGAAGAAAATGTATGATAGTTTTAAAACCTGTTTTTAATAGTTCAATATCTTCAGCAACCTTTAAAAAACCTATTTTAAGTCCTGCTCAGGAAATAGTGTTGCCTGATAAAAGAGAAATAACGGTAGGAAGAACTGATGAAAATGATTTTCAGATAGATTTTTCTTCTGTTAGTGCAAAGCATGCAAGGATTACTCCTAAAGATACAAAAACTGTTTGTGTGGAAGATCTTAGATCGACAAATGGAACCTTTGTAAATGGTATGAGAATATCTAAAGCAGAGTTAGCTGTTGGTGATACGATTACATTTGGAAAATCTATTCAATTTCAAGTAGCGGCTTTTAAATGGCAAACCGTAGGTACCTTAAATGAAGGTGAATTAAATGCTGATGCTATGGGATTAAATGGTTAATAATACTGTTATGCAATTCTGCTAATTTCAGATTGTCCGTTTAATCTTGTATTGTCTTCTCTTTTGTTAGAAATTGATTTTGTTAGACTTTCAATTCTTGAATATCCCATCTCATGAATTTTTGCTAATTCCTTTTTCGTGAGATTGGTGAATTCATTTGACTTAGATACGATGTCATCTCTCATTTCTTTACCTGATTTAGGAGCTAGCAGTACACCTATTACTCCACCAGTAAGTAACCCTGCGAAGAAAATTAAAATGTATTTAAGTGCTTTTAAAAGGCTGATCATTTTTCACCTACCTTGAATTTAATCTGATACTAATGTCTATTATTCCCAGAAAGTTTTACTGTTAACAAATGATTAGTAGCTAATAAATTTAGGGCTATCCCCATTTAAATTAGGGGGCTGTAGTTTAGTAATATTGTAGTTCCATAAATGATTTATAAAGATACATCAGACTCTGAATCTTTTTTCTTTTCAGATGGCAAATCATTTTGCGATTCATTTAAATATACTGGAGGACCACAAACAGCTATGCAGTGAGGAAATTCGCAACTAATAAGCTCAAGTCCTACTTCATTACAGAAATTAGAACATTCTTTTTGATTACACTCATTATTATCGATAAACTTAACAGTGGCTATAGAGCAGGGACCTGATCCAATGCTTAAAATAGTAGATAGAATTAAGGCTTTTTTTAACATAGAAATTATATTCCCATAGTTGAAATAAATATAAGCGTAATGAAATAAGATTAAGAAAAATTGTTAAGCAGATTTAATCTTTTCCTATTGAATTCATAGACTAAAAAGAGTAAAACTATATTTATGATTCTACTGATAATAGTTAATTCACAAAAAATAATTTCTGGGCTATTAAGTTTTTATTTTAGTGATCCGAAGACTGATAAAGGAATTGATAATCAACAATACAAAACCAGAAGTGCATTAGGACTACATGATTATCTCGGGAAATTAGAAAGTTTAAACTATATAAATACAGAAACTCGTCAGCTCATTGTTAACTGTAAGCCAGAATTACCATTAGGATATTCTGTTAACAGGATAGATGAAAAAAGTGAATCTGCTATATTGAAAACTCTTTGTTTAGTGCTTACTACTAAAGAAGGAGTAAGTCTATTCTTAGAAGAGTTAAGCAATGAGAAGGATAAATCTAAAATCTTAGAATTTATGGAGGATTTATTTCACTACATATCATCTAACCCTAAAATACTGCTCCAGATAGAAACACAGATGCTAATTAAAGGATTTTATGAAAAATTATCATTTGTAGAAGAAGAAAAGCAAGATGAATTAGTGAATGATTTTTTAATAAATCTATATAAAGATAAAACTATTCCAGACTATGGTTTTGTAGAGTGCTTATATTATCTTCTAGGTGACCCTTTAAATAAATCTGATGGATCGTGGATAAATAGACTGCCAAATCCAGGCAAATTAAAAATTATATTTAATGCTCTAAGACTTATACATAAAATAAACCCTAATGACAGGTTTATAAAGCCATATCTGAAAGATTTAGAAGAAGCTTGCCTCTGGCTTATTCAGGATCCAGAATTCTGGGATTTAAAAAGTGATCTAGATTCGAATCAAAGCTTAGTAAAAGATATTTTTGATCGAAATCCTTTTGTAAGAGAGCCTTTCAAAAGCGGTTATTTTGGTAAGCAAGATTAAAAGAATTTAACCCAGATCCTTAATCTCTTAATCGACAGATAGAAAGTGAATTTGTTATATTTATCATAACTAAAGAGATTAACTTTTAAATTTTATGACAAGAATTACGACATATGGACCTAATGGAAATGGTGGGACTGTAGAACGTAGTTCAGCAGGAACTAGGAACTTTTCTGCTCCTGGAGTTAGTCATCAAACCTCTAGAGGTACACCTGTGCAATGGGTGAGGCCAGGACCATCTTCTCGTACACCAGAATCTCAAAACCCAAGTCCCGGAGGATCCAAAGCAGGGATTATAGCTACAGTTGGTGGTATCCTGGCGGCAATCCTTGGCGCACTTGCATTGTTATAAGCTAATTGTCTTAAATCTCATCGTCTACATTAGAAACTTTTCTGCATTTCTTCTTACACTTCTTTTGACATTTTTTGTCTACAGATAAAGCAGAACAACATGATTTACATTCAACTCTGGAAGTCTTTCCTGTGCACTGTGTAATACCAGCTGAACAAATAGTAGCTGATCCGCCTGATGAAGCTGTAGAACCTGATGAAGAAGTAGAAGGCTGACCAGAAGTAGAACTGCTACTTGATGTAGAGCTACTTGAAGTTGTTGACATTGAACTAAAGGTCCACAAAGTGCTATTTACATCAAAATTCATAGCACCACCAAAATCTACTGCTATATCTGTGCTTCCTGCAGATAAAATCATAATGCTTATATTAACTGTATCAGTGCTTCCATCTGGATTAACAGTAAGATTGTTTTGAAAAGGGAATACTTGTGCAATGGAGTTATTTCCCGTACTTCCAGATATAGTGAGTAAATCATCGCCTGTAAAAGCTCCAGGAAGTCCCATGCAACCTAAAATAACATCTTTGCCAACAGTGCCTGTATTTCCTGAAGGTAATAAGGTAGTGTTGCCACCTTCATTGGTTAAAATTGTACAGTCTATCTTTGTACCACCACCGGTTTCACTAAATGCAAAGCGAGCTGAAGTAAGCATTGTAATAATTAAAATCAAAATTAAAATATTTCTATTCATGTTTAAATTCTCCTAAGGACTAGATGATAGCAAAATTTTTAAAAGTAATTTTAATAAGTGATGAAATGATAAAGAAAATTTGATTTATTCTTTGTGTTATGATTATTTTAAATGAAAGAATGTGTAGTTGTAGTTGACTATGGGATGGGTAACTTACAATCTGTTGTAAATGCTTTCTCTTCACTAAATGTATCAGTAAAAGTTGTATCTAACCCAAATGATTTATCAATGGCTACTCATATAGTGCTTCCAGGTGTAGGAGCCTTTGCTAATGGTATTGATAATTTGGTTAATAATAAGTGGGTTGAATCATTATATTGTGAGGTTATTCAAAAAAAAAAGCCATTTTTGGGAATCTGTCTTGGAATGCAACTATTAGCAACAATTAGTCATGAGTATGGCATGCATAAAGGACTTAACTGGATAAGTGGTAGTGTTAAAAAGATTGAATCACTAGATTCAAAACTTCGGATTCCACATGTAGGATGGAATGAAGTTAGGTTTCTAGGAAATGATCCTATTTATGATGGTTTGGGCAAATCGGAAACATTCTATTTTTTGCATAGCTATATCCTAATACCTGAGGATAACTCTGTAATTACCGGAATGACAAACTATGGATGTGATTTTGTTTCAAGTATTAGATTAAATAATATTACTGCAACACAATTCCATCCTGAGAAAAGTCACAAAGCTGGGTTAACTGTATTAAGAAATTTCATTAAACAAAATGCTTAAAAATAGAGTGATTCCAGTTTTACTTCTAAAAGATGGGTACTTAGTACGGAGTGAAAGATTCTCTACTTATCAAATCATTGGAGATCCAATGCATGAAGTTAAAAGATTCAACGAATGGTCTGTGGATGAGTTAATCTATTTAGATATTAGTGACAGAAGGTCATATACTTCTAAACGTGAAGACCATAAGATTAAAAATCTAAATGATAGCTTACAGATTTTAAAAGAGGTTAGTAAAACGTGCTTTATGCCACTTGCCTGGGGAGGGGGAATAAATACGATCGATGATATAAAAGAAAGAATTAGCATGGGTGCTGATAAGGTCGTGATTAATACTTCTGCAGTTCTTGGTCCAGATTTAATTTCCAAATCAGCAAGAATCTTTGGTAGTCAGGCAATTGTTGTAGGTGTTGATGTTCTCTCCTCAAATGGAAAAAGAGAAGTTTATATTAATCATGGCAAACAGCTCGCTGAAGTTAAACTGTTAGATTGGGTCTCTGAAATAGAGAAACTTGGAGCTGGAGAAATTTTTTTGAATAGCATTGATCGGGATGGTACTGGAGATGGGTATGATATTGAATTAATAAAAGAGATTGTAAATGCTGTTAATATCCCAGTTATAGTTTGTGGTGGAGTAGGATGTTATGAACATTATATCGATGCAATAAAAGCTGGTGCTTCAGCTGTAGCTTCAGCAAATATTTGGCATTTTAAAGAAATGGTAGACAAAAACAGTAAAAAAGTTTTATCTCAGGCAGGAATTAATGTTAGACTTTAATTTATGGTTAGATATTGTACTAGATGTGTTTATCCTGATGTAAGTGCTACCCCATTATTAATTAATGATAGTGGTGTGTGTTCGGGTTGTTTGGTGCATGATCAGAAGAAATCTATAGATTGGGATGAGCGTAGGCTATGGCTTAAAACTTTAGCAAATGAATACAAAGCAAATAATAATTATGATGTTGTTATTCCAGTTAGCGGTGGTAAAGATAGTTATTTTCAAACTCATATAGCTGTAAAAGAACTAGGATTAAAGCCTCTGTTGGTTACTTATCACGGGAATAATTACCTTCCTGAAGGTGAATATAACTTAAATCGTATGAGAGAAGTTTTTGATTGTGATCATATAATCTTTAAGCCAAGCATAGAGACTCTTATTAAAATGAATCGCATTGGTTTTAAACTGCAGGGAGATATGAACTGGCATTGCCATTGTGGCATATTTACTTTTCCTATCCAAATTGCTGTGAAATTTAAAATACCATTAATTTTATGGGGTGAACATGGTTTTATGGATTTAGCAGGGATGTTTTCACATAAGGATATGGTGGAATTTACTTCGAAACATAGATTAGAGCATTCTCTAAGGGGGTATGATTGGGATGATTTTACGGATGAAGGCTTAGAAAAACTAGATAGGCTTGATTTGAAAGAAGGTCTAAGTTTTAAGGACTTGTTATGGGCTCAGTATCCAACAGATGATGAAATCTCTTCTCTTGGTATTAAAGGAGTATATTTAAGTAATTATATAAATTGGGATGGAAATAAGAATGCAGAACTAATGACAAAATTATATGGTTGGCAAAAATCTGAACATGAATTTGAAAGAACTTATCGTAGGATTTCTAACTTGGATGATATGCATGAAAATGGAATTCACGACTATTTAAAGTTTGTTAAATTTGGGTATGGGAGAGCAAGTGATCATGCTTCTAAAGATATAAGATTAGGAATTATAACCAGAGAACAAGGTGTTGAAATGGTAAAACAATACGATCACGTAAAACCAAGAAAAGATCTTGATCGCTGGTTGAAATATGTAGGCATGAGTGAAGAAGAATTTGATGATGTTTGTGATACTTTTAGAGATAAAAGAGTTTGGGAAATAGAAGAAAATAAATGGGTGAAAGATAATGTTTGGGGTGGAAGATCCAGCTATGGAGATGCTTCTTTAAAGAGGTCTTTAAAAATTGTTTAAAGAATCTGATATTAGACCAGAAGAATTTATAAAGTCTCAGGAAGAGATTTTAAAGAATGATATTGAAAAGATACTAAAATTTAAAAATGATTTCGTAAGTATTAAGTGTCCTGTCTGTGAATCAGATCAAGAATATGAAAAATTTTATAAAAATGGATTTAGATTTGTAGAATGTAAAATTTGTGAAACTTTATATGCAAATCCAAGACCTAAGCCAGAGCATTTAAAGATATTTTATTTAGAATCAGAAAATTATAATTACTGGAATAAATATATTTTCCCTGCATCTGAAGATGTAAGAAGAAAATCAATATTCATTCCCCGCATAGAAAAAATCCTAAATATTTGTAATAAGCTAAATATTCAGCGAGATTTCATGCTGGAAATTGGTGCAGGACATGGAACTTTTTGTGAAGAAGTTAAAAAAACTAAGTATTTTAAGAGAGTATTAGCAATAGAGCCAAATCCAGACTTGGCAATGTCATGTACAAATCGTGGTGTAGAGGTAATTCAAGAGCCTTTTGAATGTGCAGATATTCCTGAAGGTTCTGTTAATGTAATTGCAAGCTTTGAAGTAATAGAACATTTATTCTCCCCAAAAGATTTTTTACAAAAATGCTATAAGCTAATTAGTGATGAAGGCCTTTTAATATTAACTTGTCCAAATGTAAAAGGGTTTGATATTTCTCTTCTTGGTGCAGGGTCTTCTTCTATTGATCATGAGCATATTAATATGTTTCACTTGGATTCTTTGGAGCGCTTACTTAAATCTTCTGGATTTAAGCTTGTTGAAAAATCTACTCCTGGACAGTTAGATGCAGAAATTGTAAGAAAAATGATTCTTTCTGGAAAATATAATCCTGCTCCTTTTTTTAAGCAAGTATTAATTGATAATTGGGATAATTGTGGAAATGCTTTTCAGAAATTCTTATCAGAAAATAATCTTTCATCTCATATGTGGATTGTAGTGTCAAAGTAATTGGAAAATTTGAGATTCTTTATGACGGCAGTAGGCACTTATGCTTTTTATCATCTGTATAATTAACTAGATAAATATTCTCTTTATAGATCCTTGGTGTTGTGCACAACTGTTTTATTGCATCAACCATTGGGATCAGTTGAAATCTGTTAGGATACAAGTCTAAAAGAAGTTTTCTGATTTTTGGGTAGTGAGCTGAACTCATTGCTGGGAATAAGTGATGTTCTACATGGTGAGAAAAATTTGAAAATATTTTGTCTACAATCCAACTGTTTTTTAAAGAAAGAGAATTAACTAAGGGATCATCTATGTCATTTGTAAGTGGTGAAAGAAAATGATTTGTGTGAATATAGATCATTGTTATTAAATGAGATATTAATGCGGGAAAAAGAGCAATAAGAAAATAGTTTATAAAGCTACCTTTTGCAAATGTGAAAAATAAGAACGACTGGAAGCCTAGAATTAAAAACAGCTCACCAAAAACTAGAAATAGCTCTTTGTCTTTGAAAAGTTTTCTTACTTCTTTGTATTGGCTATCTTCTCTATATTTGGTTTTTCTTTGTAATAATGCATAATACATGGTGCCAAAATACCAAAAAAATCCTATTGATAAAAAAAATAAGCTAAAAGGGTTATTGTATGAATCTTTAGAAACTCTGATATCATAAACAATCCTTTCAAATGCATTTTTGGGTTTTTCACTCCATATATACATTCGATCTGGATCATCTAAATTTCCTGTTCTTGCGTGATGAAAATTATGCAATCGTTGCCAAAATAATGGTGCAAAGAAATTAAATATTCCTACAGAGAGTCCAAGAAGATAAGTAATTTTTTTTGATTTTATAATTGCTCCATGCATTAAATCATGGTTAAAGAAAGAAAGTGAGGTAAGAATTATGCCCATAGAAATTGATATAAGTATTCTTCCTGGTAAGGGCTGAAGATTTAACAGGCTATAAATACCAATCAAATACAGAGACATTGAAATGAAATAACGCACAACCTCTTTTGTGTCTGGCTTGAAATCTTCATTAGTTAAATACTTCCTTAACACAGAACGATATTCACTTTTAGATATTAGTTTCAATTCTTTATTTAGTCATCTTTAGTTCTTGATGCAGATTCTCTCATATTATACAATTCAAATCCAATTATAGGGTAATTGGAAGATAACAGATTAAAGAAAGTCTAGGGTTTTATTTTGAGCCTTTTATTACAAAAGGTTGAGATGTTATTCCAGTAGGTGTGGTTAATACCAGTATACCTTTAGTAAGCTTACTGATACTTAGAGGTAGCTGTAACTCTATTTTCATAAATTTACTTCTAGAAGTAACAATCTTCCTTTTTACTTTTATATCTAAATCTGATGGGTAAATTGTAACTGATGTATATGGGTCTGGAATCTTGTCATGAGAACTAAATACTTCAGTACCGCCATTGTCGTAGTAGATTTGTCTACTTACAAAATTCTTGCCTGAAAGTCCAATCGTGACTTTTTGACCATGCTTTTTAATTCTTAGCTTTGTAATTATGGGCTGATCGTTTATTGGCTTTTTGTTTGGATTTTCAATAGTGACAATATTTACTTTTTTGCTATCAACAATTTGGATTCCACCATTTAATGCTCTGCCATCATTCAGTTTTAATATAAATGTTGATAATCCACTTTGTACTTCATCAGGTATGTGTAATGTTAAAAGTAATCTATCTTGATTACTTTCAATATTATCAGCAGTAAAATCTAAATTAGTAAAAAGTGTACCTGTGCTATCTATTAAGTCTATGCTTGAAATATCTGTGCTTAGAAGGCGTGATAATTTTCTGGCTGAATTTTTCCCAAGGTATCTATTAAATATGCCATCTGTTGTAATTTCAAAAGTTGGATCTGAACCACTGTAGGAGAATCCGATATTTCCTAATTCATCTGTTATTAAAGGTAAATGAATAACATCTGGAAATTCTGGAGATGATAGGATGATGAGACTTGAACCTGAAATATTTCTTGATGGTTTTTTACAAGTTACTTGTGTAACGGTACTTCCATTTTTACAAAGCGGGATACCTTGAACTTCATCACAGGTGGCTTCTCCACTATCACAAGAAACTGAATATCCTAGCGTACATGAAACCGTGTCTTGATTACAAAATGGTGTTCCAATTTGGCAACTTCCATTAATAAGGTCACCAATTGTACTATTTGAAAAGTTTGAAAGAATTTCTCTAATTCTTGTTGTAATTGTTGAGGCTACTTTGCAGATTGGTTGGCTTGCTGAACATATGGGATTGCTACCTGGTGGACAAATGAATAAATTATTTTCTGTACAATCAGGACCGTTAGTAGTGCACAGTGCCGTTGGAGTTGATGAGGTGGTTGATACACTCCCTGAGCTTGTGCTCGAACTGCTTGTACTTGAACTGCTTGTACTCGAACTGCTTGTGCTTGAACCGCTTGTACTTGAACTACTTGTACTTGAAGTAGATGTTTCATCTGTAGCAAGAGTCGTACAACTTTCAAAATCTATACAAGCATTAGGATTTGTTGGGCAACAGTCGTTTATACAACAGAGTGGTCCACACTGTTTATAAGTGCAACCTGAGTTTGTATTGTTTGTACTCATAGTTGGAGTCGTTGAAGGAGACTCTGAAGGAGATTCTGAAGGGGATGGAGAAGGAGATGGAGAAGGAGATGGAGAAGGAGATGGAGAAGGAGAGGGAGGTGGAGGTAGAAATGGTGTTGAAGTAGGTATTGGTATACAGCCTCCGGAATTTGCACAAATAGTTGGATTTGTTATACAACAACCAGTTGGGCAACAATTAATGCCGCATTGAATACCATCACACTCTATAGCTTGGGCAGAGGAAGATCCTGGTTTTTCTAAGGAGTTGTAATATGAAAATAATATTATTAAAGCAAGAAATAAACCAATAAAGAATTTGGACTTTTTTACTCTAGGTGTTTTATTGTTTATAATTTGCTTCATTATTCTTGATCTCCTGTCATTTAATTTGATTTAATATACTATAAAGTTTAATTGCAAATATTAAGGAGTAATATAACTATTGAATTAGCTAAAATATTTAAAAAAATTATATATGTATTAGATGAATACTAAATGTCTGTAGGCTTTGTTGTGGTAAATAATTTATACGAATTTGAGAAAAATCGTTAGAATCGTTTTTATGTGAGGAAATACAGGCTTCACTTTCTATATAAAGTAATTTTGAGGAAAAAATTTATACTTTAGATTTAGTATTTTTTGTTAATTGAATCTTAAATTTGATATTTATAATTCAGTTTAGAAGGATAAATTCTATGATATCACTGCAGAATGAGCCATCGTATTCATTGTCAAGAGATCCTAATTCTAGGAAGGCAATTTATGTGGCTTCAGATGATCCCACGGATATTATTAATCATACTGAAGATGGATTCACTCCCAAAGTTGCTGAACTTCAAGGAAAGTTGTTGAATGCGGTGTCTAAAGGTGACAGTAAAATGTTTTATAATTCTTTTGTAAAGCTTATTAGACTAATGGTAGCAATTGGACTATGTCATTCTATGTCGAGTAATTAAGTCTTTAAAAGAGCTGTTTGGGTAAAATTGATAGGACTATAATTAATAAAAATAGTTAATTTGTTTAGCTTAGGTTTGTTAGTTCTTTGATGAGTCCTTTAAAGTTAAAAGCTTGTGATAGAGCTGAAAGAACCATTTTCAAGTGTTGTTGAATGTGTGAAAACTGGAAATTATCTGGGGAGGTAGGATTCAGTACCCTTACGGGTATCAGTCTTCGCACCTCTGGTGCTCGCTGAAACCCATCCTTCGGACTGGATTAGAATCTAGCCACCCCACTAAATAAAAAAGGGCTGGCTTTCGCCAACCCTTTTTATATTCTGGGGACTGTGTACGACGTTAGAACTAAGCTTAAATCTACCAAGCCCTATATTTTTAGTAAGAAGGTTACTTCATGCCTATAAGAATTTTTCTAATTCATCTAAACTCACTCTTGCTTGTTTTAAAATATGTGACAATGTTGAGCGTTTAATTGGATTGTGAGCTGGAATTGTTAGTTTTAATACTTCATTTTGAAGATTTTTTTGTAATCTTATATGACTACCTTTTTGACGGACTACAATCCATCCAGCTCTTTGTAATGCTCTAATTAGTTTGAAATAATTTAAGCTTGGTACTTTTCTCACAGAGATATTTCTTTAATTCTTGACTTCTTTTTATCAAAAATCCAATCATCTTCTACTGGTTCTAGATATAGTTCTATTGCTTCGTGGATATTTTTTAATGCTTGTTTCTCTGTATCACCTTCACTAATACAACCTGGTAAAGATGGTACATAAGCTGTAAATCCACCTTCAAGACTTTTTTCTAAAATTATTTTAAGCTTCATTTTGTACTCTTTAAAAGCCCTCATCGAGATTAACTGTTGAGGGGAAACTATAGCATACACTATAGCGTGGTAATTTCATTATACCCAAAAGATTAGCTATAAGTTGTTAAATCGTAATTAAGGAAATCAATATTTCTTATAATTTTTATCTTATTACGCTCGAACTACATAAAACTAACTAATTCTAAAGTAAAAGCAAGTTTTAATGAGAAATAAGAGAACAATGCAAAAGTCCCTGTGATATTTTTTGTTTTATTATTTTCAAGAATTATTACTTAATTCTTTGTGGTTTGAACGATTTTCTGAAATCAACTGGGGAGGTAGGATTCGAACCCACGAATGCTAGGACCAAAACCTAGTGTCTTACCGCTTGACGACTCCCCAATAAAAACATTAATAGCGGCTAGTTGTTTGTTACTAAACTAATAGTTAACTATGAATTACGAACCACTATCTATAATTTCAGTATTCAGCCTACTTAGCCAGATTTCATTATAATATATGAATTGGTAAAAATATGGCAGAAGCGTTTTATTTTAGTAACAAAACACGAAATGAGAATATAAAATATCTTTTTGTATTTCTTTTTGCTGTAATTACATGGATTTTGCAGGTTTCTATATTTAGCAGACTTACTTATTTTGATAGTACGTCTAATTTAATGTTTTTGGGTTCAATACTGGTAGGTCTAATTATGGGTCCATTGTATGGCACTATTTTTGGACTTATATCTTCATTCTTTTCTTCATCCCTTTTATATGACCATGTTTTTTACTTTTCTTATCCCTTAATTGGTTTTACTTCAGGGCTTTTAATGAAAAATATCTTTTCTGAAGAAATATTCTTTTTTATACTTCTTTCTTTCTTTCTTACCTTCCCTTTTGAGTTAATAAATCTTTGGCAATATGACACAATTCATAACGTGAAATTGTTTGATAGATTTTTAATGATAAGCTTTAATTGCTCTATATTAAATTTACTTTTATCTCCTATAATGTACTTTACTGTAAAATCTATTATAAAGAAACTAATTAAATGAAATATCAAGCACCACGCGGAACACAGGATACTTTGCCAAAGGATTCAGCAAAATGGCAGAGAATCATTGACATTGCTAGGAAAAATATAGAGCATTATTCATTTAAGTATATTAATATCCCCATTTTTGAACATACAGAACTTTTTCAAAGAAGTGTTGGTGAAAGTTCAGATATTGTGAATAAAGAAATGTACACTTTTTCAGATAGAAGTGATAGATCTCTTACGCTAAGACCAGAGGCTACTGCTGGGGTTTTACGATCGTATATTGAAAATGGATTACATAGAGAACCTAAACCAGTAAAATTATGGACCCATGGACCAATGTTTAGATATGAGAGACCTCAGGCTGGTAGATATAGGCAGTTTCATCAGATAGATGTGGAGACTTTAGGTAGTAATTCTATTTCTTGTGAAGTTGAATCTATGTTTATGTTAAATGATTTATTTGAGGAGTTGGGACTGGATTTTAGGATTGAAATTAACTCTTTAGGTGATAAAGAATCTAGAAATCTTTATAAAGAATACTTCCAGAAATTTACTAAAGGATTCCTTGGCGACTTATGTGAAGATTGTAATCGCAGATATGAACAAAATCCACTTAGAATGCTTGATTGTAAGGTAAAGCAGGATCAAGAAATCTATGCTTCATGTAAAAAACCTGTAGAATTTTTATCCGAAGCTTCACTGAAAAGATGGGAAGAAATAAAAACAATTTCAGGAATCTATAAGGATAAGTCCCAGAGAAAAATTAAGAATATTGTTACTAACCCTTCTCTTGTTAGGGGTTTAGACTATTACAATGATTTCGTTTTTGAAATTAAGTCTACCGATGAAATTTTAAAAGGACAATCTACTATATGTGCAGGAGGTAGATATGACAGTTTGGTGGAGTCGTTAGGAGGTCCGGATACTCCAGGGTTTGGTTTTGCTATTGGTATTGAAAGATTAATGCTTATTGTTAAAGATTTAGATGAAAGAAAAACATCTTTAGTACTTATTAGTAATCAGTCTGAAATTTTTGAAATTGCAAGCAACATTGCAAAAGAGAATTCAGATATAAGTTATGAAATAGCATATAATCCTAGTAATATCGGGAAACAAATTGAACAAGCAATAAAAAAAAATATTGATTTTATAGTGTTTTATCTTGATGATGAGAAGGGTAAAAATACTTTTAAAGTTAAAAATCTTAAGACTAGAGAAGAGCTTGATGTAAGAATTGATGATTTTTCTAAAAATTTAAAAGAATTGAAAATAAAAACCAGTAATTGATATGCCTACTCAAATCCCAACAATGAAAGAAAAATTAGGTGCTTCAGCCGCTTATCTTACCCTTGGTATCTGGGGTTTTATATGGCTCTTAATTTCACGTAGTCATTACTATGATCAGAAAGACTTTATAAGATTTCATTGTTTTCAATCTATTTTTATAGGTATTTTATATAGCTTTGTACCTGAAGGAATATCTATTTTATTTTCACTTATTTCTCAGATAATTGCTTTTATCCCAGGGACTGGTTTTATAACTGCATTTCTAGCTTCTGTTCACTCTATTCTTCAGGCAGGAATAAGATTTATTTCTCTTTCACTTGTTTTATATTGTGTAATATTTTGTCTCTATGGAAGATATACAAATATTCCATATGTTTCTCAGATTATAAACAGAATGCTTAGATAGTAAATGGAAAACTATTCATCAATCCTACAGGGACCTGTTGGTGTGTGAGTAGGACAGGTATTTGGTTTTTCAATGGGTTTAGGGGGAGGCGCAGTTCTTTTAGGCTCAGCTGGTTTTGCTGGAGCAGGTGTAGCTGGTTTTGTTGGTGGTGCAGTTGGGGTGGCTGGTCCACTTAATCGATGTAGTCTCATAGTTATTATCTTATATCTCCTTTTTTAAATCTCTTCTGTCATAAAATCTTAAATCTCTTTCATCATTTAAATGTGGGATTACTAGCTGATACCAGAAGAATTCTATATCACTGTCTCCTGTTCCTTTCTCGTGTTCAGGTAAAGTAATTTTCTTATCTCCAAAATAAAAAGTTCTGTCATAAGTATCAAAATAAAATGGTGAATCTTCTATGTTTGATAGGTCATTTGAACTTCCTAATGCTAGAACTGGATAAGAATTTTTATCTTTTATATTCTTTTCCTTTAAACTGTTATGCCAAATATAAGCTTCTTCAAGCATTCTAAATGCTGTAGGATTATGTCTTTTAAACTTTCCTATTTCACTTAAGTCTTCATCAACATTTATAGGTTCAAGATCTTTTGATAGCTTTTCCCAGTGAGAATCATCTACGTCTTCTTGATAGCCTTCACCTTTCCACCAGTTTGGATTATCTTCTTCTATAGATTCTATTTTTCTGGAGTTCCAAGGAGAATCATCTACATTGTCTTGATGTTCACCTTTCCACCAGTCTGCATTGTCATCTTCTTCTGTAAGTTCAGGCTCTGCTCTAGTCTTAGTGTCTTCATAGAAACTGCTTAGCGCTTGGTCTATAGATTCATATGAACGGCTGTCTTCACCAGCAGGTGGCGATTCTAGAGTGTGCCCTTTGTGGTATCTAGCAAGAGAAAGAAAAAATAAATCTGCTAAGTTCTGATAGCTGTTTGCTGTTCTGTAAATCTCTGTTTGAGCTTTTCTAAAAGGGACTAAGAGCTTATCCATTTCAGGAGTCATTTTAACTGACCATCTGCCAGTTATGTCTCCTTTATGAGTATGTCCCCATGCATCGACGTATACCCCAGATTGTTGGGATAAACTATGCTCATTCTCAAAGAACCATTTTTCTCCTGGAGTAAATGAATTACATAGCCCTCCAGCCAGGATAGAACCACTTCCTAAATGTAGAACTGGTGCTCCTATACTTTTTGATTCTAAAGTTAAGTCATTTAAATTAATACCTGACTTATTAATGTCAGAATATTGATTTGAAAAGCCTACATAATCATTAGCGTTAATAAGACAGTTATTTGTTTTTCTTTCAATAACCTCTGTAGGAACTAGATAAAAAGATTCATTCCCAAGATGTTTTTGTGTCTTACCGCTAAAGTGATCGTTGAAAACTACATAACTATAATGTACTTTTCTACCATCTTTACCAACGGTAATTTCAAAGTGTGGATCTTTAGGATTTGAAATTATAATAGCTCCTCTTGTAAGAGTAAATCTTGACTTCTTTAATCTGTCAAAATCATTTGCAAGGTATTTCCAGGCTTCTTTATATGCTTTAAAAGGATCTTCACCTTTTAACTTTGCTTCTTCATCTTCTCCAAATAAAGATTCAGGTTTTAATCCTTCTATTTGAAAGCCTTTTCCAGGCATTTCATTGTTGTTTGATGAATTTACAAAAGATGTTTTTTGAGCTAAATCTAAACCAAATCTAATGAGCATAGGATGTAATAATTCTGATGGTCTTCTGGAATCATACATTAAAACACTAAATGCTTTTCTTAAACTGTTTCCTCTCCTATAAACACTAAAAGCTTCTTCACTGGTTTGTTTTGCTTCTGGTGTTTTTAAGCCGTAAGGTGGGTTATCGGCTATTGATATATCCTGATAGAGTTTAATAAGGTTAGATCTTCTTGAGTCAGATGGGTCTTTGAAAAATTCTGGGAAAATAGCATTTGCAGTTATATCCAAAAGAGCAGTCTTTAAATGTTTTTTACTAGGAATGATTCCACTATCTAGAGCTTTATTTAAACTAATTAGTTGATTCTTTACATCTTTTATTCCTAGTGTCATTAGGATATGGATCAAAGTGTATGAGTCTTTTAATAAATCAGGATTGTGGCATAAAAAATCTGTTGTTTTAACAGTAGTTTCTAGAATTAAAGGATCACAGTGTCTTGTATTTAACCATTTATTCCTTTCACCAATAGGATCTTCATCAACGATAGAAATATATTTTTCCAATGCTCTGAAATATTTTTCTTCAAGTTCATTCCTTCCTTTGGAATTATGAATAATTGCTTCTAGGGATCTATTGCTTTCTGCTTGTCGAAGACTACTAACATTTTTTTTTGCTATAGAACTATTAGTTAAATCTATTCCGGGAGGCATCTGATTAAGATTGTTTGTTTGTGGGTTATTTGATGTAAGACTTATTGGATCTGTAGGTGTTGATAAAAGTGGTACTTTATGGTTAAAAGCATTACTCGGAATTAGCTTTGGTGGAGCATCAGGAGGAATATTTACTGCTACTGGTGAATTGTTTTTTTGTACTCCTAGATCGTGTTCATCATAAGATGTTTTTAACCATGCAAACGATAGTATATATCCTAGGTAAGAGTTATCAATTTTCATTCTTAGTTATTTCTGAAGTGCTTCTTCATTAAGTAATTTTTCTAATGCTAATAATTTAAAATTATAACATTAAAATTTTATACGTATATTGTAAATAAGTCTTACAAAAACTATACTTTTTGTAATTGCTTATCTAGCTGTTTATTGTACTCATCAACAGTTCTGTTTATATGCATAGAACAAAACTTTGGTCCGCACATAGAGCAAAACTCAGCAGATTTAAAATACTCATTAGGTAGTGTAGTGTCATGGTACTCTCTTGCTCTGTCTGGGTCTAATGCTAGTTCAAACTGTTTATTCCAGTCGAAAGCATAACGTGCTTTTGAAAGTTCATTATCTCTATCTGTAGCACCTTTCCTATGACGGGCTATATCAGCGGCATGAGCAGAAATCTTATAAGCAATAATTCCATTTCTTACATCTTCAGGATCAGGCAATCCTAAATGTTCTTTTGGGGTTACATAACAAAGCATTGCTGCGCCACTCCACCCGGCAAGCGCCGCTCCAATTGCTGAAGTAATATGATCATATCCTGGAGCTATATCTGTAACTAAAGGACCTAATACATAAAAAGGAGCTTCATTACATACTTCTATTTGTCTTTTAATGTTCATATCGATTTGGTCCATTGGTACATGTCCTGGACCTTCTACCATTACCTGGACATCTTCTTTCCATGCTCTTCTGGTTAATTCTCCAAGAGTATCAAGCTCAGCAAACTGTGCTTTATCACTAGCATCATGAATACATCCTGGTCTTAAGCTGTCTCCTAGTGAAATAGTGACGTCATATTTTTTGCAAATTTCTAAAATCCTGTCATAGTTTGCATATAGAGGATTTTCTTTTCCATGTTTGATCATCCACTCAGCCATTATGGAACCACCTCTGCTTACTATGCCAGTAATTCTTCCTGAAACTAATGGAATATGTTCTTGTAAAATTCCACAGTGGAGTGTCATATAATCAACACCTTGTTTTGCTTGGAGTTCAATTACTTCAAATAATTTATCAACAGTGAGTTCAGAAATATCAGTAATTCCTTGGATAGCCTGATATATAGGAACAGTACCAATAGGGATAGGGCTTTTTTGAATGATAGCAGTTCTGATTTCATTTAAATTACCACCAGTGGATAAATCCATTGCAGTATCAGCACCGTATTTAATGCACATTGAAAGTTTAGTCAATTCTTCTTCAATGTTTGATGTTACTGCAGAGTTTCCAATATTTGCATTTATTTTACATTTAGAATTAATTCCAATACACATAGGTTCTAGGCTGGTGTGGTTTATATTTGCTGGAATAATCATTCTTCCACGTGCTATCTCAGATCTTACAAACTCAGGAGAAAGATCTTCTTTTTTTGCTACATATTCCATCTCTTCTGTGATAATGCCTTTTTTTGCATAATGCATTTGTGATCTATTTTCATCTTTTTCTCTTTTTGATACCCAAGATTTTCTCATTTTATTTTCTCCTTATTTCCCTATAATTCCTTCTTTAGGACTAGAAGCATTAGCATATTCTTTTACTGGAATTCTTCCAGCTAAATATGCTTTTCTTCCAGATTCAATTCCTAGCTTAAAAGCTTCTGCCATTTCTGGTGGGTTTTCTGCGCATGCTATAGCTGTGTTGATTAGACATGCACTTGCTCCCATTTCCATTACTTCACATGCTTCTGATGGTACTCCTATTCCTGCGTCTATTACTACAGGAACATTCGATTGTTTAATAATAATTTCAATATTAGACTTTGATTTAATCCCTTGTCCTGTACCAATGGGAGAACCAAGTGGCATTACTGTAGCGCAACCAATCTCTTCAAGTCTTTTTGCTAGTATCGGGTCAGCGTTTATATAAGGTAAAACTACAAATCCTTCTTCTATTAATTCTTTTGCCGCTTCAAAAGTAGCGATAGGATCTGGAAGTAAATATTTTGGATCAGGAATGACTTCTAATTTAACCCAATTATTTATCCCCATTGCTCTGCCAAGCCTTGCTATTCTTAAAGCTTCATCTTTTGTTGTGCATCCAGCAGTATTTGGTAATATCCAGTATCTTTTTGTATCAATGGCATCAATTAATCCAGTATGACCTGGAGCATTAATATCTACTCTTCTTATTGCTACAGTAATTATTTCAGCACCGGATTTTAAATGTGCTTCTTTCATCACTTCAAAACTACTAAACTTTCCAGTCCCAGTCATTAACCTAGAGTGAAAAGTCTTTCCGCCAATTACAAGCTCATTTTTTTTTAAGTTAGGTTCTAAAACTGATTTCAAAACATCCACCTTTCAACTATTCAGGTGGCGAAGGATAAATTTATGATTGTTTTTCCTCCGCCAGCATTACCTGGATCAGGTTTTATGGATTGGCCTTTTTGCCTCTCAGCTATTTTAGAAAAGAATAAGGAATCTCTTTGTTTATAAATCCTTAATGTTAACCTTCTAAATTTCGCACTCCAGAATGTAAATATTATCATAATTTGAAAGTCATCAGGTCTTTCCCTAGAATATTAAAAACCATTACCTTATCTTAATTTTTTTTTATAACAATATTCTCACATCTGGTATTTCAGTGAAGAGATAAAACTATGGTAAATATAAGAACATTTCAACCTCAAATTCCAAATTCAGGTAATTTGGTATTAAATAACCTTATTCAAGGCCAACAAATTGCTAACCAGGCATATAGTAATCTTTTAACTCCTCAAAGATATTTTTCAGCATTTAACAACGGTGGATACAGTCCATATAGCGGATATAATCAAGGTTATAACCCCTATGGTGGATACAATTCAGGGTTTAATAATGGCTATTACAATCCACAGGGTGGATATTATGGTGGATATAATAATGGCTATTACAATTATAATCCATATGGTGGATACAGTTCAGCATTTAATAATCCTTACAGTGGTGGATATAATGCAGGATTTAATCAAGGCTACAATCCATACGGTGGGTTCAACTCAGGATTTAATCAAGGCTACAATCCATACGGTGGGTTCAACTCAGGATTTAATCA
>CAZRTB010000004.1:36008-75069 GCA_964602915.1 uncultured Gammaproteobacteria bacterium | reverse complement strand
AGGCTACAATCCATATGGTGGGTTCAACTCAGGATTCAATCAAGGTTTTCCAGGAAGATTTACATCTATTCAGGCAACAAATCCTTATGATTTTTATATACCAGGTGATCCTAGGACAGATTTAGTTTTAGCTAACAATGGAATTAATCCTCAGTTTGCTAGAAATTATCCACAAATATATTCAAGACTTAGTACTCTATTAAATAGTGGATCATCAGGAAGTCCATCCTATTCTTATTCATTAACTCCAAATCAATATCAGTTTTCTTCTCCCACATCAAATGCCGCATATAGAATAATTTTGCAACTGTAATATTTGCGAGAAGATTTTATATCCTCTTAACCAAGAAGTATATAAATTATAAGCTGAAGGGTTTTTAATATAAATGTTTGTTTTAAATATAAATTTTGATTTACAGTTAAACAGGTTTGATGTTTATGGAAGACCATCTGCACTATCAAGATCAGGATTTATTCCTCCACCATCAAACAATCCGTTATGGATGAATATGGATAGATTTACTGGAGGTAATAATTTCTTGCCAGGATCAATCAATGGCATGCTTGGACTTATGGACAGTTCGGGATCAATGAATGCTTTTTCTGGCAATATGCAACAGTCATCAATTTTAAGCCCAATGTTTTCATTAATGGATAGTCCAAATATCGGACTGTCCAATTTTAATACTGGAGGATCTTCTTTATTCTTCTCACCCCTTATATCACTTATGGATAGTCCGGCTCAATCATCATTTGACTCTTTGTTCAGTATATTAAATAGTACTAGTGGATTAAATACTGCAGGAGACTTTTTATCTCAAACAAGTAGAGTTGCGGCTGGATTTGTACCAGTAAGTACTCTAAAAAATCAAAACCCTATGGTTTCAAATGATGACAACAATAGGGTTTTAACTTCTGGATAATTTATAAAAATTAGAAATTATTTACAGTTGGCGGGTCTGGTAAATATTCTTCAGAACTTTCTTGGGAATTCCCTTGTTCTTGATTGTTTGAATAAGAAACTTCATTTGCTTTTGGAGCAATAATATTTATAGACTGACCAGGTACTGGAACAAATGTAGGCTTTTTAGCTGTTTGCTCTGCAGATGGTGGCTTCTGCATGTTAACAGGAAGGAGAGGGTTTGTAATATATAAACCTCTGCTTACTGCTTGATGGCTTGCTTTTTCAACTAATGAATCTGCTTTTGTTTGTAACTTTTCAGCTCTTGATCTTAGTTTTGCGGCTTTTAAGCTTAACTTTGCCGCTTTTCTCATATTTTCTAAAGCGGATTCTTGTTGACGAGCTGTATTATAACTACCTTTTGCATTCATAAGTTTTTCTTGAGCTTCCATAAGTGCTTCGCTGGAAGTCGTCCCAGCTTTTTGGATATTTCCAGCTGGTACATTATCGGCCTTAGCAGGACAGTTGGCTAAAGCTAAAACTATTGAAAAAAGTATTAAATAAAATTTCATTTTGCTACCTCTTTTGTTTAATGATTTAATAGAAACCTTAAAATTGTTGGTTTCATTATTAAGAGTTAGAAAATAACTGAAAATGTTCCCAGGCTTTACCCGTTTCTATATGTTTCAGGGCAGTAATATATCCATTTTTTATACTTTTTTCTTTATTGGTTAGATATAACCCAGCTCCACAATTAAGAGCTGTTGTTTTAACATGAGTAATGTATTCACTATGACCTTGAAGTACTTTTATAAAAACTTCTTTTGCTATCATTTCATTTTTCACTTTTAGATTATTAATATCTATAATTTTTTCATCTAAAGATTTAGAAGAGAATGCAGTTTTATTTATTGACCCATTATTTAATTCCCAAATATAGTTTTCTCCACAGAGACTAAGTTCATCCAGGTAGGTATTTTCATTAATTTTTGTTTGAATAATAAGTGCTTTACACTCAGCATCTAAAAGGAGTAAGCTTCTTGACATTAATTCTCCCCACTCAGGTCTAGAAACCCCAATTATGTGATATCTGGTTTTATAGGGATTGGTGAGAGGACCTAGCAAATTTACAAATCCAGGACTATCAATTTTTTTACAGATTTGTTTGACGATAGAGAATGTTTCTCTAAGTTTTTTTGATGCTGAAAACATTAATCCATAATTCTCAAGCTTTTTTTCTGAATCAGGACTATCTATATCAATATTAAAACTATTTATAATGTCTACGCTTCCAGTTAGACTTGTTGTGCTTCTTCCGGAGTGTTTAATAACCTTTAATCCCATGGAAGAAAGAACTATTGCTGAAATTGTTGATATATTGAAAGTGTTTAATTTGTCTCCCCCAGTTCCACATATGTCAATAGAATCATAATACTTTGTTATTTGACTTTGTCTTGAAAATATTTCTTCAGATAAAAGCTTTAATTCTTCCGGTGTTTGTCCTTTTTTATTCCAGGATACGATAAGATCTTCTACTTCAGAGTCAGAATAATCCTTCATTTCAAAAGTATTAAATAGTAAATAAAGATCTTCTTTGTTTAGATCAGCTTTAGACTTTAGTTTTCTTATAATATTCGGTAGAGGCATTGTTCTTTAGATGGTGAGAGAAATGAAAAAGAAAATTGAAATTTACTTTGCTTCATCAAATAAGCATAAACTAAAAGAAATTAAAAGTATACTCCTTGATAAAAGTCTAGGTGAAAAATTTATTATAAAAAGTGCCCCAGAGAATTTTAGTGTTAATGAAAATGGAAAAACATTTTTAGAGAATGCACATAAAAAGGCTCTTGCCTTATCAAAGAAATTAAAAGTTTATTCTTTTGCTGACGATTCTGGCATTGAAGTAAGCGCTTTGAATGGAAAGCCTGGAATTAAATCAGCTCGTTTTTTTAGAGATGGTAGAGGTATGCTTGACATTGTTGAAAAAGTAAAATTGAAAAAAAATAAAAAATGTTGTTTTACTTGTGCTGTAGTTCTTACAAACCCAAAAGGTGAAATAATCTTTAAAACTGTAAGATCCTGGTATGGAAATGTGTCAATTAAACCTAAAGGTAAAAATGGTTTTGGTTATGATCCTATATTTTTAATTCCTAAGATAAATAAGACTTCTGCTCAGATAAGCTCAAAACTAAAGAATAAACTAAGTCATAGAGCTTTAGCTATTCGTGATCTTGGAGTTTGGTTAAGAAAAGACTGTATATAAAACTCTATTTACTTCTATCTTTTATTTTGGTAGCATGATAAATAATTTCATTTTTAAAAAAGGAGAATTCATGCAAATAGTTTATAGACCTGTTGGTCAAGATTTACCACGAGCAATTGAAGCTATCCGTTCTTATGTTCATGAAGAAAGAGCAGGTCAGATAAATATTAATTCAGCTAGCGACGCCGTTATTAGAATTGCTGATTCACTTCAAGCACCTGATCGTTCTAATTCTTTAAGAACTCTGGCAAAATCTTTTTTAGTTGAACTTAAGATTCCAGAGCTTGCTATGACAGCAAATGCTATTTATAAAGGATCTTATGCTACTCCTGAAGTCTTGGAAAAAGATTTAGTGGATGCTTTATATATTTCCAGAAATAATATCCTTGAATTAGAAACAGGGGAAGGTAAAGGTGAGCCAGGAAGAATAACCTTAGGTGGTATCTTTAAACCTGGAATTAGACTTGGGGTTTTAGATGATGGTGAATTATTCGCTAAGTCAGCAATCTCTGAGTCATTTTTGTGTGCTACTAGAGATTCTGGTCCAGGTTCAGATTTAGCAAAGATTTTTCCTCAGTATGTTTTTAAGCCAAGAGAAGAAAGTAGTGTTCCTGCTATAAAACCACATTTAGTAAATCTTTCTGCTCATGTGGGGTGTTGTCACGATGGATCACATTAAGCGTTAGGCTCTATGTGTTCTGTGCTCATCATCATGTTCATTAGGACAGACTGCATAAATTTTAAACTGGATGTCTACTAAATCTAACCCTTTGTCTTGAGCTATTTTCATTCCGATTTGGTTAACCATTTCATCTTCAAATTCAATAGTTTTATTGCAGTTTAAACAAATAATATGATGATGAGGTTTTTTGTCATGATTTAACTCGTAATGTTTATGACCTTCAGCGAAATCAAGCTCTCTTAAATAACCAAACTGAGATAGTAATTTTAATGTTCTATATGTTGTCGCTAAACTTATATTTTCATTCTTTTCACTAAGTATCTTAAATAGATCTTCAGCACTAAGGTGGGTACCTTCTTCTAGCTCCATAAAAATCTGAAGGATCTTTTCTCTTTGTGGTGTTACTCTCAATCCTTTGCTTCTAAGATTTTGAAAAACGTTTTCTGCTGTTGATTTATCTGGCATAAGGACATTATACTTGGTTAATTAGAGGTGGTGAGTAGTAGACTGATACTGAATTCTTATAATTTAGGTGGTTTATCATGCTAATACTATTAATCAATATCTATTATTAGGTTAAAAAATAGAATAGAATATTTAAGTAAATTAAAAATATTAGTTAGTTGAGAGGTCTTAAATGAAAATTCATACAGAAGGTACACCAAATCCAAATGCTTTAAAGTTTGTAGTTGACATGGTCTTAATTGATAAATCATCTGTAAATTTTGCATCAAAACAAAGTGCAGAGAACTCGCCATTAGCAAAAAAACTTTTTGAAATAAATTCTGTAATTGAAATTTTTATAGGAAAGAATTTCGTTACTGTTTCAAAAGATTCATCTGCTAGCTGGGATAGTATCTATGACAAAATCTTAAGTGTTTTAAATAAACATATTGAATCTGGTGAGCCTGTGATTATTAATGAGAGCAGTTCAGAGCTAGATGATAAAAGTCTTACTGATGTAGAAAAGAAAATTCATGAGATCTTAGATACAAAAATCAGACCTGCCGTAGCTAGTGATGGCGGAGATATTATTTTTGATAGTTATCAAAATGGGGTATTGAAGGTTCATTTACAAGGGGCTTGTAGCCACTGTCCAAGTTCAATAATGACTTTAAAAGCAGGAATTGAATCAATGTTAAAAAGAGAGATCCCTGAATTAGAAGAAGTTATTTCAGTATAGAAGTATTTTTAGCTATTTTTAATATTATAAAATGCTCCGTATATAGGAGCCATTTCTTTTAGTGTACTTGGGATAATTTTTACTTTTCCATTTAACTCTTCATTTGCTATATCTATGCTTTCTTCGCAGAGCACTTCGAAATCATATGTAAGTCCACCATTTAAAACTATAACTTCAGGAGCAAATAAATAATAAAGATTTATAATCCAACAGGCAAGTTGTGTCTGAGCTTTAGAAACAATATCAATAACTTCTATGTTCGCTTCTTTGTACTGATTGAATAGTTCAATAGTCGATTTGTATGGCGTGTCTTGAATTAGGGAATTCCCATTTAATAGATCAGTTGCTGAAAGTATTTCATTCTCGTAAGGCAAAGCCATTTTGTGTAGCCTAAGAGTTAAATCTTTTTTTGATTTAAAAGGCTTTCCCTCCTGAATGAAAGATGCACCTGTACCAGTGCCAAGATTTATGTATAGGAGGGAACCATACGTTGAGTAATTGTAAAAGTATTCTCCCAACCCACCACAAATTACGTCTGTTTCAACTCTGGAATTCTTAATTTTAGTTTCACTCTTTAACTTCTCTAGAAATGGATAGTCTGCCCAATTCTTTAAATTTACACTTTCAATTAGCCTGCCTTCATTACTCCACTTCCCTGGAAGGCTCAGTGAAATAAAATCAGCAGTTTCTTTGCTACTGCTATAAAAAGAGGATATTTTTTGTATCGTATGTTCAGGATTTGAGGTGGTTTGAATAATTTCAGAATTGATAATTATAGGTTTGCTTTCTTTTTGTTCAAGTATGGAAAAACTTGTTTTGGTTCCTCCTATGTCTACAATTAAAGCTTTCATTTAATACTCTCTATCAATTTGAAAATTATTTTTATTTTTTATAACAATTGTAATCGTACCAGAATTGTTTAATAAGTGTAAATTAGTCTTTTGCTTCTTTAACCAAGCAATGTTTTTTGTTGAGCTCTTAGAAAGCTTTTTGCAGTTATTTACTATGATATTTTCTGGTAGTGACTTAAACGTTTGTATAAATACTGGATCCTTCTTCATTAAAATGGGTAGTTTAATAAAAGCACTTTTTGAATCAATTTTATTTCTATAATTTTTAATTATTTCAAATTTAAAACCATCTTTTTCAATGATAATTTTGTTTTTCAGATCTTTAATGTATTTGCTTTCGCTAATTAAACTATTATTGTCTTTTAAGTTGTAAAAGATAAAAGATTTTTGATAGTTGAATAATTTAAGGAAGTATAAGGTTTGACTCTTTGTTGATTTATCTAACTTAGTGCTAAATAAGACAGGTGTTTCGTTCGGAGGTAAAACAAGAATATTTTCTTGATTATACTTGGGAATACATAATATCTTTAGATAGTTAGAGTCATCTTTAATTTTCTGATTTATTAATAAGGCAATTAAAAACATTAATATAAATTTTGCAGATAGTTCTTGCTTCCTCTTGTTGGAAATAATTAGGAAAGTGAAAATTATTAATCCATATAAAAATATTGCACTATAAAAGTCGATTTTAGGTATAAAAACCCCATTTATAGAAAGTGAACATAAAAAATTTATCCATAATAAAAAAAGGTTAGTAAGGAGATGTAAAAACTTATAGATTGTTAAGCTTAGAAGTGAAAGCTCTTTTACTTGTATGAAAACAGTATTAAGTAGTCCTGTGATTAAAATAATGGAAGATAATGGGACTGCTATTATGTTTGAAACCAGTCCCATGATTTGTATGTTATGAAAATAAAGTAGAACTATGGGCAAAACCATAAGTTGAGCAAAAAGTGTTTCAAAAAATACAGATGTAATTGGGCGTAATAGTTTGTTTATTTTTTCTGATGTTAAAGTGTTTATGTCTTCTAAAAATAAAGTTAAGCCTAGAAATGAAAATACAGAGAGTTGGAATCCTATGTCTAGAAGGCTTAGTGGTGAGGTAATAAAAAATATAATTATAATCAGTGAAATAGTAGGCAAAATCTTTACTCTTTTATTGAAGAGGTTTCCAAAGAGAACTAATGTGAGGAATAGTCCAGCTCTAATAATAGAACTGGAGCACTCTGCTATTAGTGAGTAGCCTGTTATTCCTAGAAGTGTAATTATTGTTGCCATTAATTTTTCTCTTTTTAAAAAAATACTAAATAAAAAGAATATGCAAAAAGCTAAAATTGATAAATTAAATCCTGATGCGCTGGTAATATGGCTTAACCCTAATGATTGAAATTTTTCCTTTAGATCTTTATTTAAAGGTGATGCTTTTGATCCTATGACTATTCCATTTAATATATCTGCATTGTCTTTTGGAAGATTTTTACTGTTTTCAAACAACACTTTCAATCTGAATCCATCAATTAGTTTAGTTATAAGGCTCTTTTCCCTTGTATTTAAATAAACAATAGAACCATTACTGCAAATCAATTCATAATATGTTCCCTTTAAAAATAAATATTTTTTCTTGTCAAATAATCCAGGGAAGGTGGCAGATTTTGGAGTCTTTAAATTCCCTTTTATTTGAATAATATCGCCTGGTTCTAATTCTTCATATGTCGCTGTTTGTGCTAACACTTTAAAGTTAGTGTTTATACTCTTATCCCTTAAAACTATTTTCTTTACTTTGAAAAAATATTTTATATAGAAATTATTTTTTTGTTCTTTGCTTAGGACTTCACATATATAAATCTCTTTTTTGTTTAAGAGGAAAGAGTAGTCAGGTGTTTTAATGTAATAATTGCAATAACAATAGCTACATAAACTGCTTATCCCAAGAACGAAAAATAAGTTCTTTTTAAAATGAATGCTAGATATTGCTAATATTGAATAGCCTATAAAAAGACAAATAAAATCTATTTCTCTATAGTAAAAAGTAAGACCAATGATTAATCCAAAAGCGATTAAGCACAAAGGGTTTCTTAACTCTAATAACTTGTCCCACATAAAACTTGCTAGTCAAAGATGACCTAAGCAAGTTTTATTTAGTTTGCTTTGTTTGATTAAATCTATTAATTAATTGCGCAAGCTTGTGGTTTAAAGGTTAAGCCTTCTTTTTTCATTCTAGCTATTCCTTCTTCAATTCTTTTTTTGTCTACAGTTAAGGCAATCCTAAAATAACCTTCACCATACTCTCCGTAACCGTTTCCTGGAGGTACAACAATTCCACATTTATCTAACATTGCAGAAGCAAATTCTGAAGATGTCTTGAAGTTCGGTGGGATTGGGAGCCAAAGATAAAAAGTACCTTTAATAGGTTCTTTAATTTCCCATCCTAATTCTCTTAAACCTTTAACAGCTACATCTCTTCTTTCTTTTATAATTTGAAGATTTTTCTCATGTGTTTCTTTTGGAGTGTTAAATGCAGAGACAGCGGCTTTTTGAATAGCTTTAAATACACCACTGTCAATATTTGTTTTAACAGTACCAAGAGCTTTAATTATTTTTTCATTTCCTAGTGCAAAGCCTACACGCCATCCAGTCATATTATAGGTTTTACTTAAACTATGAAATTCAAGTGAAATATCTTTTGCTCCGGGGGCATCAAATATTGAGGGAGCTTTGTACCCATCAAAAGTAATTTCTGAGTAAGCATTATCAGAGAGAACTATGATGTCATATTTTTTGGCAAATGCAATTAGTTCTTTGTAAAAATCTAAAGGGGCAATTGCACCAGTAGGATTATTAGGATAGCCAATCATAATAATATTTGCTTTTTGAGCTATATCAGTAGGTATTTTAGTTAAATCAGGTATCCAATTGTTTTTCTCTAAAAGTGGCATTGCATATGGTGTTCCACCAGCTAGCAATGTAGAAGTCTTATAAACAGGATATGCAGGGTCTGGAATTATAGCAATATCTCCCTGATCAACTGTAGCAAAAATCATGTTATGAATAGCTTCTTTAGATCCAATGAGTGATAGGCATTCTTTATCCTGATCAAACTTATGACCAAATCTTTTTTCAAACCAATTACAGCAAGCAGTCTTGAACTCTTTCATTCCTTGATAAGGTGGGTAATTATGGGTAGATGGATCATCTATAGCACTATGCATAGCTTCAACAACATTGTTAAATGTAGGTTGATCAGGGTCTCCTATACCAAAGCTAATAATGTCTACTCCTTTTTCAATAGCCGCTTGTTTTTTCTTATCTATTTCTGCAAATAAATATGGTGGCAATGTTTCAATTCTCTTAGCAAATTTCATTTCTTATCTCCTAATATCAATAATTTAGCTTTTAAATTATATCCTAATGACATTAGGTAAATAAGATCTTTTTTGTATTCCGTTTTATGCTGTGTTGACATATTCTTTAAACAAATCCTACTTTCTTTTTTTCTTCTTTTCCAGCATTAATTAGCTTTTTAATAGCTTCCAGAACTGACTGAAGTTCTTTGTCATGTTTGTCTACTCTTTTTTCGATGAAGTTTATTTTTTCAATAATTTGCTTTTGATTACTGTGATTTTGTTTTAAGCTTGTAAAAATTCTCATAATTTGAATGTTAATCAAAATTGCTCTTCTGCTTTTAAGTACACTTGAGAGCATTGATATACCTTGCTCAGTAAATGCATATGGAGTAAATCTTCTTCCGCCCCATCTTGAGGTCACAATTTGTGACCTCAAGTTCTTATACTCCTCATCTGAAAGTTGAAACATGAAATCATCAGGAAATCTTTCTGGATTTCTTTTTACAGCTTGAAGTAAAACCTTTGTTTTAACTAGATAAAAATCTGCAAGATCACTATCAATCATTACTTTTCTATTCCTTAGAATAAGAATTTTGTTGTGAATGTTTTCTTCAGATAGTAGTAAGGTGTTTCTCATAAAGAAGAAAATTAAATCATGCTGATGTTAAGAAACTTAATTCTATGTAACCGAGGGTTACATTAATTGTAAAGAATGTAACATTTTAAGAATTTATTCAGGTTTGTAGACAGAAATAATATTTAATCCAGTGAGTTCTTTTATTCTATTCTCAATATTTAGAGCCTCGTCCTTCGTAAGTATTTTTAGAGGTTTAGTTTCAAATTTGATTTTCTTAGAATCTTCACCATGTGCACCACGAGAATAAATATCCCATCCACTTGGATATGGTCTGGTAGGTGTATTTAATGCTAGTTCGTCAGGTTTGATTTTATTTAATATTTTAGAAAGACTTTCAATTTCATTTTTATTTTGTGGCATAAACATCATTTGAACTTGAATCTTAGTTTTACTATTAGTTCTTTTAATATCTTCTTTTAGTAAGATTATTCCTTGAACTATAGATTCTAGAGTTATACCAGAAGCAGGTCTGTTTATAGAGTTTAGGCTTTTATCATCAAAGGCATCTAATTTTAGGGAGATAATATCTGCATTTAAAACATTTTTTCTTACGTCAGGCAGATTTAACATTGTTGCATTAGTAAGAATCGTGATTTTTTTATCTGTAATTTTCTTTAATTCAATAATCACTTCACCAAGATTTAGGGCAAGTGTAGGTTCACCACTTCCGCTAAAAGTAATGATGTCAGCATCTTTCCAGTTGCTTAACTTAAAATCTTCAATTATTTTTTCAGTTTTAACATAAACTTTTCTTTCTGAAGTAATATTTTGAATATATCCCAGTTGACAATATGTACAATTGAAAGAACAAGTAGAAGGATCCATTATTAAATCTATCCCTAGTGATTTACCAAACCTCCAAGATTCTAGGGGTCCATACACTGATGAGATTAGTGGTCTGGTTTCTGTCATGTCTTTAATGTTAACCTGATTTACCGAATATTTGTTTAACAAGGTATATACTCTTTAACTTAATAGACTATTGAATTTTTACGAAACTTCGCTATCATTATTGTCTATCAATATGGCAAGTCCAAAAATCGTTTCATGTTCTCCAGCTCATAGCGAAATTATTTGTCTATTAGAAAAGCAAGATTTGCTAGTTGGAAGAACAAGTTATTGTGATTATCCTAAAGAGATTTTAAAGGATAAACCTATTGTTGGTTCGTGGGTAAAATTAGATTTTGATTTAATAAAAGAACTAAACCCTGATTTAATTATTACTAACAATAAAGTTCAAGAAAAATTAGCCTTAAAACTCAAGGATTTAGGATTTAATGTTTATCATTCAGACCCACTTTCGCTGGATCAAATTTATTTAGATATTCTTGAGCTTGGTGAACTTATAAATGCAAAGCTTAAATCTGAAGAAATTGTAAAAAAGATGAAGAGTGATTTAGATAACATTAAAAGTAAAACATCTTCTTTGAAAAAACCTAAAGTATATATAGAAGAATGGCATGATCCTCCTACAGTTTCTGGTAATTGGATTCCAGAGCTGGTAAGAATAGCAGGTGGAGATTATTCGCTTATTGAATCTGGAAAACGTAGTGTTCCAATTAGCATTGACAAGCTATTTCAGTATAATCCTGAAAAATTCGTTATCTCCTGGTGTGGGTTTGGTAAGAATGTGGATATAATTCAAGTGTTAAATAGATCAGGTTGGGATTTACTTTCAGCAATTAAAAATAAAGAAGTAGCAATAATTGATGATAGTTTATTAAACAGACCTGGACCAAGAATAGTTGAAGGTACAAAAAAACTGCAAGAATTTTTCTTTAACAAAGTACCAGTATAATATTTAAGCTTTAGAAAAATCACTTTTGATTTTTCGTAAAATATGAAAAAAAGAACAGAAATAGATACTCTTAAAGCCATCCCGCTTGGTGGTCATGGTGAAACTGGAAAGAACTCCTGGATCTTTGAATATAAAGATGAAATTATAATTGTAAATTTTGGGATGATGCTTCCTCCACAGGACCTTACTGGAGTTGATCTTATTCTTCCAAATGTAAAGTATTTGATTGAAAATCAAAGCAAAATAAAAGCATTAATTTTAACTTCTGCTCATGATGATTTATCTGGTGGTGCTTTTTATCTCCTGCAAAAAATTAATATCCCTAAAATATGTGGTTCAAAACTTGCAATAGAATCTGTGAAGAATTCATTAGCAAAAGATGTTAAGCTTCCTGAAGTTGAGGTCTTTACTCCTAGGGAAGAATATAAAATTGGTTCAGTATTTAGTGTAAGACCTATACAAAATACTTTTGTGGTTCCTGACTCACAGGGATTGTTTATTAAAACAGAAGCAGGAAGTGTGCTTTATACCTCATCTTATAAAGTAGATCAAACACCATATGATGAAGCAAAATTTGATTATTATTCTTACTCTCAGGCTGGTGAAGATGGAGTAGATGTTTTAATCAGTGATTCTACAAACATTGAGTCTGCAGGTTTTTGTCAAAGTGAAAGATCTGTAATTAAAAGGTTTAATGAAATCTTATCTTCTGATTCTAGAGTTATCGTTGTCGGTTTTGCAAGTAATTTATTTAAATACCAAATCCTGTTTGATTTGGCTCGAAACCATAAAAGAAAAGTATTCCTCTCTGGTTCTTATCTCACAAATAAAATTAATTCAGCGATTGATTCAGGTTTTATTAAGCTAGATAAAAAGATCTTAATTCAAGAAAAAGATTTAGCAGATGTTTCTGATGAAGAAGTGTTAATTTTGTCTTCAGGCAAGTGCGGAGACTTTTTAAAAGCGTTAATTGAAATAGCAAATGAAAAGCATTCAATAATTAAACTTAAGCAAAAAGACATTGTGGTGGTTAGTGCAAATCCTCCTCCTGGAACTGCAAGAATCCTTGCTCATACAGTAGATCAACTTTTTGTTCAAAAAGTACAAGTTATAGGTGGACGAGGACAAGGAGTTCATGCTTCTGGACATGCCGCTCTTGAAGAATGTAAATTCATGCTTACAGTAGCAAAGCCAAGATGTTTTGTACCTTCACATGGGGAAGAAAGGCAATTAGTTATTTATGGAAAGCATGCAGAAAATATTGAGATTAATCATAATGATGTTCATATATTAAAAAATGGAGAAGTCTTACAGGTTAGAGATCAGGTGGCGAGAGTTTCAGGGAGAATTCCTGCTGAGTCTATTTATTATAACCAAGCAAAAGGATTAGATATAGATGAAGTGACTATGAAAGAAAGGCAGTCTCTCTCTGATGAAGGAACTATTACTGTTGCATTAGCACTTGATGAGAAAAAAAATATAGTTGCAGGACCTGAAATTATTGCAGAAGCATGTTCGTTTGCAAAAGGTAAGGATTGGAGAGCTTTTTGCTTAGGAACGACTGAACTTATTAAACAAGAGATTATTTCTGCCTTAAAAAGAGATGAAAAAGATATTTCAGATTTAAAAAAAGTAGTAAGAGATACAGTGAATAAAACAGTTATAGAGCTTATAGGGAAGAGACCTCTTATTAGTGTATCTATTCAGGAAATACCTCTAGAGACTGTTAAAAAATGAAGAAATAGCTATAATCTTTATGCCTACTGAAGAAAGAGAAAAGAAAGTAAAAGAGTATTTTTCATGGACACATCCTTTTGGTGTAGCGGTTTATAATATTTCAAAAGAATTTAATATAGGCTCACTTTTAAGGACATGTCACTGTGCAAAGGTTAAAGATTTCTATTTAATTGGTGATCAGGATTTTAACTCTTATGCTTCTGTCTCTAGTGAAAAGTGGACTAAAATAAAATTCTTTAAAACTTTAAAAGAATTTACTGACTATATTAGAACAACTGATTACACTCTTGTATTAGTAGAGCAAGCTGAAAATTCTAAATCATTGTTTGAGTTTAAATTCCCGGATAAACCACTGTTTCTGTTTGGTAAAGAAAAAGGTGGTTTGCCTGGAGAAATTATTAATGACAACTATCAAATTCTAGAGATTCCCCAGTTTGGTCTTATAAAGTCTTTAAACCTGTCATGTTCTGGAAGTATAGTTATCTATCATTATTTGTATAAACTACATGAGAGTGGTAAATTAGGTAAAATATAATCTGTAAATGGCATGATTTAAAAATTCTTATGAAAGATCCATACTTAAAACCAGTTATTTTCTCCGGCTTATTTGTAACTTTGCTTACAACAATTTTTGCTCTTGGACTTCCTCTATGGGCTGGAATCGGGGGCTATATAACTGTAAAGTTAGCATATAAGCTTACTAAGGAGTCAGTCGCTTTAATGGATTCTATTTTATTAGGACTCTTTTCTGGAGCAGTAGGTGGAACATGCATCGATCTTCTTACTGTTTTATCTCTTTCATCAAATGATAATCGCCGTTATTTAATTAGTATCTTGAAAAAGAATTGGCCTTCTGATATTCAGCCTATCCCAGATATAAATCAAATTCTTCCTACTCTTCTTTTAACTACATCAGTGCTTATACTTTTTATGTGTATTTTATTCTCTATAATTGGTGCTTATTTTGGAAATATTGTTATAAATAAAACCATCAATGACAATAAAAAAATTGATGCCTAATATTAATCAGAAATAAAGACCTTGATTTTTTCTACGACCTCGCCAATGTTTAATTTACTTGAATCTATAACGATAGAATCATTTGCTTTAGATAGAGGGGAAATCTCTCTTGAGCTGTCTAAATAGTCTCTTCTGTTTATATCTTTAATTAAGTATCCAATGTTTGATTTCTCGTGTAGTTTATCTAAGTCTTTTTTTCTTCTTTCTGCACGTGTTTCAGCTGAGGCTGTGAGATATATTTTTAAATCAGCAGATTTAAATACAGCAGTTCCGATATCTCTACCATCCATCACTATAGAACTATTTTTCCCAAAGCTTTGTTGTCTTTTTACCATTTCTTCTCTTACACATTTCATGGCAGATACTTTGCTTACATTTTGAGTGATTTCTTTAAATCTGATTTCTTTGGTAACGTTTTTATCATTCAGATAAACAGTTTGTTTTTTTCCTTTAGACTTAAATTCAATTTTAATTTTTTTGATAGTACTTCCTATCTCTTTTTCTGACCTATTTAAAAGTTTATTTTTTAATAAAAACAGTGTTACGGCCCTGTACATTGCACCGCTATCTATATATAAAAAATTAAGGCTTTCTGCAAGTATTTTAGCTATAGTGCTTTTTCCTGCACCTGCAGGTCCATCTATGGCTATTTTATAAGTTTTTTTCATAAATAAGAGGTGTCTTAGGTTCTTAAAGATAACTACTCTAATACTTTACATTAATTTTAGTTAATATGGTAATTAATAAGTTAAATTGTGGGGAAGATAAATACTATAGCTTAAAGCTGATTTAATCCTATCTATGTATCTAGTTAGAAAATGCTAAAACAAATTATTAAATTTTATCAAATCTTTCTATTGGTTTTTTTATTGTTACCATTTTCTGGTAAAGCTTTATCTCAGGCTCCTATGCAAGATTGTTTAAATGCTTGTAATGGAGCTGGAGGCACTTACTCTGCTGGTGCTGGGTGTGCAGGATCGGTAGTATCTACTGTTAAACCATGGTGTTGTTGCCCTATGCCAGCTATTGTAGATTGTTCTATGGCGTGCAATGGAACTCCTGGAAGTATGAAACCACCTGCTGGTTTTTGTACGCCTATGGTTAACTCACTAACTAATCCTGGTTGTTGTTGTAGTCAAGCGGTAGTTGCTATTTGTGGTGATATGACTATAAATCAAAGTACTGAGCAATGCGATGATGGAAATACTGTAAATAATGATGGGTGTTCTAGTACATGTAAAACTGAGAGATGTGGAGATAGCATAAAGCAGATTTTTGAACAGTGTGATGATGGAAATAATAATGATAATGATGGGTGTTCAAAGTCTTGTTTAAATGAGTTGTGTGGGGATTTCACAAAACAATCAAGTGAGCAGTGCGATGATGGAAATAGTGTAAGTAATGATGGATGTTCTAGTACTTGTAAAACTGAAAGATGTGGGGATTCTATAAAGCAAACAAGCGAACAGTGTGATGATGGAAATAGTATAAATAATGATGGTTGTTCTAGTACATGTAAAACTGAAAGATGTGGCGATGGAATTATTCAGACAAGTGAACAATGCGATGATAGTAATTCTAAAAATGATGATGGATGTTCTAGTACATGTAAAGCTGAAAGATGTGGCGATAACATAAAGCAAATCTTTGAACAGTGTGATGATGGAAATAATAACGATAATGATGGATGCTCAAGGACTTGTTTTAATGAGACCTGTGGAGATTTTATAAAACAGGCTAGTGAGCAGTGTGATGATGGAAATGGTGTAAATAATGATGGATGTTCTACTACTTGTAAAACTGAAAAATGTGGAGATGGAATTATTCAGACAAATGAGCAATGCGATGATAATGGTATTAGTAGTAATGATGGTTGTTCTAGCACCTGTAAGATAGAAAAATGTGGTGATAATGTAAAACAAGCTCTTGAACAGTGTGATGATGGGAATGATGTAAGTAATGATGGTTGTTCTAGTATTTGTAAGACTGAAAAATGTGGTGATGGAATTATTCAGACAAGTGAGCAATGCGATGATAATAATGAGAAAAGTGATGATGGATGTTCTAGTATTTGTAAAATTGAAAAATGTGGTGATGGAATAAAGCAGATTAGTGAACAGTGTGATGATGGGAATGATGTAAGTAATGATGGCTGTTCTTCACCCTTATGTAAGATAGAGAAATGTGGAGATCATATAACTCAACAAAATGAAGAGTGTGATAGTGGAGAAGCTAATGGTAAAAATGGATTCTGTGACTTAGAATGTGTTGTTGAGAAATGTGGTAATACTAAGAAGCAGGGGGCTGAAGAATGCGATGATGGAAATCTTGAAAATAATGATGGTTGTTCAAGTACTTGCAAGTATGAAGAGTGTGGTGATAAAGTCGTTCAGTCTATAGAAGAATGTGATGATGGAAATGAGATTGATGGAGATAAGTGTTCTAAGGATTGTAAGCTCGAATATTGTTGTGATGGTAAAAATAACACTTGTAACAGAGTGGATTTGGTGAAATATTGTAGCGGAGAAACATATAGATTGGGAGATTGTGGTGGAGCTTGTGAGCCTCTTGAAGATAATTGTTGTGTCTGTAATTACTGGAGTAGTAAAAATTGTGAAACCTTTTCAAAAGATGATTGTAAAACTTTTTATTGTGAGTGGGATGATGAGTCTAGTACATGTATGAATCATATATCTGCTTTTGATCTTGAGTGCTGTAATGCTTGGCTAAGTTCTCCTGAACAGAGTACTTGTAAGTTTAAAAAAATGAATAAGGTAACTTATGATATGAAAGATGGATCTGTTGATCTTGGTGATCCTTCAGGTGGATTTACTCAATGTATGTCTTTTAAAGAAAAATATTGTGGACATGGACTTGGCTGTGATGGGATTTCGAAAAAAGTATCAGTTTGTATAAATAAATATCCTACCTGTAATTCCTTTAATTTTGATGATATAGGATGTTCTAATTTTAGTAATTTGACAGAGGCTTGGAGATATATGAAACAGTTTGAAAATAGTTTATCTCCAGATCAGTGTATTAAATATTCTGCAAATCAATGTATAGGTTTAGGTGGCAGTTCATTATTTGCTACTCAATGTTCATCTAGAACGATATTTACTATAACTGCTTCAAGCACATGTTCAGAGCATGATACGTGTAATTTTGGTGAACCATGCTCAGCAATGTATCAGATTGGTGAAAGAGCATTTTGTTCACAAAATCAAGTTAATAAATGTAAAAAATGTGAAAAAGTCCAAGACTCAGACTCAAAAGCTAGCTGGGAGGAAGCTCCTTTGTTGGAATGTACTAGTAAGCAAGGTCATTGTGCTAAAGGTAATGCTTGTATAAATTCTAAAACAGGAGAGGTTAGATGCTGTAGTTCATGCTGTCCTTATCCAGGTAAAGATCATCTTTGTGAGTATGATCCTGAGTGTATTCCAAATATAGAAACTCCAGCTCCATAAACTATACTTCGATGTTATCAATGAGTCTAATGTTATTAATCTTTCCGGCTACTAAGAAGTAGAATCCGTCCAGTTTGTTTTCACTTACTTTTTCTAAATTTTCTTTACATCGAGCATCAAAATATTCTACTTTTAGTTCTGGATATTGTGAAAGAAAAATAAGACTTTCAAGAATGGCTTTTGGTGGGGAGAAGATACCACTTTTGACATTTCGTTTAGCGATCTGAAGTGATTTGTATAAATTAGAGGCAATTTCTTTTTCGTTAGGATTTAAATAGGCATTTCTTGAGCTAAAAGCAAGTCCATTTTTTTCTCTTATAATAGGGCAGGCTCTAATGAATGTAGGAATTTTATATTCTTTAACTAACCATCTGATGATATAGAGTTGTTGTAAATCTTTTTCTCCAAAATATGCATAGTCTGGATTTACAATGTCAAAAAGCTTTTTTACTACATTTGCTACGCCTTGGAAATGATTTCTTCTTGTTAGTCCACAGAGTAACATGGTTAGGTTAGTAGGAGGTGTAATGGCTAGTTCTTTGTCTTTTTCTGTAGGATAGATTTCAGATATTTCAGGAGCAAAAACATAGTCAACGTTGTATCTTTTACATACCTCGAGATCGTTTTCTAAACTTCTTGGATAATTCTCAAAATCTTCATTTGGGCTGAACTGTGTGGGGTTTATAAAGACACTTACTATGCTTGTTTGACACTCTTCTTTACTGGCTTTAATAAGTGATATATGTCCATCATGTAATGCGCCCATTGTTGGTACAAAGCCTAAATCTCTTTTGGAATTTTTAAGCACATCTTTAATTTCAGCTATAGTTTTGATTAATGTCGTCATAATATATCCTGTTTTAGAATAACATATAATTAGATAAGGTAAAGTTTTTAGGTAAAATTAGAAGAGAAAATATGCTTGGATTTATAGAAAAATTATTTGGTGAAAATAGCGAAGCGAAAGTTAAGTCTATTCTTCCTCTAGTAGAAAAAATTAATAGTTTGGAAGACGAGTTGAAAAAACTTTCAGATGAAGAACTAAAAGCTAAAACCCCTTATTTTAAAAACCTTATTAGTAATAAGTTAAAAAATGTGGAATATAAACTTTTAATTCCTGAAGATGTTCCTAAAATTCCAGGTATGGTAAGAAATACTATAGACAGAGCTACTTATGAAATATTGGATGAGATTTTACCTGAAGCATTTGCTGTTGTTCGAGAAGTTTCAAGACGCATTTTAAATATGAGACATTTTGATGTCCAGCTTATAGGTGGAAGTGTTTTACATCAAGGGAAAATTTCTGAGATGAAAACTGGTGAAGGTAAAACATTAGTAGCTACACTTCCTGTATATTTAAATGCGCTTACAGGACGTGGTGTTCACGTAGTTACAGTAAATGATTACCTGGCGCGCCGTGATTCTGAGTGGATGGGAAAAATCTATCGCTATTTAGGTCTTGATGTTGGACTTGTTATTCCTAATCAAAAAAAAGCAGATAAATTTCAAGCATATAAAGCAGATATTACCTATGGTACTAATAATGAGTTTGGGTTTGATTATTTAAGAGATAATATGGAAAGTGCCTTAAATAAGTGTGTTCAAAGAGAGTATTTCTTTGCAATAGTAGATGAAGTTGATAGTATTTTAATAGATGAAGCAAGGACTCCTTTGATAATTTCAGGTATGCCTGCTGAGGGGCAAAGAGAAGTTTATGTTGTAATGTCAAAAGTTGCTAATAGACTGAAACGTGGAAAAGATAAAGATGATCAGAATTGTGATTATTGGGTTGATGAAAAAGCAAGAAATGTAATTCTGGCAGATAAGGGTATTCATTCTGCAGAAGAAATCCTAAATGTGGATGATCTCTGGGATATAAAAGGTAATTTAGCTCATCACTTACTACAAGCATTAAAAGCAAAAGAATTATTTAAAAAAGATATAGACTATGTAATAAAGCCGAATCCAGAAAATGGTAATAAACCTGAAGTGGTAATTGTAGATGAGTTCACTGGAAGGCTAATGATGGGAAGACGTTGGAGTGATGGTCTTCATCAGGCAGTAGAAGCAAAAGAAAATGTATCTATCCAAGAGGAAACTTTAACTCTTGCTACTATTACTTTTCAAAACCTATTTAGGCTTTATCCAAAGCTTGCTGGTATGACTGGTACAGCGATGACTGAAAAGGATGAATTTAGAAAAATATATAATCTTGACGTAGTTCCCATTCCTACAAATAAAAAAAATATTAGAGTTGATTTAGATGACTTGGTTTATAGAACTGAAAAATATAAGTTTTATTCAGTGGTTGAAGAAATTGTTGAAACTTATTTAAAGGGTCAGCCAGTACTTGTTGGTACGATCAGTATTGAAAAATCAGAACTTATCTCAGAGATGCTTTCTAAGCCTCAGGTTATGACTAAGCTTATGCAGGATAAAGCTCGAAGATTCTTAAATGCATTAAAGGAAAGAAAAGTACAAAGTGAATTGTTTGAAAAATTTAATAAGTTATTAGATAGACCTGGAAATCTAAAACATCAGGATTTGAAACCACTATTTGAAGAAATTAAAAATGGTTCTTTAGATACTGAATTTGAGTTTGCTTTAGAGAGGTTTGAGAAATCAGTAATTGTTGTGGAAGCTATTAGGAATAAAGTCCCCCATAATGTTTTAAATGCAAAAAACCACGAAAAAGAAGCATTCATTGTAGCTCAGGCTGGCAGGCTGGGATCTATAACCATAGCTACTAACATGGCTGGTCGTGGTACAGATATTCTTCTTGGTGGGAATCCTGACTTCTTAGCTAAAGAAGAAATGATTAAGTATAAACTTTCTGAAGGGACCCCTGAATATAAACAAAGATGGGATGAGGTATTTGAGAAGTGTAAAAATGATTGTGACACACAACATGATAAGGTTGTTGAGCTTGGTGGTCTTCATATTATAGGTACAGAAAGACATGAGTCTAGAAGAATTGATAATCAGTTAAGAGGACGTTGTGCTAGACAGGGTGATCCTGGATCAACAAAATTTTTCTTATCGCTTGAAGATAATTTAATGAGAATTTTTGGTGGGGAGAAGATCTCAGGTCTTATGTCGTTTTTAAAAGCAGAGGAAGATCTTCCTATCGAAGCAAAGATGGTTACAGGATCGGTGGAGAATGCTCAAAAGAGAGTAGAAGCACATAACTTTGATCTTAGAAAGCATGTTCTTCAGTATGACGATGTGATGAATACACAGAGAGAAGTTATCTATAGAGAAAGAAAGAAAATCCTTGAAGGAAGAGATATTAGTGATTCCATAATGGATATTCTTAAAACACATGTGGAAAATATTTTATTAACTCATATTAATCCTGAAACTCCACAGGAGTCATGGGCTGAAGAGGCTCTCCCTGGTTTATACAAGGTGCTAATTGCAGATATTCCACAGTTTAATGAAATTATCAAAGCAGAAGATTTGAATAATAAATCTTTTGATGAGTTGAGTGAGTATTTGTTAGAATCAGCACAAAAGGTTTATGAAATTAAAGCTAAAGAGCTTGGCTCTGAGAATATTAAAGATATTGAAAGACAAATAATGCTACATGTAATTGATAGCAAATGGGTTGAACATTTGCATAATATGGATGCGCTTAGAGATGGTATTCATTTAAGAGGATATGGGCAAAAAGATCCTTTGATGGAATATAAAAAAGAAGCATTTGACATGTTTGAACAATTATTATTAGATATTAAAAAAGATACTGTTATTTTACTTTTACATGCACAGATCGATCCTGATCATCAACATCGTGAGCATAATCAAGAAGTAGAAGTATAATTTAACTCATTTCTTTTGCTATAAAATCTGTGCTGAAGTCTCCAGAAATAAATTTTGGATGGTCTAATACCTTAAGATGAAATGGAATTGTAGTATTAATTCCAGTTATAGCAAATTCATCAAGTGCTCTTTTCCCTCTAGCAATAGCTTCAGTTCTATCTTTTCCGTATACAATTAGTTTTGCAATCATTGAGTCATAATATGGTGGTACTGAATACCCTGTGTAGCAATGGCTATCAACTCTTACTCCTGGTCCTCCAGGTGCAATATAACCATCAATTTTCCCCGGACATGGAGCAAAGTTCTTTTCTGGATCCTCAGCATTTATTCTAAATTCTATTGAATGACCTTTAAAACTTATATCATCTTGTTTAAACCAAAGTTTTTCACCTTGAGCAATTCTGAGCTGAGCTTTAATGAGATCAACTCCAGTAACCATTTCTGTGACAGGATGTTCAACCTGGATTCTAGTGTTCATCTCCATAAAGTAAAAATCATTAGTTTCAAGGTCAAAAATAAATTCAATTGTACCGGCATTTCTATATCCAATTTGTTTAGCGGCTTGGACTGATGCATTTCCAATCCTTTCCCTTAACTTATTATCGATTTTAATGCTTGGAGCTTCTTCAATTAATTTTTGATGCCTTCTTTGGACTGTGCAATCTCTTTCTCCAAGATGTACTACATTTCCATGTTCATCTGCTAATATCTGAGCTTCTATGTGTCTTAGTTTTGTAATATATTTCTCTAGATAAACACCGGGGTTTCCAAAAGCATTATTTGCTTCTTGTGCGGCTGACTCTATGCTGGTAACAAGCTCTGATTCATCTCTAGCTACTCTCATTCCTCTTCCGCCACCACCTGCAGTTGCTTTTACAATTACCGGATATCCAATTTTTTTAGCCGCATCAATAGCCTGTTTTGAGTCAGATATTAGTCCGTCAATTCCTGGAGTTACAGGGATAGAAGAATCTTTCATTAACCTCTTAGCAGTTGCTTTATCACCCATGTTAGAAATATTTTTTGCTGAAGGACCGATGAATTTTATGTCATGTGAAGCACACATTTCTGCGAAGTTTGAATTCTCTGCTAAAAATCCATAGCCAGGATGTATAGCATCAACTCTACTTAAAATAGCAGTGCTTATAATCGATGGAATATTTAAATAGCTATTGGCTGATCTTGCTGGTCCAATGCAATAAGACTCATCAGCAAGCTGGACGTGTAAAGAATTCGCATCTGCCTGAGAATAAACAGCAACAGTTTCAATGTCAAGTTCTCTGGCGGCTCTAATAATTCTCAGAGCAATTTCACCACGATTAGCAATTAATATTTTTTTAAAATTCTTAGTCATTAAAAACTAAAGGCGAGGGGTATTTATTTTTCCTCGCCTTTATAATTTATCATTTATTTACTTATTTAAGTTCTACTTTACCACCAACAGCTTCAATTTTCTTTTTAATTGATTCTGCTTCGTCTTTTTTGACGCCATTTTTAAGTGGTTTTGGAGCTCCGTCTACTAAATCTTTAGCTTCTTTTAAACCAAGACCTGTAACTTCTCTAACAACTTTGAGAACTTCAATCTTTTTGTCGCCTGAGCTTGCAAGGACAACATCAAAACTGTCTTTCTCTTCAGCGGCTGCGGCTGGTGCTCCAGCTACTGCTGCTACTGCTACAGGAGCGGCTGCTGATACTCCAAATTTTTCTTCCATCATCTTCTTAAGTTCTGCTGCTTCAAGAACTGTGAGTGATGCAATACTTTCTAACAATTGTTCTACTTTACTCATTTTTTTATCTCCTTTTTTCGTTTCAGACTTGCTGAAACTTCCTATAAACTTTTTCTTAGAGCAATAAGTTTTTAGCTTACTGCTTGAGCTGTATCGGCTCCTCCATTTTTCTTGGCGACTTCTTCAGCAAGCAATGCAATATCTCTGATTAAGCTTTCTAAGCAACCAGCAATACCTGCAGTATTTGCAACAAGTAATCCTGCGATTTGACCAAGTAAAACTTCTTTTGGTGGTAATGTTGCAAGAATTTTTAATTCATTTTTGTTTAAAAGCTTGCCATCATAAAATCCACCTTTAAGATCACCCTTCTCAATTTCCTTAAAGTACTCAACTAATGTTTTTGTACTTTCAGCTGGATCACCATATCCTAGAAGAAGAGCGTTTGATCCTTCTAGAAGTGATTCCATTTCAGAAAAAGGTGTTTCTTTAGTAGCTATTTTAAATAAAGTATTTTTTGCAACTTTATAATCAGCATTAATTTTATACAGTCTTTTTCTAAGTTCTGTCATTTCAGTCATAGACAAACCTTTATAGTCTGTTACTACTGCTAATGCTGTTTTTGCAAATTTTTCCTTTAAGTCTTGAACTACTTTTTCTTTTTTTTCTGTTTTAGCCATAGTTCATACCTTCGTTTCATTTATGCTTTATCTGATTCTTCAGAAAAGCTATACTCTAATATTTTGAGTTTATAAAAAAACAAAACCCCAGTGTTTTCACAGTGGGGCCAAAGAATAATCAAGTTTTTTTAAGCTTGACCTCGGTAAGGTTTTTACTATTAAAAAGCTATTGCTTTCCTTACTGTCTTTGGCACAAGAGCGAGTAATATATTCTTATATCTGAATACAAATGTCAAATTGTATAGGTAAATATGTCTTGTTATCTAGAGATATTGTGAGTAAAGGATAGAAGCAACAGCTTGTCTGTTGCTATCTAAAGTGAAATTAGAGACAGCTAGTGGTTGATGGGGTAAAGGTTTTATCCAATTTATTTGGTAAAACCTGTCAGGTGTTAAGCAGTAAAGGATAGAAGCAACAGCTTGTCTGTTGCTATCTAAAGTGAAATTAGAGGCAGCTAGTGGTTGATGGGGTAAAGGTTTTATCCAATTTATTTGGTAAAACCTGTCAGGTGTTAAGCAGTAAAGGATAGAAGCAACAGCTTGTCTGTTGCTATTTAATAATACGCAGGCATTGGGTTTGATCTCTTATAGTATCCAAAATTTCTAGCCATACCGCTAATGCTTAAAATGATTCCTTCTGTTCCTACTTCTTCAGCCAATTTTCCTACATTGGGTAGTCCGCCCTGATTATTTTGTAGCTTTGTGAAAACCATAATAGGGTCTTTTTTAATTCCTGCAGATTCAAGTGCTTCAGAGAATGAGGTTGCTACTTTTTCAAGGTGGGCGCGTTTAGGAGTAATGCTCGATCTTATATAGTTAGGCGACGTGTTTCTAACTTGTGCGAGAGCACGAGATAAATTTTTAGAGTTGGCTTCTATGGGAACTAGGGCCATAGACATCCTTTACTAATTTTTAAATCAAAAAAAAGTTTTTTTCAAAACCTCTTTTGATTATTTTTTTCCTATTTTTACTTAGCTACAGAGTTACCAGGGGTATTTAAATCACTTTTCCTTAAGTGTTGGTTAATACCTTAAAAATGACCAATTTACGTGGATTACTCCCTTGTGAGACACTTTACCTATAAGGTGTGAACATAAAGGCAGATCATTCTCTGAATCACTAGTTTCATTAGAATTAGTTCTTTTTTTAACCTCTTCATAAGCAGAAATACATGAAATAAGCCTACTTGGTATCCCTTTGTATTTATTGCTTTGTTTAACTAGTGTACAGGTATCCATAGCTAATAGTTATTTACCCCCAGGGGAATACTCTACTCCGGGAGCCTTCCCTAGGGGATATAAATGCATAGTACTTATTTCCTAATTTAAGATGGTGATTTTTTTAAATTCTAAAATCTAGCTTCTTCAAGAAGAACTAATTTCTTTGGATCAACATAGACCCAAAGATCTCCAGGTCTCCACATTATGGTTTCATCACTTACAAAGAGGTACATTAAAAGCCTTTTAATAATTTCTCTAGCTTTTTTATTCTGTTTCCCTCTTGGGTCATTTGCTAATTTTGTTCTGAGCAATAAAGCTTCTTTTCTTGTTTGACAAAAGGCAGGCCCAGGATTCTGTCCTCCTGAGCGACAAAGAACTGCAATTTTTCCATTTGGCTGAGGCCAACCTAAAACGTAAGCTTCCATTTGTTTATAATCTTAAAACAAGTCTCCTTTTATATATTTAAGAAGATGTTTTGTCCTATAATGGTTCCCTTTAATTTATTCTTATTTGTATCCCAGATTACCAAATTCGCAGATTTACCTATCTCAATCTTTCCAAAATGCATATCTTTTGCTGGTTTTAGTAAATTATTTATTTGTTGGGAACCTGAAGTCAGGATGTCTTCTATTTGAGCTATCCCTAGCTGGATTAGTATAGAAATGCAATTATCAAAGGTCATTTGTCCCCCACCAAGAATTCCTTTTTTTTCTTCTTCTTCAAAAAAAGTTTTTGAGACCAGATCTGTTGTGGGGATGAAATTTTCAATACCTTTATGTCTAATTAAAAATGAGAGCACTTCTTTACTGATGTGCACATTGTCGGGAATTGCCATGCAGGAAACATTTTTATTTTTTAATATTGAAAGGATGATTCCATCGCTTTCCCTGTTAATTTTTGACTCGTTAGAAATTTTATCTAATAATATTTTTAAATTGCTTCCATCTTTACCTCGATGATTAAAACCATTTACTCCTTTCATAGCATTAAACATATGGGTGACAACTTTAATTTTGTATTTGTCTAAGATTTCTTCACCTTGATTGTAAGTGGCTGAGGTGTGACCACATGACACTAGAATATTGTTTTCATTTAATAGTTTGATTCCTTCTCCTGTCTTATCAAGCTCAGGCGCTAGTGTAAATAGAGTGACATTCTCTTTTATGAAGGGCTCTAAACCTTGCGGAGTAATTTCTTTATTTACGTACTTCTCTTCATGTACACCATATTTCGAAATAAAGATTCCCTCTAAGTGTATGCCGATGATTTTAGCTCCAGGCTTATTTTTAGATGACTGAATATATTTATTTATAAGGTCTATTGATTTCAATATTCGATCTTTTGAGTTTGTAATTATTGTAGGACAAAAACCAGTGACACCTGTCTTTGCTAGTTCTATTCTCAAAGTGTCAATTTTACTTAGGTCATTTTCTTCGATATCCCAAAAACTTAAATCGTTTAGTCCATTAACCTGCGGGTCAATAAATCCTGGACAGATGATGCAGTCTTTTAAATCTAGTTCTTTATAAGTAATTTTATCGTTTGTGTGTGATTGAATCTCCCCATTTACTATACTTAAGCTGGTTAACTGGTTTTGTCCAATTACACGTTTGAAGTTCTTAAGATATAAGTTGTTAATTGTTTCCATTTCTTTCAAATTTCTTTATGTACAAATTGTAAATAAAGCTGTTTGGAATATTGAATTTTTTCCCTGCAATTTTTGATGCTTCTTTTAAGCCAAATCCTTCTTTTGTTAAATTCGAAACTAGTTCTAATATCTCCTTATCTGATGTTTTATTTTCTTTTGTCTCTGCATTAATCAGTACTCCAAGAACTATCTCGCCTTTTATTTCTTTGTTAGAAATAGTGTTTATAACTTCATGGATTTGTCCTTCTATGTATTCCTCATGGAGTTTAGTTATTTCTCTGTGGATAAAGATCTCTGAGGTTGGGTAGATGTCACTAAATTCTCTTAAATATTTTACTAAGTCATGTGGTGCTATATAGATTATTATTGCGGAAGATTTGTTCTGAAATGATTTAATTAATTCTATCCTTTTATTCTTTTCTCCTGGTAAAAATCCTGCAAATAGAAAATCATTTTTAATTTTCCCAGAAGTGGAGATGGCAGAGATTAAAGCTGACGGACCAGGGATGGGGAAAACTCTTAGATCTTTTTCTCTGGCTGATTTTACAAGTTCAAATCCCGGGTCTGATATCGTGGGTGTTCCTGCATCTGAAACAATGGCTATATTTTTCCCGCTAATTAAAGTTTCTGTAATTTCTTCTGTTTGACTTCTCTCGTTAAATTTGTGAAAGGCTTTTAGTCTTGTTTTTATTTCATATTTGTTTAAAAGTTTAACTGTTGTTCTAGTGTCTTCACAAAGTATTAGATCTACTTCTTTTAAGATTCTAATAGCTCTTAATGTAATGTCTTCTAAATTTCCTATTGGTGTTGAAACTATATAAAGCGTTCCAGTCTCAATCTTTTTTAGAATTGGTTCATTTGTTCGTGATTTAACTTTTTGCTTCATATGTCAGATCCCATAAATAAATCTGGCTGAGCAATTTTATAAATAATTTGATTTCTTATATGTGTCAGTTCTGAGCTCTTGAAATCTCGCGGTCTAGACAAGGCTATTGTTCCATCGTAAAGTAATTTTCCAGGTTTCCCACCAATTACTAATATTCTGTCTGCAAGTTTTAGAGCCTCATCAACACTATGTGTTACAAAGATAACTGTTTTTTTTGATCTTGACCATAATCTTAAAATTTCATTTTGCATATTTTCTCTTGTTTGTTGGTCAAGTGCACCAAATGGCTCGTCAAGTAAAAGCACTTCGGGTTCTACAGTCAGAGCTCTTGCTATTGCTACTCTTTGTTTCATCCCTCCTGACATCTGGCTTATAGAGTGATCTTTGTATGCAGTTAGACCCACAAGATCTAAGTACTCCATAGCTTTTTCTCTGGCTATTTTTAGAGGTATATTTTTTGTAGTTAAACCGAAAGCAGTATTGTCTAAAATATTTAGCCAGGGGAATAATGCATAGTCCTGAAAAACTAACGTTCTTGAACTGTCTGGTCTATTTATACTTTTAGAGTTAAATAACACTTCTCCAGAAGTTGATTTTAAAAACCCTGCAATTAATCCAAGAATTGTAGATTTCCCAGATCCGGATGGACCAAGTATACATACAAACTCATCTGCATAAATGTTAAAGCTTATATTTTCTAAAATCTTTTCCTCTCTTGAATTATGGGAGAAAGATTTCGATACATTCTTAAAGCAGATTTTAGGTGTTAGTTCTTCCATTTATTTTTGCAAATCCATTCCCCAGGCAATTCTTACATTTTTCTCTATGGATCCGAAGAAAAGATTCTCAGTTAAAAATCCTATAACTCCTATCGTGGTAATCATTGCAATAACCTGTGCCATGTCAGCAAGTGATCTTCCTAGTTCAAGGGTTTGACCAATTCCAGATCCGCTTATAAATAATTCTCCAGCAATCAAAGCCCTCCATGCAAAAGCCCAGCTTAATCTTAAACCTGTAACAAGTTCAGGAATCATTGCTTTAATAATAACGTTTTTGTAAAGGTGTAATCCTTTACTACCAAGTGTTTGAGCCGCTCTTATAAGATTTGGTGGAATGTTTTTCATAGCATTTTTAGTACTTAAAGCAACAGGCAAAACTGCTTCTAAAATAATAATAAAAATTACAGCTTTATCAGTTATTCCAAACCACAAAAGTGCAAGTGGGACCCAGGCTACGCTGGGAATAGACTGTAAAGCAAGGATTGATTTTCCTAAAGTTATATCTAAAAGATAATATCTGGCAAGAAGAATACCTGTAAGTATTCCAATGCTCAAAGCAAGGACGTATCCGACTAAAACTCTTACTAAGGAACTAAAAATAGCAATAAGATAGCCACCTTTAATAAATCCATATGAAAAACTTTCAAAGACTTCGATAGGTGCAGGTAGTATGTAAGATGGAATATTGCCAATCTTTACTATTATGTACCAAAGTAAAAAAAGTAAAAAATAAAATCCAATTCTTATGAGTGTAAGCTTCATTTAATTAAATCTTTTTAGTAAATCATTCCTATAATAACCTGTTTTTACTCCAATTTCAGCATATTCTTTTAAAACACTTAAATCAATTTCATCTTTAAATGTACATCTGCTTATTGATCTGGAAATTATTTCTTTTTTTAGTTCTTTTTTTGAGATTTTAGATATAGCAGTTCTGGTTATTTCAATTGTTTCCTCTGGATTAGAATTTATATAGTCTATCGTTCTATTATTAACAGATTTTATTTTTTTTATTATATCTGGATGTTTTTTTGCATATTCTTCAGTCGTTACAAGTATTGTAACTGGATAATTACCGTTGTCTAAAACTTCTTTCTCGTTTTTTATGATTTTACATTTTGCTTTATCTTCTAATACTGTCCCCCATGGTTCAGGTACACATGCACAATCAATAGACATTGTAAAAAATGCAGTGGCTGTATCCTGAGGTGGTATTGCAATTATCATTGCAGATTCAATATTTTCATTCTCTAAAAATTTTCTTAAAATTAGATCTTGAGTGTTGCCGTACTGTGGTACAGAGATTCGCAGACCTTTCTGTAGGCTTGAACAGTTACTTAAACCTACAATAGTTGTTCCGCCATTGCATGAATTTGCTAATAGTTTTAAGGGTACCTTTCTGTAAAGTGCATTAATGTAGGGACCTGGACCTACATAAGCTACATCTATTTGTCCTGTAATAAAAGCATCAATAATGCTGTTCCCTACAATAAAATGAATAGGTTTAACTTTAACTTCATTTCCAAATTCAGCATTAAAAATCCCCTTTTCAATAGCTACTAATGGAATAGCATGAGTTACATTGGGCATATAAGCTATTCGAATAAGATTCTCTTCTTGTTTTTTTGAGCAAGCTGTTAGAAATATTGAAAATAAAATAAAAAGTATAAACTTTTTCATAGAGAATAATATATCACTTACTACTTTTTGATTAGCAAGTTGACTCACTCTTGTCCCTTTTAGACGGTTATTATTTTATGTTTTTAATAAACTCTAAAAGCTCACTATTTGTAGGCATTCCATCTACTATTTTTTGGATTTTGCCACTTTTATCAATTACAAAGAGTTTCCTGCTGGCATAGCCTTTTTGCTCTTGAAAAGTACCATATTTTTTAGAAACTTCTCCACCTACATCTGCTAACAATGGTTGTTTAAAGCTGAATTTTGTACTAAATGCTTCATGACTATTTACATCATCACAGCTAATTCCGAAAACCTGAGTATCTGCTGATTCAAAATGTGAAATATCATCCCTAAATGCACACATTTCAGTGGTGCAACCAGGTGTATCATCTTTAGGATAAAAAGCAAGAATTACATTCTTCTTTCCATTGAACTGAGAAAGAGAATATTCTCCGCTTGGGTAAGCTTTAAGTTTAAAATCTGGTGCAGTACTTCCGATAGTCAAGGTTGTTTGTGTAGTCATAGAAACTCCTTTTCGTTTAGACGCCCCATTAGGGCGTCTTCAACAGATTTATTATTTATTCCATTACCCTTGATCCAGCAGTCTTCCAGCAAATATTTTGGAAGAAAGAATCTATATACTTAGCACGTTCAGTGGCTTTATAATCACCGATATAGGCATGTTCCCATACATCCATTACTAATATTGGTTTGTAGCCAGGAATATTTCCAATTTCATGATCTGCCACAAAGTGATTTGAAAGTTTTTTTGTAATTGGATCTTGGAATAAGATAGCCCATCCAATTCCTCTCATTTTTCCAACATTTTTAAAATCAGTTTCAAATGTAGCCCAGTCACCAAAACATTCAACAATTTTCTTATAGAGCCTTGAATCTTCTTTTACGGCTACTCCGCCAGGAGTCATATTGTCGAAATAATATTCATGAAGAACCATTCCGCAGTACTCAAAACCATATCTTCTTTTAAGTTCTGCATATTCAGGTGTCCCTGATTTTCCTGCTTTTGTGAGCTCTTCAACTTTTTGATTTAAAGTATTTGTATTATTTACATAACCTGCATAAAGTTTAAAATGTTCTTCTAGTTGAGCATCAGAAATTCCTTTTAAACCTTTTAAGTGTGAAAAAGTTTTTGGTGTATAACCAGTTGTTGCTGTTGACATTGAAAAATCCTCCTTTGTTACCTAAATAAAAGGATAGCTAATATTATGTGTTTTGATGTGTATTTAAAAATTTAAAATGATACAATAAATGTGAAATACGATATCATTTCAACATTGTTTTTAAATACTGACCAGTAAAGGAATCCTTGCATTTAGCTACATCTTCAGGTGTTCCTTCAGCCACTATTTTTCCACCTCTGGAACCACCTTCTGGTCCAAGGTCTATAACCCAGTCTGACTGTTTGATCACATCTAAATTATGCTCAATTACTACTACACTATTTCCACTATCAACAAGTCTGTTTAGGATAACTAATAAATGATCTACATCATAAAAGTGTAATCCTGTTGTGGGTTCATCTAAAAGATAAATTGTTTTTCCTGTACTTCTTTTTGATAGCTGTTCAGCTAATTTCACTCTTTGAGCTTCCCCTCCTGAAAGTGTGGTTGCTGGTTGTCCTAGTTTTATATAACTTAGACCGACATCGTATAAAGTTTGAAGTTTAGTTTTGGCTTTTGAGATGGAGTCAAAGAATTCTAGAGCTTCCTCTACATTCATGTTTAAAACGTCACTTATAGAAGCACCTTTAAATTTCACTTCAAGTGTTTCTCTGTTATATCTGGCTCCTTTACACACTTCACATGGAACAAAAACTGAAGGCAGAAAATTCATTTCAATTTCATTTAAACCTTCACCTCTGCAGGCTTCACATCTTCCACCTTTTACGTTAAATGAAAATCTTCCTGGTTCATAACCACGAGCTTTTGCTTCCTGAGTCATGGAAAAGATTTCACGAATCACATCAAATAGTCCTATATAAGTAGCAGGGTTGCTTCTAGGTGTTCTTCCTATTGGACTTTGATCTATTACTATTACCTTATCAATATTTTCAATTCCTTTAACGTTATTAATTCCTTTTGGCATTGGAACTGTTTTTAAAAGCTTGTGTTGAATGTACTGAAAGAGCAAGTCGTTGATCAAGCTTGATTTTCCTGATCCACTGACTCCTGTTATTGCTACGAGTTTTCCAAGGGGGACTTTAACGCTTAGATTCTTTAAGTTATTTAATTCTGCTGAAATAATTTCAATATTTTTCCCATTTCCTTCTCTTCTGTTTTTTGGAATTAATATTTTTCTTTTTCCTGAAAGATATTCCCCTGTTATTGATTTTGATTCTGCAATTAAATCTTCTATTCTGCCTATAGCTGTTACTTCTCCGCCATGAAGTCCAGCTTTAGGTCCGATATCAATTAAATAATCTGCTTCTCTAATGGTTTCTTCGTCATGCTCTACCACGAGTAAAGTATTTCCAAGGTCTCTCAATCTTTTTAGTGTATTTAGAAGTCTGCTGTTATCTCTTTGATGAAGACCGATGGATGGCTCATCTAAGACATATAAAACTCCTGAAAGTCCTGATCCGATTTGTGTGGCTAACCTTATTCTTTGAGCTTCTCCTCCAGAAAGAGTGTTTGCTGATCTATCTAATGTTAAATAATCTAATCCTACATCAATTAAAAAATTTAATCTGGATTTTATTTCTATTAGAAGCTGATGTGCAATTTTCTTTTCTCTGTCTGTTAAAACAGAAGGCAGATGTATGAAAAAATCCATGGATTCTCTGATAGATAAAGCGCTAATGTCTGATATCGATCTTTCATCTACTTTGACTGAGAGTATTTCTGATTTTAGTCTTTTCCCTTTACATGATGTACACGGAGTGCTGATCATGTAAGATGCCAGGTCTTCTTTGTGTTTCTCTGAGTCGGTTTCTTCATAACGGCGTTTTAGCTGATTTAAAGCTCCTTCAAAATGACTTTTATAAGTCCACACTTCATCCTTATCCCAGGAATCAACCTTAAATTTTATTTCATCATCATCCGTTCCATAAAGAATCACAGTTTGAATTTTTTTTGGTAACTCTTTCCAAGGAGTGTCTAGTTTAAACTTGTAATGTTTTGCCAGTGATTCTAATAACTGTTTATAATAGGGATTTTTAGTTTTTTCCCATGGAAGAATAGCTCCTTCTCCTAGAGATTTATTCTGGTCTGGAATTACTAAGTCAGGATCAAATTCTGAATTATGACCAAGTCCATGACAAGAGTTACATGCACCATATGGACTATTAAAACTAAATGCTCTAGGTGATATTTCCTGGATAGATCCGTGTCCATGAGGGCATGCCAACTTTTCACTAAAAACATAATCTTTGTTTTCATTTAAATCTTCTATAATTGCAATTCCATCCCCACGCTTTAATGCAAGAGAAAGGCTATCAGCAATTCTTGATCTCGATTCTTTTTTTACAACGATTCTGTCTACCACAAGCTCTATGTTATGTTTTAAATTCTTCTCTAGTTTTATTTCTTCTTCCAGCAAATAAGTCTTTTTGTCAATTCTTACTCTTGCAAATCCTTCATCTGACAGTGCCCTTAACAGTGCCTGATACTCGCCTTTTTTACCTTGTACTGCTGGAGATAAAACATGTGCTTTAGTCCCTTCTTTTAGGGACATTACTTGATCCACAATTTGATCTATTGTTTGTGGTTGAATCTTTTCATCGCATACATGGCAGTGTGGAATTCCTATTCTTGCAAAAAGCAATCTTAAGAAATCATAGACTTCTGTTACTGTAGCTACTGTAGATCTGGGGTTATGGCTGGTTGACTTTTGATCTATAGAGATTGCTGGGCTTAGTCCTTCAATAGACTCTACATCAGGCTTATCCATTTGTCCTAAAAATTGTCTAGCATAAGAGGATAAGCTTTCTACATATCTTCTCTGACCTTCAGCAAAAACTGTATCAAATGCAAGTGAACTTTTCCCTGAGCCGCTAACTCCTGTTATTACTACAAGCTTATTTTTAGGGATGTCAATATTTAGATTTTTTAAGTTATGTTCTTTTGCTCCTCTTACCTTTATAAAGGCATTTGAATCAGAGCTATTTTTATAACTTGTATTTGTTTCTCTTTCTTTTATTTTTTCTGCCATGTGTTATGTTGTTGTTCTCACTTAATATAATATTAATCTATAATTAGAGAGGTGTATTTGTTATTGCTTATTTAAATGAATAAAATCTTTAAAGCACAACCCATTTTTATAATACTAATTGCAGTCTTTATTGCAGGCTTTATTTTTCTTGTTAGAGGGGAGTCTGTTGAAAGTATTGTTGTGCCTGAGGAAAAGTCCAGTGCAGTGGCAATTCTGGATCAGGCAATTTTAAAAAGTAAAACTAATATTGATCTTGGTATAGAAGAATTAGAAAGTATAAAAAATATCCCTGAGTATACTGACTATAAAAGAAAATACATTTTAGCCAGGTTATATGAAACAAAGAAAAACAATCTGGAGGCTATCAAAATCTATGAAAGCATTTATCCAAAGCCTTATCCTTTAAAGGAAAGGATCTTATTTCATATCGCTGTTTTGAAAACAAGTCTTGGAGATGATAAGTCTGCTATTAAATATTTTGAAGAGCTTTTAAGAAAATTCCCAGACTCGAAATCATATCCTCAAGCAAAGTACTTTTTAGCTCAAACACAGTTAAGACTTAGGCTTACATCTTCTGCTATAGAAAACTTGTTAAGTCTAAAATCTAAATTTCCAAAAACGCAGTATGGAATAGCTACTAATTATTATTTGGGTGAATATGATTATAATAATCAAAACTATGAGTCTGCTGTTCAATGCTGGCGTGAATACTTGAAGCTAAGTCCAGATGGGCGTTTCGCTTTAGAGATTGTTGATCTTATTACTTCTCAAAAAACAGTTAAATTAAAACCTTCAGATTATTCTCTTATTGGAGATGTCTTCTTTTATAAGAAGGAGTATAAAAAATCAGCTTACTATTATTCTTTCGATAAAAATCCAAGAAAATATTATCAGCTAGGATATTCTTTCTTTAGAATAGGTGAGAAGGATAAGGCTAGTAGTTTTTTAAAAGAGTATGCATATGCTTTTCCAAAATCAAAAAATGCTAAGTGGGCTCTCTACTATTCAGCAAAGTGCATCCCTTCATTTATGAGGAAATCTTTTTGGTCTAAAGTTACAAAAGATATTCCTGAGCTTTCTTTTTACACGATTTATAAAGAAGGATTATGTGAAGAAAATGACAGAAAAAGAGAATCTGTATTTAAGAATTTGTTGGAGTTATATCCACAGGGAGAATTTAGTTTAGACGCTGTCTGGGAGTTAATGTGGAGAAATATTAAAGAAAGAAGATTCCTTGAAGCAGAAAGTATTGGTAAAAAATATTTTGATTTAAATGAAAAATCTATAAATTCAAATTCCGAAGCCAGGCTTAAAGTAGGATTTTGGCTAGGTAAGATAGCTGAAATGCAAAAGAGAAATTTTGATGCAATTGCTTACTATAAACAAGTAATAGATGTAGACACTGATAATTATTATTACTATAGATCTAAATATAGACTTTTAGCTTTAACCGGTGGGAATGATCCTTTGTGGCAACAGCAGTTTAATCCTTCTGATTACAGTGGCTTTTCCTGGACTATTCCTATGATTTCAAGACTTGATAATTTAAAAGATCATTATGGAATTACGGTAGCTGAACTTATAAACTTACAACAATTTGATGAAGCTATAGAATTAATTGGGAAAAATAAAGCACCTTCAAAACAAGTTACAGCATGGCTTAAAGCCTTAAATAGTGAGTATGATACTTCTATTAACTTATCAAGTTCTATTATTAACAGGTATCTTTTGCCCAGATCAAGTCCTATGTGGCAATTGGCTTACCCTCTGTATTACTGGGAGTATATTTCTAAATATTCAAGCAATTACAAAACATTAGATCCTCTCTTTGTCCCAGCACTTATTAGGCAGGAATCCAGATATGATAAAAATGCCGCTTCTATTTCAAATGCATTTGGTCTTATGCAGTTTATTATCCCAACAGCAAGAGTTGTTTCTGCTCAGCTAGGTATTCCTTTTACTTCTCCTGAAATCTTAAAAGAACCTAGTGTTAATATAGCCTTGGGAGCCTCATATATAAATGGTTTGATTGTCCAGATGGGAAATCCATTGTTTGCTGTCGCTAGTTACAATGCTGGACCAGGGGCTGTTAAGGGGTGGATTGCTAAGTATGGCTCAGCTGGTAAAGACTTAGACTTTTTTATAGAACAAATACCATATGATGAGACTAGAAACTATGTTAAAAAAGTCTTTGCTAACTATTGGACATATATCTCCCTTTATAGGAATTAGTTCCCATATATATATTGTTGTATCTTTGTATATAAGTCTTAGGGGAATTGCTTCATAAGTTCTTTATATTTTATTTATTTTTTAATCTAAAGCAATAATTATTAATTTCTTAAAATTCTAACTTTTAAGCTATTTGTCCTGTAACTTTTTATATGGTTACATCTTTATACTTATTGAAGAGGATATATTAGAATGATTTTGTCAGTAGAGAAAGATATTATGAATTCAAACATAAAAGAAACTGCTCAGACATTTAGTTTAGAAAAACTTACTATTAAACAGCTTGTTAGCTTATCTATAGACTCAGCAGAAGATAGTGCTGGTTACTCTGCTAAATGTGAATTAGTAAGACGTGGAACAGACAACATTCAAGACAGAATATTGATAAAAAAGAATTGCAAAGAATCATTATCAATCGTAGAGTCAAAACTAAGTACAAATCAAAATGATAGTTCATTAAAGCAAAAACTATTAACAGTAGTAAGTCTAATTGACAGATTACATTTAGAATGGCAAAAGCAAGATCTAGTCCTTAAAATCCATTAATTGTTCAATTTAAAAAATGCAAAATATTTTTATACTAAGGCATGGACATGCAGAGGAGTTGGATCAAGTCCAACAAAAAAATGATTTTGATAGGAAACTAACTGAAGAAGGTATTGATAAAGTTACTAAACTAGCTTCTTTTCTTAATAAGATGGAAGAGAATATTGAGCTAATTTTAACGAGTCCACTTGTTAGGGCCAAAGAGACTGCAACTATAATGTCTAAAATACTAGTACCTAAGCCTGATATGAAGGTTGTTGAGTTCTTAACTAGTGGTGTATCTGTTAAAGAGATTGCAAAAGGATTAATGACTTTTAACTCTTTAAATAATGTTTTACTTGTAGGTCATGCTCCTGATTTAGAAATATTTCTTGGAAAACTAATTAATGCTGAGAGAATTAAGCTGAAGAAATCAGCCCTAGCTAAGGTCGCATTAAATGAGGGTGTTGAGCTTGCTGGTGATTTAATATGGCTTGTTGTCCCAAAGGTAGTTAAAAAACTAAAGCAGAAAGATGGTGATGCTATTTATCAGCATAAACTTAATTTAGCTAATTGATGATTTCTTTTATGTCCTGTACTGATTTTAATTAAGCTTTGCTTGCTGTATGTTTAGCAACAAGTTTTCTTCTTCTTTTTAAGGACTTTCCTTTTAATGGAAGAACAATCCCAGCTCTAATTTCTGGATGTGCTTTTAATACTGAGGTGGCAACTTTTAACTTTACTTTTTTACCATTTACAGTTGTTCTTACTGTTTGAAGATTTACATTAAATTTTCTTTTTGCAGTAGGGTTAAAGTGAGCACGTAAGAATGAATATGCCATTCCTGTTCTTGCTTTTTTTCCTGAAATATCACATTTCTTTGCCATTTGTTTGTCCTTGCTTAATTATGTCCGTAGCTGATATAAGGCAAGATACTCATTGATCTTGCTCTTTTAATAGCTCTTGTTACAGCTCTTTGCTGTTGTGCATTTAATCCAGTAATTCTTCTTGGGAGGATCTTTCCTCTTTCAGTAGTAAATCTGGATAAGAATCTAACATCTTTATAATCTATGTGTTTGAATGACTCTGATTGATTCCATTTTTTCTTTTTTGGAAATCTTTCTTCATCTCTTTCTCTTTTTTCTCTGTATGCTGCCATTTTTTTCCTTTTTCAATTTTCAAAATTTAAAATACGGACTATTAAGATTAACAGGAAATACCAACTTTTTACAAGTAAATACTTGTGATGTCTTTAACCTAATAATTAAATGTATATTTTGTAAATCAATACACTCCTATTATCAAAAGAAAAACCCCTTGAAATATCTTATCCAAGGGGTTTTAAACGCTTTTACTTAAGTATTTATTATGGGGATATTGTTATATTCCTGGCTGTCAGATAAACTACCACAATTTACTGTAATAGTTACTGAAGAGGATGATCCACTATCAATAATACTTTTCACTGAACTATTCTTTACTTTCACCTTAATTTTAGAGCTGTCTTTTTTAGGAGAAATAAAGAATTTTTTAGGTGTAATTGATACGTCTACGCCACCACTAGCAGTCGCTTCGCATTTCAACATGCTGTCAATGTTTGATCCATTAACATCAAGCTTTGCACTGTTAGCTCTGCTCTTATTTGATTTTACTACCTGAATTGAAGTATCGCCAGTAACATCAATTGAAGGGACTAATTGATCTGGGTTTAAATCATCTGGTGTAGCTTCTGGTGTTGCTTCTGGTGTTGCTTCCGGTGTTGCTTCCGGTGTTGCTTCCGGTGTTGCTTCCGGTGTTGCTTCCGGTGTTG
>CAZRTB010000004.1:0-35908 GCA_964602915.1 uncultured Gammaproteobacteria bacterium | reverse complement strand
CTTCTGGTGTTGCTTCCGGTGTTGCTGTTGGACTAGCACCGCCTTCTACTGTAAATGTTACAGGGGCAGATGGACTGCTAGTGTCAGCAGCACTGTCTACTATTGCTGTAAGAGTGTGTGAACCGTTTGAGAATGCTGGATATGTAGAAAGAGTCCAAGCTCCATCTGTAGAACTGGAGAATACACTTCCTAATAATAATCCACCATCACGAACTACTATTCTTACCCCTTTAACAGCTGTTCCTGAAATAACAGGTAATGTACCTGTTACATCGCCATTTACTGGTGATGTAATTACTGGTGCTGCAACATTATTTTTAGAACCTTCATTTACTACGGTAGGTGTAGGTGTTGGTGTTGATGTACAGGAGTTAGCTAAGCTAAATACTGATAAGGAGTTATCATCTAATGCTGTTGCATAAGCACTATTTCCTAGTACAAATACTGAGTTTGCACCATTAAGCTGTGTAGCTCCGCTTCCATTAACAATAGTTGTTACTTCTGTAATAGCGGCTGGATTTGAAACATCAAATACTGAAAGTGAATCATCACTATTCGAAGTTACAAATGCTTTGGTACCTACTACATATACGCCATGTGCACCATTTAACCGTGTAGCAGAACCCATTTGTGAATTGTCTTGAATAGTTCCAAGTTCTGTAATCATTGTAGGATCTGAAATATCAAAAATTGAGAGTGAATCATCACTGTCAGATGTTACATAAGCTTTTGTGTCTGATACAAATACTGAATTGGCACCATTAAGCTGTGTTGCCCCCATCCCATCAAGGATATTTCCTAAGTGGGTAACCATACTAGGGTTAGTAACATCAAATACTGAAAGTGAATCATCATCGTTAGATGTAACATATGCTTTGTTACTTAAAACAAATACTGAACTTGCACCATCAAAACTAGTACCTCCACTATCACTTATGCTTCCTAGCTGGCTAAGCATTGCAGGATTTGAAACATCAATGGTTGTAAGGTATCCATCACCATCATCACCTACTACATAAGCTACGCTACCTACTACAAATACTGAGGTTGGTTCTTCTAATGTTGTTGACATACCATCACTAATACTTCCAAGTGAAGTAATGTTTGTTGGATCAGTTACATCAACAACTGAGAGTGTATTGTCAGCAAACTCAGTTACATAAGCTCTGTTACTTAAAACAAATACTGAACTTGCTTCGCTTAATCCTGTTAAAGTGTCTTGTTCTACAATCATGGTAGGATCTGAAACATTAAATGTTGAAAGAGCATCGTTATTATTAGCTGTAGTATATGCAGTAGTTCCTACTACAAACACTGAGCTTGCTCCTCTTAATTGTGTGGCTGATCCACTGTCAATATTATCAACAATGGTTCCAGACTCACTTATAGTACAGGCTTGTGAATAAGCTTTAGGCATTAAAGCTTTATCTAAAAATGTTACTGTTGAAAGAATCAGTGTGAAAATAAGCGCTAAACTTATAACTGATTTCTTTTCATTCTTCTTTTTCATTTTGATCTCCTTATTTGTCTTAGACTGTTAATCTAAAGGTTCCATATATTATAAGGTAGATATAAAAAAGTTTATATAGGTGAATAGTCTATATACAAGATTAACTTATTTTAAGGTTCATGTTATTGCTATTTATTCTTCTATTTATTTAGAAAGCTAGTAGTTTTATCTTTAATTAAAAAAACCATTTTTATAATTTATTTATAATTGACAGTGTGAAAAACTAGATAATTTTTATATACTCTTACTATTATCAATATTAAGTGTTAGGTGAAAAATGAATTTTATTATAAGTCTTTTAACTTTTGGATTGTTCGGCTCAGCAAGAGATGAAGATAAAAAGGGAAACTCAGTACGTGCAAGGGAATTAGGGATTACAGCGAGAGCCTCTTTAAGTCTAGATAGAGCTTCTTCTGCATCTACTCCAGCTCCGCGCACCTCACTATCTCCTACTATTCCTTTTAAACCACGTAATGATAGACCCCCTAGGGCCGCCGGATTAGGAATGAGTACTTTAGATTATCTTGGATTGAGAGAACACGGCAATTATATGTCTAAAGTCTGATGAATGTTTTGAAACTTATAATTCTTGTATTCTTTTCCTCAAAACTTATAACTAAAAGTTTAAAATTGAAATTCGGACAGAGAGGGATTCGAACCCTCGGTACTCTTTTGGAGTACACAGACTTTCCAGGTCTGCTTCTTAAACCACTCGAACATCTGTCCAGATCCTTTTGACTTACGATGTTTTAGATAAACTGAAACTTCTTTATTCAAAATACATGTCAATTATAGCTGACATACAATAAAAATAATTATTGTTCTAAATTTCCTTAAGCTAGTTATCAAAAGCTAAAAGCCAGTTGGTATTATTAATTAGTGGCTTATTATAATCCAAAAACATATAACATATTTACAAGAGTCTGGCAGGCTTTTATTGTTTGGGTGATCTTGGTGCCCGTCTACTATGTCTTTTATCGATTAAAAGTTTTTGGAAAAGAAAATATCCCGAAGGGTGATAAAGGCTTTGTTATTATGCCAAACCATTTATCAAATAATGATCCTCCTTTGATTTGTTGTGCTTTAAATCTAGGCATTGCTTATATGGCAAAAAAAGAACTTTTCGATGTTCCTTTTTGGGGATCTTTAATCAAATCCCTCGGTGCTTTTTCTATAGATAGAGAAAAAGTAGAAAAAACTTCTATAAAAGCGGCTAAAGAAATCTTAAATAAAGGATGGAATGTAGGAATATTTTTAGAAGGAACAAGAAGTAAAAATCCTGGATTTCTAGGGAAACCAAATCTTGGTCCTGCATTTATTTCTAATCTTGCAAAAGTCCCTATTATACCTGTAGGAATTGTTGGGTCAAATAAACTTTTTGGACCGATTACCGTAAGAATAGGAAAACCTTTTTATCCAGATTCAGATCTTGAAAAAGCCAAATGGGAATGTGCGGAGAAACTTTCAGAACTTACTGGGTTTAAGATTCCAGCTCGTGATTCGTAGATCGTTGTTAGAGTTTAATTAGTTTTGCAAATCTTGGATCTAGAAGTTTTTTCCCATGTTGCCCAAAATCAATATTTAAAATAGTTTTTGGACCCTGTCCAAGCACTTGAACAACAGATCCTTCTCCGAATTTCTCATGAGAAACTTTATCTCCAAGCTTGAAAGATGCTGGTGTAAATGAACCTGATTGAGCTGTGTTTTGTTTTATATTTCCTGGAGTTCTAATTTTAGTTACATTCATAACGCCAGAATCTTGCTTATACATTAATTCCTCTATTTCATACTCAGAATATTTTCTTTCAATTCCTCTTTTTGATACAAAGTTTTTATTGTTTTTAATCTTTTCATCCATACCACCATAAAATCCAGTTAATAATTCTTTCGGTGCTTCTGAAATAAATCTACTGGGCTGGGCATGCTCTCTCATGCCAAATAATCTTCTCTCTCTTGCATATGTGAAGTAAAGTTTTTCTTTTGCTCTTGTAATTCCCACATACATTAGTCTTCTTTCTTCTTCAAGCTCATTTTCATCTGATGAATCAATTGATCTTGAGTGTGGGAGTACACCTTCTTCAAGTCCGCATATAAATGCGACTGGATATTCTAATCCTTTTGCTAAATGAAGAGTTAATAATGTCATTTTATTGTTTGTCTTTTTTAAATTATCAAGATCTGTATAAAGAGATATTTGTGTTAAAAAATCTCCTAATATAGGAGAGCTGGTTATATAAACATCATCTTCGTCAACTGCTCTTGGAATATAGTTTGCTTCAAATTCTTTTGCTACAGAATATAGCTCCTGGATGTTAAATAATCTTTCTTCTGATTCTAATGTGCCTTCTTGTTCTATTTCATCCCAGTATCCAGATTTTTTTAAAATCTGATCTAATAAGTCACACATAGATAGTGACTTTGAGGCTTTTCTTAAAAACTCTAGAAGTTCTATAAAATTTTGGACAGACACTACTACTTTTTCTGATATAGATGGGACATCTTTTATCTCAAGTAGTGTTCTGTATAGAGTAAAATTGTTTTTATTAGCATATTCTTCTATCTTTGCTAAGGTAGTGGCTCCAAGTCCTCTTCTGGGAATATTTATAATTCTTTTTAATGAAACTGAATCACTGGGATTATAAATGGTCTTAAGATAAGCAATTATATCTTTGATTTCTTTTCTATCATAAAATTTAAAACCACCAATGATTTGATAGGGAATGTTTCTCTTTATCAAGGCTTCTTCTATTGCACGACTTTGTGCATTTGTTCTGTATAAAACAGCAAAGTCTTCATATTTATAATCCTGTTTTAATAATCTTTGTGATTCTTTTGCTATATATTCAGCTTCTTCTATTTCATCTTCTGCTTCAAAGCAAGTTATTTTCTCACCTTTTTCTTTTGTGGGAATTAAAACTTTTTCAATTCTTTCCTTGTTGTTCTTTATAATCTGATCTGCAGTGGATAAGATGTTTTCAGTAGATCTATAATTTTGCTCAAGTTTAATCAAAGTGTTTTCTGGGAAATCATTTTTAAAACCAAGAATTATTCTAAAATCAGCACCTCTCCATGAATAAATACTTTGGTCTACGTCTCCTACTACTGTAATTCCTCTTTTTTCCCATGATGTTTTATCTATAGTCTTTCTTTGATCTTTTGATGTACCTTCTGAAATTAATCTTACAAGTTCGTATTGGATTAAATTCGTATCCTGAAATTCATCGACTAATACATGCTGAAATCTCTTATGGTAATAATTTCTTGTTCTTTCATCTTGCTCTAAAAGTTTTACAGTGTAGAGAAGTAAATCATCAAAATCAAGAGCATTATTTTTTGCTAGCTCTTTCTGATACAGATCAAAGATTTCAGAAATTTTTATTTCTCTATGATTTTTTGCTATATCACCAAATGTTTTAGCTTCATAGCCCTGCGACTTTAATGTACTAATAAACGATTTAATATTTTTAGGCACATAAATTTTATTATCCAAGTCCAGTGCATTTATACATTGTTTTATAAGACTGGTACTGTCACTCTCATCATAAATTACAAAGTTATTAGTCCATTTTTCATTATTGCTTAAAGTTAATTTCTGTATGTCATGACGCAATATCCTGCTACAGATATTATGAAAAGTCCCGATCCACAATAAATTAGAATTTTCTTTAGGTAATAACTGATTTAATCTTTCTTTCATTTCTGAAGCCGCTTTATTTGTAAAAGTTACAGCTAGAATATTTTCGGGCATAAATCCTTTGGAAATAAGATAAGAAATACGATAAGTAAGTACTCTTGTTTTCCCGGATCCTGCTCCTGCAATTATAAGAAGTGGACCATCTCCATGTGTTACAGCTAAAAGTTGATTTTCATTTAAATCTGTCAAAGAAAAGATGTTATTATTTTTAAGCGGTTCATTTAAAGAATTTGAAGTGGACATAATATTTAATATTAATTATATGTTTAAAAGAAAAAATTAGTGAGGTTATCTATTTATTTTGAAGGATCAAAATTAGGTGGAAGTTCTGGGCAGTTGACAATGCCTAATGTAGACTCACTTGTTGAAGAGCTGAAGTTAATACAGAACATTGGCACAAGAAAAATTGCAATTATAGGAACTAGAAACCTATCCTTAATGCATCAGCAAATTGTTGAAATACTTGCATATGCTTTAATCTTGAGTGGAAATATAGTAGTTACTAGTGGTGGTGCTAGTGGAGTTAATTCAGCAGTTATAAAAGGTGCTTGTAGGGCAGATCAAGCAAAGTTAGAAGTCATTCTTCCACAAACAATAGGTCAACAACCATCTGATGTTCAAAATGCACTTATTGGTGTTAAAGCAGTTCATGAACATCCAGAAAGACAAACTATGACACTTGCAGATGCAAGTAGAATCTGTAATAGAGAAATTGTAGAAAGCTCACAACAATTAATCACATTCCTATATCATGATAGTCATACCTTAAAAGAAGCAATTGAGTATGCACACATGCAACATAAAATAGTTACTAAGTTTTATCTTGATTAAGTTTGTTTATATTTGATTATTTAAAAATATTAATAGTATAAAGACTTAAGAATCAATACTATTTACAATGTAAATTGAAAAAAATATCATAGTAAAGTGATCTGGTGCCCTTGTGGCGGAATGGTAGACGCAACGGACTTAAAATCCGTTGGTTTGAATAAAGCCGTGCCAGTTCGAGTCTGGCCAAGGGCATTCATTTTATGAGATTTCAGACAAGCTGAAATCTCCTTTAATAAAACAAGTGCGTTTAACCGGACCCACTAAGTAAATTGGATGGGTCCTTTTTGTGGGATTTCAGACAAGCTGAAATCTCCTTGAATAAAGTTAGGATTAAAATCTGGTTTTTCTTAAATAAATAACTTCTGATGCCTGACCAAATGGCGTGAAAATATTAATTAAGTAATATCCGTTTTTATCTTTTAAGCCATCATCAATTCTCATTGTGATTACATTACTGCTACTTGAGATGTTAATTTGGTCAATTGTTTTTTTGCTTGGAAGTATTGAGACTTCTGGGACTTTTGTGTTTAAAGAAAAATCATTGTAGAAATTTTTCCCTTTTATTAAGACTCTTGTTAATCCACCACGAAGTAAAACTGAAGCAGTGTTTATAACAGGAGCATAACTTGTTTTTAGATCAGGATCTGCTTTCTTACTGTTGTTTATTGATGTTACGTTAATTTTTCCGAGGTTTAATGTCCCTGCTGATAAAACTAAATTTGTCTTCCCTTCATTAATCTTTAAAGGTATTTTTTCGGTTTTTATTACTTCTACTCCTTTTGAGAGTTTGATTAGCCTTGCATTTACAACGCTAAGTTTGCCATTTATATTTGGAATTTTAACTTTGATTTCATTGCCCTTTCCAAGGGTAATGATTCTATTTGCTAATTGTTGATCTGTTATTTCAAAGCTTAATTCTGATCCTGCAAAAATATAATTGCTTGAATCAGATTCAGGTCTGTCAAGTATTCTTAATATTTTGTCTGGGATGTCATAGAAATTTACACTTTTATCTATTACTTTAAGTTTGTTTAATAAACCATTCTCATCTTCTTCGGGAGTGTTGTTTTCTTCTGAGGTGGCTTCTCCTGGTAAAGTATTTTCAGTAGGTGATGGTAATGCTTCTACCGTATTATTTATGACTTCTTGATCTCTAAAGTCTTTTGCTAAATTCCCTGCTAAATCTTTTATCTGCAAGCCACCTGATGCAGTGAAGCTGATAGTGACAGTGTCATCTTTTTTTACCTCTTTTTCAAGATCTATTTTAATGGTTTTATTTTCTACTTCTATGTTTGATAAAGATACAGATGTTCCATTTACTAATACGTTGAATTCAGAAGTACTAAGAGTGTTATTGCTCAATGTCTCGTTAAATGTAAGGACTATCTTCCCATTTGTGATTTCTGCCAGAGTTAAAACTGGAGGATCTGTGTCTTTAGTGTTATTTCTAATTGATATATTATTAAGTGGGACTATATGGTTTCCGAATCTGTCATCTATAAAAATGTTTTGTGATGGTAAGTAAGATAGTTTAACTAGATCGCTTGGATCTATTTTCTTTGTAAGTTGTATGTTTATCTTGTCGCCAGATATAAATATTGAAAATATTTCTGAATTTGCCCCATTTGTAATTACTGTAAAGTCTACAATGTTAATTCCATTATTTGCTGATAGTTGTTTGTTATAGTCTAAGATAATTTTATCTCCATCTATAAAGGAATCTTCTAAAACTGGACTACTCTTATCAGGGGTATTGTTTGTTACTTGTAGATTAGAGACGTTGCTTGCTTTGTTTCCTGCTAGATCTTTTATGGCTTTTATTGAATCTTTATTATATGAAAGTAAAACTGCCTCTTCGAACTGTACAGGTGATTCTAGTGTTAGCACAGCAATGTCGTTTGATACTGAAATGTCTTTTGTTTGGATATTTGTTCCATTAGCGCTGACTCTAAAATCTGCATAATCAGCATTGGTGTTGATCTCTTCAGAATATTTTATAGTTAGCTTATCTTTATTTACTCCTGCACTTTGAATGCTAGGCGGATTAGTATCAGAGCTAGAGCTACTACTACCATTATTACTGTTAGGATCAGGGGTAGAATTTTGAACTGTTTTATTTGATAATGCGGCGGCTGAATTCCCAGATAGATCTGAAAGAACTGTTCCACCGTGAGAATAAGAAAACTGAGCAGTGTCCCCATAATTTACTGCAGTTGCTAAGGTCAGTACCACAGCATTTCCTGATATAGAAACAGCATTTACTGCGACATTAGTAGTTCCATTTATTAGTACCATATAATCACTTGTACTTGGTGCTGAGCTACTTAAAAGAGGCTCATCATAATTTATATATAAAGCCATTCCATTGACAACTGAGCCTAGATAAGTAGGAGATGTTGTGTCTGGTGTTGTGTTATTTGTAAGATTTTGATTAGGTATACTTTCTACTGCATTTCCGGATATATCTTTTATTTTGTTTGTACCTTGTGAGTATGAAAAATCAACTAAGTCAGTACTTATAACAGAAGTATTTAAAGTTATCATAATGGTATTTCCAGATATTGCTAATGCTGTAGCAATTGCATTAGTTGAAGAGTTAATTATAAAGTTAAAGTCAGATTTCGCTGGTACTGAGGATGTCACTATATTCTCATCAAATTGTAGAGTAACCATGTCTCCATCAATGCCACTGTCTTGCAGTATAGGTGGATCAGTGTCTGCGATAGTGTCGTTTGTAACTGTTTTATTTGATAAATTGACTGCTACATTTCCGGCAGTGTCTTTTACTTTATTGCTTCCTCCTGTATAAGAAAAAGTAACTGAGTCAGTATTTATAACAGTAGTATCTAAAACAATATTTACGCTAGAATTGTTTATAGATACACTTGTAGCATTTGCATTTACAGAGCCATTTATTACAAATGAATAATCATTGTTTGCTGGGACTGATCCGCTAGCAAGAGGTTCATCGTAACTTATCACAATCATGTCCCCATCTATGGAAGCGCCTTGAAAGATTGGTGCGTCAGTATCTGAGATAGTGTTATTTGTAACTGTTTGATTTGATAAGTTGACGGCTATATTTCCTGCAGTGTCTTTTACTTTATTGCTTCCTCCTGTATAAGAAAAAGTAACTGAGTCAGTACTTATAACAGAAGTGTCTAATGTAATCATTATCTCGGTGCCACTTATAGAAATACTTGAAACATTTGCAGTGGTTGATCCATTAATCATGAAAGAATAATCACTATTTTCTGGAACTGGTGAAGTGGCGAGAGTTTCATCATAGCCTATCAAAACCATGTTTCCTTCTATGGAAGCGCCTTGAAAATTTGGTGGATTAGTATCTGAAACAGTGTTATTTGTAAGAGACTCATTTACTAAATTAGCGGCAAAATTACCAGCAAGATCTTTTATCTTATTTGCTCCTCCTGTATATGAAATCTTGGCACTATCACTACTGATGACAGTAGTATCTAGCATGATCGTTATATCACTGCCGCTGATTGAGACGCCTGTAGCGTTTGCATTTGTAGAGCTATTTATAACTATACTAAAATCACCATTTTCTGGAACTGGTGAAGTAGTAAGATCTTCATTGTAGGATAATATTACAGTGTCTCCATCGATGGAGGCATTCTGAAGTGTTGGTGCGTCAACATCTCCATCAGTGTTATTTGTAACACTACTTTCGGAGAAGGCAAGTGCAGAATTCCCTGCTAAATCTAAAACAGGATTAGCACCTACAGTGTAAGCAAGTGTTACAGATTCTCCAGCTGATACTGGGTATGAAAGCATTAAAATTACTTTAGATCCAGAAATGCTTAGTGATTGTAGAGATGAAGTTGATCCATTTACTTTAAGAGTATAATCACCTATAGATGGTTCTGTAGCTGATGAGTCAAGTGCTTCATTATATGTGACTTCTAATGTGCCACCATCTATAGCTAAAGAAGTTTTTGATGGTTTTGTATTGTCTGTAATGTTTGTAACTGTAGTACCGCTTATTCCATAAACAACATTTCCATTTACATCTTTTATTTGACCATTCATATGGTCATAAAATGCTTGAACATCTTGTCCTTCCATGATAGATGGATTACATGTTAGTGTAACTTTATCTGATGATATTCCTACCCCAAGAGTTAAAGGGACTCCATCAGCAAGAACTATAAAATCATTAGCATCAGTGGTTACAGTTTCATCTAGTGGATTGTTAAAAGTAAGAATTACTTTATTTCCTGTTAAATTTGTACTTGCACTTATAAAGGATGCTGGTTCTCCAGTTGCTTGATATGAACCGATATCGCACATTGAGTCGTCTCTTGCATAGCCTCTTTGGTCTACATCAGCACACTGAACCTGGCTTGCTATACCGAGTGCGGCACTCCCTACGTCTAGTTTTAAACTCGGGGTTTTGCCACCGTAGTAGTTCGGTGGAGTTGTAACTATTGAACCGGATATCTCATTGTTTGTATAACCACATGTCATGGCAGAAGCGATAGATTCTAAAGAAGTATACTCTGCACTTGGGGCATTGCCTGCACAACTATCAACAGCGATAGTGTTGGCAACCGTTAAATTACCACCATTGTGGTAAGAGTGTCCATTTAAGGAATCAGAAGCCATATTGTTGACAAATGTTACATGGGTTAAATTTGTATCTGATCCAGAGAAGGTTACTAATCCACCACCAGTTGCTCCTAGAGCATTATTATTATAAAAGGTAGAGTTAGTAATATTGAGCTCTCCTCCTGAGTGATAAACTCCACCACCGTTTGCATTTGCTGTATTTGATATGAATGAAGAAGAAGTTATATTTATAGTTGATGTGCTAGTACTATAAAGACCTCCACCATCAGCAACAGAATTATTAGAGTTGAAGAGTATATCATTTAAATTTAAAGTACTGATTCCAGAAACATAAATTCCTCCACCCATAAGATCAGCCCCATTCGTAATTCTTAAGTTGTTTAATGTTACTACTCTGCCAGCACCTGGTCTAATGTCAAAAACTCTTTCACCTAAGTTCATTGCATCTATTATTACATCGTCTGCTATATTACCTAATCCAGTAATTATGATGTCTGAGCTTATGTCTAAATCTCCAGACATGCAGTTTTCCTCTGTTCCTGTAATTGATAGCTCATATGTTCCTGGAGGGATTTTTACTTCATTAACAGTTTGATAGGTGCAACCACCATAACTTGTAGTATTGTTTATTGAGTAAATCGCTTCTCTTAATGAACATGTACTGTTTGGTGAAGCATTAAATTCATCACTTGTAGTGTCTACTGTAATAGCTTGATTAATAATAGCTTTTGCTGGGCTGTGAAATGACAGCATAGCAATAAATATAAATAATATAATTTTTATGTTTTTATTAGTAATTATTTTCATAGATATTTTGGCTATCTAAATAAGATATGCGCAGTATCTTAACTATGTAAAACGTCCATAAGTGTGATTTCATCACAGTGTGACGAAATTCTCAGGGAAATCTCTATGAAAGTGTATAAATTACTAAATTCTATGATCTGTCTTTAGGGAAATCCCTCAGTTTAGATATGGTATTCGCTTAATTGATCTAATGTAGAGTTCGCTATTTTTAATCCAGGTCCCATAGAAGTACTAAGGTATACAGTCTTAATATAGATACCTTTTGCACCAGATGGTTTTGCTTTTTGAATAGCTTCCATTACTGCTGAAAGATTTTGAAGAATTTTAATTTCATCAAATGAAATCTTTCCGATCGGAACGTGAACAATTCCGCTATCTTTTTCAGCACGAAAACTTGCTTTACCTGCTTTTAAATCTCTCACTGCTTTAGTAACATCAGCTGAAACTGTTCCATCTTTTGGATTTGGCATGAGTCCTTTAGGACCTAAAACTTTACCAAGCTTACCAAGCTGAGCCATTACATCTGGAGTCGCTACTAATTTATCAAACTCTAACCAGCCGCCTTCAATCTTTGCAATTAAATCTTCAGATCCTGCAAAATCAGCACCAGCCGCTTCTGCATCTTTTACTTTTTCACCTTTTGCAATTACTGCAATTCTTACTTTCTTACCAGTTCCACCTGGAAGTGAAACTGAACTTCTAACTTGCTGGTCGCTTTGTTTAGCATCGATACCAAGTTTTACCGCAAGCTCAACCGTTTCATCAAATTTTCTTTTTACTTTTTGTGAAACTTCTTTTAAGGTGCTTACTGCTTCTTTTGGTGTAAATTCTTTATTTAATTTGTCACCAAGAATTTCTGCAATTTGTTTTTTCTTTTTCATGTTTTTTATGGTTTTAACGATTTAATTAGTTTAACTAATTTCTAATCTCCCATCTCCTTATATTTTTATGATCCCTTTACAGCTTTTTTCTTTGTTTTAGGTTCTTCACTTTTAGGTGTCTTAGATCCAAGATTAGGTCTAGGTCCTAAGTGTCCTTTTATAGTAGTTGCTTTCATTACCATAAAACTAACCTTCTACGGTAACTCCCATACTTCTTGCTGTGCCCATAACAATGTTCATGGCACCTTTTATTTCAAGAGCATTTAAGTCAACCATTTTATCTTTTGCAATCTCTTCTATTTGTTTCATAGTGATTTTGCCTACTTTTTGACGATTAGGAACACCTGATCCTTTTTCAATTTTGATTTTCTTTTTAATCATGTCTGAAACAGGTGGTGTTTTTAAAATAAAGCTAAATGATCTGTCTTCATAAACATTGATAATTACAGGAATAATTTGACCTGGTTTATCTTTTGTTTTTTCATTGTATTCTTTGCAGAAACCCATGATATTAACACCATGTTGACCAAGTGCTGGACCAATAGGTGGAGCTGGATTCGCTTTTCCTGCTTCAATTTGAAGCTTAATTTGAGTTAATATTTTTTTCTTTTTTGCTGGAGGCATCTTTTTTTAGCTCAAGTTTCCTTGAACTTCCTTTTTCTTTTTATTCCCTGTAATTACTTACTGCTTATCGCTATAAATATTCGGAGTAATAATTTACCATATTTTCAAGTGATTATAGCTGTAATGACTAATAGGAAATGAGAATTACGTTAGTACATCATCTCTAGTGGCAGATAATGCGCCCATAGCAAGAAAACATTTGAATAATACTGGAAATTCCTGATGTGTAAATTCAATTTGTGTGTTGTTAATTCTTTTTACTCCAGGAATTAATTCTGCGCCGTCTGCATGATTTGGTTCTGCAAATACGATAGATAATGTCGTCGGTGAAGTTAATTTAAAAGGTTTATGTTTTATTTTTACTGCTTTAGCTGAAGCTTCTTTTAAATTTTTTAAATTCTCATCAAAAGATATAGATAATGCAGAGTATCTGCTGAGTGCTTTTTTTGTTTCTACAGTAATTAATTCATTCCCAAGAAGTGCTTTTGCTTCTGCACAAACTACATTGTCTCCGGAAAGAAAAGCAACAGGAGTTTCATAATACCCTAAAAGCCCTGCATTTAATCCAGTCTCGCCAACTTCAGTACCATTTAAAAAAACTTTTTTTATAATTCTTGGACGGTATGTGTGACTTAGGATTCCATTAGCACAAGCCATAGCATGGTAGCCGCAGAAGAATGCAAGATCATATTTTTTCTCAGCAGTACTGACCATAGAAAAAGGTTTTTGCCATCCTGTTATGACCTCAGCACCTTTTAGTTTTAAATTATCCAGATTTCTCATATGATTGTGAGAATCATTTATTACTATTTCTTTTACTCCAGAATCTTTTAATCCTTCAATGACTGCATTTAATTCTAAAACCCATTTATCCAGAGTCTCTTTATAAAATTTTCCATCAGGGTAAATCTGATCAGTGTGAACGACACCACAAACACCCTCAATATCCGCTGAGATTAAAACTTTCATTTTGCTCTATACTCCTGTACTTGTCAGTCCAATACTTTTATAATACTCAATCATTTTCTTTAACCCATCTTCTAATAATATTTTTGGTTCCCATTTTAAAACCTCTTTAGCTCTACTGATATCAGGTCTTCTTCTTTTAGGATCTGCTTCTGGGAGTGGCTTAAAAATAATTTCGCTGTTTGAGTTCGTAATCTTTTTTATAATGTTTGCTAATTCTAAAACTGTGAATTCGTGTGGATTTCCAAGATTTACAGGGAGATGATATTCTTTATCCATTAGTTTTAAAATACCATCAATTAAATCACTTACATACTGAAAGCTTCTGGTCTGAGAGCCATCTCCATAAACAGTAATAGGTTTTCCGGTTAATGCCTGACTGATGAAATTCGATATTACTCTGCCATCCTCTACTCTCATTCTAGGACCGTAAGTATTAAAGATTCTGATGATTCTTACGTTTATATGGTGAAATCTGTGATATGCCATTGTAGTCGCTTCTGCAAAACGTTTTGATTCATCATAAACTGAGCGTTCTGAAATAGGATCTACATTCCCTACATAAGTTTCTTTTTGTGGATGTTCCAGTGGATCTCCATAAACTTCAGAAGTGCTAGCTAGAAAAAATTTTGCACCTTTTGCTTTTGCAAGACCAAGAGCATTTATAGTTCCGCTAGAACCTACTTTTAAAATAGGAATAGGATACTTTGTGAAGTCTACAGGAGAAGCAGGGCTAGCAAAATGTAAAACCCAGTCTACTTTTCCATCTACTTCAATATATTTATAAACATTTTGATTTAAAAACTGAAGATTTTTATTTACTGTTAAATTTTCTTTTCTTCCTGTAATTAAATTATCAATAGCAATAACTTCATATCCAAGTGATAGAAACATATCCACTAAATGTGAACCTACAAATCCTGCACCACCTGTAATTACGATACGCATGTTTTAATTCTAACTTTATTTTAGATAAATTATTCATTTTATAAAGCCATCTTTGTGTTTTTAATACTGTATTTTCAGATATTAACTCAGAATCTTAGGTTAAGTGGTAAATTTCTTAGGGAGTTTAAAATGACTTTAAATGGATTGAGAATAAGGAGTTCTTGGATTTATGATTAAGAGAGCAATCGTTAGTTTTTTATTTTTTGTTTTAGTATTAATTTCTTTGCCAGTACAGTCGGTAGAAGGTGATAATGTAGTTCTTCAGTGGAATCAGGTAGCATTGGATACTATTAAATCCACAATGACTGCACCACCCGTAGCATCAAGAGCATTAGGGATTTTACACACTTCAATTTATGATGCATGGTCAGCCTATGATAGTAAAGCAGTAGGAACCAGGCTTGGCGCTTCATTAAGAGTCGCTGAATCTGAAAGAACACAAGCAAATAAAGAAAAAGCAATTAGCTATGCTGCTTGTGTAGCATTGGTTGATTTATTTCCATCACAGAGTGAGACTTTCTTTGATTTGATGAGAGCTCTTGGATATGATCCAGCAGATACTGCTTTAAATACTACAACTCCTTCAGGGATCGGTAATACTGTCGCTACTGAGGTAGTTACTTTTAGGCACTCAGATGGTTCAAATCAATTAGGAGATTTAAATAGTAGTGGTTCTGCATATTCAGACTACACAGGTTATACTCCAGTAAATTCTTCCAGTCAGCTTAATGATCCAAGTAAATGGCAACCATTAAATTCCTCTGGAACAGATCAAAAATTTTTAACTCCACAATGGGGAATGGTTACTCCTTTTGGACTTAAATCTGGAGATCAGTTTAGACCAAGACCACCAGCTGTTTATCCAAGCGCTAGATACAATATTCAAGCAAGAGAAATCTTGAAACTTAGTGCTCGGTTAAATGATAAAACAAAATCTATCGCTGAATACTGGGTAGATGGAGCTGGAACTGTAACTCCTCCAGGTCACTGGCATTCAATAGCTCAGTTCATTTCAAGAAGAGATAACCATTCCTTAGATGATGATGTGAAATTGTTTTTTGCTTTAGGAAATGCAGTGTTTGATGCAGGTATTGCCGCATGGGATGCAAAAATAGCTTATGATTCAGTCCGACCAATAACAGCAATTAGGTTTTTATTTAATGGAAAGAAAGTTCTAGCATGGGGTGGAGTAGGAAAAGGTACACAACTTATAAGTGGTGAGACATGGTCTCCTTATATTTCTACACCAGGGTTTGCAGAATATGTTTCAGGTCACAGTACATTTAGCGCCGCATCTGCAGAGGTTTTAAGGAGATTTAAAGGTAGCGATCGCTATGATGATTCTGTTGCAATCACTAAGAGTTCATCAGTGGTTGAAGCTGGAGTAACTCCAGTAAATGATGTAATTCTCTCCTGGAAAACATTTTCACAAGCAGCAGATGAAGCAGGAGCTTCACGTAGATATGGTGGTATTCACTTTAAAGATGGAGATTTTGAAGCTAGAAAACTAGGAAGAAAAGTAGGAAAAGCTACTTTTGAAAAAGCGCAATCTTATATAGAAGGTAAAGCTAAGTAAATATTTATTTTTAACCATAGATATTTAATTTGCTTTGTAATATAAATATTATTTATGAATATTAAAAGGATTACATTCTTAGTCTTTTGCTTTACTATTTCTTCTATAGGAATATCTATGGCAGTGGAAAATCATTCTTTTGAAAAGAGTTCAAATACTATTCCTAGCTTTATCCAGGACCAAATAGCATTGGAAGCTTTAAATGGTATTCATCATGAAGTTAAAAAAATAAAGCCGTATCAAACGGAGCATTTTATAAACTATAAAGCTTTTAATAGAGAACCGCTAATTAAACTTATTAAAACTAATGGTGGATGTGATGCTGAGATCTTGAAACTTTATTTTGATTCTTTAGGTGAAAGAATTGAAAATATATTAGATAAATCATGCAGTGGTTCTGCCGCTAATAGATTAGAGGAAAACATAGAAGCGATGATTGCATTTCATCACTGTACTTTAGGTGATATGAAATGTATTTGTGGACACCATCCGGAAAGAGAAGGTTGCCATAGTGAATCAGGCTCTATGTCAGGAATGTCTGGTTCTGGGACTATGACGGGAACGACAACGACAATGTCTGGTTCTAGTTCATCTGGCGGTAATCCCCCTGTTTTTAATAATCAATGTATTCCAGAGGAAATATCAACTGCAATAAAGAAAAATACAGATAAATATTTGGATAGATTATATAATGCTCTAAATGCAGATCAGAACAGTAATCAGATACCTGATGTCTGTGAAAATAATGACATTTAAGCTTTTAAATGTTTACTAAGAAAACTACTAAGTAAAAACCCGATCTTTATACCTAAAATGGCAGGTGGTAAGAAAAGAGTTACTGATACTAATCCAAGTAACATACAATGCACACAGAAGACTTTCTTTATTCCTACAAGTACTGCAGATATAATTAACTCTTTTTGTGCACGAGAGGAATTCTCAGTTTTATCAAAATAACTATAAAAACAAAAAAATGAAGAGATGAAAAAAACTATTGTTAATCCTATTAGTAAAATCGGTGAAAGCTGTAAAATTAATGATTGTGTTTTTTCAGGATGAAGCTGTGCTTCTTCTGCTAAACGTGTTGATAACTGCTCATATGTAAAAGTATTTACGGTATGGATTAATTCTATATACAAAAAAAGTATAGGTATTATAATGAGCTTTTTTAAAAGGTTTATAGAGATATTCTTTACCATAGCTGATATATTCCCTTTGAGAGATTCTTTATTCAATTTGAGTTACACTTTTTTAAGTAATTTATTTCTGGGTTATAATAAAGCTTGCTTTTTAAAGCAAATTGTATCCTGATTTATCTTAATTTCAATTATCTTATTTTAAGTCTAGAAGTCTGGATCTATAATCTTGGATTTTAAAATCTGATTCTTTGATGTATTTTTATGGGGTCGTAGTTCAGTTGGTTAGAACGCATGCCTGTCACGCATGAGGTCGCGAGTTCGAGTCTCGTCGGCCCCGCCAGATTTAAAGCCTGTTTCTTTGGAAATGGGCTTTTTTAATTTCTATTCTAAAATGTCCCAATTTGTCCCAATTTAGAAAAGGGGCAAAATGAAAGACTTTTTAACCACTCAAGATATTGCAGTTGATTTAAACATATCTAAGAAAACAGCTATAAGGCTTATAAAAAATGGGAAGATTCCAGCATTAAACAAATCTAGGCAAAGTCAGTTTGCATATATAATTCCAATTCAAGAATATTTAGCCTGGAAAAGTAATCGCTTTAAAGAAAAGTCTGAAAACAAGGTTTTATTTGACTGGAAACTTATATACAAAGAGATTGATAATTGGGTGTCTTGGTGTGAAAAAGGATTGCTAACAGGAAAGCCTCAAGCAGAAAACACTGTTAGAACAAATGCTAGGTACTTAAATTACTATTTTGATCATATGCCAAAAAGAAGTAAGGATTCCCAAATAATCTCTGTGGATTATTTAAGAACTGTTCTAGGTGATATTGATCCTAAAAGTTTTAGCGTTAAAGACAATGTATATAAAGCAGTCAGATCCTTTACTAAATATTTAATAGCTAAAAATCATGAAAGCAGAAAACTATTAGAGGAATTAAAAGAAGCAAAGCCAAAAAGAGTCTACCCACCTAAAAGGTTACATTGCACTTTTGAGCAATTTAATCAGCTCTTGGAAATCGCTAAAAATAAACATTCCGGTCAAAGTGATTATGATGTTTTATTAAACAAATGTATCTTGGCAACCTTAGGGTATACCGGTCTTAGAATATCTGAACTTTGTAATCTAAGAGTACAAGATGTAGATCTTATAAATAGAAAAATATTTGTTTATCTTGGTAAAGGTAAGAAAAATAGATATGTAGGAATATCAAATGCTCTAAATAACTACTTGATTGAATATTTAGAAAAACGTCCAAAAAGTGTTCAAGAATATTTCTTCTTAACTTTTAATAAAAATCTCAAGGAGTCAGTACCTTTAGAAAGATGTACAGTAGGTAGAAAAATAAAAAGGTTATCTTTAAGAGCTGGTATGCAAATATCTCCCCATGGGCTTAGGAGAACTTTTGCTACGGTAGCGGCTAATTCGGGAAAGCCTTTAAATATTATTTCAATGGCTTTAGGGCATTCTGATTTGAAGACTACTCAAGGGTATTTGATGAGTAGTGAAGAAGAGGTTATTAAGGAGATGCAAAAGTGGTAGATTTTTTTAGGATTTATACTTTAATTTCTAATTTATAATATTATTTAAAGGTTAGGAAATATTAACCAAACCTTAATATAAAAATTATAAGGTTAGAAAGTAAGATTAGAGTGGGAACATAAGGTATAAGATATGGTCCAATATTGGTAACTTCTATGGAAAATATAAAAAAAATAAATGCAACAATTAAATATACAATAGATGTATATTATGATGATGAAACAAAGCAGTATGTAGGGATTTGTAATGAGTTTGATTATACTGGTATGGGAGATACAGAGCAAGAAGCTGCCTATAACACTGATAAGGCTGTAAAGCTAGCATTGGAATGGTGTTCCCAAAACAACACTATTAAAGATGTTTTAGAGGAGGCTGGTTATAGGATCGTTTGTATAGAAAAACAACCTACCTGGGAGCATAAGCCTTTTGTGGCTAATTATAAGAAAGAGCAAGCGTTACCGGTATAAATGGGAAGTAAAATAACTCCTATTAACTACAAAGATCTTATTAAAGTATTTGAATACTTAGGATTAAAAGTAATAAGAACTGAAGGGGATCATTTTGTTATGAGTAAAGAAGGTATGAGCAGACCTGTAGTTATCCAAGCAAAACAAAATGTGTGTATTGATCATATAAGAAAAAATATAAAATCTGCAGGTGTTAGTAGAGAAGAGTATTTTGAAGCCCTAGATAATATTTAATTAAATCTTAGATAATCTTGTCAAACCCTTTATCAAGTTTTTCTCTAGATTCCTTAATTACTTTAATTAGAAATGGTTCTTTATTTATGAGCTCTTTCATTTCTCCTCCCCATTTTTCACTAAACATATTTATCGTTAATGAGGAAAATATTTCTGCTAATTTAATTGCAAGAAACATTTCTTCTCTAGCTATAGAAGCATTTTTTACTAAGTTGCTAATATCTATTGATAATGGACCTGAATGTGCATAATCCGAGAGTATTTTATAAAAAAGTTTAGACTTCTCTTCTTCAATTCCAGCCCTTTCTGCTTTTTTATGTATGCTAACTAAACTCCATCTATCTTTTTGCACTACTTTTAATACATCTTCAGTATTTTTTTTCCCATACATAAGTTTTTGATAATGTAGATTTTCTCTTATTTTGCTATCAATTTCATTTAATTCTGATTCGGAAGATTGAGGAAGAAGTTGTGCTATTCCTCGCTTTTGAAGAGGTTCTCGTTCAGTTAATGAGTATCTTTCCCAGAATAATATTCTTAATTCTTTTTCATTATCAATTATTGAATCGCAAAGCAAATAGTGCATATTCACATAATTCTCAAATAAAGTTCTTACTAACACGAACGCAGAGAGAAAATCCTTGATTTCTATCCCATTTTCAAAAACAGTTTTTGGATATTTAAACTCTAGTAAGGGGTCAGCTTTAAATATTCTCCATAGGGTAGAAATTGATATTGTCTGCCTGTTAAAAAAATCCAATAGTATTATTCTTTCTTTATGATTGATGGTTTTATTTAATCTGTCTTTTTCTACTAAAGCTGGAATATTATTTGTAACGCTAAAGCACGAATCAATATAAGTACGAAATAATAAAAGCTTTTCATCGTATGTCTCTTTATTCATAATTTTAGGAAGTGCTTTATATCATTTTGTAAGCTTTTAATATTCTAGCTATATCATAACCATCTATAAAACAACAATATACAAGCTTGCCTCTTCTTCTCAAAAGCTCTGCTTTACCTTCAGCATCTTTTATTACTTCTTCAGAAATCTCGCCAATATGCTGAATGAAAAATATCTCTGCTGGAGATTCAAATAATCTGACAATTTGATCTCCATTTTTACCACAATTTTTAATTGTTAATTTTGACTTTAAACCTTTGCCTTTCAACATGAAAGCTGCTGAAATCCTTTTTCCCGCATCTTTTTCTATTCTAGTTGTATAGAGATCATTTGTTTCACCACCCCAATCATTTTTATGAAATGGCTCATTTATAATTTTCTCCAAACAACTTTGTATATAATCTTCGTCTAACCCTAAAGGCATCAATTCATTCACAGCTTGAGTATTAATAGATTTAACTGCATTAAAAGAAGATATGTCGTCTATGTAGACTTTTAGTGATGTTGTATCCATAGAATGGATATTAGAATAATTTTCTATTTCATCTACTCCAGCAATAGTAATTGAATCTTCCATTGGATTTTCATATTTTAAAAATCCTTTGCTTTCTAGATATTCATAAGTTGATAATAGGGAGGGGGATAGTATATTGCTTATTTCTAGGACTTCAATCACATTTCTTCTTGATACTTTGCATCCAATTTGACCTTTGCTAATATCATAAATTATTTTTAAAAGCTTTGAGCGGAACTCTTTCCTTGAGTTGGGATCTTCAAAAGGATATTTATCCAAGATATCATCATGTTCATTGTTATCAGCAACTCTATTAACTATATTTTCAGTATTTTTCTTTATTGCTTGAATAGTAAGTTCAATGGATTCTTTTTGTATAGAGTCATTGTCCATATCACCTTGAGTTAGTGTAATTTCAAAGTCATGAAAATCGCAAGATTCAATTTTCTTCTCTATTAAAGCTTTTGCTATCTCTACTAAGACCTTTTTAACATCATCACTGTATGATGGTATCTTCCAATATGATTGCAATTCAGAAGTTATTCCTATAGAACATCTAAAGCAATTATTATTTGCTTTGCGGACTTCAAATTGCATTATGCATTTATTTGCAGTAGGAGGTGGAGAAAATCCCGTATAATAAGATATATTAAACAGTTGACCATAAGAACTTTTGTAGCTCTTTAATTCAGACCATTTACCAAACATTTTTTCTAAAACATCTTCAAGCATTTAATAAGTTTATTATATACTTTTCCTATAAAAGTAGCATTAGATTTTTTTCACTTTTCTGTACTTATTACAGTTAAATAAATGTCAACAAATAATCTTTTTTTAATAAGTTAAAACTATTCATATAGATGCTTATCTAGGGCAGCAAGTATTTTAGGTCCAACTTCTATTGCCCAATTAGCAATATCTTTAGATACTTCAACCCCATGAATTGCTTTATTCAAATTATTAATGAGATCTTTTAGAAGTGATATAACGCTTGGGTCAAGCACTACATCTTTAGACAACTTATTTAATAATTGATTTGCTCCCATTGCTGGTGTAACTATCCCATGTTTATTAGCAATTGCTCTTAGCTTTCTTTCAATTTGTATTCTTAACCCTGCTAGAGCTAGTGTTGAATCTTCATCAGCCATTTCAATAAGTTCAAGTTTTTCTTTGTTAGTAGGTGGGGTTGCTAACATTCCTATTTTTTCAGCTTGATTTTCAATTCTTTCAAAATCTTGAAACTCAAGCTTTAATCCTGGAACTTCTAGTGATTTAAAAATAGGGGAAATCCATGGAGCAATACCAATTAATAATAAAGCTACCGTAATCGAATCAATTTTTAAATCCGGAAATGCAATGTGAAGAATGATAGTAACTGTTGCTATAGCAGATATTAACCAAGATATCTCTTTGTTTTGCATTTTTTTAATTTGCAGATGAAACTTTTCCTGTGGATGGCTCAGTAGTAAAGGCATAAACAATCTTTCCTGCTGGAATAACTGCTTCATCACCCTTTTTAAAGCCAAAGAAAGCTAAAGGCCAAAACACTACTAAACTTACAATTGGTAATATTTTCCCTGATGCAGCACTATCACCTTTTGCTTGAGTAGATATTTTCACCACATGATCATTACCAAAAACATCTTTTAATTTTCCATTGGTTATTTCTATTTTTCCGCCACGTCCCCAACTGCGTCCTTTTTTTGCATTATCTATAAAGATCACTCCATCCGTACCTTTTTTAAATACCAGTGTTTTTTCTACATATACATCTTCATTGATTGAAATAGGAAGAACATCACCAGTACTAATTTGACTACTGGTTACTGGATATTTGAATATAACTGGAATTGAAAGTAGGCTTGGAATATTTAACTCGTTTTCTTCAGCATAAGATGCTAGTGGAGCTAAAAAACTACAGCGAAGTAATAATACAAATATAAAAACTAGACTTGTTATTTTTCTCATTTTGACCTCATTTAATATTAGTTAGGTGCTCATAATGATATATTTTCCAAATTACAAAATGCGGTATTTACTATATAAGTGTAAATAAAAGTTATTATAAGGCTATAGATTTAACTCCTTAACTTAAATTAGCTACAATTCTTATTTAATTATATGGATTCACTAAAAGAAGAACTTAAAATTAAGAGTAAAAAGAAGAACGATTTTTTAATTTTCTGTGTAGCTTTAATTGTCATGCTTGCTGCCAACTCATTTTTGTCTAATATATTTGAAGGAATAAAACAAAGAGATAAAATCATACTTGCTAGAACTTATCCAGATAGTATCGCTGCCTATAGCTATGCCAAAAGTTCTGGGTTGAAAATAGAACAATTAGATAAATATCTTGCCAGAACCCATATAAACAGCTTGTTTGCTTATGAATTAACAAAAAACAACAACTATTTTATAGATGAAGAAGATAAAAATATAGCAAGAGTAAATCCTGACTCGCTATTTGCAATTGGACTACTTGGTAATCCCCATTTTGCAATTGATGAGATTGATAATAAGATTGCTGATACTTATCCACTATCTGCTTTTTCTTCTGAAGTCATGCAGAAGCAAAATAAAGAATACAAATGGGATAAAGAACTAATAAAAACTTTTTCTAATCTAGAGATAAGTGCAAATGAAGTGCTTAATAAAAGGTTCGCAATCTTAGATCAGGATAAGGATTTTGTAAAAAATAATTTAAATACAAAGCTTTCATATTTTTTAGCGTTACAGCCAGAATATAGTATTACTGAAAATGATAAAGAGCTGGCAAGAAATAATCCTAATACATTATATGCAAAAGGACTAGTTACCAATCCAACTTTTATACCAAGTGAAAATGATTTTAAGGTTGCAAGGTTGAATGCAAATACTTTGTTTGCATGGGGGATAGCTCAGAGCTTATATTTTAAAATTACTGATTACGACTTGGAGCTAGCAAAGAAAGAGCCAGATGGTTTATTCTGTAGTGGGTTGTTGCAAAATCCTAACTATAAAATCACAGATAAAGATATTACTTTTGCTAAGAATAATCCAGATACTTTCTTTGCTCTGTTTTTAGCAAAAAATCCTAAGTTTGGGATAGATAGCAATTCCCTTAAAATTGCTCAAAATTATTCTAGTACTAAATATGCACTTGGATTAACTTCTAATTTGAATTATTCTCCTACAAAAAAAGATTTTGAGTTTGTGGAATCAAATCCAGATACTTACTATTCATGGGGAATAGGAAGATCATTAAATGTAGATTTAAATAAAATACCTACTGATTTAGCAAAAGAAAAACCTCTAAGTTACTTTGCAAGTGGTTTATTTGGTAATCCTAAATATGATATTAATAATGACCTAGATTATATGAAAAATAATCTAGATAGTGATTTATCATCATATTTGGCACAGTCTCCAAGGTACTTTATAAATGAAAATGACAAAGAGTTAGCCAGAAAGAATCCAGATACAAAGTTTGCCGAGAATATAATTCTCAATCCCTCTTTTATTATTGATGAGAAAGATACCAATTTTGCTCGTTTAAATGAGTACTCAAAGTTTTCCTACAATTTAGCTAAAAGTCCTAAATATGTTATAGAAGTAAAAGACAAAGAACTTATTAGCACTAATCCTAATAGCCTATTTGCAGTAGGTATAAAAGAAAACCCTTATTATATGAGTGAACCTATTGAAGAGGTTACAAGTAATATTCCAGAAGAAGAAACTAATATTGCTGAAGATAAGCCTATTAAAACTAGACGATTTAAAAATTGGCTTGCAGGTCCGCATCCTAAAATTAAAAAGACAGCAATATTTACAGCCAAAGCTGTTGTTGCTGCAGGAGTAATAACACTTGTAGCTCTTGCAGCTAGCCAAGGAGGTGGAGGATACTATCCTACAAGCTATGGCTATCCGTATGCTACTTCTTATAGTTATCCAACTTATGGTTATAGCTATCCTAATTTATACGGTTACACAAATCCAAGCATCGTGCCAGTTATGGGGTATTTCCGAGCTAATGGTACTTATGTTAGCCCACACATTAGAACCGCTCCCGATGGAATAAAATATAACAATTTTAGCTATAGGCGTAGATAATTATGCTGGTTTTAATTTTAGTTATTGTTTTAAGTTTAATTTCTGTTTTGCCTGTAAATGCAAGACAAGGTTGCTGCTCTCATCATTTAGGAGTTTGTGGTTGCAATTGCTGTGATGGAACTCCACTTTCAGCCAAGTGTGCACCATATTATCCTGGATGTAATTCTGGATATGGATCTAGAAATAACATTGGTTATAAGCTTGATTATAATTGCTCTGACTTTTCAACGCAAAAGCAAGCTCAGGCATTTTATATGAAAAATGGTGGTCCTTTTAGAGATCCACACGGATTAGATAGAGATAAAGATGGAGTTGCTTGTGAATCTTTAAGATAGTAATAGCGTAATAATATATGCATGTAAACTATTAAAAACGTATTTAATTATTAAATTGTTGGAGTTTACATTGCAATAAAGATAGAATAATTTAACCTTTTTAAGCAATTTAAATTATGAGAAAATATTTACTACCTATAGTTTTATCACTAGCAAGTTTTAATATTGCCTTAGCATCAACTGAGTACTATTACTCTAATAATCAAAAAATCTATATTGAACCTATCCTTAATAAAAAAGTTTATAAGTTAAATACAAACAAAGAAAAAGTATATAAAGTCAATTCAACAGAATTAAAACAAGTTTTACCCAAATCATATTTTTATAAGATTGAAGATAAGGACTTAATTAATAATAATCTAACTAAAGAAATCAAATTGCAAACTAAAAGTGAGTTAATAGAATTACCCTTTTATAAGGATACTAAATCTGGTGAAGAGTTAATTATTACAGATGATTATTTGGTTAGTTTTAAAAAAGAGCTTGATGATGAAACCATTAAAAATATTATTAGTGATAAATTGAATAGTGAAATTGTTGACAGTATTCACTATGTACAGGATGGGAAAGGATATCATCTTAAACTAAAGAATCCTTTAGATAATGTAATTGAAGTTTCAAATGTTTGTGTTGAATCTGGCTGGTGTGTTTGGGCAAGTCCAAACTTTGTAAAAAAAAAGAGCTTACACTCAGTCCCGACAGACACTTATTACAAAAACCAATGGCACTTAAAAAACACAGGTCAAAATGGTGGTGTTTTTGGTGCAGATATAAACGTTGAAAATGCTTGGGATCTGACAAAAGGTGATTCAAATATAACCATAGCAGTTATAGATGATGGTTTTGATTGGGATCATGAAGAGTTTTCAGCCCGTGGAAAGATAACTAAAAGATTTAATTTGGTTGAAGGTGGTGTGGAGACTAAACTGTTTGGTTCTGGGATCACATCTGAACAAATATTAAATATACTATTAAATGTTGCTGGTGCTGGTAATTTTAGCCATGGGACGTCTGTAGGTGGACTAGCTGCAGCCTCAGAAAACGGTAAGGGTGTGGTAGGAGTTTGTCCTAACTGCATGTTGTTGCCTATCAGAATTGCAATTGATTTAAGTGTTGGTACTCAAGGTGTTGTTGATGCTAATGCACAAGATTTTGTAGCAGCTTCTGGTATTGCAAAAGCTGCTGATGAGGGTGCAGATATTATAAATTGTAGTTGGGGTGGCGGTACTTTAGTAAGTGATATTGAAAGGAATGCTATTGATCATGCTCAAGCTACAGGTAGGAGTGGTAAGGGTGCAATATTAGTTTTTTCTGCAGGTAATGGTGTAAAAGGAGCATGTCAGACTTCTTCAGTTTTTGCCCCAGCAAACTATTCCCCTGTTATCGCTGTAGGGGCTAGTACAAATGTAGATAGAATTGCACCATATAGTAGTACTGGACCCGAAGTTGATCTGGTTGCACCAAGTAGTGGTTGTTCTGGAAATATAGTTACAACTGACCTTGTTGGACTACTAGGATATAGCCCAAAAAATGCGATCGATACTTTTACTTTGACTCTAGCAAGCTATTTTCAATCTTGGGCAATTGGTGTGGGTGACTATTTTGCACGCGACACAGGGACATTTAATAGTTGGTCGTTAGATTATATTGATGTTTTCAACAATACATATAATTATTCTTCTCCTCTTCTATCTCTACCTATCCCAGATGGTTTAGGTACATCTAGTCCAGTTTTAGTCCAACCAGTTACTTCTTTTATTCAACCTGTAATACCCCAAACCGATAAACCTATCCTAATAAAAAACATTTCATTTAGTTTAAATATTACTCACCCAAATGGGTTTGATTTGGGTGCACTTTTAATTACACCGAACGATGAGCAGTTGTTTTTTAATATAAGTAGTTTCCCTGGCAATTTTAGAAATGGAGCTTCTTTTGTCCCAATTAATATGCTTTCAATTGCAACAGCTATGACTTTGCCATCATTTGAATTGGATGATAATGGTAATTATACAAACTCATTTTCTGGCACTTCAGCAGCGGCTCCAATAGTATCTGGGCTTGCTGGTTTAATACTCTCAGCAAATCCCAATTTGACTTACCAGCAAGTTGAGCAAATATTGAAAAATACATCAGATAAAATTGATGCTCCCTCTGGAGGTTATGATAATGTTGGGCATAGTAATATTTATGGCTATGGAAGAATAAATGCTTTTAATGCAGTAAAAGAAGCTTTAAGGTTAAAAAACTCTCCAGTTTCTACACCAGTTCCAACAGCAACGCCATTTCCTGGATCTTTACCGCCTCAAACTAATCCAACTGCAACTCCAGTAATTACTTCTAGTGCATCTATTCGACTGATTAATTCTGGTAAAGTTAAAAGGTCTGGTTATGTACTATCTGCTAGTTTAACTAACTTCCCGAACAACACGCAATGTTTAGTTTCTTCTAAGCTTGGTAATCGCATCTTTACAACAATTCCCTCTTCATTTATTGTTTCTGGCTCGTCTAATAGATCTATAAGGATAGTAATTCCTAAGAATGTCCAAAGGCTTTTAAGAAAAACTTCTGATAAAGCTATTACAACCCAAGTTAACTGTCCTTCAGTAAATGTTTCTGCTGAAAATATTACTAGAATTAATTAAAGAGAAATAAATATCAGTGGGTTTTCCTGCATTTTCCCTTCATTTCTATACAATTCACTTGGTCACTTCTTGGTCATATTTTTCGGCTGTTTTTCGGCAATCTTTTTCTGTCACTTTTCTGTCATTTATATACAGCTTAGAGCTGAGGCTTTTCGGACAATTTTCGGACATTTATCAGGGTAAATCTTTACACTAATATCCCAATTTCTTTCCTCACTTACTTTAGGGTTATATACTAACTTTAAAAATTAGCTAAATGTCAAATAAAGTTATAAAGAAACTGAGTCTTTTTCAGGGATTTTAAGATAGTTATAGGTTGCTATTAAAAGACTAAAAATTATACCTATGATTCCTAAATGTCCACCAATATAACTAATAATAAAAAATAAACCTATCTTAGGATTGGAAAGAACTGTACTTTTTAAAAGAATGTGATGTAAATGCCCCCCATAGAAAGCTATAGTAGGAACAAGCATTGGTACACCAAAGCCAGCCAGAAAAATTATTAGTGCCAGTCTTTTCCAATCCCTATTTTGTCCTAATTTTATAGATGAATATAAATATTTGATACCAAAAAATGTTATAAAAATTGAAATAATTAACAATATTGGGATTATTCCAAATATGCTAAGCAACCATTTCCAGTTAAACATTAGTTCATTATGAGCTGACCAATTAAAATAACCTGTGTCAAAGATTAATATCAAAAGGAAAATATAAATAAAACTGCAAAAATAGGGGTAAATTATAAGTGGAAATAACCAAATATAATGAAACCATCTAATATTAAATATTGCAAACTTATCTTCATTAAGATCAAGTTTTTTTAATCTATGATAAATATTTTGACCAATAATACCCCCACTTATACTACCTATAAAAAGACCAATTAAATAGATTGAATTGTATTTTGTAGAAGGCGGGAGTTCATAAAAAAGTATATTAAACATTGATCTGATCAAGTCTTCCGAAAATATTGGAAATACAACTTTGATTAGTAATAGAAAAAAAATAGTTGGAATAAAATTAGCTAAAACTCCCACCCAAATACCCCTGACCCGAGATATAAAAGAAGAAACTATCCCTGTAAAGAAAGCAATTAAAAATGATTCAATTAAAGAAAAAATAAGGTTTGAAGTATATATATTAACCCAATTTTTTGAAAGGAAGTATGGAATTGTAGTGCAAAATGCATATAATAAATAAGAATGGAAAAAGCTACCAAAAGTTATTGCTACTAATAATCTTTTTAAAGAAGAATTGCTTTCTGTAGATTTTGACATAAAATAACCAATAGACTAAAGTATTTAATTTTATTTACAGTATTATAGCAATGGATTTTTTTATAAGCTGGTATTGTTTATCATCTTTGTTTTATATCACCTATTAGTCATTGTTAATGTGCAGTTTTCGGTCACACCCCTTTATATGCAATTGGTCTTAAATATTTTTTGGTCATTCTTTGCGTCATGCTCTAGATATTTTTCCGACAGTTTTCCGACAGTTTTTCGCTTGCTTTTCGTTTACTTATATACAACTACAAGTGAACGTAATCTAACATTCTCTATGATTTTTTAAACCTATTTAGTGCTTCTTTGGCAAGTTCTTTTCCAGCTTTTATACCCTCATCATAATCCATAGGGACTCTTTCATATATGCAAACAGCATTGATAAAGTTTTCAAGATTAGTTCTTGTTTTAGAGCCTATATTCATTACTCTTAAAAACTCATTCGCACTTTTTTCATTCATATAATTTAAATCTTTTCTGGTTTTCAATATTCTTCTGAAAATACTATTCTCATCTTCATCTTTAAACTCTTGAAGCATTTGGTTGTAAGTTTTGGTAATTTCTTTTGCAATTCTATTTTTTATGTTTTTAGGAGTAAATTGTTTGCTAATCCAGGAATTAATACTTAGAACTAAAATCACAGCAAGTAAACCTGTATAAAATGTTACGTAAAACAATTTTACACATCCAACAGTTAAGATAAGTGGATAAAATGTTTTGCCGATTAATACTTTTAAATCATAAATTAATGGTTTAAATAAAGGCACATTTACTATGAGTCTTTTTAGCCATATGAAAATTATTTCACCAATTATTAATAAAATTATTCCTATTAACATAGTTCAGCTTTCTATTATAATCCTACATATAATACAAACTATATATTTGTAAATAAGTTATGCTCCCTCTCCTTGGGCTGCTATTTGTGGATTATATTTTTTATACAATTCTCCTATGGAACCATTTTGCAATGATTCCATAACAGGACTAATGTGTTTGCTATATTCTTCTGCAAACTTTGGATAGGCTTTAATTATGTCAGGTCTTTCTTTGTATAGAATAAATAATCCTAGTGCTCTTGCACAGTATGGTGGAGGGACGCATGCACAGCTGTATGTTTCAGTAAATGCAAGCGTTTGTAAGTCGGGATCATTTGCATTATTACCATGAGCAGTCATTCTTGAAAGCCAAACTTGGGCTAAATAAGTGTGTGGGTCACGTCCAGGGAAAAGGGATTCTTGTTTCTCATAAATCTCAACTTGTTTACCAATTATATTGTCACCAAGTGTTGATGAGTCAAACATGCCTTTAATAAAATTGAATATCTCCACTGAAGCCTCCACGTGAGTAACTTAATTTTCAATTTTTCTTAAATTGAAAGAATAGTACTTACTATCATAATCTCCACCATAGAAGTAAACATCATAATTAGAATCAATATCTAATGCTAATGCAACTTTTTGTGCATTATTAATAGATGTCCAATTTTTTTCTTGAGGTAGTGGAGCTTTATAGGGCCAAGCATCTTTTTTAATAGACAATTCTGGCTCACTTGTCATATAGCCCTCCTTATATTTGTTGTAATTATACAACCATTAATCATACTTAGGCACATGACAAACAGTATTGCCTAAAATAGGAACAATTGGTCTAACGTCAACCTTATTTTCATTCTTTTGTACCGTTTTACCAGTATAAGTACCAAGTGTTTTATAAAGTTCATTTATTGCCCTGATAAGGCCTTCTTGTGAAAGAACTTCAGCATTTGGTAATTGTTTTTCTGCTTGTTTAATTAAAGCTTTTATGTTTTCTATCTCATCAAAGACTTCAGTAGCTTTATTCTCTGCTAATTTATTGGTTAGATTTTCGCTTGTTTTTCGCTTAAACTCATTTCTAGCTTTAGACCAGCTTTCTGATCTATGTCTGCTTTTGACAGTATCAAAAGGGATATCATTTTCTTTAGCTATTACACTAAGAGTTTTCCCTGATATAAAATCAGATTTAAGTTTTTGCCAGTTTGTCATTAGTTATATTTTAGCTTGAATTGTGTATGGATTCAAGAAAGGATAAATGGCAGTTCATAGTTAGTGCAAATATTTAATGTCAGACTCTACTTTGTCTAATCGTGAATCTAAACTATCAAGATCATATCCTTGTTGTCGTACCTTTGATTGTAATGATTGAATCTCTGAATCGTAATCAGACTCCCCTTCTACTTCTTCTATTTTTTTATCCATAGAACAGCCTTTAAACAGTAAAAAAATAACTATTAACCATAACAATCCATTATTATTAGTATCAGCCATTTTATCTATTATTTAACCTTTTTTTTTTTTAGTATATAACTTTAAGAAACTTATTTATGGCTTATAAACTTCTTTTTATATTTTGTAATTCTGACTTAATCTCATGGATATCATCAGTGATATCTAGCAGAAAAAATAAAATAATAAAAAGTCCAAATATAACTGTGCAGCAGAATATAATTTTCAACAACTTTACTACCCAGTCCATAAATTATCCCTAAATATATTTTATCTCAATTAACGATTTTCAGTTTATTTTCAATCCTATAGTTTCTATCTGGTGTTTTAACCAATTTGCACGTACTTATGATTCTGGATACTATTCTCTCTCCAAGCCTATTTTCTAGCTCTTCGGGGGTGAAATTACTGCTTATTATTAAAGGGCTTTGACTTATTAATCTATCATCAATAATCTTATAATAAACCTGCTCAGCCCATTCAGTAAGCTTTTCTGTCCCAAAATCATCAATTATTAAAAGAGGAGCATTGCAATATCTATGAATAATATCTAATTCACTGATGCCTTCTTTTTTAAATGAATCTTTAATCTTATATAAGATATCAGCGGACTTTGCAAATAATACAAATATTTGTTTCTCTCTAATTATATAGTTTGCAATTGCACAGCTAAGATGTGTTTTTCCAGAACCTGGTCTTCCATAAAATAGGATTCCTTCTGTTGTTTCCGGGCTAAATAATTCAGCATACTTTATAGAAAAGTTATATAAATTATTCCTATCAGGATAGCTTTCAAAAGTCATACCTTCAAGAAGTCCAAACAAACCGGATTTTTGTAAAAGCCTTGATAGTGTATCCTCTGCTTGTTTCTTCTTATTTTCTAAGCTAGAAGCTTCTACACAATCATCGCATTGATATGCTACTTTCCAACCGTAGTTTTCTACCAAGAAAGGTTCATTTAAGCAGCCACACCCCTTACATTTCTCCGCTGGGGGCTTATTCTTTCTTTGTTCTTTAGCTTCAACTTCTATCTTCTTAATCATTGCTTCAGCTTTCTCTATATAGTTTTCCAAACTAAACTCCTATTTCCGAAATGATTTCTATACCCGAATATTTTCCAAAAGACTTACTATTCTCATTATTCTTGTAATTCTTACTATTCTTATAATTCTTATTATTCTTGGACATACGACTTTCCAGTCCTGATAAGGCTTTCAGCGATCGCATTCTTAGAACCAAACTAGTTTTTGATCTCTTAGCAAGTGGAGCTGGATTAGGTAATACCTCATATTCCAGATCTAAATCCTTAGAATATCTACTTAAAAACCTATCAAGAACCTTCCACTTTATATACAGTTCTGCACACCACTGGCTAATAGTCATATCTACAAAATCTTTTTTCGTGTAGGTTTCTATCTTTTCATACATTATTTCTTTAATTAAAAAGTAAATAGCGTACCCTTTCAGTCCAAACTCAGGATCAGTAAGGAGCTTTTGTAGCTCCTCTGATCTCCTATCCGTTACATAATGATGAAACCACCTCATGTAAGCACCTCAAAGAGAAGCAATTGACCATTAGTCTCTAATTCTTTTATTCTCTTTTTAGATTTCCATTTCTTCGACCTCCTAGAAAAGCATGAATAACAACGTGGTTGAAAGCCGTTCTTGCTTTTATTTCTTCTAGCGAATTGGTTGCTATCTAGATATTGGTTGCAGTCATTGCAGTATATAAGCTGGTTGGGTAGAGTCATATAAATCTACCCCCATGCTTTAATAGTTTTGCAATGCAGATCAAGCACCAATATTTAAACTGCCTAAGCCCATTTACTTCAGCTTGGAAGTAATACCTAGGTTTATTTTCTTTACAATATAAACATTTTTCCATCAAGCAATCACCTTCTTCCAGTAGATTTGCTTTCCTTGTCTCTTAGAAAGGATTAGTTTATTAATTACACTTTCTATTTCATGCGGGTTACCGCAAATACATGAATTGATTACTCTTTTCTTTGAATCCGTAAAAATGCACAAAAAATCTCTACAATACATAAAAGTACCTCCATTTATTTCTAGTTGCAGAGATCCTTTAAATTGGGTACAATTAAGTTGTTAAGTTTTAATAGCCCAATTAGAAGTGATGTAACTCTCTGTAAATTACATCACTTTTTTTCTTTTAGTTTTCCAAACTCCTTTCTTCACTTCTTTTGTTCTTAGCCCATTTTGTATAAGTCTTTTTTATAAGACCCCTAAGATAGGCTGAAACTGATAAAGATGACTCTTCTGCCATTTGCTTTGCAAGCAAATGTGCTTCATTGCCTAGAGAGTAGCACTTAAGACTCTTTTCACTTGATCTGACTATTGTTGATACCATAGACACCCCTTATTTAGGTTTTTAATAACATAAATATAATACTGTTTTTGAGTGTCAATTGGAATACCTTTGGAATACCTAGAGAAGAAGTAGGTGGTGAAAAAAACTCCAGTTTTTGTTGGTGTAAGCTATTCAAGCTTTTTGCTGGAGTGCCTTTCAGGTGGTGACAGCTTGATTAAATCTTGTAGATCTCTCCACCTATAATCATTGAGGCTTCATATGGACTTAATTCTTTTTCCTTAACTTTTTGCTTAATAAAAGAAATAAAATCTGCAGGTTCTTTTTTTATTTTTCTCACACCTTTAAATGCTTTTTCTAAGTTTTTTTTACCACTATTAATTATCTGTAAATTATCTTTGGTAGATGCAATTATGCTTAAGTCGCTCTTTATTGTCTTCTTACATTTCTTAATTCTTCGTATTAATAGTTTTGCAATATCATCTATTTCCTTATTAGCCAATTCAAATGAAGGTTGAATCCATTTTTTTGAGAACTCTTCTCTATTTAAAGTATGAATATCACTAGTGTAGTTCATGAGTGATTTTAACTCATTAATCTTTCCAGTTTTTTCCTGAGATAATATAATGGTTTTATCTAAGAGCTTTATAAGTGTTGTAAAGATTTTATGATATCGCTTCTGAAGCTTGTTAATAAAATCTCTTTTGTACTCATTAAAACAGCTTGTGCAAACCCCATTATTTGGAATATATATAGCAAATGTTTTAAAACACCATTTGCATATCTTTAAACGCTTCATTTCGGAAATTACCTTTCTTGCTGAGAAAGACTTTCCTGGAGTATTTAGATATGATAAAGCAAAACTAATGGTTAATTCATGATCTGTTTCCAAATAGTTGTCTGTTAACGATAAGTCTTGTAACCATAATTTTAGAAGTGGAAGGTATGAGTAAAATATTTTATGGTAATCCTTCTGATTCTCTCTTTTTAAGTGGTCTATTATCGAGTAGATTGTTGCATCATACATGGTTAAAGAAACTGTTCTATTAATTGAACTCTTTCTTCTATCAACGGACCAATAACTTTGATATCCAAATGTTTGACTAGAACTATAATATGATTTTTCTTTAGGATCAAAGATTAAATTATTAAGAAAGGAAAGTTTTAGCGGAAATAATATATATGTAAGTTTTTTGCTAATCCGCTTATTGGTTTTAAAGTGAAAATATCCAGCTTCATCATTAATAAAATATATTTTTTCTTCTGATATAAGCCCTTCCTTGCCAAGTAAATTAGGGAAATCATAATACCTGTTAAGATCGTTATTGCCTATAGTATCTCTTAAAGAAAAGGTGGATGTTGTATCTTCTTCTTCCTTGCTTGAAATAAACTCATAGTACTTTTCAAAGAACTTTTCTTCTTTTTCTCTAGTTCTCTTTAGTCGCTTATATGTAGAGGATAAATATTTTATTAAATAATTAATATTTTTCATAAGTAATCTCAGTAGTATTCTTTTAGATACATTATATATACAAAACCCCAATATAAAAGTATAATTTCAATAGTATTTAATTGCAGTAAAGATGCAGGGAAATACAGCAAATAGAACACTAGAAAATTGGGACAAATTGTGTACTTTTAGAAAAAGGTAAAAACTCCTCAAATCCTTATGCCGGTCGTAGTTCAGTTGGTTAGAACGCATGCCTGTCACGCATGAGGTCGCGAGTTC
>CAZRTB010000003.1:0-213202 GCA_964602915.1 uncultured Gammaproteobacteria bacterium | reverse complement strand
TGCTAGTGGTTGAGCCACTGCTAGTGGTTGAGCCACTGCTAGTGGTTGAGCCACTGCTAGTGGTTGAGCCACTACTTGTGGTTGAGCCACTGGATGAAGCTCCAGAAGAAGATGAGGTGGAACCAGAGGAAGTTGTGGAGCAAATATTATTAGTACAAGCTTGTCCAGAAGAACATTGGGAGGCTGTTATACAGTTACCGGGGACACAGTTTCCATTGATTATTATTTGACCTTGAGGACAAGTGCAACTGTTATTAGTACAAATTTGACCAGAAGTACAATCAGTACCAGTACAACAGTTTCCAGCTACACAAGAATTGCTACATAAGATCTGACCATTCTGACAAACTATTCCACTGGAAGAACTAGTGGTTCCAGATGATGAGGATGTAGAAGTGGAAGTACAAACATTATTAGTACAAGATTGACCAGAAGTACATTGAGAAGAAGTACAACAGTTACCAGCGATACAAGAGTTATTACAGAAGATTTGGTTTTGAGGACAAGAGCAATTGTTATTAGTACAAGATTGACCAGAGGTACATTGAGCATTAGTTGTACAGTTACCAGGGATACAGCTTCCATTAACTAAGATTTGACCTTGAGGACAAGAACAATTGTTATTAGTACAAGATTGACCAGAGGTACATTGAGCATTGGTTGTACAGTTACCAGGGATACAGTTTCCATTAACTAAGATTTGACCTTGAGGACAAGAACATGTGTTATTAGAACAAGTTTGACCAGAAGTACAGTCATTGTTAGAACAACAGTCTCCAGGAATACAAGGGCCGTTACAAGAGATTTGACCATTAGGACATGAGTTACCAGAAGAAGTTGTAGAGCAAATATTATTAGTACAAGATTGACCAGAAGTACATTGAGAGTTATTAGAACAATTACCAGTTATACAATTACCATTGATGAGAACTTGACCTTGAGGACAAGAGCAATTGTTGTTAGTACAAACCTGACCAGAAGTACACTGACTACCAGTTATACAGTTACCTGGGATACAGCTACCATTAATTAATATTTGACCTTGAGGACAAGTACAGTTGTTGTTAGTACAAACCTGACCAGAAGTACACTGACTACCAGTAATGCAATTTCCAGTTACACAAATACCGTTGACAAGGATTTGACCACTTCCACAGACTATACTTCCAGACGATGAAGAAGAAGTCGTTGAACCAGATGAAGATGAGGTTGTAGAACCAGATGATGAGGTCGTTGAGCCACTACTAGTGGTTGAGCCACTAGATGAAGCGCCAGAAGATGAAGCGCCAGAAGATGAAGTAGTTGTTGAAGTACAAACATTGTTAGTACAAACTTGACCGGAGGAGCACTGAGAAGCAGTTATACAATTACCAGTAATGCAGTTCCCATTGACAAGAATTTGACCTTGAGGGCAAGTGCAATTGTTATTAGTGCAAACTTGACCAGAAGTACAATCAGCGCCAATACAACAGTTTCCAACTATACAAGAATTACTGCAGAAGATTTGACCGTTTTGACAAACTATTCCGCTGGAAGAAGAGGTTGTTGAACCAGATGAAGAGGTAGTAGAACCTGATGATGAAGAGGTCGTAGAACCTGATGATGAAGAGGTCGTAGAGCCTGATGATGAAGAGGTCGTTGAACCAGATGATGAAGAGGTCGTTGAACCAGATGATGAAGTGGTTGAAGTACAAATATTATTAGTACAAACTAGACCAGAGGTACAATCAGCACCAACACAACAGTTTCCATTTATACATGAATTACCGCAGAAAATCTGACCACCTAGACAGCCTGTTCCTGATGAAGATGAAGTGCTTGAACTGCTAGAAGATGAGCTAGATATCGTTCCGGATGAACTACTTGATGAGGATCCGGAACTTGAAGTAGAGCCAGAGGATGAAGTTGATGAGCAAGATATTTGAGAAACATTTGAACAGTTAAATCCTACACAACAAACAATAGTGTCGTTAAAGCAATTTACTGTTCCTGAAGTACAGCTTGGTGTTTGACCAACTCCGCATAAGAGGCTTCCACTTTGACAGAAGCAACAAGATGAAATTGTAAGATTAACAACATTTGATGTGAGACTTGTATTAGATGCGCTATCAATTGTCTTAGCTGAGATTTGATGTGTTCCATTTGATAAGGATGTTGTAGGAGTGAATGACCAGTTACCTCCTGCATTAGACATTGTTGTACCAAGTGATGTTGTTCCATCAAATACTTCAACAGTAGTGTTAGGTTCTGCTGAACCAATAATTGTTGGAGTGTCATCTGTTGTGCTGGAGTTATTAGCTGGAGATGTGATTACTGGAGCGTTTGGAATAGTTGTATCTATAAGTACAGTTACAGAGTTTGAAGAATTACTTATATTACCTGCATTGTCAGAAGCTATTGCTAAGAATATATGTGATCCATCTGATAATGGATTAATTGGAGTGAATGACCATGCCCCGCTTCCATCAGCCATTGTCGTTCCAAATAGATTGTTTCCGTCAATAAGAATGGTTACTGTAGAGTTGGCTTCAGCTATTCCAGATACTGAAGGAGTGTTGTCATTGGTAATAGAGTTGTTAGATGGAGAATTAATTACTGGAGGATTTGGAATTACGGTGTCAATTGTTACATTTACAATGTTAGAGAATGGACTGAGAACTGAGTTGAAAGTTGCTCTTGAAATGAACTGATGAGTTCCATCTCCAAGTGGTGAGACTGGCGTGAATGTCCAGTTTCCTGAACCGTTAGCAGTTGTCATACCAAGAGAATTTGCCCCATCAAATATTTCAATAGATGCATTTGGTTGTGATGTACCCATAATTGTTGGAGTGTTGTCATTGGTTGTAGAGTTGTTTGAAGGTGAAGTGATTACTGGTGCTGAAACAGTAGTGTTAATAGTAAATGTCACTGCAGTTGATGAAGCGCTGGTGTTGTTTGCTGAGTCAGTTGCAGTGGCTGTAAATGTATAGGTTCCATCGGACAGAGGATTTGTTAGTGTAAATGACCATGAACCATTTTGATCTACAGTAGTAGCTCCGATTAATGTCATTCCATTAAAGATTTGAACAGTTGATCCAGCTTCTGCATTTCCGGTAATTGTTGGAGTGTTGTCATTAGTCGTTGAGCCGTTTGTAGGTGAAGTAATTACAGGGGGTATAGGTGGAGTTGTATCAATAATAATATTTACTGTATTAGAAAATGGACTTGTATTATTTGCAATGTCTACTGAGTTTGCTGAGATAGGATGTCCACCATCGCCGAGTGAAATACCGCTGGTGAATGACCAGTTCCCAGAATTGTCTGCAGTAGTCATACCAAGCAATGTCATTCCATCGTATATGTTAACTGTAGAATTAGCTTCAGCCATACCAGAGACTGTTGGGGTATTGTCATTTGTTGTTGAATTGTTTGAAGGTGAAGTGATTGTTGGTGCTTGAGCGCTTGAATCAATACTAAATGTAGTGTTAGAAGAATTTGGACTTACGTTACCTAAAACATCAGTAGCTTTAGCAAATATTGTGTGACTTCCATCTGATAGTGCTGATGATGGAGTTAATGACCAGTTACCCCCCCCTCCGGCCATTACAGATCCTAGCAGAGTTACTCCCTCAAAAACCTGAACTGTAGAATTAGCTTCAGCCATTCCGGTAATTGTAGGGGTATTGTCATTTGTTGTTGAATTATTTACAGGTGAAGTAATTGTTGGTGCTGGTGAAGAAGTGTCAACTGTAGTATTAACTACATTTGAAAATCCACTTGTTGGATTTACTGTTTGAGTTGCACTAAATTGATGAACACCATCAGGTAGTGGTGTCGATGGAGTAAATGTCCATGAACCATTTACGTCAGCTATTGTTGTTCCTAGTAATGTCATTCCATCATATACATTTACTGTTGCTCCAGGGAGTGCTATTCCAGATATATTTGGAGTGTTGTCATTTGTAGAGGAGTTATCTGAAGGTGAAGTGATTACTGGAGGGATAAGGTTTGTACATAAGTTGCCGATGCAGATTTGCCCTGATGTGCACTGTGCATTAGTTATACAATTTCCGGTTTGGCAAACCCCATTTAGTAAAACTGTTCCTGAAGTGCATGAACATGAGTTATTTGTACAAATCTGACCAGAAGTGCATTGTGAGTTGGTACAACAGTTACCGTTTAAGCATGCATTGTTACAGAGAATTTGATTTGATGGGCATTGGCAAATGTTGTTTGTGCATATTTGACCAGATGTACAGTTAGAGTTTGTTGTGCATCCAGCAACACAAGTACCATTAATTAAAATCTGACCTGAAGTGCATGAACAAGTATTATTGGTACAAATCTGACCAGATGTACATTGAGCATTAGTTGTACAGTTACCTGGGACGCAGGTACCATTTACTAACACTTGACCTGATGGGCAAGCACAGTTATTGCTTACACAGATTTGACCGGAAGTACAATTGCTTGCAGTTATACAATTCCCTGGAATGCATGTTCCATTTAAGAGGATTGTACCTTGAGGACATGAGCATGAATTATTTGAACAAGTTAAACCAGAAGTACATTGAGAATTTGAACAACAATTACCTGTTACGCATGAAGTGTTGCAGAGTATTTGGTTTTGAGGACATGAGCAATTATTGTTTGAACATGTTTGACCAGAAGTACATTGGGAATTATTTGTGCAGTTTCCTGTTACACAAACACCATTCACTAATATCTGACCAGAGGTGCAAGCACAGGAGTTATTAGTACAGAGCTGACCACCAGAACACTGAGAACTATTACAGCAGTTTCCTGTTACACATAGACCATTGCAAAGTATTTGACCTTGAGGGCATGAACAATTGTTGTTAGTACAAAGCTGACCAGAAGTGCATTGGGAATTATTCGTACAGTTTCCTGTTACACAAACACCATTAACTAGTATTTGACCTGAGGTACATACGCAGTTATTGTTTGAACAAGTTTGACCAGAAGTACATTGAGAATTATTTACACAGTTACCTGGTATACAAATACCATTAACTAAAACTTGACCTTGAGGGCATGAGCAATTATTGTTAGTACAAAGCTGACCAGAAGTACATTGAGAATTTGATGTACAATCTCCAATAACACAAGTACCGTTAACAAGAATTTGTCCTTGAGGGCAGGAGCAGAGATTGCTTGAGCATGTTTGACCAGAAGTACACTGAGAGTTTGAACAACAGTTACCAGCTACACATGAATTGGAGCAGAAGATTTGACCTTGTGGGCATCCGCTCGATGATATAGAACAAATGTTATTTATACAGATCTGACCTGAAGTGCACTGAGCAGAAGTTACACAATTTCCAGGAACACACATACCATTTACTAAAACTTGTCCAGAAGGACAGGTACAAGTGTTACTAATACACGACTGACCAGAAGTACACTGAGATTGAGTTACACAATCTCCAGGTATACATAATCCATTAATAAGGATCTGACCTTGAGGACATGAGCAGTTATTATTGGAACAAACTTGACCTGAAGTGCATTGAGAGTTTGTTAAGCAATTTCCAGGAACACAAATACCATTTACTAATATGGTTCCAGATGGACATGTGCAGGAATTATTAGAGCAAATTTGACCTGAAGTACATTGAGAATTTGTTGTGCAAGTTCCAGTTATACACATTCCGCTTACAAAAATTTGACCTTGAGGGCATGTACAAGAATTATTAGAACAAATTTGACCTGAAGTACAGTCTACATTTGCACAGCAATTTCCATTTACGCAAACATTATTACAAAGTACTTGTCCACCTAAACAACCAGTACCAGATGAAGATGAAGTTGTTGAGCCAGATGATGAGGTCGTCGTTGAGGAACATATATTATTAGTACAAACTTGACCTGATGAGCACTGAGCATTTGTAGTACAGTTACCAGTTATGCACATTCCATTAACAAAAATCTGACCATAAGAACATGAGCAGTTATTGCTTAAACAAACCTGACCTGAAGTACAGTCATTTACGGTTATACAATTTCCAGGGATACAAACACCATTTAATAAGATCGTTCCAGAAGGACATGTACAAGAGTTATTTAAACAAATTAAACCAGAAGTACAGTTAGCATTTGAACAGCAATTACCTTGTGTACAGGAATTGTTGCATAAAATATTTCCAGAAGGGCATGAACAATTATTGTTTGAACATAATTGACCAGAAGTGCACTGAGAATTATTTGTACAGTTACCAGTTACACATACACCATTGACTAGTATCTGTCCTTGTGGGCATGCGCAAGTGTTATTAGTGCAGAGCTGACCCCCTGAACATTGATTACTGCTACAGCAAGTTCCAGTTACACATGAACCATTACATAAAATCTGACCATTTGGACAGGTACAGTTATTGTTTAAACAGAATTGACCGGAGGTACATTGAGCATTGGTAGTACAGTCTCCAATGATGCAAGCACCATTTACCAGTATTTGACCTGAAGTACACGTACAAGAATTATTTACACAGGTTTGACCGGATGTACATTGAGAGTTATTTACACAGTTTCCAGGGACACACATGCCATTTACTAGGATCTGACCTTGAGGACATGTACAGTTATTGTTTAAACAGACCTGACCAGAAGTACAGTTAGAGTTTGTAGTACAGTCACCTGGGATACACATGCCATTTACTAAGATTTGACCTTGAGGACATGAGCAAGCATTATTAGAACAAGTCTGACCAGAAGTACAGTCAGCATTTGTACAGCAATTACCAGTTACACAGGAGTTTGAGCACATTAATTGTCCGGATTGACATCCACTAGATGTTAGAGAGCAAATATTATTTATGCAAACTTGACCTGAAGTGCAATCTGCATTTGTAGCGCAGTTTCCAGGAATACACATACCATTAACGAGTATTTGACCAAATGGACAGGTACAGCTATTTCCGATGCACGACTGACCAGAAGTACACTGAGATTGAGTTATACAGTCACCAGGAATACATTGTCCATTAACAATGATTTGACCTGGAGGACAAGAACAGTTGTTATTAATACAGAGTAGTCCAGAGGTGCACTGAGCGTTTGTCGTACAGTTTCCAGGAATACATACACCATTAGCTAAAACAGTACCTTGTGGACAAGTACAAGAATTATTTGTACAGGTAGCTCCTGAAGTACATTGAGCATTTGTCGAACAGTCTCCAGTTATGCACATTCCATTTACAAGAACTTGACCATTTGGGCAGGTACAAATATTGTTAGAGCAGATTTGTCCTGAAGTACAGTTAGCATTTGAACAGCAATTTCCAGTTATACATGAGCCATTACAAATTATTTGACCAGGAAGACACTGGCAACTTGCTGTGTGTATTGCTTCGATTGCATCAATATCAGGACCTATGTGGGTAAGATTTTGATTTGATAGGTTTCTTACTGTTACATATATAGCTTCTGTTAATCCACTTCCAGCAAGATCAAAACTTTCAACAGTTGGCTGGGATGTTGTTAGAGTCGGATTCCTAGTTCCAAGAGAAACAAAATTTACTCCATTGTTGCTGACTAAAACCTCAAACCCTTCGCTAGGCTCTGCAGTATAGAAGTCTACTAAATGAATTGCTAAATCATTTCCTGATAAATCAATAATTTTATGATTTCCATTAAACATTACAGTGACAAAACCATTTTGAGCACCATTTGTGTCAAAGTCAGCAGACATTAAGTTTGGATTACCTAATACATCAGTTGGTAGATTTGCTACAACTGGTGAGTTTGCAGTAATTTCATCGGCATATGCATTGATGTTAGGGCATGTGCCTGGTACGCAAACATTACTTGAACAAACTTGACCCCCTGGACATTGATTGTTATTACAACAATTACCGTTGACACAAGTGCTGTTGCATAGTATTTGACCTGACTGGCATACAGGACAGTTATTTGGAGGGCAGGTTATATCATTTCCTGCTGATAAGGATTGGATTTCACAGTCTGATAAAGCTCTTCTCCAGATTCTTATATCATCTAAGTAAGTATATTGTTGTAAGTAATCAGCTAAAACACCACTGATCTTGCTTGCTCCTGAAACTAGTGGATCATTGTTTAAGAACACAGCATTGCTTCCAGTACCGGTAGTCCATGCCCCACTTTGTAAAATACCATTTTTAAATACTCGAATAGAAGAACCATCACAAATCTTATATTTAACTACTATGTGTTGCCATGCATTTGCCTGTAGATTAGCGTTTGCAGTATAGACTTCATTAAATGTAGTGCCATTAGAACTATAAGAAAATAAGATTGTGTTTCCTTTAATACTTAACTGATAGTTTCTACCTTTGCCTAAAATTACTTGATTTAATAAAGCACTCTTAATAGTGTCTTGTTTGACCCATGCTGAAATAGTTAAATCTTCAAGATTATTAAAGTCAAAGAATGGTTCATTAATAAATTCTACATATTGTGAACCAAAGAATCTTCTGCTTGCCGAGTTAGCAAACATTAAAACTGGTACATCTGTTGAGGTTTGAGGCATATTGAAATAAGTGCCGTTGTTGTTATTTGTAGATGAATCACTTGCTGTTGTATTTGTTTGAGCTTCATCATATTTCCAATAGCCTAATATGTTACATGGAGCAGGATTTGTACATGTGTTATTTAAGCAGAGTTGTCCATTTGTACATTGAGCATTAGTACAACAGTTTCCTAAAGTACAAACACCATTACATAAAATCTGTCCAGGTGGACATGAGCATGAGTTATTTGTACAAGTTTGACCAGAAGTGCACTGAGCATTAGTGCAACAGTTTCCTAAAGTACAAACACCATTACATAAAATCTGTCCAGGTGGGCATGAGCATGAGTTATTTGTACAAGTTTGACCAGAAGTGCACTGAGTATTAGTGCAACAATTTCCTACCATGCAAACACCATTACATAAAATCTGTCCAGGTGGACATGAGCATGAGTTATTTGTACAAGTTTGACCAGAAGTGCACTGAGCATTAGTACAACAGTTCCCAGTTACACAAACATTACTACAAGAAATTTGTCCTCCTGGGCAGTTACAATTATATAGAGCAGAAACTATAGCAGTGCCGCCCCATGAAGCTAAAGTGCCAGTGTTACAGCCACCTGGAGTTCCTTCTGCTTGAATTGTTATAGTGTGATTGCCAGCTGGATACGTACCTAGATTTACTGGTCCAAAAGTTCTTGGTCTATTTTGAGGATCGCCAAGGTATCCTAGGTAAGGACTTGTAGTTATAAGGTTTCCATCTACTCTGACGTATATTCTGACTGATGAACAATGTGAGTTTGGTGTTGTGTAAGTAAATGTAAGAGGTGAGGAATTTATTAGGTTAATAGTTGTACTTCCTTGAGTAGTACACAGCTGTGCAGATGTTGGGCATGAAACAGAGAAGTTGTATACATTAGTATTTTGAGGACATGAACCACTAGTATTTAATACACAGGTGTTTCCAGTACAGGAGGTACCGCTAGGGCAATCAGCATTAGAGCAACAATAACCATTTACACACATTCCACCACAATAAATTTGTCCTACTGGACATTGACAAGTGTAGTTTGAACAGGTTTGTCCACTGGTACAGTTTGCATTACTACAACAATTACCATCAACACAGGTATTATTGCAATAAATTTGATTATTTGAACAAGGGTTACATGCACCGCCTACTAAGTTCCATGGCTGATTGTCGCTATCATCAAACCAGTTATCAGTGCTGATGGCTTCAGGCATTAAGTGATAATAAGGCTTATTACCAGCTACAATTTGTGTGACAGCAGGAGTGTTCCATGGTTCGACTTGAGACCAGAAAAATACAGAAACATCATCAATTAAACTATTTCCCCAGGGTTTATTATCGTTTATGCTAGTCCAAGGATATCCTGGAAATGCAGGAGCTAGGCTATAAAAAACATTGCTTTGATTAGATGCTATTCCTGGTCTGAATTCTAGATCAATTCTTTGAGCTCCACTGGAAGAAACTTGATTTGCGCCGATAGCCCAGTTTGATGTTGTTATAGATTCTATATTATCGTGTACATAAATAACTCCAGTTGGAATGGTAAGAATTGCATTTCCTTGACCACTAATGTCAGCATCTTTGATGATGGCAGAAGCCCAAGGTAAATTATCACTTACATCAACCCATGTGTTTGCTGGATAAGCAGTTCCTGGTTTAGTGGTGAAATAATAAACCATGTTTGCTGTTGATACTAAGCCCCTTATGTAAGTGTTAGCTAGTGTATTGTAGTGCGCTAAGCTTACGCTGGTAAGGACACTGTTTCCCCAAGGCTTATTAAAATTTAAACTTATCCAGTCATTAGTGACAAAATCTCTTAAGTCATTATGTAAGTAAACATTGCTTCCTACTATTACTAATGCTTTTGGTGTTGTTGGGATACCATTTTGTGGAAGAGGGAATTGGGCAAGATCTAGATCTGTAACTAAAGCATTTCCCCAGGGTTTATTATCGCTTGCTATAACCCAGTCATTGTCATTTGGATGATGTGATGTTCTGTGAAAATATACATCAGTATTTGCTTTTAATAATGAATATTCGTCTTGAACAGAAACTCTGTTAATGCAATTTGGTGCAGAATTAACAGGTGATTCTGATGTTCCTAGTACTGATAAGCATGATGGATCGTTTCCGTCGATATAACCATCACCATCATTGTCAATACCATCGATACAGGCATTTGAGGTTATGATTTGGGCATATGCAAGTTGGTTTTGTGGAGCATCTAGTTTAAAAGTAATATTTAGGCCAGGAATATGAAAGAGATTTTTTACATTCACATCAAACAGTGCAAAAGTTGGGAAATTTATAAGGATAATAAAGAATACGCTTAATATCCCTTTAAAGATTTTTAGTTTTGTTCCCTTATTCATACGATTATTAAAATAAATTTTTAAAAACGATTTTATAAGATAGTTTTCAAGGTTAAATCTCACAATAAAAACTTTATTGAGAAATACTCTGATTAATTCTATATACTATTGATATAAAGTAAATTGGTAATAATGTAAAACAAAAATCTGTATTGCGCTTATAATAGATCTTCAATTATTTAAAAATAAGGCATTTATCAGTATGTATAGTTTAATTTTTTCTTTTGCCTCCTTCTCTATCTTAAACATATTTAATTTAGGGAATAGTCTTACTCAAATATTCTTATCTTTGATGAGAGAAATTTAATATTAATAAGTGTATAAAATATTAAAAAGTTAATTTTATTATTGAAGTTTTTAATTTGCAAATTATGAGTAATAAAAAAAAATACATTTTAGCAATTGATCAAGGGACGACAAGTTCTAGGACTTTATTACTAGATGAGAATTTGAAAATCATATCTTCATCACAAAAAGAGTTTAATCAAATCTATCCACAACCATCATGGGTTGAGCATTCTCCTGATGAGATATGGGATACTCAGCTTTATACGATTCAGGATGTAATAAAAAAATCAAAAATAAATCCAGATGAAATCTTATCTATAGGGATAACAAATCAAAGAGAAACAATTATTCCTTTTGATTCAGAAACAGGAGAACCTATTCACAATGCAATAGTCTGGCAGTGCAGACGTACTTCTGCATTTTGTGACGAGCTGAAGAACAAGTATAAAGAAGTAATAAAATTAAAAACAGGTTTAGAAATTGATGCTTATTTTTCAGCTTCAAAAATGAAATGGATAATTGATAATGTACCTTCTGCAAAAGAGTTAATAAAAAACAAGAGATTGAGATTTGGAACTGTTGATGCGTGGATCTTGTATAAATTAACGGGGCAAAAATCTTTTTGTACAGATACTTCAAATGCAAGTAGAACAATGCTTTTTAATATTAAAGAAGAAAAATATGACAAGGAATTGCTTGAAATATTTGGTGTTGAAGAATGGATGTTAGCTAAAGTGCTTCCATCAAATTCTGAGTTTGGTTTTAGCTCTAAAAATTTAATTGGTTCTGAAGTTCCGATAAAGGCAATTTTAGGTGATCAGCAAGCGGCATTATTTGGACAGTGTTGTTTTAATGAAGGAGATTTAAAAGTTACTTATGGCACGGGTGGATTCCTTCTTATAAACATTGGGAATGAATTTAAATTAAACGATAATTTTTTAACGACAATTGCATGGTCTTTGTCTGGTTTAAAAACTACTTATGCATACGAAGGAGCTACTTTTATTTCTGGAGCTATAATCCAGTGGTTAAGAGATGGTCTTGGAATTATAAAAGATTCTTCAGAAGTTGAAAAAATAGCTATAAGTATTGATTCTAATGATGGTGTTTATCTTGTTCCTGCACTTGTTGGTCTTGGTGCTCCACACTGGGATCAGTCTGCAAGAGGAATTTTAATTGGGCTTACCAGAGGTACGACAAAAGCACATATAGTAAGAGCTGGTGTGGAATCAATGGCATATCAAATTGCAGATTTAATTGTGCCAGTAAAAGATATTTTGCCAAAAGATGTTTTTGTTAAGGCTGATGGTGGTGCAGTAAAGAATAACTTTTTACTCCAATTTCAGGCAGATCTTTTAGGTACAGCTATAACTAGATCTTCACAAAATGAAGCTACTGCTATTGGAGTAGCTATGCTTTCCGGGTTAGGAGAGCATGGTCTTTGGAATTCCATGGAAGATTTAAAAAAACTTTGGAAAACAGATGAACTATTTATTCCAAGGAAAAATAGAAGTCAAGAGTATGTAATGTGGAAAGAGGCAGTGAAAAGATCGTTAGGGTGGGACAGCAAATAGTAATTTGTAATTTATTGGTAAAATACTATCTGCGATCTGTTAATTGCTTTGTAAAAGTAAGAATATGCCAAAAAGTTTTTTAGATCTACTTAAAGAGAAAATTATTGTTTTTGATGGAGCCATGGGTACTTCAATTCAAGGCTACCCTCTTTCTCTTGATGATTTTGCAGGTAAAGAAGGATGTAATGAAATCCTTGTAAGTACAAAGCCTGAAATAATTAAAGAAATCCACGCTTCTTTTTTAACGGCTGGTTGTGATGTTATTGAAACTAATACATTTGGAGCAAGTTCAATAGTTCTTGCTGAATATGATATTGCTGAGAAAGCGTATGATTTAAATTTTGAGGCTTCAAAAATTGCCAAGGAAGTAGCTCAACAATTTAGCTCTTCAAAGCCAAGATTTGTTGCAGGTTCTATAGGACCAGGTACAAAGCTTCCTACTTTAGGACACATTTCTTATCAAGATCTGAAAAAAGCTTTTTATACTCAGGCTTGTGGTTTGATAGATGGAGGCGCAGACTTATTTATCATAGAAACCTGTCAGGATCTTCTTCAGGTTAAATCAGCAATTTCTGCAGTCTTTAAGGCAATGCAGGAAAAAAAGAAAAAGCTTCCAATAATTGTTCAAATTACTATAGAAGCTACTGGGACAATGCTTGTTGGTAGTGATATTGCTTCTGCTTTTTGTACTATTGAACCCTATGAAATTGATGTTATTGGTATGAATTGTGCTACTGGACCTCTTGAAATGTCATCTCATATAAGACACCTTTGTGAAGTAAGTAGAATTCCTGTTTCTTGTATTCCTAATGCTGGAATCCCTGAAAATGTAGGTGGTAGAAGTCATTATCATTTGACACCAGAAGATTTTGCAAATGCATTAAAACATTTTGTTATTGATTTAGGTGTAAATATTGTTGGAGGTTGTTGTGGAACTACTCCAAGTCATATAAAAAAATTAGTTGAAACTGTTGAAAGCATATCACCTAAAAAAAGAAAAGCTAATTATATTAATTCGGTTTCAAGTTTGTACAGCAGTATTCCTCTTCAAATTGATTCGCCGCCTATCATTGTTGGTGAAAGAACAAATGCAAATGGTAGTAAGCTTTTTAGAGATTTATTGGCTAAAGATGATTTTGAGTCAATGATTCATATGGCAAAAGAGCAAGTTCAAGAAGGTGCTCATATCTTAGATGTTTGTACTGCATATGTTGGTAGAGATGAAACTAAAGATATGACTGAATATGTGAAAAAATTAAATGTTCAGGTAAATATTCCTTTAATGATAGATTCTACAGAAACTCCTGTTATTGAAAAATCTTTAGAGCTTATATCTGGTAGACCTGTTGTAAATTCCATTAATCTTGAAGATGGTGAAGAGAGGCTGAAAAAAATCTGTCCTTTGGCTAAAGAATTTGGGGCAGTTCTAATTGCTCTTACTATAGATGAAGATGGAATGGCTAAAACTGCTGATAAAAAACTTGAAATAGCAGAAAGAATTTATAAGCTTGCTGTAGAAAAATATGGAATTGCTGGAAAAGATTTAGTTTTTGATACTTTAACTTTTACTTTAGGAAGTGGGGATGAGGAATTTAGAAAAGCTGGAATTGAAACTATTGAAGGAATAAGGTTGATTAAAAAAACTTTTCCTGAAGTGAAGACAATGCTTGGGGTAAGTAATATTTCTTTTGGATTGTTACCTTCTGCAAGGCAGGTTCTAAATTCAGTTTTTATGCATGAAGCTGTATTAGCTGGAATGGATTTGGCTATAGTAAATGCTAAAAAAATTCTACCACTATTTAAAATATCACCAGATCAGAGAGAGACAGCCTTAGATTTAATTTACGATAGGAGAAGAGAGGGTTATGATCCTTTGGTGAAATTCATGTCTCTTTTTGAAAATATTAGAGAATCTTCCGCTGAAAAATCTTCACTTTCTAATTCTACTCTTGAGATTGAAGAAATACTTAAAAACAGAATTATTGATGGAAATAAAGCAGGATTAAATGTTGATCTCGATAAAGCATTGGAAAAATATAAACCTCTTGATATTGTTAATAATATTCTTCTTGATGGGATGAAAGTTGTCGGAGATCTTTTTGCTTCTGGCGAAATGCAACTCCCTTTTGTTTTACAGTCTGCAGAAACTATGAAAGCTTCTGTGGCTTATTTAGAACCTTTTATGGAAAAAAAGGATGTTACTACCAGAGGAAAAATAGTTCTTGCTACTGTTAAGGGTGATGTTCATGATATCGGTAAAAATCTTGTTGATATCATACTGACAAACAATGGATATAGAGTCTTTAATCTAGGTATAAAACAGACTATAGAGAATATTATTAAGACAGCAGAAGAAGAAAATGTTGATGTTATTGGAATGAGTGGACTTCTAGTTAAGTCTACACAGATAATGAAAGAGAATCTAGAAGTTCTAAATGAAAGAGGAATCACTATACCCGTAATTTTAGGTGGAGCGGCCTTAAATAGAAGGTTTGTAGATGAAGATTGTCAAAATGTTTATAAAGGTACAGTTTTTTATGGATCAGATGCTTTCTCTGATTTAAATTTTATGGAAAAAATCTTTCGTGAAAAGGGTACTGCTAAACGAAAAGATGTTATTTCTGTGAAAGCTGGAGTTCAGGAACAGAAAGAGTTACTTTCCCCTAAAGCTAGCGCTAGTGATTCTTCTCAATCTTCGATTCTTACTGCTCAGCCTCTAATTAAAAGCCCTATCGTTAAACCTTCAGTTAAAATCCCGGCAATTCCTTTCTATGGTTCAAAAGTTTTAAAAGATATTTCTCTTGATGAAATCTATCCATTTATTAATGAAATTGCTCTGATGGTTGGTCAGTGGCAATTTAAAAAAGGGAAATTAAACAAAGAAGGACATGAAAAACTTCTTAAAGAAAAAGCATATCCAGTTCTTGCTACTTTAAAAGAAATGGCAAAAAAGGAAAATCTTTTAGTACCAGAAACAGTTTATGGTTATTACTATTGTGTAAGCGAAGGAAATGACTTAGTAATTCTAGATGAAAATAAAAAGAAAGAGATTCAGAGATTTAATTTCCCTAGACAAAAAGATAGGGATAGACTCTGTATATCTGATTTCTTTAGAGATAAGTTTTCTGGAGAAGTCGATGTAGTTGCTTTTCATGTAGTAACTGTTGGTCAAAAAGCCAGTGATTATGCAAAGAAACTATTTGAAGAAAATAAATATACTGACTATTTATATTTCCATGGTTTTGGAGTAGAAACTGCTGAAGCCTTAGCAGAATGGTCGCATAAAAGAATTAGGACTGAATTAGGTATTCATCATGAAGATCAAAAAGATATTAGAAAGCTTTTAGGACAAGGCTATCATGGATCCAGATATAGTTTTGGTTATCCAGCTTGTCCAAAGCTTGAAGATCAGGAAATGATATTTGATCTTTTAAAACCAGAAAGAATTGGAATATCACTTTCTGAAAGTTTTCAGCTTCAGCCTGAGCAGAGTACTTCTGCTATAGTCGTTCATCATATTCAGTCTAAATACTTTAATGTAAGCTAATGATTACAGCTTCCACAACTTCCTGTTTCATCAAAAAGATAGGATAATTGGATTTGGAAGTTTGTCATATCGCTCAAGCTCTTATAATAGTCCTCTTCATTTAGCTTATCTAAATATTTTCTTTTTATAGATTCACCATTAAGCTTTTGATCTTCAAACCTTGATTTAAAATTTGTTTTCTCTTTATTGTACTCATAATAAAGCATTAAATTAGAAAGCTTTCTTCTGGCTTCTTCTTTTAAAAATCTCAGATTACTAGACTCTTTTTCTTTGATTCTTAATCTTGCTATATGTTGATCTGTTTCTTTTCTTTTTTGAGTCCTGTAATCACATAGTTTTTGTTCTTTTTCTTCTTTTTCTCTTAGCTCTTCCTCTTTTTCTTCTTCCTCCCATTTCTTTGTTAAATAATCAACATAATCTATAAATGATTGTAAAAGGTTTGCACTATTTTTTACAAACACAGAGAGTTCTGGATTTTCTATTACCTCTTTTGCTTTTTCTTTTGCAGCTTTAAAATTACTACAAATTAGCTTTTTTTCTTCTTTACTTAATTTAGAGTCATCACCTTTTTTATCTATAATTTCAACATTGTCAACAATTTTACCTGCACCATGTTCTAATGCTTTAATTGCTTTATCTCTTTTTGGGCAAGGTGGATGTCCTTTTGCTTCTTCTAGTGCAGTTGCAAATGATTCTAATGCTTCTTTTAAAGCTTGTTTTAGCTCATTACTTTTAATAGATTCACATTTCCCATCACCTATTCTCATCGCTAGTTCTAATATTGTTTTGTGATCCTTGTTTTCTCTCCATTCATGTATAAGATCTTTTATATCTTTATTTGAAATATTCTTATTTTTTTCAATTGCCTCCATTGTCTTACATAGCCTTTCTAGGGTTTCACTTGTTTTTTTAGTAAGATCTTGGTCTTTACTCTGTTCAACTTTATCTTTTATTGAGTCAATAGTTTTATGCAATTGTGAGATAGTCTCTTCTTTTGTATTTCCATTAATATTTGAAAGATCAAAACTGTTGGCGATATCTGAAATAAGTTTTATCAATGGGAAGAAAACTCCTATAGCCTTTACTATCCCAGGATCTATAAGGTTACAGACATCTGTACAGATAGAAGTATCTTTTTTGCTATTTTCAGGACTGCTTACAAAAGTATCTTTATCTAAGCTTTTAGAAGCTTCATTTGAATCAGAAGTGATTTTTTCTATATTTGATTTCACAGCACTATTAATGCTGTGTGTATTTATTTTTAGCACTTTCCCACAAGAAAACTGTTGATTTCCTTGCCCCCATAAATGCTTTTATATATGATTCTTAAATAAGTAGAATTACGCTACCAAACATATAAAACAAATGTCTTATAAAATTTGATAGCTCTATTGTATGAGTTTAAACAAATTTATTAAGATGCAATTAAATCTAAATTTTACTAACTTGAAGTTTAAAGGATTTTTCTCATTTATTGAGCAAATCCGGTCTTGTGAAACAAGTTAAACATAGAAGATTCAGAACCTAATCTAAAAAATATTTCCAGGGGCTAAAATGCCATTTGGATCAAAGGAGTTTTTCATAGCTTTCATCGCATTAATAATACTTTCTGGATACTGGTACTTAACAAAACTTTTCTTTACTTTACCGATTCCATGTTCAGCAGCAATTGTTCCGCCCATGGACACTACTTTCTGGCATGTTTTATGGACTACACTTAAAATCTGTTCTTTTTCTTTTGAATCCTTAGCTATAAAGTTATAGTGAGGATGACCATTACCAATATGACCATAGATAACAGGCTCTTCTAATTTTGCTGAAACAGCTAAATCCTGAGCATAATTAATAATTTCATGAATTCTTGAAATGGGGACGGACCAATCTGTTGAAACTTTTCCACCACCATTTTTTACATGAAATCCACCTTCTTCAAAGAGGGTGCTAGGTATTTTATGTCTTAGTCTTCTTAATTCTTCTTGTTGTTTTGGTTGTTCAGCAATTATCGTATCATCAGTTAAAGCTTTATTTTTTTCAAGAAATGAAAGCCAAGCATTTAAATTTTTCTCAAAATTGTTGTCTCCGTTTGGACTATATTCCTGTTCAAAAAATATACTTGCTTTAGCATTTTCAGGAATCTTAAACGGGGAATCAGGTTTGATAATATTTATTCCATGAACATCAAAAAGCTCACAAGCTCTAGGTGATATAGAAGGATTTGGTAGTAATAACTCTTTGCGAACATTTACAACAAAATCTAAACATTCGTGTAAAGATTTAAAAAATGCCATTCCCCCCAAAAAACCCTCAGGTTTTTTTAAAAGATCAACCTCTGTTTTAGTAATTACTCCAAGAGTTCCTTCTGATCCTACAAAAATGTCTACCATGCTTTGGAAAGGTAAATAACCAAAAGTATTTTTTTCAATTTGTGGTCTTCTTATATTTAAAATATCTCCATTTGCAAGAACTACTTCAATAGCTCGAACATATTTTTTAGTAGAACCATATTTAAATGTTCTGGCACCTGAAGCATTAGTAGCTATAGATCCTCCGAAGAAACATTCTTTTTCACTGGTGGGATCTGGTGGGTAAAAAAGCTCTTGGTCAAATATTGTTCTCTTAAAATCAACTAACATTAAACCAGGTTCTGATATGCAGAACATTTCTTTATGGTTTATATCAAGAATCTTATTCATTAAGCTTGTGTCTAAAATCCAGCCACCATCTGGAGCGGCAGAACCAGTTAAACTACTTCTATTTCCTATGGTAGTTACAGGGATTTTTTTTGAGTTTGCTTCTTTCAAAATCTCTGAGACTTCTTGTGTCGTTTTAGGACGAATAAGTGCTTCTGCATATCCGGGATAGTTTGACGAATCAGTACAAAAACTTTTTACAATATCTTGATCTGTAATTAACTCAAAATTAGGCATAAGAGTATTATATCAATTAATTAGAGGAAATTATTTTTACTGATTTTTTAATGCTGATAGAAAATTGATTAAAGAAAAAACTTTATTTCCTTCATGAGGATCTCTGTTTTCATCTGTGGTTGCTGTTTGTTCTATTAAACGATTATGTTTTATTGGGTCAAATTTTATTCTTTTTCTTTTTAAAAGTTCAATACTCATGATGTCGATCACACCTTTATTTGGGACAGCAAATGAAGTGGCTGAGTACATAATAGTGGTTTCTTTTCCTCTTATTCTTTGATGGCAGACATTTGTATAGCCATTTACTCCAATAAGGGTAATACTAGAAGAGTTCAATGGATCTTGTGAGCCGGAAGTTTCTACAAATCGATTTCTAAAATTATCATATGAAGCAACTCTTGAAACTCCACCAGGTTGAGTGAATCTTTTTCCATGTCCTACATAAGCAAGCAGAGCATTTACTCCTCCAAGCTCCATATTTCTACTAGTGACAGGGTCTGCAGATCTATCATTTCCTACTGATACGTTACACCCTATCCCAAGATCAACAGCCAAATGCCCAGCGGCCGCTCTTCTATTTACATAGTCTTTGTGCTTTTGATTGTTTGACATTCCTGGACTTTTTACACCAAATGACATGTTTATAACTTGAATATTGTTTTTTCCGGTTATTTTTCCTTTTAAAAGTTCAATAAATCCCTGAGTTGCTGGATCAAACCGATCATTTGAAAGCAGTGAATCCTGAGAAGCTGTAATTCTATCCCATGTAAGTGGATGGATTGTAACTTTTGGTAATTTCTCTAATACTTGATGAGTGACTGTTCTTGCATGTTTGCTTTTTAAGTCATATGTTGATGGTCCAAAATACTCTTTTGGATAAATAATATTATAGGGAGTTTTAATCTCCCCTTCAAAAAACATAGGGAATCCACCATCTATAATTGCTATTTCTATACCATCTCCAGTTAAATTGTTCTCTTCAATTGCATCTCCGACAAAACATCTATCACTTGCTATGCAGTCATATAAATCTTTAAAGAGAGCTTGTTGAGTATCAGACAAATTTAAATTCGCAAGATCTGAGATTTTAAAATCATTTGATTTTAGTGCATATGCAATGATTCTAAATATTTCATCACCTTTTTTTACCCAGTTGTGCTTGAAAGCCAACTCGATTAACTCTTTTTCAGCTGACATATTTACTAATGATTTGCATGCAAAATATCTTCTTCTTTCAATGGATTTTAAATCAATTATTGGTTCAGTACTTGGGGTTAAAATATCCTTCTCTAAGAAGTTAAGAAGATTTTTTACATGTACATTTCTTGCTGATGCTGATGGAGATTTTTTAATTCTTTCTGATATTTGAAGCTCAGATGATACTGCTTCTTGATACAGTGAAGGGTGAGTTTCTTTTGTGATTAATCTAAATAATAATTTTGCTCCTTCATCATGTGAATTATTTATGTCTACTGCACCTCCAAGGGCTTGTATCGATGCGAATTTTAAAAGAAATTCATTTGCATTATCTTCGCGTGCTTCTGTGAAAACTTGTTTTGGGTTTGAATCGCAGACATAATCCCATGGAGTCTTTGCAATACTTGCTAACAGGTCTGAATTAGTACCTGTATGTCCAAGAAAGTATATGGCTGGAATAGCAATATCAAAATCTAAAACACTACCGCTAGTTGCAATGTCTGAATGCTTTGATCTTAAATAGTCTGCTATAGATGCTATGTACTTTTTCCATTTGTCAGAACTGTTTAAAAAGTTTGCTAATTTCCCAGTGCTTCCACCATACTTTTGATCCAATCTATCTAGGAAATAGGATACATTTTCTGCAGTGGGTGTAGAAGAAGTAGAAAAAATATTTGGATTACATTCCCAAGGAATATATTTTACATCTGCATCTACATTTAGCCCAAAGAAAAACAATTCTAGTCCATAAGGACGAGATTCATTAGCAAGCCTTTCAAACTCTTTTGGTATAAATTCTGGAGCATCTACTAATAATGTTGTATAAAGAGCTTCACCTCTTAGGAAAGCAGGGTTTGATTCATTTGTTGCTATGTCAAGCAATGCCTCAAAGCTTTTTTCATCTTTTATCCTGCCTAATCCTCTCATAGATGCTACTCTGGCTTGGGGAGACTCTTCTGTATTTGTGACAGTTGTTCGTAAAATATTTATAAATCCAGGTTTTGATGAAAGACAGTTCAATGAAGCAATAGCTTGAATGGCTTGACTCTTTGATTTTGGAGCTGATAATGCATTAAGAAGGATTACATCTGCTAGTGTTTGATTTGAGTTAAAAAGTCTGGCTATTGCTTTGCCTGCTTCACTTTGTATAGAGTTTAGAGGAGTTGCATTTGCACAGAAGTAAGAGTTAAAAAATGTTTCAGAATGTGTTGTAGATACTTCTTTTAAAATATCAACAAGACTTTGTTCTTGTGGATGTTTTATAGAAAGTTCAGCAAGGGCTCTTATTACTGTATAGTCAGCATCTGAACTAGTGCTTTTTGGAGATTTGTTTTTGAAATAGTTGGATATATATAAGGAACATTTCTTTGCGTCTATATCATTTCTTATAAGTGATAGTAATCCTTTTGCAAAGTACATTTTTTCGAGCTGACTTACACGTTCTTTATTCTCTGTAAGATTTAATTCAGGTTCTCCATTTGAGTTATTTGCAAACAGTAAATTCTCTTTTCCACTGAGTATCTGTTCTAAGTCTTTAATGATTTCTAAATTTGTTTTTTCTGCAAGTCTAACTCTTCTATTTTGGTTGACATAAGCAAAAATATCAAAATATTTATCTCTGTTAGAAGATCTATTGCTAATGAAAATGTCTGAGATTGAATTTAGGGAGTCTTGGTCACATAATTGAGCTACGGAAAATCCAATGACATCGTTTGGAACGATATTTTTATTAAAATATTCTAAAACTATTGCTAATGTTTCTCTATCTATATGTTCTTTCGTTTGAGGTTGTGAATTTAAATACTCTGCTCTTTTCCCCGCAGTATAGATCGCTTCATGTAAAATCCATTTAGGAATATTAGGATTTGTAAGTCCAGCTTTGAGAATGAGTCTTCTATGTTCATCAATGTCTACACCAGTATTGTCAGTGACATTAAATGCAATACCTAAATTGTTCCAATGCATGGAAGCGTTTGGAAGTTTTACTATTTCATTGTGATTGTTTGATAAAAGTGCTGGTTTTAACTCATTTAATGCTTGGGATGAAAACTCTACTACTTTTTGCTTTAGTTCAGAAGTCTCCTCTGCCTTTGCAGTTATGGGTGTTGATTCTTCTGCACGAACTATTCCTGGTGTGCTAAAAAATGCTAGGGCTAATGCAGATGAGGTTAAAAACCCTCTTCTATGTACAGGGACTCCTTTAGTAGCTATGTGACTGGAAGGGCTAGTTCTTCCAGCGATCACACTTAAGGCAGATGATAAGGCTGTTCTAATAGTCATTAAAACCTTTAGTCTCTATTAGCTAAAGATTATTACATAATAGAAGGACCTTAATCAATAAATGTAAGAAAAAATTTATTTTAAAACACTATCTTTCATTAAATTATCAGCTTGTTCATTAATAAAGCCTTCATAGATTAAACCTGTTTTAGGATCTTTATTTCTTTGAGCAAGTTCTATTACTGAGTAAGGAATACCATTGATAAATTCTGCTTTTGAGAAGATTTGTCTTAGTTTTGAGCCTCTAGAGCCAGTAATTGATCCTGGAAATTCTATCCCTTTTTTCTTAAGCCCTTCAATAGCCACTTCAATTTCTACTTTTTCTGGAAGTCTAAAAGCTATGTGATGAAAATCTTTATCTCCAAATTCATTAACCCATTGTTTAATAATTTTCTTTGATTCTGGTGCATCATCATAGTTTTGGTCAACAAACATAGCTCCATATTTTGGGTGTCTAAGTACTTTTGCATACCAGCCTTCATTCCTATAATCAATTCTTTCCTCAAATTTAAACCCAAGATTTTCAAATTCTACAATTGCTTTGTCTACGTTATGGGTTCTGATAGTAAGATGATCATAAATTATCTCCCAGCTATTTTCTTCACACAGCTCAGCATATTTTCTAGCTGATGTATTTTTCTCAAAATAAGTAATTATTCGATCATGTATTGATTTTTCTTGTTTGAACTGATCAACAGATTTTTGAAGAAAATTACTAAATGTCATGAGATACTCCTTTTTAATAAACTTATCTCTAATTATAGTAATTAAGGCATAAAAACACCTGTTTTTAAGACTTTCTTAACCTTTAGTTAATAGTAAATTAACTTTAAAAATCTTTTATCTTTGATTAATAACTTTCTTAAGAAAAGCATAACCTTAAAATTTTAGTATTAAATTACTGGCAAGGGAAAAGGGAGATAAGATAATGAGATTAGACCAAATAACAGGAAACTTAAGATATAGAGCATCTTCAAATCCTATGACTAATATTGAAGATCAGACTAGAAATTTATCTGCTTTAACTAGTGGTGCCAGTGGATTACAAAATGATATGTTTATGAGTGTATTAGGTGGTGGAATTGATCCTAACGCTACTATTGCAAATATGGCAAAAGTAAATGCGGCTATGGGGTTAACATATGGCTTTATCCAATCAGCGATGGAAAGAGAAAAAGAAAACAAAAAATTGATGAAATCAATGAATGGTTTAGCACTTGCCGCAACAGCATAAGAGTTTAAATTAAAAGGAGACAGATATGAATATAGGTCCAGTTTCAATGCCAACAAGATCTTACCAAATAAATAGGATGGAGAATCCTAGAACAGCTTCAGAGGAAAAAAGAAATGAAAGATTTATGATGGATTTGAAGCAATGGGAACCAGGTAATAGCAAATAGTTTTTTTATTCGGCAAATACGGTTGATCGAAATATTTTTAAGATAAAAGCCTTAACTTGTTTGGGGCTATAAAAAAGCGGAAGACGAGGTTCGAACTCGCGACCTTCTCCTTGGCAAGGAGACATTCTACCACTGAACTACTTCCGCATATAATATAGAAAATACAAATTTGATTTTAAGGATTCAGGTTATTTACTACAATTCAAATTTATCATGTTTTTTAGTATACAAAATTGTATCTCCAAAAAAGTATAAGGATATAAGAATTAAATCGCTAAATACATATGATTTATAATATTATTTATTCTTATGTATAAAAGTGACCATTTAGTTAGAGCAATAACAAAAGATAATCAATTTCGGGCAATTGCTGTATCAACAGCTAATCTAACTGAGGAAGCAAGACAAAGGCATAACTTATCTCATACAGCAGTTGTAGCTCTAGGTAGAACTTTTGCTTGTGGGATATTACTTTGTAATACGTTAAAGAAAAATAAGGGTCATTTAACTTTAAAAATTAAAGGTGATGGTCCAGTTGGAAGTATTATTGTCGATGCTAGTAATGAAGGAACTGTTAGGGGTTATGTGACGAATCCTTCTTGTGAATGTTTTGATGATAGGGGTTATGTCGACATTGATAAAGCAGTAGGGAAAACGGGTTATGTTCATGTTAGCTATGATAATGAGCATGGCTCATCATATCAGGGAGCAGTAGAGATTGTTAATGGAGAAATTGGAACTGATGTTGTTAATTACCTGGCTAATTCTGAACAAATCCCATCATTTATATCTTGTGGTGTTTATTTAGAGCCTTTAAGTGGAAAAGTTTTATATGCTGGTGGGTTATTAATTCAGGCTATGCCTTCTGCTGACGAGGAAGGTTTAAAGAAAGTAGAGGAAAGGGTTTCAAAGCTCGATCCGTTTTCAATACTTCTAAGATCAAAGCTAAATTTAGAGCAAATTATTAAAAAATCACTTGCAGATTTTGAAGTTGATATTATTTCAGAATTCGAAGGTGTTTGTTTTTATTGTGGATGTAGTGAAAAAAGATTTGAGTCTGCAATTAGCTCATTAAACAAAGAGGAAATTCAAAAAATTATTATGAGTGTAGGTTATGCAGAAGGTAGATGCCATTTTTGTAACAATGTATATTTAATAGGAAGAGAAAAGTTAGAAAGTTATTTAGATCAGCATCGTAATTAAACTTATACTCAAAGAATTTGAATATGTGAAAGCTGGAATGCTAAATCCCTGTCCTGTTAAGGGTTGTCTTGCGCCAAATAAATAAAAACTTCTAATATCCTTCTACAACTGGTTGAAACATATAATCTCTAGGTTGTGGTCTTGCCTGATTATATTCGCTTTGATCCAGTCTGGCATCAGCATATGCAGAAGCAGTACCGATAGCGGCTGGTATTTGTGGGATAAGAAGAGAAGGTAATAATTTTTCTTTATCATATGTACTGTATGCATTGAAATATCCTGGATACTGAAATGTTGTTATTCCAATAAGTGAGCCCAATTTTAAAAAATGCCTTCTAAGGTTTCTTCCTTTTGGTGGTGGTCTATATCCTAATCCACCTTGTGAGACTCCACCAGTATTAGTGCCTGGGTAATAGATAGAATCATAATTAGAAGTTGTTTCTGTTGGTGTGAGTATGCTTGGTGGTGTTGTGCCATGATATGAAAGTTCAGGTCCATTTACAGTTTGTATTCCTCTGACAAGTTGTCCGTCTGGAGAATATAGCCCGACAAAACCGCTTGGGTGTTTAATAATAATTTGTGATGGGTTTAACTCACTAATTAAATCCATTACATCAGATCTATATGGTACTGAGAGAAATTCAAACCCTGCTAAACCATTAACTTCTCTATATGAAAGCTCAGAATTATTTAGACCTACTAATAAACAAAGTGGATCATTAAATTTTGGAATATTAGAATTTTTTACTTCAATTGATTTTGAGGTTTCAGGTTCATTTGATTCTACACTCAATGCGGGCAGAGTTAGATTTAGTATTAGTATTATTGGTAAGATGAATCTCTTAATTCTCATAATGAAATCCTATAACAAGCTCTTTGGCTTAGTTAGTAGGATAAACTTATTAGGTTATGATAAGTTAAAGCAATTGATGCTTTTATCAAATTTTAATAACAAAAAGACTGAATTTCACCTTGAATTTAGTCTTTTTAATGAGAAAATTAAATTGTTTAGAAAATATATGTTTATCCCCAAAGAGCTATAAAAATGAAAGATCTTGAAGAGTTTATAAAAACAGTTGCAAAGTTAAGAGCTCCTGACGGGTGTCCGTGGGATAGAGAGCAGGATCATAAAAGTTTAAAGAGATATTTAATTGAAGAAACTTATGAGACTGTTGATGCTATTGATAGCGGCAGTTCTAAAGAGTTAATGGAAGAACTTGGTGATGTTTTACTTCAGGTAGTTTTACATGCTCAAATTGCAGAAGAGGAAAAACGCTTTAATATCCATGATGTAGCAAAATTTATCAATGAAAAAATGATTTCACGTCATCCTCATGTATTTGGAGATGTGAAAGTGAAGGACTCTACTGAGGTTTTAAAAAATTGGGAAGAGTTAAAGAAGAGGGAAAAGCCTGAAAGAAAGGATATCTTTGATGGTATCCCTAATTCATTGCCAGCACTTTTAAAAGCATATAAAGTATCAAAGAAAGCGGCTAAAGAAGGTTTTGAATGGGAAAGCGAGAGCCAGTTATGGTCAGCTTTTGACAGTGAATTAAAGGAATTTAAAGAATCTTTAAAATCAGAAAATAAAGAGGAGAAAATAGAAGAATTTGGCGATTTATTATTTATGATTTGTAACTTAGCAAGATGGTATAAAATTGAGCCTGAAGAAACTTTAAATTTCGGCATAAAAAAATTCATTAAAAGGTACAATAAAGTGAAAGACAAAGTTCATTCTTTGTCAAAAGAAGTCAAAGATGTATCACCGCATGAATTAAATGGTTTATGGGATATGGTAAAAAAAGAAGAAAAGTCTTAAATCTAGAGGAGAGGTGATTATGGAAGGTAATGGAGTTTTAAAACATGGGGACAATAAAAAGTTGTTGCAGAAGGCTTTACTTGCTGGAATAGGAGTAACTACTTCAAGAGAGCTTATAAAAAAAGCAATTATAGGAATTTATGATGATATTCAAAATATCTTAAGTGATTTAATCGAAGAATTAGAAAAAAAAGGTGAATTAAAAGCTAAAGAAACAAAAGATTTAGTTAAACAAATTCACAAACGCTCAGAAGAAGAAAAGAAAAAAATTACTAAGGAATTAAAGCAAAATAGTAAAAGTCTTTTTGATAATCTTAAAGGTTTAATCCTTGGATCGTTACCTATTAAGGAGGAAGCAGTTTCGGCATCAAAGCCTAAGGCTTCTACTAAGAAAAGATCTAAGAAGAAAGTATCAGTTAAAAAGAAAAGAACTAAACGTTAACGGGATTAATGACTTTCATTAGTCTTTCAATGTCTTTTGTAAGCTTTCTAAAGTTATCAAAATTCAGTGTCTGAGGACCGTCTGAAAGTGCTTTTTCTGGATCTGGATGCACTTCTACAATTAATCCATTTGCACCAGCTACTAAAGCCGCTAATGAAATAGGATTTACAAGATTCCACTTTCCTACTGCATGACTAGGATCAAAAATAATAGGTAAGTGTGAGAGTCTTTTAATAACTGGAATAGCCGCTATATCTGCAGTGTTTCTAGTATATTTTGAATCAAAAGTTCTTATGCCTCTTTCACACATAATTACCTGTGTGTTTCCTTTATCTAATATTCTTTCTGCTGCTAATAACCATTCATCGATAGTTGCTGATAAACCCCTTTTAAGCAAAACAGGTTTGTTTGTTTTTCCAATTTCATTTAGTAATGTGAAATTTTGCATATTTCTAGCACCTACCTGAAGAATATCTGTAAATTCAGCTACCATATCCAGGTCTCTTGCATCCATAATTTCAGTTACTACAGCTAATCCTGTTTCTTTTCTTGCTACATCTAAATATTCAAGACCAAGTTTTCCTAATCCTTCAAACATTCTTGGACCAGTTCTAGGTTTAAAAGCACCACCACGAATAATCTTTGCTCCACATTCTTTTGCTACTTTAGCGATTGCGGTAAGGTTCTCCTGATTTTCTACACTACATGGACCAGCAATAATTACAGGGGGATTATTACCACCAATTTTTATATTTCCTCTTACTGTAACAATAGTATCAGCATGGTGACTATCTCTACTAGCTAACTTAAATGGTACTTGAATTCTTTCAACTTTTCTTACGCCATCAAGAGCTTCAAATTGTTCAGTTGAGTATTTGTTTGTTTCACCTATAGCCGCTATAACTGTTTGAATAACACCTTTATTTACTATGGTTTTCATACCAAGGTTTTCAATATAGTTAATAACATGATCTATCTGCTTATCACTTGATTCTGGCTCCATTATAATAATCATATTTATCCTCTTTAAAGGGTCTCTCTAATTAAACTAAAACATTTAAAATTCAAACTTAATTAGCTAGTTCTTTCCTGCACTGTTAAGTAAAAACCCTGTTACTGAAAATTTGGGTCTCTCAGTCGCAGACTTAGTTACTGATTTAGCTTGTTCAAATGCTTCTTTAGCATTAGCCATTATTTGTAATACCCGTAGGATATTTGCATCTGGTGGTTTTGTTTTTAGTGGAGTTATTCTATTCATAAGATTTTCTCTACTAATTTATAATACTATAATTATTATATCTGGTAATTTTTTTAATATTAAATTTATCTAGAATTACCTAATATATAAGATGTATATAAATATCTCTGTGCTAGCTTAAATAAAGATTGATGTATTATCTTATTTAGTCTATATAAAAATAAATTTTTTAACTAGCAGTTCCGGTCGCAAAAGGTAGAATATTGTTCAGCACATCATCCTCTTCAAGATCAGGTGTTTTGTCCCCTTCAGAGACATCATTATTTGGGAAATCTTCATTAGGATTACCTCCTAAATGGTTAATAAGTCTATAAATATCTAAGCTACTGAGCTTTATCGCTGGTGTCACTTCATTAAATGCGCTGTCAGGCTCATTAGCTTGTTTTGAAATAATATAAAGATTAAAGTTTTTTTCGTGACTTTGTTTATTATCAGGCAATTCAACTAAATGATCAATTTTAGTAACTAATTTAATCCCATAAACAGAACCTGTACTTTCATCTAAGATTACATTTGAGAAATGACAATTTTCATTCTTATGTACAGATGTAAAAGTAATATCATTTGTAGCTTTATTGAAATCTATTTTATATCCATAGTCAAACATTGTTTTGATAAAAGATTCTTTAAATTCACCGTTCATGTTCCTGGCATTAGTCAGAGACTCAGTGAAGTTTTTATAGCTATCAAATTCAGCTCTTTCTGAACTAAAACCAGTAGAAGGAATTAAGTCAGTATTTCTTTTTATTTTTAAAGCGTTATAAAAGTGTTTCATAACACCTAGAACAAACCCTCTATCTTTTGTTCTTACTGAAGGGGTTAATTCGCTTATTCCTTCTGCATATTTACTTGAGGCTAGTGTACTTCCTGAAAGTAGTGTAAGAAGTATTGTTGGTGACCAATTCTTTACTATATCTAATAAAGATGTTTCTACATTTCCTCTTAAAGTATCATAGAGCTTTTTAATTCCTGTTATAAAAGCACCTGCTCCACTTAAGGTCCCTATTACTCTTCCAGGAGTACCTAAAGCTGTTCTTATTAGTTTTTCTGAGCTTGTTAACCTGTTATTTCCTGCTACAGTTTTGGTGTTTAAAAAATCAACAGGACGATATAACTTTTTCCCAAGAAAAGATAATACTGGATTCAATCTGTTATTTTTTACAACAGTTACTGTGCTCATTTTTAAATTTTTATCCTAGTTTCCCTTTTTACTTTTAGAAATATTCTTAATTTTGCAATTGTATTTATTTTATATCTAACCATCATAATTTTCCAGTATGGACAGATTCCTTTTCTTTTATAATCGCAAAAAAAAGTACAGAATTTAAGAGTTTTTTAAAAGTTTAATTTTAATTTTAGAATTTATTTAAAGATAATTGGGACATTGGACCTACGGAGAACATTGAGTTTAAAAACCTATGTAGTTCTTAGAGCTTTATTTATAGTTGCTAAATTTGCTCTTGCGATTATCTCTGCATTGTTTGGATCTATTTCTCTAGATATTGTTTCATCTGATATAGACCTTACTATTGACATTAGTGAATCACGATCTATTTTACTTGTAAGTGTTTCATACTCTTCATTAGTTAATTGAGCTAGTCTTTCTCTTAAAACTTTTCTCGATGAGCCTTCTGGCAAAACTGATTGTTGCTTAGCTTCAGTTTTATCTATCATTTTGATATCCCAGAGTTTTAAAAATTGATTAGCATGAAGATTGATTTCATTAATAGCGAGCTTTAAAATACTTTCTGGTCCAAGGAAAGTTATTACTTGAGTTATAAATTCGATTTGCTCTTCAGAAAGATGAATAGAGCGTTCACTAATTTTAGAAGATATTTCTTCGCATTTTTGTCTTAGACTTTTTATAGAGTCTAGATCTTCTGCTTGTTTTAATTTTTCTTTTCTCTCACTGTCTGAAATTTCTTGTGCATATCTTTGTTGTCTAAAAGCATTAAGATGTGGACCATAGGTTTGACCTAGTGCATTTGCTCTTTCTTTAAGAATGTCTAATGCATATTGTCTAAGTCCAGATATTGTGATTTTTGATTTATCTTGTCCTTTCGCTGACGCAGAAGTAATATCTGAGCAATATTTCTCCATTATTGCATCGCTTATTAATCTTCCGCTAAAACCTTGAAATACTCTGCCTTCTACATATAACTCAGGATCAGATTTTAAGTAGAGAGATTCTTTCTCACTGTTATCGTAATCAATGTTACTGAATCTTCCATAGAGATCATTATATATAATTTCAGCTAGTTTCGTTTCTACCTGGGTTTTGTTTTCGTCACTAACTGTAAGTGCTGTAGCTTGTTCTATTCCTAGTGAAGTTTTTAATCTATTCAATATAATAGAGTCAATAAATTCTTCATAAGGTTTATTTAATTTGCTTTGAAGTTCGATCAGTCTGGATGCAATGATTTTTGATTGTGTTTCAAATGTAGGTTCAGACATGTGAACTCTAATTTTAGTTAGTCTTTGTTCTAAACCTATTAACTCTGTAGGAATTTGATCATCTTTAACACCAGCTTTTTTGAGTTCGTCAAGAAAGCACATTTCTCTAATTGTTCCATTCCCCGTGATGAGAATATCTAAGTCTGGGTATTCAAGAAGTCTTTGGAATTGTGTTGCAAGAAGCCCAATCATACTAAGATCTATGTTTCCATCTTTCACGGCCATTTTCCAGATTTTGTCCATTTCATCGATTAAAATTACTAGTCTTTGACCTTTTTCTTTAGCTTTTTCAGCTTCATCTATCATTCCTGCAATAGCTGTTTGAAGTGCGGCTTGAGGATTGTCTTTTAAGAGTCCCATTGCTTGTTCGCCAAGCTGTGCTAACTCTGGATTTAATTGTTTTGCAGTGTCTAATACTTGACCAGCTAAGCCTCTGCCGACTACTGCATCAGTAAGCTTTCCTCCTGAAATAGTTTTTAATACTACTTCTTTTTTCTTTTCGCTCTCTGCCTTACCTTCTTCATAGAGTTTTATTAGCATTGCATCGTGATCCATGGTATGAGTTTTCCCAGTACCTGAACCACCTATGAAAAATGCTTTAACTCTTTTTCCTTGTTTGATATCGTTTTCTACTCTTGTAATATCTGTAGTTTCCTGTGGATTATATCTTAAAAGGTGTACGGTCTCATGATGTTTCTTTAATTCACTCATGTCTGGATCTTTCATGAGATCAGGGATTTTTCCACCGAGGACATACCTTTGCCACGCAAGCTCGCCATTTACTTTTTTTACATACCAACCCTTGTATTGTGAAAACATTGATGAAGCTATACTACCTAGTGAAAATAGTTTAAGTACACTTCCAAGCCAGCCGATTCTTCCATTTCCTTCAGGATTACTAATATAAAGTCTTCCACATATAGCTGAGCCAATTCCTGTGATAACTCCAGCAACAACTCCATAGGTCAGAACTCTTTCTCTTATCCAATTAACAATTCCTTTAGGTGTTTTAGTCGGGTCTTTTAATGCCTCTTCACTGCGGGTTTTTTTTATGTCAGCTCCGATTTTAGGAAGTGGTATGCCAGCATAGCTAACTACACCTTCTACAATTGGTGAGTTAAGCAATCTACCAGCGAAACCAACACCTTCTCTTACTTGACCTAAACTAGGTAACATAAAACCTCTTAACCCAACATTAACCAATTTAACTATTAAAAGTCAATGATAGAAAGAGGTAATTTCTTAAGACTTGATCAAAAATATCAAAAATAGGACTATTTTACCTAATTGGTTAAGTGAAAAAATATTAAATTCTTTTAATAGGAATAGTTTAAGTTCTTAACCTTTTCACTTTTCAAAGGTTAACTTTCTTTCTCTTTTTTACCTACTATAAAGTAAAAGAAATACACAGTACCTAAAGCATGTATAAAAACAAGTGATATTAGTAAATAAGATAAATTCATGGATTATTCTTTCCTCTATCAACCATGTAAATTCCTCTAGATAAAAAAATGATACCACAGTGAAAAATCATTGGTATGTCATTGCGAGGAGCGTAAGTGACGAAGCAATCTAGTAATTGAATTATTTAATTGTTCGCTAGATTGCCACGCCTCATTTTATTCGGCTCGCAATGACACCATCTGTAGTCAAGAGTTTTATTAATCTAATGGTTTGCGCTAAAATCTATTTAATGAAAAAATACTTTAGTTTTATAAAATTTGAACATTCTATTTTTGCTCTTCCATTTGCATTTTCAGGTGCTTTGCTTGTTAAAGATAAAGGACTTCCTGAACTCATTACTATTTTTTGGATTGTTTTAGCTATGGTGGGTGGCAGATCATTTGCTATGAGCATAAACAGAATCATTGATAAGGATATTGATAATAAAAATCCTCGAACTAAAAATCGTGAAATCCCATCTGGGTTAATTTCAAACAATCAAGCAATTACTTTCTCTGTAATTTTTCTCCTCATATTTTTATTTTCTGCATTTCAGCTCCCCAGAGTTTGTTTATATCTTTTTCCTGTTGCTATTATATGGTTTTTTATTTATCCATTTACTAAAAGATTTACATGGCTTGCACATATTTGGCTTGGTATTGCGCTTGGTGGATCAGTGCTGGGAGGGTTTATTGCATGTGGAGGAAGTGTTACTTCGCAGATTCCTTATATATTAGGAATGGCAGTAGCATTTTGGGTTTCTGGATTTGACATCATCTATGCATGTCAGGATTTTGATTTTGATAAAAAAAACAATCTTCATAGCATTCCATCTAAATTCGGGATTAAAAATGCTCTTTTATTCTCTAGAATCTTTCATTTAATTACAGTAATGCTTTTAATTTTTCTTGGATTAGTTATTAATGGTTCATTTTTTTATTTTATTGGTATAGCTTTTGTTTCAGTTATGCTTTTTTATGAACAAAGCCTTGTTAAAGAAAATGATTTAAGCAAAGTAGACTTAGCTTTTTTTACACTAAATGGATGGGTAAGTGTAGGATTTTTTGTTTTTTTACTTATGGAAAAACTTTTTTAATCGTATAATAAATAATATGTCTAAAGTTTTTATTACTGGAGCTACAGGATTTATTGGTGGAAATCTTGTTTCTGGTCTTTTAAAAAGAGGCTTTAAAGTAAAAATCTTAGCTAGAAGTAAGAAGTTAATTGACTTACATCCTTGGAAAGATAAAGTAGAGATTGTTTATGGAGATATAACTGAGCCAGAGACCTTTGAGAAAGAAGTGAATGATTGTGAAATATTTATCCATGATGCGGCACTGATATCTTTCTGGAATCGTGAATGGAATAAGATTCATAAAATTAATGTAATTGGTACAAGAAATGTTGTGAATACTGCATTAAAAGCTGGTTGTAAAAGATTTATTCATGTTAGTTCAGTTGCGGCTGTTGGATATGGAGAAAATGGTGAAGCTGTAAATGAAGATATTGAATACAACTGGAATAAATTAAACCCTAAAATTGTTTATATGGAAACTAAACATGAGGCTGAAAAAGAAGTCTATGAAGGAATAAAAAAAGGATTAAATGCAGTAATGGTAAATCCTGCTAATGTTTGGGGAATTGGAGATATTAGAGGAAGAAGAGCACCAGTTTTAAAAGTTATTAAGCTTGGATTTCCATTTTACATAGATGCTGGTACTAACTTCGTAGATGTAGAAGCTGTTTGTGAAGCTACTTTGAATGCTCTGGAAATAGGAAAATCTGGTGATCGTTTTATTTTAGGTGGAGAAAATCTGGAAATAAAAGAGTTCATTTCTATGATTGCTGAAGAACTCGGCTCGATAAAACCTTTTATTAAAATATCGAAACATCCAGTTGTTGCGTATACATATTTTCAGGAAGCACTTGCTCTAATTCTTCCTATAAAACCGAAACCATCTATCTCTCAGTTAAATCTTTTTGGACCTAAAATATATTATGATAGCTCAAAAGCAATTAGAGAGTTAAAAATGCCAGTAATTTCATTTAAGGAAACAATTAAAAAATCTATAGCATTCTATAGAGGGAAGAACTTATTATAAGAATTAAAATTTCCCTTCACACCTGTGAATCTTCATAAAATTACTTTCACCACGAGCTGAAATTGGTAAGCCACCAGTGACTATAATAATGTCATCTTTTTTAACAAGATCATTGTCTGAAAGAGCTTTTTCTACAAGCTTCATCATAGTTTCAGTATCAGAAACATCAGTCATTAATAAAGGTGTTATTCCCCAGTATAAGCTTAGTTGTCCGCTGACAACTTCTTTTTGAGTTAGAGCAATTACTTTTACTGGTGGTCTTTGTTTAGAGGCTAGAATAGCAGTTTTACCTGAAAGTGTAAAAGATACTATTGCTGTGGCTTTTACTCTGTCTGCAAGTTCACATGCACTTCTTGCAAGATTTTCCTGAACAGAAAATCCATCATGCCTAATCCTTGGTGCTACTGTTTCTGCTTCAAGTGCAATTTTATGCATTGTTTTTACAGATAGGACTGGGTACTTACCAGAAGCTGTTTCACCTGAAAGCATGATTGCATCTGTACCATCAAATATAGCATTTGCAACGTCTGTAACTTCTGCTCTTGTTGGTCTGGGGGAATTAATCATGGATTCTAGCATTTGAGTGGCAGTAATTACTAGAACATTTTTATTGTTAGCGCTTTGTATAATTTTTTTCTGGATAGCAGGGAGTTTTTCGTATGGGATCTCCACTCCTAAGTCACCACGAGCCACCATAATTCCATCGACTACTTCTAAGATTCTATCCAGATCAGTTAATGCTTGTGGCTTTTCAATCTTTGCAATGATTTTCACCATTGATTCTTTTGGTATATAACTCTTAATTAGTTCTATATCTTTTGCTGATCTTATAAAAGAAAGTGCAATAAGTGAAACATTGTTTTCTAATCCATGCTTTAAGTCTCTAAGATCCTTGTCTGTTAGTGCTTTGATATTCTTTAAATCTGAATCTGGGAAGTTGACTCCTTTGCCGTTTTTTAATACTCCACCAAAAACCACTTCACATTCAATGTTTTTAGTATCAACTTTTTTTAAAAACTTTAATTCAAATAGTCCATCATCTAAAAGTAGTCTGTGACCTTCTTTTAAATCATCTATGATTTCATCTATATTTACGACCTGAAACTTTTCTTCAGTGCCAATTACTTCTTCAGATGTAATAATTAGTCTTTTCTTCTCAGAGATTGTAATCTGGTCATTGGTTAACTTTCCAACTCTTATTTTTGGACCTTGAAGATCAAGCAAAATCCCAATTCTTTTATTTAGCTTACCTGCAATGTCTCTAATTGTTTTAATTAGCTCAGTTCTGCTATCTATATTAGAGTGTGAACAGTTTATTCTAAATACATTTGTTCCTGCATTTATTAAACTCTCAATGGTTTTAGGATCCCATGAGGATGGACCTAAAGTTGCTATTATTTTTGTTAAACGAGATATTGACACAGTTAATGCTCCTTAACCTTAATACAAAAAGAGAGGGGTTGAAACCCCTCTTCAGTTTTTAAATTTATTAGCTGGCTAACATTAATTTTTTTAACTCACCAGTAATTCTAAGTGCTTCACTGTATTCTCTTTGCCAGAGATTTCTGCCAAAAATTAATCCAGTAGCACCGTTATCCATAGCGGCTTTAGCTTTCTTTAATAAGTCTGCATCGCTTTCTTTGCTTCCACCAGAAAATAAAACCATTGTTCTACCTGCTGAATGAACTACTTTAGCAATAGCTTCATCATATGAAAGCTTTAAAGTATTATATGGCTTTGGATATTTATCCATTTTTGATTCTTCAATTTTTGGAACATTGATTTTTACAACATCAACACCAAATTCACAAGCTAACCTTGCGGCATAGTCAACTGCATATAGGGAATCTTTCCCACCTTTAGCTTCAATCGCTGAACCTCTTGGGTAAGCCCATACGATTAGTGGCATTCCATATTTTTCACACTGGTATCTAACATCGTTTAATTGTCTGATATCTTCATCTTGTCTAGGTGAACCTACAAAAAGAGTATATCCAACTGCATCTGCGCCTAATCTTACTGCATCTTCTACTGATGATGTAAGACCTGAAAATGCTTCATCGTCAGGTGGAATATTTGTTTTACCGTTGATTTTTAAAAGGAGAGGTACTTTTCCACAGTATTTTCTAGAATACTTTTCAGCAAGTCCTATGTGCACTGCTATCGCTGAGTAACCGCCCTCAAGAGCAAGTTTGAATTGAAATTCTGGATCTTCACTGGGTGGATTTACAAAGAAATTTAATGGACCATGTTCAATACCTTGGTCAATTGGAAGAATCATTAGAGTTCCATTTCCAGGTCCATGTTCATAAAGCATTCTATGAAGTCTGGTTTTTTTACCAATTGAGATATCCATATCTTCAAGTTTCATTCTTTTTACTTTTGTCTTGAATTCCATTTTCTCTGCCACTGCCATATATATCCTCTTTCTTTAAAACTATCAAAACTCCTAAAATTAAATTTCATTTATCTTCATTGAAGAAATTCAATATACTATTATAACTTTTCTATAATCCATTTTAATTAAAATGTTTGAGGTATTGACTGTTTTACATTAATACAAGCACAAATGAAAAAACTAATGTAAAATGCAAATTGAGTATTTAGAAATTTAAAAATATGAGAATTTGAAAAAAACTCTCATATTTGATTTGTGGAGGTTAAAAAAACATGTTTAACTATAAGAATCTGATATTTTTTCTTGTCTTGTCAGTATTTTTATTTTCTATAAGATGTAATGCTAAGCTTCCAAAAATACAAATTGATTCAGATACTATTGCTAACATTGCAGAAGTTGTTAGTAAATCAGTTGTAAATATTGATACATCTGTAGAAATAAAAAAAAATACTAATGCTGAAAAGAAAACTTTCAATTTAGGGGGAGTAGAATTTACAGTTCCCGATATAGTTCAACAACCAGAATCTGGGACCGGATCAGGTGTAATTATCAGAAGCGATGGTTATATTCTAACCAACTATCATGTCGTTAAAAAAGCAGATAAAATTACTGTTACTTTAAAGAATGAAAAAAAGTATGAAGGAAAATTAATTTCACATGATAGCTATAGTGATCTTGCAGTAGTTAAAATTCCTGCTGTTGCTCTTCCTGCTGCAGTCTTTGGAAATACAAAAGAGTTGAGGACTGGTGATTGGGTAATAGCTATAGGTTCACCGTTAGGGTTAGAGCATACTGTTACTTTAGGAATTATTAGTGCATTATCCAGGCATGTAGGAGTTACTTTTGGTGCGGCACAGGGAGCATATAAATATATTCAAACAGATGCACCAATTAATCCAGGAAATTCTGGTGGACCGCTTGTAAATTTACTTGGAGAAGTTATTGGAATAAATACTTTTATTATTGGAAGAAATGCACAAAATCTAAATTTTGCTATTCCTGCTGACTATGCAAAAAAAGTTGCTGATGAGTTAATTTTCAGTGGATCAATTAAACATCCATATATTGGAATTAAGACTTCATTTTTAGAAGAAGAGCAAATTAAAGCTGAAGGGGTACCAAAAGATACAAAAGGAATTTATGTAATAGAGGTTGTTCAAGGAAGTCCTGCTCAGGAGGGTGGTGTTCTTGCTGGAGATATAATTCAAAAAGTTGACGGAACAGACATTACAGACCCAAGGCAAATTGCTGAATTAGTAAGAAATAAAAAGGTAGGAGATAAAGCTCATATTAAAGTACTCAGACAAAACCAGGTAAAAATTATTGCTATTTCTGTAGGTAGCTTACCTGATGAAGAGTCTGTACTGATAGAAGCAAAGCCTTCTCCGTAAGTAAATAAAGGCTTGTCATTGTTCGCAATGACAAAATCATTAGCTGTTTTCGCTAATGACCATTTCAGCAACTTCTTTTATCGATTTTCTTTCATTCATGGATTTCTTTTGTAGAAAATGCATTGCATCAGGCTCATCAAATCCCATTTTCTTCATTATTAAACCTTTTGCTTTTTCAACAAGCTTTCTAATTTCTAATTTCTCTTTTAAATCAGAAATATCTTGTTGTAGTGATTCCATTTCTTTTGCTCTGTGTTTAGCTGTTTCAATGGAAGCTATTAAGTCTTGTGGTTTTACTGGTTTTGTAAGGTAAGCAAATGCTCCGATATCACCAGCTTTTTGAATAAGTTCTGGCTGGTTAAATGCCGTTAAAATTACTGTGGGTATTCTTTTATTTAATGCAATTTGGATTTCTTCTGCCGCTTCTAAACCATTTATATTTGGCATTTTTATATCTAATACCATTATTTCTGGAGTAGTAACTTTAGCTAATTCAAGAGCATGGTGCCCATCTTTTGCTTCAGCTACGACATCATATCCAGCTTCAGTAAGTATTTCTTTAATATCCTGACGAATCAATGCTTCATCATCAGCAATTAGAACTTTTGTTTTTGTTTGAGTTTTATTTGACATCAACTTTTGCCTCTATTTTTATTTCAGTACCTTTATTTTTACCATTTTCAACCATATTATTTATATAAATTTTACCATTTAAATCCTCAGTCACAAGGGTCTTAACAATGTGCCAGCCTAAACTACTTGGGTTATCTTGATCGAAAGTGTCAGGCATTCCATTCCCATTGTCCTTTACTGTTAAGATAAAATTACTTTTATTACTTTTATCAATTGAAATATCTATTGATATTTCTCCTGAAAGTTTATCTGTAAAAGCATGCTCATAACAGTTTGAAATAAGCTCATTTATTATAAGAGCAACACCTACAGCTTGTTCACTATTTAAATGCAAGTCATCAGGACAGCTCGTTATTACAGTTATTGTTTTATCTTCATATGCAAGAGCATGCTGTAATTTTCTTACGATATCTTTTATTAATTGCCCGATTCCTACGACTTCTACGTTATCAGCTTGAGATAAAAACTCATGAACAACAGTAATGCTATCAAGTCTTAAAATAGCTTCCTGAAATGCTTCTTTAACTGCTGTATTGTTAGATCTTCTAAGTTGCATTCTTAATAGAGCGGCAACTGCATTTAAGTTATTTTTTACTCTATGGTGTATTTCTTTTACAAGAGCACCTTTTACTTTTAGTTCTTTTTCTTTAAGTGATATCTCTGATACATCTCTTAAAACATGGATTTTATTTGTGTCTGAGAGATCAAAGCTAGTAATTTCTAAAGTACCACCTATGCCAGAATACCTTCTTTTTACTAAATTAATTACAGGTTCGGTTTTTACTATATCTGGATGAAAGTCTTTTAATAGTAATGAAAGCTTAATTCCAGGAGGTTGTTCTCTGACACCTAAAACTGAAACAAGAAGATTTTGAGCCATATAGCTTACATAAAGAAGTTGGTCTTGATTATCAGTAAGTATGAAACCCTCTTGTCCAGTAAGCTGAGGCCAGTGTTTTAACCTGTGTCTCTTTTGATTTAAAGCACCTACTAAATCATCTGCAACTTTATTCCAGTTTTTTCCTAATAAGCTTTCAGTTAAATATAAATCTTTCTCAAAGCAAATTGTGGCAATGATTTTCTCATAGTGATAAATAGGATAAATAACTTGTTGGGTAGGTCTTCCAGCCATCATTACTCCATAGACCCCTTGAGCTTTTTTCCCAGAATCAAAAACTTTTTTTACGAAAGGTTCTGACTTTGAATTTACAGTTTTCCCTACGGCAGAACTTTCTAAAAATAAAGAAGGATGTCCGTGTGGTCTTTTTAAATCGACCAAAACATAGTTGTCTTCCTTTTTTGCTTCTGTATAAACCATTAAGTCAGTTGCTAATAGATCACAGATAAACTGAAAGTTATCAGTAATACTTTCAAGTCTGCTTATTTCTTCCTCGCTTAAAGAGGAGCTTGTGAGACATATTTCTCTGACTCTTGAATCTGATTTTGGTTTTTGTGTGTTATTTGCTGACATGTTTTAATTTAGATTATTTTAATAAATTTTCTTTTTCCTATTTGTAAAACCAAATTCTTATGTTCTTTAGATATTAAAAGATTTGGATCAGTAACTCTCTCTGACTGAAGTTTCACCCCGCCACCTTCTATAAGTCTTTTTGCTTCACCTTTTGAAGGTACTAGTTTGGCTGTAAGCATTAGATCTGTAACTCTGATAGGCTCATTTAATTTATATTCATCAATATCATCAGGGATCTCATTTTTTTGAAATTGTTTAATAAAATTTTCTTTAGCATGATCTCCAGATGATTTATCGTGTAGCTGGCTTACTAATTTACAAGCTAAATCCATTTTTATATCTCTAGGATTCTTTCCAGATTTTAAATCCAGCTCATATTGCTTAATCTCTTCAGAACCTAAATCTGTAACTAGTTTGAAATAGTGAATTATGAGCTCATCAGGAATACTCATTGATTTGCCAAAAATCTCACCAGGAGTATCATTTAGCGCTATGTAGTTTCCAAATGATTTAGACATTTTTTTTGTACCATCAAGTCCTATTAATAGTGGGAGAAGAATTGCTAGTTGTTCTTTTTGTTTGAAGTGTTTTTGTAGATGTCTCCCAAAAAGCACATTATAAGTTTGATCTATGCCACCGAGTTCGATATCTGCCTTAATAGCTACTGAATCATAGCCTTGTAAAATCGGATATAAGACTTCATGTAAATAAAGAGGTTCTCCTTTATCCATGCGGGTTCCAAAAGCTTCTTTTCCGACGAGCTGGTTTATAGTAACTAAATGAGCTAATTGTAAAAGTTCTGTGGAAGAAAGCTTGCTAAGCCAATCATAATTATTTACCACCTCTAGTTTGTCTGGTGAAGTATCTAAAATCTTACTTACTTGTTCAAGATATGTTTTTGCATTACTTTCAACCTGTTCATGTGTAAGTGGTGGTCTTGCTTCATTCCTTCCACTGGGATCACCTACCATAGCAGTGAATCCACCGATTAATAGAATGGGCATATGTCCAAGTTCTTGGAATCTCCTTAGATAATGTAAGCAAACAGTATGACCTAAATGTAAGTCAGTACTGGTTGGATCTATACCTAATTTAACTCTAAGCTTTTTCTTTTTACTGTCAGCTTCAGCTAATAATCTCTCTAACTCTGAAAATCCTCCAGGCAAATATTGAACTTCTCCAGAAACGATAAATTTATTTTCAAATTTCATTTTTATACTTTTTGTTGACCTTTTTCTGGTTTTGTATTTTCAGTCGGTGTTAATATCTCTTTTAACTTTAACTCAGCCTTGTCTTTATATTCTCCCGCAGGATCTACTAAAAGATATTTTTCAAAGTAATCTTTTGCATTTTCTTTGTCGTTATTTAAAATATAAGATAATCCAATTGCATAGTATGAAGGTGCAAACTTCTCATTAAACTCAAGAGATTTTAAGAAGTAGTTAATTGCCTCTTCATACTTCTTGCTCTCTTGATAGATTAAACCAAGATTATAATAAGCAAGATGATTTTCAGGACTTAGTGCAATGATTTTTTTATAGTACTCTTCAGCCTGTTCATTTATGTGTAAGTCTCTATAAGTGTTTGCGATTAAGGTTAGTGCATTTAAATCATTTGGTTCAAGTTTTAAATATTCCTGAAATTGTCCTAAAGCCCCGTATAGATCTTTTTGTTCTAAAAGAAACTGTGCAAGTTTAAATCTGCTGGCACTTGTGTTATCTAATGCGGCCGCTACTCTGTACTGGTCAATTGCGGCTAATGAATCGCCAGTCATAGCAAGAAATTTAGCAAAAGAAATTCTTCCCTCTATATTATCCTTGTCTAAATCAAGCCAGTTTTTGTAAGAGGTTTTTGCATTTGATGTATCGTTTAAATTTAAGTAGGATTCTGTAAGTGCTTGGTAAGCTTTCTTCAAAGGATCAAAATTGTTTTTTATTGCATTTTCAAGATATGGAATTGACTCTTTGTATTTCTTTTCTTCAATTAATAGAATCGCTATATTAAATAGACTGGTACTGTCATCTGGGCTTTCAGTAAGAATCTTTTCATATAAAGTTTTAGCTTCCTCTATGTTTTTGTTTTGCTGGTAACAATAAGCAAGAGCTAGCTCAACCTCATGAACCTCATTTTTTTTAATAGATTTTTGTGATAGGAATTTTTTGTAGTATTGAATGGAATTCTGGTAGTCTTCTTTCTCTTGGTAAAGTTTCCCTAGATTAAAAAGAGCAACTGTATTTCCAGCGTCACTTTTTAAAACATCAGTCCATGCTGAAATAGCATTTTCACTCTCACCAGATAGCTGATAGAGATAAGCTTTATTTGAAAGTAGACTCTTGTCATCTGGTTGCATTTCGTAAGCTCTACTGAATTGCTCAGCAGATTTCGAATAAGCGCCAGTCATCCATAAGAAAACAGCATACTCTGCTGGAGTGACAGGGTTTGATGAGTCTACACTAAGTGCTTTTAAATAGTCTTTTTCTGCTATCTCATGTTTATTTAGTTTGTAGTTAACGCTTGCTCTGTCTAAAAACAGATCAGCGATAGTACTATCTATCTCAATAGCTTTGTCTAAAGAAATTTTTGCATCTTCATATTCATTTAGAGCAATTTGTACTTTTGCAAGGTTGTACCAGAGGTTTAAATTGTTTGGCTCATATTCAAGTACTGATTTATACTGGTCTTTAGCAAGTGCATAATCCTTTGATGAATGATATGCAGTTCCTAAAGCAGTTCTAGCTCTTAGCTGGAATGGATAGGCTAAAACAACTTTCCCAAGGTTATCAATCGTGCATTGGTTATCACCTTTTTGTGAACATGCAAGCCCGATATTTACTCTGATTAACGTATTCTCTGGTTCAAGTTTTATTGCCTGACCAAAATGAAATATTGCAGTATCAAATTTTTTAATTTCCTGATAGGCAGTTCCTAAAAGCACATGTACAAGTGCATCATTTTGATTTGTGTTTAAGGCTTTTTGAAGAATAGAAATTGCAGAATTGTAATCTCCCTTTTCAATATAGACTTCTCCTAATTCAATTAATGCTGGAGTATTTAAAGGAGCCATATTTAAAGAGTTCTTTAAAAAAAGTTCAGCATTTTCCAAATCACCATTTTTATGGGCTGATACACCTTGCTGATAATTAAAAAGATGTGCATTGAATTCTTCTTTAGCTAAAGAAGGGAGATAAAGAAAAGTGCATAAAACCAAACTTAAAATGAAATACATACGTAGACAATTATAACAATTATTATATTTAGGATGTTATTTAAAGGTTAGTAATGCCAGCTTTTTCCATTCTATCAACAGCTTCAGCCAGTCTTTCTTTATTATCAACAAGAGCAAATCTAATATAGTTTTCTCCACAAGTACCAAATGATCCGCCTGGTATTGTAGCTATGTGAGCTTTATGAAGAAGATCAGAAGAAAAATCAAATCCAGATTTATATTTTTTTGGTATAGGTAACCATATATACATAGCTCCACCTGGTTTAGGAATATTCCAACCAAGCTTAGCCAGCTTTTCAATCATTACATCTCTTCTCTCTTGATATATCATTGATGTTTTCTTATGCTCTGAAAGAGGAATTGAAAAAGCTTTAATACTGGCAGACTGAATCATTCCACATACACCATAGTCAGTATTTGTTTTTATTTCATACAAAGCATTAATAATATCTTTATTTCCAGTTACAAAAGCAATTCTCCATCCAGCCATACTGTAAGTCTTTGATAGTGTGTGAAATTCTATCGCTATATCTTTGGCTCCTTTGATTTCAAGAATACTGTGCACGTTCTTACCATCAAAAACAAGTTCAGAATATGCAAGATCACTAACAAGAATAATATTGTTCTTTTTGCATAGGCTAACAACTTTTTCTAAAAATTCAAAAGAGCAAGTAGCACCAGTGGGGTTATTTGGATAGCTAATAAATAACATTTTTGCTTTATCTAAGACACCTTGAGGAATAGAATCAAGTTCAGGAAGAAAATTGTTTTCTGGTTTAAGAGGAAGTTCATGGATTTTTCCACCTGCTAAGAGTGTTCCTCTTGCATGTACAGGATAGTATGGACTTGGGACGATTGTAAGATCTCCTGGGTTAATAAATGCAAATGCAAGGTGAGTTATTCCTTCTTTTGATCCTGTTAGTGGAAGAATTTCATTCTCCGGGTCAATATCGATATTAAATCTTTGTTTTAGCCATTCTACAGCCGCTGATTTAAAATTTTTATTACCTTTAAAAGGTGGATATCTGTAATTTACAGGATTTTGAATTTCTTTAATACATTCATCTATTACTATTTTGGGCGAGGGAAGATTTGGGCTACCTAAGCTTAAGTCAATTACATCAACACCCTTACTTATTATGGATTGTTTTTCAGCATCGAGTTTTGCAAAGCTGTAAATAGGTACATAACTTAGTCTTTCTGCTACTTTAAAAGTGCTAGTGGAATTGGTTGCTTTTTCATCTGACTTAATTGACATAACTTTGACTTTGAAAGATATATTCTATCAGAAATACATGAAAAAGCGAATAATATAAGATAATCTAATTGACATTTAAGAAGCCATAACTGACAATTAATAGTTATCACGAATGACGAAGCTACTAATAATTGGTGGAGGAAATATGGGCTATGCTATAGCAAAAGGCATAGTTGATAAGAAAGTTTTTTTAGCTAATGATCTCCTTTTCTTAGAAAAATCCCCAGAAAGAATTAAACATTTAAGTCATTCTAGATTTAAGGCAATAAAAGATATTACAGATTTAAAAAGAGTAAAATTTAAGTCAGTTTTAATTGCTGTAAAACCGAAAGATATTTCTGTATTGCTTAATGATTTGAATGAGTATATTGATGATGATACTCTTCTTTTGTCTATAGCCGCTGGAGTAAAAGTAAAAAAAATAGAATCTTCCCTTCGAAAAAGAAAAATTCCTATAGGCCGAGTAATGCCAAATACTCCCTGCCAGATAGGTAAAGGAATAAATGTTCTAACATTTAATAAGTATGTATCAAAGTCTCAAAAACAATTTACTAAAAAAATCTTTTCATCAATTGGGAAAACTCTTGAATTAAAAGAAGAGAAATTTGACATTGTTACGGCTCTTAGTGGTTCAGGACCTGCATATTTCTGTTACTTAATAGAATCACTGATTAAAAGTGGTAAAAAATGTGGTCTAGATGAAAATACTGCATTATTATTAAGTCTACAAACAGGATTGGGTACACTTGAAATGTTAAATACTTTAAAAGATCTATCTCCTCGAAAACTAAGAGAAATGGTTACATCTCCTAATGGTACTACTCACTCTGCTATAACTACGTTTGAAAAAAATGACTTTGAAAATATAGTATACAAAGCTATTAAAGCCGCTAATGATAGATCTATTCAATTAGGGAAAGGATAAAAGAATAATGAGAAAATTTCTTTTTTTTGTCCTTTTTATTGCATTGCTTTCAAATCTTAACTTTGCATTAGCTGAAGAACCATTAATGATAAATACTGATACTGAAGATATTTCATTAACTGATGATTTAAAAATAGCAAAAGCACAAGCTGTTAAGTATCCGGATAATCCTGAGGCACATTTTAATCTTGCTATTGCATTAACGAGAACGAGTCTTGTTGAGGAGGCGATTAAAGAGCTAAGAAAAACTAAGAAACTGATTAGAAAACCTGAGAATGAAGGAGTTATTGAAAAGAAGATAACAGAATATAATGAAATTTTAAAAAACAATTCTGAAGCTCCTGATGTAAATAACATTAGATACAGACTGGCATTTAGTCATTATCTCAAGGCATACTACATTTCAAAACAGATAGAAAAAAAAGAAAAACTAGAGAAAGAAAAAAATGAATTAAAGAGTGTAGATAAATCTAAAAAACAAACAAGTATTGATTTGCTAGGATCACAGAAACTTATTCAGATAGACAACAATCCTGAAATTAAGGAAAATCTAGAAAAAAGTGTTTTATATTTTCAAGACTTACTAAAACATAATCCAAATGATGAGTGGGCAAAAACTTACTATGCTTTTATTTTGGCAGAACAATTTGATGAAGTACAAAGTGCAAAATCTCTTTGGAATGAAGTAATAAAACAAAATCCAAATAATCCTGCACCTTACTTTTTCTTAGGGGAATTAAGCATTAAAGAAGGAAAGTTAAAGCAAGGATTTATGGAGATTTCTCAGGCATTGCTCTTAAGATCAATGGGATATTAGAGATAAAGAATGAAATCTTTATAAAGGAAGTGTATTACAGACTTCCTTCTCTGTTAGAATTCACACTGTAATAAGTCTCATTTTCTAATTATCAATTATGAAAAGCAAAATCTTCGCTTCAAAATATATACCAGCATACTTTATTGCTGGGCTAGTAATGTTTTTTACATTTTCTTATGTTAAAGGGAGTAGTCTAGTAAAAAAATCAGAGAAGGAAATTAATGTAAGAAATCAGATTGGAGAAGCACAAACTGCTGGGTATCAGTTAAAAGAAATTGATGCTATGACTGGTGCTTTAAGATGGCAGTTGACAGCAAAAGAAGGTACTACCGAAGACAATCTACAAAAAGCTTTTATTAAAGGTATTACAGCAGAAGTCTTTAAAGATAATGAAGTAGTTTTTCATTTACAAGCGCCTTTAGCAAAAGGAAGTTATGGCACTAAAGAAATTTATCTTCTAGGGGGTGTAACTGCTGAAAATAAAACAGGAGATTTTTTCTTAAAAACTACTCAGCTTGCACTTGGAATGGGGACTTCTATTGAAGCACAGAAGGGATTTCAGCTAAGCCTAAAAAATACTGGTAGTGTAAAAGGTGAATCAGCTCTTATAAATGATGATCAAACAGAAATAATTGTAAAAAGCCTTACAGAAGCACTGTTTAAAAATGTTGCTCTTTCTGGAGCAGAAGTTCATATAAAAAAAGAAAAAGGTGGGGATTTACAGAACGCAATAATTTCAAATGGTGGTAAGGTAATCCTAAAAAATGAAAAAGACAAAAATAAAAAAGAAACCTTAACTGCTGGAGAAATAAGATGGTCTAAGGATGGTGAAGTTGAAGCTATAGGTAATGTAGTTTATACTTCTGCCGATAAAATTTTTAAAGCTGGGTATCTTCTTTTAAAATCTGATGGAAAAGTATATGCAAAAAATAATGTAATTATTGTTCATGGTAATACAAGGTGCACAGGTGCGGCTTTAAGTTTTGAAGATAAATCTTTAATAGTGGTTAGTGGAAAACCTAAAGCTTTTCAAGGTCAAAACCAGATTTCAGCAGATAAAATAGTTTATAATTTACAGACTGGAAAAGTTGAAGCCGTCGGTAATGTGAAGACTTCTGTTTCAAACAATAAAGCATAAATGATAAAAAAAATCTTTTTTCTTCTACTCCTCCTAAATTCTCTACTTATTCCTGTTAAAGCTGAGCAGTTTGAAATAAAGCATGCTGATAATCTTGAAGCTGATAAAGAAAAGATAACTATAAATGGAAATATCCTAATTAAATATAAAGACGCCTCTATTGAAGCTCCTAATGGCATTGTCGAAACTAATTCAGAAGGGAAACCTGATAAGGCTACTTTTACTGGAAGAGTAAAAATTAGTTTGAAAGATAGAAAGCTGGAAGCCGATACCGTAGATGTAATTCTGAGCGAAGAAGTTATGAGAGCAAATGGAAATGTAATATCTGAACTGAAAGATAAAAAAGGTATCCCTATAACTATAGCTTCTGATTTTCAGGAATTGTACTGGAGTGGCCAGGATGCAAATGCTAATGGCAATTTAAGAACTACTTACATGGATACAGTTATAAGCTCTGATTCAGCAGTTATTATTTATAAAGATAAAAAACCTTATCAGGCAATATTTAATGGAAAAGAAAGAAGAGCAAACCTGGAAGATCCAAATAGTATAACTTCAGCAAAGCAGTTTGTTTTTGAAATTAGCAGTCAAAATCTAAAAGCTGTAGGAAATGTAAAGAGTGTAATATGGCCTGAAAAAGATAAATCAAGAGATCAACAAAAGCCAATGTATTTAGATGCTGATGAGCTTTATGTAGATCAAATAACAAATACTATTACTGCAAATGGGTCAATAGACAATCAGATTATGCTTGATTATGAAACTACAAAAGGCGAAAGTAATGAAGGTGTATTGTTAAGAGATAAAAATACTGGTAAGCCAAAAAAGCTTATTTTTAAAGGAAATGCTAATGTCGCTCAGGAAGACAAAAAGTTAAGTTCAGAAGAAATTGTATTAAATATTGAAACCAAAAAACTAATTAGCAACACGAAAGACAATAAAAGACCTAAAACCACTTTCTTTAAGAAATCAGAAAAAATTTAAAGTATAATTTTAGGCATGGAAACCAATAACAGTGCTCATATTAGGAAATTATATTCTTATTTAAGAGAAACATTTAACAGTTTAAGTTTTCAAGTAAAACTTATTGTTTCTATTGTTTTTGGAATCTCAATTTTTATTACAATATGTGCATTTATAATAATTCAAAATATTCAATCCAATATTGATAATCAGGTTTTAAGACTAAATCATAATTTAAAAACATCTCAGACGATTTCTTATCTGGGAGGGCAGGTTTTGGTACAGGGGTTCTCAAGTAGTGAATCCAGAACAAGAAAACTAGAAGAATTAATTAGGGATTTTATGAAAAAGAATCCTGATGTCTCATTCGTTATTTTTACAGATAATGCTGGGAGGGTGCTTGCTAAAAGTGAATTCTCGCATATATATGAAATTACTAAAGGAAAAAATGTACTTCTTCCTCCAAAACATGTGCCATATATAAAAATTCTATTTTCAAAAAGTGGAAAAATATTAACTTTTGCTGAACCAATTCAATACAACTCTAATTTATTCGGATGGGCATGGATAGGATTACCAGATACTGGATTTACTATAGTGGGTTCAAAAAAGGAATTAATAATATTTTTACTTGAGATTTTTGCTTTGGTATGGGTTCTTTCAGTTATTGGAGCTATTGTAAATTCTTTAATTATTACCAGACCTTTAAGAAAGCTTGAGAAAAGTGCTAAAGCTATTACAGAAGGTAGATTTGGATTTCAGTTACCTCTTAGAGGATTTCTAGGAAAAGAGCTTTCTCAGCTTGTGAAAGCATTTAATAGGATGTCAAAGAGATTAGCCCAGTATGAAGAGTCAAATATTGCATCTTTAAGTTCTGAAAGAAATAAATTTGAATCTGTTGTTATGTCTATAACTGATGGAGTGATAGTTATTGATAAAGATGGAGTTATCCAAATAATAAATATAGCGGCATGTAAGCTTTTGGATATGTCTTCTGATGAGTTGATAAGTACAAGTATTAAAAGCATTTTAAACTCTACTGTAAATGATCAGGTTGTTGGATATTTAAATGAGATTAAGCTAAATGATATTACTCTAGAGCAAAAATCTTTTGAAACAGTAAAAAATGGAAGAAATCTAAGATTTTTTATTACTCCGATAAATCAAAATGAAGATAAGTTAGGTGCATTGATTATTATTCATGACAGAACAAAAGAAGCAGAAATTGAGCTTATGAAGCAGGAATTTATTAGTAATGTTAGTCATGAATTAAGAACTCCAATAACTAGCATTAAGTGTTATGTCGATACGCTCTGTTCTCATGAACAGCAGATAGATGATAGAACAAGAAAAGAGTTTTTATCTATTGTGAATGAAGAAACAGATAGATTAAGTAGTCTGGTGAATGATGTTTTAGAGCTTTCCAGATTAGAATCTCCATCATTGAAGTTGCCGTTGTCTATCCAGGATGTCTATCCATCTATAGAGTACGCTTTAAAGTCTACTATTGTTTTAGCTAGTAAAAAATCAATAAAACTAATTGCAGATGTAGACGAAAATCTTCCATTATTAAATCTAAATCAGGAAAATCTTGAAAGAATACTGGTTAATTTAATTTCAAATGCTATTAAATACACGCCTGGAAATGGAATGGTAAAACTTGTAGTTAAGCAAACCAAAGACGAAGTAATATTCCAAATTATAGATAATGGTATTGGAATACCAGAAGAAAGTCTTCCATATGTTTTTGAAAGATTTTATAGAGTTGAAAATAAAGTGCATACAGTAAAAGGTACTGGTCTTGGTCTTACTATTGTTAAAAAATCTGTTGAACAACATGATGGTAGAGTTAGTGTAAGAAGCAAATTCGGTGAAGGTAGTATATTTGAGTTTGTTTTACCTATACCAAACAGTAGTGAAAGAGTGAAAGATTTTGATAAGGAAGTTGCTAAAACGGCATAAAATTGGATCGGATAGGATTCGAACCTATAACCAAAGGATTATGAGTCCTCTGCTCCACCGTTGAGCTACCGATCCTCATTTTGGCTTCAAATATTATACACAAGTGATTTAAGTTTTTTATAAGTTAATTATGTAACACAGGAAAATAAAAAACTTCTCTTTTAAAATTATTTAACCCAGAGTTTGACATCATCTCTAAGTTTTGTATGTGTCATTCCTAAAAGTTTGAAAGCAACTTCTTCTTTGTTATGGTCAAGGATATATCTCATAATCATTTGTTTAATTGTGTTTGCTTGATCTTTTGGTACAGCAGTAGTAATCTCTACAACATCAACTGATTTTGTTTCTTTTGTCTTAATTGGTATTTGAACTGCCATGATTTTCTCTTCTCTTGCTTGTTATAAATCGTACGATGAAAAACTTGATAAATTAAAGAAATTAATTATATTTTCATTTTTCTCTTATAAAACTTTTACATTAGATAAACATCCTAGGAATTTTTTCTAAATCTCAAGTAAAAAAAATAAACATATACTTTGTGTATAAATGTAAAAAACATTAATTAACAATTGGAACAAAAAATTATGCAATTAAAATCGGTGATTGTGGATCTTCGACATCACCAAGACCATTTTCAGACAATATTTTTTTTACTTCTTCACCATTTGCAGGCTTATCAACAAAAAGTTTTCCATCAAGGTGATCTATTTCATGCTGAATGCATCTACAAAGCAAATCTTCTTCTGCAATTAATCTTCTTTCTTTACCTAAAAGGTCTTGATATCTAACTACTATTTTTTTATGTCTGATTACTTCAAAATAAACTCCAGGGAAGCTTAAACAACCCTCTTTTGATATTAACTCACCCTCTTTTTGAATAATTACTGGGTTTATTAATACCATAGGGCTATAAGAAGGTTCTTCTTTATTTGTTTTTTCATCTACATATCTTTTAGATGCATAATCAACATCAACAACCAATACTCTTTTACTGACACCTATCTGAGGTGCAGCAAGACCAATGCCTTCAGAAGCGTACATGGTTTCAAACATGTCCTCTACTAGCTTTCTGAGGGATTTATCAAACTTTATTACTCTGCTAGTTACTTTTCTTAAAACTGGGTCGCCGTATTTTACTATTTCTTGTTTTGACATTATATTTTGGGCCTATCACTAATATAATACCACAAAATACCTATATAGAGACATTTTAAGCCTTATTTTATTATTATTGCTCAATTGCCTATCTGAAAATATAATACATGAGTGGCTTTATTAAAAATGTATAAAGGATTTATTAAAACATGATTAGCTTTAGTCTTACAGATGAGCAGAAAGAACTTCAAAGATTAGCAAGGGAGTTTGCAGTAAAAGAAATTAGGCCACATGCTGAAGAGCATGATAGAGAAGGGAAATTTCCACTAGGAATTGCTAAAAAAGCCTTTGAAATTGGTCTTATGAATTTAAATATTCCAGCCAGTTGTAATGGTTCTGAATTAAGTGTTTTAGACGAGGTAATTATTGCAGAAGAGCTTGCTTATGGATGTTCAGGAATTAGTACTGCTCTTGGTGCAAATCACTTAGCTACTGCGCCTGTAATTGTTGCTGGAAATGATGAGCAAAAGAAAAAATATTTAGGCATGATTACAAAAGAATTAACATTTGCTTCATATGCAGTTACAGAACCACAGGCTGGTTCTGATGTTGCAGGAGTTCAAACTACAGCAAAGCTTGTGGGAGATGAATACATTATTAATGGTGCTAAGCAATGGATTACTGGTGCAAGTCAAGCAAAGTGGTTTTATGTACTTGCAAAAACAGACATGTCAAAAGCACATAAAGGGATGAGTGCATTTATTGTAGATGCAGACTCACCTGGTGTAAAAGTTGGTAAGAAAGAAGACATGATGGGTCAAAGAGCTTCTGCTACCCATTCGGTAATTTTTGAAGAAGTGAAAGTCCCTAAAGCAAACCTTCTTGGTCAGGAAGGTGAAGGTTTTAAAATTGCTATGAAAGCTTTTGATCATACTAGACCTGGAATTGCCGCTGGTGCAGTAGGTGTAGCAAGAGCAGGAATGGAATATGCTATAGAGTATTCAAAAACTAGAACTTCTTTTGGTGTGCCAATTGCAATGCATCAAGGGATTAACTTTATGATTTCAGATATGGCTTGTGAAATTGAAGCGGCTAGATTACTATCATGGCAGTCAGCATGGGCTATGGATAATGGTCTTAGAAACACTAAACTTGCCGCTTTTGCAAAAAGATTTGCTGCAGATACTGCTATGAAGGTAACTACTGATGCTGTTCAAATACATGGCGGTTATGGTTATTCTAATGAATATCCAGTAGCCAAACTTATGCGTGATGCAAAAATATTCCAAATCTATGAAGGCACATCACAAATCCAAAGACTTATTATTGCTAAAGAGATTTTTCTTAGATAGTTCGGATCTATTTATGTAGGCTTGTTAAAACCCATTCATTAAAAGCTTTTGGTTGGTCTTCCATACAGGTGTGGCTAGCAAAGTCAAAAACTTTATAACTAGAGTTAGGGATTTTTTTATGTAATCTTTCTATAGAACCTTTTAGAGCAATATAATCATACTTACCAACAGAGAAATGCACAGGACATGAAATGTTTGGTGTCTTTGATAGGAAATCCCAGCTTACAGAATCTCTCCATATTTGTCTGACAATGCCCATGTCAGTTGATACAGCTAACTTATATCTTTTCTTTACTGGAAGCTTTAAAATTATGTCCATTTGCTTTTTAAAAATATCTATTGGTTTGCCAAGTAACCATTTATAGTACAGATGTAAAATCATTGGGATTTTTGGCGGAAGGGAAACCAATAAAAGTTTTGAAACTTCTTCTGGGAATGTTTCTGCATACTTAAAAGAAAGAACTGCACCAAAGGAATGCCCTATAAAAATTAGAGGTTTATCTAGTCCAATGTAATCAAAGGTTTCTTTTAAATCTAGGATATGGCTATCAACAGTACAAACACCACCAGGATTTTTTGACTTACCATGACCTCTCAAATCAATTCCTATTAGTCTATAGTTTAAATCACTTAATACTTTATATTGTTTTTCCCAAACATCATTTGCACTTGCTGTACCGTGGATAAATACAACTGGATAACCGTTTTTATTATTGTCAAAATAAGATAGAATCATTTTTTCATTTTATTGCGGTTTCTAGAGGAGAATTATTTTTTGAAACCAAATCAGATTCTATTTGTCTCTTTGAAATATCAACTAATGATTTAGAATCTTCAGTAACTTCAATTTGTCTTGGTTCTGCTAGTTCCAAAATTTTTTCTCTTAAAATAGCCGCCATTTTGTCTAAATTATTCCCACAAATAGGTGCATAATTATATAAATCTAGAGGTTTTCCTATCTTTACGCTGATAGTAGGGCGTGATAAGAAGTAGCTTAATTTTCTAAGATTAAAAGTGCCACTTAAATAAATGGGTATTACGTTACTTCTTGAATCTAAAGATAATTTTGCTACGCCACCTTTAAATTTTATTGGTGTACTGAAGCCAGTAACTGTTCCTTCGGGAAAAATCCCAACGACGCCACCATGAGTTAAATGGTTATTTAGCCTTTTTAAAGCTCTTTGATATTCTTCAATACTGCTTCCGATTAAAATCAAACCTATAGTCTTTGCAAGATACTTCCAGAGCCACCACTTTAAAGGTCTTTTTGAAACTAAAAATGTCATTCTTCTTTGTGGAAAAATGATGCTTGCTATTAAATTCCCATCAAAAAAATTCTGATGATTAGAAGCTAAAATAAATCGTCCTCTTCTAGGAATATTTTCTCTGCCTTCTACTTTTAAAATACAAAGAAATCTAAAAACAATATATGAAATAGAACAAAGAGTAAAATAGACTAAACTGCTATAGAGCCTGGCAATCTTAGATTTTAATCTGCTTATCATCATGAAACATTGTATCAGTTTTAATCTTTCCTTAATGTTAAAACTCATTGTTATAAATAAATTCCTTCTTTACCTGGAGTTAACCCTATGTGGGCATTATATTGCTATGTCTTAGGTCGCCGATAAATAAAGTAGATAGGTAGAAAATGTTTATATTAGATTTATCAATTAATAGAAACTTTGGAACTGGGGGCCAGAACTCTCTTCAGCCACCACAGAGCGGAAATGGCGAAGAAGCGTTTAACCAATTTACAAAAGCTGACCAACAAGTAGAAGAAAAGAAAACAGGACTTTCAAGAACTAATAGAAGAAATCTTGTAAAATCAGAAAAAAGAAATGAACAATTCCTTGATTTAATATCAGACCCAAGTCAAAAGAAAAAAGATGAATTTAGAGAAGTGATGGTTGATGGTCAGGTCTACACTCTTAGACTTCTTGCAGTAGCGTAAAAGTATAAAAACTATTTTTTAGTACTAACTTTTTCTTCAATACCCAGGTATAACCTAGCTGTATGTTCTGCTAATTTTCGAATTCTTAGAATATATGCCATTCTTTCATCTCTGCTAACTGCTCCTCTGGCATCTAACAGATTAAAACAATGAGAGCATTTTAAGATATAGTCATAAGCAGGTAAAACTATTTTATTCTCAAGGCATGATTTTGCTTCATTGTAGTACATATCAAATCTTTTTAATAAATCATTGATGTTTGCTATTTCAAAATTATATTTGCTTTGCTCTACTTCATTCCTGTGATAAATATCTTTGTATTTTACATCGTTTGTCCAATTAAGATCAAAAACATTGTCTACGTCCTGAATGTACATAGCTAATCTCTCTAACCCATATGTAATTTCTACTGCAGTAGGTTTTAAATCAATCCCTCCTGCTTGCTGGAAATATGTGAACTGAGTAATTTCCATTCCATTTAACCAGACTTCCCATCCTACTCCCCATGCACCGAGTGTAGGGGATTCCCAGTCATCTTCTACAAATCTAATATCATGTTCTTTTGTTTTAACACCAATTTTTTCAAGACTAGCCAGATATCTATCCTGAATATCATCTGGTGAAGGTTTCATGATGACCTGGTACTGAAAATAGTTTTGAAGCCTGTTTGGATTATCACCATATCTTCCATCTGTAGGTCTTCTGCAGGGTTCTATACATGCCATGTTCCATGGCTTTTCTCCTAGGACATATAAAAAAGTAGCGGGATTCATTGTACTGGCCCCTTTTTCAATATCATAAGGTTGCATAATTACACAACCTTGTTCAGACCAGAACTGATTTAATGTTAAATAAATTTCTTGAAATGTTAGTGCCATATTCCTAATGTCTGAAATGCCTCATCCCTGTAAATATCATAGCAATATTATTTTTATCGCAGGCTTCAATTACTTCCTGATCTTTAATACTGCCACCAGGTTGAATAATGGCTGAAATTTTTGCAGAACCAGCGACTTCAATATTATCCTTAAATGGGAAAAAAGCATCAGAAGCTAAAACAGCATCTTTTGAATTGAAGTTAGCTTGATTCAAAGCAATTTCTACTGAGCCTACTCTATTCATCTGACCTGCACCTACTCCAAGTGTTTTTCCTTCTTTAGCTACAACAATAGCATTTGATTTTACATGCTTGCATATTTTCCATGCAAAAATAAGATCGATCATTTCCTGATCAGTAGGTTTTCTTTTTGTTACAACTTTTAAATTATTTAAGTCTAATGTAAAAGCATTAAAGTCCTGGATTAAAATCCCTTCACCAATGCTTTTAATGTCGTATCTTTTTAAGAGATTTTCTTCAGGTGTAATTTTTAACACTCTAAGATTTTGTTTTTTCTTAAAGATTTCAATAGCTTCTTTCGAGTAGTCAGGAGCAATAATAGCTTCTAAAAAAATCTTAGTTAGTTCATCTGCTAGTTCAGCTTCAACTTTTCCATTAAATCCCACAACTCCACCAAAGGCACTTACTGAATCACAGTTAAAAGCTTCTATATATGCATGAAGTAGATCTGGTGCTATAGCTGTTCCACATGGATTATTATGTTTGATAATTACTGAGGCAGGGGTTTCTATTCCAAACTCTGAAGCTATATTCCATGCTGATTCAAGATCTAAATAATTATTGAATGATAACTCTTTACCCTGTAAAACTTCTGCATTAGCAAGTCCATTTTTAGAGCCTTCTTCTAAATATAAACTTGCCATTTGATGAGGATTCTCACCGTAGCGAAGTTTTTGTTTAAGTGTTAATTTTAATTCTAACTTCTCGGGGAATTTGCTTGATTTTCCATTAGTAGATGGAGAAGAGGAGACTTTTGATAAATAAGAATTAATTCTACTGTCATATGAACTGGTTTTTTGAAATGCTTTACATGCAAGCTTTTCTCTTAGTTTCAGTGTAGTCTTTCCATTGTTTTCTTTTAACTCAGTTAAAACTGTTTCATAGTCTGATGGATCGCAAACCACAGTAACAGCAGAGTAGTTTTTAGAAGCACTTCTAATCATGGATGGTCCGCCAATATCAATATTTTCAATAGCTTCTTCAAGAGAAACATTTGGTTTTGATATGACTTCTTCGAAAGGGTAAAGATTTATAATAACAAGATCTATAGGTTTAATATTATTTTTTTCTAGAGTTTGCATGTGGTCTTCTTTATCTCTTCTGGCTAAAAGACCACCATGAACTACTGGGTGTAAAGTTTTTACTCTTCCGTCTAACATTTCTGGAAATTTTGTAATTTCACTTACTTCAGTAACAGGAATATCATTTTTTCTAAATAGTTCTGCTGTGCCACCTGTAGATAAGATTTCATATCCAAAATCTTTATTTAACTTACTTGCAAATTCAACAATTCCATCTTTTTTATAAACACTAATTAATGCTAATTTTTTCATTTCTTTCTCCAAAATAACAGGTTTATTATATCGTAATTTGCTGTAGAGACATTTAATAGAGAAATTGTGATTATGGATATTTAAGAGTGCTATATACTATTCATATGACAGTTACACATAGATCACAAACTCAATCAGCTACACAGAGAGATGCCTGGGTAGAAATTAATCTCTCTGCTCTTGAAAGAAACTTTATAAAATTAAAAACCCTTTTGAAAACAAATATTATGGCAGTAGTGAAAGCTGATGCCTATGGACATGGAGCTTGTGCTATTGCGCCTATTTTACAGAGTTTGGGAGTTCATTCGTTTGGTGTTGCTACTGTTGATGAAGGAGTTGCATTGAGAGGTGCAAATATAAAAGTACCTATTATTATTTTAGGAGCTACTCCTTTCTGGGCATATGATGTCTGTGATAAAAACAATTTAACAATTACTATTTACTCGAAGGATCAAATTGTATCTTTGAATGAATTAGGGGAAAAGAAAAATAAAAAGATTCCAGTCCAGCTAAAGATAGATACAGGGATGAATAGACTTGGAGTGAATTATAAAGAAGCAAAATCTGTTATTGATGAAATTATAAATTCTAAAAACTTAAATCTTGAAGGAATTTTTTCTCATTTGTCTACTGCGGCAGATTACGAGTTCTCAAAAATTCAAAAAGATAGATTTGAAGTGGCTATTTCTTCACATAAAGATTTAAAAGTATTGAAACATTTGGCTAGTAGTCATGCTGGTATTAACTTTGAGGATATGAGGTATGATCTGGCTAGAATAGGAATAGCATTATATGGACAGGAGTTTAATTTCCTGGAACCAATTATCTCTGTCAAAGGAAGAATTACTGAAATTCATACTGTTACTAAAGATGAATCAGTTAGCTATAGCAGGACCTGGAAAGCAAAAAAAGATTCAGTTATTGCTACTGTCCCTATTGGTTATGCTGATGGTGTAGATAGGAATCTTTCGAATAAGATTTTTGGTTTATATAAAGGAGTAGAAGTTAAGCAGGTAGGAAATATAACTATGGATCAAATGATGTTTGATATTTCTGATCTTGATAACCCACAAGTTGGAGATGTGATTACATTAATTGGTAAGGATGGAGAAAAAGAACTAAGCATAAGTGGTTGGGCAAATATCTTAAACACCATAACTTATGAGCTTGTGTGCAGACTTAAAATCAGATTACCTAGAGTTTATACAAGAGACTAAATTTGTATTTTTCCTTGTTCTTTTAAAATAAGATCTATTAATTCTCTTACGCAACCTTCGCCACCTTTTCTCTCAGTGATAATTTTAGATTTAGATTTTGCACTTGGATGTGCATCTTTAGGACATGCTGATAATCCAACAATCTCTAAAACTGGGACATCTAAAATATCATCTCCGATAAATGCTGTTTCTTCTAGAGAGATTTTTAGTTCAGCTATAATTTCTTTAATTTTTTTTGCTTTATCGTGACAGTGTTGATATAAGTGCTTAAAGCCTAACTCTATAGCTCGATTTCTTACAATTTCACATTCTCTACCACTTATAATGGCTAGTTCTAATCCATAAAGCTGAGCTAATTTTATTCCTTGACCATCTTTAACATTGAATCTTTTTATCGCTTCTCCATCCTTTGAGTAGAAAAGAGACCCATCAGTCATAACTCCATCTATATCAATAGCAATAAGCTTAATGTTTCTAATATTTTCAATTAACTTTTCCATGTAATCTAGTTTAACAGTTAATAAATCCATTGATATATAATTATAATAATGAGTCCAAAAGTATCTATAATAATGCCCTGCTTTAACTCAAAAGATTTTATTCTTAAATCAATAAATAGTGTTTTAAATCAGACATATACGAATTGGGAGTTAGTAATTGTTTCTGATGATTTGTTTGATTATAAAAGTTTTATTCAAAACAATAACATCAATGATAAAAGAATCGTATATACTAGCACGTTAAAATCTGGTAGTGGTGTGTCAAATGCAAGAAATCTAGGAATTAAAGAGTCAAGTGGGGAAATAATATCACTATTAGATAGCGATGATTTTCTTTTACCTTCTAAGCTGGAAAAAGTTATTCCAAAAGTAATTGACTATGGTTTTGTAAGTAGTGCTATTGAATATAGGGCAGAAAATGAAAAGATAATAAATACTATAGGAGTATTTGATAAGGATAGGCTTTTAACTGCTGAAACTTATCCATTCGTGAACTTTTTAAACGGGACAATTACTTATGATAGAAATAAAATTCCTCTTCTGTTTAGTGAGAATTATTTAGTTTTAGAAGATCTGATTTTTGTTGTGTCAGCTTATGATTATGTTGATAATATCTATCATCTCTCTGAGATTCTTCATGTTTGCTACTACAATAAAAACTCTTTAAGTAATTCTGATTTTTCTTCAGGAGTTTTTGTTTCTACGAAAGAACAGATCTTAAACGATATAAAGATAGGGACTCTTTGTTTTAAAAAGAAAGAATCAGAGCTTTCATTGAAAAAATTTGTAGAGATGTCATTAAAGCTGGAAAAAGAGTTTTTAGAGAATAAAATAGGTAATAAAAATCAATTTTTTGCAAATTTTGTAAAAGAAAGGATTTGTAATCTATAATCATATTGTGAAATTGTGGAGTGGAGGAGTACCGAAGTGGTCATAACGGGGCTGACTCGAAATCAGTTAGATGGCGAAAGTCGTCACGCAGGTTCGAATCCTGTCTCCTCCGAGTTTCATTTATTTTTAATAAGTGCAAAGATAAGCTTGATCAGATATGAATAGAATAAAAATTACTACACCAAGAGCAAATGGCTTATTCCAGAAACTAAAAGCAGGTAATGCAAAACTTTGTGATGTACGTTTAAACTCACGCATTCTTGAGCATCTTGAAACTTTTGGGGAAGATTTTAAAAAGGAAATTATTTCTGCTGAGGTATATGGACGTTCATTATTAGAGGCTAGATCTCCAGACTTCTTTCAAGCTATAAGAGAATATATAATTCATGAAGGTACATATGCTGAACCTAGGTACTTGGAAGAACCTTCACTTTGTGAAACCTTTGGTGATGCTGTTGAGAGCGCAATTAGAGAGTGTTTTCTTATAGAAAGTGAAGAAGATATTTCTAAAGTACTTTCTATAATTAATAATCTTAGTGATGATCAGATAATGAAAATCCTTGAATCCTTTTGTACAGTAGAAGGACATGAAATTGATCTGATCAGTATTTTAGGTGCTAATTAAGATCTATCACTCTGCTACTAACCAGCTATTAATTCCATTTGAAATAAATCTTGCTTTGCCTGGTAATGTACTATCTACAAATAACTCACTGTTTTCATTTAAACCCATGAAATAATCAGATTTAATTAAAAATCTATAAGGTCCGTGATTTAAAAATGCTCCTGAAACTGTGCTTGAGGCAAAAAATGATATTTCTTTAGGGGTTATAACTAAAGGTAGTGAATCATGATTTCTAAAGAAGTTGTAAAAGGCTGAACTGCTTCCTGCCCCATAAAAATTATTTATATGATCTATATCTACTTCTACCCCATCTTTTGGTGTAATTCCAAATGAAGAATAAGTAGGTGTTTTTGTTTTATAATTAGTTTCACTAAAATCAAAATTGGCTCTTTCCTCTTCTTTCCTGAAAAGTCTTGCTTGAACTACTTTAAACTTTTTATAGCCATAAATTACAAATTCCATTTGAAAAGTGTAACCTTCTGGAATAAATCCAGAATCTTTTATATCTTTATAGCAATCTACAATTTCCTCAAAGTTTTGTAGTGTAATTCCTGCAGGATAAACACCAGTTTCTTTAGAATCTCCATGTTCATCAGCAATAACAGTATTTATACTACCTATGTCTCCTTTGGGAACTGAACTTTCACACACTTCTGCAACATATGTACCTTTATCGTGTGGATGTTCTACTATTGAACCTACTCTTCTTGATTTTGTACCAGTGTAAAAATCTTCAATTTCAAATGCTAGCCTTATATTTTCAGGATCACCGCCATCCCATTTAATATAATCTTTTATACTTTTACTTTGAACTAATAGTTTTAGTAGATTAATTTTTTCTCTTAATGAATCAGGATCTTCTATGGCTTCTGAAGGCAGTAGGTCTACTGCTCCTGCAAAATCTCCGGCATAATTAAATTCTTCATTAGGAAGAATGCAAGATCTTAGAAATTTTGGTCTATCTGACTTTTCAACTATGCCTATATATTCTCTGGGATCTTTTTGCACAGTAGTATCGCAGAAAAAATGCCTTCCTTCGGGTAAATGTTTTTCAAATTTTGTTCCTTTCCAATTATCAGAAAAGAAGTCATAGAAGCCACCTTTGCTTCCACCTCTAAGAATGCATTCTCTTGCTCTTGGGTCTGGGAATTTTAATTCTGAAAAGTTTATTCTAATCATATGATAATTCTATAAAAGAAAAAAATACTTTTACAGAGTGATATACATACTTACCAGATAAATTCTTTTTAATCTTTAAGGAATTAGTTTTATTTAAACAAAAGTCAAAGCTTTTCCGGTTTTGTTAGCTCTGCCAGTTCTGCCTATTCTATGAATGTAGTCTTCATATGTAGCTGGGAGATCATAGTTAATAACATGGGTTATATCAGCTATGTCTAAACCTCTAGCGGCAACATCTGTCGCTATAAGTGTTTGAATCTGATTTGCTTTGAAAAGTTGTAAAACTTTTTCTCTTTTTGCTTGAGTTTTATCACCATGAATAGATCCTACTTTAAATCCTCTTTGACGAAGATTTGTAGATAGGTCTTCAACTCCTCTTTTTGTTCTTCCAAAAACCAGAACTTTTTTAAAATCATCCTGAATTAATAAGTCATGAAGACTATCAATTTTTTTACTTTTATCTTGAACTCTTACTACATCTTGATCAATGTTTTCAGCTGTTTCTCCAGATTTTACAGACACTTTAACAGGATCTTTTAAAAACCCTTTGATTAAGTTATCTACTTCTCTAGAAATGGTTGCAGAGAAAAATAATGACTGCCTTTGTTCTGGTAATAATGAAATTATTTCCTTAATATCATTAATGAATCCCATATCTAACATTCTGTCTACTTCGTCTAGGACCACATTGTTAAATTTTGAAAGATTTATTACTCTTCTTTCCATGAGATCTTTAAGTCTTCCAGGTGTACCAATGATAAAACTTGGTCTTCTTTTCTTTATCGAGAAGATTTGACTTCTAATATTTGCTCCACCTATACAAGCCACAGAACTAAGTGGGAAGAATTTTGAAAATGCTCTAAATTCTTCATCTATTTGAAGAGCTAGCTCTCTTGTCGGAGCCATTATTAAAACCTTCTCATTGTTATTTTTAACAGCCTTTTCAATTAGAGGTATAAGGAATGATGCTGTTTTACCTGTTCCTGTATTTGCTATTCCTAGAAAGTCTTTCCCTTCTAAAATTGCTGGTATTGCTCTATCCTGAATAGGAGTAGGGGTTGTGAATTTCTTACTTATAATATTTGCTTTAAGCTTTTCACAGATATTGAAATCTGAGAATTTATTAACAGGGACAAATTCTTCTGTATTAGTTTTAACTACAGCTTTTTTTATAAATTTTGAGACCTCAATGTTCTGACTATTTCCTCTTCTATTATTATTACTTGAGGATCTTCTTTTAAAACCAAAAGAGCCTTTTTTTCTCCATTTACCATTACTAGAAGAATTCCCAGATTTGCGCGATTTATCGTACATAAATATTTCCTTTTCTGCTTAAGCAAAAATGCTATTGCATTATATTTTTCTTAAAAATTATTAAAACAGAAACTCTTATATGATTATTAAAGCTTTATCGTAGATTTAAATCTTGCACTTTTGCACCTTTATTTAGGGCAAATGGAGAATCCATTAAAATTGATTTTCAGACTTTTAGTATATCACTAGAAAAATCAGTTTTATTTAATTAAGTGCTAAAAACTAGTGTTATTTTGACTAAAAGCTAAAATTTAATATTCTTTTAATAAGTTATCCTTTCTTCTTATCTAACTTATTTAGACCTAAAGCATTTACTCCAAAATAAACAACTATTGCGATGACAATGAAGTCTATAAATGTACTGGCTAAGCTACCCCACATAATCTTTGCAGGTCCTATTTCAATAAATGCTTCTTTTAAATTTCCAACAGTGCCTAGTCCGATACTTATAACAGGATTAATAATATCTGTTACTAAGGAAGAAACTAGTTTTGATATTGCACCTCCTAAAATAAAACCTACAGCTAATCCAACTACACCTTGTTCTCTAATGAAATTCATAAAACCACTCATAAAGCACCTCCAATATATTTAGTTTAATATAGAATACTCTAGGGTTTGAGAAAATGAAAAAAATTGCAATAGTTGGTGGGGGAGCGGCAGGGCTTATGACAGCCGTTACACTTCTTGAAGAAAATATTACTGCTGAAATCCATCTGTTTGAAAAAAACAATGTTTTAGGTAAAAAAGTTGCTATTAGTGGTGGTGGACGTTGTAACGTAACTACTGGAATAACGGATAAAAGTATATTGTTGTCAAAGTATACAAGAGGAGAGAAATTCTTAATTCCAGCTATAAATAATTTCCCACCTGAAAAAGTCTTTGAATGGTTTGAAAATAAAGGAGTTCCACTAAAAGTAGAAAAGGATTTGAGAGTGTTCCCAAAGTCTGATAATGGCAAAGATATTGTGTCTGTCTTTGAAAAATGCTTTAAAAACAAAATAAAAACTCATTTAAGTCAAGCTATCAAAGTTGTTAAGTTTAAAAACAACAAATTCTATTTAATCTCTGATAAGCAAGAGTATGAATTTAATATCCTTGTGATTACAAGTGGGGGAAATGCTTACAAGCATACAGGTTCTAGTGGTGATGGATATGATTTTGCAAAGTCTCTGGGGCATACTATAACAGAGCTTGGTCCATCATTAAATAGTTTTGAGGTGAAAGAAAAATGGTGTAAGAATTTATCAGGTTTGAGCCTGGAAGATGCTGGACTGATCGCTAAATTGAAAGATGGAAAGATTATAAGAGTAAATGGACCATTCTTATTTACTCATTTTGGAATATCTGGTCCAGCTGTTTTTTCACTATCTTCACATATTGCATTCCAGAAAATTACAAATGATTGTGAATTCAAAGTGTCATTATTACCAATATCCAATTTCCATTTTGATAAATGGAATGAATTACTTTTAAAGATGTTTCAGGAAAACAGTAAAAAACAAATCTTACAAATAATAAGCGATTACTTACCAAAAAGATTATCCGAAGAGGTTTTAATTCTTGCAAATATAAAAAAAGATAAAAAAGCTTCTGAAGTAAGTAAAGAAGAAAGAAAAAAACTTTCACACCTACTTTCAGGAAGCTTAGATATTGCATTAATTTCAAGAAGACCTGGAGATGAGTTCGTGACAGCCGGAGGGGTTTCGTTAGAAGAAGTAAATAAAAAGACAATGCAATCAAAAATAAATGAAGGTTTATATTTTGCTGGTGAAGTTTTAAATATCGATGGATTTACTGGTGGATTTAACTTACAATCTGCTTGGGCTACTGGAAGACTGGCTGGAATAAGTATTGCTAAAAAAATCAAAGAAAATAATTTGTGATACTTAGCTTTTGTTATAAAATATCAGGGTTAACTTTTTAACTTTGTACTCTGCATATTTATAATGAATTCTTCAATATTAGGATTTGTGTGGTTTGTCCACTAAATCTGGAGATGTGAATTAAAAGATGTAAGCTACAACTATGCCCATCTAGCTCAGTTGGTAGAGCACGTCCTTGGTAAGGACGAGGTCGCCGGTTCAATCCCGGTGGTGGGCTGATTCTATTTGAAAGTTCAGACAAGCTGAACTTTTCAGAAATTAAGCCTTCATGTTTGAACACGGATTTGCCGAATAATTCGGACAAATCCTATTTTTATAAATTGCTTGATGAGTTCTTTAATATTTAGACAAGCTGAACTTTAAGATTAAAAAACTAATATATTTATTGAAATAAAATAATAAAAAACTACCTCTATATGCTATGTTTTTAAGGTATTAAATAATTTGAGAGGTTGTTCTTTTGTAATGGATAAAGTTAGTAATTATATAAGTATTTCATATGCCATTCTTTTATTTGTTGGCGGTTTAATAGGATTTTTAAAAGCACATAGTAAGCCATCCTTAATTACAGGTGCACTTAGCTGTTTAATTGTTTTAGTTGCTTGGCAGCTAGGTTCTAAAAAGCCAAAGGCAGGGTATCTTTTTATTGCGTCAACCAGTTTAATGTTGTCCATGTTTTTTTTGATTAGATTTGCAGAGACTCAGGCTTTTATGCCTGGGGGGCTAATGCTTATACTTAGTACTATTACATTTGCCATTGCAGGAAGAGGATATATTGTTTATAGACCTGAGATTATAGATGAAAAAGAAGAATCTGGTTTTGCAGATGAAGAAGATCCAAATCAACAAAAAGAGCAAGTAAGTACAAAAAATGCTTGAGATTGCACATCAAGGTCTAGATATTGAGACAGTTAAATTTTTTAATCAATTCTGTGGAAAATCTATTTTTTTAGATACACTTTCTTTGGTATTTCTCTCTGTAGACGCTTTAAGAACCGCTATTCTAGTGGCTGTTGTAATTGGGATATGGGAGTTTGGTAAAACAAAAAATGATTTTGATTCTAAGAAAAAAGCTATATCAATCTTGTTTAGTATAATCCTTTCTCTTGGAGTCATAGAAATTTTAAATGCAGTTATAGATAGTCCAAGACCGATAGTAACTTATGAAACTTTAATAAACTCTCCAATTGTTTCAAAAAATACAAAGTCATTATGGGTTGATGGCTGGGTTCGGAATACAAAACATGGTTCTTTCCCTAGTGATACAGTTGCACTACTTGCAGTAATGGCTTTCGGAATATTTTCCTGGAATAGATTACTTGGAATTGTCTCCATTTTATTTGTAGTTCTAGCAGGGATCTTTCCCAGGTTGTATTTTGGACTTCATTATCCCTCAGATATGTTGATTGGATGTTTGGTTTCATTTTTAGCTTGTTTTATTACTGAAAGAACAAAAGCTTTAAATCCTATATATGAAAGAATTTTTGAAGTTGAAAAGAAACATCCATTTGGGTTTGGCTTTATAGGCTTTTATTTGGCATATATTATTGCTGATAAGTTTATTCTTATAAGAAAACTCCCTTTGTGGATTAAAGTCATGCTAGGTAGTTAATTTGAGACAAATACAGGCGAAGTATTCTCTAAGTAGTAAGGATAGATTTTTCTTATATCTTCCAAACTAAGTTTTATATTAAAGTCAGGGAGTACGTTATTTCTAATATATTCTGCAGATAGTGGAAAAGTCCTAAGATTTAGAATGGTTTTCTCTTTATCCTTGCATCCTAATAATGCTGCTGTTACATCAGCAAAAACTTCTTTTTGTCCTCCTGAAGTGTTACACCAGAGATAACCTACTTTTTGTCTGGTTTCTGGATCAATCCTTTCTTTGTCAATCTGAAAAGCATAAATAAATTTAGGATCATCAGAATAATTAGTTTGTTTATAGAAGTAGCTACTATTAGAGTTATAAGTTTTTCTTTTACTGGAATAATTATTTGAATCTGTGTCATTGTTAAAATCATTACTATTAAAGAAGTCGATGGAATGACCAAGTTCATGTCCGACCATTCCATCTATCCACGAACTACCATATGCTAAGTGGTTTAAAACTTTTTCTGTCTTATATTCAAAATATTCTTCTGGAATAAGAACTTTCTTCTGGGAATATAATGAAGGATAGTTTGATATTCTTCTATTATCAGTACATCCGGTTTTATTTATTTCAAGCCATGGTCTTGTTGAATCAGTCGTTTTATTAGTATCATTTGTTTTCCAGCTAGGGAAATAATAATAGTAGGTATCATTCACATCTTTTCCTAAAATAATTTTAATGCCACGGTTATATAAATCATTTGTTAAGTCTTCAGGTAGTTTTCTTATTCCATTTTCAACCTTAAAAATAAAATCTGAACTTACTTTTGTATGTCCAGGAATAGTAATAAGTGGAGAAAAATCGTATTTAACTTTATACCCACCTTCAACTTCATATACTTTAAAGTCTCCTTCTAGCCCTGCTTGCTTTGCAGATATTATTGCTACTGGTAAAGTTCTGTTCTTTGATTTAGGGAAGATTTGGTCATTCTTATCAAAGTAGTTTAAAAACAAATTATCTAATCTAGAGTCCTTGCTTTGAACTATATAAAAGAATCTTCCATTGCTAGCTTCGACTTTATAATATGCTGAATATTTATTAGTATCAATTTTTTTAGCATCAGTTATTTTTTCAGATATTTCAAGCCTTTCATTTTGAACCAATTTAACATCTGAATTATTGATAGGCTCTGATCTAAGCTGTGAATAGGGAAATAAGATTAAACCTAGAGTGGGTAAAAGAGCAGATCGTCTACTTATATACATAGTTCCTTTACTTGTCGGAGACAGACTTGATTTTAAAAACAGAGCTATTGATATGTATTATATAAGTTTTGTTAAAAATAGTCTTTAAATATAAAATCAATAGAGTAAGATTTTTGTATGGAAAATCTAAATATGCTGAAAAGCTGAAAATCTGAATTCAAGGAGAAGAAATGAAAAATAAGCTTATTTTACTTACATTATTTATAACTATGACTTTGTCATTAAGTGCAAATGCACAGACATTAGACTTACATGCTAATCAGTCTTTGACTGTAGGATCTTCAAGCTTTCTTCCTTTTTCAACGGTTGGCAATGATGAGCTTATAATGGTTCTTCCCGGTGATTCTATGGTAACTGTTACTATATCGAATTCTTTAGGAGGGGCCTTTACTATAGCTCCAGCTAAAGACTTTTCTGAAGTTGGAGAGCCTCAGCTTGTAATGGGAAATGGAACTTTCATATTAGACTATTCTAATGTTACTTCCTTTAATGGTACTTTTGGAATCTCTATTGTTCCACAGCAAACTACTGCAGTTTTTGAAATCCTTATAACTCCACCTTCAGCTACTACTTCATCATCTACTTCTTCAAGTACTACAGGAGGACCTGTAACAGGTGATTTATTTAGTCCAGATTCATTGACTATTATTGGTACTTTCTTAGATCAAAATTTGGCTGATCAATTGTCAAATGATTCAAATAATCAAAATTGTTCAGCTGATCCTTCAGGAATAAGTTCAACAAAGCTGGATGATAGTACTTTAAATCAGTTATTTAATACATTATTAAATACAAATTTTTCTGCTCGCTCTACAGTTACTACTCCTGGAAATAGTGATTTCATCGCTTATACCCTACCAGCTCCTAAAGGTAAAAAGCCTGCAAAAGGAGGGTTCAATATAACGTTAGAAAATAATACTGATAAAACAAAAATATTTTTAACTGGAGTTTTTCCATCAGTTACCACTAACCAATCAATTTCTGTAGGTAGAGAGTTTGATACTGATATTGATGTGATTACAAAAGAACAAATAGACCCTGCATTAGCGGCTGTTCAGCATGCAATAGTATCAGCTACTATGCCTGGCCAACTTTCTCAAAATGGAGGATTCTTTATTACTCAGGGTGGTGGTTGTGTAGGTCCTTATTGTGCAATCACTGAACAAGGGATGGTTACTATTATTCCTGGAGGGTCCTGTACTCCAGAAGTTTTAAGAAAGAAAAAATTAGGATTTCCAACTGTAAATCCTAGTAAGTTATTTGATCCTTTTATTTCTGCTTCAGGTGTTATTCAAATTCCTGCATCTAGTATTGTTGATCCAACGCACCCATTAATTTCTAAAGTTGTCAGAGAAAGTAACTATTTAATTTTTCAGCCTGTACCACCAGGAGTAAAACTAACTCAGCAATTAAAGTTAGATTTAAAGAAAAATGGGAATTAATCGTAAAACAATGTAACTCCTTTGATAAAAAACATATACTCAGGGGTACTATTTGAATTGTTACTGAAATTATCCCCTGATATTCTCTTGTAAAAGATTAAATATTATTTATATGATCTTTATAAGAATGTTAGTACAATTTTAGTGGTTATAATAAATTTTAATAGAATAAAGTTAAAGGAGAAAAAAATGAAGGATATTATGAACTTGCTTTTAAATGAAGAAGGAACATCAATGGCAGAGTATGCATTATTACTCGGTCTAATTACTGTAGCTATCGTTACTGTAGTAACTGCACTTGGAACCAGAATCTCTGGTGCTATATCAAAAGCAACAACAGCAATTCCTAGTTAATTAGTTTTATCTTAGTTAATCAGGGGCAAAGCCTCTTCTCATTGTATTCTCAGTAATTGCTCTGGGCTCTACAAACTGTAGAAGATAGTCTTTGCCTCCTGCTTTTGAACCAATTCCAGACATTTTAAATCCACCAAAAGGTTGTCTTCCTACTTTAGCGCCTGTGCAAGATCTATTTATGTATAGATTTCCTACTTTAAATTTTTCTTTTGCTTTTTGAATATTTCCTGGACTTCTTGAAAAAAGTCCCCCAGTAAGTGCAAACTTAACCCCATTTCCAATTTTTATTGCCTCATCAAAATCATTTGCTTTAATTACAGCTAAAACAGGAGCAAAAATTTCCTCCTGGGCAATTCTTGCAGAAGGATTAACATCAATAAATACTGTAGGTTCAATAAAATAACCACTACTTATAGCCTGCTTTCCACCTGCTACCAGTTTCCCTTCACTTTTTCCAATTTCTATGTATTTCATCGTATTATCAAAAGAATTCTTATCGATTACTGGACCAAGATATGAAGATGGGTCCTCTGCAACCCCTACCTTTATACTTTTTACAGCTTCAACTAATCTTGAAACAAATAAATCGTAATTCTCTTTTAAGACAATTACTCTTGAAGCGGCTGAACACTTTTGTCCTGCATAGCCAAATGCACTGTATAAGACTCCTTTAACAGCTTCATCTAAATCTGCATCATCATCAACAATAATGGCATTCTTTCCACCCATTTCACAAATAATTTTTTTAACAAAATGCTGACCTTCACTTAGCTTTACTTCAGATGCAGATTTGTTTATAGAGAGTCCGACTTCCATTGATCCAGTAAATGCAATTAAGTTAATATCTTTATGCTGAACAAGATGATTTCCTATTAACCGTCCTTCTCCAGGTAAATAATTGCAGACACCAGGAGGAAGTCCAGCTTCTTCTAAGATTTCCATAAATTTATAGGCAATTATACTTGCTTGCTTTGCTGGTTTTAGAATAACTGAATTACCACATATAAGTCCTGCTGAACTCATCCCTGTAAGTATAGCTAGAGGGAAATTCCATGGTGAGATAACGGCACAAACACCTTTTGGCTGATAAAAAGAAAAATTATCTTCTCCGCTTGGACTTAAAAGTTTTTCATAGTTAAATAGTTTTTTTGCTTCATAAGAATAGTAAATTAAAAAATCTATAGCTTCACTAACATCTCCATCTGCTTCATGCCAGGGTTTTCCTTCTTCAAGGCAGATAACTGCACATAAATCAAATCTTTTTCTTCTCATTATTTCAGCAGATTTTAATAATATACTTGCTCTCTTTTCATAAGAAGTAGTGCTCCATATTTCAAAAGCATCTTTTGCGGAGGAAATGGCTAATTCTGCATGTGATATATCAGCCAGGGCAAATTCTCCTATATGTTCAGAAAAATTAGATGGATTTATAGCTTTAGCCCAGTTGCTAGTCTCTACTTTTTGTCCATTTATTACAAGTGGATATTTTTGATTGAGATTTTTTCTAAGTTCTTTTATCGAACTAATTATTCTCTCACGATTTTGAGGAATATTAAAATCAGTATCAGGTTCATTGGTAAATCCTTCGTTTAGAAGAATAGATCTTCCATTTGAATTAGAGTTTTGAATAGAATTAAGAGGGTTAACTAGTAATTTATCTTCATTTGTATTCTCTGCAAAACCTTGGCGTAAGAATGATTCATTTGCTGTATTTTCAAGAAGCCTTCTGACTAAATATGCCATTCCTGGAATAAGTTCACCATAAGGTGTATAAACTCTAACTCTTTCACCCATCTCAACAAAAGCATCTTTTATCGGATCTGCCATTCCATATAAAAACTGATATTCAATAGCGCCTTTTGGTAGTTCTTTTTCTTCAGAATAAGCCTTAGCATGTGCTAATGATCTAATGTTATGGCTGGCTATAGCAGGATAAACGAATGGATAATTATCAATTAAAAGTCTTGTTAGTTTCTCATAATTAGCATCTGTTTCATTTTTATGAGGAAATACTGGACACTCCCAGTTTCTTTGTCTTGAAATTATAGTTTCATAGTCCCAGTAAGCACCCTTTACAAGTCTGATAGAGATAGGAATAGCTCTCTTTCTCGACCAGTTAATTAAGTCATTTAAATCTTTTTCACTATCTTTTAAATATCCTTGAATTACAATTCCTGCATTATCCCAATCTGCAAATTCTTTCTCGTCCAATAAGCTTTTAAATGTAGTAATGGCAAGATCTTTAAAGTGATAGTCTTCCATATCCAGATAAACAAAAACATTTTCATCTTTCCCTAGCTTAAAGATGGGGCGAAGTTTATCTTTTAGAGTTTTTACTGAGCTTTCAAAGTCTGCAGGATTAGACTGAGAATATAAAGAAGAAAGTTTAACTGATACGTTGGCTTTTGGGAGTTTTCCATAAGGTGCATTATCCAGTAAAGGAATCTCATCCCATTTTCTTGACTCTTTTGATAGTCCTGAAATTAAATCCATATAAAGTTTTTGGTAATATTCAGCTTCTTTTTCACTTAATACTGCTTCACCTAAAATGTCTACAGTAAATGTCATTTTCTTTTTTCTTAGATCATTTACTTTGTCAGTGATTTCTTTCAAATTCTCACCAGCTATGAAAGTTCTTGCCATTTGAGTGATACCAGTTCGTACTGCTAATGAGGTGGCTTTCCTGGTTATGATGTTTGAAGAGCTTATTTCTGAAGCAAATTTTATAAGGTCAGAATGTTCACCCTTAAAGTTTCCAAAATATTCCTCTATATGTTTTGCTAATTGTTCATCTGATTTTAATGCAGGTAATACATCGACAAATCTAAAAAGTTCTGTTTTCAGTTTCTCATTTTTCATTCCAATATCCATGAGTTTTGAGCTCCAAAAAGAGCGATCAAAAAATGATGACTTAGATGATCTTACTTTTTTAAAGATCTCTTTACCGAGATTAATAACTTTTTCATCTTCTTTAATTTGTGTTTTTTGCATAAGAAAATGATACAATAAAATCAAAGTTTTTTTTAGAGATTGGCATTACAGATAGTCTACTTTGTTTTAAAAGTGGCAGGTTTGAAAGTGCTGTAGAGCTTTTCATCTTTTCTAGAGTGAAAGTTTGTTCTAATTTTTTTAAAGGTTTTAATTCTACTACTACCCAAAGCCCACTTGTGTCTTTTGGATCAGTGTAATGCTCTTTTATGACTTCCGCTACTCCAACGACTTCTTTAGTCTTGCCACTATGATAAACGAGAACCTGGTCTCCTTTTTTCATTAGTTTTAAGTTATTTCTGGCTTGAAAATTTCTTACTCCATCCCAAATAACTTTTTTTTCTTTAAGGAGTGTTTCAAAGCTATATTCTTCAGGCTCTGTTTTGACTAAAAAATAATTCATAAGAATAATAATATCAAATTTTCTACATGAGTTATAGAAGTGGCAGACTTGAACACCCGCAGACTTTTACTTTTTTATTAATTTGTTCTGAACCAGGAGGGCAATCTATAGTTTGATCTACTTCAATTTGTTGACATCTCTTACCTTCTGCACATTGAACACCCTGATTTTTACATTTTTGGTTAGGTACTTCTATGGATTTTGTTATTTCGAGATTTATTGTTCCATCAGGTTGTTCTATGTACTTTCCACAGGTAAGCAGGTTAATTACAGGATTACCAAATACATCTTTCTCGTCTTCACCTATGCATGTCTCTGGAGGAGGTGGTGGCGGAGGAGGATTCATTAGGTTTGCACACTTACAAGCGTGATATGTCCTTTGATCAAATCCCATAGCATTCCCGTTTGGAGTAACTATACTACATGTGGCAGTTAATATTTTTTCTTCTGTTTGGCATGTGCCAATTTTTCCTCCACTGGCACAATCACACCCTTCAGTTTCACAAGCTGTATCATTAGCATTTTTTTGAACTTTTTTTGTTTTACCTCCAGCAAAACAGACAGCTATTGCGCTTACTTTTCCGTGATCAACTATTTCGCATTTAGTATTCTTTGGAATACACTTACAGTTTGTACACTTATATCCAACAGTTGTACTTGTAGGACAGTCAGTATCTTTTAAACAAGAGTTTGGTTTTAATGTACATTTTAAATTACCCGGGTCACATTTTAAACATTTTGAACCACAGTCTGCATCTACAGTACAGGCATTTCCACAAGCAGGTGCTACCTGAAAATCAAGCCATGTTTCTTTTTCAGAACTTGAAGGACCATCTTTTGATCTTAGGTTTTTAACTCTTACTTTAATAAGGTTTGTTTTTTCATCATAAACAGCGTCGTTAATAATTTCACCAGTTGAGATTATTGCATTATAGTTTCCTTTTGAACGAAACCTCTTGTTGTCATTAGACAGATTCTTTTCTTTTAAAATTTCCTTTACACGATCATTTATCTCATCTAAAGTGTTTGTCTCAAATTCTATTCTTTTACCCAGAGTGTTTTGAATATTACATTGTCCGCATGCACAACAGCAAGAAGGTGATGGACTTGGAGATGGTGACGGAGTTGGGGATGGGGGTGTAGGTGTTGGTGTTGTACAAGTACCGACACAACAAATTTGACTATTGGTACAGTTAATCGTTCCATGGTTGGTGCCACTACAGCTATTAGAGTTGCAACAAGTTCCTCCATGATCAAGCATACAATTAGGACTAGGTGTTGATGTTGGAGTTGGTGTTGGAGTTGCTGTTGATGTTGGTGTTGATGTTGGAGTTGCTGTTGGAGTTTCTGTTGATGTTGGTGTTGATGTTGGAGTTGGTGTTGGAGTTGCTGTTGATGCTGGAGTTGATGTTGGTGTTGATGTTGATGTTGGAATTGGTGTTGATGTTGGAATTGGTGTTGGAGAAGAACAAGCTCCATTATTACAAGTAAGTCCAGTACAGCAGTTTAAAGCAGGTTCATAGCAAGGATTACCTTGAGTTATGCATTGTTGGGGAGTAGAGCAAAACCCATTTATACATGAATAGCCAGTACAGCATTCAGAGTCAGAGGCACAAGGCTGAGATAGTATTCTACATGGAGAAGAACAAGTTCCATTATTACAAGTAAGTCCAGTACAACAGTTTGAATCAGGTCCATAGCAAGGATTACCTTGAGTTATGCATTGTTGAGCGGGAAATGGTAAGCATTGACCATTTGCACAGCCATAAGGACAAACTAATGAAGCACATGGATCAGTGGGAGGCTGGTAGTCTGAAATGCAGTAGCCAGCATTACATGATTCTCCCAGAATTGAACAATCAGAGTTTGATGTGCAGGGTTGCATTGGATATGCAAAAGAGGATTTTAATGTGAGTGCTAGAACTATAAATAGGATAAATAATTTTAATTTTATTAAATATCTTTTCATCTTTATTTCTATCTACAAATACAAGCCTTTTTAGCAGGTTTTCCTCCGCTACCAGTGGACCACCAGAAGCCGCCACCGCCGCCACCCCAGCCACCGCCTCCGAAATAACCACCACCGCCTCCACCGCCAATAATAACTGCTCCTTCACCTTCTACAACTGTAGGTTGACAGGTCTTTCCATTTTTACAAGTACCATTACAAGCTGGTCCGCTGTTTCCACAAAGTGGTAATCCTGGATCTGGTTTTGGAGAAGCTGGTTTTTCTATGGGTGGTTTGCCACAGCGACAAGATTTTGCATAGCAATAATTATTAGCTCCTAATCCATCACAGTCACCACTTATACCTTCATGGCTACAGTTTGCACCGGGTCTTAGCCAGCAACTTCCTTTGTCTTCTCCTGGAAGAACCTCACAAATTTCACATGGTCCACAAGGTGGATCACATTGTTTTTCACATTTACAGCTTACGGTAGGGGGATCAAAGGGTTCGTCAAAGGTAAGAGGACCTTTTTTTACTACACAGGCTTTTGAACGATCTGTACAGTAAGCAGGTTTTGTCCCTCCTGTTTCAGTATAAATAATTCCATTATCAGTAGAGCATTCTGCAAAACTCTTTAAAACACAAGCCTTTACTGTTTTTCCACGTACTATTATTTCTTTACATTCTTCACAGCCACTATCACTACATGTCCAATCTTTGCCAATTTCACAAGTTTTATCTATTCCACATTTCAATTTTACGAATGAAGTTTTTGAAGATTTAGAGTTATATATTTCCACTAACTTATAACCATTTTCTTCTTTAAAGCTTTTTACTTTTCTTGAAGTTTTTCCTGATTTAAGGGCTTTAATTTCTCTACTTAAAACAGTTGCATCAATGTTTGGAGTAGAAATTCCAGTATCAACAAGGGTGCATACCTCATCAATAGTGTTAATTGGAGATGAATATGGAGTTGCAGTAGCTGTAGGAGCTACGTATGCTGGGGATGAATATGGAGTTGCAGTAGCTGTAGGAGCTACGTATGCTGGGGATGAGTATGGAGTTGTAGTTGCCGTAGGTTGTGTGTATGCTGGAGATCCTGTTGTTAATTCTCTTAAATTAACAGTTTTTTCAATTTCACAAATTCCACTATTACAAAAATATCCTTCACTACAGTCTGCATCAAAAGTGCATTCATTAGAATCTTGGGCATAAGTAAATGAAGTCTTTAAATTTAAAAGTAATAGACAAATCAAAACAATAAACAATGTTATTTTTTTCACGTTATAATCTCCAAGAAGTGCTAATGATTAGGTCCTTCCCTATCTTTGCTATTTTAAAACTTACAATTACTTCTTATTTATAGGATTTTTGGATAATGTTTGATTAAATGAGTAAAAATATAAACTTAAAGTGTTATCACTATGTAATATTAAGCATTTTTAATCTTATGACTAATATATAATCTTAAAACTATGAGGTATCAAAAATTAGGAAAAACAAATTTAAATGTGTCTGTTATTGGTTTTGGGGCATGGGCTATCGGTGGAAACATGTGGGGGCCGCAGGATGATAATGACTCTATAAAAGCCCTGCATAAAGCCCTGGATCTAGGAGTAAATTTCATTGATACTGCCTTAGCTTATGGAAACGGACATAGCGAAGAAATAATAGGAAAAGTATTGAAAGAGAGAAAAGATAAGGTTTATATAGCTACTAAGATTCCTCCCCTCATGTGGCCACCTGCACCAGATACACATGCTAAGGATGCATTTCCTACCGACAAAATAATTTCTTCAGTTGAACAAAGTTTAAAAAATCTGGACATTGAATGTATTGATTTGATACAGCTCCATGCGTGGAGAGAAAATTGGACAGAGGATACTGATTGGTATGAAACTCTTTCATCTTTAAGAAAATCTGGAAAGATCAAATATATTGGAGTCTCTGTTCATGATGATCTGGAAGATGAGGCTTTAGGATTAATTGAAACAGGAAGAATTGATACTATTCAGGTTGTTTATAATGCATTGGCGCAGACTCCAAAAATAAATCTTCTCCCGAAAGCCTTAAAATATAATATTGGGATTTTAGCTAGAGTGCCGTTAGCATACGGTGCTTTAACAGGTAAATTTAATAAAGATACAACTTTTCCTGAAAATGATTTTAGGATCAGAAGGTATTCAGGGAATGGTCTTGATGATATTTTACGTAAAGTTGACTTATTTAAAAAAATAGCTGGAAGTAATGAGAGAGAAGAACTTATTTCCATAGCGTTAAATTTTGTTTTAAACCATAAAGCTGTTTCTCTTACAATTCCTGGTATTCGAAATGAGAAACAAGCTCTTGAAAACTGTCTAGCTGTAGAAAATAAGTTAAATGAAAAAATCTTAAAAGAGCTAGATGATTTACTCGTCCAAACTATTCAAAAAACCCATTAAAATCATTATTCATTAACTTTTGTTTTGGCTTAGAAAAAGCAGGCTTGTTTTCAATTTTCCTATTCGTACACAAATTAATATATTCATTTAATAACAATTCAATTTGACTAAGAATACTGTTTTTTCTTTCATTTATTTCTTCATCAGATTCATATGCTACAAGTCTACACCCTATTTTACCTTCAAGGGATTTAATTCTTTCAAGTTGTTCTTTTGTCAGGTCTGCTGGTTTTGGGGTTTGATTTTGAATCTTTATAGATTCAAATCTGGCTATATTTTTCAATTTTTTATAAATGAAAACGATTTTCTTTAAAAAAATATTATCAATGGATATTGTTTTAATAGTTTCTTTTTCCATTTTCTTAGGGATCATGATTTTAATGACGTTTAATTTAAACTTTAATGTTCCATATAAGTGAGCTTGGTTATATAATTATTTCTAGCTTTACAGGAGCCCAAATGCAAAAGAATAAATTTTATGATTCATTTAAGAATGTTGATGTTTTAAAAAGCTCTGAAATATTAAAAGAAATTCAAAAAAATGGTGTTATAATTTTTGGATCTTCAGGTGAAATGGGATCAAAAATATGTTCTACTTTTGCTAGAGCCAGTACTCCTGTTATTATGCAGGATATAGATAAGGATAAGCTTAAAGAATCTAAAGAAAATGCACTTTCAACACTTGAAAAAGCAGTAGCAAAGAGAAAGCTCTCTAAAAAGCAGTTAGAGATAATTAAAGAAAAGAACTTAATTAATGAGATGGTAGTTTTCCCAGAGCGTGGAAAAATCCCTTTTAATGAGATCTCTGATAATACATCAGCAATGATTTTTTTAAGTTCTACAATACCTAATTTAAAAGAGAAGTATTCTAATTCTTCCATGCTTCTTGAAGCAGGTCCGGAAATAGTTTCTTTTAAGCAGGATGTTTTTAGTTTCTATAATTGTGTGTTAAACCAGAACTCAATTTTAGCTACTAACACTTCTTCTTTAAGAGTAGATGATATTGCTAGTAGAGTTAATAATCCAGATAGAGTCGTTGGCTATCATTACTTTTTACCTGCACATATAAATCCATTAATTGAAATAATTGCTGGGAGTAATACCTCAGAAGTTGTCATTCAGGCAATGAGAGATCTTGCTATATCTATGGGAAAGAAACCTATTATTTCATGGAAAGATTCTCCTGGAGCTGTGGCAAACAGGATATTAGTAGGAGTACTAAATGAAACGGCTAAACTATATAGTGAAGGATTAGGATCGCAGGCTTTTATAGACAAGATTTTCTTAGAAACTTTTTATCCAAAACAAATAAGAATTGCTACAAGTAAAGCTCAAAAACAATTTTATTCAGCTCCAAAACTAAGCTTCTTTAAAGATGAGAAATCGCTATATAAAAAGATTAAAGAAGAAAGAAACCTAACAAAGAAAAAAGAATTGCTGGAAATTGCTGAGGGAAGATTAAGGCAGAAAGTTTTATATTCCCAGATTCTTGAAAATCATGCTTGTTTAGGCTCGTTTTTTACACCAGCAGATTGTGTGGGAAAAATTAAAATTTTAGCTCAAGATCAAATAAAGAAAATAAGAGGTGCCATAAATAATATCGAGAAAGCTTTTGAGATTACTTCTTATGACTTTCCTAAACCATCAATTACTAATTATCAATCACCGTCAGTAATTTCAGATCGTTTGAAATCTGCTTATGTTTGTATATCTCAAGAGATCTACAATGAAGGATTAGCTTCAATCCAGGATATTGAAATTGCTTGTAAAGAAGGATTTAAATGGAATGTTGGTCCTTTTGAACTAATCAGAGATTTGGGTAATGAGGAAGTCTTAAGGCTTTCAAAAATTGCAAATGAAAATTTTAATTCAAGTGAGAAAACCGGGATATCAAGATCTGGGGATATTATAAATGTCTCATTGTCAGATGTCTCTGGTATTCAGACTTATGTGCAAAATGAAATTGGATATATTGTTCTTGGAAGACTACATATTCAAAACCTTCAAATGATTCAAAATTCTTTAGGTGTTGATATGTTAAATACTCTTTCAGATACCATTAAGACTTTTGAAAAGTCTGGTGTGAAAGCGGTAATAATAAGAAGTCAGGGTGGTGGTGCTTTTTGTTCTGGTGCAGATCTAGAGTATATAAACAGTTTGGATTGGAATACTGAAAAAATTCTGGCATATAGAAATCTCGGAAAGAGAGTAATGGAAGAGGTCTCTAATTGTAAGCTTCCTACTCTTGCTGTTCTTGATGGACCAGCTGTAGGTGGTGGGTTAGAGCTTGCACTAGCCTGCGACTATAGGATAATGACTGATCAGGCTTTTGTCGCAATGCCTGAAGTTGCTTTGGGTATAATTCCTGATTGGGGTGGTACAGAGAAATTGCCTGCTATTATTGGAAAAGAGTTAGCAAAAAGGATGATTTGTACTGCAGAGTTAAAAAACCTTGGATTAAAACTTTCAGGAGAAGATGCTTTTAAGGTTGGATTAGCTGATGCATATGTTCTACAAAGTGAGCTTCCTATTCTTCTTTCTGAAATAATACATTGTAAGAAAAATTTAAATATTTATGAAAAGCCAAAAGTTAAACAAAATTATGATAAAAATGACTACCCTGAATCAATTGTTGCTAAATTTGGATTAAATAAGTCATTTAGACATAAGCCCAGGTGGATTACAAAACATGCGGCATTTTTTGCTGAAGATTTAATAAACCATTCTCATGATCTTTCTTATTCTAAGAGGGTTGATGATGATTCTGCATTTATAAAACTAATTAAATCGGGTAAAACCGTATCTAATTTGTATATAAAACCTTTTCTATATATTGCACAGAATAAATGTTTAGCTAATATTTTTGAAAAAATTGGCTTAGTGTAATATAATTCTAATAATTAAATGATTAGTAAAACAATAAATGGGATTTCCCTCTTTAGGGGGAATTTTTTGAGAGAAAGAACTTGTACTGAAGTCTCAAGTGCAGAGATTTTAAAAAGTCCAAGGAATTATTCTGAAGGATTTAGATCTGTTGATCGTTTCTTTGAAGATTGTATAGAAAAAAATATTATATCCAGATTTACTGGCGACAAAAACAAAGTAATGTATTCTAATTTCTTGGTTACAGAAGTTAGAGCATTAATTAATAATCTCTCTGACGATAACAAGCAAAAATTGGCTGAGATTATCTGTGCTTTATCTCTTGATAAGAAAAATCTCAACAATTTTAGAGGTATTATTTTTTCTGGTGGAGAAATAAGAGTAATTCCTGAAGTGGGTGCTGGAATGCTTGTAAATGTAATCTCTTTGCTTTCAGGGATGAATAATTTTAATTCTTTTTATGGTACTTCTGCAGGAGTCCTTCCTGCCAGTGGATTTGCTTTTCATATTTTAAATTCAAAAGTATTAAAAGTAACTACTGAAACTAAATTTGAAAAATTTTATAGGAATAGAGATGAATATAAGAAATGGGTTAATAGATATTTGAGAATGGCTTATAAATTTACCTCAGGAGAAAGTGTTGATGTCGTAAAGGTGAAACACTTAAGAAAATTAGGAACGAATCTAGATGCTTTGATAGGCACAATGTTTCCAAGACCAGAAGCTTTTTTGTTAATTAAAGGGTTTGAAGAAAAATATGGTTTAAATACTGATGAATTTGATGTCGCTGAAATTGCGGCTGAGTCTGCAAACCTTGTAGGATTATTTTTTAGTCCATTTGATTTAACTTTTGGAAATTGTTTTGTAGAAGATGGCAAGGGTAAAAAGCATTATATCCTGGATCCAGGTCTTTTAGATATTAATTCTATTCCTCTAAATGCAGTGGTTGAAGGCATTGAAGATTATAAAAAAGATCATAATTCTAAGCCCCCATTTTATTTTTTAATAGGAAATAAAAAAGTTGATAAATTACAAATAAAAACATTAAAGGAGCTTGGCGGTCGTGATACTCAGGTCAGGCAAACAAAAAAACATCTTTTGACTGAGGTTGTCTTTAAAATTAATGATATTGTTGATAGAACTTTTTTTCCAAAACCAATTGAAAGGATTAACTCACTCGGTGTTTCTAGGAGCTATATTGGAGTAGCTTGCTCTGCTATTGATTCTAGAACTGGAGAAATTGCAAAGTTAGAACAAGGGGATCTTGCAGTTTCAGAGCATGTTAAAAAAACTCTTCTTACTTCTAGTATTCCTACTATTGATAGTTTTACAATTCAAGGTTCTAAACCTCCTTTCAGTACTGCTATTGATCAACTGTACGAAAATCTGGTTGATCCAGACTATATTTTGTTTCATGGTCATAAAGGAAAAAGTCCATATGAACTTTATTTAGATGATATAGATAGGAAAATTAATACCGGAAATAATGGATCTTCCGAAAATATTGTTTCAGCTAGAATATTATTAGAAAGTGTAAAACGCTCTGCGGCAATGTAAAAGTGCAACTTATAAAATAAAAAAGCCTGCGAAATGCAGGCTTTTAAAATCTAATTTATAAAGATAGGCTTATAAATCGCAAGGTCTTACTGTACTTCTACCATTTTCTTTACAACGTTTCATTGCTTCTTTTAACATCGCTTCAACTTTATCAGAAAGTGCTTCTACTAAATCACCATCTGATCTAAGTTCAGAATCTTTGATTAGATCTTTTACTTTTGATCCTACTACTAAATTTTCTTTTGACATAACTCTCTCCTTTGATATTTTGGCTTAATTCCTTAATATTCTTAAGAATTAAGCCTTACAACCAAATATATTACTAGCATAGTTCAAAAAATTCTAGCCTCTTTGACTCAATTCTTCAATAAAACCTATATTCAGATTGGTTAAGGATAAAATTTAATTAAATTCTATAAAATTCTACACAAATTCTTCTTAATTATTTAAAATAGATAGTTATGGATGTTCATAAATTAACGATTGAAGAAATTAAGTCTAACCTTGTTAGGTTAAGAAATTGGCAGTTAAGTAATGGAAAGCTTCACAAGTTATTTAAATTTAAAAACTTTAAAGAAGCTATGCAGTTTATGGTTGGTGTTGGGTTTGAATGTGAAAAGATGAATCATCATCCAGAATGGTCAAATATCTATGGAAATGTTGATGTAAAACTCATTACTCATAGCGTCGCAGGAGTTACGGAGCTGGATTTTAAACTTGCTGAAAAAATGGATGGACTTTTTACATGTGGACAATGACACAGTAAAAATCATTAGATTTAATTCCATCAATAAGCTTTTTAGTTAAATCTTCTTTTTTACTTACTTCGCTTTCAGTAATGTGTTTAACACCTGCTGATTGCAATATTTCTTTAATAGATAAAATCTTAATTTCATCATTAATTTTCATTCCTAAATGTGGTTGTTTTCCTGTTGAAACTGCTCCTTGATTGTCTACTAATAGCATTAGTATTGGGTGATTTTTTACTGAGGCTTCACAGATCCCGCTAAATGCACTATGGAAGAAATCGCTATCTCCTATGTATGCTATTCCTTTAAATGGGAGCTTTGTCTTTGATCTTTGGTATGCTTCAATTCCTCCTGAGAGGTATGAGACAGCGCATCCCATCGTCGTTTCCATATGAAGCATATCTTCGATATCTTTTGTCTCGGGGACTCTAGATGATTGACCTGCATCACCACAATAAAGTGGTCTTATTCCAGTTTCTTGTACGGCTTTTTTTAAACACTCCAGCATTGTCTTAAACCCATCACCATCTTTATATGATGGTGCATGAGAAATAATTTTATGAGCTGGAAATTTCCCTGGGTGTTTATTTCCTTTTAAAGCAGTTACAGAAATCTTTAAATCATCATCCCTAAATTCTCCGACTTTTCTAACGTAACCATTTAGTTTTCCAAGGATTGGTTTGTTGTATCCATGTCTTTGTGCACAATCTCTAATTAAGAGTTCCAGAAGTGGTTCTCCTTGATCGATTACTAAGACTCTATCTTTATCTCTTAGAAAGTCCATTATAGTTTTTTCTGGGAGAGGATATATTGAAATAAGTTTTAATAAACTTAAACCATCATTAAGCCCTTCTAGCTCCAATTGAGTAGCAGGAAATCCAGATGCAATTACTCCTAGATTTGATTTCCCTTTCGTAATATTTAGTCCAGAGTTATCAAAGAAATTAGAAATTGCTATTTGCTTTTCGGTGAGTTCTTCTCTGTCTTCTTCAACAGATTTGAAAATAGAAGTCCATTTATCTATAGCATCAAATGGAATGTCTACAAAATCAGGGTTTGTAGGGACGACTACATTCTTAAAATCATTATTTTTTTTATCATAGTTTTCTTTAAGAGCACGACCAGTGGTTCTTATAAAAAATGGGAGCCTGAATCTTTCAGAAAGCTCAAAAGCCAAAAGTGTAGAATAGTAAGCACTAAAATGATCACAAGGTTCGAAAATTGGAAGACCTGCATTAAAATAAATCCCTCTGGAATCCTCTTCATTTTGTGAAGCCCAGGCAGAAGGATCATCGCTAATAAAAAAAACCAAACCTCTGTTAATTCCAATATGGTTTAAACAATAAAAATGGTCACAAGCAAGGTTGGTTCCAACATCTTTAAAAACCACAAGTGATCTTTCACAACCAGCAACGGAGCTACCAAAACCTTTTGCAGTAGCTACAAACTCATTTGGTAAATAATCCTGAACATCTATATTTGATCCAGAGCTTCTAACTTCATCTAAAAGATGAGAAGCGGGCCTTCCAGGGTAGTTATAAATCACTTTTACATTAGCTATTTTTAAGGCTGTAACAATGGCTTGATTTATGGTTTCAAATGATGAGTTGGAATTGTCTGCGGGTTTGTTAACTAATGTTTTTTCAATCATATGTTTTCCTTAATACTTAACTTAAGAGGATAGTTAAAATACAGAACAAATTATCTTTAATATGAAGACTTCTTAGTTATTAATTATATAACGCAATTAGAGGAATTATTTTTTCTTATATAGATTACTTTTTTTTAAATCACTCCAGTTATGAGCTCTTGTATCTGTAAGCTTAGGGTTATTTTCTTCTATTCTTTCACCACCAAGAGCAGAATATGCAGATTTAGGTTTGTTATTTATAGTAAGAAATAAATTTACTGCAAAAAAAGTTAAAAACAAAATTAGTAAAACAAATGAGCCTTTGAAATATTTTGAATATGAAGTATCCATAAGACATATGACGATTTATTAGGATTTTGCTCCTGAGTCGAGAATTTTAATTAATTTTCATAAAATCTGTATTTCTAGGTATAATAATTAACCTACTCTATTATGCTTTTCTTAATGACATATTTGAAGCATGAAGGATTTATCTGATTCATTCGGTAAATCCTGTCCTCTAAAAAGGATTGATAGAAGAAATGGCTGGGTAGCTCAGTTGGTGAGAGCGGTGGATTCATAACCCACAGGTCGGCGGTTCAAGTCCGCCTCCAGCTAATTTAATGTTAAAGTCATATTTCGCCCAGGGCTTTTGTATAAGTATATGGTGAACAATAAAAAAAACAAAAGTTCTGAAATTAAAAAAGATATTACCCTTTCAATAGCTATAATTACTTTAAACGAAGAGCGTATTATTGAAAAAACAATAAGTGCTATTAAAGATTTAGCTGATGAAATTATAGTTGTTGATTCTGGGAGTACTGATAGAACGCCTGAAATTTTAAAAAAACATGATGTAAAAGTATTTCATCAGGATTGGCTGGGATACTCTGATCAGAAAAACCTAGCTATTTCAAAGTGTTCTTGTGACTGGATTTTGTCCCTGGATGCTGATGAAATCATCACTAGAGCTTTAAAAGATGAAATTATATCTAAACTAATAAATCCTGGTGATAATGTTGGATTTAAAATTGCAAGAAGCTTTTATATAGGGGATAAACTAATTAGAAGAGGTGGTTATTATCCTGACTATCAGCTTAGGCTTTTTAAGAGAAGTACAGGAGCGGGCTTTGAAAAGAGAAGTGTACATGAAAGTATTAAACTAGAAGGAAATATTGGGTATTTAAATAATCCATTAGACCACTTTGCTTATACTGATATAGATCACTATAAAAGTGCTTTAGAAAAGTATGCAGAATTAGCATCAAAAGAAATTAAAGAAAAAACCTTTTACTTACCTCAGCTAAGATCGATTTGGAGTTTTATTTATAGATATATTTTTAGATTAGGGTTCTTAGATGGAGAAATAGGATTTAAATTAGCACTTATTTATCGTAGATATGTTTATCAAAAATATTATTTAGCAGGTCTTGCAAAGGGTGGTTGATGCATAATATATTCCTTTAAGTGTTAATAAAGGATCATATGAATCATATTCATTAAACAGTTTGGATATTAATTCTGCATTTCCCCCAGTAATAAAAACTTTAGCTTTTAATGATAGCTTTTTCTCTAGTTCGGTTAGATAGTTCTTACAGAATGAAATCTGGCTAAATAATACTCCATTTAGAATAGCTTCTTCAGTATTTCTTGAGATTATATTTATATCTTTTATGTCTGCTGTTCTAACTTCTGGCAGTGTTCTTGTATTTTTATGTAAAGAAATTAGTTCTGTTTTAATCCCTGCTTTAATTAAGCCGCCTATGAAATCTCCTTCATTGCTACATGTTGAAACTGTAGTCGCTGTACCAAAATCAAAAACTACATAGTATTCAGATCCACTTGTTTGAACCGCTCCTATCAAATTACAAACTCTATCAATTCCAAGTGTAGGATATGTGTTTTTTATAAATTTTTGAGAATCTAAAGTAATTTCAGAATAATTAAGATCATGTATTTTAATGCTTTTTAAGAGCTCTTCTTTTATCTCTTTTATTGGGCATATCAATATGACTTCATTTACTTCCTTAAATGGTAATTCGGAGACTTCACCATGTCTTAAATTCTCTTTTTGAGTAAAGCCATTATTGCTAAATATAGTCCAATGGATAAAAGAGTTTCCTACTTCAATTAATAAAAGCTTTGACATTTAACATTATCCTACTGAGTCTTTATTTCTTTTTTTGAATCTTTAGATTTATTTTTACCATTACCGTTTGTGTGGTTTTTTGTAGAGCTGTTTTCTTCCTCAGAATTAATTTGGTCTACTAGCTTTCTTAATCTGACAACTTTGACTCTGCTTTTATCTTTTACCTCTACTTTAAATAAATATCCATCACTTTGTACTTCATCACCGATGTTAAACTCTTGTCCTATTAAGCCAAAAGTGAAACCGCCGATTGTATCATGGTGTTCTTTTGAAAAATTTGTACCTAGCTTTTCATTTACTTCATCTATGGCTAATTTCCCATCTACTAAAATATCAGAATCAGGCAAGACCTGGATTGGTTCCATTTCTATGTCATATTCATCTCTAATTTCGCCTACAATTTCTTCAATAATATCTTCTACTGTAACGAGTCCTGATGTTCCACCAAATTCTCCAATTACAATTGCCATTTGAAGAGACTTTCTTCTAAGTTCAGTTAAAAGATCATCCAGTGGTTTGCTTTCTGGCACTTTAATAATGGATTTCGCTATCTCTTTAACTGGTTTATTTTCATTTCCGGAATTCATATGTTCCATTATGTCTCTGGTTGTAATAACCCCAGTGATATTATCAATTGACTCTTCAAAAATCGGTATTCTGGAATGTTTTGATTCAATAATAAATTTAACAGCATCTTTAATTGTTTTATTTGCTTCAATGCATATCATGTCAGTTCTTGGAGTCATAATTTCACGTGCAACGGTATCAGGAAAATCAAATATATTTGTAATCATTTCCTTTTCTGTCTCTTCTAAAACCCCTTCTTCATGGCTTACATTTAAGAGCATTTTTAATTCATCTTCAGTATAAACAAAAGTAGTTCTAAGGTCTGTAATTCCAAATACTCTTAAAATTGATGAGGCTGATGATTTTAGTAATATTGCAAGAGGGTTGATAATAAATTTAAAAATTTCAAGAGGCCAAATTAGAGTAAATGCGGCTTTCTCTGGATTTACATATGCAACAGTTTTTGGAATAATTTCACCAATTACTACATGAAAATAAGTAACAATTAACAATGCAAATACTAGTGCAATACTATGAGCGGTGAAATCTGTCAGATGACTAGGAATAAAAGTTTCTACAAATGGTATCAGTGACTTCGCAATCGTTAGTTCACCAATAGCACCAAGCGAAAGGCTACTTATGGTTATCCCTATTTGTACAGCAGAAATATAACTATCAATATTATTTAGTGCGTTTAAAATTAAATTTGCTGTTTTATTGTTTTCTTTTGCTCTTTGTTCAATCCTAGTTTTATTTACTCGAGCTAGTGCAAACTCAATTCCAACAAAAAACCCGTTTAGTAAAATTAATACTAAACAAATAGAAATACCAAGTATTAAATCCATAGAAGTGGAAATCCTATTCTTTCAGTCACAGTATTTTCTGAAACTAGTTGAAATTCAACTGAATATACTAAAGCTTTGATTTTATTGATCTTGTTCAAAATGACTTATTTGTAAGTAAAAATATTAGCATAATCATTTATACCCTTATAGGTTAAGGATAGGGCTAGCCTGAAAAAACTTCAAAAAACAATAGAATTTTAGTTAATACGCTTTAAAACTGTGGATTGAAACATATCAAGTTAAGAGTAAAGATTTCCAACTCTTAATCTTACGGATAATATCTAAATAGTCATGAAATCAGTTAAACACATCTTTTGGATAGTAATTTCAATTTTATGTGCAATTTCATTTGCAGTAGTTGCAGAAATCTTTAATCCAAATGAGAAAGTAAATGCTCTATGGCTTACAGTAGCTTCAATTTGTTTCTTACTTTTAGGATATAGATTTTATGGGACTTTTATAGCAAAGAAAATATTAAATCTGGATGATAAAAGAATAACTCCAAGTGAGCGCTTAAATAATGGACATGATTTTATTCCTACAAATAAGTTTGTTGTTTTTGGTCATCATTTTGCGGCAATAGCTGGAGCTGGACCGCTAATGGGACCTGTTCTTGCCGCACAGTTTGGTTATCTGCCAGGGTTTCTATGGATTCTTGTAGGATCTGTTTTTGCCGGAGCTGTCCATGATTTTATTATTCTTGTAATGTCTCTTCGCCGAGATGCAAAATCTATTTCTGAATTTGCTAAAGAGGAAATAGGTCCTATCTGTGGAATAGCGGCAGGCATTGCAATATTCATTATTATGATTGTAGCTATGGCAGGACTTGGTCTTGCTGTTGTAAATGCTTTAAAACACAGCGCTTGGGGACTCTTTACTATTTCAGCATCTATTCCCATTGCTATGTTTATAGGAATTTATATGAAATTTCTTAGACCACACAAAACATTTGAAGCATCTGTTTTAGGCTTTGTTCTTATTGTTATGGCTGTAGTTGGTGGTCAGTATGTTCAGGCAGATCCTAATATTGCAAAATATTTTACTTATGATGGTAAAACACTCACCATTGCTCTTGCTGTTTATGGTTTTTTTGCGGCATCACTTCCTGTCTGGTTACTTCTTGCACCGAGAGACTATTTAAGTTCATTCTTAAAAATTGGAGTTATCTTTTTCTTAGCTATTGGAGTAATTTTTGTAGCTCCGAATCTTGAAATGCCAAGAGTAACTCAGTTCGTTCATGGTGGAGGACCTGTTTTACCTGGAAAACTATTCCCATTTTTATTTATTACTATTGCTTGTGGTGCAATTTCTGGATTCCATTCAGTAATTGGTTCTGGTACAACTCCTAAAATGATTAAAAAAGAATCAGAGTGTTTATTTATTGGTTATGGCGGAATGCTTATGGAGGCATTTGTTGCTATTATGGCACTCATTGCTGCATGTATTTTATTTCCTGATGATTACTTTGCTATTAACTCATCGATTACTCCTGACTGGGTTAAACCGATTGAGCTATCTGCATTAACGAAGCTTGTGGGAGAAGACAATCTAGTGGGGAGAACTGGTGGAGCCGTTAGTCTTGCTGTAGGTATGACTAAAGTTTTAAGTAGCCTTCCCTATATGGGTCAGCTATCAGCCATTTGGTATCATTTTGCGATTATGTTTGAAGCATTGTTTATCTTAACTACAATTGATGCTGGCACAAGAGTTTCAAGATTTTTATTTCAGGAATCATTAGGCATGATAAATCCATCATGGGGTGATTACAAAAATAAATTTACAAATATTTTAGGAAGTTTATTTGTAGTGTGTGCATGGTCTTATATGATTTTCTATGGAAATGTGTCTACTATATGGCCTATTTTTGGAGTAGCGAATCAGCTTTTATCAGCAGTAGCTCTTGCTATTGGATCTACTATTCTCATTAAAATGAAAAAAGAAAAGTATTTAGCACTTACTGCTATTCCTATGTTTTTTATGTTCACAGTTACAATCTCTTGTGCTTTAGAACAGATCTTTAATCCGAGATTCGGGATGATGTCAAAAATTTTAATAGAGGATAATCCACAGCCCTTTATTATTAATTTAATTCTTATTTCATCTATTCTTGGACTTTCAATAATAGTTTTGTTGGATTCATTGCATAAATGGTACTTATTCTTGATTAAGAAAATACCATTTGAGTTACATGAAACATCACAGACTGAAAAATCTACTTTATCAAATCCTATGAATGAAGCAACTGCATATTTAAGCTAGCTTTTTCTAAGCTTTAACAGGAACTTTAATTACTTTTTTAATAAGTTCCACTACTTGGCTTGGTAAATCAGCGACTTCTACATTTGCTGATTTAAAAGCATTGAGTTTGCTTTCAGCTGTGCCTTTATTCCCAGAAATAATTGCACCAGCATGTCCCATTCTTTTTCCAGGAGGTGCTGTACGCCCAGCGATATAGCCTACCACTGGCTTCTTTATATTCTTTTTAATGTATTCTGCGGCTTCTTCTTCTGCTGTTCCACCTATTTCTCCCATAAGTACGATAGCTTCTGTATCTTTATCATCATTAAAGAGTTGTAGTGCTTCGATAAATCCTATGCCTATAACTGGATCTCCACCGATACCGATACAGGTAGACTGACCAATTCCAGCATTTGATAATGCAAGTGCTACTTCATAAGTGAGCGTTCCACTTCTACTTACCATTCCAACTTTCCCTGGTTTGTAAATAATTCCAGGGTGAATGCCTATCTGACATTTCCCTGGAGAAATTACACCTGGACAATTTGGTCCAACTACTTTTATTCCTCTGTTTTTTGCTTCACGAATAATTTTTACTTCATCATGAGGAGGAACACCTTCAGTAATAATGATTACTAGTTCTATCCCTGCATCAAAAGCTTCATATGCCGCATCTAGAGTAAGGGACCCTGGTACAAAAATACAACTTACAGTTGCACCTGTTTTTTCTTTAGCTTCGCTAACAGAATTATAAACTTTTACTCCATGGATTTCTTGACCACCTTTGCCTGGTGTGACACCAGCAACGACTTTAGTCCCATAGTCAAGCATTAGTTTAGTATGTGTTTTCCCCATGCCACCAGTAATACCCTGAACTATAACTTTTGTATTTTCATTAATTAGAACTGCCATTGTTAGATCTCCTTTTTTACTTTCCTATTGCTACTGCTTCTTTTACTGCAAGGTCTAAATTATCAATGGTTTTAATCCCTGATCCTTGCATAATTTCAGCGGCTTTTTGCTGATTGTTTCCAAGAAGTCTTACGACCAATTTTCTATCTTTGTTTTTATCTGCAAATCCTTTAAGTGCCTTTGCCACTTCATCACAAGCAGTTATTCCACCTAAAATATTTACTAAAATAACTTTTGCATTTGGATTTTCTGAAACAAGATTTAAAGCTCTGGTTACTTTTGCTTCATTTGCTCCACCGCCAACATCTAAGAAATTCGCTGGTTCACCACCAAAGTTTTTAACTAAATCCATAGTGGCCATTGTTAAACCAGCACCATTACAAATAATGCCGATTTTTCCTGACAGCTCAACAAGATTTAATCCTGATAATTTTGCTTTTACTTCACGGTCGCTAATGTCAGTTAGATGGTTTGATTCCCAACCCTCGAAATAAGGCTGTCTATCGATTGAATCTTCATTTACAGTCATCTTTCCATCAAGAGCTAAAATCCTTCCATCCTTTGTATAAACTAAAGGATTGATTTCAGCTAAGTCTAAATCATACTTTTCATAAACACTATAGAGTTTATTTACGATATCAGCAAATGCATTTAATTTTGAAGTTTCAATTCCTATTTCACTTGCAAGTTTTCTTCCTAGATAAGGTTTATATTCACCTTCAATAGGGACTATTTTTATAGAATCTGAGGATTCAATTTCTACGCCACCTTCGCTAGAACCAAGTAGGATATGGCACTTCTTACCTCTATCTAAAGTGATTGCTAAATAAAGCTCTTTTTCAATTTCAGTTTTTGGTTCGATTAATATTGAGGATGTTTTAATACCTTTAATTTCAAGTTTTAAAAGCTGTTTTGCTATTTCATATGCTTCTTCTACATTATTAGCAAACTTTACTCCACCTGCTTTTCCTCTGCCCCCAGTTTGAACCTGGCATTTAATTACTACTGGAAAAGTTATCTTTAACCCAAAAACCTCTTCAGCTATTCTTATTACTTTTCCTTTTGGCACAGTTATCCCAGCCATTTCCATTAGTTTCTTTGCTTCAAATTCAAACAATTTCATTTCATTTCCTTCCTTAAAAATAGAAAATTACGCAGGATATTAATTTTAACCGTTAAAATCACCTATAACTTGTTATTACTATTGCGAAATACTCTCAAAAAAATGCAAAAATTTTAATATTTTTTAAAATATTAAGAAATTATTAAGGTAAATGTGATAAATTATATCCTTGTCTGCTGTTTTTCACTTTTTTATGATGAATAAATGGTTAACAAATAGATAGTAGAAGGTTAAATTATTAAGAAAAGATTGACTTTAAGTTAACTGATCGTAAATAATCAAAATATAGATCTAAAAACCAGTTTTTTTAAAGCTAGTAGTTAGATTTACATTTTATATTTTAGAAAGTTATTTAAAACAATTTTTTTAAAGAAAAGTAATTAGTAAATGTCATCATATATTCCATGGCTAAATCAGAATAGGTTCGATGGTCAAAAAGGCCTTCTTAGAACCTTAAGCATGGGATACTCTGGTGAGAACTATAAAAACTATCAGAACTCCAGAAGATGGGGTGTTGTAAATAGAGAAGTTGGTCAAAAAGCTGACACTTGTTTAGTCGTATCAGGCTTATCAGGTTTCATATTAGACTATTTAAATTTCTTAGGAGATTCTCAAGGAGTTATTTTAGGTGGATTAAAGAAATTCTTTACAGCGATGTCTAGTAGTTTTGAGGGTGAAAGAGATAATTTAATGTATCACAATCTCTATGGTATGGGGATTGATAAGAATTTATCTAAAAAGGAGATTTTAAATCAGTTAGAAGCGGTCGAGTCAGGAAAAATATCAGCACCAGACGACTGGATGGAAAATAGATTACAGCAAGAGCTTTATGGAGAAGAAATTGTTGCAGGATCAGGAGAATTAGCTACAAAAGCGGCAAGAGTAAAACCTGTTGCTAACTTAATATCATCAATACTTCCTTCAGAGTATAAAAGATTAATTGATACAGTTCTTGATTTACCAGCTAAATGTTATTGGCGTTTAAGATTTTTTGGTGGATCATTACATGCTAATTTTGTAACTTCTACATGGAAGCTTGTTAAAAATGGTATTGGGGCTTTATTCTCTGAATCTTCAAAGAAAGCACTAAATGAACATATTTCTGATTTACACTCTAAGTCTGTAGATTATTTTAAAGATATAAATCAAAGCAATGTTGTTGATGGTATTGGAGAGCCTTCATTAAAACTCTATGGCAGAATGCTTATGGATAGAATGGCTGAGCATTGGAGAGGTATCTGGCATCCCGCTGAAGTTATAAAAGAGAAAAAAGAAAAAGGTTTGATCAAAGATGGCGAATTAGGTAAGCATGAATCTAGAAGACAAAAACTTTCATCTATTACAGATTTCTCTGCTCCAATTTGTGCAAGTCTAGGGCTTATTGGAGCTATTGTTTTTGATCCTTTAAGTAAGATTTTAGCTATATCAAAAATTGAAACAGGAAAGAATTTAATTAATGCTTTATCTTCTTCTAGAAAGCTTTTCCAGTTAGTAAATTACATTCCTAGATTTATAATTCCAGAATTTATTGCAGGTGGAGATGCTGTTAAAGGTAAATATGAAGACGCTGTAAATGGTGAAGGCAAAAATGATCCAGATAGAGAAGTTGAAAGACAGTTGTATTATGCTCATAAATCAAGGTATAACAATGCAATCCTTGGATTTATGGTAGCCGCAGTTAATATCGTTGAACCTTTTGGTCATTTAATAGGCTTAGGAAATAGCGAAAATAGATTTTCTAAATTAATGTTTGATATGATTACAAGATTTGGTGATACTGGGTTCTTAAAATTCTTTACAAAGAGAAGAGAAGCTATGGGTAGAGAATCCTTCTTATTATCACTACTTAGAGAAAAACAGTTCAATTCAGGGTCAGAAGTAGACATTAAAGATTTGGGTTATAGCTTGGAGTCTATAGAAGGTAAGGCTAAAGAAACTCTTGATCAGGCAGGTGTAAAAATTACAGATATGCATGATGTTATATCAAAACCTGTTGAGAAGGTGTTAGGCACTATTAGTGCAGATCAATCATTTGGAAGAGTTGGATATGCGTAGTACGAATTCGGTAAATCTCTGCGAAGATTAAATACATTTAATCTTCGGACTGTTTTCTCTTGAAATATATGGCTAATATTTGTTTGAAGTTTAGATGGATTTAATATTTTAACTTAAACATTAAAATATTTAATCTTTGAGTTTATATTCGTATTTTTATAGCTAGTGTTTTGATACATTTACCAATGTACTCCATACCTAGTGTATGGAATTAGGTAAGAAGGTATATACAGTAGTTCTAAATAAAATTGATGACGGTAGCTCCTCTAAAAAAATTAAAGCCTGTGGAAACTCATAGAACGAGGCCAGCTCCTCAGCCAAGTCCAGCTCCCCAAAAAACAGAAATTTCAGTAGACAGACCTGCTACTTTACCCTTTCCGCAACCTGCAAATTTTGATTTTGTTGATATTATCAGACTCTTTAGTGATGCTATTGTCAGAAGTTTGATTCGTATTCCCGAAGGTTCTATCGATGGGTTTTCAAGATTACTTTACAGAGGTGGTACTGAGTCTTTAAGAAAAACAATTGAAATCCCATTGTTTAAACTTGCAAAAGGTCAAAAAATTGAAAAAAAAGATTGGGTAGATGTATCAACAAGAGCTTTAGAAAACACATTAGGCTCGACTTTCTTTGAACCAAATAACTACACTAATTTATTTGCAAAAGCGGCTTCTGGATTTGGAAATATGCTTGTAAGATTTGCAGGAAGAACTGCTTTATTCTCTGTGAATGTTATTGATGCTGGGCAATTGAATACTAAAAAATTAGTAAATGAGTTATTTAACAGATCTGCATTTAGAGCACTTTCCTCAGAAGGTTTTGCGTCTAGACTACTTGAACAATCTGCTATAAATCTAGGATTAAATTTTAATGATGTGAAAAACTATGTAATATCAAAAGTTTCTTCTAAGAATGAAGCCCCTTCTTTAGTTAAACAAAGTTAAGACTTTATTAAAAAATCTACTATCAACTTTTCTAACAAGACTTCTTTATATATATGTAAAACCATAAGTTTTAAGAAAGGTATTTTATGGATAACATAGCACTAAATTTTGGACGTTATACAGCAGGAGGTCTTGCTTCTGGATTAGACCCTAAAACTGCGCTAATAATAGGTGGAGTAAAAACTGTTAGAGAGTTTTTAAATAATCCTGTTACAAGACATGCAAATGTTGGGGAAGCTCATAACGTAGTAGCTTAGTCAGAATACATAATATAGTCTAAAAATGCATCAATGCATATAATTCCAACTGTGCTCCATATAGTGCTTACAGAGGTCATTTGACCGACTTCCTTTGCGCCTCCCCTTGTACCTAAACCAAAAGAAGTATGAATGCCGATAAGATAATTTGAAATTACAAAACCTTTAATAAATGACCTGAAAATATCTTTAATTCTTATAGATCTCCATGCTGAGTCTAGATAAACATTTATTTCAATACCAGCCTGAAGATTTGCTACTAATAGCCCTCCCATAATTGCACAAAAAGCTCCGATAATAATAGCTATGCAAAGCGAGTAAATCATAGCAAGTAGTCTTGTTCCGACAATGTAATTTACCGGGTTAACTTTAAACAGTCTCATAGCTGAGATTTGTTCAGTAATCTGCATGTGTGCTAGCTCACTTGTAATGGCTGTTCCAGCCTGTGCTCCGATAGCAAAGCTAACAAAGACAGGAGCAACCTCAACAATAGATGCTACAGAAATTAAAGCTCCAATAGTTTCACGTCCACCATATTCTTGTAAGGATTTAGCTGTTTCTAGGGAAATAACCATTCCAGAAAAGAATGTCATTAAAATAACCATTGGTAATGTGTTAAAACCAATAGATACAATTTGTTCAATTAAAACTTTTTTTGGAATTCTAAATGTAAATATTGCAAGGTAACTTCTAAAGAGTAGAATTAAACTAAGTCCAACAATATTAAACTGATTTTTTATTGATGGAATGTTGGGAGGCAGTATTGATACACTTGATTTAATTTCATTTGTACTTGAACTATTCATATGAGTGAAACCATAAATAAATTAAAAGACTTAAGTATAAATGGTAAAGGATTATTCTCAAAAGAGGAAGTAATTGTTTCGATTCAAAAAGCTAAAGAAAATTCAGGTATAGTCTTTTTATTAAACAATAAAAGAATCTCAGCTTCTGTTGATAATGTTACTAATGCAGTAAGAAATACAGTTCTTTCAAAAGATGGTGAAAGTGTTTGTTTGATTGAACACTTTTTAGCTACATGTGCTTTGCTTGATATTACTGATATTGAAGTTAAAACTAATTCAAATGAATTGGTCTTTGAAGATGGTAGTGCTATTCATTGGTATGAATGTTTTAAAAATGGTGGATATATAAAATCTCCTTTAAAAACTAATCAGTGCTACCACTTAAAAGAGCCAATTTTTATTAAAAGTGGAAATAAAGAAATTGTAGCTATTCCTCACAGTGGATTTAAAGCTAGTTATCTTATGGATCATCCTCATAAAGCTCTTGGACAGATGTATGCTAGCTATGATTCTAATGAGGATTCATTTAAAATTTTAAGAGCAAGAACTTTTGCTGGAAAACAAGAAAATGATTACTTTGGAGTGAGTGATAGGCTTTTAACTCTTGATGAGGATAAGTTTAATAAGCCACTCTATGAGCCTTTAGAGCCAGCTTATCATAAAATTCTAGATATAATTGGAGATTTAATGCTTTGTGGAATTAATCCTTTGAAGATAAATATGCATGTTATTGGTTTTAAAAGTGGACATGAGTTAAATGTAGAGCTAGCTCGCAAACTAAAAGAAGCTTTCAAGCCTATTTAAGTTCTTTTCTAATCCAGTTTAATGCAAATTGTGTTGAAAGCCATCTGATATCAGCTCTGGAGTACCTATAATAAAATTCTTTTTTCTCTACTTTAATTTTATTCTTATATACTAATCCAAAATATACAAGTCCTACTGGTTTTTTCTTACTTCCTCCACCTGGTCCAGCTATCCCAGTAATTGAAAACCCTATATCTGATCCTGATAAAGTTTTTATACCCTTTGCCATTCCTATAGCAGTTTCTGGACTGACGGCTCCATATTTATTTAATACATCAAGAGGGACTTTTAACAATTTATTTTTTGCTGAATTTGAGTATGTGATAGCGTTTAGTTTTATATATTTCGAACTGCCAGGAATATCCGTAAGTCTTTTAGAAAGAAATCCCCCAGTACATGATTCAGCAAGTGATATCGTTAGTTTTTTTGAAACCAGTATTTTTCCTACGATTTCTTCAAGAGACTCATCATCATCACCAAAGTAGTAATCATTTGTTTTTTTTAATATTTTTGTACAAATTTTAGAAACATTAGATTTTGCTTTAGATAAACTTTTGGATTTCGATGTTACTCTTATTTTTACTTCACCAAGACTGGCATAAGGAGCTACTGTAGTGGTCTTTAGGTCAAAGAATGGTTCTATTTTTTCAGCTAAAGCTGATTCACCAATCCCAGTAAATTTAAGTGTTCTTGAAAATATTATATCTTTAGAAAAATTCTTTAAAAGAAAAGGTTTTACTGTTTTTTTCCACATTGAATAAAGTTCACTTGGAACGCCAGGGAATGTAAGAATATATTTTTTATTTATTTTCCATATAATTCCTCTTGCTGTTCCATTTGTATTAGGAATCCATTTTGCAGATTCTGGTTTAAATGCTTGCTTCTTATTCATAGAAGGCATTTTCTTGTATCCTCTATGAGCAAATTTTTCTTCGATTTCCTTCAAAACTACTTTATCTAAAATGGGAGCTGTGTTGAAAAAACTTGCTATAGATTCATGTGTTAGATCATCTGAAGTTGGTCCAAGTCCACCAGTAGTAATAATAATGTCAGACCTTGTCATAGCAATTTCTAAAACAGAATGGATTCTTTTTTCATTATCACCAACTGTAGTCTGAAAATGTGAGTCTATTCCTAGTTCATGTAATTCATTTGCAATAAACTGAGCATTAGTGTTAACAATCTGACCTAATAGCAGTTCGGTTCCAACACATATTATTTCTGCTTTCATAGTTTTATTTTATAAATTCTATCTCTATTATTTTTTGCCTGGGTTCTTTAGGTACAAAGATGACATGTATTTGACAACATAACCATATAAAGTTAATAAATATAATGTGAATTATTATAGATAGACAAAAAGCTTCAAGCCAAGGATGTTTGGAGAAAACCCTATTCCAGTTGTTTATAAAGGTTTTTAATAATACTTCTTGCATAATTAAATTATAATTTATACTATTAAATGTAAAGTAACTTTTGTTTAGATTTGGTTTTTTGAGGAATAACAACTATAGGATATATTATGGACGTAGCAATTTCAGTTTCATTATCACTTTTATTAATCGGAGGAGTCTACCTCACGGTATTTTTAGTAGGAACTCTTTCTCCTCATCATGAAGAAGAAGAAGAAGTTTAGAACGTCGACCTAACATTATTTGCTGTCAACGGACCAGACATGACTCCATTTTATTAATTCCTCTTCAGTTATTTTATCTTTGAATTTCATTGCTCTGTTTAGCATTACTAGTGATGGCTTATCCTCAGATTTGATTTTTAAGCATTTTTCCCATAGCTTTATAGCACCATCAAAATCTTTATTTCTATAACTTTTCAGAGCTTCTTCATATGTTCTAATAAGCTCTTCATTAAAAACCCTAGGATCAATTAGTTCAAAGATTCTAATAGGAGTGGCTTTCCCAGGTACTAGAACAGTGTCAATTTCTCTAAAATTAAAGTGGTTTTTATCTATAAGATTATAAGTTTTCTCTGAAAATAAGATCCCAGTACCATAAACTTTATTTACCCCTTCTAAGCGACTGGCAACATTAACTCCATCTCCAATTGCGCTAAATTGTGCTCTTTGTGGAGAACCTAAGTTTCCTGTAATTGCTTCGTCAGTATTTACCCCAATTCTAATATTTAAATCTTGCTCAAATCCCATTCCTCTCCATATTTCATTAATTACTTTAAGCCCATCTCTCATAGCTAGAGCACAGCTTAATGCTGATTCAGCTTGCTCTTTGCTATCCATATGTTTTGGAGTGCCCCAAAGAGCCATAATGGCATCTCCAATAAACTTGTCTACTAGTCCATTATGTTTATGGATGATTTTAACCATTTCAGTTAGAAACTTATTTAATATACTTACTACAACTTCAGGTTTAATCCTTTCACAGAGGCTTGTGAAATTCTGAATATCAGTAAAGATTACAGTTATTTCTCTTCTTGTTCCTCCAAGTGCTAATTCTTCATATCCCATTTTTTCAATTTCTTCAGCAACCTGAGGAGATACTAACTGTTTAAAGAACTTTGCCTGTCTTCTTCTCGTGCTGTCTACAACAAAATATTGATCAAGAAAATTTACAAAAAAGATAGGAATAATTAATCCATAAATTGGGAAGGTTGGAGGAGTTGCAATCATAAAAAAAGTAAATAGTAAAAAAGAGAATATTAAATATCCTGCAGATAAAAATACTGAGCAGTATAGTGATGTTAGAAGTTTAGCTCTGAAATAGTATGCAGAAAGTGAAGCAATTAAACTTATGAAAAACAAAATAATAAAGAGAGAGGAAGTGCTAACATTTTTTATATAATGTTCGTTTAAAATGTTTGAAATGATTGTGGCTTGAACCTCTACCCCAGAAAAATTCGGTGTAATTTTAGAAAATGGTGTTGCAAATGAATCAGGTGCCCTGACACTTCTAAAGGGATCAATAGATGCTTTAAGATTTGTTCTTCCTACCAGAACAATTTTATTTTTAAAAACCTTTCCCTTCCCACTATAAATATAATCAAGAGCTTTCCAGTAGGGAATGGTTTTTATTGTTCCACAGGGACCATAGTAATTAATTAGAAATTTCTCGGGAATTTTTCTTGTACCAATTTTAACGAATCCATCTGGAAGTACAACAGCTTTTTTATTTAGAATAAACTGGGATACTCTAAGTGGTATTGAACTGCTTATAGCAGGATCTTTAAAGAATTCTCTGTAAATGACTTTAACTCTTCTTACGAAATTATCATCATCATAGGTTACTGCAGTATTTCCTAAGAAACTTGGATCATTATTTAGAGCATCCAAGTAGGTGTCTATGGGAAGTGCAACGTGATATTTGGTTTTGGAAAGTGGTTCTGCTTCACAAGCAAGAAACACATTCATGGCATTTGAAATTGACATTCCAAAAATATCATCATCTTCTTTCCCTGCATCTGTTGTAGACATGGAAACATTGTCACCATCAATATCTTGTGTCTGCAAGCTTAAAGGTGAAATGGTATCAAAAATGATGTCGAAAAATACACTTTTTGCATTTGACTCATGCAAAGCATCTACCAAAGATCCATGAAATTGCCTTGGCCATGGCCATGGTACTCCCACTTTTTTAATTGAAGCGGCATCAATTCCAATAATTACAATATCTTTTGGTGTTTTAGGATTAAAATTTAATTTATGTCGAATTAAAAACAATAAATCATATGTTTGATTTTCTATATCATGTAAAAAGTTACTCAAAACAGGTATACTTCCAAAGTAAGAACCAAAGGAAATCAATATAATAAGAAGTGAATAAATTAATGTTCTAAAAAATAGATTCAGTTTAATTTGTTTAAATTTAAATATGTTTAATTCCATAAATATTCATGAGTAAAACAAAGCACATATTTTATGTACTCTTATTTCTTTTACCCTGGCTAATAGGGTTTTTTGTGTTTTTGTTAATTCCTGTTATTGCATCTTTATATTTGAGCTTTACAGAGTACGATATCCTCAGAAAACCAGTTTTTATAGGTCTAGATAACTATAAATTCATGTTAGAGGATCCTATATTTTGGAAATCTTTAAGTGTTACCTTTTTGTATGCTTCTATAACTCTGCCACTTTCAGTCATAGTAGGGGTTAGTTTAGCTATTATTTTGAATCAAAAAGTTAAAGGAATCTCGATTTATAGGACTTGTTTCTATCTGCCTAGTATTGTCCCATTGGTTGCCAGTTCAATTATCTGGCTATGGATTTTCAGGGGGGATGAAGGTGGACTATTAAACTGTTTTTTAAATAAGGTTGGGATTAATGGTCCACTATGGTTTAGTGATCCAAAATGGGCACTATTAGCATTAGTAATTATGAGTATTTGGACTACAGGCAACTCAGTTTTAATTTATCTTGCTGGCTTACAGGACATTCCTCAGTCACTTTATGAATCTGCCGATATTGATGGTGCAAATTTTTTTCAAAAGCTTTTTTATATTACAATTCCAATGCTTTCACCAACAATCTTTTTTAATCTAGTCATAGGGATAATCAGTGTTTTTCAATACTTTGTTCCGGCTTATGTGATGACTTCAGGTGGTCCTCAGTATGCAACAACATTTTATTCTCTCTATGCTTATCAAAATGCATTTGAAGACTTTAAACTTGGGTATGCTTCAAGTATGGCATGGGTTTTATTTTTAATCGTGGTGTTCTTTACATGGTTAGCATTCAAAGGCTTTGCAAAGAAAGTCTTTTATCAAGGGAAATAAAGCAAATTTTAAATGGTATATAGAATAAAAATAATTCTGGTTGTTTTGACTGTTCTTATCAATTTGGCTATTACTACGGCTTTTGCTCAGGAAGCTGTTGAGCTAAAAACAGCTAGTCGTACTTCCTATACTATTCAGAAATACACAGGATTTAATTTCCTGGTTAGAAAACTATATGAAACTTCAGTGAAATCGTACTTAAAAATTAAGATGAGAGCACAAAAATCAAGGATTAAGATTTCTTCTTTTAGTGGTATTGATCTTTTAATGAAAAAAGCAAAAAAGTTCACGCTAAATTGTGAGAACTTAAGGTATAAAAAAATTCCTTTGAAAGCTTTAAATATTGATGTAACTGGTCCTATTTATATAAAAAGGATTAAAGAGGGAAATAAAAGAAAAAGTAGACTTTTATTACCTGTTTCAATTAAGACAAAAATTATTGTTGACTTAAATGAAATTAATGAGGTTATAAAAAATCTTCCGAAATGGAAAAATCTAAATACGGCTATAGACCTTCCTCTTCCTCCTTTTGGTTCTACTAAAATAAAAGTTAATGATATTGATATTATGATAAATAATAATGGTGAGGTAAGTGTAATATCGGCTATTGAAAGCCTTGAAAATGAAAAGGCTGATCCTGAACCTATTTACTTGAGCTTTACAGGCAGGATAGGGTTGGAGGAAAAAAAAATATTAATTAAAGATTTGAAGAGCTCAGCAAAAGATATATTTACAAAAGACTCAGATATAGGCAGAGAATTTAGTAAAGTTCTAGAAGACTTAATAAATCCTGTATTTAATTTTGCAAAATATGAGAAAAAAGGACTTACAATAGAATCAGTTAACTTAAACTATGAAGAAAATAATTTAATCCTGGATATAAATGCAAAAAAAATACAAAACAATATTAACTAACATCTCGATAATAATTTTGTTTATTCTTCCTCTTTTTCTTTCATCTTGTTCAATGACTTCTTCCACTAAGACCCAGTCACGGTCTTTCTTTAAAGGAGCAAACAGAGTTAAAGTCTATTTTTTAAAGTCTACAAAGCCAGATGAACTATCTTTTGTGTCTTTATCAAGGAGAATAAGTCCTGAAGATAGCCCTATCGATGCTAGTTTATATGAACTGTTTTTAGGTCCTACAAAAAATGAACAATTAGATGGAATTATGAGTGAAATACCAGAAGGAACAAGACTTCTAAAGGTAGAAAGTAGCAAGGATGAAATTATTGTTGATGTTTCATCTCAGTTTCTTATTGGTGGGGGTTCAGCAAATGCACAATTAAAATATTTGCAGTTATATAAAACTTTAAAAGATGTTGCACCTGAAAAGAAAATTTATTTAAACATTGATGGAAAGCCTTTAAAAGCTATTGGTGGTGAGGGTTTAGAAATCTCTCAGCCCATAATGGTTATAAACGATTACACTAAAAAATACGATAAAACTGATAAGTTGCAACCATAATCTTTGTTTTTTAAATATGAATAGTAGAACTATAATTACAAAAAGTCCAAATGATACTTTTCAAGTGGGGAAAGAAATTGGTTTAAAAATAACAAAGCCAACTTTAATTGGTATGCATGGTAATTTAGGTACAGGTAAAACAGTTTTTGCAAAAGGAGTGGCAGAAGGACTTGAGGTTAAAGAGCTAATAAATAGTCCTACTTTTCTTGGAATTAATGAAAATTTTTCTGGAAGACTGCCATTTATTCATATGGATTTCTATATGAAAGTTCATAAAAATGAAACTGTTAAATCTTATTTTGAAAATGGTTCAGTGATCCTTATTGAATGGGTTGAAAACTTCAATAAGTCATTTGTCACCCCTTTAGACACAAATATAAATGTATATATTGATTATGTTAAAGATAAAAATGGAAATATTGTAGAGAATGAAAGACAGTTAAAAATTGATTCTTTAAGTGCTATACTTTAATACCTAAAATAAGTAAGAGGTTATTATGGTTAAGACATTAGTCAAAAAAATATATGAAGCAACAATCGTTTTAAAATCAAACGTTGGTGAAGATGATTTAGAGAGAATCATTAGCCAGGTAGAAGCTACAATTAAAAACAATGGTGGAACTATCGTTAGGACAGAAGATCCAAATAGAAGAAGATTTTCTCACAAAATTAATGGAATAAAAGAAGGCTATTATATTAGTCTTGTATTTAACTCATCTTCTGAATTACCAAATATATTAAAAAGAAATCTTGCAGTCTCTGATGACATTTTGCGTTATATGATTATCAGAAAAGAAGAAATCAAGCCCGGAGTTAAACTGCCAAATACAGCACAAATAAGTAGGTAATTAATTATGAGTCTAAGCTCAATTACTGTTTCAGGAACGTTAAAAAAAGATCCAGAAAAAAGATTTACTCCGACAAATATTCCAGTGGCGAATTTAACTTTAGAAGTATCCTTTATGCCAAGAGGATCACAGCAATCTGAAGGTACTTCTACACAGATCGTTAGAGTTAATGCATGGAGAGATCTAGCTGAGTTTTCTGAGAAAAGTTTAAAAGCTGGAGATAAAGTTCTAGTAATCGGACGTGCCCAGATTAATGCTTATACTACTCAGGATGGAAAGAAAAAAAGAGAATTAGAGATAGATGCAACTTCAGTCATTTCATTAAAAGATGTAATGTCTATAGAAGTACCACAGGGTACTAAAGGTGATTCAGAAACATTTAAAAAGACAGATGATATAGAGCAGATTTCCAGTATGGAAGAAGCTTTTACAAGTAATGAAGAGATACCGTTTTAAATTAATTTAATCTAGACATTAAATTTAAACTCTACTACGTCACTATCCTGCATAATGTACTCTTTTCCTTCAAGGCGAGCGACACCGGCTTCACGTGCTTTTGCTTTTGAGCCTAATTTTATTAATTCACCATAGCTGATAACCTCAGCTTTAATAAATCCTTTTTCAAAGTCAGTGTGAATTACTCCAGCCGCCTGAGGGGCTTTTGTTTTTTTATTTATAGTCCATGCTCTGGCTTCTTTTTCTCCTACAGTAAAATACGTCATTAAGCCAAGTAAATCAAAGGTCTCTCTAATAAGATTGTTTATTCCTGATCCATTATCTCCTATAAACTCTGCTTTTTCTTCTTCACTTAAAACAATTAATTCTGCTTCAAGCTTTGCACAGATAGGAACACATTTAGAGTTTCTTTTACTAGCATATTCCATAACTGCTTTGTAGTGAGGATTTTTAGATGGGTCACTTAAATCTTCCTCTGAAACATTGCAGGCATAAATTACGGGTTTAATAGAAAGTAGAAATAATGATTTGTAAAATATAAGATCTTCATTCTCCAGATTTAATGATGACAATGGCTTCCCTTCATTTAAAAAGCCCTGTAACATGTTTAGGATTTCGAGCTGTCTCTTAGCATCTTTATCATTGCTTTTAATTTTACGACCAGTATTTTCAATCATCTTTTCTAAGCTCTGAAGATCTGCCAGTGCAAGTTCTGTACTTATTATTTCAATATCACGAACAGGATCCACTTTTTGCTCTACGTGGATTATGTTTGAGTCTTCAAAACATCTAACTACATGTACTATGGAGTCGACCTCACGAATGTGACTTAAAAATTTATTCCCTAGTCCTTCACCTTTGCTTGCTCCTTTCACTAGCCCAGCAATATCTACAAACTCAAATGCTGCAGGTACAATCTTCTCTGATTTAAAAGCTAGTGCAAGCTTATCAAGCCTTTCATCAGGAAGATTAACTATGCCTACATTCGGCTCAATGGTACAAAAAGGATAGTTAGCCGCCTCAGCCTGATGGTTTTTAATTAATGAATTAAAAAGAGTAGATTTACCTACATTTGGTAAGCCAACAATTCCTGCTCTATACATTTTTATCTAACCTTTCAATCTGTTTTAGTTTGACTTGTTAGATGATGGATTAAATGAATCTTCTAGAGCTTTACTTGGAGGGGCGCTATCGGATTTTTTAGTATTTCCAGCTTCGTCAGATGGAACCTCTTTAATTTCATCACCTATTTGAAGTACTCTTTTTAGAGCTTCAGTTTTTTTTGCGTTTTCTGGATTCTTTTCAGCTTCTTGAATTTTCTTTTCAAGCTCTTGCTTTGCATTGTCAGTTGCCTGATTTTGCTGTTGAGCTTGCTGTTGTTGCTGTTGTGGTTGCTGTTGAGGTTGATATTGACCGTTTTGCATTTTTTGAAGCTCAGCAGTTAATATCTGTATCTGAGCCTGAGCATCAGCCAGCTGACTTCCAGATAGTCCAAGCTGAACAGCACTGTTATAAAGCTGATAAGCTGGCACAAAATTATTTTGTGATTGATAAATCATTCCTGCTAAATACCTGGCTTCAGCACTCTCTGGATAAAGTCTACTTATTACATGACTAAAATTCTTGAGAGCCTCATTATATCTAGTAGGACCTTGACCATATAAAATCTTTGCATAATTTATACGGGAAGGCCAGTAGTTTAAATCTGCTTTAAAAGAATTTCTATATGCTTGTTCTGCAAGAGGAATAAATTTAAAGTCTTTAAATCTGCTTGCAAAGCTAAAGTATACATTACCTTCTCCTGACCATGCCTCCACATTATATGGAGAGATTTCACGAGATTTTTTGAAGTATGACAAAGCTTCTTCAAAAGCTGATCTGTTATTTGATGATTGTCCTCTGTTAAATGTCGCTTCTCCTAGCTTAGCCCATGCTGAACTGTTTTGAGGATCTAGCTGAGTTGCTTGTCTAAATGAAGATATAGAACCATCAATATTTCCTTTTTGCGCTTTGATTTGACCAACTGCTATAGCATCATGAACTGAATTAACAGGAGCAGTTTCAGCTTTAGTTAAGTATGAAGTTGCTTCTATTTCATTTCCTTTTCTGCTAGACACAAAGTATTTTGCGGCAAATGCTTCTGCTGATGGATTTAGCTCTACAGCTTTATCTGCAAGGAATGTAGCAATTTTTAGGTTTGGATCGACGAGTTTTCCTCTAGGATCTTGCAGATTTGCTTTCTTTACATGTGCAATTGCAAGTCTTGCAAGGAAAGCAGACTTTTCTACATCTGTTTTTCCGATGTTAATTAAATACTTAGTGATATCTCCATTCGTTCCTTGAGAAATTGAATCTAAGTTATCAGCAATTGGTGCATAAAACAAATGAAGTTTTTTAGGAGCTTCAAATTCAATAATAACGTTGTCGTCTGTATTGATTCTTTGAGCAAGCGGTAATGATTTTAATCTAGGGACATTCTGAGTTTGAATCTTTGCAAATTCAGTAACCTGATCATCACCTAAAAGGAGTTGTGAAACAATTCCTACGGAATCGTTTATAGATATTCTTCCTAAGTCATCAAGAGTTTTAACTTCTAATACAGCTCCAGATTTCCCTTTTGCTGTAAAGCTTGTTTTAATTCTTTTTTCTATTTTGTCTACATCAACTTCTATTGGATCGTTTGAACCAATGAGCAGAATTTCACCAGCAAGTCCTGGTCTGAATAAATAAACGTAACCATCACTTACTTTTTTACCATTCTCATATTTTCCGAAGGATTGCTTGAAGCTATTTACAAGTACTCCAAGATATTCTGGTGTTATGGAGTAAAGTTGAATCCATTCGCAGAATAAACCATTTGGTTTTAAGTGCTGAGAACCTAGTCTCCAGAATTCTCTAGTAAATAGTTGTGATGCACCATTTACCCATGGATCTGCTGGCTGTGAAATTATGATGTCAAATTTTTCTTTTGTAGTTAAAAGGTAATTTCTGCCATCAGTATGGATAGCTTTAATTCTTTCAGCTAGTGGATTTCTTTGTGGATTTAAAGGAGAGCCATTTCCACCTAAAGGATCTTTATCCAGTGGAGGCTCAAAATATTTATCGCCATCAATTACAGCTCTTTCAATTTCACAGACTTTTACGCTTTTAATAGATGGGTATCTAACAACAGAACCAGTGGTACAACCACTTCCCAAACCAACAACAAGAGCACTCTCCGGCTCATTCTTATGTAAAAGTAAAGGTAGTTGTCCAAGTAATACCTGAGTAACCATGTCTGCTTGAGATGGACCATCACCATCAGTAGGAACACCTGCATCAACCTTACCATTATTTTTAAGCAATGTAGTGTTTCCACTTTCATCTGCAGTGATAGTAACTACAGTTGTAAGCCCTTCTTTGTAAAACTTAATTTTTTCTCTTGCATTGTCAAATTTGAAAATATTGAAGAATTGCTCTCTTGTTAAATTCTTATAAGAGAGAGAGTGATAAATTGCAACTCCAGTAGTCATGATGGATTTGTCCCATGCTGGAATTACAAATAAAGTAGAAACTAATCCAATCACTGCTGACATATAAATCCATGAAATTGAGATCTTTGACTGTTTCTCGTTTAATGAATCATTCTGAAGAATATCTCTGTATACAATATATAATCCTGTTCCAAGAGCAACTAAGATACCTAATTTTGTAGTTGCTTGAATACCACTACCTAAAGATCCAAATAGTGGGATGAAAATAAATCCTGTAGTAAAAGAGCCAATGATACATCCAAAAGTATTTAATGCATAAAGCTTTCCAACTGTTTCACCAATATGATCTGGTCTGGAAGAATAGACTCTAATAATTAATGGGAATATCATTCCTGATAGAAGTGTAGGCAAGAACATTACAAAGCTGGATACAAAAAATCTGTGCACAGTAAGTAAAAACCAGCTAGTTCCTGGATCATCAGGAAGTTTTTGAGCTTGAGATAAAAACATCCATGGGAGTTCATTAAACATACACGCTGTTAGAAACCCAGTGACTGCAATGCCACATAAAAGTGCTCCGATCCAAAAGACAGGTCTTTCAATCTTTTCTTGTAGCTTTGTCATTACAGCGGATCCTATGGCTAACCCAATAAGAAATGTAGTTAACATGGTAGAGAATGCATATGTAGATGAGCCGAAAACAAGAGTTAAAGTTCTTGTCCAAACAACTTCAAAAACAAGAGCAACAAATCCGCTTACTGCAAATGCAATCATGCTTAGTTTAATTAACTCAAGAGGAATATCTTCTGATTCAGCAACAAGCTCTTCAAGGTTCCTAGAATCCTGCTTAGCTTCTGGAGTGTCTACTTGTACTTTTGAGTTTGCTTTTGCAAGGAAAATAACTGCTGAAGCTAAAATCAGGTTTAAAAATGCTGCTATATAAACAGTAGGGCTTACTCCAATAGAGGGTAAGAAAATAAAACCACTTAAAAAACATCCAATTACAGCACCTACAGTGTTAATGGTGTAGAGTGCTCCGACGTTAAATGGAACAACATCAGACCTTACATTTGTTAGGTAACGGCTCAGTATGGGTAATGTAGCTCCCATTAAAACAGTAGGAACTGCTAACAGCATTACAGAAATAAGAAATCTAACTAAATAGGAAATGAATTGTACACCTTCAAACATCTGAACAACTGTTTGCCAGATCGGTGTAAGGAAAGCTTCACTGAAAAGAGTAGGAACTAATAACCCATAGATTCCTATAGCAAGTTCTAGTATCCCGTAAGCTAATAAAGGCTTTTTGAAATGATCAATGTATCTTCCGCCAAGATAACTACCTAGTGCAAGACCTCCAAGGAATGCTGTTAAAACAGTACTAACTGCTAGTGTCGTTCCACCAAAAACATATGTAAGCATTCTAGTCCAAACATTTTCATAAATAAGACCACTTATTCCTGATAAAAGGAAACAACTTAAAACAACTCCATATATAAACTTTAATGTTTCTGGATCAGATTTCTTCTGGTTTTGAGGTCTTTCCATTGTTTGAACTTTTGACATTTCTGTTTTCTCCAACTTTTCTAAATTTTAAATTTTAAAACTATTTCCTAAAAACTAACAAAATCTTAGCTCTTAGACTATAAACTAAAGACTGTAATAGTATAGAGTAAAAAATATTACTTTGTGAAGGAATAAAACAAATTTATTTAATCTGATGGAAACAAATAAGGTAAAACTTAGAGACTGGGCAAGATCAATTAGAAAAGAGTTAGATCTCAAATCAATTAGTCATAAGATTATTCAAGAAATCAAGCTTAATAAGATATATAGAGAAGGAAAGAATGTTATGTCATATCTAGGAAATGATATAGAAGTATCTTTAAAAGACCTTTTTAATGATATTGATAAAAACTGGTTTTTGCCGAAAGTTCAAGGCAAAAATTTGTTAGTTATTCCATTTCTACCAGATAAAACTCAGCTGGAAAAAAACTCATTTAATATTTTAGAGCCTGTACTTCAAAGTGATAATTATTATGATCAGGTAGATAAAAAAATTAATTTAGATTTGATACTTGTTCCAGGTCTTTGTTTTGATAAGAGTGGGAATAGACTGGGATTTGGAAAGGGTTTTTATGATTCATTTCTAAAACTAAATCCTAAAAGCATAAAAATTGGTTTATGTCCTAAAGACTGTTTGGTTGAAGCGATTGATATTGATGAGTGGGATGTAAAAATGGACTTGGTAATAACTGGCTAAGCTATCCAGATCTTCTATAACTTATTTGCTATATGCTCTTGGCTACCCCTAAATAAGACTTATATCCTACCTTTTTTTAACCATACTTTAACACTAGTTTGTAATATTACCTTCATTGGTGAAACCAACATAGGTAATCTATATGCCTGCATTAAAAGTAAAAGATAATGACTACTCATATAAAAGGGAAATAACACCTTTTCCTGAGGGGGCTATGGAGAAAAAGAAACCTCCTGCATGGGATAGAAATGGTGTAAGTACTTGTGTATTACCAGCAAAAAAAGAATTATCAATGGAAGAACAAGCTCAGCAATATATGGATGATTATAGAAAGTATGAAAGATTTATTATTGTTAATTTTTACACAGGTGGAAATAAATATTCCAGAGGCATGATTGATGCTATTTATCGTGGAGTTAATTTTTAAGATAGTTAATTTAAGAGTTTAAAAGCCTAAATGTTGAAAATTGCTTATTAAAGCTGTATTCTATTAGCTATATGTTTAGTGGAATAGTACAAGAAATTGGTGAAATACTTAGCTTAAAGCATTCTGATGGAATCTTAGAATTAACTATTAAAAGCAATATTAAAGGGATAGAACTTGGAGATAGTATTTCTGTTGATGGGTGCTGTCAGACAGTAAGTAGCAGGAATCAAGTGGTAGATGGTGGGCAATCATTCACTATTCAAGCTACAGAAGAAACATTAAATAAAACAAATTTTAAGACCTATAAAATTGGCGATAAAGTAAATCTGGAACCAGCATTAAAAATGGGAGATAAAATAAGTGGGCATTTAGTATCCGGCCATGTTGACGCATGTGGAGAAATCTATAACATAATTCAAAATGGAGAAAATACAGTTGTACAGGTTCAATACTCTAGAGATTTAAGAAAATTTATAACTAACAAAGGATCAATATGTGTTAATGGGGTCAGTCTTACAGTTATTGATTCAGATCTTGAAAACAGGTGTATTTTTAGCTTTACTTTAATACCTTTCACAAGGAGTAATACAAATCTTGGCTTGATAAAAAAAGGCAATTTAGTAAACTTAGAAATAGATCTAATAAGTAGATATTTGATTAATTATTTAGAAACAAACAAACTAAACGATCTTGCTCTCAAATCCTAATGAATACAAACACACAAAAAGAAATTAATCTTAAAGATCAATTATTTAATACTGTTGAAGAAGCTATTATTGCTATTAAAAATGGTGAAATGGTAATTGTTGCTGATGATGAAGATCGTGAAAATGAAGGTGATTTAGTTTGTTCTGCAGAAAAAATCACTCCAGAAATCATTAATTTTATGGCAAAAGAAGGGAGAGGATTAATTTGTCTTACTTTAGAAGATGATCTTGCTGAAAAATTAGAACTTCCGGAAATGGTTCAAAAAAATTCGAGTAATTTCACCACTGCCTTTACTATAAGTATTGATGCTCATAAAAAATTTGGTGTGACTACAGGGATATCTGCTAGTGATAGATCAAAAACAATTCAGGTCGCAATAGATGATAATTCAAAAGCTGAAGATTTAGTTAGACCAGGACATATCTTTCCACTTCGTGCAAAAAAAGGTGGAGTTTTAAAAAGAGTAGGTCAAACAGAAGCTTCTGTGGATCTCTCTCGCTTGGCAGGTTTGAAGCCTTCGGGTGTTATTTGTGAGATTTTAAATGAAGATGGGTCTATGGCAAGAAGACCAGATCTTGTTAAGTTTGCTAAAAAACATAGTTTGAAATTTATTTCTGTTGCTCAGTTAATTTCATATAGATTACTAAAAGAAAGATTTGTTGTTAGGGAGGCCAGAGCAAAGCTACCTAGCGAAATTGCTGAAAAGTATAAAGTACAGTTTGAGATTTTTGCATATAGGGATACTTTGAATAATAAAGAACATGTAGCAATTGTTTGTGGAGATATAAAAGATAAAAAAGATGTTTTAGTCAGAGTTCATAGTGAGTGTTTAACAGGAGATGTTTTTCATAGTTTGCGCTGTGATTGTAATGCACAGTTAAATGTAGCACTTGAAAAAATAGCAAAGAATGGATCTGGTGTTGTTGTTTATTTGAAACAAGAAGGTCGCGGTATTGGACTTATAAATAAAATAAAAGCTTATGAACTTCAGGATAAAGGCTATGATACTGTTGAAGCAAATGAAATGCTTGGTTTTAAAGCAGACTTAAGAGAATATGGAGTTGGTGCACAAATATTAACTGATCTTGGTCTTACCTCTATTAAACTAATGACAAATAATCCAAGAAAAATTGTAGGGATTGAGGGATATGGATTAAAAGTTACAGGAAGGGAACCAATAGAGCTTCCAAACGAACATAATGAGAGTTACTTAAAAACAAAAAATGAAAAATTAGGACATATTATAAATTTAGATACTAGAGGTCAAAAATAAAATAAGGAGTACAACGTTGTTTCTGTATATATTATTTAGACTTGCAAAAAAATATAAGCAAAATAAAAAGATTACTAAATCAGATTTCGTTGATATTTATCGTTCGCTACCTATTATTGGAGTAAAGAGATAACAGTGGTTAATGTTTTTGAAGGCTCTGTAAAAGTTACTTCTGAAGAGAAGTTTGCAATAGTGGTTAGTAAATTTAATGAGTTTGTTACTGAAAAACTTTTAAGTGGATGTATAGAAACACTTCTTAAGAATGGAGTGAATGATAAAAATGTTGATGTTTATAGGGTTCCTGGGGCATTTGAAATTCCTACGATTGCTAAGAATCTTTTAGATCAAAATAAATACTCTGCAGTTATATGCCTTGGTGCTGTTATAAGAGGAGAAACACCACATTTTGATTATATATGCTCAGCTGTGAGTACTGAGTTAAATTATCTTGGCGTGCTTACTGGAGTCCCAGTGATTTTTGGAGTAATTACTACAGAGAATGTAGACCAGGCTTTAGATAGAGCTGGTGGAAAAGTCGGAAACAAAGGATCAGAAGCAGGGCTTTCAGCTTTAGAGATGGTTGACATTTCTAGAAAAATTAAAAGTCTAGCAAAATAATATTTATAGAAGCACCAGCTTGCCTGGTGCTATTAAAAAAAGAAAACAAAAATGATCATTCTCATTGTCCAGAGAGCAGTCCTGATACAGTTTGAAAAAATCAATTCTTCATAAGCTTTTTGTTTAAACCCTTTTCCGAGAATGTTTTGTCTTGGCACTTGAATCAGGAATGTAGAAAACCAAATTACAATCAGTAAAACAAAACCAATAAAAAAAATCTTTTCTTGTGGATATTTATGAAAGAGAAATCCTCCTGTACAAACTTCAATTAGCATTAATGGTGAAACAATAAATGTGGTTAAAATAGAATGTCCCTTTAAGTATTCCGGGAAGTATTCATTTCCTACTTTAGAAAATAATGGATAGTGTACTATTTGTACAAACCATGCAATCCCTGCCATTAACATTGTACTTAAGATATGGGTAGTGATTATTGGATCGGTAGATGCTAGCAAGTCTTATTACCTCATTAAGTATTTTAATTCTATTCTATATGAAGTTTGTGTGATATAAGTCTTTTATTCGTAAAAAGTAAGATTACTTAAGATTATGATGGTAATGTTACCATTCTTTTTTCTACATCTTTTTCAATTGCTGTTATAGCGGCTCCACTATGACATGAGCCTATTACTGAAGTTACATCCAGGTCGTCTGCATATTGAGTAAGTAATGCTTTGTACTCTGCCTCGCTAAAATATCCAGCTTTATTCAATTTAAATATATAATTTGCACTACCTTGTTTATAGCTATTTCTAGCCCCAGACTGGGTTTGTCCCAACTCACCATGTCCTCTGTATACGATATACAGCTTTCTTCCATTTTTTCTTGCACTTTCTGATCTTTCTCTAATCGCTGATTCTAATTGTGCTCTATTGGGGTCATTTAATGATTGGAAATTCTTACATTTTTCTCCATAAGAATTTTTAACTGCACCTTCAAGCATTGCTGAATCAAACCTAAACCTTCTATCGTCCCCTAATCCTGTTCCGCTTCCAGTTATGCAAAGCACCTCGAAATCTCTATTTGGATTATCATAATTTTCACTACCTAATCTAAATAATGGCTTATGTTCTGAGGAAGGATTACCATTAAAAGTTTTTGTTGTACTAATGAGTGCTGAGTCTAATGTTTGTTTTCCACGCCCTTGTGTGATTTGGTGACATAGCTCTTTAATATAATCACTTCCATATCTGACATTTCTATAATCAGTGATTCCATTTAGATGAGCCCTGAAATTTTCATCACAAGGATTATTACTATATGAAAGCCTTTCCTGAACATTGTTAGTAAAAACACTATGTTTTTCGGGGTACTTATCATTTCCACTATTGTTTAAAGATAAAATATTGTCATTTGATCTGATTTGATTATCTGGCTCTTCTTCAATTCCAAATAGTCCTTTAAAAAAATTAATTACTCTATCGAAGAATCTTCTAAAAAAAGACTTTCTTTGAGGAGGGTTGTTTGGCTTTCTTGGAATAAATCTATCGTTATTATTTGTGGTATTACTTTGTGTATTGTCATCGAAATATTTAGTGTCACTAGTATTAAAACTGTTAGGTAAGCTTACAGGTGAATAATCATTAATCCCAACGCTAGCCATACTAAAGAGTCCCCTTTTGGGTATACAAAGGAAGAATGGTTAGAATTTTGATACTTCTTAAGAGTGGGTTAAATGCCATGTGGATTTAATAAATCTATAGGTAAATATTAAATTTAATTAATGAATATTATTTTTGTTTTGATTAGAATATTTTAGTCTTTTATTTAATGAACTTATAAAAATCATGAAACCAAAATTAATTGAAGCGCTCGTTCGTGTAGCTAAGAACACTTATCCTGATTTACCTTTAAATGGTTTGAAATCGCAGGATTTTGTTTTAGTAGATCCTGGTAAGGCATATAAATTAAATGGAAATGCATATGTTGAAGATACCTTTATAAACAATGCCATTTCTATTGCGCTTAGGGATAGGTCTTCAGCTTCTGTTTTTCAGGCATTACAGGAAATCAAGTTAAGTAAAATTGGTGATGTTGTTGGTCCTGCAGAAAATGCTCAGGATTTAATTCAGGTATTAGATGATAGTAATATTTTAGAGCTTATAGATAATTTGAATGGTGAAGATGGTTTTATGAGATTTTTAGGTACAGTAGGATTTCTTACAAATCCTCCTTTCCAGCATGGGGAGATTTTCGATTTCTATAAATTTTCTCAGAAATGTAACTATGATCCGTATGCACAAAAAAAATTATCAGCAGTTGGGATTGTTAAACTTTTAGCTACCTGTCTGGATTCAGGATTAATAACTATTAGTTCTAATTCTCCATATTTAGAGTTTGAGTTTTCTGTGAATCCTAATCAGTACCAAAAACTGGCAGATATTAGTAGAGGGGTTTAGTAATAAGGGTTTTAAAGAGTTCTGTTAGTTTTTTTATATTACTGTTATCTGCTTCCTTAAGTGCTTCTAAATAAAGCTCTCTAAAGGAAGATTTTTTCTTTAGCTGTATTTCATCATCAGGCCACTTTATAAACGTCTTTTTATGCTTATAAAAGATTAAGTTAGTTACCATTCTGCTCCACCTACCATTGCCACCTTCAAAAGGATGTATCCAGACTAGTCTGTGATGGAGCTTTGTAATTAATTCAATGAGGTCAACATCCTCTCTTTCCCAAAAAAGAAAATCCCCTTCTAATTTTTTTATTTCTTCATCAATTTTAAAAAAATCTACACCAATATTTTTATTGCTTGCTCTCTTTTTACCTGCCCAAGACCAGACATCAGAAAACATTTTTTTATGTAAAAGAAATATATCTTCTCTGGTAATTTTAAATTTATTTATTTTTGATGGATTTGAAAGATAGAATTTTGTAGCTTCTGAAATATTCAAAAACTCTGCTTCATATAATTCTTTTCTATTCGTTATATAGGAAGGAATGAGTCCAGAAGCGTCGTCTAAGCTGGTTTCTCCAGAGCTACTTTCTTCTAGGTCGCCTATTCTTCCCATATGATAGATCTTCTCTTTTCGAGAAGCTCTCCTTTCATTTTTTCTATCTCTTCATTTATTGTTTCGTTGTCTGGTTTTTGAAGCTCCATAGCAGAATTGCCTACAGAGAGTGAAACTATTTCACGGGCTTTTTTCTCTGCCTGTTCATTTACTATTTCTTCAATCTCTTTTTTTGGAACGAAACGAACCACTAGCTCGCACTGGAGAGCTTCTGCATATTTTTTTAGAGTATCTATAGTAGGGTTCACTATCTGCCCCTTTTCCATTTTCGTTATAGGCACATTACTGCTAAAGCCTAGCTTTTTAGCTAGCTGTACTTGTGAAATACCAAGGGCTTTTCTAACAACTTTTATTTGCTCTTCTACAGGTAAAAATTGAATGAGCCAAACAGGTGAATCCTTTTGACTCTTAAATTTTTTTGAGACTTGTTTTATATATTTAAGCATTTCATTCGTAATTCTTGTTTTTATTATACCTTATACACTATATTGATAAACATTAAATATATGTTAAAAGATATGTAAATGTGTGAATAATATAAATTATAAGATATATTATCTTTTGTGTTATTCTAAAATATTCTATAAACTAATCTATCTGTGCTCTTTGTAGTTTATTTGAGTAGTCTATATAAATGGTTTTGTACTGAGTATAAGTATCAAGAGCTAAAACTCCACCTTCACGGGAGCCGTTTCCTGTATGTTTCCATCCTCCGAATGCGGCGGCACCACCACACTCTGCACCGATAGTAGGAGCATTGATATAAACAATTCCAGATTCTAATCTATTGCTTGCTTGCATTGCAAGATTTACATCTTTAGTGTAAATAGAAAGAGATAATCCATACTGAGTATTATTAGCGACTTTGATAGCCTCTTCAAAATCTTTTACTTCAATAACGGCTAAAACTGGTCCGAAAACCTCTTCACAGGCTAGTTCCATGTTTGGTTTAATACCGGTAACTATGGTAGGAGCATAGAAATTTCCTTTGTCATAATCACCACCACTTAAAATATTTCCACCACAAAGAACTTTCCCGCCTTCTTTAATGGCACGCTCTACAAAACCATGAATGTTTTTTCTTTGAGCGTCAGTAATTACTGGACCTACTTGTGTCTTATCATTTAAACCATTTCCTACTACTAATTTTTTAGCAGTATTAGCAAGCTTCTCTATAAAAGAGTCACTCCATGAAGATTTCTGAATAATTAGTCTGCTACATGAAGTACATCTCTGACCTGCAGTACCAAATGATCCCCATAAAACACCTTCTAAAAGTAAATTCTGATTTGCATCTTCAAGTGCCACAATAGCATTTTTTCCACCAAGTTCCAATGCACATTTTTTTAACATTTTCCCACAAATTTCATAAACTTTACTGCCTACTTCTGTAGAGCCAGTTATACTAATAACTTTTATATCAGGATGACGAACTATCTTGTCGCCAAACTCTCCACTGCCGAAAAGCACACTGGCACAGCCTTTTGGAAGTCCTGCTTTGTATAGATTTTCTACTAGTCTGTAGGCTGATATCGGAGCATCTTTAGATGGTTTTATAATACAAACATTTCCAGTGATTAATGCAGGTGCCGCTTTCCAGCTGGGTACTGCTGATGGAAAATTCCATGCAGGAATAAGTCCACAAATACCGATAGGTTGTCTGATAGTGATGATAGATTTATTGTGAAGTTCACTTTGACCAGTCATCCCATAAATCCTTCTGCCTTCACCAGCAAAAAACATGTAAGTATCTATTACTTCCTGAATCTCTCCACGTGCTTCTACGATAGGTTTTCCTGTTTCACGAGTGAGAATCTGTGCTAGTGACTCTTTCTCATTCATTGTAATTTCTGCCGCTTTATAAAGTACTTCTGCTCTTTTTGGAGCTGGGGTATTTTTCCATATTTCAAAAGCTTTTTTAGCTTCAATTACTGCTTCTTCTAAATCCTTTTCATTTGATTTAGGAAATCTACCTAAAAAATCATTTTTATCGGCAGGATTATATTTTTCAAAAAAATCTGTACTTGAAGAGTCTTTTAAAGAACCACCAATGTTATTTTTATAAGTGGTTGCAGTTGCTGTTGTCATAGTTCCTCCTCTATTGCTTAAGCTTTTTTATAATTTCAATAATTTTATCAGTTGAAGACTTTAAAAGGGATTTTTCAATATTTAGTGGAGGTATAAGTCTAATGGCACTTTGATCAGCTCCAGCGCTCAATACAAGCATTTTTTCTTTGAAACATTCTTCTATTACTTTGTCTACTTTTTCTTTTGATCCTAAATCAATTCCTATCATAAAACCAAAGCCTCTAACTTTTGCTTTTGATTTCAGTTCGTTTTCTAAATGTTTCATTATTTCAGTTCCAGTCTTAGAAACATAATCTAAAATTTTATCTCTTTCAATAATTTCTAAAGTCTTATATCCTACAGCACAGGAAACTGGATTTCCTCCAAATGTACTTCCATGTGAGCCTGGTGGCATTAGTGACATAAATTTTTTCTTTGATGCAAATGCGCCGATAGGAAACCCACTGCCAAGTCCTTTTGCCATAGTGATTACATCTGGTACTACGTCATAGTTATCAATGCCAAACCATTTCCCTGTTCTTGCAATTCCTGACTGAACCTCATCAGCAATTAATAAAATGCCATATTGGTCGCATATTTTTCTTAGTTCTTTTAAATAGCTGTGCTTTTTATTTAAAGCATTTGGTGGAGATGGAATGTAGCCACCTTCTCCAATTATCGGTTCAATAATAATGGCTGAAACAGATTCTGGTGGTAGATTTAGCTTAAACATCCTTGTTAAAAGATCAAGGCATTCTAGATTACAACTACTCGGGTCTTTAAATACAGGGCAAGAATAGCAGTTTGGATAGTCAACAAAATTTATACCGGTTAGAAGTGGGTCATAATGTTTTCTGTGAAGTGCTTTAGATGAAGAAAGAGCAGTGCTTCCTAAAGTTCTTCCATGAAATGATCCTCTGAATGAAACAATGTTTGGTCTTCCAGGGTTTGCATAGCGACTGAGTTTTATCGCTCCATCTACTGCTTCTGCTCCGCTATTACAAAAAAAAGTATTATTAATATCTCCAGGTAAGATCTCTGAAAGTTTTTCTGCCAGCTGAATATTTAAGGTGTGATGTGTTACGCAACTAATGTGAATTAGTTTTTCTACTTGGTCTTTTGCTGTCTGGACTATTTCAGGATGGCAGTGTCCAAGCTGAGTTACACCAATACCACAAGTAAGGTCTAAATATTTTTCTCCATCAGTAGTATAAAGATAGGGACCTTCTCCTTTTTCTGCAACAATATGAAAAACTCTATAAAGTGCGCTTGAGAGGTAATTCTCATCTTTTTGTAAAAGCTCTTTTAAATTTGAAGTTTTATTAGACATAATATAATAAGTATATTATACCTAGCGGTGTATGTCACTTATCTTTTATTGAATTACTTCTTATAACTAATAATGTGTTCTATTGATGCTAGTCCATTAGCTGTTTTATCTGAGTACTTAAGTATAGAACTGCTTACAAAAACCAGTGCAAATATTCCTGCTAATGCAAAAGAAATAGCAGTATTTAATTCTTTTGATGCTCCTAAAGCTAAAGGATTTGAATCAATTTTTAAAACTGCTTCTGATGGTTCGTCGACTATCATAAGTTTCGCTACAAATGAATAATAATAAATTGAAAGTATTGTTGTAACTAGCCCAATACTTCCTAATATAACCCCTAAGCTACCAGCTGAAAAACTAACTTTAAATAATATAAACTTTGCTATAAATCCAGCAGGCGGTACTGGTAACCCTGCAAGGTTAAATAAGCATATTGCAAATGCAAAAGCTAAAAGCGGTCTTTTCTTTGCAAGTCCTGCGTAGTCAGAAATATTGTCTGAGTTTGCTTCATTTCCAAAACCAATTATGCAAAGGAATGCGCCAATATTCATTATGGAATAAACGATCATGTAAAAGATGCTTGCTGAAACTGTTTCTGGTTTTGCAAGAGCTAGACCTGAAAGTATATAACCAATCTGTGCAATTGAGGAATATGCCATGAGTCTTTTTATAGAAGCTCTGCTTATAACTTCTGAAAGTGCTACAAAATTACCGATTATCATCGATAAGATTGAAATAATTACAATGATTGGTTGCCATGAATTTACTGCAAAATCAAATAAATTAAATAATATTCTTATGCTGATTACAAGTCCTGCTGATTTTGAAATAATAGAAAGGAATGCAGTTACTGGTGTAGGTGCTCCTTCATATACATCTGGAGACCACATGTGCATCGGTGCACCACCAAGTTTAAATGCAAGTCCACCGATAATTAAAACAATCATTACGCTAATAATTGAAATGTTTAAATTGCCGTTTAGCGATTGCTGTAATAATTTATATTTAATTTCATAGAAATGAGTGGATCCACATATCCCATAAAGAATAGATAATCCAAATAAAAATATGGCAGATGCACTTGCACTATTTAAAAGGTATTTAAGTGAAGCTTCATTACTACGTAAGTCATATTTTGAATATCCTACTAACAGTATTGAACTTAGACCCATTGTTTCAAGTGCAACAAAAAGTGTAATGAGATCGTTTGCACCAGCAAGGAACATGGCTCCTAAAATAGCACTGAGCAATACGATCATAAATTCACTTTTATGAGTAAAGCCTTCTGAATACTTTACAGATCCTAAAATAACTAAAATTGATATTAGTAGTATTAATGTTCTAAAAACTATACTTAAATTGTCAGCTATAAACATGCCGCTTAAAATCTGAATAGGTTCTTTTAGTGGAAGCTGAGTTTTGACTATATGCACCAGTCCAGATAATAAAAGAATTAAAGAAGTAAGCCATATAAGGCTTTTATTTTTACTTGTACTTAATAAAATCGCTAGTATTAATGCTAAAAGCACAAGTAATTCTGGATATAAAATTGAAATAATATCTTTAAGCCAAATCATAACAAAAAGATTATAGAGCTTTTTGTTAAAATAAGGCATTAAAAGTTAGGTAAAGTCCATAAAAGTTATGAAGAGCATTATTCGTAAGATATATTAATATTTTTATAGATACTAAATTTACTTAAATAGGGTAAGAAATATAAGAGACGTAAATAAAACAAATTAGTAAAGATGGTGAAAAGAAAAATTTATTTTAAATATTTAGCATTGGCAGTAATTCTGCTTTCTATATTTACTTTTGATATAAAAGTGTTTTCTGCTTCATCACTTTCAAAAAGTCTTCCTAAAACAAAAGAGACCATTTCGAAAGACAAAGCAAAAAGTGATCCAAAAAAAGATAAAGATTCAAAAAGCAAAAAAGATAAAAAAGAAGATGTCATAAGTGAAGAGGATTCTGCTCTTGCTGATGATATTGAAGAAAAATCTGATCCAAGTAAAGTATTTAAATTAATAGCAATTTATCTTATAGGTAATAAACCTAGAGTGCTTTTAAAAAATCTTTCAACTCCAGATGATCCAGCAAAAGAATATCAGCTTGGTGATTTTTTAGATGATTCTCAAACCATATCAATTTCAATGATTAATTTTAATCCTACTGCGAGAATTGAAATTACTGATGTAGAAGGCATAAGTTATATTTTAAAACCTCAAAGTGAAGATTCAATGTCAGCTCCTTCAGGGACTTCAATGGTTGCACCAACATATTTTTCAACAGGAAAAGCTAAACAAAAAAGAAGTGGAACTACTCCTCCTTCTCCTGTTACTCCCCCACCCCCAGCTCAAAACAGTCAACAAACAGCCCCACCACCGACAAATCCTGGATCGTCCCCACAACCACAAGCTGAGCAACAAGTTAAAAAAGAAGAAGGTTCAACAACACCCCCAGCTTCTGCTCCAGCCCAGAGTTCACCGGCTGAAGCTCAGGTAGGAAGTGGAAGTGGAACTTCTCAGTCATTAAAAACAATTAATGCAGATTCTTCCAGCAATAGCGCTCCCCCACCTGCACCAGCAGATAATTCCCCAAAACAACAGCCTCCACCAGCAATGGGGGGATCAGATACGACAAGACCTTCAAATCCATTTGAATAGCTGAAATCTTAAAAATTATTTTCTCTAATAGCTTCTATTTCCTTAACTGTTTTAGGCGTGCCAGCTGTTAATACTTTGTTCCCGCTCTTGGTGATAAGAACATCATCTTCAATTCTAATTCCAATGCCTCTGAAGTGTTTTGGTACATTTAAATCTCTTGAAATATAGATCCCTGGCTCAACGGTGGTAACCATTCCGGCTTGCAGTTTGATTGACTTTTTATTTTCATCAAAATATCTTCCTGCATCATGTACGTCTAAGCCAAGCCAGTGACCGGTTTTATGCATGTAGAATTTTCTATACTCACCACTTTTAACAATCTTTTCGTAACTACCTTTTAATAATTTTAGCTCTTTTAATCCTTCAATTATTGTTCTTAAAGCTTTTTGGTGTACTGAGTCAAAAGTCTTTCCTGGCTTAGACTGTTTGATAGCAGAGTTCTGTGCAGAAAGTACTATTTCATATAAATCTTTTTGTGGACTTGTGAATTTTTTTCCTGAAGGGAAAGTTCTAGTGAGATCTGAAGCATAATTCTCATACTCACATCCAGCATCAATTAAAATTAACTGATCTTTTCTTATTAGCTTATTATTTTCAATGTAGTGAAGAATAGTGCAGTTTTCTCCAGATCCAGCGATAGTAGGATAAGAAGGTCCTGCTGAACCTTCTTTTCTAAACCTACTTTCTATAATTGCTTCAAGTTCATATTCATACATTCCAGGCTTTGCAAATTTCATAGCATCAATGTGAGCCAGCCTTGAAATATCTGCGGCTTTTTGCATAAGTGAAATTTCATGAGAGTCTTTTATTAATCTCATTTCATGAATAAGATCTCTTGAGTCAGAAATTGAATTTAAAGAATTAGCCCCAGATCTATTTAAGTTCTTTTGATTATTAATTAAACTTGTAATTTTAAGATCTAAATCTTTAAATCTTCCTATTGGATAGTAAATCGTATTTGTATTTTGAATTAAGTTATGAAATTCTTTGTAGAAAGTTGAAATATCAAAAGCTTGGTGAGCTTTAAAAATGCTTTTTGCTCCTTCTGTACCATGTCTTTTTCCTGTCCAAATTTCTTTATCTTTATCTTTTGGTGGAACGTATAAAATAAATTTCGTATTATTCTTTTCTTTTTTCAAAACAAGTATTGAAGAGGGTTCTTCAAATCCACTTAAATATTGAAAATCAGGATCAGCTTTAAATCTATATTCAACATCGTTTGATCTAATTGAATGATTAGAATTTGGAACTATAAGCAAAGAATTGTTTGCTAACTTTTGAGAAAGTTTTTTTCTTCTTTGTTCATAAATTCTAAAATTAAAACTTTTGTTCACTTTTTAAATGATGAGATATTCTTATTAGTGTGCCACCTGAATAAAATATAAAGATAATATTAACGTTAAAAAGTGGTTAATAAGTGAGTTCTAGTTCAAAGAAGTGGGGTATAGATATTAGATATGCTTGAAATAGTAGTCTTTTTGACCAAATTAAATAGGATTTTTACGACAAAAAAAGTTGAAGTAAAATGTTATAACCTTTATGTTGTGAATAAATAGTTCTAAAAGATGTCTTTAATTGTTAGATAATAGTCTGAAAAATAATTTTGGGAATAATATTGTTATGGCAACAGCAAATCCATCAAAAGTGTCACTAACTCAATTACTAAAATCAGGAAAGGCATCGCTAAATGATGCATTGAATCTATTAGTTGATCAGAATGGAGAATTAAATTTTGAATATTTGGACAAACAGCTTTTATCAGCTATGCCATCTGCATGGCCAGCAGAACAGGCTATACCACTTCTTTTCTGGAGTAATAAGCTTTATGTTGGTGTTCCGAATAACCCAGACCCTACTTTAAAGAAAACTCTCTCAGACTTTTTAAATGGTTGTCAAATTGAATTTAAGCCGATAAAACAAGATAGTTGGAATAAATGGTTTGCATTGATTGGAAAAACACCTGCTGATGTACAAGGATATTCATCAAAACCAACGGGTCAAGCTCAAGCTTCTTTATTACAACAAAAACCTTCTCAATCAAAACAATCTCAATCACAAGCAGAATCTATTCCTGCTCCCCAAGCAAAATTAGGCGCAGAGCTTGAAGCTAGTATTGATAAAATTCCGATTCGTCAGATTATGGCTACTGATGAAGGTGCTATTGCAAATGATGTAAGAGCATTAATGGCTGAAGCTCTATCTCAGAGAACAAGTGATATTCACTTTGAACCGACGACAAAAGGATTGGTCGTTAGATTTAGAGTTGATGGAATCCTAAGAGATATCTGTAGATATTTTTCAACTGTTCAGGATCTAAGAAAAGTTGTAATTGCTCGTATAAAGATAATTGCTGATTTGAATATCGCTGAGCAAAGACAACCTCAGGATGGACGTGTGACTGAAGTACTTAGTGGTCATAGAGTAGATCTCCGTGTGTCAACATTGCCTACGTTACATGGTGAGAAATGTGTTATAAGAATTCTCCCCCATGAAAACAATTATAGTAGTTTATTGGACCTTGGTATGCCAAAAGGAAGATTGGCGGCTTATGAAGAATGGCTCGGTAGAAGTCAAGGGATGATATTGATTACTGGTCCTACTGGTTCAGGTAAAACGAGTACTCTTTATACTAGCTTGGCAAAGTTAGTCGATACGACTAAAAATGTTGTTACCGTAGAAGATCCGGTTGAGTATCAGCTAGCTAGAGTTAATCAGGTTCAGGTTAATGTAAAAGCAGGTCTTACATTTGCTTCGGGTTTAAGAAGTATTTTACGTCAGGATCCTGATATCGTAATGATAGGTGAAATTAGAGATCTTGAGACAGCAGAAATTGCTATTCAAGCGGCACTTACAGGTCACCTTGTTCTAAGTACTTTGCATACAAATGATGCGGCAAGTACTATAACAAGACTTATGGATATGGGTATTGCACCATATTTGATATCAAGCGCTTTAATTGGTGTTGTAGCACAAAGGCTTGTTCGTAAAGTTTGCTCTTGTTATCAGGAGTATAAACCTTCCGTTGAGGAACTTGAATTGTTAAGTCTATCGTCATCTACAGATGAGTCTTTTGCTAAAGCTGTAGGTTGTGAAAAATGTGGTGGTAGTGGATATTCTGGTAGAGAAGGAGTTTTTGAAATCATGCCAGTAACAGATAAAATCGAACAGATGATTCAAGAAAAACCAAATCTAAATGAAATTAAAACTGAACTTGTAAGACTTGGTGTTCCTTCTTTGGCTCATGCAGGAATCCAAAAAGTTAGAAAAAGAAAAACCACATTAGAAGAACTTTTAAGAGTTATACCTATAGTTAAGCAGAGTTAGAAAAAAAATAAATGCAAAATTTTAATGAAATGTCTAATGAAGAATTAGAGCAGTTTGATCTTCTCTTAAAATCTTATTCTACATTTCAGAACTTAGAAGCAAAACTTCCAAAAGTAAATTTTAAAAGAGTTAAACTTGGCAAGTTACAAAGCCTTGACAAAAATTTAACGACAATAATCTTTGATGATACTTCTCTTGACTTGCCAATTAAGAGAGAGGTTGAGAGTGAGTCGTCAGTTCAAAGCGAAGGCTATTCTAATCCGTTGAGGAAGAAGGGTGAGCCTAAACCTGATATTAAACCACAGGTAGAAATTGAAACAAGGAAAGATGTAACCTTTAATGTCTCTGCTCAAATTGTTCAGAGTGAAGAAGATTTAATTATTTCTCCAAGCACTGCAGTTATGCCACCTTTTGAAGAAGTCCAAATAAGTACTTCGGGCGAATCACCATCGGCATATGTATGGCCACCAGTTCAACAAAAGAAAAGTAAAAAATCAAAAACCACAAAATCTAAAAAGCCATATTTTATTAGTGATGAATCTGAATTAAAGAAGACTGCAAAAGCAGAGCCGCAAGAAACTAAAACTCCAGAAGTTAAAAAAACAGAACCTAAAAAAGAAGATCTGTCGAATCTTTTTGAAGAAAGGATTTCTTTAGAAGAACATAATAAAGAGATTGAGGAGATCCATTCTGCATCTTTCCCTTGGGCTTCAACTGAGGTTGAGCAGGTTGGAGTCGAAGATATTTTTCATGGAGGTTTAGAATCTGAGCTGGTTGATAGTGCTGAAGAAAATGAAATTAAGTTTAAATCTGTTGAAGCTCAAGATCTGGAAAAGAAAGAGGAAGATCAACCCCAGTCTGAAAATATAAATGATTTTTATAAAAACCAATTCACTGCTTCTGTTGAAGAACAGAGCACAGTAATTCCTGTTATAAGGGCTATAAAACCTGACATTCCAAAAGACTTGCAAGATGAGACTACAAAAAACTTTGATAATGGTATAGAATTGCAAATGAAAGGTTCGAAAATGTTTGATAATTATCAGAATGATAGACTTGGTCCTTTGAAGATAGTTATTTTAGGTGGGTTGACCGCTACTCTGTTATATCTAGCCTGGGGATATTTAGTTCCTTCTATGGATTTACCAAATGTTTCGACTGAAGGAAATAAAGAAAAGATTGTTGTTAGAGATTTGTTTAATAAAAAGAGTATAAGTTCTGTTAAAAAAGAAGATTTTATAAGTGGGCTATTTAATAAGAATAATAAAATTCCTTTAGGAAATGAAGGAGCAAATGAAATTACTGAAGCTATAGTTAGTGAAGATCCAGATTATATTCAGCCAATTACTGAAAAAGATAGATTAGCTTTAATTTTAATGGCAAGAGATGCTATTGAAAACAGATTTGATCCATTTGGTCAGGAAGCTGTTTTACCACCACCACCTGAAAAGAAAGAAGTTCCTGAAGCAGAGAAACCAAAACCTGATATTCAGTTACAAAGAAAACAAGTAGAGTTGGTTGGTGTAATAAGTACAAAAGATAAAAATTTAGCTCTAGTTAATGTTTATACTGCTGACTATGCTGTAAAACCTGAAGATGATAAAGAAACGAGAGAAGCTAAGCTAAAAACCTCTTTAGGAATGAGTGTGCCAAATAGGATTGAAGCTTCTTTATTTGACCCTATTGAAGACTGGTATGTCAAGCAGATTGTTAAAAGTAAATCCAGGAATGAAGATCCTACTATTGACCTTGTAAAAGGGGATAAGAAATTTAAACTCAGAGTGGGACAAAAAGTTTTGCTTCCTGATGAGAGAAAACTATTAGAAGCAAGTCTGGAAGAAGATAGTTCTGGCGAATAATGGAAAATTCTGTTAATAAAATAATTAAATTAGCATTAGAAGAAGATATAGAAAAAAAGGGAGATATAACTTCTGACAGTATTTTTTCTGCTAATCATAAGTCTAAATTTAAATTAATTTTAAAAGAAAATGCTGTTATCTCTGGTGCTGAAATATTCTCTAAAGTTTTTAATGCTGTAGATAAATCCTTAACTGTTAATTTGAAGATGAGAGATGGTAGGTATGCTAAAAAGAATTCTGTAATAGCTATAGTAAGAGGAAAAACAGTATCTATATTAAGAGCAGAGCGCACAGCAATAAACTTTATTTCTCATATGTCAGGAATAGCTACGCTTACAAACGAACTTACCGGTTTAATTAGAAAAACAAAAGCTATTTTGTTAGATACAAGAAAAACTACTCCAGGGCTTAGATTCTTGGAGAAATATGCAGTTGTTTGTGGTGGTGGAAAGAATCACCGTATGAATCTTTCAGATGCGATTTTAATTAAGGACAATCATATTGCACAGGCTGGTGGAATTCAATCAGCAATTCAAAAAATAAGAAAGAGACTTTCAAAAAAAATAAAAATAGAAGTTGAAGTAGAGGATATTAGCCAATTAAAAGAAGCTGTAGGATTGAATCCAGATGTTATTATGTTTGATAATTGGAGTTCTAAAGATTTAAAGAAAGCTTTGGTACTGGTTCCGGGAAAAATTAAAACAGAAGCAAGTGGTCAGATAAATCTAAAAAATATTAAATCTTATGCTGATACAGGTGTAAATTATATTTCAACAAGTTACATGTTTAAGAATTCAAAATGGGTTGATTTTTCTTTAGAAGCTGATAATTGATCCTGGTCTTTAAAATATGATCAGTATTTGTGTTTGTAGTGCCAAATTTGATATATTATAAACATGCATTTTGACGTAAAAGGAAAGTATTCTGCAATCATTATTGGTTCTGGTATAAGTGGGCTTATTTGTGCCCTTGAATTATCTAAAGCAAATAAGAATGTGCTTGTTTTATCCAAAGAAGCGGTAACTGAAGGTTCTAGTACTTATGCTCAAGGCGGTATTGCTATACCCTTAGATAAGTCTGACAGCGTAGAAAAGCATTTAGAAGATACACTAGAGGCAGGATGTTTTTTAAATGATGAAAGTCTATCCAGAGAAATTATTTTATATTCTAATACTGCTTATGAAAAACTTTTATCTTATGGTGTGAAGTTTGACCTGGATGAATCTAATAATCCACACTTAACAAAAGAAGCGGCGCATTCATTTGCCAGAGTGTGTCATGTGGGTGGAGATGCTTCAGGGAGACATATTACAAAAATATTAATAGATAAAGCTTGTAGAGATCAGAATATTTCAATATCTCAAGGAACAGTTGTTCTGTCAATTCTAAAAAATAAAAATGGTAATGCTTGTGGAGTAATAGTAGAAGATATTACTAAGGATAAATATATTTTGCTTTCTGAGCATGTGATTGTTGCTACGGGTGGTATCGGACAAATATTTGAATATACTACAAATCCACGTGTTTCTTCGGGTGATGGAGTTGTTATGGCTTATAAAGCAGGTGCAAATCTGCAGGATCTTGAAATGATTCAATTTCATCCCACCGTACTCATAGATAAAATTCATGATCCTTTTTTAATAACTGAAGCTATTCGAGGTGAAGGAGCAAAGCTGAAAAATATTAATGGAGAGTTTTTTGCATTAAAATACCATCCTGCTGGAGAGCTTGCACCTAGAGATGTCTTATCCAGGGCAATTGTGCAGGAGATGAAAAATACGAATTCGGATTTTGTTTATTTAGACCTCAGTAATTTTGATGAAAAATATTTTAAAGAAAGATTTCCTACTGTATATGATTCTTGTATTCAAAGAAAGTTAGATATTTTTGGTAAGGGCATTCCAGTAAGGCCTTCTGCTCATTATTTTATTGGTGGAGTGAAGTGTGATGTTAATGGAAGAACTTGTGTGAAAAATCTATGGGTTGTTGGAGAGGCTGGTTCGAATGGATTCCATGGAGCCAACAGGCTTGCCAGTAACTCACTTCTAGAGTGTATAGTCGTTCCATATTTCCTTGTAAATGCTCTTATAAAAGAAGAACAGATGAATGCCCTTGATTATGTTCTTTCTGATAATTTTGATAAAACAAATTATAGTGAAAATAAAATAAGTGATGATTTGTTAAATCTTAAGAAAAATAATTCTGCAATACTTGGACTTGTAAGAAATGGGAAAGATTTAGAGAATCATCTTATCTATCTTAATAAAATGAATGAAGCTTATAATATTGATAAATTATCGATTGACTATAAAGTCCAAGAATTGAAAAATATGATCTATTTATCTGTACTAATTACCAAATCAGCGCTAAATAGGAAAGAATCCTTAGGTGTTCATTATAGGGAAGACTACTCAGATAAACCTAAAAAACCAATGCATACAATTTTTAAGCCAGGAGAAGAATTCCTTTGGCAAGAAACTATAAGTACAAAGAACCTAGTATCATTTTCTAAATAAAGCTCTATAATATTAAAAAGCTTTACGATTATGATATTACACATTGTACAAAGAGAGATAAAACCTAATTTAAATGGGAATGGAAATCATACCCCTGAAAGAAATATTGAAGAATTAAAGCAAGAAATTAAAGATTTAACTATAAAGAAAAATGCAGTAATAATAACTCATATTTATCAAAGATTGGAAGTTCAGGATATCGCTGATCAAGTAGGTGATAGTTTAGCGCTTTCACGTTTTGCGGCTAAAACTTCTGCAGATTTTATTATTTTTTGTGGTGTACATTTTATGGCTGAAACTGCGAAACTTTTGAATCCCAAAAAAACTGTTTTATTGCCTGACTTACAATCTGGATGTCCGATGGCAGACATGATATCCATTGATGATTTAAGAGCTTTTAAAGCTGAACATCCAGGGGCTCCAGTTGTTTGCTATGTTAACTCTAGTGCAGATGTAAAAGCTGAATCTGATATATGTTGTACCAGTACAAATGCAGTGCAAGTAGTGAAATCTCTATCTGAAAAAGAAGTTATTTTTGTTCCGGATAAAGGGCTAGGGGTTTGGGTTCAGGAGCAAATTCCAGAAAAGAAATTACATATTTATGATGGTTTTTGCCCAACACATTATCAGATTACTCCAAAAGATGTTTTTGTCATGAGAGAAAAATATCCATCAGCAGTTGTTGTTGCTCATCCAGAATGTGATCCGGAAGTATGGAGGCTTGCAGATTTTGTAGGAAGTACATCACAGATATATAAGTATGTTTCAAATCATGAAAAACAACAATTTATTATCCTTTCAGAGCAAGGACTTGTAGCCAGAATGCAGAGAGATATGAAGCATAAAACAATTGTTACTACCTTTCCATTACCTCTTTGCCCAAATATGAAATATCATAAGTTAGAATCCGTAATTTCTGCACTTAAACAAGAAGTAAATAAAATAGAAGTAGACGATCGAATCTTTAATAGAGCGGCTCAGACAATTACAAGGATGTTTGAAGTTACTGAACCTAAAAATGGTTTTAACAATAATTATTGGGAAGGTCCTAAATCTCAGGTTAAAGTAGATCTTTAAAGTCTATATTAAGCAGGTTAATCTTTTGAATAATGTCATTGCGAGCAGAACCAAGTGAGGCGTGGCAATCTAGCTAATAATCAATTTAATGATTGTGAGATATGCTTCGTCGCAATAAAATTACTTCTCGCAATGACGTAAATAGTTTGATTATTGATTTATTGGCACACTCTTCTAATGTTAGAATGTATTAAATGAGTCAGAAATTGCTTGATGTAAAACTGGCAGATTCAATTTTCTTAGAGTTGACCTCTTTGCTTATTGAAGCTGATCAGGATAAATTGTGGTTACAAAAAATAACAAATTTACTAAGGCAATATTTATCTTGTGAATTCGTTTATCTTAAACTAAGAGCTCAAAACAATACTGTTATTTCAAAAGAACCCACTTTATCTATAGATGATTCTTTGTATAGTAGAATCTCTATGCTTGACAATGGTATTGATGAAAATAAATTCTGGATGGATGATATGTTTTATGGAATATCATCATCATACGGTTTTATCTTTGCCAAATCAAGTAAAACTCCTGAAAATATAGATCTTGAAAAGGCTAAAACTATTCTTTCACTAGTTGATAAGGCTCTTTGTATTGGTTCTGAATATCATCAAAATAAAAAAAATCTGACTTATGAAGTAAGCATAAAAAAGATTCAAAAGATAGTTTCTTCAGATTTAGATATTAAAAATCAGATTTCTAGTGTTTGTAATGAAGTCTCCGGACTAATTCAATCTACACGTACTGTAATAAAATTTTTCACAACAAAAAAATTAAAAGAATATGATAATGAGTTGAGCTTTGAGGCTGTATTGAATCCTTACTTAGGTTCTATTTCAGTAGTTCCAGAGTGTGAGTCAGAGTGGTTGTCTGAAATATTTAATGGGGACCAGTCAGAGTACTATTTAGAAAACAATATTCAAAAGAACAATATAGAACTCCTTCTGTCAATTAGATCATTTTATGGATTTCCTATAACTTATAAGAACAATACGATTGGTGTAATAACCCTGCATCAATGTGATTATTCCAGAGATTTAAATCTTTTGGAGAAGAATTATATTAGACAGATTGCATTTATTCTTGGAGTTTCTATTGGGAAAGATCTTGAAAGGAAAAGAGATTTAGAACTTAAAGATTCTTTGCTTTATAATACTTTAACTACAGATGATTTTCTAAGAGAATTAGGACACTATGAGATTGAATCAAATATTAAATCTCAGCCATTTAGCTTGATAATGGTAGACATTGAAAAGTTAAAAGAAATAAATCTAAATTTAGGATTTGTTGCAGGAAATCTAGTTTTATCTCACACATCACGATTTTTAAACAGAATATATGGAGAGAGATTTCATGTTGCCAGATATTCGGGAGATGAGTTTGTTATTTTAATGAAAGGTGTTGATCAGACTCTAGCAAGAGTAGAAGCAGAATCATTAAAAGAAAAGCTTTCAAATCTTACTGTTTTAGGTGTTGGAACTGTTGATTACAATTTTTCTTTTGTTACTTATCCTACGCATGCAAATACATTGTCAGAGCTATTAACTTTTCTTGAGCAAGGAATGATTTTATCTAAGTCACGTGGGAAATTCCAAGTTTCAGGAGTTGATGAAATACAGGGGCAGTCTAAAGACCGCTGGCAACAGCTTGTTTCAAGCGCTATTCCAGAAATAATTCTTAAAAGAACAAGTCTTAAAACAGGCCCTGAAATAATAGAAAACATTAGTAACCATTTGAAAAATCAAAAAAGTGTTTATAGTGCAGATATCCTTGATTCCGTTCAGAGTCTGGCATTAGCTCTCGATGCGAAAGATTCATATACTGAGGGGCATAGTAGAAGAGTTTCAGAGTATGCATATATGCTTGCAAAGGATTTAGGTCTAGGACTTCAGGAAATAGAATGGGTAAGGTTAGCCGCGGCTATGCATGATATAGGGAAGATTGGAATCCCTGAAAGTATTTTATGCAAACCATCTAAACTAACTGCTGAAGAGTATGAAATTATGAAAAAACATCCTGTAATTGGTGCCAGGATTTTGAAACCTATTAAGCCTCTTGAAGAAGTCGCTAATTTGGTTTTATATCATCATGAATATATTGATGGGTCAGGTTATCCGCATGGATTAAAAGGAGATGATATTCCTATTGGTGCTCGTATTGTAAGTATTGTTGATGCATACCAGGCAATGACAAGTAATAGACCATATAGAGCAACTCTTCCACAGGAGGAAGCGGTAGAAAGATTAAAATCTGGTGCAGGTAAGCAATGGGATAGTGATTTAATTGAAAGATTTATAAAAATAATTTCTTGATCTGGGTAAATGATAACGAAAAAAAACAAAGTAATAGTATATGCTCAGTCTGCTTTTGGTGGTGAAAATGCAAAGACTGGTATTGGTTTTATAAGATACGGATTAGCAGAAACAGTTGCTATCGTGGATAAAAATCTTGCTGGTAAAAAAGCAAATGATGTTTATAATGATTTACCGCCAGTAAATATATATGATTCTATAGAATCAGCTAAACAACATAATCCATCTGCTGACATCCTATTAATAGGAATTGCAGTTTCAGGTGGATCGTTCCCCCCAGAGTGGATCCCGGATATAAAAAAAGCTATTAATTTAAAAATAAATATTGTAAATGGACTTCATGACTTTTTAGCTGATATCTCTGAAATAAATAATTTTGCAAAAGAAAAAAATGTTTTTATTTGGGATGTTAGAAAATCAGAAAGAAAATTTGAAATAGCTAATACTAAAATCTTAGATTATCCTATGAATGTTGTTTTAACAGTTGGTACTGATGGTGCTATAGGTAAGATGACGGTATCTTTAGAGCTTACAAAATCAGCAAAGAAAGCCGGGGAAAATGCAAAATTTATAGCAACAGGTCAAACAGGGATGATGATTTCAGGAGAAGGCATTCCTTTAGATGCTATTGTGGCAGATTTTATGGCAGGAGCTGTTGAGGAGGAAGTTGTAAAGTCTGCTAAAGAAGGTTATGATATCGCTTTTGTCGAAGGACAGGGTTCTATCCTTCATCCAGGCTGGTCTGGAGTTACACTTTCCCTTTTGCATGGCTGTCTTCCTGGTAAATTAATTTTGTGTCATAAGGCTAAAAGAGATTTTATTAAAAATACAAAAGTTAAGATTGAGTCTCTTAACCAGTTTATTAAAGTTTATGAAGATTTATCCTTGCCAATTAGAAAAGCAAAAGTAGTTGGTGTAGGATTAAATACCTTTGGTTTAACTGAATCTTTAGCTCTTGATGAGATTAAGAAGGCTGAAGATGAAACAGGTTTGCCAGCAGATGATGTAATTCGTTTTGGTGGGGAGAAGTTGTTTAAAGCATGTCTAAATTGAATTTATCAGCAAGACCTTTAAATCTAAAATTAAAATACCCATTCACTATTTCACGTGGCTCAATGACACATGCGAAAAATGTTTTAGTAACTATTAGATTTGATGATATGGTTGCATATGGTGAAGCTGCACCTTCGCCATATTATGGTGAAGATCAATCCTCCGTTATAAATTTCATTCAAAATTTTTCGAAACACAGATCAATTGAAGACTATATTATGAATGTGCAAAAACTTTGTGATGATTTGAATGAATATAATTTGCTCCAGGGTGGATTCTCATCGTCGGCTAGACTTGCATTGGAGATGGCATTTTGGGATTTGGTTGGAAAAATAAATAACAAATCTCTCTATCAGTTTTTCTTTCAGGACGACCCTTTTATTAGAAATGGCAATGGGTATAAACTTCCTCAAACATCATTTACTATTGGGCTTGATAACTTGATGATAATTGAAGAAAAAGTTAAAGATGCAATCTCTCAGGGATATAAAATATTGAAAATTAAACTTGGTAGAGGATATGATGAAGATATAAGGATATTAAATACCATTAAACAACTAACAGCTGATCATGAATGTCTTTTAAGAATTGATGCTAACGGAGGGTGGGATCTAGATACTGCAAAGAGGTTTCTACAAATTCTTCCAGAATATAATGTAGAGCTTTTAGAACAGCCTTTAAAAAAAGGAAGCTTAAATCATCTTGCAAAAATTTTAGATGAATCACCAGTACCTATTTTTGTAGATGAAGATTGTATGGTAGGAAATGATGTTGAACTTATTGCTACTAAAGCTCATGGTATAAATATCAAGCTTATGAAAACAGGAAGTATTATAGAAGCGTTTAGAACTATAAATCTTGCCAGATGTTATAAGTTGAAAGTCATGCTTGGATGTATGATTGAATCTTCATGTGCTATTTCAGCTGCGGTACATTTATCTCCACTTGTTGACTATGTTGATCTGGATGGTCATTTACTTTTAGATATTGATCCCTTTAGTGGACTTAGTTTAACGGACAATAGAATTATTCCTTCTCTAGAGCCTGGCTTAGGCATAGAATTTTCAAATAACTAAAAAGTGTAATACTTTAGTTAACCATACATAATTTACAAATAATCAATTGCCCAATACATTTGTAAGACATGTTATTTCCTTATAATGCAGGTAAAATCATAATTGAACAGTTTTGAGTTTTAAAATATCTTTTTAAAAAGATAAAAATAAGGAGGCATTTGTGGCTACAGCAGTACAAGAAAAAAATGGAGTTCATGCAGTTCCATGTTCAACAAACAGACCATTGGTAGGTCAATTGGCACCTCAATTTAAAGCACCAGCTTATATTGATGGTCAAATTAAAGAGATTTCTCTTTCTGACTATAAAGGTAAATGGGTAGTATTATTTTTCTATCCTTTAGATTTTACTTTTGTATGTCCTACAGAAATTCTTGAATTTAATAAAAAATCAGATGAGTTCAAAAAGATGAATGCTCAATTGATTGGTGGAAGTATTGATAGTGTTTATTCTCACAAAGGTTGGAGTGAACAGGGTGGTTTAGGAAAATTAAATTTCCCTTTAATATCTGATATTACTAAGAAAATCAGCTCAGATTATGGAATGCTTCTTGAAGAAAAAGGAATCTCATTAAGAGGTACCTATATTATTGATCCAGAAGGTAAAGTAAGAGCAATTACACTTCATGATCTTCAAGTAGGAAGAAGTGTTGATGAAACCTTAAGAGTTTTATCAGCATTTCAAACTGGCGAATTATGTCCAGTTGGCTGGAAACCAGGCGAAAAGACACTAGGTAAATAACTGGTTAAATAATCGTTAAATGTTCATTATGAAGGCGAGATTTTCAAGTCTCGCCTTTTTATTTTATTAAATCGATTTAATATAGAGATCTGTCAAAAAGGTTAAGGTCTTAACTTTATATATTCAGCTCAAATAAATCAGAGCTAGCAAAAAAAGGATTAAAATTTAAAGTAATGAATGAGAATGGTGAAAAAATGAAAACTGAACAAATCACAAAAACTAGTGATGAAATGGCTAATCTAAAAAAAATTGCAGAAATAAGCAATAATGTTCATTTTGAAATTGATGATTTGGAAATATGTTCTGCTAGCGAAGATCATGTAAAAGAGATTGCTGAGTTGTGGGCTAATCTTGCAACAATTCAGAGGCTAAATTTACCAGAGAGATATAGCTTTCAAGGTGAAGGAAAAAACTGGCAAGAATTTGTTAGAAGAAAAATAGAGAAAAAACAAAATCTTTTATTAGTTATTAAGAAAAAAGGTGAGTATGAGGTAAGAGGATTTTTATATCTTCAAAGTATTACTCTTCCACTGTCAGACTTTATTTTAAAAGGTGTAATAGAAGATATTTATACAAAACCACAATATAGAAAACAAAAGCTAGCTACTAAGCTGTTAAATACTGCACTTGACTGGGCGAACTCACAAAATATTAAACAAGTTGATTTTATCTCATTTGAAAGAGCAAAAGATTTAAATGGTTTTTACAATAATTTTTCTGGTCAACAAAAAGATAATGTTGAATTAAAACTAATAAATCTATAATTTACATGTAAATCTAATTAATAAAATTGGATCTATAGATGGATATCGTCTATAATAAACTTTATGCCGACTCCAAAAATTGTAGTTATAGGTAATAGTTTTAGTAGTGGCGATGTTTTTGCAAAGCTAGAATCTCATTTAAACCAAACAAGAGAACCGTATGATCTTTTATTCATATCTGATAAAAAGTATTACTTACTAAACAAGCTTTTGCCTCAGTATTTAGCCTTGTCGTCTTCATTTGAAGATTTCGTAGAATTTAATAGAGAGATAAAGTGTTTAAGACCTAGTGTAGGTTATTTAGAAGCTAAAGTTATTGGTATAGATTATGAAAAGAGCTTAATTAAAACTTCAAAAGGTGAAGTGGAATATAAGTTTTTAGTTCTAGCCCCTGAATGTGATTTAAATGAGAGAAATGAAAATTTTGATGACGCTAGTTATATGAGTATTGATACGCTTGAAAATCTACTGACTTTGAAAAAACATATTTTAAGTTTGTTAGAGTCAGCTTCCAGTGAACCGGATGTTGAAAAGAAGAAATCAATGCTGACGTTTGTTATTGATGGTTCAAAACAGAAGGATATTGAAATTGCTTTTTCTATATCTGACTTTGTTAGGAATTTACTTAGATCACAATTTACTGAATTGAAAAAAGCTTTTTTAAGGATTGAACTAGTTGAAGGGAAAAATACTATTGAATGCTTGAAAGAGCCATATTTTAATAGTTATCTTTTTTACAATTTAAATAAAAAAAATATAAAAGTTCATACAAACTCAAAGATTACAAATATTCAGAATGGGAAAGTAAGCATTAATGATAGTTTTGAAATTGCTTCTCATACGATTATTGGTACTTCTACCAACAAGTTCTCATCTCTAATAAAATGTTTAGCTTTGGAAAAGGATTCAAAAAATAAAGCATATGTTGACTTATATTTAAGAGCTCAAGGGAAAGAAAACATTTTTATTATAGGTGAATCTTCTAAGTGTTTGGATTTAAATGAGGTCTCTGAAAAGTCAGATTTTTACTTTAAAGAACAATCCTCAGTTTGTGCAAATAATATACTTGCTTTGATAAATGGTAATCCGTTAAAACCATTTAAATTAAATCTTGAAACTTTCTCTTTTTCTCTTGGATCTAGAAATGCAATCTTTGAAGTGAAGAATCTATGTTTCTATGGAATATTTGCATGGGTAATTTATAGGTTAATTTATATTTGGTATTTCATAAGTTGGAAGAAGAAAATCAAAGTATTTTGTAATTTCATTCTTAATATTTTTGGACTTAAAGAAAACCCATTATATGACCTAATAGAGGAGAGAGTTATTTATTTAAAGCTTCCTCAAAAATTAAAAAAGTAAATTAAATAAAACAAACTATTAGTATTCCAAATTCTTCAAGGTTATACTGTAGAAGCTTAGTAAAATGAGGTGAGTATGGTGACAAGTAAAAAAGCAGATATTGGAATTTTTGGTGGATCAGGGTTTTATAACTTTGTGGATAAGGTTGAAGAAGTTACTGTAGAAACTCCTTATGGTTCACCATCTGATAGTGTGTTTATCACAGAAATTGAAGGGAAGAGAGTTGCATTTTTACCTAGACATGGTAGAAAACATACAATACCTCCTCAAATGATTAATTACAGAGCGAATCTTTGGGCTATGAAAGAGCTTGGAGTGACAAGAATTATCAGTCCATGCGCTGTTGGTAGCCTTCAGAAAAATATAAAGCCAGGTGATTTTGTTGTTAGTGATCAGTATGTAGACAGAACGACAGGAAGAAAAGATACTTTTTATGATGGACCTATTGCTACTCATGTAAGCGCTGCTGATCCATATTGCCCAGATCTTAGAGACCTTGCAATTAAGGCTTGTGAAATGAATGGAGTTACAGTACATAAGACAGGAACTATTGTAGTTATTCAGGGACCAAGATTTAGTACTAAAGCAGAATCTAAATGGTTCACATCTATGGGATGGACAACGATTAATATGACTCAATATCCTGAAGCTCATTTAGCAAAAGAGCTTGAAATGGCAGTTGTAAATATCGCTTTAGTTACTGACTATGATAGCGGATTAGTTGGTGATGTGCCTCCAGTTAGCCACCATGAGGTGATGGAAGTATTCCAAGATAACCTTGATAAGCTTAGAAAAGTATTATTCACTTTAATTAAACTTACTCCTAACGATAAAAAGACATCATTTAGCGAAGTGCTTAAGCATTCAAGATTCTTGTAACTCTTATGTCAGATCTTTATCCAAAACTGATTTCTCGAAGTGATGGTGCTCCAAATCAAGAATTAAAAATTGTATGGAGTGATGAGAAAGAAATTATTTATAAATTTAAAGAACTTAGATATGCTTGTCAGTGTGCTATGTGTAGGCATGAGATTACAGGAGAGAAGTTGATACAAATAGAAAATATATCTTCTGATATTAATCTTTTAAAAGCTGAACTGGTTGGTAACTATGCTATTCATTTTCAATGGTCTGATGGTCATAATACTGGTATATATAGCTATGATTATTTGAGAACTTTGAAATAGAGATATTTTATTTAGAAACCAAAATATCTTTCATTAGATTTTAAGTATGGAGATCTGAATCTGGATTTTCTAGCATCTATTATTGGGTTCATATGATCAAATAAATCAGCTTTTATTTCAAAAGGTGCCAATCCTAAAATAATTTTCATAGCAAGAGGTGGTTCCATTTGAAGTACAAAATGATGATCTTCTCTATCTAATGGTTCTGTTAGTATTTTACTAAATTTGGAAGACATGTTATTTCTTTTTAATTCTTCTTCAACTGCTTTTGAATTATAATCCCCTCTTTCAAAATAATCTAATTCTCTTCTTAGATAATTGCTGTATTTTAAAAGCTCTTTACAGGTCGATGTACATGCATCTATAGTATTAGGAGGAATTATTTTATTAATATGTTGATAAAGATATTTCAATGTAGGTAAATTACAATCATTACTATCAATCCTATTGTCAGTTAAGTAGGTATTTAGTTTGTCTAAGAAACTAGTTTGGTTGATAGTTTTAGAAGAGTTTATTAAATGATTTAAATTATCAGTGAACGTATAGTTATGACCTGTTAACCTCATCCCCGACTCTTCATCTACTGTTGAATAAGAAGTTGCTGAGCCAATATATGTTGAACAATAATAAGTATAGTCTTCAATAGCAGATTTTAGGTTTTCATAACTAACTTTTTGCTTATCAGTTTTATTTTTAATGTTGTTTAACAATAAGCTGTACTTCTTGTTATTATCACCATCTGTATAATATTTTCTAACTATTTTTAACGTTGATTCTTCCTTATATAAGACTTCTAATAGAGTTAGTGCAGTAAGTATGTCTTTAGGAGGTGTTATAAGCTTTCTCGAACTTCGTTTTGCTCTAGTTTCACTGTTTATATCGTTTATGACTCTATTTAAAAAATCAGGAAATTTCATACTTGTTTTTAATTCAAGATAACTAATAGTCATTCTTAATAAAGATGTATAAATTGCTTCCATTGATTTTGAATAAGTATTAAATCCTGAAAGAGAGATATCTGAAGCTCTAACTAAAGCTGAAGATAATCTACTCTCATTAGTATCAGATAACCCCATTTGCGATATTTCACCCAAATCTAAATCTCTTAAAAAAACAAAGTCTCCCCCTCTAGGGATTTCATCTTTAAGCTCTTCAATGAAGTGATAAAAGCCTGCATTCGTAGAATCTGTTGTTGTAAAAAGCTCAATTATAAAAAGATAGGGGTCTTCAGGGTTTTCAGTATTTTCTACCATTCTTAATTGGTATTTTCCTTCTCTTCCTGTATAAAGAACTTTTGATACTTTATCTAAATCTTGCAATGCTTTTTGGGTATTACTTAAATGGATTCTCTCAATAGTTCCTGATGGTAAAAGGTATGAAGAAGGAGTATAAGTTGTACTATTGCTAGCTCCTCCTGGATCAGAACCATTAGGATCTATACTTGAAGATCCAGTTTCTAATGGTACAGAGCCATTAAGATTGTTAACTTGTCTAACTATAGGCATTGATTTTTAATTATCTAAATTTTACCAGAAACAAAATGTATACCTCAATATATATAATTTCAGCATATAATTTCTTGTTTTTTTTATGCTTAATAGTTAATTAATTTTTAGATTAAGAAAATTAAATGTAAAATTCTCTTAATTCGATATATGTATTAATTCGAAGGTTTAAATTCAGCATCAATGACATCGTCGTCAGAACTAGAAGATGTTTTTGCTCCTACTGGCTCTTCTGTTTTTTCTTCTGGCTTTGCTCCTGCTTGAGCTGATTTTGTTGCTAAGTTATAAGCTGATTCTTGAAGATCTTTTGTTAGAGATTTAATTTTATTTATATCTCCTTTATCTTTAAGGGTAGCTCTTAATTCATTTAAGATTTGCTCAACTTTTGCTTTTTCAACTTGAGGGGCGTTATCTTTTAATTCAGATAGTTGCCTCTCAACACTGTATACAAGACTATCTGCTTTATTTCTTTCTTCAACTTCTTCTTTTCTTTTTAAGTCTTCTTGAGAATGAGATTCTGCAGATTTTACCATTTTGTCTATCTCATCTTTTGAAAGGTTTGTTGATGCAGTGATAGTGATTTTTTGCTCTTTACTGGTAGATTGGTCTTTAGCCGCAACGCTAAGAATTCCATTTGCATCAATATCAAATGTAACTTCTACTTTTGGAATTCCTCTTGGTGCTGGTGGTATTCCTTCGAGGTGAAAATCACCAAGAAGTTTATTGTCAACAGCCATAGGTCTTTCACCCTGAAAAATCTTTATGTCTACTCTTGTCTGATTATCATCAGCGGTACTAAAGACCTCAGATTTTCTGGTAGGAATAGTAGTATTTCTATCTATTAGTTTTGTAAAAACTCCACCGAGAGTTTCTATGCCTAAACTAAGAGGTGTTACATCAAGCAGGACAACATCTTTAACTTCACCTGCTAAAACACCTGCCTGAATAGCCGCACCGACAGCTACAACCTCATCAGGATTAACTCCTTGATTTGGCTCTTTTCCAGTAAGTTCTTTTACTAATTTAATGATAGCTGGTATCCTTGACGATCCTCCAACAAGAACAACTTCATCAATATCTCCTGTCGTTAATTTTGAATCATCTAAGGCTCTTTTTACAGGTCCTTTTACTCTTTCAAAAAGATCATGACAGAGATCTTCAAACTTTGCTCTTGAAAGCTTCATCTCAAGATGCTTTGGACCATTTTGATCAGCAGTTATAAATGGAAGGCTAATAGTGGTTTCCATTAAACTTGAAAGTTCAATTTTTGCTTTTTCAGAAGCCTCGGTTAACCTTTGTAGTGCTTGCCTGTCTTTTCTAAGATCAATTCCTTCCAGTTTGACAAACTCTTCAGCAATCCAATTAACTACTTTTTGGTCAAAATCATCTCCACCAAGTCTTGAGTCTCCACTGGTAGATTTAACTTCAAATACACCATCTCCTACTTCAAGAATACTTACGTCAAAAGTTCCGCCTCCAAGGTCAAATACTAAAATTGTTTCATCTTTTTTCTTATCAAGTCCAAAAGCTAGGGCTGCTGCTGTTGGCTCATTTATAATTCTAAGTACTTCAAGTCCAGCTATTGTTCCTGCATCTTTAGTTGCTTGTCTTTGACTATCATTAAAATATGCGGGTACGGTGATGACTGCTGATGTTACTTTTTCACCGATATACTTTTCAGCATCTTCTTTTAATTTCCTTAAAATCATTGCAGAAACTTCTTGGGGAGTGTATTCTTTCCCATCAACTTCTACATTTACAGCACCTTCTTTTGATTTATTTGTTTTATATGAAACATATTTTCTCTCGTGTTCAGTTTCATCAAATGTATGACCCATAAAACGTTTAATGCTTGAAACTGTTTTTTCAGGATTAAGTTCTCTTTGTCTTTTTGCAATTTGTCCTACTGCACGTTCACCGGATTTTAGAAAAGCAACAACAGATGGCGTAGTCCTATTTCCTTCAGCATTTGGAATAACGGTAGGTTTTCCACCTTCCATTACAGCAACTACTGAATTTGTTGTACCTAGATCTATACCTACTTGCTTGGCCATTTATTTATTTCTCCTTCGTTACCAGATTTTTACAAATTAAGGTTTGAAATTAAAAAATTAAAAACTCCATCATTATATTTATAAAATGAAAAAACACAAAACCCCTGTCTATTCATGTTCTTTTAATCTTTTAATGATGGTTTGTATACAAAATGTGAAAATTAACAGAAATATAGTAAAGTCATAACGGCTCTTTAAGCTAAAATATATATTTTTCTTGCCAGATAATACTCAATTGTTAGCTAAAAGACATATTGGTAAAAAAATAAAACAAATAACTAAGAATGATTTTCAATAAATATCAGGATATTAAATTATCGTTTATGCTTTTAAGGTTGTTTAAGTGAGTTAAATCCTAACTTGTTATTTAGGATTGGTTAAGTTAGTAAATAGGAGAAATAAAATGTCTTATACGATTGTAAGTGATATTTGTGAAGGTAAAGCTGATTGCATTCCTGTTTGCCCAGTTGATTGTATTCATTGGGTTGAAGGAAAAACAAATGCAAAAGGTACAAAATATCCTTCTATTGATGGTGATACTTGCATTGATTGTGGTGCTTGCTTAGCAGCTTGTCCTGTTGAAGGCGCTATTCTTGATGAGTGGAAACCAGAGTTACAAAAACTTTAATTCTATAATTTATAATTGTTTTATAAGGCGAAGTTAAACACTTCGCCTTTTTATTTTTATAAAAGATATAATTAATCAAATGGATAAATCTCTTAAAGTCTTGGACGTAAAAGAATCTGGCTTGAAAGATCGTGACGCTATAGTAAAAGTAAGAAAGTCTGATGAGCAATTATTAGATTCCGCCTCTCAAATAAAAAATCTGGATGAGAAAATTAGTTTTTTATCTGAAGAATTAAAAGATTTTCCTACAGGTTTGGTTAAATCAAAACTCTTATTATCAAATTTAATAAAGGATACTAATCTTAAATTTGCTTGTGAGTTATTAATCTCTGCATCTTACTATACTCCTTTGGATCCTGAAATTTATTTAAAATATGCTGAGCTTTCTTTAAAAAACAATGCTTTTAAGGTTTCACAAAGTGCAATTGATATAGCAAAATGGGTAAGTAATGATGAAAAAAATATAACTGAAATATCCAGTCTTGAAAGTAAAATTAAAGAACAGCAGGCTGTTGGGAAAGATAATTCTAGTGATGCATTCTGGTCAAACAAATTTGTAAGTAAGCTCGGTGTTTTGGAAAGGTTATATTTTCAATCTTCTCCTAAAACTCTTGAGAAATATAGCTTTAAACTTATCGACTCATTTCCGGCTGATTCCGAGAGCTATTACATAGCTTTTACAATGCTGTCTTTTATTGAAAAGGAAAGATTGTATAAAAAATATATTTCTTACGTAGAAAAGTATTTGGCAAATGATAAGAAAAACAAGCTTACTTTCTTAGGGCTAGCTTATTTTGGTTTGTCTGATTTTGATAAATCAAATGAGTATTTAAGTGAGGTAATAAAAGAAGATCCTCTTAATTCCAGATGTTCTTTATTTCTGTCTATAAATAATCTTCTTAAGGGAAATGTAAAAGACTTTGTTTTGTATTCTATAAGAATTATCCCAACGACTGAACCTTTGTTTATGGCAGTCTATTTTATTAACTGTGCATTCTCTAATTTTAGTGTTGATAAGACTGAATTCCCTAATCAAAAATCAATTTCTAAATCCATTGCAAGAATAATTGAACTTTTAATTAAAAATAATCAGATGGAATCAGTTAAGCATTTGCTTGACCAGTTTAAAAAGTTAGAATTGTTCACCGTCTTGCCATCCTTACCTTTTTTCTTATGTGAGTCTTTAATTCTAAGTGAAAAAATTGATCTAGCTAAAGGTGCTATTGAAGGTATAAATGATGTAGAAGTTCATAGATTGAAAGCATGGATTTTTAGGGCTGAAGGTGATAATTCAAAAGCAGATGAAGAGTTGTATTTATTTAGAAAATCCACTGTCCCTATAAATAATAGTTTTACAAGTAAGCTTGTAAGTCTGGATTTTCCTGATGAATTGCCAGATGATAGGAATAAGCTAATTGATATTCTTAAAAATTTATATGAGCAAACAAAAAAATTAATCCATAAAATAGATCTTGAGTATGGAACGAGCTCAATGACCTGTATGGAATATGCATGTAGTGAATGTTGTACAAAAACGTTTCCATATGTCTCTTATTATGAATATCTTTTTATGAGACAATGGCTTGATGAGCAGAATGAAGACTATAAAAAGCAAACTTTAAAGTATGCTCAGGATATAGTTAATTCTTTTAAAAAAAGTTATGGTAGAGCTCCGATTTTTGTAGCAGGTGAGAAGAATGTCAGAGAGTACTATCCTGATGATTTCCATTTTTCCTGTCCTTATCTTTTTGAAGGTAAGTGCAATATATATGAGCCAAGACCTTTTACATGTAGGGCTTATGGGTATGGTAGTCAGGATGGAGTTAAATATAAGGGATGTAATTATTTCTTTGAACAATTTAAGTTTGCTACAAACCTGCATGATGAGAGAAAAGTTATAAATATGCAGTCATTTTTTGATTTTGCACAAGAAGTTGATGAAAAACTTCTAGGTAAAAAAATATTAGCTCCAATTCCTATCTGGTTTGCACAAAGCCACGATGAAACGATGAAGATGGTAAATGAAGCTATAAAGAATGCTTAAGAATTTAAAGTAAATAGCTCTTTGATTTCATTTTTAGAAACACCACTTGTTATTACTACTTTTCCTATATAACTGTCGGGAAGAATAAATCTGAGCTTGCCATCTTCTACTTTTTTATCAAGGAGCATTGATTTAAGAATCTTATCAAGTTTTAGTGGTGCTTTTACATGGGTAGGTAAGCCATAATCAGAAATTAATTTAATAATAGACTCTGTGTCTGATTTACTTAATAAGCCTTGTTTTGCACTCAATCTTCCAGCCAGACACATGCCAATGCTTACTGCAAAGCCATGAGTATAAGTTTTATAGTTGTAGGCTTGTTCAATTCCATGTGCAAATGTATGACCAAGATTTAGAATCGCTCTTAGGTTTGACTCTTTCTCATCTTTGCTAACAATTTGAGCTTTTACATAAGCAGAATATGAAATTATTTTTAATAAAGCCTCAGTGTCATTAGTTATAATTTTTTTTCTATTTTTTGAAAGATAATTAAAAAAAGAGGATGAAGAGAATTTTGTTTTTGCTGTCTTTTCCAAAAGTGCATATTTGATAACTTCAGCCATCCCATTTAAAAATTCACTTTTGGGTAAAGTTTTTAAAGTACTTGAATCAATTAAAATACGTTTTGGTTGATAAAAAGTACCAAGTAAATTTTTCCCTTCAGGAATATTTATGGATGTTTTCCCTCCAATGGCGGCATCAACCATAGAAAGTAATGTCGTAGGGATACAAATAAAATTTATTCCCCTATAGTAGATAGAAGCAGAAAATCCTGTTAGGTCGCTGACTACTCCACCACCTAAAGCTAAAAAGGTATCTTTTCTCTCAAATTTATTTTCAATTCCTGCTTTTATAATCTTTAAAAGAGAATCTAAATTTTTATACTGTTCTCCGGAATGTAAAACTAAAGTGAAGACTTTAAACCCTTCACTTTCAAGACTTTTTTTTACACTATTTAAGAAGGATCTAGGGATTTTGTTTTGAGTTACTATTAAAATCTTTTTTCCTAAGCTAAGATTTTTAAGGTGTTTTCCGGTAGAGTTTAAAAAATCATTTCCTATGAGAATATCGTAACTTTTTTCTTTTAAGCTAACTCTAATTTTTCTCTTTATTCCAGGCATTAATTTTCCAGTCCAAAGCTTAATTCTTTTTTGAAATTTAATAATTCTATTACTTCATCTGCAATTTCATTTATTTCTTTATCTTCAGTATTAATCTGAAAATCTGCCTGAGAATACATGGTTTTTCTTTGATTATAAATTTCTTCAAGTACTTTTACAGGATCTTCTTCATTTGCAATTAAGGGTCTAGTTCTTTTCCCTGCAATTCTCTTATATAACACTTCTGGTGAAGCACACAAAGCTACAATCCAACCTGACTCCTTTAAATATTTAAAGTTTTCAGGATCTTTGATGGCTCCTCCTCCTGTCGCTATAACTATTCCAACATACTGGGAAACTTTCTTTATGATTTCTTTCTCGTAATTTCTAAATGACTCTTCACCTTCAGAAGAAAAAATATCTGCAATGGTTTTGCCTACTCTTCTTTCGATGTGCCTATCAGTGTCAATAAACCTTCTGTTAAGCTTTTTAGCAATAGTTCTTCCAACTGCAGACTTTCCTGATCCCATTAAGCCTACTAATACTATATTTTTTGCTTCGTCAATTATTTCCATAATGGTTTTAAATTTAATTATTTAACGATACAATTTTACAACTTTTTAACAGGTTTTGTTGCTAAATTATCCTTAATCTATATTTCAGATTGTTTCACATATATTATTAGAATATAATAAACATCTAAGTAAGTAGTATAAAAGTATGGGGTGATTATGGACAGTGAGTTTTTAAGTAGTACTGGAACAAAGACAGCTCCTTATAGTATGAATGAAGATAATTATTTACTTCTTCCACAGTCACAAGAAGCTGAACAGGCAGTAATTGGGGCAATCCTTGCACAAAGCGAGTGCTTAAATAAAATATTGGAAATCTTGCCTACTGCAAATTCTTTTTATAGACCAGCTCATAGAATAATTTATTCTGCCATTCTTAAACTCTATGATAGAAATGAAGCGATAGATCCGCTTACTGTTTCTGAATATCTTCAAGGAGAAGGAAAGCTGGATGAAATAGGTGGGCGTTATTATCTTGGTATGTTGTTATCGCATGCTCCACTTGCTGTAAATGCTGAAAGATATGCACAAATAGTTGTAGAAAAGTTTTTACTTAGAGAGATTATTGCATCTGGTAATCAGATATCTAAAATTGGATATGAAGAAGCCCAGGCAAGTATTGCTATAGAAAAATCAGAACAAATTATTTTTAATTTAGCTCAGAAAAGAACAAATCAAAATCTGACAGTTATTAGTTCACTTGTAAATGATACGTGGGAAAAATTAGAGCAAAGAGAACAAAATAAGGGAGCTCTTCTTGGAATTGATACTGGTTTTTATGATTTAAATGCTATGACTTCAGGACTTCAGAAATCAGATTTAATAGTTATTGCGGCAAGACCAAGTATGGGGAAAACCGCTCTTTGTTTAAATATTGCTGAGCATGTAGGGATAAATCAGAAAAGAGTTGTAGCTATATTTAGTCTTGAAATGTCAAAAGAGCAAGTGGTTCAAAGGATGGTTTGTAGTAGAGCGGCTGTTGATGCTAATAAGATGAGATTTGGTCAGCTTCAGCAAGATGACTGGACTAGACTGGGAGTAGCTTTTGGAGATTTAGGTGATGCTAAAATTTTTATAGATGACACTGCTGTAATGAGTGTTATGGAAATGAAAGCAAAAGCAAGAAGGCTAAAAGCAGAACAAGGTGATTTAGGGTTAATTATTATTGATTATTTACAGTTAATGGAAGGATCAAGACCAGAAAATCGTGTTCAGGAAATCTCTGATATTTCCAGAGGTTTAAAAGCTTTTGCTAGAGAATTAGATGTTCCAGTAGTTGCACTTAGTCAGCTCTCTCGTGCTGTAGAAGCTAGGCAGAATAAAAAACCAATGCTTTCTGATCTTCGTGAAAGTGGTTCCATTGAACAAGATGCTGACATCGTTATGTTTATTTATAGGGATGAATACTATAATCCTGAAACTCAGAATAAAGGTGAAGCTGAATTATTAATAGCAAAACAACGTAATGGTCCTACAGGAAAAATTACTCTTTTATTTCAGCCAAACATTACAAAATTTAGAAATCCAGCTAAAGGGTTTATGCAATAGTTTGGTAAATTAACTTTTATGTAATCTGGCGCTTTTTAAAACAACTTCTACGAGTTCTTCATATTCTATTCCTACAGCTTTTGCCTGGGCTGGAAGATCGCTGGTGTCTGTCATTCCTGGTAATGAATTCACTTCAAGAATATAAGGATTTTCATTTTCATCTAAAATAAAATCTACTCTTCCTGATGATGAACATCCAATTTCAGAAAATATTTTCAAAGAATCTTTTTCTATTTTTTCTAGAGTGGGTGGATTTAATTTTGCTGGAAGTATGAACTCAGTCATACCCTTAGTATATTTAGCTTCGAAATCATAGAATTCATTTTTTGGTTTCAATTCAAGAATAGGCAAAACTCTTAAATTATCATTTACTTCAATGATGCTTACTGTTAGTTCTCTGCCAGGGATGAATTCTTCAATTAAATAGTCTGAGCTTATCAAATCAAGTTTTTGAGTCTTTTTTATTAAATCATCAAGAGTCTTAATTTTAAAAGTGTTAACACTGGAGCCGTCATCTCTGGGTTTTAAAAAGACGGCACCTGTTCTTTTTGATAATTTTTCCCAGGTTATATTTAAGTCAGTTATATCTTTATTTGTTTTAGTAAGGAGATAAGCATTTGCAGTATTTATTCCAATGTTTTTTGCTATTTGTTTGCTAATCCATTTATCCATAGCAATTGCACTGGCTAAAACTGAAGATCCTGTATATGGAATCCTTAGCCATTCTAAGATTCCTTGAATAGCACCGTCTTCACCATATTTCCCATGAGTTAAAAGCAAGACAGCCTCAACTTTTTTATTTTTAAGTTCAAAGATATCTGTCGCTGACTTTATGTCAATTAACTCAGCATTTTCATAGCCTAATGTTTTTAATGCTGAAAAACAATTTTTTCCTGATCTGAGAGAAATTTCTCTTTCGTTAGATATTCCTCCGCATAAAACTCCTATTTTGGCTTTTTTTGAAATTTCCATATTTATATTATACAGAAAACCAACTTTTTTACGATATTGAAGACGATCTTAAAACTCCCTCCTTTTGCTTAATACGCCTAACCTGCTAAAATTGTCTGTTATGGAACGTACATTTGATGAGTTAAATCAAAAAATAAAATCAGGTAAAGTAAAAGTCCTGACGGCTCTTGAGGCTAAATCATTCATTAAAGAAAAAGGAATAAAAACATTCTTTAATGAAGTTGATATTGTTACATGTGCTAGCTTTGAAATGCATACAAATGCAGTTGCATATTTTAGTTTTGGTCAGACTGATCCTATGATTTATTTTAGTAGCTGTACAGTGAATAATGTCCCTGCGTATTCTACTGGACCTACTGATTTTGTTCTTTCATGTGTTGCTCATTCTACTGAAGACCAGATGTATGGTGGTGCACATGTTTTAAGTGAGTTGGTCAGTGGAAAAGATATAAATTTGAAAGCAGAAGGAAGACATCTTGAAGTTTTTCCAAATAGAAATTTTGAAACTTGGTTTAATTTAAAAGATATAAATTGTTTAAAACTTTTTTTGAATCAATCTGTCAGCCAAAACAATATTGTTGCTGTTAATTCTGGTGATAAGGATATTAACTCGCATATGGGAACTTTGATAGCTCATATGGAAAATTCTACATTTAATTCATCAAGCTTTTTAAACCCACTTATAAATGATCCATTCTCAAAAACGATAGGGATTGGTACAAAGGTTTGGATTGCTGGTTCTCAAGGAATTATAGTAGGAGAAGGTAGTAATCATAATCCCAGTCAAAAACGAAATGAATATGGTATTCCTGTAGGTTCTGCAATTACTTTGTCTGCAGTAGCAGATGTAAAAAATATGAATCCAAAATGGATAAGAGGTGGATATTTAAGATCATTTGGACCCGTTCTCTACATAGGAGTAGGACTTCCCATCCCTGTATTAAATGAAGAGATTGCAGAGAGTTTAAGTATTACTGATGATAAAATCTCTACAACTATTGTTGATTTTTCTATTCCTAGAAGAACAAAACCAACTTTTGGACAATGTAGTTATTCTGAGTTAAGAACAACAACGGTTTTAATAAATAATAAACCCACTCTATCTGCGCCACTTTCAAGCATGGCATTTGCTGTTGAAATATCTGAGGGTTTGAAAAAAGAAATTCAAAATAGTAATTTTTATCTTTCTAAACCGGTAAAGAATATAAATTTAAATTCAGAATTTAAGAAATTGGATTCAAGACTTGGAGAAGTAGTTTAGGTGATATTTAAAACCCAAAATCTAATATGTTTATTTTTACTACTTATTACTACTTGCTTGTCTGTAACATCTCAAACAAAAGCACCATCACCAATGCCTTCTCCATCACCAGTTCAGTTAAATTTGTCTGAGGTGTTGAATGTTACCGTTGAGGATAATTGCTTACTGATAGAAGTAGTAAGAAAATACCCAAAAGTTTTATTCTCATCAAAAGGTAATCAAATCTTTGTTGAATTTCCTGAAACCACTTTCCATATGGATTTTTTATATGATGAAGATCTAAGAGGTAAAACTATTTTAGGACTAAGTTATATAAATGATTTTACTGTTCAGAAGAATGATGCAGACCAAAGGGTGTTAATTAGTCTGGAGTTAAAGCCTGGGATTAAAGTTCTTCCAAAGGTCCTTTCTACAAAAGGAAATATAGTTAAAATCTCTATTTTAAAGCCTGAAGAAAATCCAAATGTTGTAAATAATGAGATTCAGGAAAAATATAATAAAGCAGTAGAAGAGCATACGAAAGGAAATATTGACTCAGCTATAGATTTATATAATGAAGTTATATTGAAAAATAAAAATTTCTATTTAGCCAGATTTAACCTGGCTAAAGCATATGCGGACAAATCAAAATACAATGAATCTATTAATTTGCTTGTAAGTCTTCTAAGTGATCTTAAGAAGGTACCTCAGGAAAGCTTTGATAAAAAAACTATTTTAATCGTTGCGAATACTTTAGCTAGTGTTTATTATCAGACTGGATATTATGATGATGCTAAGAGACAGCTTGTAGCCATTGTTAGGCAGGATCCTGCTTATCATCAAGCATATTACAATATGGGATTAATAAATGAAAAACAAAAAGACCTAAAACTTGCTCAAGAAAGTTTCCTTAAAGTAATTGAATTAAAACCTGATATGCCAGAAGCTTATTACCATTTAGGGGTGCTAAGCCAGATCTTTAATACTAAAGAAGATAAGAAAAGAGCAGTTATATATTTCGAAAAAGTAATTCAGCTGGCTCCTGGTACAAAGCTAGCAGAAATTAGTCAGGCAGAAATTTTAAAATTAAATAAAAAATCACTCTTTGGAAAGAAATAAATGAGGAAGTTCTCTCAAAACTTTTATTTTATAGAACCTTCTATTTATAATGCAGAAGTTAATATGAATATTGATAATTATTTATTTGAGTCATTAATGAATGAAAAAATAGCTTATCCTATTTTAAGAACATATTGCTGGAGTGAGCCTTGTGTGTCATTAGGATATAATCAGGATACTACTTTAGGACTTCCAGATTCTGCTCACCATGTACCCTTCTCTCCACTTGTACACAACGCTTCGCTCCGGGTAAATGGTTCGCCTTTAAGGAAGTCCTACGATGAAAATCTCAATCTTCCAAAAGTAAAAAGAATCACTGGTGGTCAGGCAGTTTTTCATGAAACGTATGAAAATGAACTTACTTATTCTGTCGTTTTGTGTAGTACATTAGGCCCGAAAGATATTTATAATGAAATTAGTAAGCCGTTAATATCTCTTCTAGAAAAATATAAACTTAAAGCAAGTATTGGCTATTTAAATGATAATTACACTTCATCTTTTAATTGTTTTGAGACTAAAACATCTGCGGATATTGTAGTAGATGATATTAAGATCATAGGCAGTGCTCAGAGAGTAAAACGTAAAACAAGTGAGGGGAATAAAAAACAGTATATTCTTCAGCATGGTTCTATTAAATTGGATAAAATTAGAGAGTTGTCTGGATCATGTGTTGATTATAAAAGTGTTTCTTGTGATTTAAGATTTGCTTTTGAAAAAGTTTTAGGAGTAAATTTCACAGATTTAAAAATAGAGGAAGTTTATGAGCACCAGTTCAATTAAAGAAAAAGAAAAGTTTTCCAGTGAATATGTGAGTGAGATTTATAATCTTCCATTTCTAGAGCTAGTTTATAAAGCACAAACTATTCATAGAGAATATCAGCCAGTAAATAAAGTTCAGCTGTGTACTCTTGGAAATATAAAAAGTGGAAATTGTCCAGAAGATTGTAAATATTGTCCTCAGAGTTCCAGATATAATACTGAAATTGATAAATATAAGCTTTTGCCTAAAGAAGAAGTAATTAAACAGGCAAGGTCTGCAAAAGATGGTGGAGCAACACGCTTTTGTATGGGTGCAGCGTGGAGAAGTGCTCCAGAGAATGAAGAGTTTGAAGAGGTTTTAGAGCTAGTAAAAGAAGTTAGAAATTTAGGAATGGAAGCCTGCTGTACTTTAGGAATGCTTACTGAAGAGCAGGCTAGAAAACTTAAGTCAGCAGGTTTAACTGCTTATAACCATAATCTAGATACATCTCCAGAATTCTATAAAGAGATTATTACGACGAGAACTTATGAAGATAGATTGAAAACACTTCAGTATGTTTCATCTTCTGGGATTCAGGTTTGTTCTGGTGGTATTTTAGGTCTAGGTGAAAGCCAGAAAGATAGAGTAGAGCTTTTAAAAACACTAGCAAATCTAGATCCACAGCCAGAGTCAGTTCCTATAAATGTTTTAGTTAAAGTAGAAGGAACTCCACTGGCTCAGAATGATGATATTGATAATTTTGAAATGGTAAGAAGCATTGCCACAGCTAGAATCTTAATTCCAAAAGCCAGAGTAAGACTTTCTGCAGGGAGACTTTCTATGTCTGATGAGCTTCAGACTTTATGTTTTATGGCTGGGGCAAACAGTATTTTCACTGGCGAAAAGCTTTTAACGACAGATAATCCATCTTTTAATAAAGATAAAGAACTTCTTGAAAAATTGAAAATAGAAATTATGCCATCTTAGCTAAGTCGTGAGTTCCTTTAGCAAGCTGTTTGTTTTCATTCAATGTTTCTTTCCAGAAATTAACGTTTGTTTCAGCTTCACCTCTAAGTGTAGAAGCCATAGCTTTTAATAAAATTATTTGCTGATTTATCGGAGTCCCTTGGATAGCAGTGTCTACTGCTGCTGCTTCTAGAAGTGCTACAGCTTGTTCTGCTAACCCTTTATTCGTCAGGTTTTTAGCAATCTGAACAATAGGGTTTGCATTTAGAGACATTACCTGTGAGATCTGTCCGATTTGTTTTAGTAATGCAGCGGCTTGTTGAGCAAGACTGCTAGCGTTACCAATGCCACTATCTTGTTTTCCTTGATCTCCGCCTCCACCTTGTGGTTGTCCGCCACTAGCGCCACCAGGTTTCTCAGAACCTGAACCACCAGAAGGACTTCCAGCTCCGCCTGGGGCTTTAGCTTTTTTATCGTCACCTAGTCCATCTTCCCCAGCACCTGCGGCACCGGCTCCTGGTTTTTTTGCTTTCTTTCCAGCACCTGCGGCGGCAGGTTTAGCATCAAAAGCTTTATCAGCGGCGGCGGCGGCATCAAGAGCAGCGGCATCACCAGCGGCCTTTATCTGGTCTGGGGTTTTTCCATCGCTTGTTGCTTTGTCTTCAGCGGCTTTTCTTGCAGCATCAGCGGCGGCTACAGTAGCATCTGATCTTTTAGTGTTAGGATCAGTATCGTTTGTTACAGTATTTTTTCCTATAGTTTCAGCATCATCACCAGCAGTTGCTGAATCAGTTGCTGCTTTTTTTGCTGTAACAGGACTTGCAAAAACATCACCACCTGTAATAGGTTTATCATCATCTGAACCTTCAGGTCTTTCAGTTCCTTTTTCTCCTGTAGGTCCTTCAGCTCCATCTGGGCGATTTCTGGTTAAAACTTTACCACCATCTGCTTCAAACTTCTCACGTTCTTTTAGTGCACGTTCAGTAGGATTTCCATTCTCATCTGTTTCATTCATTATTGCAGGGTCTACTAGACCTCCTGAATCATCTCCAGATGAATCTTTAGATGAGCTGGAGCTAGGTTCTTTGCTTCCTTTTTTCTTTAATGTTTCAGGTTCGCCAGATGTGTCATCATCACCTTCTGAAAGTGATTCCATTAATTGTCGATCTAATTCACTAGCTTCATTATCTAAATTAGTAGCATTCTGATCCATTTCTGGTATCTTAGATTCAGTTTGACTCTTATCCTGTTTGATCTGATTTGCTTGTGTTTCCTGATCATTAGCACTGCTTTCAGCTTCCTGACCTTGTTGTTTTGCATTATCGATTTCTGATGAAATTTGATCTGCTTCATCTCTAGCTTGCTGTGCTTGTTCCTCCAGTTCAGTTGCTTGTTGTTCGAGCTCCTGAGCTTCTTGTTTTAATCTATCAGCTTCTTGTTTTGTTTTAGCGGCTTGTTGTTTTAATTTATTAGCTTCTTGTTTTAATCTAGTTCCTTCTTGTTTTTTTTGAATACCTTGTTGTTTTTTTGTATTTCCACTTTGCATTAGCTGTTGACCACGTGCTCTTTCACCAGGATCTTCTGAATTAGCTAATTGCTGACCTTGTGAAATATCACTTTCACCAGACTGAATATCACCATCACCTTCAGTGATTTTACTTTCCCCTTGTGTTTCTTTACTTTGAGCATCTTGTTCCTGGGTTTGACTTTCTTGAGTTTTTGTTTCTGACTGTTCTCCAGTTTCTGTAGCTTTACCTTTTGTTTGTTCAGCTTCGCTAGCAGTAGTTTCAGCTTGTTGTGTCATTTGCTGTTGTTGACCTTCTAGTTCTTGAGCTTGTGCATTTGCCTGACTAGCTTCTTGTCTTGAAGTTTGTGCTCCTGTTTCTGCTTGTTGTGCTTGACCATCCATATTAGTGACTTCACTTTGTGCAGAATCAGCAGAAGATCTTTGTTCATTAGCTGTTTGTCTTAATTCTTCAGGACCGCCACTACCACTTTTTATACCAGTATCTGGATTTCCACCTCTCATAGCATCTCTTTGGCTGGAAAGATTACCTAATGCATCTGCACTTTTCCTACCACTACCTGGTGCACTTACTGTTCCGCCACTTAAAGCAGAGGTGAGTGCTTTTACCATTGCTTTTCCTACTTTACTTGCGACTTCCATTGCACTTGACATAGTTTTTCTCCCTTAATGCCTTTAAACAATTCCTTTTTCTTGTGCTTTTTTCTCTGCATATGCTAACTGTTCTTTATACTGAGCCTCTACTTTAAATATACCGAGTTTTTTAAATACTTCATTTAAACCTTGTGAATGAGCCATTACAGACTTTAAACGTAAATCGTCCATATTATTCTCTTTTTGATTTATCATGGTTGCTTGTTCTTTTAGTTTATTTGCAATTTTTTCTTTTTCTTCTGCACCTTTTAAAAGATCATTAGCGATGACTCTATTTTCTTTTGCTCTGTTTTCTAAGTCATCTGCTATTTTTTCTAATTGTTCTGGAGTCGCATCTTTTGGAACGGGCATTTGAAGTCCATTTCCTGCTATTACTTCTGCTATTTGCTTTACTGCTTCTTCTTTTTTTATTTCTTTTTTTCTTAATTCATCAGCTTTAACTCTGATAGCTTTTGCCATTTTTTCCAGAGCATCCGCTGCATGTAGGTATTCCCTTGCTTGTTCTGACTGTGCTCTTGAGTCGTTAGAATATTTTTGACTTTCTTTCGTTAAATCATCACCAAGTTTTTTATGAGAATTGTCCTGTAAGTCTGCACCTTTTCCTTCTATAGAAAGTGATGCACTTAATTTTTTTGTGCTTTCGCTTTGATTAATTAAACCAATTGAATCCGTCATTTTTAATTTACCTATTTTTCCAATAATGAGAAACTTTTATCCCATATGGGTTAAAGTAAAACAGTGTATGGTTATGAGAAGTTTATGAACTTTATTTTTTAGGGTAAGTGCTGGAGTAAAGTTAAAAGAGGATTAATAATAATCGTTTATATTAGCTAGCTTATGCCATTTTTGCTAAATCATCCAGTCCTTTTTTCAAATTCTTATCACCAGCTATTATTTCTTTTTGTTGTTCAGTATTTTGCTTAGTTTCAGCAATTAACACTCCAGCTGTGCTATTTAATGATTGTGCTTCTGTATCTTCATTCGTACCTTTAACAGCTGAATCTATTAAAATTCCTTGAATTAATGATGCCGCTTGTGTGGCTAGCATATTCGCTGTTTGGTTTATTGAAATTCTAAAAATTGGGTTTGCATTTCGTGCACTATTAGCAAACATTTGTCTTATCTTCTGAAAAATAGCTCTTACAGCGGCTAGCGCAGATGCAAACTTTGAACTTTTTTTAGCGTTCTTATCACTGCCAGGTCCTGCTGATCCAGGTTTATCTTTGTCTTTTACAAACTCATCGCTTCCACTTGCTGGTAATGCTGATCCAGGCTTATCTTTTTCTTCTGGTGGTTTTACTGCTCCAGCAGGTCCTGCTCCGCCTGGTGGCGGTGGTGGTGCTGGTGCTGGTGGAATTGGAGGCATAATGGTACCTTTAACCTGATTACGAAAAGTTAAACAGATAGAAGTTAAGAGAAGATTGTGGTAAAAATTTAAATGTGTAAAAGAGTTCAAATAGCTTAATAATTAACTAGAAGTTACCATTCTTAGGGGTATCCTTTGAGACAAATATTTACTTCCTTCTTTATTTAGGGGAAATATCTATAAATATCCTTTCTGTGTAAAACTCTTTCAAGGATTAAAGTTTCGCCTTCCAGTTTTAGACCAATTCTATAGTTTCCAAATCTTACTTTATAATAGTTTTGATACCCTCTTAATTGTTCACACTTTCCTGTTGCTGGTATTGAATCTAACTTAACTAAAGTTTCAAAAGCAAATACTTCAATACTTACTCTTTCATTTTTAGGAATTGTAGCTAAATCTTTTAAAAACTTTTTACTATAGAGTGTTTTCAATTTGCTTTATCTAAGCCTTTATAAAATTCCTTAGCATCATCTAATCCAAGATATTCTCTTTCATTTCCTTCTTGGATTAGTTTAAAGAGTCCATGGTTTTCAATAATAGTTTCTATTTTTTCAAAAACATCAATATTAATCTGAACAGCTATTTTTTTGTTTTGTTCATCTAAAATATACTTTTTTTCAATTTCATCCATAATAATTTAAATATACCATCCAGCTTCAATTTTACCAATATAATAAGTTTATTTTTATTAATAGATTTTAAATGACTAAAATATCTAATGGTACTAAGGATTTAAATTATCTTCTAACTAGAAGTTACCATTCTTAGGGGTATCCTTTGAGGAAGCGCCTGATCAGGTTTTACTCCTCTGGAAAGTGCAACTCTTCCAGTTCTGGCTATTTCTTTAATTCCAAATTTTCCAAGAAGATGAACGATTGCATTAATTTTTCCCTGATCTCCAGTAACTTCAATAATCAATGTATCTTCTGCTACATCAATGATATGTCCTCTGAATAAATCTGCAATTTGGATAATTTCAGAGCGAGTATTAACGGTAGACGAAACTTTAACTAATGCAATCTCTCTATCCACAAAACTAAGCTCTGTCAAATCTGTAATTTTAATAACATTAATTAATTTATGTAATTGTTTTGTGATTTGCTCAACAGCATGATTACTTCCATTTACTGAAATAGTGATTCTGGCATATGAAGGACTTTCTGTAGGACCTACAGTTAAGGATTCTATGTTAAAACCTCTTCTTGAAAATAATCCAGCAATTCTAGTTAATACTCCGGACTCATTTTCTACTAAAACTGATAATACTCTTTGCATAATTAACCTTTTAAATAGTGTATTTTATAGTTTATCATTAATGAATACAAATTAAAGCTCAAAGTCTAAAGAAAATCTAAAAAATCTAAAAATACAGTTTTTATATAGTTAGATAAAATAGGAAAAGGAAATGAGTACAGAAACAATAAATACACATATAGAAGATAAATTAAAGATTATTGAATCTTCAGTAAAAGAAATTCTTGAAGCCATTGGTGAAGATCCAGAAAGAGATGGTCTTATCAGGACGCCAAATAGAGTAGCTAGAATGTATTTTGAGCTTTTTTCTGGAATAAATAAAGATCCAAAAGATGAGATAAATATTACCTTTAAAGAAGATCATGCTGAGGTCATCCTTGTAAAAGATATTCCTTTTTATAGTATGTGTGAACACCATTTGGTTCCATTCTTTGGTGTGGCACATGTAGCTTATCTTCCTAAAAATGGAATTATCACAGGTTTGAGTAAATTAGCAAGAGTGGTAGAAACATCTGCAAGAAGACCACAAGTTCAAGAAAGGCTAACTATGCAAATTGCAAATGCAGTAAATGAAAAATTAAACCCACTAGGAGTGGCTGTAGTTATAGAAGCAGAGCATATGTGCATGACGATGAGAGGTATTAAAAAACCTGGAGCAAAAACTACGACATCAGTTCTAAAAGGTGTTTTTGAATCTAAGCCAGAGACCAGAGCAGAAGTACTTTCACTGATTAGAGGATAGTAAATATTAGTTCGGAAAACTTTCTTATATTAATAAATCATTTACAAATTTAACAGCAGATTTCATTCCTTCACTATCAGCAACATTTTTACCAGCTATATCAAATGCGGTTCCATGATCTACTGAAACTCTGAGAAATGGAAGTCCTAGCGTTATATTTAAACCATTAAATCCACAGACTCCTTTAAATACAGGCAATGCCTGATCGTGATAAAAAGATACTAAGACATCAAAGTTCTGTTTTCTTGACTTTAAATAGTTTTGTGCGCACTGTGCAAGCATGGCATCAGCAGAAAAAGGTCCATAAATACCCATCTTCTTTTTTAAGAGTTCTTTTATTACTGGAATTATAATTCTTTTTTCTTCACTTCCAAATAAACCATCTTCTCCAGCATGTGGATTTAATCCTAAAACAGCAATTTTTGGTTTTAAAATTTTAAATTTTTCTTTTAGTTCTTTCTCTAAAATGACTAAGAAATTCTTTAAATCTTTTTTGTTTAAAGACTTTGAGACTTCTTTTAAAGGAATATGCCTAGAATATAGTGCTATTCGGAAATCTTTTTGTGCAAATAGCATAATCACATTTTTCTTATTTACCTTACACATGTCAGCTATAGCTTCTGTCTGTCCAGTAAATTTTATTCCTGATTTATTTATGGCTAATTTTGATACTGGTCCAGTAATAATGGCTTTCAGCTTATTTGTTTTTGCATACTTTACACAATTCTCTAAACATTTAAACGAATATTGACCAGCTTTTGGAGAAATTACTCCGGGTTTAAAACCATGTTTAGATTTTTTAAAAAGTACATTTTGAGGATCAAAAATAATAGGTGTTAAATTGTAATTCCACTTTTGTAAAACTTTAATTAATATTTCTGGACCAATACCACTAGGGTCGCCATAAGTTATACCTATTTCAAGCCTTCTTTTCATATATCAATTATAACTTTCAGCCAAAAGGATTAAATCTTTTTATTTTGAAAATCAGGAGAAATAAGCTATTATTAGATTGGAGGTAGGTTTAAAAGCCTTATATTTATGAAAATATTGATTGAAGGAAAAAACATAGAGTTAACTAAAGCGTTAAAAGATTATGTAAATGAAAAGCTTCAAAGGCTTTCTCATCATTTTGAAACTATTATTAAAAATCACGAAGTAAAAGTTAAGCTTAGTGTATTAAAAAACCCTAGAATTAGTAAGAGTAATATTACAGAAGTAACAATCTTTTTAGATGGGAAAATTATTCGCTCAGAACAAGCTAGTGAAGATATGTATGCAAGCATTGATTTAGTGGTTGATAAGCTGGATAGACAAATACAAAAGTATAAAGCAAAGCATTATAAAAGCTATCAGCATAAAGATAGGCCTGATCCTGTGCCTGCTCTTTCTGGTACTTTAATTAGCACAAACGGTTCAAATGGAAAGCATGATTTAGATCATACAGAAGGTAAGATTATTAAATCTAAAAAGTTTAAATTACATCCTATGACTCCAGAAGAAGCTACACATCACCTTGATCTTATTGACCATGATTTCTACGTTTTTATTAACCAGGCAACTAGTCAAATTAATACCATTTATTTAAGAAAAGATGGGAATTATGGACTTATAGAGCCAGTTCTGTAGATTAAAGATGGTCGGTTAGTGAATAGAGAGTTTTTTGAAGACTTGTTCTTTAGTTTCCTTTATACTTTTTGAGTTGTTAATCGTAAAATCAGCTTTTTTTTCTTTTTCTGCTTGAGGCATTTGTGCTTTTAATCTCAGATCTATCATTTCTAGGGTGAACCCTTTCTTTATTAGCCTTTCTTTCTGTATGTTTTCATTGCATATTACGCACCAGCTTTCATCATAATTCTTTTCTAGTCCACATTCAAAAAGTAATGGTATTAAGATGAAAACAATTTTTTCATTCTCACTCTCTTTAAAGATTTTATTCAAGACCTTCTCAACTTCTGGGTGAATAATGGATTCTAATAACTCTCTTTTTTCCTTATCATTAAAAACAATTTTAGCTAAAGCTCTTTTGTCTATTAAATAGTTTTCATCAGCACTTTTTATATTTTCACCAAAAATGTTAATTAGCTTTTGCGTTATAAGGTTCTTTTTACTAAGTATTTCACGAACTATTTCATCTGTGTCAATTACTAAAAACCCCTCACTTCTTAGAATCTCACCAACAGTGCTTTTTCCCGTCCCAAAGTTTCCGGTTATAGCAATTAAATAAGATTTATAATTATGATTTCGTTTTTGCATTTAATAGTTTTACTAGGTTTATTACGTTGTTTTTCAAAGCGGTATTGTCAGCATTATTTGCATATGCAGATATCTTTACTATTGTACTATTTGGATTAGTGGGTTTTAAGAAAATTAAAATGGTGTTGTGAGATTTATCAATAGCAACTATTTTTCTGTCAAACATATCTAAAAATTTAAGTAGAAAATTCATTTCTTCAATACAGGATAAGCTGATAGAGAAAAGCTTGTCAGAATTTACTGGATAAGTTCTTTCAAAAAGATTGCTTAGTTTAGTATTCTCTTCTACTTTAATAAGTTCTTCGTCTTTTTCAGAGGATTCGCCTTTCGATTCAATTCTTTTTGAGTCCGGTATGGTCCTTTGTGGAATATTTTTTGTTTGATTTAGGACATCTTCGCGTAGAGATTTATATAAGTCATTTATTTTAGGTCTTGAAGTTAAAGATGGTGGTTCTATGTATGCAATATAAAGATTGTTTGATATATTATTTTTTAAATCTTCATATCCGTAAGAGTTACTTATACTTAATATGAGAAATGTAATTAATAAATAGAATGTTTTTTTAGATTTTAGTAATGAAATCATATCTTAGAAATTTAAATGGATATAGTTTGTTGGAAACTATGACTGTTATAGCAGTCTTAGCGATTGTTACAGGACTTTTATATGCTTACTCTGACCAAGGCTGGAAACTATTTTACCAGAGTTATGGTAGAGGATTGTCACAGGTTAAAGCAAAACTTGCTATAAGAATAATATCTGATGAATTAAGGGAAGCAAATAAAGCCAGGGTTTTTGCTGGTTCTTCTACGTCATATGGAGTTCCACTGCCAGATGATGCAGTTCAGAGTTCTCCTTTTTTATACTTTACAAAGCCCATTACGTTTGAAAAGACAGGTGAAACTACTGGATATGACTATATCCTTTATTATTTTGCAAAACCAAAAGAAAAAATTGATTTTTCTGCAAGATCTGTAAATAGATCAAGAAGATCTCCAGAAAAAACAGAATATTATGTCTTGAAAACAGTAAGATTTATAAATCAAAGTAAATTCTTTACTGAAGATCAGGATAAAACGTGGCCATTTCAACCTCCTTTGCTTGAACTTGGTAAGTCTAGATTGTCTGAAGATGATGAGTTTATCGAATCTCTGAAGAACTCTGGAATGGGAGCAGTTCCTGATACTTCTCCGGAAGCAGTTATTAGTAATAATAATGATCTTCTGCTTGATCATTTTTCTGTATTGAAAAAAGATAAAAGAGAAATCCCTGTGAGTGGTAGCTTTACTGCGAATTCCCTTACTGACCCATTTTCAAATAAAAATGCAAAAATAACTTTTCTTGATGACTATAAAAATGATAAGCCAGTCACAATAAAAATCTTTTTAGAAGAATCGCCTTTTCTTGTGGGTCTAATGGGAGCTAAAGTTGAATTTGAAACTAGTATAACTCCAAGAAATTAAATTATTTTTGTCCTAGAAATTTATGTGTTTGAGGTAAAACCCTTATGTGTGGATAAAGCTTTAATAATTTATTATGGATATCTAAAAGTTCTATTTCTGATGGGGGTTTCGTTCCGTTAATCTTTGTGACAGGTTGTAAGAAAACCTCGATCTCTCTTTCCTGTGCAAATGATTTTATAATTTCAATTGATTTTTTCAATTCATTTATAGAAGTCTTATTTGTGAGTACTATTTTTACCCAAATGCTTTTTAAAGATTTGGATTTTATAGAAGAAGATAAAAAATCACTGTGCTTATTCCAGGAAGGCTCAGTTCTTGATGATGAAGGCAATTTAAAATCCATTGATATAAAATCAATATATTTAATAATATTCTTTAATTTGTCTGGTCTGTGTCCACCTGTCTCTAAATAAATTGGAAGGTGAAAATTCTTCTTTAATTCTGGAAGAAGTTTCTTTAATGCATTATTCTGAAGCAGTGGTTCTCCTCCAGTTATCGAAATACTGTGGTGTATCTCTGGAGAGAGTTTAGAAATATAAGAAACAACATCCACTTTATTTAAAGGATTATTTCTTGAAATAAATTTTCTTTTTCCTGCACCAGTTTCAATTTCGCATTGTTTTACTCTTTTAAGACTTTGTGGAGTATCGCACCATATACATCTTATGTCACATCCACTAAGCCTGATAAAAATTTGTCTTTTACCTGCAAAAGGTCCTTCCCCCTGGATAGCAGAAAAAATTTCACTTATATAATTATCATCCACATTGAGGATTATATCTGAATCATAAAATACAGTTTAGTCTTTACTTCTTTTTTTATTTAAGAGTTTTCTATTTGTGCTATTAAGATTTGTTCTTTATTTCTTAGTCTAAACATGTTATCAGCTACATTTTTATTTTCAAAGAACTGAGAACTTCCATATCCTTTATATGAAGGATCCCAATCTTGATTTACAGCTTCTTGTCCCATTTGTTCGTACACCATCATTAAATCATTGTATTCTGATCTGTTGTTAGGGTTAATTTTATCTCCATACTTCTCTACCATTTGTATTTGTCTTTCTTTGACTCTTATTTGTGCCATTGTTTGCTCCATTTGACCTGTTGCATAGTTTGCTCTTGGTCCTTCTGTCCATGGACTATCTGTTACTGCATTTGGACCTGGAGACATAGCGGAAGCATCTTCTAACTGTTTGTATAACATTTTAATGTCTGATTTTAGTTTTCTTATTTGTGACTCTTTACTGGTTTGATTAACCTCTTCATTAGTCATTTCCTTCTTTTGACCACTAGGATTTGATCTCATAGCATTTCTTTTAGCTACTAATCCTTGTGCTTTAGCAGAGCTTGTCCCTGAACCTGCAAATGACATGTCAGATGGGGAATTCGTGGGTAATCTTGTGCTATTTACTTTACTTATCTTACTTACCATGAGAATCTCTCTAATGATTACTTCGATCAAGCGAATAAAATCATAGAAAAGTTATAGTTAGATTAAACTAAAAATTAAATTTTGCTCATAAATTAAGAAATAGCCCCATTATCACTGATAAACTATAAATAAGCTTTTGTTCGTTGAGATAGATATTAAAATCTTTTTAAGAGAGGAATCGATGAAAACAAAAATTGGAATTTTAGGTGCGACTGGATATACTGGTGTTGTATTGGTTAAACTACTTTTAAATCACAAAGAAGTAGAAATCTCTTATTTGGCATCTGAGCAGTTTTCAGGAAAAAATTACTATGATATCTATCCTACTTTTTTCAATATTCTAAATAAGAAATGTAAAGAAACGAATCCTAAAAACATAGCAAAGGAATGTGATTTGGTCTTCTGTGCCACACCTCATGGCTTTTCAAAAGACTTTATCCCTAAACTGTTAAATGAAAATAATGAATTGAAAATTATAGACTTAAGTGCAGATTTTAGACTTTATGAAAATCTAAAACTTAAAAATAAAAATATTAAAATAGCTTATGGACTTCCTGAAATTTATAGAAAAAAAATAAAAGAATGTCAGATCGTAGCAAATCCAGGCTGTTATCCTACTTCTATTATTCTTGGTATTGCACCTTTATTGGAAAAGAAGTCAATAAACCTAAATACAATCATTGCTGATTCAAAATCGGGTGCTACTGGTGCTGGCAAACAAGCTAAACAAAATTTGCATTTTTGTGAATTAAATGAATCATTCTCAGCATATGCTTTAGGTGGTGAGCATAGGCATATTCCAGAAATTGAAAATGAAATTTTTAAAATTTCTAAATCAACTAAAAAAACTAATATAATTTTTTCTCCACATCTGTTGCCTATAAATAGAGGTATTTTAAGTACTATTTATGTAGATTTAAAAGAAAAATTTGAAATTAAAAAACTTCAGAAAATTTATAAAGATTATTATGAAAAAGAATATTTTGTTAAGGTCTTACCAGAAGGTATTTATGCTAATACAAAACATGTTAGGGGTTCAAATCTTTGCCATATAAGTATGGTTAAAGATGAAAGAATGAATAAGCTTATAATTACATCTGCTATAGACAATATGCTTAAAGGTGCTGGGGGGCAAGCTATTCAAAACATGAACTTAATGCTTGGTTTTGATGAGAAGTTGGGGCTTGATACTACAGCTCAAATACCATAATATGAATGGAGGTTTAAATTAAAAACACTCCTTTCGTAAATCATGATAAAGAACTTTAAAGAGCTTGTAAATCAGATAAAAACACAAGTTCCTATTCAGGAGCTTATTTCAGAATACGTCCCTGTAAAGAAATCTGGCAGAGGTTACGCTTGCGTATGCCCATTTCATGATGATCATAATCCCTCCCTCCAAATTCATCCTCAAAAAGGAATCTTTAAATGCTTTTCATGTGGTACAGGTGGAGATTTAATTACATTTTATGCTCTTATAAATAAGAAAAAATGGTCAGAAGCAGTTCCAGAACTTGCTGTTAAGTATGGTCTTAAGGTTGAATATGGAGAAGAAAATAAAGCAGAAGTTGAAATTAAAACAAAGCTTTATGAATTAAACAGATGTGCTTTAGATTTCTTCAAAAAGAATTTATTTTTAAAAGACAATTCAGATAGTGCTATTGCTTATGAATATGTTGCAAACAAAAGAAAATTAAAGCCAGATATTCTTGAAAAATATGAAGTTGGATATGCACAAAACAGCTGGGACTCCTTGTATAATTACCTTACAAAAGAAAAAAAATACCAACAAGAGTTAATAGTAGCTTCTGGGCTTTTTATCCCTAGAGAAAATCAGAATACTTACTATGATAGATTTAGAAACAGAGTAATTTTTCCTATATACAATGAAAAAAATAATATTATTGGTTTTGGAGGGAGGACTCTTTCAAACGATGATGCAAAGTATATTAATTCTCCGGAAACTCTGATTTTTAATAAAGGCTTTAATTTGTATGGATTGAATTTTGCAAAGGATGAGATTAAAAATCAGGATTATGTAATTTTGACAGAAGGGTATCTAGATGTAATAACTGCACATCAGTATGGTTTATTAAATACTGTTGCTACTTTAGGTACAGCTTTTACAAAAGAACAAGCAAGACTACTTGCTAAGTATACAGATTCTAAGAGAGTGTTTCTATCACTTGATACAGATGCCGCTGGACAAAAAGCTGTACAAAAAGCTTATAAAGTAGCACAAGAAGTATCAAAATTTGTGAACCTGGATTTTAAGGTGGTAACTGGACTACCTGCTAAAGATCTGGACGAATCTTTGAATCTTGTTGGAGAAGCAGATATAAGAAAAGTAATTGAAGATAGTCAGCCTCTTACGAAGTTTGTTTTAGATAGAATTTCTGGTGAATATAATCAGGCTAAGAGCGAAATTGAGAAAAAAGAAAAATTGGATGAGCTCTTAGATGTCATAATCACTACTAGTGATCCCATAGAGAAAAAAGACAATATAAACTACTCTTCACACAAATTAAACATAGATGAAGAGTTGATAAATCTAAAACTTAAAGAAAAAAATAAGTTAAAAAAATCTGTTTATAAAAAGAAAGAATCAAAGGTCGTCAGTGATGATGAGATGTATAAAATGCATACCATTGAAAGATTTAAGCATGCAGAGCTAGAGCTGTTAACTCTTTACATTAATTCTTTTCCTTATTCTGACAGTATGAAAGAAGAGCTTTCTAAAGTTGAATTTATTGATGAAAAAAACAAATTGATAAAAGATTATTTAGACAATTTATTGGTAAGGAATCTGTCTCCTCAGGATTTAATAGAAGAACTTATTATTGAATTTAATGAGTTTAAAAATATTATGTCAACTATTTCTTCTATAGCTATTAAAATTGAAAATGATTCTACTAATACTGATAAAGCATATAAACAAAAAGTTTTAATTGAAGCAAAAGAGTGGATTAAATGGTGGATTCAAAATAAGCAAAAAATGAAATTCTTAACAGAGCAACTCAAAGAGTGCAAAAATGCTGATGAAGAAAATGATATCCTTTTAAAGATGATAAATTTAGTAAGAGGTAATGAAGAGGAGTAGTTTGATGAAATTTGCGCTTTTATTTCCAGGTCAGGGTTCTCAAAAAGTTGGAATGGGAGCAGACCTTATTGATAAATCAGATGAAGTTAAGTCTCTTTTTAGTGAGATTGATGCTAAAGCTGGTAGGGATATTTCAAATATCTTCTTAAATGGACCACAGGAAGAGCTTAATCAGACAAAAAATACTCAGATTTCTATAGTGGCAGTTTCAGTGGCACTTTTAAAGCTTTTTGAAAAGAAATTGGAAAGTAAGAAATTATCTTTAGAGCTCATTGGTTGTTGTGGTCATAGTCTTGGTGAATTTACTGCTTTGTGGTATTCGAAGATTCTCAAGCTTGATGAATTAGTAAGTCTAGTCCTTTTGAGAGGAAATCTTATGCAATCTGCAAAAGAAGGTGCTATGGCGGCAATCCTGAACTTGGAATTGAGTCAGATTGAAAATCTTATAAATGAAAGTGAATATAAAGGGAAAATTGTAATTGCAAATTATAATAGTCCAAATCAATTTGTAATTTCTGGTGAAAAGAGTGCATTTGAAAATATTCCGGAAAAAGTAAAGTCTCTGGGCGGTAAAGCAATTATCTTACCTGTAAGTGGTGCTTTTCACTCTCATCTTATGAATCCTGCTTCAGAAGTCTTTAACGAAGAGCTTTCTAAGATATCACCTTTAGAAAATTCTAAAATCCCAATTTATCAAAATATTGATGGCAAACCAAGTTCAGATAAGAATATTATTTTTGAGAAAATAAAAAAACAAATGACATCTTCTGTTTTTTGGACACAAACTATAACAAGTCTCGTCAAAGATGGAGTTGATACAGTAATTGAGATCGGACCAGGAAAAGTTTTAACTGGCTTGGTGAAAAAAATTAAACCAGATTTAAATTGCTATAACATTTATGATTATCAATCATTAGAGGATTTTATTTTATTATATGAGTCAAAATTATCCACAGCAAAACCCAAAGAAACTGCATAGTCCGCTTTTAGATGGTTACTATAAAACAGAAAACTATAAAACTAATTTAAAAGATAAAAAGAGGCTCATCTCAAGAGTTGGAGCAGATCAAGAAAGCTCTGAAGATCAGATATTAGAAGAGACTATTGATAAAACACTTTTTACTAAAAATAATAATCAGACTTCAAATATATTTGAGGAAGATAATATTAATCTTACTTATATTAATGGTGTTGAAACTTGTTTTAAAGTGTTTGGAGTATTTATAGCGGCAATGGGGGGAATCCTCTCTGTTTTACAAGCTGTAAGTCTTGGTACTGATATTTATAATCGTGATTATATCTTTGGAAATAGTAGTTTGATATTCGGTGCTACTGTAATTGGAAGTATTGTTGGTGTTATTGTTTGTCTTGGATTTTCACATTTAGTAAGATCAACAAAATATATTTATTTAAGCCTAGAAGAACAAAAAGCAAAGATGAATGAAATCTTAGAATATTACAATAGAGTGAATTATAAGGCTAGGTAACTAGCTTTTCTTTTACTTTCTTCAACAGTTCATTTGTTGGATAATGATTTGGCATGAAAGTCTTTGCATTCTCAAGCATGGATAAAGCTTCTTTTAAATCATTTCGTGAATTATAAATCTGTCCTAAAGTAAAATATATTTCCCCATCAGTTCTGTTTCTTCTAAGAGAGGTCTTTAAAAATTTTATAGACTGATCAATGTCCCCATAATGGTAATAAGCGTAGCCAATATATTTTTCAGTATCAATATTTATATCTAAAAGTTTATTTGTTCTTTTAAAAAGAAGATTAATTAAGTGAGTTTTCTTGCTAAGTAGTAAGGAATAAACAGTTAATTCCATGAAATGTCTTATTCCTAAAAAAGAGGGCCATTGTCTAATAGCTTTTGATGAAAAAACATCATATAAGAAATTACACCATAGGGTTACTGGGGCTGATTCCGATATGTCTAATAATGCTTTTGCTTCATTAGGCTTGTCTGACATAATTAGTGCAAATGCTGAACTTTGTAGATTGCCAGTTTTTTGAAAACAAATACTTGCTTTATCAAAGTCACCTACAGCAAGATAAATATCTGCTATGAATTGAAGTTGTTCTGTTTGTAAAACATTATTTTTTAAAATAGCATTTACTATTTCTATGGCTTCAGTATTTTTATCTTCATTTATAAGAGCAAATGCTTTATTAATTAATTTGTCAACTTGATTAATATCGGATATATTAGACATATTGTTTATAAGGATTAATATATTTAAGAGTATGCCACTAGCCGAATTAAAATCAAGTGAAAAATCAGCATATGTAAATAATATGTTTTCAAAAATTGCTTCTAAATATGATCTATTAAATAATTTAATGACTTTTGGGAGGCATTTAGCATGGAAAAGAACAGCGGTAATGCTTTCACTTAAAGAAGTCACCTCACCATTGCATGCTCTTGATGTGTGTTCAGGAACAGGGGATTTGGCTCTAATTATTAAGAGTATGCTACCTGATACAAAGGTAATTGCTACTGACAATTGTAAAAACATGCTTAGTATTTTAGAAGAAAAAATAGAAAAGCTTAATATACAAGGTATTGATTGTGAGTTAGTATCAGCAGAAAGTCTTGATTACAAAGAGAATTCTTTTGATTTAATTAGTATAGGATTTGGACTTAGAAATCTGGTGAATAGAGAAAAGTTTTTAAATAAAGCATTCTCTATTTTAAAATCAGGTGGAGTTTTTATGTGCATTGATTTAGGATTTCCTGAAATCCCTGTTTGGAGAGAAGTATTCTTTCTTTACTTTTTTAAATTTGTGCCACTGATGGGCGAAATCTTTGCAAAGGATAAAGAAGCCTATTCTTATTTACCAGAATCTTTAAAGACCTGGTATAAACAGAAAGAACTAAAACAAATCCTCCTAAATACTGGATTCTCTAGATGTTATTATAAAAATATTTTTGGTGGAGTTGTGGCTATTCATATAGCTGTTAAACGTTGAAAAATAAGCTATCTCTGAAAAGTTCTATCCTGATATCTATTATAAGAATCTAATAAATCACTGATACTATCTCCGCCAAACTTTTCAAGGATTTCATTTGCAATCACAAAAGCAAGCATTGACTCTAAAACTACTCCTGCCGCTGGTACTACGCAGATATCTGATCTCTCGAAATGTGCCTGGGTATTGGATTTTGACTTGATATCAACAGAGTCAAGAGGTTTTATTAATGTAGGAATAGGCTTTGTGGCTACAGTACAAACAATGGGTTCACCATTTGACATTCCACCTTCTATTCCACCTGAATTGTTAGACTTTCTTTTATATCTTAAACCTTTACCATTCCATTTTGGGTCTATGTAGATCTGATCGTGGACTTCAGATCCTGGTATTTCAGAGACTCTCTTCCCTAATCCAATTTCTACAGATTTTACTGTGTGAACTGACATTAGTGCACCAGCAATTTTTCCATTTAGTCTTTTATCCCAATGTGTGAATGAACCTAATCCTACCGGTAGATTTGTAGCAATGATTTTTGTGAGACCGCCTAGAGTATCTCCATTTGATCTTGCTGTGTCAATTTCTTTTTTCATTAATTCAGAAATCTTTGAGTCGGGACATCTGACTTCTGAAGATTCTGCGAGCTTATAAAGCTGATAAAAATCTTTTTCTAAAGAACTTTCATTCACTTCAACAGATCCTATCCTTAGAACATAGCTTAAAATATCAATATTAACCTGCTTTAAAAATTTCTTACAAATAGAACCCATAACTACTCTGCTAGTAGTTTCTCTTGCACTTGATCTTTCAAGAACATTTCTAATATCATCATGGGAATATTTAATAGAACCTGAGAGATCAGCATGACCAGGACGAGCTTTTGATATAAATTTAGAGTCTACTTTTTCCTTTACTGAAGGGTCATTTAAATCTTGTGGGGTTGGTGACATTGGTATGTCCCAGTTTTTAAAGTCGTTATTTAATATTCTTACTGAGACTGGACCACCCATTGTTTTTCCTAGCCTTACTCCACCAGTAAAAATAACTTTATCTTTTTCAATTTTCATCCTGCCGCCACGACCATAACCGCCTTGTCTTCTTTTTAAGTCATTGTCGATGTCTTCAGGCAGTAATTCTAAGTTTGAAGGGAGTCCTTCAACAATAATATTTAGCTCAGGTCCATGGGATTCACCTGCTGTTAAAAATCTTATTGGCATTATAAGCAAATCTCTATTCTATTTACTAATCCATCTGAGGATGTGTTTCCAACCATTTAAAAAAAGTATTCTTCTTTCAAGTGCTTCTTCAAAATATAATCTATCTTGTACTGATAAATTTGGATTTCTTAGTCTTTGTCTCATTGAAGAAACTCTCTTTGAATCATTAGAAATTTGTCTTTCAACGTATTTGTAGTTAAAACCTCTTCTTCTTCTTGGAGTATCTGAGGACTCTTCATCACCTTCTTCAGGCTCCTCAGTTTCTGAATCTGAATCCTCAGATATTTCTTCTTCAGCTTTCATTTCTGCAGACTCAGAAGGAATGCCATTTTCTACTTCTGTTTCAGTAACACTTTCATATGATGAATCTTCTTTTAATGATGCAATCTCATCGATATTTAAACCTTCTGGGGGTTTAACTTCTTCTTTTGGAGTTTGAGTTTCTTCAATTTCATCAAGTATATGTTTTGAAGGCTCTTGAGATTTTAGTTCTTTAATTTCCTGAATAGATAATCCATTTGCTCTTAGTTTTGCTATTTCAGAAAGAGCTTGAAAAGTTTCATCTGAAATCATTGCTTTGCTTGAAGGACCTTTACCCATAGGTAAAGAAAAATCTTTTAAATACTTTTTTACAGTAGAGTCTGAAATATCAAGCTTTCCTGCCGCATCTTTAATAGATATTTCGCTAGTTTCTGATTTTTGGTTATTTGCCATTTTAAATTTTCTTTACTGTATCTAAAATATTATACTATTTCCCTTAATATTAGAGGGGACAGATAAATGGGATACAGATAAGTAGTAAGTAAATCACTATAGACCGATTCTTTTATGCGTAAATCATAAAATAGATTAAAATAAATGCATTATGAAGAAAAAGGCTAATCTGGAAACTTTTCAAAACCCAAATTCTAAAAGAAACTATACGATTACTATAACTTGTCCTGAATTTACATCAGTATGTCCAAAAACCAGTCTTCCAGACTTTGGGACAATTACTATAGAGTATATTCCAGACAAACTTTGTATTGAACTGAAATCTTTAAAATACTTTTTACTTAGTTATAGAAATAAAGGGATATTTTATGAATATGTAGTAAATGAACTTCTTGATATTTTTACTACTGCTGTTAAACCTAGAGAAATGACTATAACTGGAGACTTTACTGCAAGGGGTGGAATCACTACAAAAGTAGAAGCATTTTATAAAAAATCTAAACAGACTGTTTAAATTCAAAAAGAGTTATACTACCTAATCCACTATTTATTACTGCTTTGTTTGAAGCTACTTTTTTAAATGGAAATCTTGAGTCATTTATAGTTGTTGCTACTGAGTCTAGTCTATTTTTTACGTCTTCAAGCTTTTTATTTATGCCTGTTTTAGTAGCAGTACCATTTAATTTTTCACGTAGCTTTTCATTTATCTCTTCTCCAGATCCTGTTATGTTAAATCCTGTTACTAAAGCTTGTCTGATGGTCTGTATATCTCTGCTTGTATCATCAGGTTTGCTTAGAACTAATGAAATCATTTTTTGAATAACGTCAAGTACATTGTGAGCTTCTTGTAAGTTATCAAGAACAATTAAAGCATTCCTTTTTTCAGGTGTTTCTGCTTTATCTTCTAATAGGTTTTTAATATCGTCATTTTTTACAGCATCAACTATTGATTTTAAGCTCGCAGGATTTGAATAATTTTCATTATAAAAACTAAGAACATCAAAAGCATTTAAGAAATCTTCTGGTAATAATTTTCTTAAATCGCTATCTTTTGTTTTAAGATCTGCTTGTATAGTAGTGGCTGAAGTGCTACCAGCTGATACTGAAAATGCAGTAAGTGAGGCTGTTCTATCTTTAAGGGCATCTATTGATAGATTCTCACCTGAAATACCACCTATAAGTGGTGCGGGACCTCCGCTGTGACCACTAATAATATCTAGTATGCTTTTATCTTTGTATTGGTTTAATAAAGCTTCTGCTGAGTCCTTTAATTCATTGTTTGAAGATCCATCTGTTTTTTTACTGACGAGTGTTGAAACTAATCCTTGTTTTTCCTGACCAAAATTAGCGTCTGAATCTTTTAATTTCTTTTCAGCATCTTTAGTAGTTTTTCTAAAGGTTTCATTGTTTGGCTGAATGGTGGTAGGTTCTGAGTCTTTAGGAGAAATAATTTCTTTTAAAGCATGGTAGCCTTTAACTAATCCTGTAATTCCTGCTATTCCACAGACAGCGGCAATAACTTTTGAAAACTTATCTAAAAATGAATCTGGTAAAAGGTCAGCGGCTACTGAAGCCATAAATGTTCCAAATGTACCTATTATAGTTAAAAACCCTGGTATAAAAAGTTTTTGTGTGGTTTTTACTGCACCGTGTGTAGTATCTAATAGGCTTCCAGCAACACTGCCTCCGCTAGCAGGACTTCCAGTTCTAGCTGAAACATTTCTGAGCGGGCTATTGGGTGATATCGCTATTGCTGTCATAAAATAAGTTTATAAATAAAAATAAAGGACTTTAAAATATAATTAGAAAAATGAGATAGAAACTTTTTAACCACCTTCTTTCAATTAACTATTTGGCTTTTTATCCTCACCGCCAAGCCATCCAAAAACAATATTACGTATGGGCTCAAATGTAAGTGCTCCAATTGTAGCTAAAGCTCCACCAAGAACTCCTAGCCAGCCTTTGCCACCTTCTGAGCTAGATCCACCGATAAGTGCACCGATAGCTCCAAGCCCAATAAGAAGAGATTTAACAATAAGTCCTGTCCACCCACCTTTATCCTGTGTAACTTTAAATTTAAATCCTATATATTTCTCATCGCCTTCTTCATGCACTGCATCAAAGTTTATAGATTTTCCTTCCTCTACATCTTTAGTTAAAGTTGCATAGAGAGAATTACTCTCTTTTCTAAAGGTTATTCCATCTGCAGAAGGGAGATCACCCGTAAAGTTATCTAAGATTTTTGTTTCTTTATCTTTTTTTAGAGATATTTCAGCTACTTGTGCTTTGCCTAATGCTTCTGCTTTCAATCTTGAAATTTTTTGAGTTGGAGTTTCACTTGGTGGGGGAGTATCACTTACAGTCTTTGCTTTTTTTTGAGTGATAATGAGTTTTGCACCTTCTATTTTTTCTCCTTCTTTAGAAAGCCCAGCAAATCTTATAGCTATGGATTCACCTTCTTGAAGATCTTGACTTAACTTAACTTTTAATTTTCCTGTAGCATCATCAATTCTTACAGTAACTTTATCATCATTAGATCCTTCATTAAGAATCCTACAGCTCTCTGGTTTAGAATTAAATGCCTTATCATCTAAAACTGCTGTTTCCTCACCATTTCCTATTTCCAACCTTATTTCAGTCAAATCTTTGGATTTTAGTTTTTCGTCTAATTTTTGTTCTAATGTTAATCCTGAACTTGAAGCACTTACATCTGCTCCCTCCTGTCCTTCTGTTGGAAGTATTGGATCTTCTGATTCTACTCTTGCTCTACCAGCATTTGATTGAGCTTCTGCTTGTAGTTGTAGTTTAAATGCTTCTAAGTCTGTACTTAAAGCTTCTTTCTCATCCTCTGCAATCTCACGTTCGTCAGTATACGCTTTTATACCTAATTCTAAAAGACCTTTTAAGTCTCCATTTGCTGAAATGTGTCTTTTTAATGCTTCTGGAGTAAGAGGATCTTCTTTATCAAGACCTAGCTTTGATTTAACTTTTTGCTGTGTTTCTTTATCATTTACACGCAGTTCAAACTTGTTTGATAGTTTAACTGAAATAGTTGATATTGTACTGCTCATTAATTTGCCTTCCTTGAAAAAATAATACTTTTACTAATATATAGAAAGTATCTTTTATATGTTTTTTTATATACCTTTCTAAAAAACGTTACTTTTAAATAGTCCTTATATAGATGAAGACACTATATACTTACACTTTACTAAATCTTAACTTTTAAAGTCAAGCTCGTTAACTAAAAGATCCTTAAATTATTTTTAAGATTTTACATTTTAGTACTTATGGTCTAGAGAGTGTTAAGGTCTTAGCATAGGTTAAGGCTTTGATGTATTACAGATGAGAAATAAAATAGTAGAAGAAAGCTGGTAATGAATAACTTATTATTTGACTAAAATTGTTTTATGAAAAAAATAAAAACTTATAAAACTCTAAAAACTGTTTTCCTTGGAATAGGGACTAATAAAGGAAGCAGAAGAGAAAATGTAAAGAGTGCACTTAAACTTTTATCGAATAATAAAGAGATAAAAATTATTAAGACTTCAAAGTTATTTAAAAATCCACCACAAGAAGGTATTAAGTCTGGATACTTCTTAAATGGAGCTTTAGAAATTAGAACTTCACTTACTCCTTTGAAATTACTTAAGGTTTGTAAGAATATTGAAAAAAAACTAGGAAGAGAATTACCATATTCAAAAGTTTTGGATCTTAGTTTTAGAAAACGAAAATACTTTTCAAGAATAATAGATCTGGATATATTGTTTTATGAAAATAGGATTATGAAGAGTGAAAAACTAACGATTCCTCACTTAAGAATAGAAAAAAGAGATTTTGTTTTAATTCCTCTCTCTGAAATCGCTGGTGATTTTACTCATCCTGTTTTAAAGAAAACAGTGTTAAACCTAAGATCTGCTCTATCCAATTCCTACGAGCATAAGAAATTGAGCAAGTGCAGTGTATAAATTTGAATATAATGTAGGGTGAAGGTTTGGTGTTCTGTATCTTTTATGAATCTCGATATCTAATGTAGGGATTGAGAAGTCTTCGAAAAGTAAATTACTTAAGGTTTTAATATTTTTTCCATATCCACTTATTAGTTCTGGTGAATCATAGCCGATTTCTTTAAATTCTTTTACTCTTAGCATACTAGTTAAAAGATTTAAATACTCTGCTTTATTTATAAGTGAACTTTTGTTCCAGCTACTTAAAACAATGTCATTTGGGTTTGACCATTCAAGCCCTCTTAAAATAAGAATTAATTTAATATTTGCTTTTTTAATTAATTGGCCTACAAATGTAGTAAATGGAGAGTTTAAATAACACATAGGATCAGCGGCAAGACAATGTGAACCTATTAATGAATGACATTTTGTGAGTCTGTGTAAAAGAACACTTAAAGAGCCGCTATAAGATACTGATGGATAAAGATTTCCATCTCTAAAAAAACTAGTGGAGTTTGGAGCGATAACAAGAACAGGGAGATCCCCACCATAATATTCAAAATCTGGTTCACCAATTGGTGGGTATTGTTCTGATTTTTTTACAAGATTACTTTCAAATTCATTTGACCAGGCTATGGAATCTATAGCAGAAGGCTGACTAACTATATAATCTAAGGCTTCTCTTAGTTTGCTAAATCTTTTTTCAGAATGAAATAATATCCAAGGGTTAAAAGGTTCATTTCCTACAACTACCACTCTTTTACCTTGTCTGTGAGCGTAAAAAATCTCCATTGTAGTAGACTCTGTTATCTGAACAATATTTGCAAGGATAGAGTCAGCCCTATCTATTAAGTTTAGTGAATACTTAACTGCATTTCCGGACTCATCAACACTACTTATAAAACCTGATAGGTCTAGCTCTATAGGGTTAGCTACAGTAATTCCAGATTTTAAAAACGTACTTGCCGCATAAGTCTTCCAATCTGCAGATATTGGCACACTTGGATCGTTAGTTTTGTTTGATGGACCTGATAAGTAAATTAATCCACTCATTAGTAAAGCCCCTTAGTATAGTTTCTATCCTTATTTAAATCATTTTAATTTTTTATGATTTTTGAATTTATCTTGAATTTTAAAGACTTTTTCATATCAATATTTCGACCTATTTAATTTTATATATACCACTTTTTGAAAGATTTTGGGTAAGTAAATTACAAGAGAGAAAGAAATTATCTTTGTTCCTAAGTAAATAACACCTGAAAAGTTAAAGAAAGATAAAAAGGTAGAAACAATAATGGGAAACTTTCAAAAGAAAACATATCAAACATGGCAAGAAATAGAAACTAAAACATTGCTAGCAGGATTAGTTATTGTTAAAGAAAAGATTTCAAGGTTAGACCCAGAGACTGAAGATTTCGCTCTTACGGGAAACCTCTTAATTGATTTATATGAAATATCAGAAGAGTTAGAAAAAAGATTATTACTAAGCTAGAAGTGTATAATTATTTGCATGCAGACTCAACTATCCAGTGAAGATTTGGATTTAAGATCTAATCTTGATTTGTTTTTAAAAGACTTTTTTAAACTCCAAGATATTAATCTGAAAAAGCTTTGGCAAGATCTTTATAAAAAGGGCTTTATAAAAGCTGATAATTCATTTTTAAAGAATGTTTTGATTACTGAAATGGTCTGTAAATATGAGCCTGGAATAGGATTATTTCTATTAACCCACTTTGCTAACATTGAAATTATTAAAAGTTTCGGATCAGAATTTATAAAAAAACAATATTTAGACAAATCCATGTCTGGTGAGATAATTACTTGTTTTTCTCTGACTGAACTTTCTGCTGGTTCAGATGTAAGTAAGATTGAAACTACAGCTAAAAAAGAAGGTAGCAAGTGGGTTTTAAATGGACATAAGATTTGGGCAAGCAATGCAGAAATATCTGATGTTATTTTGCTTTTTGCTCAGACTAAAGAAAATGGTGATAAAAGCGGTATTACATGCTTTTTGGTCGATAGATCTAAAGTCTCTACTGATGAAATTGAGATTTTAACTTCTACTCCAAAACTTGGAGTTAAAATCACACCATCGAATGAAATTAAAATAAAGAATCTGAAAATTGATGATAGTTCTTTAATCGGAGATATTGGTGATGGAATTAACATTGCACTTAGTACCATTACGAATGGGAGAATCTTTTGTTCTGCACAGGCAGTTGGTTTGTTAAGTGGTGTGCTTGATCAGTGCGTTAAACATAGTGTAAAAAGAAGTCAGTTTGGGAAAGCTATTTCAGATTTCCAGGCAATACAATGGTATCTTGCTGATATGTCAAAAGATTTGTCTGCATGTAGGCTTTTACTGTATAAATCTGCATGGGCAAAGGATAATAACTCTTCTGAAGTTAATAAACTTTCCAGTATGACTAAGTACTTTTCTACTAGCTCAGCACAAAAACATTCAGGGAATGCAGTGCAGATCTTTGGTGGTCAGGGGCTTTTAGAAGATTCATACGTTGCAAAAGCATATAGAGATGCAAAAGTTCTTGAAATCTATGAGGGGACAAATGAAATCCAAAAACTTGTTATTGCAAAAGAACTTAGCCTTAAATCTTAAAGAAAGCAAATCGAAAATAACTTTAAAAGATTTTTTAAGGCAAATTGATTTAAATAAAAATAAATTTAAGAAGATAGAAGCTTTGGTCTCTGGATGTTTTCAGAGTGTAAAAACGGGAATTGGTTTTGATTTTAATGAAATAAGAAAATATGTTATGGGTGATGATCTGAGACATATAAGCTGGAATGCGACAGCAAAAACAGGAGAGCTACATACAAAAGAATATTTTTCAGAGAAAGAATTCAAGTCATTTGTTCTAATTGATATTTCTAACTCAATGTTTTGTGGGAATAAATTTGATACATTTATTCAAACCACAGCATTTACTCTTAATCTGGTGAGTGGTTTTAGCGAAAAGGTTGGTGCTATTCTTTTTTCTGATGAAATTAAATACTATTTTCCGCTTTCATTCTCTAAAACACAATCAAATATTGTTTTTGAAACACTTCTGGACTATTACTTTAATTTAGGAAGTAAAATGTCTGAAAGTTCTGGTCGGACAAATATTTATAAAGCATTAGATTTTACAAAACAATATTTTCCAAAGAATGGAGTCCTTTTTTTAATCAGTGATTTTATAAATTTGCAAAATTTTGAAAAGATATTTTTTGAAACTGCTAATAAGCAAAACTCTTTTTTGTTTCAAATATATGATGATATAGATTATCAATTACCTAAAAGTGGCTATGTGAGTATTATTGATCCAGAAAGTAAAGAGCTTATTACTGTTAATACTGATAGTAAGGTAATCCATGAGAGCTATTCAAAGGCTATGTTAGAAAAGCAGAATAAATTGAAAGAGTTTATAAATTCTATAGGAGCATATCATTTTGTTATTAAGAGTGATAATGCTATATAATTAATCAAAGAAACGATGACAAAAGATACAAAAGAATATGACATTATCATTTTAGGAGGAGGCCCAGCTGGTTTATCTGCAGGGTTGTATGCTTCAAGAGGTAATGTTAGAACAGTAATTATTGAAAAGCTTATTCCTGGTGGACAGTTAAATAATACGCTTGATGTAGAAAATTATCCTGGGATGGATCACGTTACTGGACCACAAATTGCTCAGGCAATGGAAGAGCAGACTAAAAGATTTGGTTGTGAAATTATAAATAATGTAGAAACTACAAGAGTTGTTTTTAATGGAGAATATAAAATTCTTGAGACTGATAAAGGGGTCTTTAAATCAAAAGTACTTATTATTGCTACTGGTTCAGAACATAAGAAACTTGGTGTTCCTGGAGAGGTTGAATACTCAGGTAAGGGTGTCAGTTACTGTGCTGTTTGTGATGGTGCATTTTTTAAGGATAAAGAGTTAGTTGTAGTAGGTGGTGGTGATGCCGCTGTAGAAGAAGGTACTTATCTGACTAGGTATGCATCTAAAGTAAATATTGTTCATAGAAGAGATTCATTTAGGGCTGAAAAAATTATTCAGGATAGAGCTCTTAATAATCCTAAAATTAATGTTATTTGGAATACTACTGTTCCGAAAATAAATGGTGATGTTCTTGGTGTAACGTCTGTGATTTTAAAAGATATTAAAAGTAATGAAGAAAAAGAATTTAAGTGTGATGGAGTGTTTATTTATGTTGGGTTAAATCCAAATACTGAACTTTTTAAAGGGCTTGTAAATCTGGATAGTGCAGGCAGAATTGTTACAAATGAAAAAATGGAAACAAATGTTCCGGGTGTATATGCCGCTGGTGATGTTAGAGAAACTCCTTTGAAGCAGGCTGTTACTGCGGCGGCTGATGGATCTCTTGCCGCTACAATTGCTCTAGGGTATTTGGAATCACTTCATGATAAGGTAGGGGTTTAAGTTAATTAAATAAAAAAGGAAAATAATATGCAAAGAAGATTTAATAGAGGCAGACAACCTAGAAGACATGGTCATAATAATAGAAGACCATCATCTTCATCCTTCGCTTCAGATTCGCCATCACCAAAAAGAACTTTAGATATAAACTGTAATATTGCTCAAGGATTTGGAATCTTTCAAAATCAATTTGAAGAGAAAATAGTTCCACATGTTACTTCTGTAAATATTGCTTGTGGGGCACATGCAGGTGATCCTGTTACTATTTCCAGGGCAATTGATATAGCTAAAAATCATAATGTTAGTTTTGGTGCATTGATTGGATACAATGACATTATTGGTAATGGCGAAAGAGAAATGTATTTAGGAGTAGATGAGCTTAGAGCTTTAGTTCTCTATCAATTAGGTGCACTAAATGCTCTACTCCATTCAAAAGGGTTAGAAATCAGTCATGTGAGAGCGCATGGATTTTTATATAAACAGTTGTATTCAGACTTGTTAATTGCAGAAGCTGTTGCTAAAGCTATTGGTGAGTTTAGTAAATGGATTATTTTAGTTGGTTTAAGTGGGCAGGTTCTAGCTAATGCTTGTTCAAATGCAAATATTAGATGTGCACATGAAGTTCAGATTTCAAGAAGATATAGAAGGGATGGTTCAATTCTTCCTTTTAGTCAAAGTATTGATGGGAAGAATTTTATTGTTGATTCCGGAAGACGTGCGAGAGAAGTTGTTCAAACCGGAATGATCACCTGCGAAGATAAGAGTAAAATTAAATTAAATGCAGACACTATCCATGTTTCATCAGACAATGAGGAATCGGTAGAATTGGCTAAGATGGTAAAAGCCATGATCCCAAATCCAAAACAGTTAAACACTGATAAATATGAAAAATTTGCATCTGGTTTATTTGCTTTAATTTAGTCTGTGACTTTATTTTAAATCTTTATGAAAAATCAAGTAAATGGATTAATTGGTCAAATTGTTTCAGGCTCTTTTACAAAAGGGCTTTTATTAAAGCTGGACAATTCCTTTGATATAGAAAAACTTAGAGTTGGAAAGTTTGTCATTATAAAAGGTGATAAGTATAAATTCTTTTCAATGATAACTGATATTGAACTGGAAGCAAATAACTCAAAGTTCTTAAATCATATTCCTTCTCCAAAAGATGATTTTATTAAAGATGTCTTAAAAGGTACTTCTGTTTATGGTCTTGTACATATTACTCCATATTTAATGGTTGACATGAATAATCCTTCTGATATTAATGAAGATGTTCCTAAGGTAAAAACAATACCGCCACATTTCTCTAGTGTTTTTGAGGCTGATGAGTCAGATATTCAGGAAATCTTTGGTAAAGATGAAAAATTAAATAAAAACTTCCATATAGGGTTTCCCGCAGAAATGGATATTCCACTTTGTTTAAATCTAGAAAAATTTGTTCAAAGATCAAATGCTGTTTTTGGAAAATCTGGAACAGGAAAATCATTCCTTAGTAGGGTTTTATTGTCAGGAGTTTTGAAAAAAGATGCGGCTAGTGTTTTAGTGTTTGATATGCATAATGAATATGGCTGGGAAGGTACCAATGAAGCAGGTTCTCCTACTAAAGGTTTAAAAATGCTTTTCAATGATAAGGTGGAAGTTTTCACATTAGATCCTGAGAATAAAACACACACTTTAAAAGATGCTCAAACACTTCAGATTTCCTATGATCAGGTTGATATTGAAGATTTAGAATTGCTACAGTCTGAAATGGGGCTTTCTGAAGCTATGATTGATCATGCCAGAATGATTCAGAGAGAATATGATAAAAACTGGTTTTCTAAAATCTGTAATATGACTGTTGGTCAGATCGAAGAGTTCTGTGAGCAATATGGAGCAAATCAGGGATCTATTTTAGCGCTTCAAAGAAAGTTAAATACATTAGTAGACTCAGTTAAATATCTAAAACCAAGTACTAGTTTTAATGGAATTGAAACTATTCTTAAATTTCTAATTAGCGGTAGAAGTGTTGTTTTACAGTTTGGGAGACAAAATAATTTAAAGAGCTATATTCTGGCGGCAAATATTATTACAAGGCATATCCATGGAGCTTATGTTGACTTAACAGAAAAACATTTACTAGATCCGAAAAAATTTCAGCCACCAAAAAGGCTTGTTATTACTATAGAAGAAGCTCATAAGTTTCTTTCTCCCCAAGTAGCTAAGTTCTCTACTTTTGGAATCATTGCTAGAGAGCTTAGAAAATATAATGTAACTTTGCTTATTGTTGATCAGAGACCATCAGGAATAGATAGTGAAGTCTTGTCACAGATTGGTACTAGAGCGACGCTGTTATTAAATGATGAAAATGATATTAATGCAGTATTTGTGGGTGAGTCTGGTGGAAACAATTTAAAAGCTATTCTTTGTCAGTTAAATCCAAAACAGGAAGTTCTTATGTTTGGTTATGCAATGCCAATGCCTATAGTCGTTAGATCAAGAAGGTATGACTCAGACTTTTATAAATCTTTAGCTGATACAGATCTTACAAAAGAAGAAAAAATTAAACGAGGTCAGCTTGCTGCGGCTGAGCTGTAAGCTCTTTTATCTTCCCTTTTGCATATTCTAATACCATTGCTTGCTCTATAAGAATTTCAAACAGCTCAAGATTTGGTCCTTCTCCTGCCATTGTAGATATTAGATGGTCTATTACGCTAGCATCATTAATAATCTCTTCTTCTAAATTATTAAGAGTATCAGGATTTTTTCTTTTTAAAATTTCTTGTAAATTAAGCGTATCGTAGTTATTTGTAGTAAATAAACCTAGGTCAGATAAAGTATGAACTAGATCAGCGGCAGTAATGTCTATTTTATAATCAGCATCATTTTTTCTAGGAATATGAAATCTGATTTCTTTTTCTCCGCTTAAACTGTTTAAAAATCCTTCTGTAGATTTAATACAATCAATAAATGTTTGTGGGTTGGAATTATTTAGGTGGGTTAGAAACCTGTACTCTACAGCTTTATAGCCATTTAGAAGATTTGTGCGTGCTGACTTATCAAAATCTTTAAACGGGTAATATGATTTAAGCTGAGTATGAACAGATCTGTTTAATAAGTCTAAGGTAGGACTAAAGTGTCTTGAAGTAAATCTTTCAGATTCTGATCTGGCACGTTTAGTCAACCCTCCAACTAAACCTACTGTCGCATGAGTAATTCCATCTATTAATAGTGTCATAATTAAACCTTTCTATAAGAAACTTAAATATTATAAGTTAAATATAAGTGATTGTGTCTGTAAAGAAAACAGGTAATCTAAAAAAAATCTTAAGATTGGGATTAAATCTGTTTAATTTATCTATTAGGTATTAAATAAAGTTTTTTTAGTAGAGTAAATTATTTCTTTTGTCTTATCAAATTCAAAAGATGTTCCATCTAGTGAAAATCCTAAAGAACCATTTGTTAGTAAAGTATCTAGATTGACGAGTTCTAAAAACTCATTTAATCCCTTTTTAAGGAATTCAATATCGTCAAGATCTTCATCATTGCAGGGTTTAAAGTTATACAGGTCTCCAAATAAATCAATTAGAAAATTTAAATAAGGTATTTTACCTTCATCTAGAGAATCTGAAATAGTAGTAATTTTTTCAAAGAAAGAATCTTCTTTTGATAGATCTCTACATATTTCTTCTAAAATATTTGCTTCGTGTCCTTCTCTAATAGAATAAGATTGCCTTCTTGCGACTAGTGAAATAAACCTATCGTAAGATAAAGAGAATCCAGGAATTTCTTTTAGAAGCGTTCTGTAAGCAGGTCTTAAAATAGGATGTTTTGTTAAAGATAAGTTTGCTTCATGATTACCACATCTGGCTTTATCTAACTCTTCCTCAAGATTAAATCCATTCTCTATAGAGGTGGCTATTTCAGAAATGTATGGATTATATGCTCCCCATGCTATTTTTTTTCGTGGTGGACTAGATAGTTTAGTAGGATCAAAATCTGAATCTATAGCACTATCCACAAGATCTGCTATTAATAGGGTGTTATTCATATCTAATTTTAATCCAGATCTATTATTTGAAAAAATATAATCAATATTTTCTCCAGTAAATATGGATGGTTCAATTTGAAATCTTAATGCTAGTTTTTTCATCATCCTTATGCAATGTAACAAATTTATATAGTGATTTATATAATCATCTGCCCTTTCGTTAAAGGATCTTGATTGATCTAGGATATTAGTGAAAAATGATTGTGCCATCTTTTGATTGTCTGGAAATGTTTTTGTAAGTAGCCTTTTTAAATCAGTAATTAAATAATCTTCTCTTTGAATCTTTCTGTGAGCCATAGCAATAGAATAAAAAAATTTAAATTTTAAAAGAGATCTTTCTTCTTTTGAGTAATCTAAATTTTTGCTTCTTTTGTCTAGTTTCTCCATTGTAGGATGAAAGAAATCAATTGATTCAATATGCTCTCTAGAATTCCTGTTTCCAGAGAAAGCATTAACTACACAATTTACTAATGATTTCTTTGCAAATGGATATTCTGAATATTGTGTAGCAAGTCTTACTATATTTGATGTGTAGGGTGAAAAATTTATTGTTTTAGACATAAGTTATGCGTAAGAAGGTTCTTCTATATTATTGGCTGGTCCATCAACAACCCATGAAATAATTGATAATACTATATCCCTATGCTCTCTTTTTAAAGTAAATCCTATATGTCCATTTTTGAATGCTTCTAAAAAATCAAAAGAGTCTACATAGTCTCTTGGGCAAGAAAAATCATTTAAAAACCCGAGTTCTAATCTTTGTCTGGAATCGATTCCGTCTGTTGATTGTTTCAGCTCTTCTCTCTTCTTTAATTTATAAACATCATTAAATAAATCAATGAAAAAATTATAAAAACGTACTTCTTTACTCCCTAACGAGTCTCCAATATCAGTAATGTTTTTCAAAACCACTTTAGTGTCTTCAGCTTTAAAATTCTTTAATATTGAAAGTCTTAAAAGCTTCATTTCGTTTTCTTTCCTGAGAAGATATCTTTGAGCTTGAGCTACTAGCTGAACGTAAAAAACGTATGGAATAGTTCCATCTAACCCATTCACCCCTAGCTTTTTTGCACCACGAATTAAGATTTTATCCTGTAGTAAGTCTTGTTCAACACATTCTCCAGTAATAGAAATGGCTGATAACATTTCATCTAAAGTCATACCATGGTGGTTTTTGTTGTATGCCGTGGCAACTCTTATTATGTTTGGATTATAAGCAGTTATAATTTTCATAAAATAATTTTTTTTTTACTTTAATTAATTCTAGTAAAAAAATATAAGAAAATAAATATGAATACAGTTTTAAGCTTTAATTAGAGCTGTCAAGATTAAATAAATTTAATTGTCCGTTCTCTATCTGGGCTTTAATACTTTCTTTTTTAACTTCTTGTTTGGATTTTTGCTTATTTTTATCATACATAGTATTCATAATAGACTGTGCTCTAGTAAGGAGTTCTTTAGGTAGTCCAGCCATTTTAGCTACTTCTATACCATAACTTTTATCTGCGCCACCTGGTATTACTTTTCTAAGAAATATCACATGACCATCTTCTTCTTTTACTGTTACCTGGTAATTAATAATAGAATTATATAAATCTTCTAATTCATTTAATTCATGAAAATGTGTAGCAAAAATAGTTCTAGGTTTTTTGTCTTTTACTAAATATTCAGCCAATGCCCATGCAATAGCTACTCCGTCATATGTACTAGTTCCACGTCCTACCTCATCTAATAAAATTAAGCTTTTATTAGTCATTCTATTTAAAATGCTACTTGTTTCAACCATCTCAACCATAAAGGTAGACTGCCCTTGCGAAATATCATCACTAGCACCTACTCGTGTAAATATCTGATCTACTATACCGATTCTTGCATAATCACAGGGCACATATGAGCCAATCTGTGCAAGGATTACATTTAATGCAACCTGTCTCATGTATGTACTTTTACCAGCCATGTTAGGACCAGTAAGAATTATTAACTGATTGATTTTTGATTCTTTACTGCTATCTGCATTTTGTAAGAAACAATCATTAGATACAAAGTTATTAAATCCACTTTTCTTTTCAATAACAGGATGCCTGCATGCTTTTAACTCTATGATTCCTGAGTTATCCAATATAGGTTTTTTATAGTTATTTGTTACAGCTGTTTGTGCTAGTGAAAATAAAGCATCTAAACTCGATACATTAAATGCCAGTTCTTTTATGGTAGAGGTATAGTTTTTTATCTTTTCTCTTATTTGACAAAATAAATCATATTCTAGAGTTTTTATTTTCTGATCAGCGTGAAGTGCTTTTTGTTCAAAGTCTTTTAGTTCTTGAGTAATAAATCTGGAGGAATTAACCATTGTTTGTCTGCAGATATATTCTCCTGGTACAAGAGATAAATTCCCCTTGCTGATTTCTATAAAATAGCCTGAAACTCTATTAAATCCAACTTTTAAGTTTTTAATCCCTGTTCTTTCTCTTTCCAGCATTTCAAAAGAACTTAACCAGCTATCACCATTTTCAATAAGCTCTTTTAGCTGTTTAACTTCAGCATTATAGTCAGGCTTGATTAAGTTACCTTCTGTGAGAGTATTTGAGGGTGAGTCAACAATAGAAGACTCTATCAAATCTGCAACTTCAATTATTTCTTTTGGATATTCAATAAATCTTTTAAAAAATAGGTTTTTGAAATTCTTTAGAATATTTCCTAAAGTGGGAATCTCTTTTAATGATTCTTTAAGAGCAACAAGCTCTTTTGCATTTCCAGCATTTGCGCTAATTCTTGTGCTTATTCTTTCTAAATCGAATATTTTTTCAAGAGATGTTGATAGATCATAAAATATGGACTTAGATGAAATTAATTCTTCAATACAGGATAGTCTGGTACTTATGTGATCAATATTTATTAATGGTTGTTCTATCCATGATCTTAATCTTCTTTTCCCCATTTGTGTTTTAGTGTTATCTATTGCCCATAAAAGCGAGCCTTCGCTAGTCCTATCTTTTACAGATTCAGTAAGCTCAAGATTTTTTCTTGTAATTTTATCTAAATTTAAAAATGAGTTAATAAAATATGGTGTTATTTTTTCAAAATTAGGTTTTTCAATAAGTTGTGTTTTATCTAAATAAGCAAGTACAGAACCTGCAGAGACAAATCCTAATGGTAGTTCGTTTTTAGAAAGGCTCTCAGTGCTGTGTATTTTTAATTCATCTTTGACTCTTTTGTTTGCAAATGATTCTGTGTAAAACTCAGACTCAAGTCCAGTGCAGTAGAAATTCTCTTTTATAGCAATGTCTATATCTAAAACTTTTTCTTTTACAAACTGATTATTGTTCTTTTCATAGATGAAAGGCACAAGTAATTCTGATGGGGATACTCTGTTTAATTCTGAGATTAGATCTTCTAAGGTAAGATCTGTGAAATAAAACTCTCCACATGAAACATCTGCATATGCCAGACCATATTTTTTACTTTTTTTGTCTCTAATAACTGATGCTATAAAGTTGTTTTTTGTCTGCGGAAGCCAATCTGTCTCTAAAATGGTTCCTGGAGTTAAAAGTTTAGTCACTTCTCTTTTTACTATACTTTTTGTTAGAGCAGGATCCTCCATTTGTTCACATATAGCGACTTTAAAACCTTTATCAAGTAATCTAGAGACATAATTTGTTACTGCTTTTGCTGGAACTCCAGCCATAGGAATCTTCCCACCTGTAAAACTTGATTCTGATCTTCCAGTTAATGTAAGCTCAAGTTCTCTGGATATTATCTTTGCATCATCAAAAAAAGTTTCATAAAAATCACCAACTCTAAAAAAAAGTAAAACATCTAAATCATATTTATATTTAATCTCTAGGAATTGCCTCATTAGTGGTGTAAAATTATCTATGTTTTGAGGCCATTCTGAACTGTTAGATATATTTTTTTCAATTAAATTAGCTGAACTCATAATGATTATATCTCATCTTAATTTTATTATTTTACCTCTTTTGAAATTAAAAGGTAAGTTCTTGCATTTGCTTAAACTTGTACCACTGTTTGTTTTTATACTCTTAAGTCTTGCATCTTGTAGCAGACAAAAAGATCATCATATGGGTAACAAATTCCCTATGGAAATTGAAGTTGAGGCTTATAAGATTAAGCCTCAAAGTATTTATAAAATTGTAAGTACTACTGGAGAATTTATAAGTCCAAATAGTACAGTTATTTCAACTGATGTAAAAGGGAAAATCGTTTATTTGGATATTCCTGAAGGAATGTTTGTAAAACAAGGGCATCTAATTGCAAAAATTGAAAACAGTTCTAATATTGCTCAGTCAAAGTATGAAAAAGCTAGACTCGAAAATGCAAAAAATGATTATGAAAGACTAAAGAAGCTTTATGACGAAGGCGCGATATCTAAGCAAATGCTAGATAATGCATATGAAAAATATCAGACGGCTTCAGCACTTTTGGAAAAGGCTCTTTCTGAAGAATATAAATATGATATTGTTGCTCCTTTTGCTGGAAGCTTAAGTCTGAAAAAAGTAAGTGTTGGGGATTTTATTGATTCTGGTGATGAAATTGTAAAAATTGCGCAGATAAATCCATTGAATCTTGTTTTTTCTGTTCCTGAAAAATATATTCATGATTTAAAGGTTGGTCAAAATGTTACTTCTTATTCTGAGTCTTCACCTAAAATGAGCTCTACGATTTCAGCGATTGATCCTTATGTAGATCAGGATACAAGAACTGTAAAAGTACAGTCAACAGTTCCAAATAGTGCAAATCATATTTTACCCGGAGCATTTGCACAAGTAGATGTTAAAGTAAGAAATAATCCAGATTCTGTCTTAATTCCTGAAGAGTCTATTGTGACTGATACTGGCGAAAAAACAGTTTATATTGTTACAGCGCTAAATAACACTATTCCAAAAAAAATATCTACAGGAAAGTGGGAAGATGGATTTGTTGAAGTTACAAGTGGATTGATGATTGGAGATAGAGTTATAACCTCTGGTCATCAAAAAGTCTTTCCTGGAGCAATGCTAATAGTGAGTGAATATGTCCCGATAAAAAATTCATATTTAGAGCATGAATATCCTGGAGATGAAAAGGAATAGATTCATGTCAATGTTAAATTCAAATCTCATTTAAACATATGATAATTTCTGATACATCAATTAAAAGACCAGTTCTAGCAATAGTACTTAATTTTTTAATTGTTGTACTTGGTATTTCTGCACTTTCAAAATTACCTGTAAGAGAATATCCAGATGTTGAAACCCCAGTTGTTTCTGTTACTACGAACTATTTAGGTGCTAGTCCTGAAACAATTGAAAGTACAATCACAGAGCCTCTTGAACAAGCTATTAACGGTATAACTGGTATTCGTTCTATTCGGTCAATTAGTTCCAATGGAGCAAGTACAATAAATGTAGAATTCTATACTTACAGAGATATTGATACTGCGGCAAACGATGTTAATAACGCTATTCAGTCTGCACTAGGAAAGATTCCTGTAACAGCCGAAAAACCAGTCATATCAAAGTCTACAGCTAACTCGCAGGCTTTAATGTGGATTGTTTTGCTTGATAAGAAAAAAAGATATTCACCAGAATATTTGTCTGATATAGCAGACAGGCAGGTGAAAACGCCACTTCAGATTCTTCCTGGTGTAGGCTCTATTCTTATTGGCGGTCAAAGAAAATATGCTATGAGAGTTTGGCTGGACCAGAAAAAAATGATTGCTAAGAAAGTTACAGCTCAAGATATAAGAGATACCATTGTAAATAATAATCTTCAGCTTCCAGCAGGTCAGATAAAAGGTGAAACAAGGCAATTTAATGTTCTTGCTGACGCACAGATAAGTGATCCAAAAGTTTTTGAAAATCTAATAATCAAAGAAGAAAATGGAAGTCCTGTAAAAATAAGGGATGTTGGAGGTGTTGAACTAGGCTCCTCTAATTACGATACTATTGTTAGATTTAATGGTCAGACTGTTGTTGGTGTTGGTGTTGTGAAACAGTCAAAAGCAAATGAATTACAAGTAGCAGAAGAAGTAAAAAAGAACCTTCCGGCGATCAAAAGTTCTATTCCAAAAGATATCTCTTTAGAGATTGCTGTTGACAACTCTCGTTTTGTTAAAGCTTCATTGAAAGAAGTTCTTTCTTCACTCTTAATTGCTTTTATTTTAGTTGTTTTTGTAACTTTAATCTTTTTAAAATCAAAAACAGCTACTATTATTGCTTCTCTTTCTATTCCTGTTTCTATAATTGGTACTTTTGCATGTATGAATCTTTTCAATTATTCTATAAATGTTTTAACGTTATTAGGTCTTGTTTTAGCCATTGGATTAGTTGTTGATGATGCTATTGTTGTTTTAGAAAACATTTTTAGAAAGCAGGAGCTTGGTGAAAATAAGCTAGATTCTGCATTTAGTGGAAGTAGAGAAATATCATTTCCTGTTATAGCGACTACGGTATCTTTGATTGCTGTCTTTATTCCTCTCTCTGTTTTAACTGGTGCAGTAGGAAGACAGTTTAAAGAATTTGCAATTACTGTAGCTGGATCAGTAGCAATTTCAGGTGTCGTTTCTCTTACTTTAATACCAGCGCTTTGTTCTATTTATTTGCAGAGTCAGAGTGACTCACATAAAACCTCATTGATTGATAGATTTATTGATTCTCTAAATCATGGCTATGAAAAAACATTGAAATGGTCAGTTAAAAACAATGGATTAATAGTAATTTTCATTGTATTAAACATAATTTCCTGTGGACTTCTAATTTATATTTTCCCTAAAACCTCTACCCCGATTGAAGATAGAGGAATAATAGTTACTATTGTTAAAGCTCCTCAGGGGTCAACAACAGCATATACAAAAAGAACACAGCTTTTAGTTGAAAAAGAAATTTCAATGATAAAAGAAGTTAGTGTTTATTTCTCTGCAATTGGTTTATCTGTAGGTGGTCCTGCTAATCCTGCAAATGGTATTGTTTTTTCTAGGCTTGTTGATTGGAGTCAGAGACATATAAAACAGCAAGATCTTGTTGCATCTTTGTTTCCAAAATTCATGAAACTAAGTGGTGCTTTTGTGTTTCCGATAAATCCTCCCTCACTTGGTGCTAGTTCATTAAGTAAGGATGTGGAAGTAGTAATTAAAAGTTCTGCTGATATTAAAGAGATAGCAAAAACAACTAGATCTATAATTGATAAAATGAAACAAATCCCTGGACTTGTAAATGTTGATAGTGATTTGCTTATTAGTAATCCACAGCTTAATATTAGGCTTAATAGGGAAAAAGCCGCAGATGTTGGAATATCTATATCTGATATTTCCATGAGTCTTCAGATCTTGCTCTCTGAAGGTAAAACAAATGATTTTATACTTAGAAATAAGCAATATGATGTGATTACTTCGCTGTACCCAAAGTACAAAAGCCTTCCTGATAATATTAAAGAAATATATCTAAAAACAAAAAATGGTACTTTACTTTCCTTGGATAATTTTGTAGAAATATCTCCGGAAATTGCTCCATCGCAAGTAAATCATTATGATTTGCAGAGATCTGTTACTATTACTGGAAGTCTGTTGCCTGGTTTTGCATTAGGTACGATTTTATCTAAAGTTCAAGATGTGATAAACTCTGAGATTCCTAAAGGTTTTTCTTTTACTTTCTCTGGTGTTTCTAGAGAATTCATGGAGTCCTCTACTTCTTTATATTTAACCTTTATCCTTGCCATAATATTTATTTATCTAATTCTTTCTGGATTATTTGAAAGCTTCATTCATCCTTTAACAATTTTACTTAGTGTTCCACTTGCTCTTTTAGGATCTTTAATTGCATTGTTGGTTACAAATCAAACTTTAAATTTATATAGTGCCATAGGAATAATTCTTTTAGTGGGATTAGTTACAAAAAATGCTATATTAATTGTTGAAATGTCAAATCAAAACAGAACTAAGAATATTGAACTAAAAGAAGCTGTACTCTCAGCTTGTAAAATTAGATTTAGACCTATCATAATGACAAGCTTGGCTATGATTCTAGGAAGTCTTCCTCTTGCACTTGCTCATGGGGCAGGTGCTGAAAGTAGAGTGTCTATGGGCATTGCAATAGTTGGTGGACTTCTTTTCTCCACATTTTTTACTCTATATGTGGTTCCTGTTGTTTATATTTTAGTAGTTACTCTTGCAGAAAAAATGAAGATTAAAACAGTTTTCACTGAAAAAACTAAAAGCCTTATTAATTAGTCTTTGTTGATTTAACTAAATTATCAATTGAAATTATTCCAATGGAATGGATTAATTCTGCTTGTGAGTTATTGTAATCAATTACAGCACCAATATTTGATGTTAGTGCTGAAGAATATTGTTTCTGAGCATTTAAAAGTTCAGTGTTAATGCCTACACCATTTTCTAATCTCAACTTTGCAAGTCTTAAAGCCTCCTGAGCACTTTTTAGTCGTTTAATAGATACTTCCATAAGTTTCTCAGTTGTTTGAACTTTTAAAAAGCTGGATCTGACCTCTTGTTCTACCTTTTGAGTTACTGAGTCCAAGTTGTTCTTTGCAAGCATTGCTTGATATCTTGCTTGGTTGATTTTTGATGTAGTAGTTAACCCTAGTCCGCTTCCTATGTCCCAGTCTAACTGAATACCAATAAATTTACTTGCCATCAAAGAATCATTAACTGCAACTAGGTATGGTTTTCCACCATTAGGAATAACATTAGAAATATCTCTATTTTTATCTACCATGCTAATAATAGGATTTCCATTATCATCAAGAGCTATTGCGTCGGGATTTACTTGTGATATTTTAGTACGATTAAAAAACACTCTACCGTTTCCACCATACTGACCGTATAAGTTGGCTCTAGGTAGAAAGTCGGCATAAGCAGAACCGATATAATTTTTTTGTGCAAAATACTCTAGCTCTGCTTTTTTTAACTCATTTCTATTTGTTTTAGCAATAGATAAGATTTCACTCATTGGTATATCTGTGTTGAAAAGTTTCCTTGGTGTTAAATCTACGTTGTCAGGAATAATGTTAACTTCTTGTTTTATGTTTAAGAGACGAGCAAGATTGATAGCGGAATCCCGATATCTTGCTTGTTGACTAATGTAATTTTGTTCTTCTTCTGCTACCAATGTTTCAGCTTGTAAAACATCAAATTTTGTACCAACCCCTTCTTTCTCTCTTTTTTGATTTAACTCTAAAACTGCTTTTGCTTCTTCAAGCGATTTTGCGATAGTATCAAGCTGAGCATTCTCTTTTAGTAATTGATAGTACACTTTTGTGGTTTCTAAATAAGTATTTTTTATTATTCCTGAGAGATTCTCTGAGGATGATTTATTTAGTTTCTTAGCGGCTAAAGTATTAAAAAATCCTTTTCCACCCTCAAAAAATCTATAATCAAATCTTGTGAAAACACTAACACTACTTGTTAATGTCATAATTGGAAATACGCCACCAATAAGGAAAGTACCATCAAGTCTTTGATCAGTAAGTCCAGCTTTTATGTCTGGAAGATAATTACTGTAATTTTCCCATAATTTCCACTTACTTAAGTCTTTTGAGTGTCTTGCTGAAGATATATCAAGATTTTGAAGATTTGCAATTGAGAGAGCTTTTTCTAAATTTAATTTCAATGGTTCAGTTAAACTTGCTTCAAGCTTAATAGTTAGCGGTGGGCGCTTTATTTGTGTTCTATCAACACAGGATTGAGAGAAAGCAATTAAAGTATTACTTTCTAAAAAAAGAAATACTATTATAATTGTGAAACCTTGTATGAACCTAGACATCATAAGAATTGACGGTCTAATTGAACGTAAAGTTCTTTAATTCTTTTAAATTTCTACTTCTTGTCTGAATATGTATAACTTTTTTGTTAAACTGTCTAAATTTTGGCCAATTTTATTGGTTGGTTTTACTGCTTGGATAACTGAAGATTTATGGTTAAAAGGATTCTCCTCTCAACATACTCTTTCAAATATATTAGAGGCAAAGGATGTAAAGATTAGTTCAAAAGTAAATGCGAGAATAAAACAGATATTTATAAAAGAAGGAGATTTAGTAAAAAAAGGTCAGATTCTATTGATATTTGATGGTGATGATATTCAAGCTCAATATGAACAAAGTAAAGCTAATACAAAAAAAGCTGAATATGAGTTGATTGATCTTACAAAGGGAGCAAGAAAACAAGAAATAATAAGTGCTGAATTAGATACGAAAAAAAACCAAGAGCTTTTAGATCAAGCTGTGTCCAAACTGGAAAATGCTGAGGCTGATTTTAAGCGAGCTTCAGAATTGTATAAAGAAGGTGCTCTTTCAAAACAAGCATATGATAAAGCATTAGCAGATAAAGTTTGGAGTGAAAAGGAAGTTAAAAGTAGGGAGAAATCTCTTCAAAGTATTAGTCAAAGTGAAAACCTTGTAAAAGAAGGTCCAAGAAAAGATAAAGTAAGTGCATATAGAGCACAGCTTGAATTTTTTATAGCAAAAGAAAGAGAATTAAAAGATTATGCTGATGAGCTAACTATCACTTCACCTTTAGAGGGTGAAATAAGTAACTTTGATTTAAAAGAAGGTGAACTTATAAAACCAAATCAGGTGATAGCTACTATAACTGATTTAAGTGATATTTATGTTAGAGTTTATGTCCCCCCATCATTGTTACCAAAGCTAAAACTTAGAGATAATGTGCGCATAGTTCCTGATGGTCTGAACGATAAAGTCTTTTATGGAAAAATTTCTTATATAGGTGCTCAGGCAGAATTTACGCCAAGAAATATTCAAACGATAGAAGAAAGAACAAAACTTGTTTATCCGGTAAAAATTCAAATAGAAAATAAAGACAGTATTTTAAAAGATGGAATGTATGTAACTGTAGAGCTTTAATCGCTAAAATAATTTAATGGAAACAATAATTAAAACTGAAAATTTAACTAAAGTATTTAAGGATACAGCAGTAGTAAATAATTTAAATATTCAAGTTAATAAGGGTGAGATCTTTGGCTTTTTAGGTCCAAATGGTTCAGGAAAATCCACTACTATAAAAATGCTTTGTGGATTAATAATCCCGACTTCTGGAAATGCATGGGTAAATGGAAAAAGTGTTTTAAATGAATCTGAACAAATAAAAAAAGAGATTGGTTATATGTCTCAAAAATTTAGTCTTTATGAAGACTTAACAACAATGCAAAACTTACAATTCTACTCCAAGCTTTATAAAGTCGATGAAAATATATTAGAAAAAAGAATGAATGAAATTATAGAATTAACTCAACTCGCAAAAGAAAAAGATAAGCAAGCAGGGAAACTCTCTGGTGGATATAAGCAAAGACTTGCATTTGCTTGTGCTATGATACACAACCCGAAAATCATATTTCTTGATGAGCCTACTGCAGGGATTGATCCAGTGGCTAGAAAAGAAATCTGGGATCTGTTTATTCAGCTGTCTGAACAAGGACTTACTCTTTTCGTAACGACTCACTATATGGATGAGGCAGAAAGATGTTCAAAAATCGGATATATCTTTAGTGGTAGGCTCATTGCTTATGGATTGAAGTCTGAGATGGCTGACTCGAAACAAAGTTTGGAGGATCTGTTCGTGAAACTTACAAAAGAACAAAATGTTTATGTGGGTTCTCATGCTTAATAATTTTTTAAAAAAAATAAAAGCGGATTCGTTTTTTTGGGGAATAAAAGCGATTGCATATAAAGAATTTATTCATATAATGAATGATCGATTCACTTTGTGGTTGACGTTGCTGATTCCTGCAGTACAGCTAATTATATATGGTTATGCTATAGATATGGATGTGAAAAATATTAAAACTGCAGTTCTGGATTTTGATAAAAGTAATAGCTCAAGATTAATTGTAGAAAAGTTTCAAGCCTCTAAATATTTTAATGTTAAATATTACCCTGATAGTGAGTCTGAGCTTATAAATGAAATCATTGGTGGGAAGGTCAAAGCAGGTTTTATAATACCAAAACATTTTCAGTCCGATCTGGATTTAAATAAACCTACACAGATACAGCTTCTTGTTGATGGGTCTGAATCTTCTGTAGCACAGCAGGCATCAAACTCTGCAAGTCTTATTGCCTTAAATTATAATTCAATGCTTATAACTGAAAATATTGATTTCAATCCTTATCTTTTAGAAATAAGATCAAAGGTTTTGTTTAACCCAGATTTGAGAAGTGCCAATTTTATGATTCCTGGATTGCTTGGTGTTCTTATGCAAATCATCACTGCTTTTTTAACAGCACTTGCTATTGTTAAAGAAAAGGAAAAAGGAACACTAGAACAACTTATGGTTACTCCTGTTGGTCATGGAGGCTTACTATTTGGAAAACTTATTCCATATGCATGTATTGGTCTTGTTCAGTACTTTATAATTACAGGCTTAATGGTTTTTTTGTTTAAAGTTCCAATCCATGGTAGTTATGTACTGCTTACCATTATTTCTATATTCTATTTATTTACTAGTCTTTCTGTTGGACTTCTAATTTCTACAAAATCTCAAAATCTTGCTCAGGCTTCCCAGCTTTTACAGCTTGTAATAATTCCTTCTATATTATTAAGCGGATTTATTTTTCCTAGGGAGAATATGCCACTAATAATGAATATTCTTGGATTCTTTATTCCTTTAACTTATTTCTTAGATGTTTTAAGGGGTATCATCATTCGTGGTGCAGGACTATTTGATATTTTACACAATGTTATTCCTTTAATACTTTATGGAATGGTTATCATGTTTATTGCAATTAAACAGTTTAAGAAACAAATTGCATAAGTTGTTTTAAATATTGCACTATTTAGCCTTTTTTCTAATAGTAAAAAATACTAGACTTATCGGTCTATCCCCAGATAACTTTCCCTTAACCACCAGTTGGTTTACTGCCTTTCAACTAGCCCAAAACTAGTAGAGGGATAGTACATTTGTAAAAAGCAAAAAATATGAGCCTAAAAAAAATAACAAATGGAAATAGTAATAATATAAAGGCCGACCATAAGAGTCAGGGCTCTGATTCCTCTCAAGCAAGCAAGAGTCAAAGTTTAAACAGTAAAATCTTCGAATCACTTAAAGCTAAATCAGACCAAATGAGAGAAGCTAGTGTAGAAAAACAACTAGCACAAAATTCTGCAAATAAAAACTATACTGAATTTAATGATAAGTCTATTAATTCAAATGATGAATCAGTAGCTGAGTCTCAAAAATCAATTGAAGCTAGTTCAAATTCTTACATGCTTAAAGCTGAGTCCAGGGCATTAAAAGAAAGAGCAAAATACAGTCCACCAGCAATTGCAGAGAGTTTAAAAATTCGTGCAAAAGATAAAGCTGATGAATCAATGTTAGAAAAGTATAAATCAATGACTGCTGATAATAGATCTGTAGAAAAAGGAGCAGAATCTCAAGATTTTTCTATTAAAGCTCAAAATGCAGAGTATGAAGCTGTTTCAAGTGAGTCTGACTCTTCAGATAGTTTAAATCAATCAAATGACTTTAATAAAAAATCCAAATCAGGAAGTAGCACATTAGCATCTTCAGCAGAAACATTTAGTGCAGGTGGTGGTGCTTCCACTTCTTCAGCAGAGACATTTAGTGCAGGTGGCAGTGGTGCTTCAACTTCTTCAGCAGAAACATTTAGTGCAGGTGGTGGTGCTTCAACTTCTTCAGCAGGTACATTTAGTGCAGGTGGTGGCGGTTCTTCAGCAGGTACATTTAGTGCAGGCGGTGGTAGTTCTTCAGCAGGTACATTTAGTGCAGGCGGTGGTGGTTCTTCTGGTAGTGATTTTTCAGGAGGTGGGGCTGGTGATCCAGGTTCATCAGGGAGCCCATACTTAGATGCGGCTAGATCTTTACTAATGGCAATTGGTCAAGTTACAGCAAATGCTAGAGGCAATAATCCAATAACTCAAATCTCAAAAAATCTTACGAATGTTAGTTTAGCTGATCAAGCTGTTGCTTACTTAGAAGCAGGAATGGTTGACACTGCTCTTCAAGGTACACCAGTTAATCAAGCAATAATTTTAACTAAAGCACAAGCAACAAGTGTTAGAGGCGAATCTCAAACCAATGTTAATTTCTGGAAACAAGTTCTTGAAGACAATAAGCAAGCTGGAAAACAAACCCATGACTTAGCTAAATCTGCATAGACTTTAAATCTTAAAATTCAAATTACAGTTTGTATTTATAGTTTGAAATCTAGGTTTAGACTTCTTTATGGATTCCTATGTACAATAAATAACTTACTATCTATCGTATCCTATCCACGGTATACTGTTCTGTATGGAAGTTCTTTCAAAATTTGGGAAAAACCCATTCTTATGGCTTGTTGAAGTTGGTGAATCTTTTAAGATTTTTTTCTTATCACTTTATTTTATATTAAGAGGTAAATTTTCAAGGAAAGAATTTATAGAACAAGCAAGCAGACTTGGTTTTGATACACTCCCTGTTGTAGCCGTAGTTACTTTTTTTATTGGATTAGCATTGACTTTGCAGATTTCAAAACAATTAATGGGAATTGGAAATACCAGTTCACTTGGGACTTCAGTAGCTGTTTCTATCGTTCGTGAAATTGGTCCAGTTATAGCTGGAGTCATGATTGCCGCACGTGTAGGTGGTGCTATGGCAGCAGAAATTGCAACTATGAGTGTTACTGAGCAAATTGATGCATTGAAAATTATGAAACTTAATCCAATTGAATTTTTAGTAGCTCCAAGAATTTTAGCTTCAATGATAATGGCTCCGTTGCTTACAGTTTTTGCTATTTATATAGGTAGTTTTGGTGGGATGTTAATTGCTATTATTTATGTTCAGTTAGATCCCTATATGTTTTTTGACTCATTTAGATCTGTCGTAGGAAATAGAGATATAATAATTGCTTTAGTTAAAGCAATTGTAAATGGTTCATTAGTAGCTACTTTTAGTTGCGTATTTGGGATGCATACTTCTGGAGGCGCTGCTGGTGTAGGTCAAACCACTACAAAAGCAGTTGTTTGGGCAATGTTAAGTATTTTCTTATTTAATTTTTTAATAACTAATAGTGTTTATTCAGTAGGAAAAGTTTTGGATCCAGCTTTTGTAAAATAAAATGACTCAAAAATTAATAGAAGTAAATAATGTATATAAGTCTTTTGATGAATTAAAAGTTCTAAATGGAATTTCTTTTTTTGTAAATGCTGGAGACAGCTTAGCTATTGTTGGACCGTCTGGAGTAGGTAAGTCTACGTTGTTAAAGTTAATCTCTGGATTGGATACTGTAGACAGTGGTGAAGTTAAAGTTCATACAGATAAAATAAGTATGGTTTTCCAGGGTGGTGCACTTTTAAATTCATATACAGTTTATGAAAATATTATACTTGCTTTGCAGGATAAAAAAATTCCACATGGAGAGTTAAGGAGTTTGGTTAAAGAGAAATTGAAGTTGGTAGGTCTTGAGACTTATATGGATCAATATCCTGATCAGCTTTCTGGTGGGCAAAGAAAAAGAGTTGCATTTGCAAGAGCTGTTGCTAATAATCCTGAAATTATTTTATATGATGAGCCTACTGCTGGACTTGATCCTATCCTCTGTACATTGATTGAAGATTATATTAATCAATTAGGGAAAGAAACTAAAGCTACCAGTATTATTGTTACTCATCAGTTGTCTACGGTCACTAGAACTTCAGACAAAGTCATATTGTTGTATGAAGGTAAAATCGTTTGGTCTGGAAATCCTAAAGAATTTATAGCTTCTGATAATCCATATGTTTATCAATTCGTAAATTCAAAAGTCGAAGGTCCTATACAGGTTGCTACTACTGCAAGTTAGCTATGACGAGTGTAGATCCTCTTGATTATTTATAGTGTTTGATACTATTAAAAGAAGTAAAATGTAGGAGTACAAACTATAATAAAAAAATGAAGAATTCAAATGAAATTAAAATTGGTATTTTTGTAATAAGTGGATTTTTCCTATTAGTTCTTGGATGGGCCTTCTTACGTGAATTTGCTATTGAAAACCAAACCCAGTTTAATATTTCTTTTAGTGATGTCGCTGGTTTAACCAAAGGTTCTTTTACTCGTATAAATGGATTAAGGGTTGGAAGAGTTGATAGTTTGACCTTAGATATTAAAAAAAATAAAGTTATTGCATCTGTAAGAATTCAGATTCCTGATATAAAGATTCCTGATGACTCTAAGTTTTTAATTAGAACTAGTGGATATGTAGGAGATAAATTCTTAGACATTGCTCTTGGTATGTCTAATGTATACATTATGGATGGACAAGAAGTTGTTGGAGAGGAAACAGTTGATGCATTTAAGTCTCTTGAAAAAGTAAGCAAAGTCTTAGATCAAATAAATCCAGAGCTTTTGGCTATGGATATTCAAGACACGGTAATGAATACTGCTAGTTTGACTAAAAAAGCAGATAGCGCTGTAGATGGACTCCCAGATGCTAAACAATTATCAAATTTATTAGATAACGCTCAGGCTACAGTAACTAAACTGGAATCTTCTATTGATAAAGTAGAAACTTTAGTAAATAATCCTAATATTCAAAACAATGTTTCTATGGTCTTAACTCAGGCGAATCAGGTTTCAAAAGATCTAAATCAAACTTTAAAAAATGCAAATGATTTAGCAAATAATAAAACTGCTTTTGATAATGCCAATGCTTTACTTATTAGAGCATCAAAAGTTATAGAACAATTAGATGGAGTAAGATCTGACCCATTAGTACAAAATGAATTACGTAACACTTTAAATAATACTAATAATGCGGCTAAGGGGGTCTCTGTAGCAAGTGAAGAGTTTTCATCAGTTTTAAATCAAAGATTTTTACTTCCAAAATTATTATTTGGAAAAGTATTACCAAATAATAAAATTGATAAAAAGAAAAAGAATGATAGAACTTACGAAAAAGTAGAAGTTAAAAGTGATAATATAAGCAATTGATAATTGTTCTGAATTCTGACTTTTTAATAGGCTAACTGTTTATAAGAGCATTTGTCCGATTTATTCGGCAAATGCGGTTAAGCAAAGAATTGGTTGAAGGAAGTTTCAGCTTGTCTGAAACTCCATAAATAATGTGGACAGGTGTCCGAGTGCTTAATCTGCGAAAGCAGATTTGTATAAAAAACGGAGGCAGTCTTGATTCTTAATTTTGAATATAAGGAGGTTTAAAGGTTAGTTTGCAATGTGGACAGGTGTCCGAGTGCTTAATCTGCGAAAGCAGATTTGTATAAAAAACGGAGGCAGTCTTGATTCTTAATTTTGAATATAAGGAGGTTTAAAGGTTAGTTTGCAATGTGGACAGGTGTCCGAGTGGTTTAAGGAGGCAGTCTTGAAAACTGTTGATGCCTTACGGTATCCGGGGGTTCGAATCCCTCCCTGTCCGGTTTCATTTCTAGGGTTTCAAACAAGTTGAAACCTCTTACTTTAGGAAGTAGCGATTGATCGGATCCATCGAATAAATCGAATGGATCCTTATAAGTGCAAGTAAGTTAGCCTATAAACTAAATAAATTTGCTTATGAAAGCTAAATACAAAAAAAACTTAATATTGTTTTTATTGTTATTTACTTCTTTAACAGTATATTTAATCTCATATTTTAATAAACCTATTCAAAATGAATGTTATGTAAAAAATGCATTTTTTTATCCAGACAAAGAACCGAAAGATAAAGAAGTTAATTTACTCTTTTTTTTTCATGGAGCCGGATGTGATCAAACTCTTGTTTTAAAGCCTTATTCCTATGGTGGGCTTGATTTAGCAAATTCTAAAATAATCTATCCAAAAGATCTTGTGATTGTAAGTTTAGGTTATAACACAAAATTCCACTGGTCTAATCTAAGTACTGTCAAATCTACAATTCAAGCAATAAAAAAGATATCACATTTCTATAAAACAAAAAAAATATATTTTGTTGGTATTTCAATGGGTGGATCTTTAGTTCTAAATTTAATAAGCCATCTTGATTCTGAATTGCAGAGTAAGATTGATACTGCTGTAGCGATTATGCCTATAATTGATTATAAGTATACTTTTCAAAATACAAAAAGAGAAAACATTCTAGAGGATATAAAAAAAGAGTTTTTTAAGTGTAGAAATCCTTATGAACAAATGCAACTATCTTCTCCTATTACACATATAAAAAATATTTCACCTAATGTGAAATTGCTTATTGTTGAAGGTGTTAAAGATACCCATGTTTGTTCCTCTCAGATAGAAAAATATTATTCAGAAGCAAAAATAGTTAATAATAAAACTGCTTTAATTAAATGGGATGTTGATCATTCATTCTTTGATATTGAAAATGACTATAGAAATTTAATATTCTCTTTATTTCTTTGAGTCTTTTAGTACAAAGATCTGACTTAATTAAGTTTATCCTTAGTAACTTAATAAATTCTTTAAGTAATTTCACGGTAAATACATATATCTGTCTTGATAGAATTTACATGTTTGTTATTATTTAGCTAATTATTATATAAGGAAATTTTAGAAAAATATTTACTATGAATATGGCTGTTCAAAAGACAGAGCCTTTAAATCTTTCGACTGCTGATTTAGTCAACAGGTCAAAGGATTTAAAATCTAACTTCTTATACAAGATTGTAAAATCTGGTGAGAAAAACCATTTAGTACAAAGAGTTGGGATGGAAGCTATCGGTGTTGATTTACCTACCATTGTATGTGAGCTGGCTCTTAGAGGATGGGAGTCTGCCGCTGGTGCAGGACTTCGTATAAGTCTTTTTATTTTAAATTCGTTAATTATTCCTACTGCAATTGTACCTATTCTTAGTACCTTTGCAAAAAACAAGTTTAACTTACCTGTGGAATTTAAAAAGCTGTTTTTAAGTCAATTCCAAGATTTACTGCCTGAAAAGAATAATGAGATTTCAAATGTAGAGTTTATAAAAAAAGTAGAAGCTCATGAAGGCACTGATCTTGTTAAAAAACATTTTTATGATTCTGATGGCAATATAAAAAATGATCAGGTTCTTGATTTGAAAGATAAGCTGATAAAAGCAAAATCATTTGTTATTAAATGGGACTATAGAGTTTCTGGTGTTCTTTCTTATCTCGTTCCTTGGTGTCAAAATTGGTTTGAACAGGGAATGCTTGGCTTGATAGGATTTTCAGGTGAAAATAGATTTTTGGATGAGTCTCAAAAAGAAGAGAGCGTCAGCTTTCATAACAGATTTAAATGGTTAAAATTTGCTGTTGGTTTTGTGCCTACGATATGTGGAGGTGAGTGGATTTCTAATAGTATTGAGTCTTCTGTTAGAAGTAAAGATTCAGAAGTTGCAAATAGTAAATTTAAGACGTTTATAAAAAAACATATAAAACAATTTGATTATCATAAGGGAATATTTGCAAACAAATTAAACCTGGCAGGATTGTTAGTTTTTAGTGGTGATGCTGGTATGCTTTTATCCACAAGAAGTATAGGAGAATTTATTGAGAGATGCTTTAGGCTGTCTGCATTTTGGCCATCATTTGTGTATGGTATTGAATGGATACATTCAAAAATAGCAAGTTCTATAGATAAAAAGAATGATATAAATTTAGTTGATAATAATGAGCCAACAGAATTAGGGATAAAAAAAGTAAAATCTATTGATAAACTAGAGAGTGAATTTGACACTGCAATAAAATCAAATAATCTTGAATTAGCTCAAAAATCGTTAACAGCATTAGAAAAAGCTCCTAAAGCTTTTGGATATGCTTTCCTTGGTAATAGTGCTTTATTGGGTGGAGTTTTAAATCTAATAAACTATGTATTTATGAGAATTAGAATTGCAAAAGGTATTTATTAATTTATATAGTGCAAAATAAGTTTGCACTTCTTATGTCAATATCTAAGAGGGCTTTGCTAAATAAATTGGACAAAGCCATTAATTCGTGAATGCAAAGATGCTTTAGAGAGTAAAATAAAGATTGAAGTTCTATATTGTCTTGAATTCTTATAAATAAAGTAAAATTATTTCGTTTCTTTGGGATTTAAAGGATTTATATGTCAACAACTATTGAAAAGATACCAGCAAAATTTGGTGAAACAAAAAGAAAAGATTTGTGGTGGCTAGAGCCACTTTTATATGTTATTGGTCTTGGTGGATTTGTTATATATGCTACTTGGGCGGCATTTCAAGGTAGTCACTATGAATATGGTCCATATCTCTCACCGTTCTACTCACCAGAATTAGCTTTTGACTGGTGGAAATTTTCCCCTGCTTTTTTAATTCTTTGGATTCCTGCAGGGTTTAGAACCACATGCTATTACTATAGAAAAGCATATTACCGTTCGTTTTTCATGGATCCTCCTGCTTGTGCTGTTAGTGAAGGTTGTAAAAAATATACTGGTGAGACATCGTTCCCACTAATTTTCCAAAACATCCATAGATACTTTTTTTATTTAGCGGCAGTATTTATTATTTTTCTTTGGATTGATGCTTTTAAATCATTCTTTTTTGATGGACATTTTGGGATTGGAGTAGGCTCTATAGTACTAACTGCTAATGTTATTCTACTTTCGTGTTATACATTTTCATGTCATTCTTTTAGACATTTAATCGGTGGTTATAAAGATAGTTTTACATGTGGGTATCAGCATGCTATCTATGAAAGAGTTAGTTGTGCAAATGAGCATCATATGCTTTGGGCATGGCTTAGTTTGTTTTCAGTAGGCTTTGCTGATGTCTACGTAAGACTTTGCTCCATGGGAATTTGGACAGACTTTAGATTTTTTTAAGGAGAAAAAGTGAGTATATTTGATAGATTTGAGATACATGAACATGATGTAATTGTTATTGGTGCTGGTGGTGCCGGATTGAGAGCGGCTATTGAAGCATCGGCACAAGGAGCTAAAGTTGCTCTTGTTTGTAAATCACTTTTAGGAAAAGCACATACTGTTATGGCTGAAGGTGGAATTGCCGCTGCTTTGGCAAATGTTGATAAAGATGATAATTGGCAGACTCATTTTACAGATACTATGTTTGGTGGAAAGTATGTAAATAATTACAAAATGGCTGAACTTCATGCAAAAGAAGCTCCGGAGAGAGTCCATGAGCTTGAGCATTGGGGAGCTGTTTTTGACAGAACTCAAGAAGGAAAAATTATACAAAGAGCATTTGGTGGACATAAATATAAAAGACTTTCACATGTTGGAGATAGAACTGGACTTGAAATGATTAGAACACTTCAGGATAAAGGTGTTCATATGGGAATCGATGTCTACATGGAATGTACTATTACAAAGCTTTTAAAAGATGAAGGTAAGATATCTGGTGCATTTGGTTATTGGAGAGAAACAGGGAAGTTCGTTATATTTAAAGCTAAGTCAGTAGTTTTAGCTACAGGTGGAGTTTGTAAAATCTTTAAAATTAATTCTAATTCCTGGGAGTATACAGCTGATGGTCAGGCTTTGGCTTACAATGCTGGTGCTGAAATTATTGATAGTGAATTTATTCAGTTTCATCCTACTGGTATGATATGGCCACCTGGTGTTATTGGGATTCTTGTTACTGAAGCTGTGCGAGGTGAAGGTGGAATCCTTACAAACAGTAAGGGTGAGCGCTTCATGGAAAAATATGACCCAAAACTAATGGAACTGTCTACAAGAGACGTTGTGGCTAGAGCTATTTATACAGAAAATAAAGAAGGTCGTGGATCTAAACATGGTGGTGCTTATTTAGATATTAGTCATAAAGGCGCTGAGTATGTGAAGAAAAAACTTCCTAGTATGTATCATCAGTTTAAGGACTTAGCAGATGTTGATATTACGGCTGGTCCTATGGAAGTTGGTCCTACAGGGCATTATTCTATGGGTGGTGTAAGAGTAGAAGCTGAAACAGCTATGTCCTGTGTCCCTGGTCTTTTTGCATGTGGTGAAGTAGCAGGTGGAATGCATGGAGCAAATAGGCTTGGTGGGAATTCTCTTTCTGATTTAGTGGTTTTTGGAAGAAGAGCTGGTTTGTATGCGGCTGAATATGCTAAAAAAAATCCTTCTGGAAAAATTGATGAGAAAGAAATTAAAGATGCTGAAAAGGAGATGACTGCTTATTTTGAAAATACAGGTGATAATCCATATTCAGTTCATATAGAACTTCAAGAACTTATGCAGGCAAATGTAGGAATATTTAGAGTTGAAGAAGATATCCAAAAAGCAATTTCTGGTCTTGGAAAAATAAAAGAAAAAGCAAAAAATCTTCGTATAGAAGGTTCTAGAATGTATAACCCTGGATGGCATATGGCAAATGATTTACAAAACATGATTATGTATGCAGAAGCCATTGCTAAGTGTGCCAGTATGAGAAAAGAAAGTAGGGGGGCACATTCCAGATTAGATTACCCAAGTCCAAATCCAGAAGATTCAGTGTGGAACAGTTTGGTTAAAAAAGGACCTAATGGTGAGATGGTCGTAGAAAAAGTGCCTACAGTTCAAATGCCATCTGATTTAAAGAATGTTTTAAAGCCTGATGAGTCAAGGGTTTCAAAGTATAGTAATTTGTTAAAGTAAAGACGTTGTATGCAACGTCTCCTTCAAGAAGAGGAAACATATGAAAGAAGCTAAATTTAAAGTTTATAGAGGTGATAATAACTCTGGTGAAGAAGTAGCCTATACTGTGCCTGTAGAAGAAGGTATGGTTGTTCTTGATGCAATGCATTATATTCAAAAAAACTCTTCTCCTGATTTAGCTGTTCGTTGGAATTGCAAGGCGGCTAAATGTGGTTCTTGTAGTGCAGAAGTTAATGGCAAACCTAAGCTTATGTGTAAATCCAGGTTGGATGATTATGATTTAAGTCAGGAAATTATAGTTAGACCTATGAAGTCTTTCCCTGTTATTAAAGATTTAGCTTGTGATGTTTCTTGGAATTATGAAGTAAATAAAAAGATTACTCCATTTACCCCTAAAGAAGATACTGATTGGACAATGTCTCAAAAAGATGTTGAAAGATCTCAAGAATTTAGAAAATGTATAGAGTGCTTTGCTTGTCAGAATGTTTGCCATGTACTTCGTGATCATGACTTGAAACCTAAATTTGCAGGACCAAGATTTTTTGTACGTGTAGCAGGTCTTGAAATGCATCCTTTAGATACAGCAAATAGACTTGAAAAAATTAAAGATGAAATGGGAATTGGTTATTGTAATATAACTAAATGCTGTACAGAAGTTTGTCCTGAAGATATTCATATAACTGATAATGCTATTATTCCTCTTAAAGAACGTGTAGTGGATGAGTATTATGATCCTGTGAAGAAGTTCTTTAGAGGCATATTTAAAAAATAGGAGTTAACTCTTATTTCTTATAATTATTATTTAATTGATTTGAAACTTCATTGAAGTCATTTTGAACCCCATTTTGGATTTTTCTCATTTCAAAAAAGTTTTTTATATAGCTAAATGGACCTGCTCCATTTGTAATCATCGCTCCATATAGCGTTCCGCTTGAAGGATCTGTAGTATTTGGATTAACTAGACCAAGCCTTTCGTTTTTAGATATAACGGTGCTTACTCTAACCATTTGAAAGGCACCATAAAGAAAAAAGATAATAGCCATTATTAATCCAGCTAGTCTAATATAAGATTCTAAATCTTTTACGACATCTTGAATAGTTCTTTCTTTTTCAATTGGAGGCTGAAACTGGTTTTCTGGATTTTGATTCATATCAGTACTTCCTCAGGTATTATCTAAAGATTGGAACTTAAAAACAGTACTTAATAAGAGATCTATTTAAGTGCATTTGTTGTTTTTTGAAAAGATCTTTGACTTTCATCAATAATTCTTTCTGCTTCCATTTTATAAACTCTTGGATCCATATTAGGTTTAAATATTACACATGCTACTAAAGCTATTGCTATAGAAAATACGGCTCCACCTACCCCAATAATAATTTTTAATTTTTTACCATCCATGAATAAATTCTCCTTAAGGAAATATTTACCCTTTTAAATTAAAAACTAACCCATATCTTTTATAAAAATTATTAAGTTAAATCTTTAACGAAAAATAAAAAATATTCATTTTCCTGCTTTATCCATTTAAATCTAATGATTTAGAAATCTGAGTGATAGCACTTAGATTTAAACACCAAGTGCTTTAGCTTTCTCATCTTCTGTTAAACCACGCATAGTGAGGCTGATTCTGTTTTTCTCATCGATTTCTCTAACACGAACAGCTATAATATCTCCCACTTTAACAACATCTTCAACTTTTTCAGTTCTTTTATCTTGAAGTTGTGAAATGTGCACCATACCCTCTTTATTTGGAAGTATTTCTACGAATGCTCCTATTTGAGCAACTCTTACTACACGTCCAGAATAAACAGCACCCGGTTGAACTTTTTCTACAAGTCCTTGCACCCATTTTTTTGCCTTGAAAGCTTTATCGTTGTCAGGTGAAGCTATTAAAACAGTACCATCTTCTTCTATGTCAATTTTGGCACCTGTTTCTTCAGTAATCCTTCTGATCATTTTTCCACCAGGACCAATAATGGTACCAATATCTCCCATGTCAACTTTCATTGTTAGGATTCTAGGTGCCCATTTTGACATTTCTGTTCTTGGTTTTGGAATTGCTTCAAGCATTTTTTCTAGAATAAACAATCTTCCAACTCTAGCTTGTTCAAGAGCAATTTTCATTATTTCAAGAGTAATTCCTTGAATTTTGATATCCATTTGAAGTGCTGAAATTCCTTTTTTAGAACCAGTTACTTTAAAATCCATATCTCCAAGAAAATCTTCTAATCCTTGAATGTCAGTGAGAACAGCAAACTTGTCACCTTCTTTTATAAGTCCCATTGCAACACCTGCTATTGGTGCTTTAATTGGGACTCCTGCATCCATTAAGGAAAGAGTACTTCCACAAGTACTTGCCATGCTGGTTGAACCGTTTGATTCAAGCACTTCTGATACAACTCTTATTGTGTAAGGGAATTGTGCTTGCTCTGGTAATACTGGAATCAGAGCACGCTCTGCAAGTGCACCATGTCCGATTTCTCTTCTGCCAGGTGTTCTGCTAGGCTTTACTTCACCTACAGAGTATCCGGGAAAATTGTAGTGATGAAGATATCTTTTCTCAGTAGCAGGATCAATAGTATCTAACTTTTGAGCATCACCGCTTGTTCCTAGAGTGCACGTAGAAAGAGCTTGAGTCGTTCCTCTTGTGAAAAGCCCTGTGCCGTGCGTTCTTGGAAGTATTCCTACTTCGCATGAGATAGGTCTGACTTCGTTACATTTTCTGCCGTCAGCTCTAACTCCTTCTTCAAGAATCTTCTTTCTCATAAGTTTTTCTTCAAGAAGATTTACTTGCCCTTTAATTTTTTGTGGTGTTTCAAGAAGCTCTTTTAAAGCATTTCCATCTTTCAATCCTTCGATTGCTTTGATTACTTTTTCATTAGCTTCTTTTACATACTTTTTGTGAGTATCTTTGTCTTTTACATTGTCCATAGATTTAAGTAGAGAATCTTTTGCATGCTTCTCAACCAGATCTATTAAGTCTTTGTTTGGAGCAGGTGGAGTAAAGTCTTTCTTTTTCTTTCCTACTTCTTTTGCGAATTGGATTTGTGAATCGACTTGTTCTTTTATTATGGTTTGTGCAAATGCTAGTGCATTAAGCATTACTTCTTCTGTAACTAAGTCTGCACCTGCTTCTACCATCATTATTGATTCTGCAGTACCTGCTACAACTAGGTCAAGCTCACTTTTTTCTTGCTCTTCAAATGTTGGGTTTGCTACAAATTTATTGTGAATGTATCCTACTCTTACTGCACCTATTGGACCACAGAAAGGAATATTGGAAATAGTTAAAGCAAAAGATGCTCCAAGCATTGCAAGTACATCAGGTGGATTAACTTGATCAATGCTAAGGGTTGTTGCTACTACTTGAACATCATGATAGTAGTTCTCTGGGAAAAGAGGTCTTAATGGCCTGTCCATTAACCTGGCTGTTAGTGTTGATTTATCTGCGGCTTTTCCTTCTCTTCTGTTATAGCTTCCAGGGATTTTTCCCATTGAGCCAATTCTTTCTTCAAAGTCACAGAGCAATGGAAAAAAATCAACATTTTCTTTTGGTTCATCGCTTGCTACAGCAGTAACTAAAAGTACAGTATCACCACACTGGATGGTAACTGAACCGCTTGCACTTCGGGCTAATTTGCCGGTTTTTATAATTATTTCTTTACCAGAAGAATTAATAATAATTTCTTTTTCTTCTAATTTATTTGCTTTTGATTTCTCTATGTTTGCTGGATTTACTGGAGCTTCTATATTTTTTGAACTAGACATTTTTTACCTCACTTCTTGTATTTAACAGAGGCAATAATTCTCAAATTTCAATCTACAACTTCTTACTAAAAGATATTTAAAGCTACAAAAACTTATAAACTATCTGCTTTGTTTAGCCTCTAATACCTAATTGTTCTATAACCCTTTTATATGATCCTGGGTTTTCCCTTTGCAAATATTTTAATGTGCTTCTTCTTTTACTAACCATTGTTAATAAACCTCTTTGACTTTGATAGTCTTTTGGATTTGTACCTAAATGATCAGTAAGTTGGTTAATTTTTTCAGTAAGAATAGATACTTGTACTTCTGGTGAGCCTGTATCTTTTTTATGAACTTGAAATTGAGAAACTAACTCCTTTTTCTTTTCTGTTGTTATTGCCATAATATTATTTACCCTTTTTTCAGTTAATTAATTTAACATGTTTTAAATAGAAATTAACATCGATTTACAATTTTATGTTGTACACCTGAGGTATTCTTTCAACGTTTTACAAGCAATTATAGAGATTAATAAAATAAAAATTAATATTATCTATAAATTCATTGCTTTGTTATGACGAGTGACTAGTTTATTATTTTGCGTAATCTAAAATTGCAGACTCATGGAGGTATTATTTGATGGTGTTTTGTTTTAAATTCTTTTGTTATGTATGTCCTTGATATTATTTAGGTGCCCTGTTATTATATTTGTCCGCCTGAAATTTAAAGGCAATTGAATCCTGAAAATATAGCCAGAACAGTTATATAAAGGTAACAAAACGTAAAGAACTTTTCTTTACCGAAATGTAAGCCTGTCAATAAATTGAGAGTTTGTTTTAAAAGCCATGGAGAGTTTGATCCTGGCTCAGGACGAACGCTGGCGGCATGCTTCATACATGCAAGTCGAACGCCCCGCAAGGGGAGTGGCGGAAGGGTGCGTAACGCGTGGGGATCTGCCTTGAACTGTGGGATAACCTGGGGAAACTCGGGCTAATACCGCATATTGCCGAAAGGTGAAAGATTTATCGGTTCAAGAGGAGCCTGCGTATGATTAGCTAGTTGGTATGGGTAATGGCCTACCAAGGCGATGATCATTAGCTGGTCTGAGAGGATGATCAGCCACAATGGAACTGAGACACGGTCCATACTTCTACGGAAGGCAGCAGTAGGGAATTTTGCGCAATGGACGAAAGTCTGACGCAGCAATGCCGCGTGTAGGAAGAAGCATCTTGGTGTGTAAACTACTGTCGGCGGGGAAAAACAAAATGATTGTACCCGCAAAGGAAGCATCGGCTAACTACGTGCCAGCAGCCGCGGTAAGACGTAGGATGC